>NZ_SDMJ01000009.1:0-137717 GCF_004153645.1 Rhodococcus sp. Q1 | reverse complement strand
TTTCGATTGTTCGCGGCTCAGTGGCCGAGCGGACCAGTGGACACTGTCCTACGCTGGTTTACCGCGGTAAACCAGCGGTCGCGAGGAAGCCCGAGACCGGTGCTTCTTATCGACAGGGCCACTCCGTGCAGCGACCGGCGGCTCAAGCAACTCCATCGTGTCGCGGTTTACCGCGGTAAACCAGCGAGAGACGATGTGGCGAGATTCGGTGCCGCAGTAGGGCAATGTTGAGGGCCCTGTAGTTCATGTGGTTTACCGCGGTAAACCGTCTCTGTGGACACAGCCTGCGCTGCGTGACGCGAGCGCCTACCGACTCCCGATTCTGCTGGCCGTGTCACCATATGACTTTGTGAGGCCGACTACGATCCGGAGACCTTCGACCGCTTCCCCTGCAGCAGCTCACGAATTTGTGTCATGGCGCTCTGCCGTGTCCCCGCGGAAGCGGTCTGGGCATTTCGGTGAGCGAGCACACGGGCAGTTGTGCGGCGTTCGGCATCGCGGAGATGTTTCGCGGCCTCCGCACGTTCGGTGGGGGAGGGGAGCGACCAGTCGATAGCGGCAAGTCGCCAGCGGAGGTATCGAACCGGGTGCTTCAAGGAACCCCGAGACGGCCAGATCCATCCACGTCGTCGAGTGTCCTCGTTGAGCGCAGTCGCAATATCGCGGCCACTCCACCGCTCTGTATCGACGTAATGGTCCCTGAGTGCGTCGCAGACGGATCCGATATGCCCCGCGGCCTCCAGGCAAGGGGTTGCGGCCACTAGCGCTGCAGCGGCCTTCTGAAGGCCGATCGGGCGCGGCTGCGGCCGTCCCTTCGGAGAATTCCTGTTCCTGCGCGCGCTCGCGCGCGTTGTCTTGTACTTCTTAACAGAAGTACAAGAACCAAAAGAAAGAGCAACAGATTGGGGGCCACCATCGCTTGTCTGGGGATAACGCGGCGGTGACGATGCGTCGGTGCTGGAGAGCGCTGCGCGGCAGGAGCGTGCCGAAGACTCCGGCCGGCCGGCATCACAGGGGCTCCGAACGGCCGCCCTGGGGGAGATGAGCGACCAGACGCTGGTGCCCTTGACTTGTCTACGACCGTGGTGAGCCTCAGCGGCCCACTGCTCGAGCGTGCGGAGAAATCGTCCTCGGATCATCTCTCGGGCCAGGCCGAGGTCGGACAGGACTCGTCGCGCACGTTTGAGGACAGTAACGGACACGCCCGCGCGGTCTGCAAGCACGTCGCGGGAGGCCGTCACGCGGCGGCCCGTGCGAAGGTCCGCAAAGGACGCCATCGTTACCGCGACGGCAAAGACCCGCTCGGGATCGGCGTGATGGCGTCGGCAGACATTTCTGCCTTTCTCTTCGTTGAGCAATTCGCGGACCTGCCGTTGCCATTGCATACGTCCCGACCAAATGGGGGTTTTGGACTGCATCGACGGTGGCACGGGAATGGACCATGTGTGGCCACGTTGGTCGCTTTCCTGATTCATTTTCTCGACGCGCTGGATATTCTCTTCAGCGCGGGATATCACGGCAGAGAATTCGATATCTTCGGCATCGAAGCGGGGGGAAGCAATCGATATTTCTTCGGGACGACGAGGTTCCTCACCGGAAGTCGTCGAAAAGGTTGTTTGCTGTTCAGGGCATGGGGTACCCTGAGACGTACCAGGCATGGTAAGTCCCTTCGGGGAGCTGGGGATCTCGGCAAGGAAATCCCTGGTCAGAGCGCATGACCAGGAGACGAAGCGGCAACTTCGGATCCATAAGGGCACCTAGCGGCGAAGGTGAAAACTAACGCCGTTAGGTGTTCTGAGTACCGATCGATCTCGGCAAAGTTCGACCGAATGACGAGCCCCCGCAAGGGGGTTTCGTCATGTGCTGCGCGAGCGTCATGTAGTTGTTTGCGATCGGTAAGGTTCGATCTCCTTCGGTCCGGTTATATTGCTGGCAGTAATTTCATCACATGATCTCTCTTCTGTCGCGTACCGGCTCGAATTTATTTTCGCGGTTCCGGACGGGGAGGATGCGGAGAGGAAACCGGCCCCGGGACTCAACGGCGAATCATGCCTTCGGCACCGGCGTTTCAGGTTTCTCGGTGAAATCGGGGGAGAAGAAGCATGGTCCGGTTATCTGCCGCACTCGGCGTGCCGTAGTGCCTCTCGGCAGAAGGCCCGCGCGTCCCGATGCTCGAAGACGGACTTCCCGGGCGGTCGGAACGGTTCACCGTGGCCGGGTACCGACAGGCGCCGAGACGGGGCGGATCACACCATCGGGCCGGTTCTCGGCGCGCCTGATCCGGATGCCGACCCCGACGAGGACAGAAACCGGCTCGGAGCATCCGACTGCATAGGACATTGTCGAGCGGAACGGAGGGCACGCCCCTTCTGCGCGACAGAGGTACGCCCGCCCGGTCGCGTGGATCCTCCGCCGGTGTGTCCTGCCTCGTCCGCGGTGATCGGCGTACTCCGTGCATGCATCACCGTTACACGTCCCGTGGGTGAGACGTTCGACGGTGATGCTCGAAAGGAGCCCACGCGGACCCGTGGCCGGGTGATCTCGAGGAGGGACTCTTCGTCGCTCCGACGACCGGTCGCGGAGGAAGTGTCCGCGACGGCGGATGACGCGACAGCTGGGGTAGGCAGGGCTGGGGTAGGCAGGGCACCGCCTACGGACGATGGTCGGGGCTCGGCTGCCGACGTGCGAACGCAAACTCCGCCACCACGTCGTTCCACCGTCCGAGGCGAGGGTGCCGGTCGTTGCGAGCGACTATCCCTCGGACGCCCGCGACAGTGGTCACCGGATGCAAGCGACCGGATTCCAGGATCGCAGGAACCTCGACGGTTCCGACCGGGACGCTCGGCCGACACAGCTGCAGGTGGTCGACACTCCGGCTTCGACCGGTGCTCGACTCTCCCCGCTATCGGGCAGCGCACGATAGCGGAAAATTCCCGGGCACTCATGCCGAGGACGAGGGGCAGGTGGGGGAGTGGTCGCCCCCTGGACGCACTGGAGTGACGGCAAGTCGCCCGAGGACGAGTGGGTAGTAGACGAGGATGACTGGGGGGTGACGGCTACAGGTCTGTTCCGGCCGGTTCGGGATGCGCTGGTGTTCCGGGTTCTGCCCGGTCGAGGATCGGGTCGCGTCGTCGAACGGTTCGTCGGGATGCGGTCCTGCCTGTCGGCTCTCGCCTGCCGCCGTCGGCAGGATCGGGCGGAGACAGGGCGCCGCTCCTGGGGTGCGGGTGTCGTGGATCCTGCGGTGCTGCGCATATCGGTCGGTTCGGAGAGAAACAAGCAGGTGGAAGAGATCAGCTGGGGCGTTGTCTCGTCCCGACAGGGACCCAGCGCATGTGAGGGTTCAGGGATGCGCAGCGGTCGACGAGTCCGCTCGCATGTACTTGCGAGCGAAAATCGGCGAAGAAAGTAGAGCGTGGTGACGAGCGAAGCAACCACGGAGGCCGGTACCCACGAGGCGACCTCGACTTCGAAAACGCCCTGCGGGAGGTCACCGGCACGGATATCGGCCGCGATCAACTCGTGCAGATCCTGAAGGGGCTCCATACGGTGAACCCTGCGGGCCCGCACCGACCGAACACGACGCCCGCCTGCTCACCGAGTCCGGGTTCACGGCAGGCCCACCGAGGCCACGGCTGCACGCGTCGACCGAGACATCCGCATGGCCGGCCTCGTCGCCGGCTCTCTGTCCATCGCCGAGGCGGCGGTCCGCCTCGGCGTAACGCCCGCTTGCATCAGGCAACGTATCGCGAACGGTCGCCTGTGGGCATTCGATTCCGGCCGTAACCGCCTGTTGCCCCGGCTCGATTCACCGCCGGTGGGACCGTGCCGCACATCGACGGAGTCATGCCCCACCTCCCGAGGGACCTGCATCCGCTGACGGTGCAGGCACTGCTGACGCAGCCGCAACCCTCGTCGGTGGTCGACGGCCGGCCGGTGTCGATCGTCGCGTGGTTGACCGGCACCGCCGGTAGGTCGGACGACGTCGAGCATGTCGTCGACGTGCTCATCGCCACCGAATGGGAAGCGGCATAGATGCGGCGATGCTCCCGCTACCGCGCTCATCCCGTACCTTCGTCGGGCAGGACTGTCACCGAAGGAAGTGCTCGAAGGGCAGCCGAGCGAGACCGCGTGGCGCGTGCACCGCACCACCGGCCCCATGTACTCGCGTGGAATGCCCTGCGTGAATTCGGACCGAATCTGCGATCGGACCAGCAGCCGCTTCCGCGGGCCGAGCATTCCGGTTACGGCGTCGGGTACGGCGCTTCGAGCCCCGGAGGGGCGCCGGCGGAGGCATTTCGGTCGGCACGGGACCGATCGCCACCGCGGTGGCCCGTATCCGACCGGCGTTCGCTTCACCCGCGTCCTGCGGTTGCCCGACGTGTCCGGCATCGGGGGAGGGGTCTGGGCCACCCGGGTGGGCGGCGGCAACCATGCTCTCTATTCGGCGCCGCACCGACTGTCCCAGCAGTGGGCACGCACCCTCCATCGCGCCCACACCGATCCCGCCGGGATCGTCTATCGCGGTCGGTTCGCCGGCGGCACGGCCGTCGCCGTCGGCGAACCGACCGCCGACGCGTTCCCGCAACGTCCTGTGCTGTCGCTACCTCTGTCGCATCCAGGCTTGGCGGATGCCATCGATACCGCAGCGCACGAACTCGGTTACGTCATCCCGTGATCGGGTGTCGGGCACCGCTTGTCGCTCGTAGAGTGAGCCTCGTGTCCCGGCGGTCGGTTCGGACAGGCGGGAGCATCGTGCCAGGACGCTTCACGAACCGGATAGGTCATGGTCCTCGTCGTTGTCGCGTCCACTCGGCGAGCACGCCGTCCAGTGGAGGTGGATCGGCCGAGTGTCGCTCCCGTTCCTGTATGCGGCGAGCTTCAGGAGGGCAGCGCCCACTACGGGATGGAACACGTCCTGGCGTTCCGGACGCTGTCCGGAACGCCAGGATTCGGAGGGATCAACTTCGATCCGAACTACGGCCTGGGGACCGTGAATCGTACGGATGGAAAAGATGTAGCGAGCCGTCCGTCGCTGCAGTGGCCTTCCGGGCAGGGCCTCGACCGTGTTCCGGGCACGAATGTTCGGTGCCGTGAGAGGCGGGGACCCTGATCGGCATTTTCGCGGGGAGCATCCGCGCGGCGAACCGGGACGAATGAAAACTGTTGCGAGAAGGACAGTGCCGGCCTTTCGGTATCGGACAGAATCCTCACCGGTCGGTGTGCGGAGCGAGTTCGATTGCCTCGCGGTCGGGCATAGCGCAGCCTGCCGTTCAGGCACGCCTCAGGTGTGCAGGGTCGTCGAACTCACTTGTTGCAGCGTGCGGCCGCTGCGGTTCCTTCGTGAAGAACAGCATGGCCACTGCGCCGACCAGGCACAACGCCGTCATGACGAGGAATCCGCCGTCGTAGGTGCCCGTGCGACTGACGCTGAAGCCCATGACGGACGGGGCGACGATACCGGACAGTGCGAAACAGGCATCGGCGAAGCCGGCGGCGGTCCCGGGCTGGCTGGGGGCGGCATCGATCGACGCGACCCACCAGATGCCGCCGGTGACGAATCCGAAGCCGACGCCCGCCGAGATGCAGATCAATGCGACGGTGAGGTTGCCGCGGAAGAACAGGATCGGTGCGATCGACGCGCCCGCCAGAAGCAGTGCGACACCGATGATGATGAACCGCGAGCGGATGCTCTGCGTGCGCTTGTACACGCGGTCGACCAGGATTCCGCCGAGCAGCGCACCCAGCACACCGGCTGCCCACGGCGCCACCGAGAACGCGCCGACCTCCTTGATGGACAGGTCGAATTCGTGCTCGAGGTACTGTGGAAGCCAGTACATGAAGGCCCAGAACATGAAGCCCCACGAGAAGTAGCCGAGGCCGACGAGCCAGAGGTTCCGGTTGCGGAGGACCTCGCCCCAGTCGGTGCTCGACTCGTGACCGGTCTCCTCACCGTCCAACTGGCCGGCACGGATGTAGTCCAGCTCTTCCTTCGACACGAACTTCGCCTCGGTCGGCGAGTTCTTCAGTGTCGGATAGGCGATCGCGACCCACACGACCCCGACTATCGCCAGAATCCAGAACATCGCCTTCCAGCCGGTGAGGGCGATCAGCTGGGTGAGGATCGGCCCCCCGACAAGCAGGCTGCCGGAGACCGCCACACCGCCGATCAGGGCGAGCGCCTTGCCTCGCTCCTGTGCCGGTAGCCAGCGGCTGACGAGTCGCGTGGCTGCGGGGAAGCACGGCGCTTCACCGGCTCCGAGGAGGATGCGTAGCAGGATCAGGCCGATGAACCCGCCGGCGAACGGGGTCAGTGCTGTGGCGGCGGCCCAGATGAACATGCCCACGATGAGCACGCGTCGGGAACCGTAGCGGTCGACCAGCGGTCCCGACAGGAGCGCGAAGAGCATGTAGCCGATCGAGAATGCGGAACTGATCACGCCGTACTCGCCGGGAGTGATCCCGAACTCGGATCGCAGGTCGGATGCTGCGAACGAGATGGCACTGCGATCGATGTAGTTGACGATTACCAGGCCCAGAATGATGGCGATGGTCCACCAACGCGATTTCATAGCGAACTCCTCGGATGACGCAGTCGCAGGGTCAGATGACGCCGCGGGCCCGCAATTCGTCGATGTGCTCGGGAGTGCACCCGAGGTGGGAGAGGACCCCGTCGGTATCGGCACCGGCAGGGCGCCCGGCGTGGCGGATCGCACCGGGGGAGCGGCCCATGCGCCACATGACGTTCTGCATGCGTACGGGGCCGAGTTCGTCGTCGTCGACAGTGGTGACCATGTCGGTCGCGACGACTTGGGGGTCGGTCAGCAGGTCGCTGGGTCGGTAGACCGGTGCCACCGCGGCGCCGGCATCCTCGAAAGCCTCGACGACCTTGTCGCGGGTACGGTCGGCGATCCATCCACCGACGTACTCGTCGAGCAGGTCCGCGTGCTCCGCGCGGGTCCGGCCGGTGGCGAACCAGTGCTCGTCGATGACCTCGGGGTGCCCCACCAGACGTAGTACGCGTTCTGCGATCGTCTGTGCGCTCGTGGACACGGCGACCCAATGGTCGTCCTTGGTGCGATAGAGATTCCGGGGGGCGTTGTTCTGCGACCGATTGCCGGTGCGCTGTTGGTCGATGCCCAGTTGATCGGCATAGATCACACCGGGCCCGACCGCGGTCATGATCGGTGTGAGGAGATCGAGGTCGATCTCTTGTCCGGTGCCGCCGTTGCGCTCACGTTCGAACAGCGCCATCGAGACTGCGGACGACCCGGCGATACCGGCAATGGAGTCGGCGAGGCCGAATGCAGGCAGTGTGGGAGGTCCGTCGGGGTGGCCGGTGAGATGGGCGAAGCCGCTCATCGATTCCACCAGTGTGCCGAACGCGGGACGCGTCGCATACGGTCCCTGTTGCCCGAAACCGGTGACCCGCAACATGATCAGTGCGGGATTCCGCTCGGTGAGTTCGGCATAGGACAGTCCCCAACGTTCGAACGTGCCGGGCCGGAAGTTCTCCACCACCACATCGGCGTCGGTGGCGAGATCACGGAAGATCTCCTGACCGTCCGGGGTGCTCAGGTTCAGGGTGACGGTCTGCTTGTTGCGGCCGACCATCTTCCACCAGAGCGGGACGCCGTTCTTGTCCAGGCCGTGCCCACGCATGCCGTCCGGCTTGGCCGGATGTTCGATCTTGATGACCTCGGCGCCGAAGTCGCCCAGAATCTGGGCGGCGAGCGGCCCGGCAAGGATGGTGGAGGCGTCGAGGACCTTGATCCCACGCAGGGGTCCGGCAGGGGTCTTGTCGTCGGTCAACTGGTGTCTCCTCAGTACGGACGGGCGAGGTAGCGGCCGGAAGGCGTGCCGGTGACGACTCCGTCGGTCAGAACCCGGTTACCGCGCACGAAGGTGTCGGTCACAGCAGCGGACAGTTCGAATCCCTCGAAAGGCGTGTACTCCTGGGTGGATTCGGAATCCGCTGCATGCACCGTCCAGGTACGGTCGGGATCGACGATCGCGATGTCGGCGTCGGCGCCCTCGGCGAGTCGTCCCTTGCCGGGCAGACCGTAACGGTCGGCCGGGTTGGACGAGAGCAGCTGTGCGATACGGCGCAGCGACAGGCCGCGCTTGCGGCCTTCGCTGATCAGGCCCGGCAGGAGGTATTCCGTGCCGCCGAAACCGGATTTGGCGGCGAACACGTCGTCGCGATCTTCGCCGAATTTCACCTCGTCCTTGCAGCAGGCGTGGTCGGAGACCACCCAGTCGATGTTCCCGGCGAGCAGGTGTTCCCACAGGGCCTCGACATCCTCACGCGGACGAATGGGCGGGTTGACCTTGGCGCCCAATCCGTTGGCGTTGTCGATGTCGGTGAGCAGGTGCCCGATGGTGACCTCGCGGCGGAAGTTCACGTGCGGGAAGGCGTCGGCCATCTTCATGGCCGCCTTCATCGCTTTCGCCGAACTCAGGTGCAGCAGATTGATGTTCGGCAGTCCGGTCTCGTCGGCGAGGAAGGACGCGATCGTCACGGCCAGACCCTCGGAGTGCTGAGGACGGGAAGCGCTGTAGGCGGCGAGGCCGGTGAGTGTGCCTTCCTGTTCCACCAGCTTGGTGTAGGCACTCATGATCTCGGCGGTTTCGCAGTGCAGAGACAGCGAGATGTGCGGGGCGAGTTCGGGGAACTGCTCGCGGGCTTTCTGGACTCCGCGCATGACGAACTCGAAGTGCGCGATGTCGTAGCGTTCGTCCTCGGGAATCATCAGGAAGTCGCTCTGCGATGTGGAGCGCCCGTGCAGACCGTGGCTGCCGTAGAACATGAAGATCTTGAAGGATGTGACGCCCTGGTCCGACGCGAGCGCGGGGATCTCGCCGATGTGCTGCTTGGACATCGGGGCGAGATGGAATGCGTAATCGACGTAGCTGCGCCCGGCGGAAGCGTCGAGGACCTCGGGGAAGAAGTCGGCGTAGGCGCCACCCTTGTTCAGGTAGTACTGGCCGGTGCGCATGTACGTCAGGGCGGTGGTGACGCCGCCTTGAGCGCTCGCGCGGGATTCGGTGTGGGTGTCCTCGGACAGCGGGTTGTAGATACCCCAGTGCTGGTGGGCATCGACGACGCCGGGAAACACCAGCTTGTTCGTGGCATCCACGATTTCGGCGTCGTCGGCCCGGAGGTCGGAGCCGATGGCGGCGATCGTGCCGTCGACGACGAGGACGTCGGCGATCTCGCCTTCCGCGGACGCGGTGTCCTCGGTGCGTACGACAGTGCCGTTCTTGATCAGGTAGGTGGTCATGTCTTCTCCTGGCGAGTATCTGGACAGGTGATGCGTCTTCACGCGGCCACGGTGCTGCTCACGTGTTCGGCGGCGAGAAATGCCAGACCGAGTGCGGTGATCAGGCCGTTGCCGGCGAGGTAGCCGCCGGCTCCGTGGCCGGAGATTCCGACGGCTGCGCCGCCGGATGCGTACAGGCCGGGAATCGGGACTCCGCGAGCGAGTACGCGGGCGTGTTCGTCGACGACGAGTCCACCCTGGGTATGGAACAGTGCCGGTGTGACGGCGATCGCGATGTACGGCGCGGTCAGGGGATGCCGGATGTCGGTGCGGCCTTGCCGATCGGGCTCGAATCCGGTCGCGGCGCGGTGGGCGGCGGTGAGCTCGTCCTCCAGCGCCGGCAGGGGAACACCGATGGTCTCGGCGAGGTCGGTGGCCGTGGCGGCTCGCACGAGCGATCCGCTCTCGGCGACCGTGCGGAAATCGTCGAACACCGAGCACAGTTCTTCGATGTGCTCGTCGATGATGATCCAGCCGGCAGATCCGGGCCGGGCGGCAAGCAGAGTTGCGAATTCCGAGTAACCGGTGGTCTCGGGGGCGAATCGCCGGCCGGTGCTGTCGACGACGATACCGCCGTGGACGACGGTCGCCCAGCCGACGAGCGTCTGGCTGCGAGACGAGAGGGCAGCATGGCCCTGGTAGGCGTCGAGGAAACCCGTGTCGGCTCCGAGTCGCCCACCGATGCGGAGCGCGTCACCGCGGCTGAACCGGCCGCCGTGGTAGTGGGCATCCGCGATCTCGGGCATGTGGGTCCGGACCAGGTCGCGGTCGGCGCCGAAGCCGTTCGTCGCCAGAAGGACGGATCCGGTCGTGAGCTGCTCGGTGTTTCCGTCGGGGGTAGCGATCTCGACCCCGGTTACGCGGCCGTCGATGGTGAGGACCTCGCGGAGACTCATCGGGGCGATCAGCTCGATCCGGGGATGTGCCTGGGCGCGTTGCACCAGGTGACGCAGCAGGTGGGAGCCGTGGCGGCCGGGAATGCTGTGGCAGCGGTCGGCGGTGTGTCCCGGGTATCGGAAGTCGGTGACCAGTTCGAGGTCGAGTCCTTGACTGTCGGCCAACCAGGTGACCAGCGTGCCGCTGGCATCGGTCAGCGCCCGAGCCACCCGCTGGTCTGCCGTCCCTGCGGTTTTGCGGGTGATGTCGTCGAGGAAACGACGGGGACTGTCTCGGATCCCTGCTGCGCGCTGCCAGCGCGTGCCGGCAGCAGGGATCATCGCCGTGCACATCGAGGTGTTGTTGCCGCGCTGGAAGTGCTCGTCGGCGTCGATCACCAGAACGTTCACGCCCGATTCCGCGGCGCGCAGGGCCGCGACGAGTCCGCCGCCCGCGCCGGCAACGACGAGGTCGAATTCCGGATCGGTCACACCGCCTCCTCATATTGTTCCGCTCAGAGAAACGCAAGAAAGTGATCTCCTGCACTATGCGCCCCCTCGAAACAATACGCAAGTGCCAATTTTGGGAATAATCCCTGATGAAGGGACAGTCACCCCGATGGGTGGGTCTGGACAATTGTTTCGCCAGGCGGTACAAAGTATTCATGGCCTTGAACGGTCGTATCGCTCCTGCAGCATGTCCAGCAGACCTGTCAAACGTGTTCACCACCTGAACCGACCGGGGAACGGAGCCATAATGGAGTCCTCAACTGGCGGCACCACCTCTGCCGCACGAGCCGCAGAAGTGCTGCTCGAGTTCGGTCGCCGATCGAGCGCGCTCGGCGTATCGGAGATCGCCCGCTCCACCGGGATCTCCAAAGCGGTCACGCACCGCATCCTCACGACCTTCGTCGAATGCGGACTGCTGCTCTACGAACCCTCGACCCGCCGTTACCTGCTCGGCCCCGCCGCCGCCACACTCGGCGCTCGTGCACTGGACGTTTCCCCCCTCCGCCGCGCCGCCCGTAGCGCCTTGGAAGACCTCCAACGCGCTACCGGCGAGACCGCGACGGTGACCGGCCGGTTGCCGGGCGGACGCGTCTACCTCGACCAGGTCGAAAGCACCCAGGAAATCAAGATGACCGTCGAACTCGGACGCCGCTTCGAGCTGTACAGCGGGTCGTCGGGTCGCATCATCCTCGCGTACCTGTCGGAGTCCGAGCAGGAGGATGTGCTGTCCCGGCAATTGACGCGCCTGACCGCGAAGACCGTCATCGATCCGGTCGCGTTACGTGCAGTGCTGCACGAGGCGCGTGAACGCGGCGTGTGCCGCTCGACCGGTGAGCGGCAGGAAGGCGCGGCGTCGATCGCCGCACCCGTCTTCGGAGCCGACGGCACGGTGGTCGGCTCCCTGTCGGTCTGTGGACCGAGCTACCGCATGACCGACGAAGCGTTCGACCGATACGAGGACGCACTCGTCGAAGCGGCGCAGAGGGTTTCCCGCGCGCTCGGGTACCGGCAAGTCCACGCTCCGGTGGGAGAGCCCGTATGACACCCCGCAGTTGGCTGTACGTCCCGGGACATCGCGCAGACCGCATCGACAAGGCGCTCGGTAGTGCCGCCGACGCCGTCGTCATCGACCTCGAGGACGCAGTACCGGTCGAGGCGAAGAAACACGCGCTCGCCAATGCGGTGGCCGCCGTGCGCGATGCACCTGCTGATCGCATTGTCTGGTTGCGGCTCAACGCCATCGGATCGCGCTGGCTGGACGAGGAGATCGCCGCGTTGTCGCGCGCCGATCGGGCGCCGGCCGGTGTTCGCCTGCCCAAGGCCGACGACCCGGACGCGGTGGCGGCGACGGCGGACCGGCTCGGTTGTCCGGTACATGCGATCGTCGAATCCGCTGCGGGCCTGCTCGCCGCCCCGCAGATCGCGCGATCCCATACCCGGGTGACCGGAATCGCGCTCGGTGAAGCCGATCTCGCAGCCGACCTTCGTGCCGGACACGAGGGACTCGCCTGGGCGCGTGGTTGGATCGTCGCAGCGGCCCGCGCCGCCGGCCTGGCATCGCCCGTTCAAAGTGTCTGGACCGCGGTAGGAGATCTCGAAGGGCTGGCGGAATCGTCCCGAACCGGCCGTGTCCAAGGTTTCTTCGGACGTTCCGTCATCCATCCGAATCAGATCGACATTGTCAACGAGGCCTACACGCCCTCCGCCGATGAGCGGGAGTGGGCGCAGCGAATCGTCGACGACGCGTCCGCGTCGTCGGCAGCGGGGGAGTCCGCGGTTCTCGACGAGAACGGCAGATTCATCGATCCGGCGGTCGTTGCGAACGCTCGCGTCGTTCTCGACCGAGCTCAGGCCATCACAGCACGAGGAGTCACATCATGACCGAACACACCATCGCCGGTCCCGACGCACTGCTGAATGCGGTCGTCGATACCGACGTCGACATCGTCGAGCTCGGGCACCCCCACACGACCGGTATGCCCTGCTCACCGAACCATCCCGGATTCCGGATGACGCTGATCCGTCGGCACGGCGACATGGTCCGGCCCGACGGTGGATCGGCATCCAACGAGATCATCGTGACCGGCGGACACGTCGGCACCCATGTCGACGCGCTCTCCCACGTCAGCCACGAAGGAAAGCTGCACGGGGGTATCGACGCCGAGGAAGCGCAGCGTGGTGGGAAGTTCTCGCAGCTGGGCGCCGAATCCATCCCCTTCATGCTTCGTCGCGGACTGCTGCTGGACGTGGCCCGGGTCCGCGGTGTCGATTCGCTCGAAGCAGGGCAGGCGGTCACCGAACAGGACCTGCGCGATGCGGCCGACGCCGCGGGGGTGACGCCGCGACGCGGTGATGTCGTGTTGATCCGTACCGGGTGGGCCCGGCACTTCGACGATCCGCAGCGTTATCTCGGCCAGCAGGACGGCGTCCCCGGTGCCGATGTGGGTGCGGGGCGGTGGCTCGCGGCCGGCGGCATCGCAGCCGCAGGTTCCGACACGACCGCCTTCGAACACATCCCCCCGGGGAAGGGACACAGCGTTCTTCCGGTTCATCGAGTGCTGCTTGTGGAGAACGGAATTCACATCATCGAGCATCTGAACCTCGAAGACGCCAGCGCGCGTGGCCTGACCGAATTCACGTTCGTCATGGCACCGTTGCGCATCACCGGCGGCACCGGATCGCCGGTCCGTCCCGTCGCGGTGGTGGCCTCGTGACCGGCACCGAGACCCGACACGACCTGACCGGAACGGTCGTGGGTCGGCTCGCCGCCCTCGCCGCCGACATCCGCACCACGGGACTGTCCGCAGAACTGCGGAAGGACGTCGCGCGGCGGGTACTCGATCTGCTCGGGAACTCCCTCGCGGCGCACGACCAGCCCTCGGCTCGTGCCGTCATCGAGGTGGCACGCAACTGGTCCGGTGCGGCCGCGGCCACCGGCATCGGCACCGGAGAACGTTGTCCGGCCGCCACTGCCGCGCTGGTGAACGGCACACTCGCCCATTCGATGGACTCCGACGACACCCACCTGCCGTCGGTGTTGCATCCGTCCGCCTCGGTGATCCCGGCGGCACTCGCCGTGGGTGAAGCGGTAGGAGCCTCCGGCGCAGCCGTCCTCGACGCTGCGGGCGTGGGCATCGAGATCGTGGTCCGTCTCGGGATGGGCGGCTACGACGAAGAACTCGGCAACTCCGAGTTCTTCGAACGTGGCCTGCACGCGACATCCATCTGCGGTGCCGTCGGTTCGGCTGCTGCCGCAGCGATGCTGTACGGCCTCGACGCCGAAGGTATCGCAGACGCCATGGGCATCGCCGCGAGCTTCGGCGCCGGATTGCTCGAAGCCAACCGCACCGGCGGCACGGTCAAGCGCGCGCACTGCGGATGGGCGGCACATTCCGGTGTCACCTCGGCAGAATTTGCTCGCGCCGGCCTCACCGGACCGCCCACCGTGATCGAAGGACGTTTCGGTTTCCTGCACGCCTTCTGCGGCGATCGGGCCGACACCGCGAAGGTCCTGGATGGACTGGGCGAACGCTGGGAACTGCCGGGTATCTTCTTCAAGCCGTATCCGTGCAACCACTTCACCCACGCCGGGATCGACGCTGCACGCACGCTCGTCCGCCAGGGGCTCGACCCCGCCCACATCGCGGAGATCGAACTCGGTGTTCCGAAACCGGTCCTGCGCACCATCGCCGAACCTCCCGCCTCGAAAGCGGCCCCCGAATCCGGGTATCATGCAGCGTTCTCGGGTCCGTTCACCGTCGCACGAGCGCTGCTCGGTGGATCGGGACTCGGAGTGGGACATGCCGATTTCACCGACGAGGCCGCGAAGGATCCACGCACGCTCGAACTCGCGGGTCTGGTCACCAGCCGCAGCGACGACCGGTGTGACGAGATCTACCCCTATCAGTTCCCGGCAGTGCTGCGGGTACGCACTCGCGATGGTGTCTGGCACGAGGCTCGGGTCGACCACAATCGTGGTGGTCCGGCGAATCCGCTTTCCGATGAGGAACTCACGATGAAGTTCGATCTCAACGTCGAGAACAGGCTGTCGCCGGAGCGTGCAGCAGCGGTGGTCCGAGCTGCACTGGGGCTGCACACCGCAGATTCCCTGGAGGCCCTGATGGTGACCGTGCGCGGCTGATCGGGAACCGGGGCGCACCACTCTGCCTCGACGGGTCTCTGCCCCCTCCGATGGCGGCTCACCGCGTGATGTGTAGCGGCGGTCTCCGGGTATGCCAGTCCGTTGTGCTCTGAAAGTCTTCACCGATCTCGAAGAGCAGCAATTCGTGGTGGGCGGCCGCCGTCAGTTGAGCACCGATCGGCATCCCCGAACGAGGATGGAATCCGACCGGGAGTGCGAGCGTGGGTCCGTCGTGGAGGGACCAGGGATAACTGAACTGTCCGAGTCGGCGTGAGCGTGCGACGACATCGTCGCCACCGGCGATGCGAGGCACATCGACCGGCATGGTCGGGGTCAGTACGGCGTCGACGGTCGTGAACAGTGCACGGAGTCCGCGACGGAACTCCGCTGCGCCGGCTATCGCTGCTGTTCTCTCGGAGTCCGAGATGGACAGACCCAAGGACACGCGTGCGAGGGTGTCGGGATGGAACAGTTCGGGTGAGGAATGCACTCGGTTACGGTGCAGCGCAGCAAGATCCGAATACAACAACGTGTACACGATGTCCTGTGCGCGAGCAGCACCGGGGACGGTGACCGGTATTGTCTCGTAGCCCAGTTCTCCGAGTTGTCGTGCCGCCGCTCGGACTGCGTCGCTGATGGCAGCGTCGACGTCGTCGGTGATGAACACCGACGGCAACCCTATCCGTCGAGTGGGGGCAGGCGACGGGGCCGGGGCGACACGCAGTACATCGAAGAGGCGGGCAACCTCGGTCACCGACCGTGCCATCGGACCGACGGTGTCGAAGGCGTCGCTGACCGGGAAGACTCCGGCATTGCTGATCGAGCCCCAGGTCGGTCGCAGGCCTGTGATACCGCATGCCGCTGCGGGTAGACGGACGGATCCCCCGGTGTCGGTGCCGAGGGAGGCATCCACCAGTCCTGCAGCGACTGCGACGCCGGAGCCTCCGCTCGAACCGCCGGGGACGCGTGTGGGGTCCCAGGGGTTGCGAACGGGGCCCGCGGCGGAGTTCTGGGAGGTGACTCCGACCGCGAACTCGGCCATGTTGAGTTTCGCGGTGATCTGCGCGCCCGCAGCGAGCAACCTGCCGACGACGTCCGCGTGGGCGGACGCGATGCGGTCGGCGAAGAAGCGGGATGTGCAGGTGGTGGGGACGCCGGCGACGTCGATGTTGTCCTTGACACCGATTCTCATACCCGCCAGTGGCCCGTCGGGTGCGGCACCGCTCGCGGGGTCGATCCAGGTGACGACGCTGCCCAATGTTTCGTCGAGAACACGAGCGGTCGGGCCGCCGCCGATAGCGGCGGCCCGACCTGTGGTGCCGCTCAGGATGGGCTCCCTGCGCGCAGTGCCGCGGTGGCGTCCTCGTCCACGGTCCACGAGTCGGTGTCGACGACGACCCCGTAGTCGCGCCGAGCGTCCTCCGCGGTGAGGTATTCGTCCCAGACGTCGCTGAGGACCTGGAAGGGATCACGGAGGAACGGATTGCCGAATCCACCGCCGGAAGGCAGCTTGATCTCCAAGGTTTCGCCCTCCCGGATGGTTTCCTGGGTGACCTTGGAGAAAAGTACCTCCTCGCGGTCCGTTCCGGCGTTGCGGGTGAATGCACCTGCGACGCCGTCGTGGCCACCGAGCGCTCCGGCGGGCGGGTCGGAGCGGTTGTCGGCTTCGGAGCCGAGGAAGGTATCGGTCTCCATGAGCCATTTGCGGACACTGCCGATGCCGCCTCGCCATTGGCCGGGGGCGGGAGCTTCGTCGCGGAGTTCGTATCGGAGGGCACGCATGGCGTGGTTGAGTTCGAGTTCTTCGATGGGGTTGTTGCGGGTGTTGGCCATGAGCGAGTCGACGGCGTCCATGCCGTCCTTGCCGTTACGTCCGCCGTACGAGCCTTCGTTGATTTCGATGTAGACCCAATAGGATTCGCCGTCTTCGGCGACACCGGAGTAGGCGATGGCGCACAGTGCTGCCGACGACCCGGCGATCGCGTGGTCGGGGAGCACGGGTGCCAGGGCGAGGTTGATGGAGTCGAAGATTCGGTTCACCTGGGAGAACCGCGCGAAACACGATGCCGGGAAGTCCGGGTTGAAGATCGTTCCCTCGGGTGCGTATGCCTTCACCGGGCGGAAGCAACCGTCGTTCTGGGGGACGAATTCCTCGGTCAGGTCTTCGTCGAGCAGGATGGTGCGGATCGCGGCGACTGCGACAGGGAGGACGGATCCTTCGAAAGGCACGTTGAAGGCGGTGGGGACCTGGTCGTTGGAACCGGTGAGGTCGATGAGGATGTCTTCTCCCTCGACCTGCACACGCACGGCGACCTTGAGGGGGACACCGCGGTTCTTTCCGTCGTCGTCCAGATAGCCGACAGGTGCTTCGTAGCTGCCGTCCGGGATCTCGCGGATTCGGCTTCGAAGCATGTTCTCCGAGTAGTCCATCCACCGTTCACTGGCGCTCATGACGGTGTCGAGGCCGTACTTCTCGAGCAGTTCGACGAATCGCTTCTCACCGATGCGCGCGCAGGCGATGAGTGCTTCGAGATCGCCTCGGTTCTGTTCGGGTGTGCGGACATTGTCGAGGATGTGCTGGATGAGATAATCGTTGCGGACTCCGGCGTCATAGATCTTCATCGAATCCATGAGTTTGCCCTCGGCCCAGACGTCGACGACGTCCATGCACAGACCGGGGAAGTTGCCGCCGACGTCGGATACGTGTCCGGTGCATCCGGCGAATCCGATGTGCTCGCCCTCCCAGAAGATCGGGATGATCACGCCGTAATCGGGGGAGTGGGCTGCGCCGTGGTACGGATGGTTGTGCAGGACGACATCGCCGGGCCGGTAGGTGCCGGCGAGTCTGCGGTTGACGCCCCGGATGTAGGCGGGGATCGAACCGCAGTGCATCGGTGTCGAATCCGATTCGCACAGTTCGCGGCCGTTGACGTCGAAGATGCCGGCGCCGAGATCTTCGGATTCGCGGATCAGGCTCGAGTAGGCCATGCGGTAGAGGACCTGCGCCATCTCCTTGGCCATGGACTGCAGTGCACCGCCGATGACGCGCAGGGTGATCGGGTCGACCTCCACGTCGTTCCACGTACGGTGGGATTCGCCCGCGAGCGATACGCCGGTTCTGGGCATCAGGGTCTTGCTCATGCGGGCTTCCTCTCGATGATGATGTGGCCGACCGCGTCGACGGTGGCGTGCTGATTCATGCCGATGATGGTCGTGGAATCGAACTGCTCGACGATGGCGGGGCCTTCGATGGTGTTGCCGGCCAGGAGAAGCGAGCGGTCGTAGACCGGGGTGTCGATCCACTGCGGCGCGGCTGTTTCGTCGCGCCAGAACAATGCGCGGGTCATGGTCTTGATCGCCGCGGAACCGTCGGCGGTGCCCGTGTCGATCTCGGTGATACGGACGTGCGGTACGGCGCCGACACCGGTGACGCGGATGTTGATCAGCTGCACCGGCTTGTCGTCGAAACGCTGGGAGTAGGTCCGCCCGTGTGCCTCGTGAAAGGCCTCGGAGACGGTCTTGACCCAGACGTCGTCGATCTCGCCGTCGGGTGCCGGGACCCGCAGTTCGTAGCCCTGACCGACATAGCGGCAATCCACACTACGTTCGAGCGAGATGTTCTCGGCGGGAACGCCGTCGGCTTCGAGTTGAGCGATGGCCTCGCGGGAGAGCCGGTCCATCTGGGTCCGCAGCAGGTTCAGATCCGCGTCCGCGGAAGACGTCCACACCGTGGTAGGGATTTCGTACCGGATGTCGGTGGTCAGCAGGCCGACCGCAGAGGTGATGCCGGGGTGCCCGGGCACGACGACACGCGGAATACCGAGTTGGTCGGCAATCTGCCACGCGAAGAGGGGACCGGCGCCGCCCTCGGCGATGAGCGAGAAGTCGCGCGGATCGTAGCCTTTGCGTACCGAGTGGAGGCTGATCGCTTCGGTCATCGAGTGGGCGAGGATCTTGAAGATCCCCATCGCGGCTTCGTCCACGCCGGTTCCGAGCTTGTCGGCGATGTGGGTCCGGATCGCGGTGCGGGCCAGCTCGGGTTCGACCTTCATGGTGCCGGACAGGAAACTGTCCTTGCGCAGCCAGCCCATCATGACCATGGCGTCGGTCGAGGTCGGTTCGGTGCCGCCGCGGGCGTAGCAGGCGGGTCCGGGGAATGCGCCGGCGCTTCGGGGTCCGACCCGGAACATGCCGCCTTCGTCGACCATGGCGATGGAACCGCCGCCGGCACCGATCGTGTCGACCTCGGCCATCGGCACCATGGCGTGGTAGTCGCCGATGCGGGTGTCGAGGAGGTGCTTCATCCGGAGAGCGCCGTTCGGTGCCACGCCGATGTCGGCGGAGGTTCCGCCCACGTCGAGTGTGATGACGCTCGGGAATCCGGAGGCCTTGCCGATGGCGCATCCACCCAGCAGTCCGGCGACCACGCCGCTGGTCAGCAGCGAGACCGGCTGTTCGCTGGCGCTGCGCGAGGTGACGAGACCACCGGCGGAGGTCATCAGGTGCACGTCGTCACCGACCTGCGCTGCGGCAGCCTTCTGTGCCAGGCTGGCGATGTAGCGCGAGGTCTTCGGTCCGATGAAGGCGTTGAGTGCCGCGGTGGAGAAGCGTTCGTATTCGCGGTACTGCGGGGCGACCTCGCTGGAGAGCGAGATGAACACCTCGGGGTACTCCTCGAGAATGATGTCCTTGACGCGTTTTTCGTGTGTGGGGTTGCGGTAGGAGTGCAGAAAGGCGACGGCGATGGCGTCGACTCCGCGTTCACGGAGCAGGCGAACTTCTCGGCGCACCGCGTCTTCGTCGAGCGGTGTGAGGACGTTGCCGGCGGCGTCGATCCGCTCGGGCACGACCCGGCGGTTGCGGCGTGGGACCAATTGCCACTTCTGCCAGGGAAGGTCCTGATAGTTCGAGTAGTTGAGGGGGCGCTTCTTGCGGGCGATGTGCAGCAGGTCGCGGAAGCCTTCGGTCGTGATCATGCCGACGTTGCACCCGTTGTGTTCGAGCACGATGTTGGTGGCGACGGTGGTGCCGTGGAAGAACATGTCGATGTCGGATGGGTCGATGCCGGCGCGTTCGGCGAGGACCTCGATGCCGTCCATGGTTCCGATGGACGGGTCGTGGTTCGTCGACGGAGTCTTGTGGACCACTACGGTGCCGTCGTCGTCCCACAGCACGAGGTCGGTGAACGTGCCGCCGACGTCGACTCCAATTCTCTTCATCAGTACTTCCAATCTTTCGGTGCCCGCGAGGAGCGGAGGGGACGACCGAGCCGTACGGCGGTCCGAAGTCTGGGGTGGGGGGTCACCGGGAGGGGTGATGTAGGTCATCGTGCTTGAGGGCGCCCGAGAAATCAATACCTCAGATGTTTTCGGTGCGAATCTGCCTCGAATCCCGGCATGCTCAGGTCAGATCCTTGGAAATTGCGCCTAAAGAGCGGATGATTAGCGGGTATGGGATGGGTGCGTGGTGACCTACCCCGGCCGCAATGTCGGGTTAGGCTCGGGCCGTTCACCGCAGCTTTCGAGAGAGAAGAGTCGACGCTCGTGACCGAATCGACGACCGGGGACGCACCCGTCAAGAACGGACCTGCCTATGCGGTCCTCGCGGAGCATCTGCGCACCCGAATCTTGTCCGGTGAGTTGCAACCCGGTGCCCGGTTGCCCGGGGAAGCCGAGCTGACCGCCGAATTCGGTGTCGGCCGCAGCACGATCCGTGAGGCCCTGCGTTCGCTGGCGAGCCAGAACTTGATCACGACGACCCGCGGTGTCACCGGGGGGAGTTTCGTCGCCGCGCCGAGTGTCGGGCACATCAGTGCGCATCTCGAGACGGGTGTGGCTTTGATGGCGGCAGCGGAAACGGTCACCGTCGCACAGTTGATGGAAGTGCGGAACCTCATGGAGGTGCCGGCGGCGGGCATGGCCGCGTTCCGCCGGACCGACGAGCACCTCGAGCAACTCGAAGCGTCGATCTTCGACCCGCACAGTCTGCAGGGGCCCGAGACGTTCGCGAAGAATCAGCAGTTCCACCTGGTTCTTCTGCGGGCGACCGACAATCCGTTGCTCGAATTGATCACTGCGCCGGTGTTCCGGGTGCTGTCGAGCAGATTCGGGCGCGAGCATGCCCCGGAGGGGTTCTGGCAGTGTGTCGATCACGATCACCGCGCGATCCTCGATGTCGTCGCCGCCGGAGACTCCATGGCGGCGATGGATCTGATGCGTCGGCATCTGGACAACTTGGGTGATTCGTATCGCCGGATGGATCGACGCGGTCCGGACTAGAGATGAAACATCTGCTTTTTAGGCGGATGAAGGTTGCAGATTCGACGATAATTGCCTCGCTCTGCCCTATTGACCCTCCAAATGTCTGATGTATTGTTCGAAGGAACGTACTCGCCGAACTGATGTGAGGAGACACGGTGGCAGTGCATCAGGCTGTTCTCGGCCGATTCTTCGAGGACTATGTTGTAGGGGACATCTACCAGCACCCCATCGGGCGCACGATCTCCGAAGCCGACAACACGTGGATCACGTTGCTGTCGATGAACACCAACCAGAACCACTTCAACGCTCATCTCGCAGCGCAGAACCCCATCACCGACGGCAAGGTCATCGTCAATTCCGGCCTGACAGTCGCTGTGGTACTGGGTATTTCGGTGCTCGACATGAGCCAGAACGCCATCTCGAACCTCGCGTTCACCGATATCAAGATGTCGCACCCGGTATACGTAGGGGACACCATCTACGCGGAGAGCATCTGCACAGGACTGCGCCGGTCCGAATCCCGACCCTATGCGGGAATCGTATCCATGATCACCCGCGGACTGAATCAAGATGGCACGGAAGTCATCTCGTGGAAACGGTCGGTCATGGTCGCAACCCGCGAGAGCGGAATCGGCCAGAACTACTTCCCCGAAGCCAAGAGCGGACCGCTGCAACTGCCGGCACCCGCCGACCCGGAAGGGGCGCTGTCGTGAAACCACTCCAGGACGTCCGCATCATCTCGCTCGAGCAGTACGGGGCGGGCCCGTTCGGCAGTGTCCACCTCGCCGACCTCGGTGCCGACGTGATCAAGATCGAAGACCCCAACGTCGGGGGCGACGTCGGACGTTACGTCCCGCCCTACAACGACGGCGAGGACTCACTGTTCTTCGAAACCTTCAACCGCAACAAGCGCAGCCTTTCGCTCGACCTGTCGTCACCGGCCGGTCGCGCAGTGTTCGAAGACCTCGTCCGCACCAGCGACGCCGTCTACTCCAACCTCCGCGGCGATGTACCGGCGAAAATCGGCATCACCTACGACGACCTCAAACACCTCAATCCGGCCATCGTGTGCTGCAGCCTCACCGGCTTCGGCATGACCGGCCCGCGCGCCGAAGAGCCCGGATACGACTACATTCTGCAAGGACTCGCGGGATGGATGAGCGTCACCGGTGACCCCGAAGGACCTCCCACCAAATCCGGGCTCTCGCTCGTGGACTACTCGGGCGGCTTCGTCGCCGCGATCAGCCTGCTGTCCGGACTCCACGCCGCCAAACGGGACGGCATCGGCGGAGACTGCGACGTCTCGCTCTACGACACCGCGATGTCGCTGCTCACCTACCCGGCCACCTGGCATCTGAACGCCGGCTTCGAACCGGTGCGCACCAAGAACTCGGCGCACCCCTCCCTCGTACCGTTCCAGGCATTCGAGGCCAGCGACGGCTGGCTCGTCGTCGGCTGCGCCAAGGAGAAGTTCTGGGAACGCCTCGTCGTCGCGATCGACAGACCCGACCTGGGCGCCGATCCACGCTTCGCGAACTTCGCACTGCGCGGGGAGAACCAAGACGAACTCCTCCCCATTCTCGAGCAGACCTTCGCTACGCAGCCGGTGGACTACTGGCTCTCGCGCCTGCAGCCGGCCGGTGTGCCGTCGGGCCCGATCAACGACGTCGCCCAAGCTCTCACCGAACCGCACACCCGTGCACGAGGCCTCCTCGTCGAGACCGAACACCCCACCTTCGGTACGGTGCGCCAAGTCGCCTCCCCGGTCCGGTTCGGTTCCGAGCCGACGCAGTACCGGCGTGCTCCGCTACGCAACGAACATTTCGACGAGATCGTCCGCGACCTCGGCTACAGCACCGAACGCGTTGCGGAGCTGACCGGCCAAGGTGCCTTCGGCAAACAAACGAGCGAGGCTCGGGCGTGACGTCGTCGGTCCTCGCCCGATGGGCCCACGGCCTGACCGTCGCGGACCTGTCCGAGAATGTCCGGCACGCTGTCGCGCGACATCTTCTCGACGGGGTCGGTAACGCCGTCGCCGCGCAACGCCTCGGATACGGGCGAGCCGCATGGACGGTCGCCGATGCGCTCGGCGGTCCGGCCGAAGCCAGGCCGCTGACCGGGACGCGGGCGATCTCCGCTCCGGCGGCAGGTATGGCGACCGCGGTGCTGGTGCACGCATTGGACTTCGACGACACTCATGCCGGTGCCCTCGTCCACGCCACCGCGGTGTCCGTTCCTGCAGCATTGGCTGTCGGACAACAGGTTCGAGCCACGGGAGCGGACGTTCTCACCGCTGCTGCGATCGGACTGGAGACGGCGTGCCGGCTCGGGGCCGCCAGTCCTCACGGTTTCCACGGACGTGGCCTCCATGCGACAGCCGTGGTCGGCCCGTTCGCCGCGGCGCTTGTCGCGGGCAAGCTGACCGGGCTGCCGGTTCCGGTGCTGGTGCACGCTCTCGGTGTCGCGGGCTCGTCGAGTGGAGGGTTGCTCGAGTTCCTCGATACCGACGCCGACACCAAGGCGCTGCACCCCGGCTCGGCCACACTGGGCGGGATCCTCGCAGCCCGGTTGGCTGCTGCGGGCGCCAGCGGCCCGGCGTCGGTACTCGAAGGACGCCGGGGTGTGTATGCGTCGATGTCGGAGCGACCCGCCGACCTCACGGTGTTGACGGACGGATTGGGCACCGAGTGGGAAGCGACCCGCATCGGTATCAAGCCCTACCCGAGTTGCCAGCTCATGCATGTCACTCTCGACGCGGTCACGGCGGCTCTGAGCGTTGGGAGTGTGGACCCCGCGCAGGTGGTCGATATCGAGGTGCACGTTCATCCGGATTCCGTGCCGATCGTATGTGGTCCGAACGCCGGTGTGGCCGCACCGCGCAGCACCTACGACGGCAAGTTCGACCTTCCGTGGAGTGTCGCTGCGCTCGTGCACGACGGACGTATCGATGTCGCGACCTACACCGGCGCGTCGATCGCCCGTGACTCGGTGCTCGCGACCGCTCGCACGGTCCGTGTCGTCGAAGCCCCGACCGAGGGTCCGGCGGCGTCGGCACCCGGACATGCGATCGTCACTCTCGACGACGGACGTGTACTCGAGGGACGCGTCGCAGGTAGCCGTGGTACCGCCGCGTTCCCCCTCGACGATCAGCAGTTGCTCGCCAAGTTCATCGCCAACTGCGGTGATCATCCCTGTGCCCCGGAGCTCGCCGACCGAATCTTCGGGCTTGCCGACGAGCCGGATCTGACCGCCGTCCTCGATCTCGCGGCCCGCATCGCGCCCGCACCCCTGCACTGACCACCTGTGCACCGAACATCCCAGGAGCCATCATGGATTTCACCTTCGACGAGCAGCAACTGGCGTTCCGAAAGGCGTTACGTCACTTCGTGGACAAAGAGATCGTTCCCGTCGCCAACGAGTGGGAGAAATCGGGACGATATCCCACCGAGATCGTGGAACACATGAAGGCCATGGGGCTGTTCGGCATCACCACGCCCGAGGAGTACGGCGGTATCGACCTCGACAAGGTGTCGTTCACACTCGTGTACGAGGAACTGGCCCGCGGTTGGATGGGCATCGCCGGCATTCTCGGCAGCCACAATCTGTCCTGCTGGATGATCAACCGCCACGGCACCGAGGAACAGAAGCAGAGTCTGCTGCCGAAGCTGGCCACGGGGGAGTGGCGGACCGGGATCGGACTCACCGAGCCCGGCGCGGGCACGGACCTGCAGGGAATCCGAACGACTGCGCGCCGCGACGGCGATCACTACATCGTCAGCGGCGCCAAGACGTGGATCACCAATGCCCGGCACGCGAACGTCCTCCCGGTTCTGGTGAAGACCGACCCGTCCGCGGAACCGGCACACAAGGGCATGAGCATCCTGTTGATCGACACCACGCTTCCAGGTTTCGAGGTGCAACGGGATCTCGGCAAATTGGGGTACAAGGGCACCGAGTCCTGCGAGATCCTCCTCGACGACATTCGGGTGCCGGCCGACGCATTGCTCGGCGGAACAGAAGGGCGTGGTCTGCAGCAGGCCCTGTCGGGCCTGGAAATCGGTAGGCTCAACATCGCCGGCCGTAGCGTCGGTATCGCCCAGGCCGCCTATGACGCAGCGCTGTCCTACGCGCGAGAGCGCACCGCGTTCGGGCAGCCGATCGCGGACTTCCAGGCGATCCAGCTCAAGCTGGCGGACATCGCCACCCATCTGCAGGCCGCCCGGCTGATGACGTATTGGGCGGCTTCGCAGGCAGACTCGGGTAAGAGAGTCGACATGGAGGCCGGCATGGCGAAGTACTTCGCCTCCGAGACGGCCATCACCGCGAGCCTCGAAGCGATGCGTATCCATGGCGGCTACGGATACTCGACGGAGTTCGTCGTCGAGCGGTTGTACCGCGACGCACCTCTCATGTCGATCGGCGAGGGTACCAACGACATCATGCGGACAGTCATAGCCAAGGCGCTGGTCTCCGGTTCCGGGGTCATCGGATGAGCGTGGCGTTGACCTACCTGTACGTCCCGGGTGATCGTCCGGAGCGTTTCGACAAGGCACTCGCCTCGGGTGCCGACGCGATCGTGCTCGACCTCGAGGACGCGGTCGCCGCTGATCGAAAGGTACTCGCGCGTGAAACGGTAGCTCGGTGGATCGCCGCGCTCGCCCCCGGTTCCGTGGAGGTATGGGTGCGTGTGAACCCGGGAGCGCTGCAGGAGGCGGACATCCGTGCGGTCGCGCACCCGCGTCTGACGGGGGTGTGGCTGCCGAAGGTGGGATCCGCACACGACGTCGAACAGGTCGATGGCCTCCTGACAGAGCTCTGTCCCGATGCTGCGGTATCCGCGCTGATCGAGACCGCTGCCGGTGTGTTCGCCGCACCGGCCATCGCTCGTGCGCCCCGAATGCGGTTTCTGCAACTCGGAGAAGTCGACCTGGCCGCAGATCTCGGTGTCGAGGTCGACGACGACGGGACGGCGCTGTTGTTCGCACGCAGCCGAGTCATCGCTGCGGGTGTGGCGGCAGGAATCGATCCGCCCCCTGCCGCGGTGTCACGCAATTTCCGTGACAGCGACGCCCTGGAAGCAGATACGCGCGCCCTTGCGCGCCTCGGATTCGTCGGGCGGGCGTGCATTCACCCGGCGCAGCTCGCCCCGGTTCGCCGAGTGTTCACACCGTCCTCGGAGGAGGTATGCAAGGCCCGTGCCGTGCTGGCCGGCCTGGAGGCGGCGGAGTCCGGTGTTGCTGTGGATGAAGCCGGATTCTTGATCGACGAAGCGGTCGCTCGGCAAGCACGCAGGGTGCTGGAGCGAGCGGGACGATGACCGGGCCTGCCTGCCACTACGCCTGAATGTGCGCCTACCGCCGGACCGTTGCAGCGCTCGGCCGAACGACCTCGATCGAGGATCGGTGTGCCGAATACCGCCGACTGCCGCGGTGACGACACGGTTCGAGGCCAACCGCGTCGAGGTCGCGTCACCGGCGCCCCGTGCCCTCTCGCGTCAGCGACCCGCCGGCGTTGGCTCCGTCGAAGCGTCGAAGCGTCGAAGCGGCAGCTCGGCAACAACAAGAAACCCTGCTTCGGTGATCTGCGATCTCCGAAGCAGGGTTTCGGCAGTCCGAATGCAGGGGGGAGATTCGGACTGCCCAAGCCCACACAGGGGAATGGGCATGTTGTCTCGCCCGTAGTGGCATGCCGCCGACCCAGCACGTTGTCTGCGGTGCATTCCTACTGGGCGAGTCATCGGCAGGTTCGGCCATCCTCGCGGCGACCCCACTCACTGCCGATAGTCCACACTATAGCCAATATTGTTGTGCAGCACAATATTCGAAGTTCTTGTCGAGCCGGGTGTTCGAACATCGGCAGAAGGTCTGCGAGCGGCGGTTCACCGTTGCCGTCCCATGACGATGTGGCAGAGACCGCCTCCGGAGAAGGCCGAGTCGACGAGGCGAACCGGATGATCCGAGGTTGCTTGCGAAGGGGAGGAGGGAATCGGGGTCCGTATTGTCCATGGGTCCTTGTCGTCCGGGCGTCGCAGAGGGGAAGAGCCTTGCACGACGGAGCATGGCCGTCCCTCGTACGCGGTCGCGTAGGGGTGTAACCAGTCCACTATTTGCGGGACTCGACGTCCAGTGGACAAAGCGGCAATGGGCGTTCCAGGCGAGTGCCACTTTGTCGATAGCTGCATTCGCATCCTTCCGGTATGGGCGGGAAGTGGTGGACAACCCCGGAGAAGCACCTGTGACGGGTGTCGGATGACCTGCAAGATCGGTTTCGACCAGCGCTCGAATCGCCCGCATCGTCGTCCCGGTCGGGACGACGTCATATGCGCCGGCCGCTGGGTGGGGATGTGCGAATCTGTCCGATTCGATTCTTCCGGGGTTCATCACCCAGGTGTCCGGTATCAGCTGATCTGTCCGCATGATCAACTTTTCGGAGCAGTGGTCGGCGGTGTTCGTGCCGCACGCTCTCGGGATGGTGGCGACTGCTGCTCGGCACGCGTGATGCGGTGACCACCCGACTTTGTCGGGGAGGAATCCGGACAGGGGGTCGCGGCAGTTGTCACATGAAATTCTCCCGACTCCCTTGACACGAGTTTGTGAACAGGACCACACTATTGGCCACCCGCTCAAGTCGTTTGGCCAGGCTTGTTCCAGGTGCAGATCGGTACGTGATGCCTGGCACATCCGGTGCCCTGCATCGCAGTACCGGCAGGTGCACGGTGTTCCGCGAAAGCCGGATCATCGAGGGCTTCCTGCAGGTCTCGGTTGCCGCGCCCGATGGGCGGTCCCATACCTTCTTACGCTCTGAGGAGTTCCGAATGTCCGAAACTGACAATGCTGCTGCGGCAGCCGGTACAGAGCGCCCTTCTGCCACCGCAGAGATCGGCCTGGATCCGGGTCATCTCAGTCGCCTGCAGATCACATCCTTGGCCGTGACGTCGTTCGTCCCGGCGGTAGGCATGGCGACAGCGCCCTTTCTGTTCTTCGGTGCGGGAGGATTCAACGCATGGCCGGCTGCCCTGTTGGCGATGGTCGCGACAGTGTGTGTCGGCAAAGCGATCATCACCTTCGCCAGGCGTTATGTGGGCTCAGGATCGCTGTACTCGTACATTGGTGAAGTGTTCGGCCCGTGGGCGCGATATGCGGTCGGGGCGTCACTTCTTCTGGGCTTCATCACCCAGGTGGCCGGTACAGGCTCCCTGGTGGGGATCTACTTCGGTAGCTTTCTGACCACCCTCGGCCTCGAGAACGGATACTCTCCGGGGCTGCAGATGCTCATCCTCGCGGTGACCCTCACGACGGCTGCGCTGATCGCGCTTCGTGGACTGGACACCTCGGTCAGGGTTGCCGTCACTTTGACCCTCGTCTCGGTACCACTGATGATCCTGGTGACCGGGGCGAGCGCCACTCGCACCGGTCTGGACCTGGCACAGCAGTTCGATTTCGGGTCGCTGACAGTGAGCGGCACATTCCAGGGGATGGCCTCGGGAATCGCGTTCCTCGTGGCATTCGAAAGCTGCACCGCCCTCGCCGCGGAGACGCGTGACCCGAAGCGGAACGTGCCCTTGGCGGTGATGAGCACACCCGTCCTCCTGGGACTTCTCTATGTGGTGGTCACGTTTCTTCAGGTCCCCGGATTGGCCGAAGCGGAAGACGTGCTCAGCGCGGGAGCGTCGCCCGTTGCTGCGTTGAACGCTGTCGCCGGAATGCCTTCCTGGATCGGAGGTGCCACCGATCTGGTTCTCGCCATCGCGACGTTCGCGGCGGTCGTGGGGTTCACCAACTACGGTTCTCGGTATCTGGTCACGCTCGGTGTCGACGGGTTTCTACCCGCCCGTGTCACCGATGTCGACCGGCGACGGCACACGCCCGCATTCGCGATCGTTTCCTTGTCGGTCCTCGGATTCCTCACCATGGGGGCGATGGTCTCGTACGCGGGCGACTTCCTCACCTCGTACAACACTATTGCTGTGGTCATCGTGTACTGCTGGGTGCTGCCGTATGTATTGATCGGCGTGGGCGCAATCCTCGTCATCGCTCGCGAGAAATCGTTCGAACCTCTCACCTTCATTTCCTCCTTCATTGCTATCGGATCGATGTCGTGGCTGTTCATCAACGGCCTGATTCATCCCCCCGGTGCGCCGATCGACGTGATGAGCCGGCTTGTTCCTTTTGCGATCGCAGTATGCACGGCAGCATTCGCAGTGTCCGGGCGTCGCGCTACGCCGCGGGATGACGAGCACGCTGCCGAGATGGAACGACCCCATTAGACAGCGTCCGCTCTATCCGAGGTCGCCGAGCAGGACCTGGTCATCGGAGTGGCCTGCAGGAGGATGTTCCGGCTCGGCCCGGCAGGCGCTCGAGGCCTCGGCTCGAAGGACGAGTGATGGAGTCCCCCTGTGAGACAGGCGAAACGTCCCACGGGGGGGCTCCTGCAACCGGGCACGGCGTGATGATGCTTCGCGAGAGCCCGACTTGGTTGGTTGACTCAGTCATGATCGCGAGGGGATAGAGTAGTTCCATCACCCGGGTGAAGGAGGCGACATCGTGGCCAATGTATCGGCTCAGGACCGGCGACGACAGTTTGTGGCAGCTGCCATCGAGGTCATTGCCGAGGAGGGCGTAGCAAAGGCGACGACCAGACGCATCGCGGAAAAGGCTCACGCGCCGGCCGCAAGTATCCACTACTGCTTCGACAGCAAGGAAGAGTTGTTCCAGGCGGTACTCGAGAGCAGTTCGTACGAAGGGCTCCAATTCGCAGGCCGTGACATTCGGCCGCAGATGGGGCTCGGCGCTGCCGTCGAAGCCATTCTGCGTGGCTATCTGGAGTGGATGTTGCACGACCGTGCCAACCAGCAGGCCCAGTACGAATTGACATTCTGGGCCTTGAGAACGCCGTCCTCACAACACCTTCCGCAGCGCAATTACCGCCGGTACATCGACGGTACCGCGCAACTGCTGCGAGAGGCGTCCCGGCCGGGGGAAGAATCCGTCGACATCGAATTCTTGGCCCGGCATCTGATCGCCGTGCTCGACGGGCACACCTTGCAGTGGATCACGCTGGATGACGACGCGATGGTCCGCATGGTCGACAAGGCGATCGCCGAGATCCAGGCGTCGCTTCCGGGGGTCGGGGCCACGGCCGCGTTGTAGACACTCTCCGCGTGAAGGGTCGGCGTTCTGTACGCGCCGGCCCTTTTTCGTGTCGGGGACACCTTGACAGAGATGGCCGAGTTCACGCATTCTTGGGCGGCAAACTGGGGCGCATGCCCAAGTTATTGGAGGCACTATGACGCAAGCTGACGGCCGGTTACCGAAATCTTCGGAGCCCTCACACCCGGATCCGAATTACAAGCCCTTGATCGGGATCACCGGAAGGCGACTCGCCGGAACGGCTCTACCCGACCTCGAGCAGAGATACCAGCGGCACGACTTCGGTGCGTACTTCACCGAATTCCCCTCCGCGATCACTGCGGCCGGCGGAATCGCAGTGGAAATCCCGTACGAGTCCGGGCATGCAGATCTGGTCGCTCGCCTCGACGGTGTGCTGATCACAGGAGGACAGGACGTCCATCCGGATCGATGGGGGGGAGACCCGGCGTGTGCCGCCGGACCGGTCGATACCGCTCGTGACGATTACGAGGCCGCGCTGATTCGTGCGGCTCTCGACAGTAACGTCCCTCTTCTCGGGGTATGCCGAGGAATGCAGTTGATCAATGTAGTCCTCGGCGGCACATTGGTGCCGGATCTGGACAAGTCCTGTATCGATCACACCGCGAACGGGCACGAGACGTCCGACCGCGTTCACACCGTCCGGACGGCCCCGGACTCTCTCGCCCACAGCCTCTTCGGCGCCGAGGTCGCCGTGAACTCATTGCATCACCAGGCTGTCGCCCACCCAGGACGAGACGTCGTGGTGACCGGTCGTGCGGCCGACGGCACGCCGGAAATCATCGAGCTGCCCGGATCTGCGGTTCTGGGTGTCCAGTGGCACCCCGAGTGGCTGCCCGGCGTGGAGCAGCCCTTCCACTGGCTCGTCCGCACGGCACAGAACTACGCCTACGCGTGTGGACCGCGAACGGCACGCGAATTGCAGCGTACGAGAAAAGGGCTGTAGTGGACGGGACCACACCCACCGAAGCGATCCGACGCCACAATGTTGATCCCGCTGCACGAGAATGCATCGACCGTGCAGCATTGCGGCTCCTGTCCGGGGTCGAAGCCGCATTCCGAGCCGATCGGCGTGGAATGGCGAGCACACTGTTCGATCTGTCCCACATGCTCCGAGTGCTTCCTTCGAGCGATGCTGTTGCGATCTCCACCGCTCTCGTCGATCGAGAGCGAACGGACGCCTCTGACCGGTAAGTCCTCGACGAAACACCTCTCACCCCCGCAAGATCGGAGTGACCGACGCGGGTGCAGAGGAGCACGTCGGCCCTTTGTCGACGGCGAAGAACGACGCATCCACGCGGAATCCGCAGGGGAGGCCCACTCCGTGTCCCTCACTCTCCACACCTCCGGTGTCGATGACGGTTCTTCCGGGTGAACTCGATGTGCTCCACCCGACGGTTACATCGACCTCCGTAACCGGACGAAGGATGTTGTCGTGTCCGGCGGAGAGAACATTCCGATAGTGGAAGTGGAACTGTGCTCGGCGAGCCACCACGCGGTGTCCGAGTCGGACGTCGTTGTGCAGGAGGACAAGTGTGATTCCCGACGGGTTTCGTACTGTCGCGGAACGGGATGACGGCGACGGAAGCCGGGCTGATCGTTCATACCCGCGAGAAGATTGCCTACCACAAGACGCCGCGTGAAGCAGGGATCCGGCCGATCTTTCCCAGACGCCGAGACGGAAGATCCAAGAGTTCGTCTTGCGCCGAGCCGCTGGGAGCGGGGCCCACCGTGCGAGTCACGGGCTGGATACCTGTCCGGTGCATGCGATTACGCATGTCGGCGGCCACCGACCGAGAAGAACCCGCTCGGCCGGAGTGTCGCTCAGGGCGGCCCGGCCGAGCCGGCGCGACGAGTGCGTCACTCGGATCGAGACATGGTGAAAGATCCCCGTTCGCAAGGCCGTTCGTGCTCGGAGCGAGTGAGATGCGCGAGCACGGCAGTCGAGCCGGTGGCGATGTCCTGTGCCACCGGCTCGTGACGGAACAAGTCCGGGTCATCGCGGTGCACAGTGGATGACGCGCGTACAGATGTATACGCGGGTCTGCTGCATCCGCCTCCGTACCTATCGGAGCAACGTCTTCCCGATCAGTTGCGCCATCTCGGATACGGCCTCGTCGGCGGCTGTGAGGGTGCCTACCTCGGTGAAGAAGCTGTGGAACACCCCGGGATACCGATGAAGCTCTGCAGCGACGCCGTCCGATGCCAATCGGGCGACGTACTGTTCGGCGCTGTCCCGCAGGGGATCGACTTCAGCGGTGATGACGAGAGCGGGGGGAAGTCCTGCCAATGTGTCTGCCGCAGCGGGAATGGCGTACGGATTGTGCGAATCGTCCGGACCGTCGAGGTAGTTGTCGAAGAACCAGATGCAGTCCTGCGCAGTGAGGACCGGACCGTCCGAGTACTCGCGGAAGGAAGCATAGTCGGACGGAAGGTCGAAGGCGGGGTAGGCCAGTGCCTGCAGGCGGACCTGCGGACCGTTCTCATCGCGTGCACGGAGGCACACACCGATCGCCAGATTTCCTCCGGCGCTGTCACCGGCGACAGCGATGGTGCTGCCGTCGAGTCCCTTGTCCGAAGCGTGGTCTCGTACCCACAGGAGAACGTCGTAACAATCGTCGTGGGGGACCGGGAACTTGTTCTCCGGGGCCCGACGGTAGTCGACCGAGACAAGCGCGCATGACGACTCGTTCGCAAGTGTGCGGCAGCACTCGTCCACACCGTCCAACGTGCCCAGTGTCCAACCACCGCCGTGGAAGTAGATGATCACCGGAAGATCGGGATCCGAGTTCGGACGGTAGAGTCGAAGAGGGATTTCGCCGTGTCGTCCGGTGACCGAGAAGTTCTCGACAGAGTGGACGGGTGTGTGATCGCGTGGACGCATCAGGTCGACCACTTGTCGTGCGCCGTGTACGCCGAGTTGATGGAAAGGCTTGGCCGACAAGAAATCCAGATCATCGGCCATCTTCAGTGCGTCGGGCATCAGGTTCCGATGAGACCACTTCCCAGGTTCGGTCACGTCACGATGTCCTTCCATCCGAAGTAGTATCCGAGTCCTGTGCCGGCACCCGAGGCTGTCTTCAAGCGCAGGGGGCGGGTAAGGACAGCGGGGCTTCATGTGTGCTGCTGGATCATCGGGGAACGTCGTCCGAGACGACCGGTCGCCAGACGTACCGGAATGCAGTGGGTTCCAGTCCGGACCGAGCATAAGCCAGGTTGGGCGAATGATCAAGAATGTGTGCTCTGCGATGATCGGAAGTGCCCGACGAGGTCGGCTCGTCGGGCGCTTCCGATCGGCAGGACTCGGTCAGAGCGCGATGTACTTGGTGTCGAGGTATTCTTCGATCCCCTCCGATGCGCCCTCGCGCCCGAAACCCGATTCCTTGACGCCTCCGAAGGGGGCGGCGGGATCGGAAATGATGCCTCGGTTGACGCCGACCATCCCCACCTTCAATGCTGTGGCCACGCGCATGGCCCGATCGAGATCTCGGGTGTAGAAGTAGGCAGCCAAGCCGTACTCGGTGGCGTTGGCGGCGGCAACCGCCTCATCTTCGGTATCGAAGACGGTGATTGCTGCAACGGGGCCGAAAATCTCTTCGCGGAGCAGGCGAGAGTCCTCAGGGACACAGTCCAGGACTGTCGCGGGGTAGAAATTGCCAGGACCGGAAGGGACTTTGCCGCCGGCTCGGAGCCGCGCCCCACGGTCGACAGCGTCGACGACGAGGTCGTGGACCGATGCACGTTGCTTGTCGGTGATGAGCGGGCCCAGGTCGGTGTTCTCGGCGAGTCCGTGTCCGGTGCGCAGCGCTGTGATGCGTGCGGTGAGTTTGTCGGCGAACTCGTCCGCGACCCCCCGCGCAACATGAAAGCGGTTCGCTGCGGTACAGGCTTCACCGCCGTTGCGCATCTTGGCTGCCATCGCGCCGTCCACGGCCGCGTCGACATCGGCGTCGTCGAACACGAGGAACGGTGCGTTGCCACCGAGTTCCATCGAAGTGCGCAGCAGACGGTCGGCGGATTGGCGGACGAGGAGCTTGCCGATGCCCGTGGATCCGGTGAAGGTGATCTTCCGCAGACGCGCGTCGGCGACGAGGGGGCCGGTCAAGGCGGAAGCCTGTGAAGTCGGCAGGATCGACAGGACTCCGTCCGGCAGACCGGCGTCGGCGAACACTCGGCCGAGGAGAAGCATCGTCAAGGGAGTCTCGGCGGCTGGTTTGACGATGATCGGACATCCCGCGGCCAGTGCCGGACCGATCTTGCGCGTCGCCATGGCCAGGGGAAAGTTCCACGGTGTGATGGCCAGGACGGGACCGACAGGCTCTTTGGTGACCAGGATGCGTCCCGATCCTGCAGGGGCCTGCGTAGCGCGTCCACTGATGCGTACCGACTCTTCGGCGAACCACCGGAGAAACTCGGCTCCGTAGTTGACCTCACCGTGCGCTTCGGAGAGGGTCTTGCCCATCTCCAGGGTGATGACCCGCGCGAAGTCATCGGCGCGGGCGCGCACGAGATCGAAAGCCGTACGCAAGATGTCGCTTCGAACTCTGGCCGGAGTGGCTGCCCAGGCTGTCTGCGCCGCGATCGCCAGATCGAGCGCATGTGCCCCGTCGTCGGGGCTCGCATCGGAGACATGGGTCAGTAGCTCACCGGAAGCGGGATCGAGCACCGGAAAAGTGGCGCCCGTCGACGAATCGGACAGTTTGCCCCCCAGCCACAGCTGTGTAGGGGTACCCGCGGGCAGGTCGTAGGTCATCGTGCCGATCCCGCCGGAATGGAAGCGTCGGAGACGTCGTGGATGGCGCCGACAAGGACGTCGAGGCCCTCGATGAGCAGGTCATCGGGGATGACGAGGGGGGGAAGCAAGCGGACGACGTTTCCGTAGGTGCCGCAGGTGAGCACGATGACCCCCTGGGCCAACGCTTCGGCCGCTACGGCTCGGGTTGCTTCGGGGTTCGGGTCCCGTGTGCCGGGCCGGACGAACTCCACGGCGATCATGGCGCCACGGCCTCGTACCTCGCCGATGATGTCGATGTCTGCTGCCGCCGCATTCAGTCGGCTCTTGGCGATCTGCTCGATCTCGCGTGCGCGTCCGCAGAGATCGAACTCCTCCATGCGAGCAATGGCCGCCAGCGCGGCAGCGCATGCGACCGGATTCCCGCCGTAGGTACCACCGAGTCCGCCGCCATGCACGGCATCGATCAACTCGGCGCGCCCTGTCACTGCCGCGAGAGGCATTCCGCCGGCCATCCCCTTGGCGAGAGTGATGAGGTCCGGGACGACGTCTTCGTCGTGGCATGCGAACCAGTCACCTGTGCGCGCGAATCCGGTCTGGATCTCGTCTGCCACGAAGACGATTCCGTTGTCTCGCGACCACTGTGCCATCGCGGGAAGAAAACCTGGCGCGGGAACGATGAATCCACCTTCACCCTGGATAGGTTCGATGACGATCGCGGCGACGTTGTGGGCGCCGACCTGCTTGTCGATCTGGGTGATGGCGCGTGCCGCGGCCTGGGTGCCGGTCACGTCGGTCCCATCGTAATTTCGTCCCTCCCGGAAGGGATACGACATCGGAACCCGGTGGATATCGGGTGCGAACGGGCCGAAACCGTCCTTGTACGGGAGGTTTTTCGCGGTCAACGCCATGGTCAGGTTCGTTCGTCCGTGATAGGCGTGGTCGAAGACGACGACAGCACTTCGCCCGGTCGCGTTCCGTGCGATCTTGATGGCGTTCTCGACGGCCTCGGCACCGCTGTTGAACAGGACGGTGCGCTTCTCATGGTCTCCGGGGGTGATGTCGGCGAGCTTCTCGGCTACGGCGACGTAGCCTTCGTAAGGCGTCACCATGAAACAGGTATGTGTGAAGTGCGCGACCTGGTCCTGTACTGCGGAAACGACCGCAGGATCGGATCCGCCCACAGTGGTTACCGCAATGCCTGAACCGAGATCGATGAGAGAATTACCGTCGACATCCACCACGACTCCGCCGTCCACATCTGCGGCATAGACGGGCACAGACGAAGCGACGCCGGCTCCTACCGCCCGCTTGCGGCGTTCGTCGAGGGCGCCGGATCGAGGGCCGGGTAGCGCCGTCACCAGGCGTCGCTCCTGAGGACGACGGTATGCGAAGTCCGCCATGTGATTCTCCTTGTGGTCGTCCGACCGCCGCAGCCAGGATTGCCGCCGCGGAATCTCGAAAGAACGGGTTGTGACGAGTATCGGCTTCGAGCTGTGCGACGGCGATGCCGATTTGTACATGTGAAGGTCCTCTGATTGCCATTTCGTCGAGTACGCTTTCGGCGTGAGCATCGGCATCGGATGGTTGCTGTCGCAGTCCCACCTGGGCTTGAAAGTTCGTGCGGGAAGGGTGAACGACGAGAGGCGTATCAGTTTTGTGCAGCCGACCGAGTTGCTCGATCCGACGCCCTGGCTGTCCGAGAACGCGCTCGTATTGACCACAGGACTCGGCCTCACTGCGGCGGATTGCGCCGAATACGTGCGGCGACTGGTAGACGCGGGCGCGTCGGCAATCGGCTTCGGCACCGGGCTCTCGCACGACCGTATTCCGTCGGAGATGCTCGACGAGGCAGATCGATGGGGCCTTCCGGTCCTCGAGGTCCCGTACACGACTCCTTTTGCCGCGATCACCCGCTCGGTCAGCGAGCGATTGACCGAACAACAGTACGAATCGGTTCGTCGCGCCGCGTCCGCGCAGGTGCGAATCACCAGGGCGGCGCTGCGCGGAGGAACTCCGGCAATTGTGCGGGAGCTGGCCACTGCCGTGGGAGCCTCGGTGGCGTTCGTCGATGAACGAAGCGGGGCAGTTGCGGCCCATCCGAAGTCCGCGACCGCGCTGGCAGGCCTGGCACGGACGATCCCCAAGGCCGGGGCGGGCTCGACGACGGTGAGCGAGCCGGGGATCTCGACGACGGTCCAGCCCGTGATGCAATCCGGTAACACCCTCGGGTATGTCGTTGTGCAGGTTACTCATCCGCTCGAAGCGGTCGACATGGTGCTTGTGGGACACGCGGTCTCCTTGGTCACTCTCGACCTGGACAAACCGCAACGACTTCGACGAGAGAGAAACGCTCTCGGTGGCAGGGTTCTGCAACTGTCACTCGAGGGACTCCTCCCTGCCGACAAAGCGCTCACGCACCTGGGGGACGCCTGTGGTGAGGACGGACTCATCCGAATCCTGCATATCGAGGGCAAGGCGCCGGCGGCGGTCGCTCGCGAACTCGAAACCGCATTCGCAGCACGTCGGCGTCCGTTCTACACGTGTGAGAGAAACGGTTCTGTCCTGGTGCTCCTTCGCGGAGACGACTCGGGGGCCGACGTGGAGGACATGCTCCGGCGGATCGGATCAGGACGGGGATCTTCTGCGGGACTGAGCGCGCCCCACCACTTCGGTCAGGTGGAGCATGCCGCGACCCAGGCGGTGCTCGCGACCTCGAAGATCGCAGGATCGCGTCGAGTGCGGGAATTCGATCCTCGGCACGGGACGGCGCTGCTGACCAGTCCGGATGCCGTCGCCGTGCTGCGCTCGGTAGCGACGTCGACGGTGTCGGTGCTGGCGGCCTACGACCGGGACCATGACACCTGTCTGGTCGAGTCGTTGCGGGCGTTTCTGGAGTCGAACGGTCAATGGGAAAGCGCGGCTTCCGTGCTCGATGTTCACCGCCATACTCTTCGCGCTCGAGTCGCCAAGGCAGGGGAACTGATGGATGTGGACATGACGGACGCCCGAGTCCGTGCAGAGCTGTTGCTCGGAATCCTCGCAGGGGTTCCCGGCTGAGGTAGCACAAACCACCAAAGTTGATCCGTTGGCCCATTCTTGTCGGGACATTCTTCTGTCACGATCGGGGCATGTCGCCGGCATTGTCGGTCTCACCCTTGTGAAAAGTGCGTTTCCGCCCTTGACACCAGGGTGTGATCGTCCACATACTTAGGCAACTGCCCAAGCCGAATGGCCAAATGAGTGACGCGGGTTTTTGAGCAAGTCGAGGCTCACAGCAAGGATGCACAGGGACGGACGGGCCCGAACCTCGCGCCGATCTTCAGGCCTCCGACGGTGTGGAGGCCGACATCTTTCCGGATGCGCTCCGGCGGGTGCTCGCCAGAGACGTCACCCATCGGTGGAGACATCCCGGATACCGCAGCCACGGGGGAGAACCGGGAGAACGGTCGAAGTCGGCTCGGAGCGGCTCCTTCGGTCCCGTGAAACGGCCTCGTGAAACGAGAAGGTGAGTGTGAAATGACAGCGGTTGTAACGACCGAGCCGACATCGGTGATCGAAGTCGAAGCGGATCCGACACCGATGGTGCTGTCGGTGGCACGGACGCTGCGGAGCAGCGCTCGAAACCAGGATTCGGCCGAGCAACTCGCGAACGCGCGAGGGACGGTAGTCCTCCGAGATGTACAGACGCCTCAAGCGGTTACGATCACGTTCACCGAAACCGGTGCCCGGATCGCTCACGGTGCCATCACGGGGTCCACCGTCGAGTTGAGGGTGGACGCGAGCAACGGCTTCGCAGTTCTCGGCGGTGGCGAAGACGGCGTCGAGTTGTCGACGATCACCGTGGCTTTGTTGTCGCCGTCGTTGCCGGATTGGCGCGAAGCCGCGGTCCGATTCTGGGATTTCACTTCTTCCGATCCGGGCATGCCCGATCGGCTCGTGCTCGAGGACACCGACTCCGGCACACGTCTGACCGTAGGAGAGGGGCCGGTCGGCTACGAGATCGCAGGATCCGCAACAGATCTGGCTCGTATCCTCAGCGGAGTCGATTCCCTGTTCGATGCCGTGTTCGGCAAGAAGGTCACCATCCTGGGGACGTTCGCCCAATTGTCCGTAATGGTCGGTGCTTCCTGGAAGGTGCAGTTCCATGGGTGAGTTTGCAACAGTCGGTCGTCCGTCGGATCTCTCCCGGGAAGGCCTGGAGCACTGGTTCGCCGAGCGTGGAATCCGCACGGTGCAGGTCGGGGCAACGAACCTCGAGAACACTTTCGTCGGAAAGGTGGTCACCCCCGCGAAGCTTCTGTCGGGCATCGAGTCCGGCTTTGCGCTGGCCGACGTCGGAGCTCTCGGTCTCGATCTCGGCAACGTGCCCCAGCTGGGTTTTGCATGGCCGGAATGGCGCGGCGAGATGATCGACATCTTGATGCGCCCGGATCTGTCCACTGTGATCGAGTACACCCCGGGTCGCGCTTCGGTGATCGCGGACTTCCACAGCCCCGTCAACGGACCGCTGGGTGTCTGTCCCCGCAGCACCGTGCGCCGCCTCCGTGACAGAGTGAAGGACAAAGGGTTCGACACCAAGGTCGCGATCGAGATCGAGGCCACCGTGTTCGAGGAGTCGATCTCGGAGGCTCGCGCCAAAGGGTTCCGGGACCTTTCCCCTCTCGGTGGTCCCGCCGGCAATTGCTACAACCTGTTCAAGGAGAAGGGCTGGGACGAGTACCTGTCGGTCGTGGTGGCCCGGCTGGAAGAGCTCGGTATCGGCTGGGAGGCATACAACGACGAAGGCGCGGTCGGGCAGATCGAGATCAACCTCGCTCCTGTGGACGCCTTGACAGCAGCGGACAACTGGGCGCGTGCGCGCCAGGTCATGCGCGAGGTGGCCGCAGAACAAGGACACTGCGTGACCTTCATGGCCAAACCCACCGACGGCTGGGGCCAGGCCTCCCACATCAACTTCTCTCTGCTGCGGGACGGAGAGAACGCGTTCTTCGCACCCGACGGTCCTTCGAAGACGATGAACCATGTCATCGGCGGCCTGATGTCGTCGCTGGCGGCCGTGACCTCGTTGGCGATGCCGAACATCACGTCCTACCGGCGGCTTCAGGACCTCGAAGGACCGCCGACCACCTTGACCTGGGGAATCGGGAACAAGTCGGCCGCCATCCGGGCTGTGGTCGCGCATCCGAAATACTCGCGCCTCGAGTACCGGGTCCCCGGATCGGATGCGAACCTGTATCTGGTGACGGCCGCGGTGCTCGCGGGCGCTCTCTCCGGGATCGAGAACGAGATTGCAGCGCCCGAGCCCTTCGATCAGATGGCGTGGAGCACTGCCGGAGGCATCGAACGAATCCCGAACACCATCAGTAAGGCTCGTGCCGCGCTGGAGTCCGACACCCTGCTACCCGAAACTCTGGGTAGGGAACTGATCGATTACTGGGTAGGCACCCGGAAATGGGAGTGGCTGATGTGGCACACAACCGGCGGTGATCCCGATGCTCCACTCACCTCGTGGGAGCTCGACCGATATTTCGAGTTCGTCTGATGCCGCGGACTATTCGGGCAGCCGTGTTGAACGCTGCCCCGGGAAAACTGGACCTCGAGTCGCTCGTCATCGACGATCCCGGTCCGGACGAGGTCCGGGTCACGATCATGCATGCCGGCTTGTGCCACTCCGATCTGCACGAGATCGACGGCACCTTCGACACGACTCCCCCCATCGTCCTGGGCCACGAAGCATCGGGTGTGGTCGAAGCAGTGGGCGAAAATGTCACCGACATAGCGGTGGGAGACCACGTTCTCACTTGCCTGTCCGTCTTCTGCGGCACCTGCCGGTACTGCATGAACGGACGACTGACGTTGTGCGTGAATCGTTCACAGTTGGCATCCGAGAGGCCGCGTCCGCGACTGACCAGTGCCTCGGGGCAGTCTGTGCGTCCGACCGCGGGCCTCGGTGCCTTCGCGGAAGCAATGCTCGCCCATCGCAACAGTGTCGTGGCCGTCCCGAAGGACATTCCACTGAGATCCGCCAGTATCCTCGGCTGTGCCGTTACCACCGGTCTCGGCGCGGTGTTCCGAAGTGCAAGGGTCGAGCCTGGCTCCGACGTGGCGGTCATCGGCACCGGAGGCATCGGTATCGCAGCGATTCAAGGCGCGCGAATCGCCGGTGCGGCACGAATCATCGCCGTGGATGTGGCATCGGAGAAGCTTCGGTCTGCGTTGAGGTTCGGCGCTACCGATGCAGTCGATGCGCGAGAGTGCGACCCCGTCGAAGCAGTTCGTGAGTTGACCGGCGGGGGTGCCGACTACACGTTCGAAGCCGTCGGTAACCACCGTACGGTCGAACAGGGGATCGCAATGCTCCGTCCTGCCGGCGTGTGCACGGTGGTCGGGATGGTTCCCGAGACGACACCGATCGAGATCTCCGGGAGCGAACTGTTCCTCCACGAGAAGCGACTCCAGGGCTCGTTCATGGGTTCGAACCGATTCAAGACCGATATCCCGCGCTATCTCGACCTCTATCGCCAGGGGCGGCTCATGCTCGACGAGATGGTGTCGGCGCACGTCGCACTGGAAGAGATCAATCACGGCTTCACCTTGATGGTCGGCGGCTCCGCCACTCGAGTGGTCGCCGACGTCCACGCCGACTGACCGGACCCCCTCTCTGCACCTTGCGGACCTACAGGAGAACTTGCATGACATCGACCCACTCCGAGCTGATCGTGAACCGCGACGAGTTCTTCATCGGCGGGGAATGGACCCGGTCCAGGGGGACGCAGCACATCTACGTCGAGAACCCGGCCACGGAGGAGATCTTCGGGAGGGTTCCGGCCGGGACACGAGATGATGTCGACCTGGCTGTCGAGGCCGCATCCGAGGCCTTCGACGAATGGTCGCGCACGGATGTCTCGGAACGCAGGATGGCTCTCGAGGCTCTGACCGACGCCCTGGCGTCGCGTCGTGAGCAGATCGCCCGGTTGGTGTCGGCGGAGATGGGTTGTCCCCTCGCATTGTCCCGGATCGCTCAAGCCGATACGCCGGTGGCGGTACTGCGGGGGATCGTGGCGGCGCTCGGCGAGATCGAGTTCGTCGAGACCATCGGTAGTTCGACCGTCTTCAAAGAAGCGGCGGGGGTCGTCGGGGCGATCACTCCCTGGAACTATCCGGTTCACCAGGCCGTTGCCAAGGTCGGTGCCGCTCTCGCCGCGGGGTGTACGGTCGTCCTCAAACCGAGCGAGATCACTCCACTGTCCGCGTACCTGATCGCGGAAGCTGCCATCGAGGCAGATCTTCCCGCCGGTGTGGTCAACCTCGTCACCGGGGTCGGAGCCGAGGTAGGACAGGCTCTGTCCGCACATCCGCTGGTCGATGTGATGTCGTTCACCGGATCGACCCGAGCGGGCCGATCCGTGATGCAGACCGCGGCGGGCACGATCAAGCGTGTCAGCCTCGAACTAGGCGGGAAGTCGGCCAATGTGATCCTTGCCGACGCCGACCTCGACGAGGCGGTGCGACGAGGTGTCGAACACGTGCTGGAAAACAGCGGTCAGACCTGCACCGCGTGGACCCGAATGGTAGTCCCCCGTCAGCGACAGGACGAGGTCATCGACATCGTTCGAGAGGAGTTCGCCGACGTTGTCGTCGGCAACCCGCTCGATCCGGCCACGACTCTCGGCCCCCTGGCCACGGCACACCAGCGAAGTATCGTCGAGGACTTCATAGTTCGAGGTGGTGTCGAAGGGGCCCGGCTTGCTGCCGGCGACGCCGTCCCGTGGAGTCGAGAAGGGCATTTCGTCCGCCCGGTCGCGTTCGCCGATGTGACCGCGGGCATGGACATCGCGCAGAAGGAAATTTTCGGTCCCGTGCTGTCGATTCTTCCGTACCGGACCGAGGACGAAGCTGTCGCAATCGCCAACGACTCGGACTATGGACTGAGCGGCGCCGTATGGTCGCGTGACCAAGATAGAGCGGTGCGAGTAGCTCAGAGAATCAGGACGGGCATGGTTTCCATCAACGGCGGGACGTTCAACGCCGCAGCGCCGTTCGGAGGTTTCAAACAGTCCGGCTTCGGCCGCGAGTTCGGTCGCTACGGCATCGAGGATTTTCTCGAGATCAAATCGCTGCAGTTCTGATGCCCACACGCTGCCGTCGAAGGGTGGGAGTCGTCAGTAATGCATAGGCTCGGTTCGGATCCCGGTGCGGCCCTGTGCTGTGCAGGGCTCGGGGATGGTGACCGATACGGAAATTCTTGGCCACGTGTATTGATCACATGGCCAACTCAACGTAGATTATTTGTAATGGGGGCCACAGGAGCGTGAGGTTCCTGTCCCGTCACCGGCCCACTGTCGGCCGGTGACGAACTGACGAAAGGCAGATGACAACATGACTGCTTCTACTGCGTCCCAACAATTGCGCGCCGTCGCCGATACGACACCGGTGGAGGAAATCCTTGCGATCGTCGAGGAGGACGGCGGCGTGATCATCGAGCAGTTCCTCACCCCGGAGCAGGTGCAGCGCTTCAACGCGGAGATCGATCCGAAGCTTGCCGGACTCGACGCCGGATCGAAGAATTCGGATCCGGCGATCGCCGGGTTCCACGGCAACAACACCAAGCGGCTGACCAACCTGATCACCCACAGCAAGACCTTTCGCGAAGAGGTTGTGGCACACGATCTCGTCGCCGCCCTGGCCGATGCTGTCTTCCTCGCGGACGCGGGCAGCTACTGGATGAGCACCGCGCAGACCATCGAGATCGGCCCCGGCAACAAGGCTCAGGTCCTCCATCGTGATCTGGAGAACTTCTACACCGCCGTCCAGGCCGGCCCTCGAGGCCCCGAGGTGACCATCAACTTCCTGACCGCCCTCACGGATTTCACCGACGAGAACGGTGCCACCCGCGTCATCCCCGGCAGCAACAAGTGGCCGGACTTCACCGATCGCGGCACGCCGGAAATGACCATTCCGGCGGAAATGAAGGCCGGCGACACGTTGTTCATCAGCGGCAAGGTCGTGCACGGGGGTGGCCACAACCGTACTTCCGACTTCTATCGACGCGCGGTCGCATGGACCTTCCAGCCCGGATACCTCACCCCCGAAGAGGCCTATCCTTTCATCGTCGACCTCGAACTTGCCAAGTCTCTGCCCGAACGAGTCCAGCGCTACATCGGATTCCGCTCCCAGTACCCCACCGGGTCCCCGGGGCTGTGGCAGGTCGACTACGACGAGCTCGCCCACCACATCGGGCTCTGATCCCCCGTGCGGATGACGGACCGTCGCGGCTCCCTCGAGCCCCGCCGGTCCGACTACCGCCGGAACGAAACGTGTGCCCCGCAAGGCAACTTGACGAGCGTCGGACCCATACCCGGGATGCTGCAGAGGACACGACATGTGCGCTGTCCGCCCTCTCGGATTACGAAACATTTGGCTCTGCAGTCGGATTCTCGCGTCGAACAGCCCGACATGTGACCCGGCCGCAGCGCCCGAACCGTCGATCCGAGCGTCCTGATCCTGTCGAAGACATCATCGACCGTATCTCCGAAAGAAAGGGTGGAACACCCTCGACACCAGTGCCGGTCGCATCTCGTCGACTCGGACCTGGGCGGCACCTCGGTCGCAGCGACGCCCTGTCGACCCCGAGAGGGACCACGAGGCGAGCAGTCGACGTCGGATGGATCGGACGCGGTAGTCGGACACGAACCGGTCCCACGTGTTCGTCACCAGCCGTGGAACAACACGATCGAATCCGTTGCCGTCGTCGGCGGTAATGAAATCATGAGGAGTAAGTGTGAAGTCACCGGCCAACATCGAGCATCTGGACGTGGTAATCGTCGGTGCCGGTATCTCGGGAATCGCTGCTGCAGTAGAGCTGTCCCGTTCCTGTCCCGACAAGAAATTTGCCATCGTGGAGATGCGGTCCCGTCTCGGAGGAACCTGGGATCTCTTCCGCTATCCCGGAATCCGTTCGGACAGTGATATGTACACCCTGGGCTACAGTTTCAAGCCGTGGACGGCATCCAAAGCTATCGCGTCCGGCGAGGCTATTCGTCACTATCTGCAAGAGACTGTCGACGAATACGGCCTCCACGAGAGGATCCGGTTGGAAACGCGGCTGAACAAGGCCGTGTGGAGCAGCGAGCACACCAGGTGGACCCTGACCCTGGAGACTCCCGACGGTCGGCGGAAAGTCTCTGCTGACCATATCTATCTCGGTGCCGGTTACTACAGCTACAGCGGTGGGTTCGATCCCGCACTTCCCGGCGAGGATGTCTTCGACGGCACCATTGTGCATCCCCAGCAGTGGCCCGAGAACCTGAACTATGTCGGGAAACGTATCGCCGTCATCGGTTCCGGCGCCACGGCGGTCACCTTGGTTCCCAGCATGGCCGACGATGCGCAGAAGGTCACGATGATCCAGCGCTCACCCACCTACCTGGCAACGGAGCCCGACGAGGACGAGGAAGCCGAGCAGCTGCGTGCCGCGATCGGACCGGTCGAAGCGTTCGAACGAATCCGGCTGCGCAAAATCGACAATCAGCAAACGCTGTACCAGCGCGCGCGGGTCGACGCCGAAGGCTACAAGGCCGATCTGTTCGCAGCGATCGAGGAGTTCGTCGGTTCCGACATCCGGGAGAAGCACTTCACTCCGAAATATGCCCCGTGGGATCAACGTGTCTGTTTCGTGCCGGACGGAGACCTCTTCAAGTCCATCCGCGACGGAAAGGCCGAAGTGGTCACCGGAACGATCGAGCGCTTGACCTCGGCCGGCGTTCTGATGTCCGACGGCGAGATCATCGAAGCAGACATCATCGTGAAGGCGACCGGTCTGAACCTCACGATCGGCGGGGACGCAGAGTTCTGTGTCGACGATCGACGTGTCGACTTCTCGGAGACCTATACGTACAAGGGCATGGCCTACTCGAACGTGCCCAACTTGGTGTTCGCGTTCGGTTTCCTGAACTCGTCGTGGACGCTTCGCATCGAGTTGGTCAATGCGTTCTGGATCCGAGTACTGCAGCGTATGGACGACCTCGGTGCATCGAGTGTGACACCGCGCCTGCGTCCCGAGGACGAGAGCGTGGAACCGGAACCGTTCATCTCGGACGTGAACTCCGGGTACTTCCGGCGGGGCCTTCCGAAACTGCCGAAACAGGGCAAGCCGCCATGGATCAATCCCCAGAGCTATGCCGCGACGCGCGCACTGTTCGACGAAGATCCCCAGGACGGTGTTCTGATCTTCGACAAGTAGCGGACCAGCTCTACGTGGTCGACACACCGATCCGATTGTGCAGAACAGACCGTCCACCCGAGCCTCCCGGGGCACCGCCTTCGAGACCTCACACGATCGCGTAGGCATACGAACAGATCAGACACGGAGACAATCATGGGACTGACCACCCTGGAGCCAACCGCCAGCGTCGGTGAAGTGGTAGCGGTTATCGAAGACGATGGTGGAGTGATCATTCGGGACTTCCTTTCCGCGGAAGCTCTCGCCGGACTGGAAGCCGATCTGCGTCCGATTCTCGACTCCCTCGCGTTCGGAGTCGACGAGGACTTCGCGGGAAAGAAGACCCGCAGGCTGGGGGGTGTGTTCAAGCACACCCGCCATGCGGACGAGGTTGTTCGCAATCCGCTCTATCGACAGACCGCCGAGCGCTTCTTGGCCATTCCCGAACGAGTGTGGTTCGGTGAGGACGCTGTCGAAGTGGTGCCCACCCTTCAGGTGGGAGTCACACAGGTCATCGAGATTCACCCCGGCGAGGGCGCCCAGCCCCTGCACCGCGACGATGCGGTATGGCAGTGGCGTCACCCGGAAGGGGGTCGCCAGGCTCGAGTGCAGATCATGATAGCCATCAGCGATTTCACTGAAGAGAACGGTGGAACTCTGGTCGTGCCCGGTAGCCACAAGTGGGACGACACTCGTGCACCGAAGCGTGACGAAGCGGTCTCCACGGTCATGACGGCGGGATCGGCGCTGATCTGGATCGGGTCCACCTACCATGGTGGAGGCGACAACAACTCCCGGTCTCCACGCACCGGCCTGACATTGAGCTTCGATCTCGGATATCTGCGACAGGAGGAGAATCACTACCTCGTGCTCCCGCAGGAACAGGCCCGAATGCTGCCGGACGACATTGCGAAACTGGTCGGCTACCAGGCATGCCCACCTTTCATGGGGTGGGTGGAAGTCGGCGGTGTGATGCGTGACCCGCACGTGCTTCTCGAAGACGAAATAGATCCCTCTGCACAGGCTGCGGCCGGTAATCCCGCCGCGCCGTAGGGGATGGTCAGGTGGACCCGTGGCGCTGCACGTCCGATGCGGTTTCGATCTCGCACCGAACTTCGAGCGACGGGACGGCCGAGAGGCGACGGCTTCGGGATGCCCATCTCCGGTGGTCATGGTCGTCACCGCACCACACAGACGATCCGGTGCGGCATCGACTATCGCTCATCATGGTGTCCGCACACGAGAACTTCCTGCAGACCGCGCAGCAGGTGGGGCACCTGGGCACGGACCGAGACATCCAAGGCGGCAACGGGTTCACCGCGCACGATCATCTTCGGCTTGAGGGTCAACGCCCGGGCGACCGCGACGCGCTGGAGCCCGTCCCCGCCCACGTGGACGGTGCGGTCTCCGAGTCGCCGATATGCAACATCGCCACATCGACGACAGCCTCCCCGCCAGGTACCCGGCAACATCTCTGTAGGCTCGCCCTCCCAGGAGGACGGAGGGTCGGTTCGGTCCGTTAGCGTCGAGGAATGTCGTCTCCCGTCCCGTCCGAGTACGCCGATACGCTCGAGAGCATCAAACGGCTCGTGCATCGAGCACGCTACGTGGCCCAGCGCCGGGTGAACACCGAACTGCTCCGGCTCTACTGGCAGATCGGAGCGACGATCATCGAGCGACAGAAGACAGCTCCCTGGGGCAGCAAAGTCCTGTCCCGGCTCTCGGAGGATCTGCGCACCGAGTTTCCCGGAGTATAAGGGATTCTCCCCGGCCAACCTCAAGTACATGCGCAGGTTCGCTGAGGCCTGGCCCGACCCGGCGGCAATCGGCCAACGACCCGTTGGCCAATTGCCGTGGGGGCATGTCATCGAGTTGCTCGACAAGCTCGAGGACGTCGAGTTACGCGAGTGGTACAGCGCCAAGGACGTCGCACACGGCTGGAGTCGTCCCGTGCTGGCTCACCAGATCAAGACGAACCTGCACGCGCGGGAGGGGGCGGCCCCGTCGAACTTTCCGCGCGCTCTCGAACGCCCCGACTCCGAGCTGGCTCAGCAGATCATCAAGGATCCGTTCACGCTCGAGTTCCTCGCCATCGACGGGGACGCCGCCGAGCGCCAGCTCGAGGATCGGCTCGTCGAGCGCATCATCGACACTCTGCGTGAGCTCGGCCCCGGGTTCGCGTTCGTCGGTCGTCAGGTCCACTTCGATGTCGAGGGCGACGACTTCTTCGTCGATTTGCTGTTCTTCCACGTCGAACAGCTCCGGTACGTGGTCATCGAACTCGAGACCACCAAGTTCGACCCTCGTGATGCCGGCCAACTCGGCTTCTACGTCGCGCTGGTCGAGGATCGGTTGCGCAGACCGCAGCACCAGCCCACCGTCGGGATGCTCCTCGTCGCGGACAAGAACGAGTCCGTCGTCCGGTACGCCCTCGCCGGCACCACGCAGCCGATCGCGGTATCGCGCTACGACCTCTCGCCCGCCGAGCAGGCTGCGCTCCCCGCCGAGGACGCTCTCACACGGGCAGTTGCTCTCGAACTCGACGACCATATGCCGGAGTGACGAGACGCCGTCCATCTTTCTGCTCCTCACCTGAGATGGCGATGCGGAGAGGAAAGCGGACAGGGGCTGCACGGTGTGGCGGAACCGGCACGGAGTGTGACGGGCCCACGAGCGGCCCTCGGTTCCACCGACGGGCGCCGGGCTCACGATCTGCCACTGCGAGTCGCGCGGAGGGTCTCGATGCGCCGGAAAGTCGTGGCGAGGGATGTAGCACGCCGATCCGGCATTGACTTCGGTGTAGTGGAATCCGACGACGCGCAACGAGAAGCGCCCACCAGATTCGCCAAACGCGGTTCGTCCTCGACAATCATCGCCCGCAGACCGGTCGAGGGGCGCACCGGCGTCGTCGGGTCGCTGCCGGATGCGGGTGGGCGAGCGGAAGAGGACGTCACGGTGTCCACCATCGCCGGCACCGTCCAGGAGTCGGCGCCGCGGCGGGCTTCTTGAGCAAATCTTCATACGACCTCCACCGAACCTGTGGGGTGGATGCCCGACGCTGAAGGTACGAAACCGAGGGATGGAGGCGACCATGATGGGCTGGGTCGGTGACATCGGGTGGGCGGGATGGACCGTCATGACGGTGTGCACGCTCGTGTTCTGGGCGGTGGCGATCTATCTGGTGGCTACCCTGTTCCGCACCGATCGAGCAGACGGTCCTGCTCGCACCGAGCAGCAGGACGATCCACTGCGGACGCTCGAAAGGTGTTTCGCCCGTGGCGATATCACCTCCGATGAATTCGTGTCCCGCCGACGGACGTTGACGCAGCCCGGTGGCGCCGCCTCGACCGGCGAGCAACAGGAGCAGGCCCGTGGTTAGGATTCCCCGCCGAGCCTTCCTGATCGGCTCGATGCTGACCGGCGTCGGGGTTCTGGCGGCCTGTTCCCCGTCGGGGGCCGCGACCGGCGTGCCGGTGTCCGCCACGTCACCGGTGGTGCGTCGTCTCGAGCAGCAGCGCCGCTCCCCGGGCCAGCAGGTGGTCTCGGCCCGGTTGGCGCCGCGTCCGGTCGAGGTGGATCTCGGAGGACGCATCGTGTCCACCTGGGCATATGACGACCAGGTGCCGGGGCCGCTGATCCGCGCCCGTGCCGGGGATCTGCTGCGGGTGGAGGTGGACAACCAGCTGCCGGTGGAGACGAGTGTGCACTGGCACGGGTTGGCATTGAGCAACGACATGGACGGGGTTCCCGGGCTGACCCAGGACCCCATCGCCGCCGAAGGGCGGTTCGTCTACGAGTTCACCGTCCCTCATGCGGGCACGTACTTCTATCACTCCCATTCCGGTCTGCAACTCGACCGCGGGCTCTACGGCGCACTGATCGTCGATGATCCGGCCGATCCGGGTGCGTACGAGCACGAGTGGATCGTGGTGCTCGACGACTGGCTCGACGGCACCGGACGTACCCCTGAGGATGTGGCCCGCGAGCTCGGTATCGGTGCCGATACCGGCAACGGTGACACCACCACGGGCGGGATGGACCACGGCGCCATGGACATGGGCGGTATGGACATAGGGGAGGAAACCATGCTCTCGCCGCTGCTCGGCGGTGCCGGGGACGTGAGCTATCCCCATTTCCTCGTCGGTGGGCGTGTACCCGACGATCCGATGGTCCTGACCGCCGCACCCGGACAACGGGCACGGATCCGGTTCGTCAACGCCGGCGCCGACACCGCCTTCCGTGTCGCACTGGGCGGTCACCGGATGACGGTCACCCACACCGACGGTTTCCCGGTCGTACCGCAGGACACCGACGCACTGCTGATCGGCATGGGTGAGCGTTTCGACGTGCTGGTCACCCTCGGCGATGGGGTGTTTCCCCTGTTCGCCCAGGCCGAAGGCAAGACCGGGTACGGACAGGCCGTGGTGCGCACCGCCGCCGGCGAGTTGCCGCCACAACCCCGCCCCGATGAACTGGACCGGCGGGTGCTGCTCGGCACCGACCTTGCGCCCCGGGATCATGTGCGTCTGGCCGAGCGTGATCACGACCTGTATCACAGCGTGGATATGGGCGGGACCATGTCGCCGTACCGGTGGACCCTCAACGGCCGCGCTCATCCCGCCAGCGCACCGCTGAACGTCAACCAAGGACAACGGGTGCGCATGCGGATGCGCAACATGTCGGACATGTTCCACCCCATGCACCTGCACGGCCACACCTTCGCGCTCACCGACACCGGACTGCGCAAGGACACCGTCACCATCGGGCCGATGCGCACCGTCGAGATCGAATTCGATACCGACAACCCCGGCCGATGGGCGCTGCACTGCCACAACGCCTATCACCAGGAAGCGGGAATGATGACCACCGTGTCCTATCTGGCGTGATCGCCCCCCGCCGACCGGCGGTACCGAACCGTCCCATCACGATGCCTGTGCTCGTTCGAGAAAGGAACACACCCTGATGAACAAGAGGCCCCTTGCCGCCGGCGCCATGGCCCTGGCAGTGGTGTTCACCGCCGCTGCCTGCAGTGACTCCGACACCGGCACCACCGTCGCGACCTCGACCGCGCCGGCCTCGGCAAGCACGCCCGCAGAACAGGCTGCGGCTCACAACGACGCCGATGTGATGTTCGCGCAGATGATGATCCCGCACCACAGTCAGGCCATCGAGATGAGCGACATGCTCCTCGCCAAGGAGAACATCCCTGCCGAGGTCATCGCGCTGGCCGAGCAGATCAAGGCCGCGCAGGGACCGGAAATCGAACAGCTCGAGTCCTGGCTCGAACAGTGGGGTGAACCCACCGAAATGCCCGATACCAGCAACAACGACATGCCGGGCATGGACATGAACGAGGGCATGGACGGTATGGAGGGAATGCAGATGGAAGGGATGATGAGCGAGGAGGACATGCAGGCGTTGGCGGATGCGCAGGGCATCGACGCGGCCCGCTTGTTCCTCGAGCAGATGATCGCCCACCACGAAGGCGCCGTCGACATGGCACAGACCGAGATCGAGGACGGGCAGTTCCCCGATGCGGTGGTCATGGCCCGCACCATCGTCGACACTCAGCAGCAGGAGATCGACACCATGCGTGAGCTGCTGACCACCCTGTAACCGGCCCCGCCCGGTTTTCTCTCGGCCCGCCATCCCAGGAGGCTTTCGATGTCGCACCCGGACCAGGGATACCCCCACCCCGGCCCGGCGCCCGCCCGGCACGAGCACGGCGCCAGCGTTCAGAGTCCGACCCCCGACGAGCACGACGTGCACGGCGAGTACCTCGCCCACGTCGGGCCGGGTGAGCACACCGGGCACGATCGGCACGCCGGACACGGTGCGCACGGAGAGATGTTCCGACGACGCTTCTGGGTGTCGCTGATCCTGTCGCTACCGGTCGTGGGGTTCAGCCACATGGTCGCCGAGCTGCTCGGCTACACCATGCCGGACTTTCCCGGGGCCATGTGGATTCCGCCGGTACTGGGCACGGTGATCTTCGTCTACGGCGGCACCCCGTTCCTCACCGGCGGCTGGGCCGAACTGCGCTCGCGCCGACCGGGGATGATGCTGCTGATCGCGATGGCCATCAGCGTCGCCTTCCTCGCCTCGTGGATCACCACCCTCGGCCTCGGCGGTTTCGACCTGGACTTCTGGTGGGAGCTGGCGCTGCTGATCGTGATCATGCTGCTCGGGCACTGGCTCGAGATGCGCGCTCTCGGGTCGGCGTCGGGCGCACTCGACGCGCTGGCGGCGATGCTGCCCGACACCGCCGAGAAGATCACCGACGACGGCACCGAGGAAGTGTCACTGGCGGACTTGGCCCTCGACGACGTAGTGCTCGTGCGAGCCGGGGCCCGGGTGCCCGCCGACGGCACCGTCATCGACGGACGTGCCGAGGTCGACGAATCGATGATCACCGGCGAATCGAAGACCGTCACCCGCGGAAGCGGTGACACCGTCGTCGCCGGCACCGTCGCCACCGACAGCGCCCTGCGCGTGCGGATCACCGCCCTCGGTGAGGACACCGCCCTGGCCGGCATCCGACGCATGGTCGCCGATGCCCAGGCGTCGTCGTCGCGTGCGCAGGCGCTGGCGGACAAGGCCGCAGCGTTTCTGTTCTACTTCGCCGCGATCGCCGGCCTGCTCACCTTCGCGGTGTGGGCGCTGCTCGGCAACATCGACGAAGCGGTGGTGCGGACGGTCACCGTGCTGGTCATCGCCTGCCCCCACGCCCTGGGACTGGCGATCCCGCTGGTGATCGCGATCTCCACCGAACGCGCCGCCGAAGCCGGTGTGCTGGTCAAGGACCGGCTCTCGCTCGAACGCATGCGCACCGTCGAGGTGGTCCTGTTCGACAAGACCGGCACCCTCACCCAGGGACGGCACCAGGTCACCGATGTCACGACCGCCCACGGAATCGGCGAGTCGTATCTGCTGGCCCGCGCCGCCGCGGTCGAAGCCGACAGCGAACATCCCGTCGCACGCGCGATCGTGGACGCAGCGGACACCCGCGTCCCGACAAACGAGCGGCTCACCGCCACCGACTTCCGGTCCCTGCCCGGCCGCGGTGTGCGGGCGCTCGTCGACGGCACTGCGGTGACCGTCGGCGGCCCCGCCATGCTCACCGACGTGGCGCTGTCGGTACCCGCCGACGTCACCGCGGTCACCGAGGGATGGGTACGGCGCGGAGCCTCGGTGCTGCATATCGCCGAAGATGATCGGGTGCTCGGTGCAGTCGCACTCGAGGACGCCGTCCGCGAGGAGTCTCGCCAGGCGATCGACGCCCTGCACGCCCGCGGAGTCAAGGTCGCGATGATCACCGGCGATGCCCGGCAGGTCGCCGACACCGTGGCGGCCGATCTCGGCATCGACGAGGTGTTCGCCGAGGTGCTGCCCGAACACAAGGACGCGAAGGTCACCGAACTCCAACAGCGTGGACACACGGTCGCCATGGTCGGTGACGGTGTCAACGACGCCCCGGCCCTGGCCCGGGCCGACGTGGGGGTGGCGATCGGTGCCGGCACCGATGTCGCGATCGAATCCGCCGGGGTGGTGCTGGCGGCGAACGATCCGCGGGCGGTGCTGTCGATCATCGAGCTCTCCCACGCCAGCTACCGGAAGATGTGGCAGAACCTGGTGTGGGCGACCGGCTACAACATCATCGCCGTGCCCCTGGCCGCTGGCGTGCTCGCCTTCGCCGGTGTTGCGATCTCCCCGGCGGTGGCTGCGGTGCTCATGTCGGTCTCGACCATCGTCGTCGCCCTCAACGCCCAGCTACTGCGCCGCCTCGACCTCGACCCCGCCCACCTGACCCGCACCTGACCGGCGCGGCACCCACCCCCTTCGAGAAAGTCTCTCTGTCTCCATGTGGACATCGTTCGCGCGCCCCTACCGGGGTGCGCTCACCGCCGTCGCCGCTCTGACCGTGCTCGTCGGATGCTCGACTCAGCAGCCCGCTACGACACCGACACGATCGGGGACTGTTCCGGTGTCGGAGGTGCCCGCGGTGACGTTGACCCCCGCCCTCGACCACCTGCACGGGCTGCACCGTGGGGCCGACGGCACGATCCTGGCCGGCACCCACACCGGTCTGGTCACCCTCGGCGTCGACGGGCGCACCACCCGGATCGGTACCTCCGACGACGACTTCATGGGACTGACCGGGGTGCCGGGCACCGATCGACTCTTCGCCTCCGGACATCCCGGACCATCGAGTTCCGCTCCGAACCCGCTCGGACTGATCGACAGCACCGACGGAGGTCGCACCTGGACACCGAAATCCCTTGTCGGAGAAGTGGACTTCCACGCTCTGGCCACCGACGGGAAGGTGCTCGTCGGTTTCGACGGCACCACCGGACTGCTGGTGTCCACCGACGCCGGCGTCACCTGGAGTTCCGGAGCCCCTCTGGCCGCCGCAGCCCTGGCCGTCACCGACGATGGCGTCTGGGCGGCCACCGCCGACGGGTTGCAGCACAGTTCGGATTCCGCCCGCACTTTCACCGCCGTTCCCGATGCGCCGAGACTGATGCTGCTCTCTGCCGCCGGCGACGGATCCCTATGGGGTGTCGACACCGAAGGTGTCGCCTGGCGCAGCGACACCGGCCGAACATGGGAACAGAAAGCAGTGGTCGGTCCGGTCGAAGCGTTGCTGGCCGTCGATGTCGACACCGCCTACGCCGCCACCGCGCAACAGCTCTTCACCCTCGAATGACTTCCGGGTCGGGTCCGGACGAAGGTTCACCGCGGACGGCGCACCGGGCATGCCGAGGGATGCCGTCATCAGCAGCCCTCGGTCTCGGCGGGCGCTCCGTGCCCGTGGGCATTTCCTGCAACGAGCAGGCCGCGCTCGAGTGCCTGTATCCGGCCACTCGTGCTCCGGGCCCGACCGGCAACGGCCGCGGGTACCTCGAGGTCGATCAGTGGTGTCCGGCCGCCGCGGTCCGACCGGTCGGTGAGACCGCATGGACAGTCTGTTGCGGGCAGCTCGTGAGCAAGGAAGGTGAGGTCAGTTTCCGGCTGCGGAGCCGTTCTCATCCCTCTGGCGACCGGGCTCGGCTTGTTCGATGCCGTCGCTGCCCCCTGTGGACGCCCGGATCGATGTGTAGTTGTGGAGATCGAATGCGCGGGTGTGCAACCGGTAGCGCCAGGTGGCTCCCGGCCACAGGGAGCGGTTGATTCCTTCACGGTCGAGATACCAACTGCGGCAGCCGCCTCGGGTCCAGGTCGTTGCAGCCGAGTCGTGGTGGATGCGTGTGGTGGATCGGTGTTGTGCTTGTTCACGTACGACGAGTGCATCGGCACCGGTGCGGTCGGTTTCATCGAGTGCGGCAGCGACGTAACGGAGTTGGCTTTCGAGCATGAAGAGCACCGAGGTGTGTCCCACTCCGGTGTTCGGTCCTCCGAGAATGAACGCGTTGGGTATACCGGCCACGGTGGTGCCCAAGTGCGCTGTGACACCGTCACGAGCCCAGACCTCTTGCAGGCTGACCCCGTTTCGGCCGTGGATGGGCAATCGCATCAAAGCGGCGGAGACGTGGAATCCGGTGGCGTGGACGAGCACGTCGATCTCGTGCCGCCGGCCGTCTGCGGTGCGGACGGCGTCTGCTGCGAGTTCTGTGAGGGGTGACGTCACGAGGGTGGTGGTGGGGTGGCACAGGGCGGGGTAGAGCGTGTCGGAGAAGATGATGCGTTTGCAGCCGATCCGGTACGAGGGCGTCAGCGCTCGACGCAGGACGGGGTCGGCTATCTGGGCGTGGAGGTGACGCAGAGCCCGCGCCTCGAGGGCGGCGCGGCGACGTTTCGAGCCGGTCAGGGCGGGGAGGAGTGTCTCGTTGCGCCAATATTCGACGGTCCGGCGTGCACGGTAGGGCAGCGGCACCCGGGTACGCGCTCGGGGCAGGACCCAGGCGGGGGTGCGTTGAAACACCGTGACCCGGCCGGCGTGGTCGATGAGGGCGGGGACGAGTTGGGCGGCACTGGCGCCGGTGCCGATGACACCGACGCGGGCGCCACGCAGGTCGAGGTCGTGGTTCCAGCGGGCGGTGTGCAGGACCGGACCGGCGAAGGAGCCGGGGAGGCGCGGGATGCGCGGGACGTTCAGTGCGCCGGTCGCCAGGACGAGGAAGCGGGCGCGGTGGAGTGTTCCGGAGCGGGTGTGGACGTGCCACCGCGCGTCGGTGTCGTTCCAGTGGCAGTCGGTGACCTCGGTGTCGTAGTCGACGCGCGCGGATCGGTGTATCCGGTCTGCGAGGAGTCGGCTGTGGCGGAGTATCTGGTGATGATCGGCCCGTCCGCTGATCCAGCCGGGGAGTCGCGTGAACGAGTAGGAGTACAGGGCGGGGTGGATATCGCACTCGCAACCGGGATAGGTGTTCTCGAGCCAGGTGCCACCGGGGCCGCTGCTGCGTTCGAGGACGTGGACTGTCCGTCCGCGGCGGGTGAGGTAGTGGGCGGCGCCGAGTCCGGCAAGGCCGCCACCGATGATGAGTACTTCGGTGTCGATCACTTGAACAGTGTTCAAGATTAGTGTTGATCAGTCAAAATCGGGTGTCTTTCGACCGGAGTCCACTACGTTCCGGCCCCGCTGGACGGCTACGGTCCGATCCGAGGGATTCGGTGATCGTGTTCGGGGTGCATGCGAGCCCGGGCCGGCGGGTCGAAGGTGCCGATCCAACGGAATACCTGGTCGAAGTATCGAATCGGTTGCCGCCCGGTCCTGCCTCTTCAGGCCCCGGAGCGCACCGGTCGGCCGTGTCGAGCTGCGGCTTACCGCATTTCTACTGGTGGATGGAGGGGGTGAACTCGATCATGTCTCGGCCGACCGCCGCTGCCGGGGCGTTCTCTGCGATGTGACCGCGTAGCGTTCTTGCGAACTCGGCTGCGTTGCCCGCTCGGAGGTGTTCGACGAGTGTGACATGTTCGGCGATGATGTCGGCGCAGCGCGTCAGCAAATGCTCACCCGATGCGAAGAGCACGAACCGGTGCCGGTCGGAAAGCTGGTCGTAGAGCTCGAGCAGGACGCTGTTGCCTCCTGCCTCCACGAACCCGCGGTGGAACCGGAGTGTGAGGTCGATGAATCGACGAACGTCCTTGCCGGCGAAGGCAGCGCGTTGCTCGTCGATGGAATGTTCGAGGCGTTCTGCCAGGCGCTGACGCAATTCACCGGAGGCTCGATCCACCGCCGTCGTCTCGAGGACGAACCGGGCGTCGGCGAGTTCTGCGACGGTCCGCTCGCTCATTCCCTGCACCAAGGCACCACGTTTGGGGTAGATGGAGATCCACCCCTCGTCCTGAAGGCGCGCAAGTGCGACACGCACAGGTGTACGGCTCACCCCGAGATCGGCCGCCAGCGTGTTCTCACCGAGCATGGTGCCGGGGGCGTGGGTGCCGTCGAGGATGTGATCGCGGATCACCTGATAGGCACGCTCGGAGGCACTGGGGCTCTCGTTCGGGCCGGCGGTCATCGTCGTCTCCTCGTCCTCGTCCTCGACTCGAATCCGAGACGGATTCATCTGGGACTGTCGAGCGTAGCGATCGGAACCATCCGACTCGGCGATGCATGTGCTGGGAACGGATTCCACGGAGGCCGCGCTCGCGAGGCCGGTAGGGCAGCGCAGATCATGTGCGTGGTGTTCTTCTGATGCCGCTTCCTCGCCCGGGCTCGATGCCCAGCGAAGGTGTGCGGATGGTTGCCGCTCTGTGGGGAAGGAGGTTCACCGCTCTGCACCTTCGAGGTGGTGGTCGTCCGGGGCGGATGGTGTTGCTCGGCCGGGCCACGTCATCAGCGGCACCGCTCTGACCGCGAATGCCAGAGTGATGAGCAGAACTGCGGTAGCCATGAGGTTGATCCACAGGAAGCCGCCTGCCGCCAACACTGTGCCGGCCATGGCAGCCATCAGTGCTCCGCCCAGGTTCATCGCGGAGTCGGAGACGCCCTGCAGCGTGACCTTCGCATGGTGCGGCACCGAAGCCGTCAGCAACGCCGAGCCGCCGATGAGAAACATCGACCATCCCACGCCGAGGAGCAGTAGCGCGGTGGTCAACAACGGCATCGATGACACCGGGGCCAGGGCGTCGACGACGCCGAGCGTGATCGTCGCGATGAAGACGGCGACCCCGGACGCGATCACGGTTCCCGGCCCCCAGCGGTCGGACATCCATCCGAAGATCGGTGAGAGCGCGTACATCCCGGCAATGTGAATGCTCACTACGAGACCGATGGCTCCGAGGTCGAATTCCTGGTGATGCATGTGCACCGGTGTCATCACCATCACGTTCGTCATCATCATCTGACCGGTGACGATCGTGACGATCGCAAACAGCGGAATCGGCTGAACCACAACGAAACGCAGTGCATCCATGAGGCCGAGCGGCGGTGTATCGACGGTCGTGTCGCCGACTGCAGCACCGTCGTGGGCTCCGTCGTCGTCCTCGACGGTCCGGTTCGACTGCATGGTGCTTGCACGGGGCGCGCTCGTCAGGGTCGATGCGACCAGAGCTGCAAGGGCGAAGGCGGCCATCGAGATCAGGTAGGGCCCTGCCAGCGGGTGCATTCCGAGCGCTTCGCCCAGATGTGCGCCGGGGCCGGTGAAGTTCGGACCCAGCACGGACCCGATGGTCGTTGCCCATACCACCAGGGACATCGCCCGTCCGGTCGCCGCAGGACCGGCGACGTCGACAGCGGCGTACCGCGCCTGCAGCCCGGCTGCAGTCGCCGATCCGCACATCATCATTCCCAGCATGAACAGTGGCAGGAACCCCATCGCCACGCCCGCGAGCACAACCGAGGCGCCGAGGGTGCCGATCCCGAACCCCAGGGTCAGGGCTTTGCGTCGTCCGGTACGTGCCGCGAGCGCCGCCAAAGGGTAGGCGATCAACCCGGCACCGAGGATGACGCTCATCTGCGCGAATCCGGCCATCGCGGTCCGCCCCGTGATCTGTTCGGCGAGCAGGCCACCGACGGCGTAGCCGGATGCGATTCCGGCTCCGGAGAACAACTGCGCGGTGATCAGCTTGACTTGCGTCACCCCGTGGGGAGGCATCGGCACTGCGTGGTCCTTTCGGGTGCTCGCTGAGGCGGCATGGTTGCCGGAGTGACGTGCTGGGGCGCACGGACCTCTCGAGGTCTTTATGCGTAGTGTCGTTCTCTCTGCGAGAGCAACTGTGTGCGTGGAGAATCGATCGCTCGCAACTCCGTCGGGTTCGCGACGCTGCGCTCGTGGCAGGGAGGCGCGACATGCTTACGAATGGTCGTCCTGTGTGTCGTTCGGTAGGTCCTGGAGTCCCGCGTTCCTCCACCAGGCAAGAATACATCTTGGATACAAGAAGGCAACGCCGCCTCTTGTTCCGGCAGGTGCGTCGCAGACGCCCGTCACGGACCGGGTCCCCTGTCCCGATTGCGCACGACGGTGCTTCGACCCGGGATGCGAGGAAGAGTGTCGGTACGATGCGCGCCCACCGCTCGCGTCGTACACGGCACCGGTGGAGAAGCTCGGACCGTTCGACGACAGCCAGGCGATCAGCTCGGCGACTTCGTCGGGTCGGTCCATACGTCCCATCGGCGCCAGGCTTCGGGAACGGGCGAGGATTGTCAGCGCTACCAGAAAGATGATTACCCCGAATTCTGGCCGTGTGAGCCGGGTACTGTCCTGGGATGGACAAGCCGGCCCCGGCCTCTGCGCAGATTCGGGTGTCAGTGAAATGTCGGAGAAGGTGCACGTGGCGATCGGCCGGTGTCCGGCGCGGGCAGCTCGCGCGTTGGTCGTTCTCCGTGAGGTAGATCAGGCAACACGACCCTCGCCGGACGAAGCGCACTGTGTGGGAATCGGCTTCGATGTCGACGAATCTCGGTGTGAGCCTGCACCCCCATCGGTTGCCCGGCCACACCACGCGCTCGATCGTCGAGACCCTCAGTCACACTCACGGGCTTGCGAAGGCGGCCGTCGAGTATCGGGCGTACTGGAAGTAATCGGCCGCGAAGACAACCTGACTCCCGTCATGGGGCGAAATGAGCACGGTTGCTGCGAAGATACCTCCGCCCCGGCCTGCCGGTGAGATCACCGGTGTGCCGGGGCAGAGGGTCCCGCACGTGCGTGCGGGTGGGCAGGTCCGCTACCGCTCGTGCACGATGACGCCGCGAATGTTCCTGCCGGCGCGCAGATCCTCGTACCCCTTGTTGACTTCTTCGAGTGAGTAGCGTGTCGTGACGAGTTCGTCGAGCTTCAACTCGCCCTGGTCGTACATACGCAGCAGTCGGACGATGTCGTATTGCGGGTTGGCCGACCCGAACAGCGTCCCCTTGATTGTCTTCTCGTTCAGCGTCAGATCGGCGCCGGACACGTGCACGGTCAGTTTGGTCGGATCGGCCAAGCCGGTAATGACGACGGTGCCGCCCTTACCGATCACGGCGGTCGCAGCCGCGACCACCTCTTCGTCGACCGTACCTACCAGGATCAGCGCCTGGTCCGCGCCTTGGCCCCAGCTCAGCTCGTTCACCTTCGCTGCGGCTTCCTCTGCAGTGGCGAAGGCATGGGTGGCCCCGAATTTCAGCGCGGTTTCCCGTTTGAAGGGGAGTGGATCGACCACGACCACGTACCGTGCTCCGGCTTGCACCGCACCTTGCACCGCGTTGATACCGAGACCGCCGATGCCGTAGACGACAACGATGTCACCGGCCCGGACACCGCCGGCGTACACAGCGGTCCCCCATCCCGAGGGGACGCCGCAGCCGACGAGAACCGCGGTCTCGAGGGGCAGCCAGTCGTCCACCTTGACGACCGAGTGCTGAGATATCGTGGCCCGCTCCGAAAATGTCCCGAGCATGCACATGGCGCCGAATTCCAGCTCACCGGAGCGGAATCTGAAGCTTCCATCGGGCATCGATCCCTCCAGGATCGTGGCGCCCATATCGCACAGGTTCTGTCGGCCGGTGGCGCAGTATCGGCAGGTCCCGCAGTTGGGGATGAAACTGCACACCACGTGATCGCCGGGCTTGACCTTCGTGACACCGGGTCCGACTTCCTCGATGATGCCCGAGCCCTCGTGGCCGCCGACGATGGGATAGCGCGGCGGGAGGTCGCCGTCGGTCAGGTGCAGATCGGAATGGCACAGTCCCGCCGCGGTGTACTTGATGAGTACCTCGCCGGGCCCGGGGCCGTCCAGGTCGAGTTCCATGATCTCGAAGGGCTTTCCGGCCTCGAGTAGAACAGCAGCCTTGGTCTTCATATGTGCTCTCCTGTTGAGTGCGGGGTACGGGGATGTCAGAGCGCGACGTTGACGGCTTTGGTCTGGGTGTAGAGGTCGATGGCGGCCCCACCGAGTTCGCGACCCCAGCCGGACTGCTTGTAGCCACCGAACGGCATGGCCGTATCGAAGCCGTTGTACTGGTTGATCCATACCGATCCGGCCTTCAGAAGACGCGCGGTGCGGTGTGCCTTCGAGATGTCACGGGTCCAGATGCCGGCAGCCAAGCCGTAGATCGAGCTGTTGGCGGCGGTGACGATACCGTCATCGGCATCGAACGGCATCGCGGCGACGACCGGCCCGAAGATCTCCTCCCGCACGACGCTGAACTCCGGCTTCACGTCGACCAAGACGGTGGGCTCGACGAAGTATCCGGTCTCGCCCCAGCGCCGACCACCTGTCAGGGCCCGCGCGCCGTCCGCGAGCCCGTCGCGCAGGTAGCCGGTGACCCGGTCGAGTTGTTCCTGCGACACGAGCGGACCGAGTTCGGTCGTGGGGTCGAGACCCGGACCGATCTTGACTTTGCTCGCGGCCTCGGCGACTGCTTGGGTGAAACGTTCGAAGATGGTGTTCTCGACGTACAGGCGGGTGCCGGCGACGCAGCACTGGCCGTGGTTGAATAGCCATGCGTTGAGTGAGCCTTGCACGGCTGCATCGAAATCGGCGTCGGCGAAGACGATATTCGGGCTCTTACCGCCGAGTTCGAGGGTGACCTTCTTGAGGTTGCCTCGGGCCGCGTCGACGATCTTCTTTCCGACCTCGGTGGAGCCTGTGAAGGCGATTTTGTCGACGTCTTCGTGCGCTGACAGCGCGGCCCCTGCGTCACCGAAGCCGGGTACCACGTTGACCACGCCGGGCGGGAATCCTGCCTCCTCGAAGATTTCGGCGAGCATCAGTGCGGTCAGCGGTGTCTGTTCGGCGGGTTTGAGGATTACAGTGTTGCCGGCTGCGAGAGCGGGTGCGAGCTTCCACGACGCCATCAGCAGGGGAAAGTTCCACGGTACGATCAGCCCGCAGACTCCGACCGGCTCCCTCAGCGTGTAAGCGTGAAACTGACCGCCCGGCGCGAACGGCATGGAGACGTTGACCGTACTGCCCTCGATCTTGGTGGCCCAGCCGGCGTAGTACCGGAAGACGTCGGCTGCCCACGCGGTGTCGACAGCCGATGCGATCGCAGCGGATTTTCCGTTGTCGAGAGCCTCGAGCTGGCCGAAATCGGCAGCTCGCTCGGTGAGCAGATCGCCGACCCGCCAGATGAGACGCTCACGTTCGTTCGGCTTCATCGAGGCCCACGGTCCCTCGTCGAATGCGCGGCGTGCGGCCCGGACGGCGCGGTCGATGTCGGCGGCTTCACCGTGGGCGACGTCGGCGAGATGCTCGCCGGTGGCGGGATCGTACGTGACGAACGTGCGACCGGATGCTGCATCGACGAAACGGCCGTCGATGTACAGCAATTTGGTACCGGCGAGGAAATCACGAACTTTCGCTGAAACCGACTGCTCGGCAACACCTGTCATGCCACAACCTCCTGGGGGTGATGCATATGATGTGGAACACGTTCATCGTGCCTCCCGAAGAGGTGGCGGAACTGTTCAAGCATTGGACAGCAATCGGTCACATCTTGATGTCGAGAGCCCGGATCCGGCTGTACAGCGTTGTGCGGCTGATGCCGAGGAGGGCGGACGCATGCACCTTGTTACCGCCGCTTTCCTGCAATGCTTCGATGATCGCTTCCCGCTCGGCGCGTTCGCGGCCGCCCAGACGAGCCACCCGAGCAGGTGCACGATACGGTTCGGGCAGGTCCTCGACCCGGATCATCGCGCCTTCCTTGTCGGAAATGGCGCTGAGGACTGCGCGCAGTTCGACGAGATTGCCCGGCCACGTGTGTTCCGACAGTGCTGCCAATGCACTGGGCCCCAAACGAATCTCCGAACGTCCGAGCTCGGTCGAAAGCGCAGCGACGAGCGCCGGAAGTTCACGGATCCGCTGTCGTAGAGCCGGCACCGTCACGTGCGCGCCGCAACGGGCGAACAGCTCCCGGGCGGCGGGGCGGACGGTGTCGGCGGGATCGGCGGTGAACACGAATCTCGGTCCGTCAACGCGTGAAGCGAGAGACGCCAGCAGCGCGAGGATGGAATCAGGGGCAAGGTCGACGTGTTCGATCAGGACGTGCTCGGGTCCTGTCTCGACGTGCTCGAGCAGCCTCGCAGACCACTTACTCTCGCCTTCGGCCACCACGTGGGCGGCGTCGATGGCCCACATCGGATCCGCCGCACACTCTCGTGCAGCCCAACTCCGCCCGCTTCCTGCCTCGCCGAAAATCACAATCGAGCCGGTACTGGAACGCAATTCGGCCAGGCGGGATCTCAACCGAGAGGTCGCGTCCTGCAACGTAGCCCGCCGACGTACGGGCGCTCGGGTCTCGTCGACATCGAGAAGGAACAGTGCACCGCTTTCGGTGCCGGCCACACGACTGATGCGAAGCTCGGTGTATCCACCGCTGGAGAGCGCGAAGTCGAGTGTGCGCGACTCTCCGGGCGGCACGTCCTCCACAAGTGCGCGCAGCGCCACATGATCACCCGGTTCGAGTAGTTCGACGGCGGCCTTGTTGGTGAGCATGACGTCTTGTCCCATGGCCGCCACGGCCACGCCGCGTTGGCGGGCTGCGATCTGGAATGCGTCGACCACGCGGCGATCCGACTCGCGTGCCCCCTCGAGCAGACGTGCCTCGATGTCCCGGACGGCTCGTGCGAGGAAAGGCACGAAGAGGGGATTGGCCGTCTTCTCGGTCGAAGTGATGTCGAGGATGCCTTCGATTCTGCGCGTGACCGGATGCACGATCGGGTGACCGTAACAACTGAATTGCCTGAACGGTTCGAGGAAATGCTCGTCGCCGTGAACGATGAGGCCTTGACGTACTTCGAGTGGGGTGCCCAGCGCGTTCGTGCCATATGTCTCTTCGGACAGTGCGACGCCTGGTAGTACCCCGACATCCTCCATTGCGGATCTCATGGCGTCCGAGTCGAACATCCGCGAGACGACGCAGCAGTTACGGTCGACGAGGAGGATCCCACATTCCGTACCTGCCAGTTGTACCCGGAGGTCGTCGAGCACCGGTCGGGCGGCCCGTAACAACCGCCCAGCCGAATCCGACGGGTCGAGAAGAGTGGGCTCGGGCACTCGTGCCGGATCGATACCGCTGAGCTGCGAGCGCTTCCAGGACAGTTCGATCTCCGGGCGCAAGGTGTGCATCGCCCTTCTCCTTCCAGTTGCCTCCGGCCGACCGGTTCTGGTGACAGCGCGAGGTACCGAGTCTGCAAATCCTGCTGATTACCGTCACCGGGAGTCCGCCGACCGGACGTCCGGACCGACAGATGTGTGGTCGAATCGGTCGGCGTCGCCCATTCGTCATCGCGTGTCCTCTCCGCGCTCCGGTCCGATGCAGAAGGAAGCGGCCCACGCCGACCCCTCCAACGTACCCACACAGATGTGATGCAGGTAATAGTGGTCGACCCCAGGTTTCGGCAACTGTCCGGATTCTGAACAGTTGAAGCGAACGGTGCGGGGAACGGTGGCCATGTCGGTGCCCCACTCGCCGAGGAGGGGGAAGGCGCACCGACCGCCGCGAACGCGGTGCGTTCGTTCACGTTGCGGGCCGAGGTGTCCGGCAAGTGGAGCGCCGGACGTTCGGGATCAACTGGGTGATGATTCCGAATCGATCTTGGATCGCGTTTCGCCGGTATCACATTCGTTGAACGAGAGAGGTCTTCGGTGCCTGGCTGAGCGGACACACAAACCTGGATCTCGCGGGAGAGCTGCTGCACGGCCGGTCTTCGTGATTCCTACCCGGGTTCGGGTGCGCCGACCCGCCGCTTCCTTCCGCGCAGTTGCCAGGGTGGGCCATGTCGATCCGCGCGTAGTGCCGTCGTGGTTCAGGGTCGGGGTGATGTCCACGCCTGCCCGGATTGCGAAAGTCGACACTTGAAAGTTCGGTTAATTATGATTAACTTTCTGGCTATGAGTGAACGCTACCCGCTCCCCGAACTCGCGGATCTGCCCGAGGACATCGTCGAGCGCATCCTCGAGGTACAGGACAAGTCGGGGTTCGTGCCGAACGTGTTCCTGGCTTTCGCGCGTCGTCCCGCCGAGTGGCGAGCGTTCTTCGCGTATCACGACGCGATCATGCTGCGCGAGGAGTCGGGACTGACGAAGGGTGATCGGGAGATGATCGTGACGACCATCTCCGCTGCGAACAAATGTCTGTACTGCGTCGTCGCACACGGAGCGATTCTCCGCGTCTACGAGAAGAAACCGACTGTCGCCGAGCAGGTCGCAACGAATTATCTCCTCGCCGACATCACGCCACGTCAACGTGCGATGCTCGATTTCGCTACCAAGGTCAACGCGCGTTCGCACGAGATCTGCGATGACGACTTCGAAGCCCTGCACGCACACGGCCTCACCGATGAGGATGCATGGGACATCACGGCGATCACCGCGTTCTTCGGGTTGAGTAACCGCATGGCGAGCGTGACGGGGATGATGCCCAACGTCGAGTTCTACACGATGGGACGCACACCTCGGGCTTGACGGGCACGCCCGTCGAGGAAGTCCTCGGTTTCGAACTCGGTTCCATGGCAGAAACCGCGCCGACGCGTTGTGTAGGGCCCCTGTCGTATTACTTTGGATGCGAAGGCATTCGGCGCCTCTTTCGAAGAGGGTCCTTTCGATTTCACGGATGCGTGGTGCCAGTGCCGAGTGCGATGCCCGGCCCCGCTCGCTGAGAAGTACCCGCACCTTGCGGCGACCATGGGGGCATCGCACAGACTATTCGAGACCGCGACCGGGAGCACGACCACCCCCCCACACACGGGGTTGTCGGTGTAGGGACCGACGTAGGAGCAGGTGACATCCTGCCCTGCCCTGCGTACCGCTCGACTCTGGGCCGAGGAGTTGTGGCTGCGCCGCTTCGCACTCGGTAGCGGGATGAGAAAGGTCGAGATCAAGGTATATCCCGCACGGCACGTCGCGGCTCCGTCCTTCCAGCAGGACCTGCTCGCCCCCGCGATCGAGGAAAGTGTGGACGAACGCCCAGCAGTGTGGTTACTACGTTCACGGCTCGAAACGGTATCCGCGTCCGGGTTCGGTAAGCAGATAGCGTGGGTGGGCGGGGTCCGGTTCGAGCTTGTGGCGCAGTTGAGCGAGATAGACGCGTAGGTAATGGGTTTGAGTGAGGTAGGACGGTCCCCACAATTCGCTCAGCAGTTCGCGGTGGCTGACGAGTGTGCCGCGGTGAGCGACCAGGATTTCGAGCAGTCCCCATTCGGTGGGGGTGAGGTGGACGTCGGTACCGTCCCGGGTGACTTTCTTCGCCGCCAGGTCGACGGTGAAGGCGTCGGTTTCCACCACGGGGGTGGAAGGAGCCGGGGAGGCGCTGGCCCGTCGGGCGGCAGCTCGGATCCGGGCGAGAAACTCTTCCATCCCGAAAGGCTTGGTGACGTAGTCGTCGGCTCCGGTATCGAGGGCGGCGACCTTGTCGGCGGCGTCGGTACGGGCGGAGAGGACGATGACCGGGGCAGAGCACCAACCGTGGAGACCCGCAAGGACTTCGATGCCGTCGAGATCGGGCAGACCCAGGTCGAGCACGATCACGTCGGGTTGTTGGTGTGCGGCGGCACGAAGAGCGGTATGTCCGTCGGCAGCAGTGTGCACTTCGTATCCGCGGGCAGCGAGGTTGATGCGTAACGCGCGAAGGAGTTGGGGGTCGTCGTCGACGACGAGGATGCGGGTCACGGGCGGACCTCGACCGGTGCGGCGGCGAGGTCGACGACCATGGTGGTGCCGCCGCCGGGCGTGTCGGTGGTAGTGAGATTTCCACCCATGACCTCGACGAATCCGCGGGCGACGGTCAGACCGAGTCCGGCGCCGCCGGTGGCACGGTGATCTCCTGCCCGGGGAAAGGTATCGGTGTCCTTGTGGTGAAGGCCGGGGCCGGTGTCGGCGATGGTGAGGACCGTGCGGCCGTCGGAGGTGATGGATTCGACGCGGATCGGGCCGGTGGGGGCATAGCGCAGTGCGTTGTCGAGAAGGTTGGCCACGACCCGTTCGAGCAGTGCGCCGTCTGCAGCGACCGTGGTCTCACCGACGTCGATGTGAATGCGTTCACGGATTGTGCGGGAGAGCTCCGACTCTCCGTTCGTCAGGGTGAGGAGGGCTCGATGGATCACCTCGTCGAGGTAGACCGGAGTCACCACGGGAGTGATGACTCCGGCTGCGAGCCGGGACGAGTCGAGCAGGTTCGATACCAGAGCGGTGAGCTGATCGGTGGATTCCTCGATGGTCGCGAGCAGTTCCGCGGTGTCCTCGGGGGAGAACTCGATATCGGTGCTGCGCAGGCTGGAGGCCGAGGCTTTGATGGCAGCCAACGGGGTTCGCAGATCGTGGCTCACCGCAGAGAGCAACAGTCGCCGTAGACGATCGGTTTCGGCCAGAGACGACGCATGGGAGGCTTCTGCGGCGAGTTCTTGCTGCCGTACCAGTGCGGCGGCCTGTCCGGCCACAGCGGTGAGAATCCGCCGGTCACGCGCACGCAGTTGTGGTCCGGCGAGTAGGAGAGCATAGGCGCTGTCGTCGACCTCGCAGGCGGTGTCGGCGGCGTGCAGGGACATCGGTGGTGCCGCCCCGGCCGTCCCCAGCACCTGGGGTGAATTACGGTCACTGCGAAGGAGACTGACACCGTCCTGGGCGTACGTTTCCCGGACCTTCTCGAGTAACTGGGGAAGATCGGCACCCCGCAGCACGGCGCCGGCGAACGAGGCGAGCAACTCGGCTTCCTGGGAAGCGAGCCGGGCCTCGCGCGCCCGGGCGGAGGCGGCGTCGACCAATGCGGCGACGGCCACCGCAACGACGAGAAGGACAACGGTGGTGACGAAATTGTCCGGCTCGGCGATGGTGAAGCTGTAACGCGGCTCGGTGAAGAAGAAATTGAGCAGCAGTCCCGACAGCAGGGCCGCAACGATGGCCGGGCCGACGCCACCGAACAGTGCGACGACGAGGATGACCACGAAGAACAACGCGTTCTGGCCGGCCACTCCGGACAGTCGGTCCAGTCCGGCCATCAGGGCGGTGGCGACAAGGGGGATGAGGACCGCTGCGATCCAGGACTGCAGACGGTGGTCGTGGCGGCCCAGCAGTGCCATCTTCGGTGCGCGGCTCGTGTGTTCGTGGGTGACCATGTGCACGTCGATCCTGCCCGAGTCGCGCACGACCGCCGAGCTGATCCCCTCGTCGAGGATGCGTGCCCATCGCGAGCGGCGGGATGTACCGATCACCAGCTGGGTGGCGTTCACCTCGCGTGCGAAGTCGAGCAGTGTGGTGGGTACGTCGTCGCCGACGACGCTGTGCACGCTCGCTCCCACACTCTCTGCCACGGTTCGGACCTTCGTCATTTGTGGCGCCGAAACACCGGTCAGTCCGTCGCCGCGTACGACGTGCACGACCATCAGTTCGGCGCCGGCCCGGCCGGCGATTCGGCTGGCGCGCCGGACCAGTGTTTCGGATTCGGGTCCGCCGGTGACGGCCGCGACGACCCGTTCGCGGGCCTCCCAGGTGGCGGTGATGGCATGGTCGCCGCGGTACTTGGCCAGAGCGACGTCGACCTGGTCTGCGAGCCAGAGCAGGGCGATTTCGCGCAGGGCGGTCAGGTTGCCCTCGCGGAAGTAGTTGCGCAGGGCGGCATCGATCTTCTCGGCGGCATACACGTTGCCGTGTGCGAGGCGTCGCTGGAGCGCCTGGGGGGTGATGTCGACCAGTTCGACCTGCTCGGCGCGGCGCACCACATCGTCGGGGACGGTCTCGCGCTGGACCACACCGGTGATCTGCTCGACGACGTCGTTGAGGGATTCGAGGTGCTGGATGTTCACGGTGGACAGTACGTCGATGCCTGCGTCGAGCAATTCTTCGACGTCCTGCCATCGCTTCGGGTGACGGCTGCCCGGAGCATTGGTGTGGGCGAGCTCGTCGACCAGGGCGACCGCAGGCCGGCGGGCGAGTACGGCATCGAGGTCGAGCTCTTCGAATTCCGTGCCGCGATAGGTGCGTCGCCGCGGAGGGACGATTTCGAGACCGGCCAGCTGCTCGGCGGTGCGAGCCCGGCCGTGGGTGTCCACGATCGCCACCACCACATCGGTGCCTCGGACCAGTCGCCGATGCGCTTCACCGAGCATCGCGAACGTCTTGCCCGCGCCGGGGGCGGCTCCGAGATAGATTCGCAGCCGTCCCCGCCGCAGCGGTCGCGATGTGTTGGGCGCAGTACTGGTCACGATGCCATCATCCACCCGAGGAAACCTGGTCGCAGTCGGGTGCAGTCAGTCCCAGGGCGACGTTCAACTCGGGTACGTTGACTCGTTCGACCCCGAGAAATCCGAGTTGTCGGCCCTCGGTGTGCGCGGCGACGAGGTCGCGGACCTGTTCTTCGGCCAGGCCGGTGACTCGCGCTACCCGGGGCACTTGCAAGGCCGCATAGCCAGGGGAGATGTGCGGATCGATGCCGGATCCGGAGCCCGTGACCGCGTCGACCGGTATCGAGTGCGGTGTCACGTTCTCCCGCGCTGCGATCACCGCGCGTCGTTCCTCGACGAAGCGGGCGAGGATCTCACTGCTCGGGCCCTGGTTCGACGGGAGCGCAGCGGCCGGGTCGCCCGGGGCGAAGGCGTCATCGGCGGCGACGGATCCCACCGTCCGAAGGTGGAAGAAGGGATCCGGCTCGCCCGCGGGGACCTGTGGGTCCACTCCGATCAGCGTGCTGCCGACCACGCACCCGTTCGCATCCGTCAGGGGCGACCCCTCGGCGCTGACGGATCCCAGTCGTCCGAGTGCCCATACTGCGGCCGGGTAGGCCACGCCCACGATCACGCTCAGAGCGACGAGCATCAGCAGTCCCACCCGAGCCGCTCGCACTACGCCTGTGATGAAGCCGAACGATCGCATCACGATCACCCCATTCCCGGAACAAGACGCACCACGAGATCGATCGACCAGATCCCGACGAACGGCGTGATCACCCCGCCGAGACCGTAGATCAGCAGATTGCGGCTGAGCAGCGATGACGCGCTCGCCGGTCGGTAGCGCACCCCCTTCAGGGCAAGAGGGATCAGCGCCACGATCACCAACGCATTGAAGATCACCGCCGAGAGGATCGCGGATTGCGGTGTGGCAAGACCCATGATGTTCAGCCCTGCCAGTTGCGGATAGATCCCGCTGAAGAGGGCCGGCAGGATCGCGAAGTACTTGGCCAGGTCGTTGGCCAGCGAGAAAGTGGTCAGGGCCCCGCGCGTGATGAGCAACTGTTTGCCGATCTCCACGACCTCGATCAACTTCGTCGGGTCGGAGTCGAGATCGACCATGTTCCCGGCTTCCTTGGCTGCCGAGGTTCCGGTATTCATCGCTACCCCCACATCTGCCTGAGCGAGGGCCGGTGCGTCGTTGGTCCCGTCGCCGGTCATCGCGACGAGGCGACCACCGTGCTGCTCCGCTCGGATCAATGCCAGCTTGTCCTCCGGCGTGGCTTCGGCGAGAAAGTCGTCGACCCCGGCCTCGGACGCGATGGCCTTGGCGGTGAGAGGGTTGTCGCCGGTGATCATCACCGTGCGGATGCCCATTGCCCGCAGTTGGGCGAACCGCTGTGCCATGCCGGGTTTGACCACGTCGGTCAATTCGATGACGCCGAGTACCGATGCGCTGCGATCATCGGCTCGGGCGATCACCAGCGGAGTCCCGCCGTCACGGGCGATTCTGTCGACGACGACGGTCACCTCCGGCGGTGTCGACCCACCGTGCTCGTCCACCCAGCGGATGAGGGCGTCGGCGGCGCCTTTGCGGATGCGGACGGGGCTCCCGGCGTCACCGGTCATGTCGAGCCCGCTCATCCGGGTGTGCGCCGTGAATGCGACGAACTCCGCGGACCCCTCGTTGCCGGACGGACTCGGATCGAGGTGGTACCGCTCGGCACACAGTTCGACGATGCTGCGACCCTCGGGTGTGCCGTCGGCCAGACTCGACAGTCGCGCGGCCGAAGCGGCTTCGACGTCCGTGACGCCGGGGGCGGGGTGCAATGCGGTGGCGCGACGGTTGCCGTAGGTGATGGTGCCGGTCTTGTCCAGCAACAGCGTGTCGATGTCCCCGGCGGCTTCGACAGCACGGCCGGACTTGGCCAGGACGTTGCGTTGGACGAGCCGGTCCATCCCGGCGATGCCGATCGCGGACAACAGCGCGCCGATGGTGGTGGGGATCAAGCACACCAGCAGTGCGACCAGTTCGACCGGTCCTTGCTCGACCCCGGCGTACGCACTCATCGGCCCGATCGCGACGACCGCGAGCAAGAACACGATCGTCAACGCGGCGAGCAGGATGTTCAGGGCGATCTCGTTGGGGGTCTTCTGCCGGGCGGCGCCTTCGACGAGAGCGATCATCCGGTCCACGAATGTCTGTCCGGGTGCGGCGGTGATCCGCACGACGATGCGGTCGGAGAGCACGGTGGTACCACCGGTGACCGCGCACCGGTCCCCACCGGATTCCCGGATCACCGGTGCGGATTCCCCGGTGATCGCCGATTCGTCGACTGTGGCGATACCGTCGATCACATCCCCGTCACCGGGAATCGTCTGCCCGCTCTCCACGACGACGAGATCACCCACGTGCAGTTCGGTGGTCGAGACGGATTCCTCGGTACCGCGACCGGTGAGGCGGCGAGCGATGGTGTCCTGCTTGACTTTTCGTAGGCTCGCTGCTTGTGCCTTGCCGCGCCCTTCGGCGACCGACTCGGCGAGGTTGGCGAACAGCACGGTGAACCACAGCCACGCCGCGATCGACCAGGCGAACAGGCTGCCTTCGGCCGCGGCCGCAGCGGTGGCCACCACCGAACCGACCAGTACGACGAACATGACCGGATTGCGCGCCACATGTCGGGGGTCGAGCTTGCGTATCGCGCCGGGCAACGACGTCACCAGCTCGCGGGTGGTGAACACCCCGCTGCCGACACGGTGTGGCCGGGTGGAGGCGGTCTCCCGCTCCGGACGAACATCTACAGTCACTGCAGTGCCTCTGCGATCGGGCCCAGGGCGAGGGCGGGGAAGAAGGTCAAGGCCGCGACAAGCACCGTCGTGCCGGTGAGCAGACCGGCGAATGCGACGCCGGCGGTGGGAAGGGTCCCCGAACCGGACGGGACGCGTCGCTGTGTGGCGAACGACCCGGCCAGGGCGAGGACGAACAGGATCGGCAGGAACCGCCCGAACAGCATGCACATCCCGAGGGAGGATTGAAGCCAGTCGCTCGTCGCGGTGAGGCCACCGAAGGCGCTGCCGTTGTTGTTCGACGCGGACGCGTAGGCATAGAGCACCTCGGTGAAGCCGTGGATCGCGCCGGGTGTGCCCGGGTCACCCGAGTTGCCGAGGTATCCGGTCGTGGACGAGAGGATCACTGTGATCCCGGTGCCGGTGAGCACCAGCGCAGGCATTACCAGCACCGCCAGCGCGGCCAGGGTGATTTCTCGTCTGCGTAGCTTCTTGCCGAGGAACTCGGGGGTACGGCCCACGAGCAGACCGCCGACGAACACGGCGATGACCGACAGGACGAGGATGCCGTACAAGCCGGTTCCCACTCCACCCGGCGCGATCTCGCCGAGCAGCATGTTCAGCAGCACGGCACCGCCGCCGAGCGGGGACATGCTGTCGTGCGCGGAGTTCACCGCGCCCGTGCTCGTTCCTGTGGTCGTCACGGCGAACAGCACCGAACCGGGAATCCCGAAGCGCACCTCCTTGCCCTCCATCATCGCGCCGGCGGCATTCGCAGCCACGCCGCGAGTGCCGGATTCGGCCGCCATCGTCACTGCCAGCACGGTGGTGTAGAGCAGGGCCATCACGGCAAGGACAGTCAGGCCTTGTCGGCGGTTGCCGATCATCGTGCCGAAGGTGCGGGTCAATGCGACCGGAATCAGAAGGATCGCGAGAATCTCGACGATGTTGCTGATCGGGGTGGGGTTTTCGAACGGGTGTGCAGAGTTGGCGGCGAGGATGCCACCGCCGTTGGTGCCCAGTTCCTTGATGGCCTCCTGCGAAGCGACCGGCGCCAGTGCTGTGGTGACCGTGTTCCCGTCCAGGCCGGTGGCGGTGAACCCACTGCGATACGACTGGATTACTCCCTGGGACAACAGGATCAGTGCGATGACGAACGCCAGCGGCAGCAGGATCCGCACGGTCCCACGGGTCAGGTCCACCCAGAAGTTGCCGATCTCACCGCCACCTCCGACACGCACCAGGCCGCGAATCAACGCAACCGCCACGGCCATACCGACGGCTGCGGACACGAAATTCTGTACCGCGAGACCGACAGATTGGGTCATCGGGCTCATCGTCGTCTCGGGAACGTAGGACTGCCAGTTGGTGTTGGTGACGAAGGAGACGGCGGTATTGAATGCGACTGCCGGACTCACCGCTCCCAGACCGTGGTCGAGCGGCAGGACACCTTGAAGGCGCTGCAGCGCGTAGAGGAAGAGCGCACTCGCCAGCGAGAAGCCGAGCACGCTCGCGGCGTATCCGTACCAGGTCTGTTCGGCGCGGGGATCGATCCGGCACAGTCGGTACATCAGGGACTCGACTCGAAAGTCCTTCCATCGCAGGGCGAGATCGGTCGTGTAGACCCTCGCTATATAGTCACCGAGCGGAACATAGGTCAAAGCCAGGACTGCGACGACCAAAGCGATCTGCAGTCCCGCGGCCACAGCAGGATTCATCGGACCGTCAGAACCTCTCCGGATCGAGCAGTGCGCTCAGCAGGTACACCACCAGTGCCGCCGCAAGCACGACGAGCACGACGCTCGCCACACCCGTCCAGGTCATCTCTCACCGCGCACGTACAGAGCCCGCAGCACCAGGGCGCACACCGAGAACCCCATCAAGATCAGCACCACGTATGCGGTGTCGGTCATATCGTCTTCCCTTGCCGTCGACACGAACAGGCGCCGGTCGGCACCCGCATCACACGCTGGCACCCACCGAACCGGTTCGGCCGGATCCTTACGAAATCCTGATGCTCTCCGGCGATATCCATACGGGATCCTGATATCGGCTCTGCTCCTCCGGGGGAGCGCCGCCCGGGTCGGAGGCAACTGCCCGACCGGTGAACGATCGAAGCGGTGCGCGTGCACGGTCCGGTCCGGGAAGACGAGTGAATCGTTCAGCTGTGCAGCCATTGCCGGCGGTGTGCAGCTGCCGCCTTCGGTCGATCGCGTGTGGTGTCAGGCAAAGATGTCCTGATGGTAGCGCCCTTCGGTCTCGAGGCGGCGCAGCCGAACTTCTCCGTCGTCGCCCGTCCGGTCGGCGTAGATCTGTGCCAACGCTTGTCGGACAGCCGGTGCCATGCGCAGTCCGTCTCCACAGATGTAGATATGTGCCCCTTGTTCGAGTAGGTCCCAGATGCGGTCGGCTTCGGCAGCCACGGCGTGCTGGACGTAACGGATCGGATGGCCGGGCAGCGCGGAGTAGGCCGTGTGCACCCGCACCCGGCCGGCTTCGTGCCAGGTGTCGAGTTCGTCGCCGTAGAGCCGGTCGTGCTTCGGGTGACGGCAACCGGTGAACAGCTCGATCGGTCCTGTCGAGGCGGTGTGGGCGCGCTCTTCCAGGAAACCCCTCAACGGTGCGATACCGGTTCCGGGGCCGATCAGAATCACCGGGGTCGTCGGATCGGCGGGTAAACGGAACGACGGTATGGGCGTGCGGACATGACCGTAGAAGATCTCTCCGGGTGTCAGATCTGCCAGGTAGGCAGAGCACGTGCCTCGGTACCGGCCCGTGCCCGACCACGCGGCACCTTCCACCAGCCCGACGGTGAGCCGGACATGACCCGGCCTCGCCGACGGTGACGACGAGATCGAGTAATAACGCGGACGGATCGGTCCGGTAGTTTCCAGAAAGACCGCCAGCGGCAGCGTGATCGAAGGGAACCATTCCAGTAGATCGGTCACGCACACGTGCTTGGCCAGAATCTCCTCGGCGTAGGCGTGGGCGAGTGCCCTCAATTGCCCGCGGGTATGCGGGCAGGAGGTGTAGGCGGTCAGCGTCTCGAGATCGGAGCGTGTGGCAGGCTCCTGCAGTTCGACGAATTCGCTCAACAACAGCCCCACCGTGACCGGCCTGCCTATCGGCAGGTGGGTGGTTCCTCGGGCACGTAACCGCACCACCTGGCCGCGGGGGATACGGAGAACGCGTAGTGCCCGCTGCACCTGTTCGGGATCATTCCGGGCAACGACAGCGAGGTGATCACCTGCGGCATAGGTGACACCGTCGGGAAGTGCGGCAACGATCGAACGCACCCCGGGACGGGGTGCCTCACGCGAGAAGTCCCAGAGCCCGGCAGGATCACCGGTGAGTTCGTGGTTCTCGACCACGGTCAGCGGGACGGACGCCGCGGAGAGCACCTCGGGACGTGTGTCGGATTCTGTGAGAACGTCCACTCGGTAACGGCTACCGCCGGCATCGGCAGCTGTGCCGTACTCGGCGGCCAGCGCTTCCCACAGTGCAGTGGTCCACGCGCTGACACCACCGTCGAAATCACCGGCTGCGTCGGCCTCGCCCCGGTCGACCAGAGGCACCGCTCCCGCCGCGGTCAGCTTGGCGTAGGCCCGTCGAGGAAAGGCCTGGTAGGTGGGCCACTGAGTGTCGCCGCAACCGAGCAACGCGAGCCGTATGTCGTGCAGGGACGGCAGTTCGTCACAGGCATCGAAGAGTTGGGCATTGTCGGGTGCTCGGCCGTTGTAGCTGGCGGCGATCACGGCGAGAATCCCCTCACGGGGCGGTTCGGCAGCAAGTTCGTCGAGGGTGATCACGCGAACGTCGAAACCGGATCGGTCTGCCCGCTCGGCGAGCCGTTCGGAGATATCGGCGCAGGTGCCGAGGTTGGAACCGTACGCGATCGTCAGGACGGTACCGGCGGAGACCGCGTCGATCGGTTCCTCGGGGGTTGTCGCCGCGACAGGCGTGTGCTCGGTGGCCCGTTCATGAGGCCGGCGTTTCCGGACGCGGACGGTGAAACCGTCCGGTTTGAGAGTGAGGGTCTGCTTGAGCTTCATTCGGTAGGCACGCGGATCACCGATCGCGAACTGTTGCAGGATCAGCGCGAGAGCCAGCCTGGCTTCGGTGAGAGCGAACTGGCGTCCTATACAGGCGCGTTCGCCGTTTCCGAACGGTTTGTATGCTGCGGGATGGTGCGCGTTTCTGCGTTCGGGAAGCCACCTGTCGATGTCGAAATCGTCCGGCCTGTCCCACGCCTTCGGGTGGCGGTGCAGGGCCGGCAGCAACACGAAGATCTGTTGACCTTTGCGGATCGGATAGTGGCCGATCTCGGTGTCGGAGAACGGCTCGAGGATGATGCCGGGGATGGGTGACCAGATTCGGAGCGTTTCCTCCAGCACCCGGGGGATCACGTCCAGTTTCATGATCGCTTCGTATGTCGGCGCGGTGCCGTCGGGAAGCAGCCGGTCGACCTCGCGGTACGCCTGGGCGAGCGCATGGGGGTTGCGCAGCAGGTTGTACAGGGCGAAGGAGAGCAGTCCACTGGTCGTCTCGTGTCCGGCAATGAGGAAGGTCAGCACCTGATTGCGGATGTTCTCGTCGGGCAACGCCTGCCCGGTTCGGGGGTCGGTGGCGTCGAGCATCAAACCGAGAAGGTCCGTTCTACCGGCGTGGTCGCGTCCGCGGCGCCGGCGGATGACTTCGTCCACCAGTTCCTGCATGACACGGATGTCGGCTCGGTAGGTCTCGTCGCGTGTGGTGCGCATTCTGGTAACCAGTCGGGGCTGCCGAGCGCGGACCATGGCTTCGGTCAAGGCGTTGCTCATCGCTTGAAGGAAGGGATGAAGTTGTGGGGAGGTGAAGGATTCGAATCGGAAGCCGAAGCCGGTGAGCGCAATGGTGTCCAAGGTCAGACGAGTCATGTCGTCGGCGACGGGCAGGTCTTCGCCTTCCCTCCGAGCCCAGGATGCGGTCAGGGCTTCGGCGACCTCGAGCATCTCCGCGAAGTAGGCTTTCATGGACCGCTGTCCGAATGCGGGCATCAGGATGCGGTGTGCCTGACCCCAAACCGGTTCGTTGCCGCGTGCAGTGAACAATCCGTCGCCGGCGAAGTCGCGCACGAGCGACAGTGGTGGCGCGATGCTCTTGTAGAACCGTGTCTCGTCGCAGACCTCGGCAACGAGGTCGGGATCGTAGACGAACATCGCCCGGTGACCCAGGATGTCCACCTGAAAGATGCCCTCGGGATGCTCCTGGGCCGCTTCTACCAGGAAGTCGGTGGGTACGTCGCCGGCAAGCTGGAGGGCGTTGCCGAGGATGGGCACTCCTCGCAGGCTGGGGACGGAGCGAGTCGCGGACACGGAAGACTCCTTCGGGCCGGGGCGGGTGGCTGTACCACCACCAGCCATACACTGTATGGCGATCGCTAGCATACGGCGTATGGTCGCCAGCGCGCATCGGGGTGCACCCTTGACCCCGGAAGAGATCTATTCGACAGCTCTGCGCCTCATCGATGCGATCGGGGTGGAGGGACTGTCCATGCGCAAGCTGGCGGTCGAACTCGACGTCAACCCGATGTCGCTCTACCACCACGTCGACAACAAGACCGCCCTTCTCCGGCGGGTGTGCGCCTTGGTTGCCCTCCAACTGGATGTGCCCGACGATGACGAGGCCCCGTGGACAGAGCAGCTCCGGGCGCTCGGCTATGCGTGTCGCACCAGTGCGCGCCGGCATCCGTCTCTGTGGCTCTACGCGCTGTCGCATCCGGAGGTGACCGGAAGCGATCACCTCCTCTGGAGAGCGCTCGACCGGGTTCTCGCCAACGCCGGTGTCGATGAGGAAGAACAGGTCTACGCCCGCAAGACCCTCTTTGCTCTCCTGGCCGGTTTCATCCTCAGTGAGACGACCGGTGCGCTGAACGAGCAGGGCGGTGCCGCGGACCCCGACAAGACCTTCGAGGCTTTTCTCAACTTTGCGATTTCCGGACTGTCGGCATTCTGAAAGTTGTTCTGCTTCTACACTTTGCGCAAACTCTGCAGTCCCCGGCTGGTAGTGCGGAGTGCAACGATCGATCCGATGGAGCCGATCCCGGTGCGACTCTGTTCGCTTCGATCGGATGGGGTGACCCGATCTCGTGAACGACGGATGATGCAGTGGAGCAACGCTTGTAGTCGTCATTACCGTGTGCGGACGAGCTTCGCCGGTGTCGTCGGTGAATCGACCGCGCGGATGGTGGCATCCAGGGCGAGAGCCCGTGTCCGAATTCTGTTGTGGCGCTGCCGCCGAGAGAATGGTTCCACGACGTGATCGGAGCTCGGTGGTGAGTAGACCGGTGCGGGTGAATCGCCGTTTACCGCGTAGTGCACCATCGATGTGAATACTCGACTCGACAATGTTGGTGAGGGACTCATGGATCCGATTGCCACCCGGTGTGAATTTCGCGGCCACGGTGTCGTACTTGCCGCGGATCGGTGGGACCCACCCACTGTGAGCGACAACGGATCGGGCATCGACCGCAAGGGTGTGGTGTTGTTGCTGCACGGTGGCGGGCAGACCCGGCACTCCTGGCGAAATACCGGCCGAAGGCTGGCGACGGACGGCTGGTCTGCCATCGCTGTGGACGCCCGTGGCCACGGGGACAGTCGATGGGCACCGGACGGGGACTACGGCATCGATGCTCTGGTCGCCGATCTGACGGCGATCATCGGCGAGCTGGGGGAGAAGCCGGTACTGGTCGGGGCGTCGATGGGCGGTATGACGTCGTTGATCGGGCAGGGCGAGAATCCCGACCTCGCTCGCGGGGTGGTCCTGGTCGATATCGCGCCGAAAGTCGAAACCGAGGGCATCGCCGAGATCGCGGCGTTCATGCGCAGTGGCCTCGAAGGATTCGCCAGCCTGGACGAGGCTGCCGCAGCGATCGCGGCGTACACCCCGAACCGTGCTCGCACGTCCAATCCGCAGGGGTTGCGCAAGAACCTGCGCTTGCGCGACGGCCGCTGGTTCTGGCATTGGGATCCGGCGTTTCTTCGCCACGGTGACGAGCCCACTCGTCAAACCGATTCCCTCATGCGGTACGAACGCGCTCGAGAGGCTGCGGCGGCGATCACGGTGCCCACCATGCTTGTTCGGGGCCGGCAATCGAATGTGGTCAGCGAGGAAGGTGCGAAGGAACTGCTCGACCTGATCCCGACCGCCACGCTGATCGATGTCACGGGCGCCGGCCACATGGTCGCTGGTGACGACAATGACGTTTTCAGTGACGGATTGAAGGAGTTTCTCGACGACCGCGTCGTCACCGCACGGTCTTGAAGCAGGTACGACCTGGAGGTCGCCGACAGGAGCGCTCGAATGTCGTCAGGGCTGTAGGCCGGGAGGCTGCCATTCTCCGGTGACCGGCGCCGACTCGAGAGACCGAACCGGGTATGCCACGCCGGTGCCGAGTACTCGGATGCCGACGCGGTCGCCCGGATCGAGGGTGGTGACACCGAAGCGGCGCACGGTGACGCGTTCGGGGACCGCGCCGTCGGGGGCGTCGAGGCGGATACCGATGAGCATCTCCGATCCGAGATACTCGACATCGACGACCATCCCGGACACATCGGCGCCATCCAGGGTGAGCTCGATCTGCTCGGGCCGCACCATGACCTGGGCGCGTCCGTGGACACCGTTCGCGGACACCGGGATCTCGCCGAGCGCGCAGCGTGCCGTTCCGCCGTCGATACGAGCCGGCAGGACGACGGCGTCACCGATGAACTGTGCGGTGGTGACGTCGATGGGGGCGGAATAGATCTCGCGGGGGGTGCCGATCTGGGCGAGCCGACCTGCATTCATCACTGCGACCCGGTCGGCGAAGGACAGCGCCTCGGATTGATCGTGGGTCACCAGGATGGTGGTGATCCCGGCCTTGGCGAGAACGTCGGCGACGATCCTGCGAGTGCTCGCCCGCAGGCCGGCGTCCAGCGCGGAGAACGGTTCGTCGAGCAGCATCAGTTCCGGTTCGCGCGCCAGTGCCCGCGCGAGGGCCACTCGTTGCTGCTGCCCGCCCGACAGCTGATCGGGTCGTCGGGACGCGTACGAGGCGTCGAGGGAGACCATCTCGAGCAGTTCGGTGATCTTCGCTGAGTTGCGGGCCCGGCGGGGAAGGCCGAAACCGACGTTCGCTCCCACGGTGGCGTGCGGAAACAGCGCACCGTCCTGGGCGACGTAGCCCACCGAACGCCGGTGCGCGGGCGTCCAACCACCGCCTGCGACGATCCGGCCGGCCAGGGCGATGGTGCCGGAATCCGGTTTCTCGAAACCCGCGATCAGGCGGAGCAGGGTGGTTTTGCCGCAGCCGGACGGGCCCACGATCGCCGTGGTCGAGCCCGTCTTCACGGAGAACCCGACGTGCCGCAGGACCGGCGTGGCGCCGAAGGACTTGTCGAGTGCGGCCACTTCGAGGGCGTAGGTCATAGTCCCGCCACCTTCTTCGACTGAGAGAAAAGCAGGTAGGTCATGGGCAGCGACAGCACGATCATGAGCAGTGCATACGGTGCGGCGCCGGCGTAGTCGATCTCGCTGCTCAGGGACCAGAACTGCATGGAGAGAGTGCGGGTACCGGTCGGAGCCAGCAGCAAGGTGGCGGTCAGTTCGTTGACGATACCCAGGAACACCAGCGCGCCACCGGCGGCCATGGCCGGGGCCGCCAGCCGCAAGGTCACCCGGAAGAACGCCGAGAGTGGGGACAGGCCGAGCGACTGGGCGGCCTCCTCGAGCCCGACAGGGGCCTGGGCGAGTCCCGCCCGCAGATTGACCAGTGCGCGTGGCAGGAACAGTAGCGCGTAGGCGGCGATCACCACGGTCACGCTCTGATAGAGCGGAGGGAGATAACGGATGGTGACCGTGACGAACGCCAGTGCCACGACGATGCCGGGCAGCGAACTGGAAATGTAGGTGCCGCCCTCGAGGATGCGGCTGAACCGACCCCGGTGGCGGATCGAGATCCAGGCGATAGGGAACGCGAGTACACAGGTCACCACGGCGCCGACGATGCCGAACCCGAGGGTCTGCGCCAGCGCGGCGGCCAGGGCGTTCCATTCCCAGACGTCGCCGCCACCGATGATGAGCCATCGCAGGACACTGCCGACGGGGACACCGACCGACAACGCGATCAGAACCCCGAGGAACAGCAGTGCGATCGGTGAGTACCACGGGCCGAGCTCGGCAGGCACGGCTCGGCGGGCAGCTCCTGGACCGAGACGGGCGTACCGGGCGCTGCCGCGGACGACCGCTTCGATGATCAGCAGGGACAGGCAGAGCAGGACCAGAACGCCGGCGAGCATGGTCGCTGCGGTTCCGTTGAAGGTCGATTGGTACTGCTCGAAGATCGCCGTGGTGAACGTGTTGAATCGGATGAAGACGAACGCGCCGTATTCGGCGAGCAGGTGCAGTGCGACCAACAGTGCTCCGCCGGCGATGGCAAGGCGCAGTTGCGGGACGACGACGCGGAAGAACACAGCCCACGGGCCGACGCCGAGGGCTCGCGCCGATTCCTCGACGGCGGGATCGAGCCGACGTAGCGTCGCGGCGGTCGGAATGTAGACGAGCGGGAAGTAGGAGAGGGTGGCGATGAGAACGCCGCCGTGCAGTCCGCCGAGGGAGGGAATCAGCGTCACCCACGAATAGCTGTTGACGAACGCCGGCACGGCGAGCGGTGCCGCGAGGAGCACCGCCCACACCTTCGCTCCCGGTACCCGGGTGCGCTCGACGAGCCAGGCGGCGAGGACACCGACGACGATGCAGAGGGGCACCGTGACGACGACCAATTGCACGGTGTTCGTCAGCAGTTCGCCGACGCGGGGGCGGAACAGCAGCGCGGATGCGGTATCCCAGCCCGTGTCGATGCTCTGCACGACGATGTAGCCGAGTGGGATGAGTGACGCGGCCACCACGATCAGTGCGGCAACCGCCAGGGGGAGCGGCGGGCGCGGCCGAGCGGCCGGGCGACGGGGAGTGTCCGCGTCGCCCGACCGCGTGCGGCCGATCGGTGCAAGTTTCAGAGCAGGCCGGCTTCCGTCATGAGTTCGGTGACCTGCGGGCTGTTGAGCTTCGCGGGGTCGACCTTCGGGGCCTGCAGATCGGCGAGCGGCACCAGTTCCGGATTCGCCGGCACATCGCTGCCGACCGAGTACTCGAAGGACGTCCCGGTCTGCAGAACCTCCTGGCCTTGTTTCCCGGTGACGAACTTCAGGAACCGCTGCGCTGCGTCCTGCTGGGTGCTCGATTTCAGGACGCCGCCGCCCGAGACGCTCACGAACGCGCCCGGATCCTCGTTCTTGAAGTAGTGCAGCGCGACGTTGTTGCTGTTCTCACCGGTCCTGGACTGATCTCCGAACCAGTAGTAGTGGTAGATCACGCCGCCCGGGATCTCCCCGGCGTTGACGGCCTTCATCACCGTGTTGTTCCCCTGGTAGGTGCGCACATTCTCCTTCATCCCGGCCAGCCACTGGCGGGTGGCGTCCTCACCCTTCAGCTCGAGCAGCGCACTGATGATGGCCTGGAAGTCGGCGCCCGACGGCGACGCGGCCCATCGGTCCTTCCAGGCAGGGTCCTGCAGGTCGAGCAGCGACCCGGGAAGCTGGTCCTGGGGCAGGCTGTCCTTGTTGTATGCGAAGACGGTGGAGCGGGCCGCGATGCCGGTCCACTTGCCGCTCGACGGCCGGTACTGGCTCGGGACCTGGTCGAGGACGTCCTGGTCGACGTCGGCGAAGAGTCCGGCGTTCTCCACCAGCGTCATCGCCGGGGAGTTCTCGGTGAGGAAGACGTCGGCCGGCGACTGGTCACCTTCGGCGACGAGGAGGTTGCCGAGTTCGGTGTCGTTGCCGTTGCGTAGTTCTACCTCGATGCCGGTCTCGGCGGTGAAGGCGTCGGCCCATTCCTGGGTCAGTGACTCGTGTTGGGCGTTGTACACGGTGATCTGGTCGGCGGTGTCCGAATCGGCTCCGCCACCCGAACCGGACTCCGAGCACGCCGACAGTGTCAGCACCGCGGCGGTGGCCAGAGCCACTCCCGATATCAGTCCGGTCCGAATCCTCATAGTGTGTCCGTCCTCTTGTGCAGCGGGAAATCTCCCACCCGTGGTCAGGAAAACGATGCTACTCGAAGGATTGGCAAGCCTAATAATCGGAACCGGATTCGCGATCCGGATCGACTCGGTAGCACCTGCTCTCGCTGGTAGCGCTCCCGGAGTCCGAGCCTTACTACGACCGGCTGCCGGCGGCTGTGTGTGCCTCGGTTGCGGAGGTGCGAGACGAACTATCGGTGGAGACGATCGGATCCCGGTCGTCTCTCGATCGCGGGATGCCGAGCCGTCGGCGCAGGGAGAGGACGGCTGTCACTCCTTGCCAGAAGAGAATGCCGACGAGGATCGACAGAGCGAAGGCCAGCCAAGGATGGTCTTCTCGCAACGGTAGGTACACCTGGAAGTGCGTCAGGTAGATGTAGAGAGATGCGCTTGCCAGCACCCCTGCGATCCTGCTCAGTGCAGGTGGGCAGGGAACGGAGTCGAGCCACACCAGCAGGCACAGCCCACCTATGACGAGGAGCTCTCGCTGGAGGTCGCCGGAGAAGTATCCGGGCACAGTGGCTGCGATCACCGCGGTGACGCCCGCGCGGTGCCACACGGTCGTCGCCGTGGCGGCGGCCCAACCCAGGGCGAACAGCCAGAAGACCATCGAGGCGCTCAGAATGAGATTGTTGCCGTCGCCGAGCTCGACGATGCCGTAGCGGGGGAGCAGACCCACTCCCACCAATCCGATGGCGAACCAGAACGAGTGTTTGCGCTCGATGCGATCGACGAGCGGGATGGACAACACCGCGATGACGACGAGCAGGATGTAGACGATCGCTTCGATGAACCAGTACCGCCATTCCGGCGTCCACCCGTCGGGTCCGAGAATGCCGTTGAGCAAGAAGGCGCTGGTCACGAGATAGTCGCCGGTCAGTGCGATCACGGCAGCGAGCCACAGCATGCTGGGGACGGCGATTCGGGCCACGCTGCCCAGGACATGGCGTACCCGTTCGGTCCGGGGAGTGGCGAGATGGAAGCGGGCGAAGTTGTAGCCGGCGACCCCGAGGAGCACATGCGCGCCGCCGAGCGCCCCGAACAGCCGAATGTGTGATCCCACGATGAGCACGATCGCGACGGCGCGGAGCAGCACGTTGGTCTCGACCGTCCGCCACCATCGTCGTCGGGGTGCGGGTACGAAATCCTTGATCGCGGTGGTGTGCCAGTTCTCGGGAAGACAGCCGAGCATCCGCTCGAGTCGGAGGGACATCTGCACATAGGACAGGGAATCGCCGCCGAGGCTCACGAACGAGCTGTCGTCGGTGACCTGCGTACTGCGCAACACCTCGGCATACAGGGCCCGCAGGGCGTCCGTGTCCACGACGGTGGTCGTTGTCGTCACCGGAACGGGTGCTGCGTCGTGGACCAGCCCGGCCACCGCCCGAAGGTCAGGTTTGCCCGTGCTGGTCCGTGGAAGTTCGTCGACGAGGCACACCCGCACCGCGGCGACGGGAAGACCGCAGGCCCGTGCGCTCGCGGACCGGACCGCGTCGACATCGCTCGCGCCTTCGACCGCCACGATCATTTCGTCCGTACCACCGACGCAGCAGGCCGTCAGGCCCTCCTGTGCGAGAGTCGACTCGATCTGTTGCAGGTCGAGCCGCAGCCCGAAGAGCTTGACGAATCGGCTGCGCCGGCCCACCACCTCGTACAATCCGCCGTCGATCTGCCGCGCAAGGTCTCCGGTTCGTAGTTCGCCCTCCAGGATGTCCCCGAGACCCAGATCCTCGGGAGTGTGCGCGTAGCCGAGCATCACGTTCGGCCCCGTATAGATCAGTTCACCGGTGCCGTCCGGAGCATCCGGTACCGCCTCGAGGCGGAAGGAGCCCCCGGGTACAGCCCGTCCGATCGACTGCGGATGGTCGGTGGCGAGTTCCGGAGGCAGGTACGCCATCCGTGCGGTTGCCTCCGTCTGTCCGTACATGACGAAGAAGTCCCAGCCCCGCTCACGACCCAGTTGCGCATAGGCGCGGACACGATCCGGTGACAGTCGCCCGCCGGCCTGCGTGATGTAGCGCAGGTCGGGCAGATCCAGTTCGTCGAATCCGAACCGGTCGAGCAGATCGAAGGTATAGGGCACGCCGGCGAAGCTGGTGCCCCCGTGTGCCCGGAACAGCTCCCAGAACGCCGGATCGGTGACCGAGCGGGTCGTGAGCACCACTGCAGCGCCGCGCAGCAGATGGCTGTGGATCACCGACAAGCCGTAGCAGTAATGCATCGGCAATGTCGTCACCGCACGGTCGGTTCCGCGGATGCCGAGGTAGTCCGCGATCGACTCGGCATTGGACTGCACGTTGCGATGCGACAGGCGGACGAGTTTCGGGGAACCGGTCGAGCCGGAGGTGCTCAACAGCAGCGCCAGGTCGGGGTGCAGCACATGTGAGGAACCGTCACCCCGTTCCTCGACAGCCACGGTCCCGTCGATGCTGCGCACCACCACGTCGGGTCGGTACGCGTCGATCAGACCTTCGAGAGCGACGGGGTTGTCGCCCGGCGCCAGCAACACCGGATGTCCGGCGAGCAGAGCCGCGAGGTAGACGATGATCACGTCGATCTCGTTGGCACCTGCGAGCAGCACCAGGCGGCGGGTCTCGCCGAGCCGGGACGTTTCGTGCCGGACCTGCGCGGCCAGTTCGCTGTAGGTGACCGTCCGCTCCGACGTGATCAAGGCAGGGGTGTCGCCGAAGTCTTGCAGCCGACGTACGAAGCGCACGCCGGGACGCTCGTCGAGTATGGGGGAGCTGAACACCGAAAAAGTCTAAGGTATGCCGAACCTAACAGCCGAGGGTAGTGGGGGAAGTTCTCCACGGTGAACGTCTCTCCTGGTCACGGCCAGGGACACCGTTCTCCTGGACGCGGCGGTCATCCGAGATGACAGGTGGCGCGAGCCGGGACAATCCACCAGCGTTCACCGCCACGTGCGGACCTTCGACGCGGTGGCCGACACAGCCTTGACGCGCTGATCGTCCGGCCGGTGCCGGGTCGGTCGGCTATCCGGCCAGTGGGACGACCTCCGAGCAAGATATGCCAGGATGACAAGCTTCCGATATGAGGTCTCCGACGTCGGTGCGTATCCCCCCGAAGAACATGACCTGGATCTCCGGCGGCACGTTCTGGATGGGCTCGGAGGAGTTCTATCCCGAGGAGCGGCCGGTCCATCAGGTGCGTGTCGACGGATTCTTCATCGACACCCATCCGGTGACCGTCGCTGAGTTCCGACGGTTCGTGAAGGCAACCGGATACGTGACGACCGCGGAAACATCACCTCGGGCCGAGGACTATCCCGACGCCGATCCGCATTTGCTCGTGCCGGGTTCGCTGGTGTTCACCGCCCCGTCCGGGCCGGTGCCGCTCGATGACTATCACAGGTGGTGGACGTGGACACCCGGAGCCTCATGGCGCCACCCGGAGGGGCCTGGCAGCGACCTGGCCGGGCGCGAACGTCATCCCGTGACGCATGTGTCGTACTTCGACGCCCGGACCTATGCACAGTGGGCGGGTAAAGAACTGCCCTCGGAGGCGGAGTGGGAGTATGCGGCGCGGGGCGGTCTGGACCGGGCCCGTTTCGTCTGGGGGGACGAATTCACGCCTCGCGGCCGCTATCGTGCGAACACGTGGCAGGGACGTTTCCCGTGGGAGAACACCGCGGAGGACGGATTCGTGGGCACCTCCCCGGTGGGAGCGTACGGACCCAATGGTTACGGGCTCTCGGACATGGCCGGCAACGTCTGGGAGTGGACCGAGGACTTCTTCTTCGCGCGCCACGGTGCGGATGGCCGTGACCTCGAATCGGCACGTGCGTGTTGTATTCCGTCGAATCCGCGCGTAACGACGTCGGATGGGGACGAGCGTTATCCTCGCCGGGTCATCAAGGGTGGATCGCATCTGTGTGCGCCCAACTACTGCTTGCGCTATCGCCCGGCTGCGCGTCAGGGAGAAAGTGTGGAGACGTCCACGTGTCACATCGGATTCCGTTGCGTCATCCGTCCATGATGCTCTGGTCGCCGTGCACTGCCGTCGGCCCGTGCCGGGAGCTTCACGGCTCCGCGGCACCGGCCGAGAGGGCTCAGAACGGGATGTCGCCTTCGATCGAGACTCGTTCCATGACTCGTCGGTGAGGGAAATAGTCGCTGGCGGCGTAGTGCTGGGTGGCTCGGTTGTCCCAGAAGGCAATCGAGTCGGGTGCCCAGCGGAACCGGCACTGGAAGTCGGGAACCTTGGCCTGATCGAACAACTGCTGGAGCAGTCGGTCGCCTTCGACCGGATCGATGTCGGGAATGTGGGTGGTGAACAGACTGTTGACGAACAGGGTCTTACGTCCGGTCTCGGGGTGCGTCCGTACGATGGGGTGCCGTACCGGAGGGTACTGTTCCTTCATCTGTTCGAGTCGCTCCGGAGTCATGCTGCGGCCGAACGACGGAACGAAATCGTGTACTGCTTCGAGTCCGTCGATCCGTTCTTTGATCTCGTCCGGGAGACAGTCGTAGGCATTTCCCATGTCCGCCCACAGCGTGTCGCCACCGGCCGGCGGAACTTCCAGCGCCCGCAGAACGGAGCCGAGCGGAGGTCGTTTCTGCCAGGTGACATCCACATGCCAGATGTTCTCCGTACCCGGATTGTCCTGGCTGCGTTCGAAATGCACCACTTCCGGAACCTCCCCCTGGGGAAGCAGCGGATGCACCTCGAGTTCTCCCCAGTGGCGAGCGAAATCGCGGTGCTGTTCTGCGGTGATGTGCTGATTCCGGAAGAACAGCACCTTCCACTCCAGCAGGGCTCTGCGCAACTCGTCGATCTGTTCGGTTTCCGGGCTGCGCAGATCTATTCCGGACACCACCGCACCGATGTACGGGGTGACAGGTTCCACCTGCACCGTCGTGTACGGAGCGGTCTCGTGCTCCCCCGCCGTGCGACGTAGCAGGCGTGGTCCGAATTCGATTTTGTGCGAGCCTATTTCAACTGTGCGTGAGGAAATCGTGGGGGACACCGGAGCTCCTGTCGGGTGGGTTCGGGCGATCACCGGTTGCGTTGTGTCCGGGATGCCGGTGGGTGGCGTCTGCGAGCAGGGCGGCGACGGTCATGTCGATCAGGCGATCGACGGTCTCGTCGAAGTCTGCTCGCACGGATATGAATTCGGTGCGACGCTGCTCGTACAGAGCGAGTGCCGACACCGCCATGTTGAACATCAGATCGATGCGTGTCGTGGCGACACCTGTACATGCTCGGCGACAACGGAGCCTCCGCGGAAGGAGGCCTGGAAGGTTCGTTCAACTATCTGGCGGAATTGAACGGCTACCGGAGCACTACGCGGGACGTGCTCGACCGGTTCGACGAACTCGGCACACCCACCAGCTACCCGCATTACCCGGCTTCGTGGGCTCTTGCACTCGACACCCCCTATCAGTGGGCCAAGCAGGTCGCTTCACATTACGGCGGCACCCGTAACGGGCTGATCGTGCACTGGCCTGCCGGCATTGCCGCCACAGGTGGCCTGCGCCATCAATGGCACCATTGCGTCGATATCACCCCGACCATCCTCGAGGCGGCGGGCGTTCCGGCGCCGCACACGGTCGACGGTGTCGCCCAGATGCCCATGGAAGGTGTCGCGATGAACTACACGTTCGACGACCCGGCGGCCGAGGAACGTCACGTCACCCAGTACTTCGAGATCTTCGGTAACAGAGGTATCTATCACGAGGGGTGGACGGCGGTGACGGCACACCGCGCGCCCTGGCACATGGCGACCTACGGTCTCGAACTGCCCGGCCTCGACGAGGACCGCTGGGAGTTGTACGACACCACCACCGATTGGTCCCAGGCCCGCGATCTGGCGGACGAACATCCGGACGTCCTCGAGCGCTTGAAACAGCTCTTTCTCACCGAAGCCGCCCGATATCGGGTGCTTCCGCTCGACGACCGCACCGTCGGCCGAGGATCGGATCCGAGCTCCCGGCCGCCGCACCCGTTCGCGGGCCGACGCACCGTGACGCTGTATCCGCACATGCAGGGACTGGTCGAGAAGGCTGCACCCTCGTTCTTCAACCGTTCCTTCTCGCTGACCGCCCGGATCGACACTCGGGGGTCATCGTGCGAAGGAATTCTGGTCGGTATCGGGGGGCGTTTCGGCGGATTCGGGTTCTATGTGCTCGAGTCGCGGCCGGTGTTCTGCTACAACTTCAACGGAAAAGAGCACACTTTTGTTCGAGGACCGGCACTCTCGGAAGACGTGCGCGAGGTGTCGGTGCATTTCGAGTACGACGGTGGAGGCATCGGTAAGGGTGGCCGAGTGACACTGCTGGTCGACGGTGTCGCCGTTGCCGATGGGCGCGTCGAACGCACTGCGCGGGCGATCTTCTCGATGAACGAACAGCTCGATATCGGTATCGATCGCGGTAGCCCGGTGGCCGAGGAGATCGCTCGCCGAGACCGTTTCGCATTCTCCGGCACTGTGCATCACGTCAGAATCGACTTCGGTTCGGGTGGGGGAGTCCCGGTGGACGAGCAGCGACGGGTAGCGCTGGCAACCCACTGACCGGAGGTCGATGATCGCTGTCGACCGCGGCCCGGGAAGTCCGTCGAGGGACTTCCCGGGCCGCGCTGCTCGGGTGGTTCGAATGTGTCTGTGCGGGATGACCGATCTGTTTCGGAAATGGGTTGCCGGCGAGTCACTTCACGATGTTGTTCGGTGGCATGTCGAGCTCGTACTCCGAGGATTCACGATCAGGGCCGGAGGATTCTTCTCCGGAATCGGCTTCGAATCGGGCCCTGATGGGGTGTGTTCGCGGGTCTCGGAGCGTCGGGGCGACATGCATCGCGCGGGCCCAGGAGGCTTCCCCGGGTGAGGGATCTCGTGCAGAATCCCGTCGACGCCGGTACCTGGTCTTGAGATGATATGCAGCGATGATCACGGCGAACGCGATCAGCGACTGCACCAGTTCCGGACGGGCACCGGTAAACCACATTCCCACGAGGATCGCAGCGATGGCGACGGTGACCACGATGGGCAGGACGGGGTAGAGCCACACCCGGAACTGCAGGATCTCCGGAGATGTGCGTTCCCATCGGCGGCGTAATACCAGCTCGGACAGGCAGATCAGGATGTAGACGAACAGGCAGATCGCGCCCGACGAGGTGACCAGATACAGGAAGATCGTCTCGGGCCAGAGGTAGGCGGCAGCGATACATATATAGCCGATGAAGGTGCACGACAGCACCCCCTTCAGTGGCACGCCGCGGGAATTGACGGATGTCATCCAGGCAGGAGCGTCACCGTGGGCGCCGAGTACGAACAACATTCGCGAGGCCGTGTAGAGCCCGGAGTTCAAGCAGGAGAGCACGGCGACGAGAACGACGAAGTTGAGGATTTCGGCTGCGCCGGGGACACCCAGTACATCGAGGGCGGAGACGAACGGGGATTCTCCGACGACGTAGCTGTCCCACGGCAGCATGGTGACGAGCAAGAATGTGGCGCCGACGAAGAACGCCAGGATCCGGAACACCACCGTGCTGGTAGCGCGGCGGATCGCCGCGGCAGGTTCCTTCGATTCGGCTGCGGCGATCGTCACCAGCTCTGCTCCCGTCATCGAGAAGATGACGGCGACGACACCGACGAGGACAGGAGTGAAACCGTTCGGCAGGAAACCGCCGTGGGCAGTCAGATTCTCGAAGGACAGATCGGCTCCCGGCCAGATACCCGACACGTAGAGGCCGGCCAGGACGAGGAAGGCGATGATGACCGCGACCTTGATCCCGGCGAACCAGTACTCCGCCTCACCGAAGTTGCCGACCGACAACAGGTTCACCACGGTCATCAGCAACAGTAGGCCGGCCGCCATCAGCCACAACGGAACGCCGGGGAACCAGCGACCGAGCAAGGTGGCTCCGACCACCGCCTCGATTCCGACAACGACCACCCAGAAGTACCAGAACAGCCAGCCCGTTGCGAAGCCCGCCCAATTGCCCATGGCGTCGCGGGCGTATTCGGTGAACGACCCGGTGCACGGCTTGGCGACGGCCATCTCACCGAGCATCCGCATGACCAGGAAGACGATGAGTCCACAGATCAGGCAGGTGAGGATGGCCCCGGGGCCCGCTTGGCCGATGATGGCGCTGATGCCGACGAAGAATCCCGCCCCGATCACCCCGCCCATCGACAACATGGTGAGATGACGTCTCTTCAAAGCGTGACCGAGGGTATCGGACCTATCGGCCGATGAATCGGTGTGCACGGCACTCCCTTCGAAACCTGGTGTACGGCGCAATCGGGTTACCGGTTCCGGTGTGCCGGCAGCGCTCACGTTCGATTGGGAGAACACTACGAACACGATGTGATCTGCGACATGTCCATGCTGTACAACCGATCGATGTCGCCTGGCCGCAGGGGCGATTGCTCGCCCGATGCGCCACGCCTCGTCCGGAGACATCGCCGGATCTGCGCCTGTCCGGACTCGGGACGGGGCGGGCCGGACCACCGGTCCGCCCCGTCCTCGTCAGGACCAGTGCGCGACAGAACGAGTTCGGAGCAGGTCGCGGAACTGTGTGGTGGTGGTGGGCAGCAGCTCACCGGTTCCCCAGTCGACGATCACGCCGTAACGCCGTACGAGGTCGAGCATGGACAACTCACCGCTGCGGTAGCGTGCGGCGACGGACTCGGGTTCTTCGTCCAGCCAACCCTCGCGCGACCGGCGGATCGCCGTGCGGGTTCGTTCGGTGGCGTCCCGGTCGAGTTCGTAACGGTCGATCTCGGGGTCCACCGGCACGACGACGACGCCGTAGTCGAGGGCGGCGCGCTCGAGGGAGACGTATCCGTCGATCACGTCTTCGAGCACGGACTCCGGATCCCGTCGCAGGGGATCCCCGTATCCGCCTCCGCCGGCCGACGGCCTGTCGAACGAATCACCGGACTGCACAGGAACGTTCGAGAACACGGATCCGAGGAAGCGTTCCTCGGGTGTGCCCCGGTTGAGCCAGACCCCATGGGGAATGGACGGTAGGCCCCCTTCGATTCCCCAGGTGACCGAGCGGGAGCGGTCGCAGCAGTAGGACATCACGCTGTTGTCGCTGTCGGTGAGGACACCGCCCTTGGACAGGCCGCATCCGCCGCGGTACTCGCCCGGTCCGCCGGAGTCGGTGATGATGGCGTGCTCGGTGGTGAGCACGGGGGTGAGGCGTTCTTGTCCTTCGCAAGGCTGGACGGCAAGACCGATGCCGAACACCGGTGCGGTGGCGCTCGATCCGTCCTTCGAGTTTCGGCCACCCCAGCCGCCGGCCATCCAGTCGTACCACATGAAGAAGGGGCGCTCCTCGGTTCGGGCGTCGCGCCCACCGACGAGGAGGTACTCGAGGTTGAACGAACAGGCGATGCCCCGGGAGGGCACGACTTTCGACCACAGTTCGAAGATCGCGTTCATGATCTTCTCGTAGGGGCCGGAACAGAACCCGGTCACCGCATGCGGCCAGCCTGCGTTGACGACGGTGCCCTCGGGCCCGAGTTCGGTGTGAATCGCGTTGTACAGTCCCGAATTCAACGGGACATCGGGGAAGAACGACTTGGTGCCCGCCATGATTCCGGAGAATGCGGTGCCGTAACCGCTGTTGAGGAAGCTCGCGACGGCAGGTGCGCTACCCGTCAGGTCGTAGCTGAGTTGATCTCCCTCGATGGTCATGGTGACCCGGATCGGGACGAGGCCCTCGGGACGCGCGGGATCGGAGTCGAGGTAGTCCTCGGTGGTCCAGGTGCCGTCGGGGAGATCGGCGACCCGGCTGCGGACGATGCGTTCGACGTAGTTCTGGACCTCATGCATGGCCTCGGTGACGGTGCCGCGACCGTATTTGTCCACAAGGCGAAGGATCTCGCGTTCGCATATCCCCGTCGCCTCGGCCTGGGCGTGCAGATCGCCCATGCTGATCTCCGGCGACCGCGTGTTCGCGACGAGGAGCTTCGCGACGTCGGCGAGGAACCGGCCCTCGTGCCACACCCGCACCGGGGTGATCCGCAGACCTTCACCGAAGTGTTCGGTGGCAGTGACGTCGAAGGATCCCGGCACACTGCCGCCGATATCGGCCCAGTGCCCTTTGTTCTGAGCGAAGGCGATGAGGACATCGTCCGCGAAGATGGGCCGGATGAAGCTGACGTCGTTGAGGTGGGTGCCGCCGCGATAGGGGTCGTTGACCATGAAGATGTCGCCGGGGTTGATGTCGGAGCCGAATTCGTCCAGTACGGCCTTGCACTGGAAGTGGAGCGTGCCGACGTGAACGGCGATGTCCTGGCTGCCCTGCATGACGGTGTTGCCCTCGGCGTCGCAGAGCGCGGAGGAGAAGTCCCGCGAGTAGATGACGAACGAGTAGCAGGTGCGCAGGATCTGCTCGGACATCAGATCGACCGAGGTGGCGAACGCGTTCTTGAGGACCTCGAAGGTGACCGGATCGAGGGTGGTGGACGGGGTGGTCATCAGGACTCCTGGATGTCGATGCGGATGTTCGCCCACTCGTCGATGGTGGCGGTGGTCCCGGGTGGGACAACGGTGGTGGAGTCGAGCTGGGTGATCACGGCGGGGCCCGGAATGCGCGTACCGAACCCGAGCGTGTCACGGTCGAAGACGGGCGTGTCGAGCCGGCGCTGTGCTTCGTCGAAATAGACGCTGCGCCGTTCCACCGCTACCGGTTCGGCCGTGGTGGGCTCGCCGGCATGCGGGAACTTCGGCTTCGGTGTGGTGCCCACTGCGCGCAGGCCGATCTGGTAGATCTCCACCGGGGTGTCGTCGCGCCGGAACGAGTAGTCCCGTTCGTGTTCCTCGTGGAATCGTTCGACGGCCTCGTCGAGGAAGCCGGGACCGCTGCCGGCGGCGACGGTCAGCGATCGCCACTGACCGGCGTAGCGCATGCTGATGTGACGGTCGAGAACCATGCGTTCGGGTGCGACGCCCTCGTGGCGCAGTCGTTGCGTGCCTTCCTGTTCGAGGCGCAGGAACTCGCGTTCGAGCGCTGTCGTGTCGATGTCGTCCACGCGGCCCTGGAACATCGCCGACAGATCGTGCCGGATGTCGACGAGCAGGCACCCTTGCGCCGAGGTGATGCCCGGGTGCGGCGGCACCACGACGGTCGGAATCGACAGTTCCTTCGCGAGGGCCGCGCCGTGCAGGGCGCCTGCGCCGCCGCAGACGACGAGAACGAAGTCGCGGGGATCGTATCCTCGACGAATCGACAACAGCCGCACGGCATCTGCCATGTTCGCATTGGCGACCTGGATGATGTTGCTCGCCGCGGTGTCCGCGTCGAGACCGAGCGGTCCTGCCACGGTCTGTTTGATCGCGTTCTCCGCTGCCGCCACGTCGAGGCTGAGTCCACCGCCGATGAGGGCGGTGCCCAGTCGGCCGAGCAGCACGTTGGCGTCGGTGTTGGTCGGTTCGGTGCCGCCGCGCAGATAGCAGGCCGGGCCGGGGGAGGCGCCGGCGGACTGCGGGCCGTTGCGCAACGAACCCGCTTCGTCGAGCCAGGCCAACGATCCACCACCGGCACCGATCGTGAGCACCTCGATGCTGGGGAATGAGATGGGGAAGCCGTACTCGACCTGCCACTGCTTGGTGGTGCGGACCTCGCCGTCGTAGACGAGGGAGATGTCGGTACTGGTGCCACCCATGTCCAGGCCGATCGCGTTGGGGTACCCGCAGCGCGTCGCGATGTCGGCCACGGCGATCGCGCCGGCGGCGATGCCCGAGGCTGCGAGCCGAACCGGATACTTCTCCACCATCGCAGGGGTCATGGAACCGCCGCCCGAGTGGAGCAGCAGTAGATCACCCTCGTATCCGTCGGTGCGCAGTTGCGCTTCCAAGCGGTTGACGTATCCGCTGACCAGCGGGGCGAGCACGGCGTTGGCGACGGTGGTCGAGGCGCGGTCGTATTCGAAGATCTCGGGGAGGATCTCGCTGGAGGTCGAGACGGTGACGTCGGGCAGTTCGGCTTCGAGCAGGGCTCGTACGCGCTGTTCGTGATCACTGTTGACGTAGCTGTTGATCAGGCACACCGCCACGGTCTTGATGTCCTTGCGGCGCAGGATGCGGGCGATCTCGCGGACTTCTGCTTCGTCGAGTGGGGTGACGACCTCGCCGGCGTAGTCGATGCGTTCGGTGACTTCGTAACGGTCACGGCGGCGTATGTAAGGGGGGCCGACATCGACGTACGTGTCCCACAGCTCGTCCTTGGTGCCGTCGCGGATTTCGAGTACGTCGCGGAATCCGCGGGTGGTGACGAGGGCGGCCGGCGGGAAGTTGCGGGTGATGAGCGCGTTGGTGGCAACGGTGGTGCCGTGCGAGAACAGGGTCACCTCGCTCAGGTCGACGCCCGCGGCACGCACACCGTCGACGACGGCACGCATGGGATCGTCCGGGGTGGAAGGGACCTTCGCGATCCGTGTGGTCGATGCTTTCTCGTCGAAGATGCACACGTCCGTGAAAGTGCCGCCGACGTCCACGGCGACGCGCAGGTAAGGATTGCGAGATGTGATCATCGTCATACTCCTGGTTGGGGTGGACCCAGTATTCGACCTGGTCGACAACCCATCAATTGGAAGAAGTGAATCGAGCTCCACGATTCATTGGAGATTTTCACAGTACGGGGAGAAGATCACGGACATGCTTCCCGACCGTTTCCGGCTCGTCGACCTCCTGCTCGAACCCGATCTCGGGCTCCGGCTGGTCACCGATGCCGACCCGAATGTCGGAATCACCGGGGCACACCCGATCGAGATCGAGAACCCGACCCGATGGTTGCAACCGGGTTCGATGATGCTCACCACCGGTTCACGCTTTCCGGCCCTCGAGCACCCACAGCCGGCCTACCGCGAACTGATCCGCGAACTCGTCGGGGCGGGCATCACCGCACTGGGGTACGGCGTAGGAGTGATCACCGAGGACATTCCACGGTCCCTGCTCGACGAGGCCGAGCGCCATCGATTCGCCGTCGTGGCGATTCCGTCGGAACTGCCGTTCATGGAGGTGGTCGGGCGCGTCGGAGCGGCGGTGCAAGCGCAGGACTCGATGCTGCTACGACGCACGCTGCAGATGCAGAACCACCTGCTCGAGGCGATGACCGCCGAGGCTCCCGAGGCCGACCTCGTCGCCCGACTCGCCGGCCTGCTCCGCAGCAGCGTGATCCTCTACAACGAGGTCGGGGATGTCGTCGCCTCGGCCGGCGGCGCGCCGGTGCACCTGATCCGCAATCAACTTCGCGGCCGGGAGGGGCGGTTGCTGTTCAGGGTGGGTCGATGGGCGGTGAGTGCTCACTCCATCTCACCCGGCGACCAGTACTACTGGTTGGCTCTCGCCTCCAAGACGAACGAACTCAGCGACCCCCTCACCGACCCTGCCGTCGAAGTGTCGCTGAGGCTGCTCAACACCATCGAGCGCACCCGTCAGCGAGCTACCGTGGAGAACCGCGCGCGCCACACCGCACTGGTGCGTGCGCTCGTCTCGGGCGACCCGGCCCACGCCGATACCGTCCTGGAACAGTTGGAGATGCTGCGGTTCGGCCCGGATCCCGACGTGCGCCTACTGGTTCTGTCCGCTGCTCCGGAGTACGACAACCGTCGATGGGTGTTCCGGGCGAACTCCCTGCTCGAGGCCGTCGAGGCGGACGTGTCCGGTCTGGCTCGCGATCTGGGGCTCACGCTGCTGCTCGCCCGGAGCGAGGGGGGTCTCGTCGGTGTGGTCCCTGCTGGAGCGGAGGCCTTCGAATCGTGGTCCGCCAACCTTCCACAGGGATTGAGGTGTGGAGCGAGCGAACCGTTCACCGACCCCACGCGTGGTCCCGAGAAGTTGCGTGAGGCACGCTGGGCGTGGCGGGCCGCCGAGCGCCGCGGACGTGCCGCCCAACGCTTCGAGGACGTCGGTCTCGCCGACTGGCTGCTGGCGGCTCGCGATCCGGAAGCGGCGCTCACACGAGCTACCGCCGTTCTGGCACCGTTGCTCGACGGACACGAGGACCTGATGGACTTTCTCGTGCTTCACCTGGCACGCGAACTGGACGTGGGGCGCACTGCGCGGGAGCTGAATCTGCACCCGAACACCGTGCGGCACCGCGTGAAACGAGTCGAAGAGCTGTTGGGTTGTTCGTTGCGTTCCCCCCGGGACGTCGCCGACGTGCATCTGGCTCTCGAGGTTCTCGCCGAGCGTCGCACCGCATAGCGGTCCGCTCTGAGGAAGGATTGGGTTATGGCCATCACCGTGCGTCGGCTTGCGACAGTGCCGGAACTCGGGCTCACTCTCGTGGCAGGTCGCGAGGGAGCCGATCGCATCATCGAATGGGCGCATCCGATCGAACTTCCGGACCCCACTCCGTGGCTTTCGGGAGGCGAGCTCGTGATGACCACGGGACTGGAGATCGGCGCCGGCGCCGACGAACAGTTCGCGTACCTCCAGGGCCTGGCAGGGGCCGGTTGCGTGGCCTTGGCGTTCGACACGGGCACCCGGTTCGACCGCGTGCCCGACAGTCTGCGTGCCGCAGGTGATGCACTCGGGTTCCCGGTCCTGGCCGTGCCCGCATCGACGCCGTTCATTGCCATCACCCGAGCGGTCATCGACGAGTTGACTGCCGATCAGGTCCGGGCGGTGCAGCGGGTCGTCGATCAACAGGAGCGGTTGGTCCGGGCCACACTGCGCGGCGGGGTCCCGGCGGTCGTGACCGCGCTAGGTCAGGCTCTCGCGGGAGCGGCTGCCGTCGTCGACGTCGACGATCGCGTGCTCGCCGAGTACGGGTCCGACACGACCCGGGTGGTCCGGCAAGCCCGCGGAGTGTCGGAGTCGGCGACGCGATCGCCACGGCGCCGGCAGATGAGCAAGGTGTCGGCCGATGCAGACGGGCACTACACCGTCCAGAGCATCGCGACCGCCCAGGATCTCCACGGATACCTGGCAGTCGGCACCGCGGAACCGCTCCGTCCGGCCGACCGATTGCTCCTCGCCCACGCGGTGTCCCTGATCTCCATCGAGCTCGGTAAGCCCGCGAAGGTGCAGAGCGCAGAACAGCGGCTACGTGCGGTGGTCACCCGGACGCTCGTCGACGCCCCCGACCGCATGGACGCCGGGTTGCTCCGGTACTTCGGATTCGAACCGACCGATACCGTCGCGGTCGCCGTGTTCACCGACATCGGGCCACTGTTGGCCGCGGAACGGCAGATCGGTGCTGCCCTGGCGGCCGAGGGGATTCCCTATCTGTCTGCCCCTGCCGATGCGGATGTGATGGTCGTTCTCCCGGCAGATCGGGCACGTGAGATCGCCACTCGGGTGCAGGAGCGGGTGTGCGCGCAGCTCGGCCGGCCGGTCCGGTGTGGGTTGGGCGGGGCATGTGATGTCGCGGATGTGAGCAGTAGTGTTCAGCAGTCTTTTTCGGCTGTTCGGGCAGTCCGGGGCGACAGCGGGGGTCCGGTGGTATTCGCCGAACTGGGTACGTTCTCGGTGTTGCTCGGCATGCAGGATCCGGATGCATTGCGCGCCATCGCCTATACCGGCCTGGAGGCGCTCGATGCCTACGACGCCGAGCACGGATCGGGTGGGCGCCTGATCGAGACCCTCGCCGTGTACCTCGAGCACAACGGCCAGGCCGAGAGCGCCGCAGCGGCACTCGGCATCCACCGGCACACGCTGCGCAACCGCCTTACGCGCATCACCGAACTCACCCGTCGTGACCTCGACTCCGTTCACACCCGCACGGAGTGGTGGCTGGCCGTCAAAGCCAGAGAGATGCTGGATGGCGCGTCGAGCTGAGCGAACCCCGGCCACCTTGCGCACTGTCGTGCTGCAGGATCGTTCGACGGGGACCGCCCCGCTGCCGGACGGCAGCGGGGCGGCGATCTCCAGTCCTTCGCGGTCAGTCCGCGACTCCGCCCAGGGGTGGCGGAGCCGAGCGGTACCGGACCGGGGTCCTGGAGAAACTCAACGGGTTTGCGATCTGAGGAGTGGCGCTACCCGGCACCGCTACCACAGCCCCGAGACCGAGTCGCCGGGCGAACTCGAAAGCTTCGGCGACATCGTTGATGGGTCCGGCCGGAACACCCACGCGGGACAGTTCGTCGTACCAGTAATCTGCTCCGGCCGTGGTGAGGACCGAGGTGATCTCCACGCACAACTCCTCACGGTGCGCCACGCGTTGCGGGTTGCTGTGAAAACGCGGATCGGTGGCGAGTTCCGGCACACCGAGGGTCTCGGAAAGTCGCACGAACTGCTTGTCGTTGCCCACCGCCAGCGCCAGCGGACGGTCCTTCGTCGCGAACACCTCGTAAGGGGCGATGCTCGGGTGCCGATTGCCGAGAATTCCCGGCACCACTCCGGCTCCCAGATACGCGGAACCCTGGTTGACGAGCGACGAGAGCAGTGCAGAAAGAAGATTGGTGTCGACGCGCTGCCCCTCGCCGGTGCGCTCGCGGTGATGCAGTGCAGCCAGAATCCCGGCGAGGGCGTGCAGGCCCGTGAGCACGTCGACGACCGCGACTCCCACCCTCGTCGGCGTGCCGGCCTCGGGTCCGGTGATGCTCATGAGCCCACCGACGGCCTGCACGAGCAGGTCGTAACCCGGCAGGGCTGCTCCGTCTCCACTTCCGAACCCGGTCACGGAGCAATAGATCAATTGCGGATTGACGGTGAGCAGGTCGTCGTAGCCGAGACCGAGCCGCTCCATGGTGCCTGCGCGGAAATTCTCGACCACGATGTCTGCACGCGCCACGAGGCGGAGAGCCTCGGCTCGGCCTTGCTCCGAGGCGAGGTCGAGGACCACGGAGGTCTTGTTGCGGTTCACCGAATTGAAGTACGTGGTCGAGCCGGCATCGTCGTAAGGGGGTCCCCAAGACCGGGTATCGTCACCGGTCCCGGGACGCTCGATCTTGACGACTTCGGCGCCCATGTCCGCGAGCATCATGGTGGCGTAGGGACCGGCGAGGACCCGGGTGAAATCGGCGACGACGATACCGTCGAGTGCGCCCCCGCTCATGTGATCGACCTTCCACCGCGCAGGTAGACGGTCGTGGTGTGGGTGAAGAACTCCCTGGCGGCGCGGCCCTGTTCCTTCGGGCCGTAGCCACTTTTCTTGGCTCCACCGAACGGAACGTGCGGGTCGGCGCCCGCGGATTCCGAGTTGATGTGCAGGATGCCCACGTCCAGATCCTCGAGCGCCCCGAGCGCGCGTGTGAGGTCTTGGGTGAACACCGCCGCCGACAAGCCGTAGTCGCTGTCGTCGGCGAGTGCGAATGCTGCCTCGGCGTCCGCTGCGCGGCACACGGCGAGGACGGGCCCGAACAACTCTTCCCGCCACACGTCGAGTCCGGTATCGGGCAGTTCGAGCACAGTGGGCGGTACGTAGAACCCGGTCGCGAGTTCACCGTCCTCGTACGATCGCTGCCCGCACAACGCCCGCGCACCCTGCCGGATCGCCTCGTCGACCCCTGCCCGGATCGACGTCCGCGCTGCGGCATCGATCACCGGACCCATGTCGACCTGTTCGTCCAAGGGATTGCCTACGGTCCACTTCCCGATCCGCGCAACAAGTTCACGGACGAACTCGTCGGCAACATCCTCGGTGACGATCAGCCGGGAGGTCGCCGTGCATTTCTGCCCCGATGAGCGGAACGCTCCGGCCAAGACCTGCTCGGCGGCGAGATCGAGGTCCGCATCGCCGAGCACGACAGCCGCGTTCTTGCCCCCCATCTCCGCCTGCACCGGCACGCCCCGCGCGGCTCCTGCCGCCGCGAGGCTGCGGCCCACCGCCGTCGAACCGGTGAACGTCAGGGCGTCGATCCCCGGATGGTCGGCGATACCGGCGCCGATGGCTCGTCCGCCCATGACGAGGTTGAGCACCCCCGGCGGCAGCCCGGCGTCGTGGAGGGCTTGCGCAAGTCGCATCGCCAGCAGTGGCACGGTGCCTGCCGGCTTCCACACCACGGTGTTGCCGTAGGTCAGGGCCGGGGCGATCTTCCAGGCGGGTATGGCAATGGGGAAATTGAAGGGCGTGATGACACCTACCACGCCGATCGGCTTGCGCGCGACCATGATGCGTTCCCCGCGTCGCGGGGAAGCGAACATCTCGCCGGCTTCCCGGTCGCCCTCACCACCGTAGAAACGCATGATCTGCGCGGCGCGGAGCACCTCGGCGACGCCCTCGCTGCGCGTCTTGCCCTCTTCGCGGGCAAGCTCCGCACCCCATCGAGGGGCAGACGATTCGATGATGGCGGCGGCCCGTACCAGGACGGTGCCGCGCTCGTGCGCCGGGGTTTTCGCCCACTGTCGGGCTGCCGCACGCGCGGCAGCGACAGCCCGGTCGACGGCGTCGACGGTGGCCGCGCGGCCGTGCGCGACGGTGACGTCCGGTTCTGCGGGACTGATGCTCACCAGGGCATCGGCGTCACCGTCGAACCATTCACCGTCGATGTAGTGCTGCAGCAGAACGGGTGTCGTCATCGTATGTTCCTTCGACGCGTGGGGTGCGGATCAACGGAATGCGGGGTGACCGGTCGATGCGCGGCCGGTCGAGAGCAGGCGCACCTCGCTGACGGTGGTGGCGGTGTCGTGCTCAGAGGGTGGCGAATGCGTCGCGGAGTACCGAAAACGCCTCGGCGAGCAGCTCATCCGAGATCGACAGCGGAGGCAGGAAGCGCAGTACGTTCCCGAAGGTGCCGGCTGTGAGGGTGAGGACTCCGTGGTTCTGGCAATACCGGGCGATCTTCGCGACGGCCTCCCGGTTGGGGGTGGTCGTGCCGGGTTCGACGAGTTCGACGGCGATCATGGCTCCGCGGCCACGGACGTCACCCACGACGGGGTTGCGGGTGCCGATCTCGCGCAACTCCCGCAGCATCAGCGTGCCGATCTCCTGGGCGCGTTCGAGCAGGTGTTCGGCTTCGATCGTCTCGAGGACGCCGAGCGCTGCGGCACATGCGGCGGGGTTACCGCTGTAGGTCCCGCCGATGCCGCCCGGATGGGCGCGGTCCATGATCTCTGCTCGGCCGGTGACGGCCGCCAACGGGAATCCGCCGGCGAGTCCCTTTGCCGTGACGATCAGATCCGGGACAAGGCCCTCGTGCTCACACGCGAACCATGCTCCGGTACGGCCGATTCCGGTCTGTACTTCGTCGGCGACGACGAGGATGCCTCTGTCCCGGCAGAAGTCGGCGATGCGTCGCAGGAAGCCGTCGGCCGGGACGATGAATCCGCCTTCGCCCTGGATGGGTTCGACGACGACACAGGCCACCTGGTCCGCGCCGACCTGGGCATCGATGAGCAGACGGAACTGTTCGAATGCCTCGTCCGCGGCGCGGTCGGCTCCGCTCGGCCATCGATAGGGATACGCCATCGGGGCGCGGTAGACCTCGGGGGCGAACGGACCGAAAGAGTGCTTGTAGGGCTGGTTCTTCGCGGTCATGGTCATCGTCATGAGCGTCCGGCCGTGGAAGGCATGATCGAAGGTGACCACTGCCGACCGGCCGGTCGCTGCACGGGCGTACTTCACGGCGTTCTCGACGGCTTCGCTGCCGGTGTTGAACAGGGCCGTGCGCTTCGCGTGCGTGCCCGGGGTCAATCGATTCAGAGCCTCGGCGACTTCGATGTACGGCTCATAGGGGGTGGCGAGAAAACAAGTATGGGTGAAGTGCTGCAGTTGTGCGGTGGCGCGTTCGACGACCCGGGGCGCGGAGTTGCCGACGGTGGTGACGGCGATTCCGGAACCGAGGTCGATGAAGGAGTTTCCGTCCACGTCCACGAGCACCCCTCCGCCCCCTGCCGCTGCGTAGATCTCGGCGCCACTGGTCAGACCTGCGGGTAGCGCATCGGTGCGACGGCGCGCCAGCTCGCGGGATCGAGGGCCCGGAATTTCGGTCACGACGCGACGGACTTGCTCCAGCGCGGGTCCGCCGAGCGTGAGTTCAGCTGCAGTCATGGTCTTCTCCCTTCAGCGGTTTCCTCGAACCTTAGGAGTGAGAACGCCGGAACGACATGGACATCAAGTCGAAAATCAGGACTGTGGATGGACGCTGCGTACATATGCGTGCCGGGCCGCCGACCGCAGACTGACGGCACATCCCGGCCCTATGGGGTGAGCGAAAGGACACGGAGATGACCAGCTCTCTCACGCACTCGTACGAACCGACAACCGCGAACGTCGCGGCGGTTGCTCGACAGCTCGTGCAGTCTCCGGCCGACGGGCCGGCCCTGCTGTTCGTAGAGGACTCGTTACCCGCCGGCACCGCGTGCGCCGTCGTGCGATGGCCCGATCGGGAACTGTTGCTCGCCGACGCCGTGCACACGTTCGAACACTTCGGCCTGCGTATCGGCGATCACTGCGCTCTGACCACGGAGGAGACGAACCAGCAGGCACATCGATTCGTGTTCGTCACACCACAGGAGTGGACCGCGGACTCACCGCGCCGGGTCGAAGCCGTCTTCGATGCATACGTACAGAACCGCACTGTCGTCGACGGATACTCCCGCCTTGCGGTGGTCGCCGAGGTGACCGTACGAGATATCGCCCTCGTCCGGGCCGCTGCGCGTTTCGCTCGCCAGGCAGGCCTGGCGATGTCGGAACGGTACGTCGTCGACACACTCTGCCGGCATGCGGAATTCGTCGAAGCTCTCGTCACCTGCTTCGATACACGTTTCCGGCCGGACACGACCGACCGTGACGTCGCCGCCGAACAACTACTCGCCGAACGACGCAGTGCAGCGGACAACCTCGACGACGACCGCATCCTGCGCAGCCTGGAATCGTTCGTCACCGCGACCCTGCGTACCAATTGGTACCAGCGTGACGCCGACGGTGAACCGAAACCGTACGGCGCGTTCATGCTCGACTCTGCTCGCTTCGCCGCCCCAGGACCGGTCGTTCCGTACCGCGAGATCTTCGTTCATTCGGACGAGATGGAAGGCATCCATGTAAGGAGCGACGGTGTCGCCCGCGGCGGAATCCGCTTCTCGGACCGTCCGGAGGACTATCGCACCGAGGTACTCGGTCTGATGAAGACACAGGTGGTCAAGAATGCACTTGTCGTCCCGGGTGGAGCCAAGGGCGCATTCGTACGGAAAACGTCGAACATCTCTCCCGGTCGAGCGTATTCCACCTTTGTCCGGGGAATGCTCGACCTCGTCGACAACATCGTCGACGGCCGAGTCGTGCACCCCGAAAGCACCGCCGTCCACGGCGGGGACGACACCTACCTCGTGGTGGCCGCAGACAAGGGCACCGCCCGGTTCTCGGACCTGGCCAACTCCATCGCTGCCGAGTACGACTACTGGCTCGGTGACGCCTTCGCATCCGGGGGTTCGAGCGGATACGACCACAAGGAGATGGGGATAACCGCCCGCGGTGCGTGGGTTGCCGTTCGTGAGCATTTCGTCGATCTCGGCACCGACGTGGACACCACGGAAGTGACCGCGGTCGGGATCGGGGACATGTCGGGTGACGTCTTCGGCAACGGCATGTTGCTTTCCCCCCATCTGCGACTCGTCGGCGCCTTCGATCACCGGCACATCTTCCTCGACCCCGAACCGGACGTGGTCCGCGCTTATGCGGAGCGGCGTCGGTTGTTCGAGCTTCCGGGCTCGAGTTGGGACGATTTCGACCGCAAGGTGCTTTCTTCCGGAGGGGGAGTGTGGTCGCGTTCCGCGAAATCCATCACCGTTCCGGAAGCAGCCCGACGCCTGCTCGGATTGTCCGATGCGACGATCACCCCGAACGAGTTGATCAAGGCGCTTCTGACGGCGCCGGTGGATCTGCTCTGGAACGGAGGAGTAGGCACCTATGTCAAGGCATCCTCCGAAAGCCACACCGATGCAGCAGATCCGGCCAATGACGACGTACGGGTCGATGCCTCGCGACTACGGTGCCGAGTCGTCGGCGAGGGAGGCAATCTCGGTTTCACGCAGCGGGCACGCATAGAGTTCGCCGCAGCAGGCGGGCGTATCAACGCGGACTTCATCGACAATGCCGCGGGCGTGACGACCTCCGACGCCGAGGTGAATCTGAAGATCGCGCTCGAATGTGCCAGGCGTGCCGGAACCCTGACGACGAACGACCGAGATCGACTGCTCGACGACGCCCGCCACGAGGTGGCGCGAACGGTGCTGCGGATGAGCAGGGACCAATCGGTGGCACTCGGTCTCGCAGTTTCCCGCGCAACCCGGCTGCTCGGTAGGCACGAGCGCCTCATCGATCACCTCGAGAGCGGGGGTGGGTTCCGGCGCAGCACCGAGGTGTTGCCGAGTGTGCAAGAACTGGCTGCGCGAGCCGACTCCGGTCGCGGGTTGACCAGACCGGAGATCGCGGTACTGCTTGCACGATCGAAGAACATCGTGTGCCGGGATCTCCTCGACTCGGACGTACCGGATGATCCCTTCTTCGCCGACGTCGCCGTGGCGTACTTCCCCGAGTCCATGCGTCACGCGGTGCAGGACGAAATCCGACATCACCCCCTGCGCCGTGAGATCATCGCGACCCGTATCGCCTCCGAACTGGTGGACCGCATCGGTCCCGGAACGATCTACCAGTTCGAGGAGCGCCTCGGTGTGCGCACACCGGAGGTTGCCCGGGCATACGCTGTGGTTCGGGCAGTGTTCGATACCGACCGATTGTGGGCCGACGCGCAAGAACAGGTGGCCCCGAGCGGCGACCGTTGGGAACGTCTCGGAGCCGTGCAGAATTTCATCGAGCACACGGCCTCGTGGCTCCTGCGGATGCGGTCGCTGTCCGAGGTGACCTCCGAAATCGTGCGGCTGCGTGCCGGAGTCGAGGAGCTGCTCGTCGGCGCCGAACTGGGTGAGGCACCGGATTTCCGGCTTCTGGGAGAGTGTCTGGCCCTGGCGGATACCGCGTCCACGCTGGGCTGCCGGACCCGAACGGTCGCCGGTATGTATGCCGCGACGGGAACCCTTCTCGGACTGGACGGTATTTCTTTCGATCCGGACGCTGGGTCGGCGACCCGTACGTGGTGGGACAGTATGGCGGCGGCCTCGGTGCGTGATGACCTCGCCGGGCTTCGGCACGAACTCGTCACCGCGATCCTGCGCGGTGACCGCGATCCGGAGAACTCCGACGTCGTCGACGAAACCATGGGTCGGTGGCAGCGTCGAGTTCCGGATTCGATTGCTCGGGTGAAACGAGTGACGGGGGAACTGTGCGGGAGCGGGTCGATCGATCTGCCGCGGGCGTGCACACTCGGCGCGGAACTGCGCTTGCTCGTACGCGCTACGGAGCGATGACGAGCGATGAACCGGGCCCGCTCCGATGCCCCGCGTCGGGGCGGGCCTTCGACGGTGACGGGATGAGCGCATCCGTTCGAGCGACATCGCGGTTCGGCGTGGAGGGTCAGATCGTGGTGATTCCCAGGTCCAGTACCATCTGCGAGCCGGTAGTCGCTCGCGCCCGGTCGCTCGCGAGATACAGAACGGCGTCTGTGACATCGTCCACGCTGCACTTGTTCAAGCCTGCCAGGGGCCACTTGTAACTGTCGACGTAGCGTGGGTGTCGCGCAAGCAACCGGCCGACGTTCGCATCCTGCCCCATCGGGGTGTCCACCGCGCCGGGGTGAACCGAGTTGACTCGAATGCCGAACTCTCCCAGTTCGATCGCCGCGGTTTTCGTCAGGCCCACAAGACCGTGCTTGGCGGATGTGTAATGGGATGCGCCGGGTCCGGCCTTGATGCCGGCGGCGGAACTGACGACGATGATCGATCCGCCGCGTCCACCTTGGATCATGGCGGGTACCGAGGCCGAGAGGGTGCGCCACACCCCGTTGAGATTGATATCGATCATGGTGGTCCACTGCTCTTCGGGCATCTCCCAGAAGCGATTCCATGTCGAGATACCGGCATTGGCTACCACGACGTCGAGACGGCCGAAGCGTTCGACTCCCGCGTCGACGGCGGCCTGCAGTGCGGCCAGTTCTCGCACGTCACCGACGACAGTGAGGATGTCGCGACCTTCGGCACGGACCAGACGCGCGGTCTCCGCGAGGTCCTCGGGGGTGGAAGGGGGGTAACCGACATCGTCGGATACCGAGGCGCAGAGGTCGAACGCGATGATATCGGCGCCCTGCTGCGCGAAGCGCACGGCATGATTGCGTCCCTGACCGCGTGCAGCACCGGTGACGAACGCGATCTTGTTCTCGAGCAGTGCCATCCGAATCCTTCCGTATCATCCGATGTCCACGCAGGGTAGACAGGTTTCCTGTGAACTTGTCGCTCGGTTCCGATGACCGGACTGCATCGGTCCCGGTGCGACCGGCCATGATGGTCAGGTCGGATGCTCGCGGCGGGGACGAGGATCGTTCACCTGGTGTGTATTCGCTGGTGAGGGTAGGGCTGCGTCGGGCTATCGCCCGAATGCCGACCAGGCGGCGAGCGTCGAACCGATGACCGCGGCGATCACCGCAAAGGTCGTAGTAGCAACCAGCACGGGCCGAACCTGCAGTGTTTCGACCGTGCGGTCTCGGCCCGTCGGGAAGCGACGAGCGGCAAGACCGAGAAACGCTGTGCCGATAAGTAGAACGACCATTGCAAGCGGAACAGCGAGATGTCGAATGATGGCAAGAACGAGAATCGTGTAGGTTACTCCCACCGCCAGTCCGGTGCGTTGCCATGCCAATGCGGTGCGTTGAGGCTGGAGTCCGGGATCGCCCGTCATAACGAGAGCGCGAGTGCCGTCACGGCGAACACGGTCAATCCCACGGATACGATGGCGATTGCCGTGACCAGCCAGGGAAGCGCCAGCGGGGCAGGCAGGGGGAGATTCATCCTCAGCGCGCGTTCGTTGCGACGCCACGACACCAGTGCCAGCAGTGCGAGTAGGCCCCCTGCGACGCACGCGACGAGCGACAGGCCGTAGATGACCAGCGGGAATGGTGTCAGCCCGGCCACTGTCGTCACGGTGACTCCTCCGGCGATCAGGGCCAGAGCGGTGCGAACCCATGCCAGGGCGGTGCGTTCGTTGGCAAGAGAGAACCGGACATCCGGTTCGATGCCGACCGAGTACACCGCACGAGGTCGTCGTTGCGGAAAAGCGTTGCGCATGTCGTTGTCCTGCGAGAATTCGATACCCTGCCCAGGTATTCGGTGATCCGATGCGGATAGTGCTGTGGCGAAACTACATTACCTTGATCATCGAACCCGTCGGTCGGCCCGGCGGGGAAGCGCGGGGGACGGTGCGACGAGCATGCCTGGTAGACCCATGTTCGAGTTGTGACCGTTCCTTGCGGATCTCCCTGGTTCCGCGCGAAACCGCGACTGCGGAATTCGGTCCGGTGGCAGGGACGCCACGACGCGGATCGAGTGCGGAGCCAGTTCCATTGTGAGTGTGCGTATCAGGACGATCACGCCGTGTTCCGACGCGACGTCGTGGCCGAACCGTGCGAAACTCTCGGCGAAAAGTACATCGGCCCGCTCCCGACCCACAAGCAGACCCTCGATGTGAGTCGAATCCTGAACCATCAGGCTTCGGGACCGCTGTCCGCTGGGCGGTTCAACGGCGGTTTCTGGTGGGGAGTTTCCGCGGCCTGAGCTGCGGCCGGTCTCTCCATTGCCTCGGCGCGGAGCGACTTCGAGGTCGGCCGGTGGCACAGCGCTACACCTACACCATTGCGGGGATTCGACCTGCTCGACTGCTGTCCGGAACTCGGAGGACCTGAGAGAACACCCTCCGTACAAGGCCTTTCGTACAAGGCCGGTCGATACGCTTCCGTATCGATCAGACGAGCGGTGTTCCGTTGTCGGGGCGAGGAGGCTTGCACCCGGCACATTCGGGTGCAAGCCTCCTCTGCGGGTTGCCGGTGTCAGTTCGACGAGTGCTTCACCCGATCGGGTCTCGGTGCATGACCATTCCCGCGTGGTACAGGACGTCGCCGCGGAACTCGCCGTCGGCGGAGAACCCGGTGTCGTCGCGGTAGTAGATCATCGTGCCGTCGACCCGGTAGTCACCGGTGTAGGCGGCCTCCCGGTTGCCGCGGGCCTCGACGTACCGTCCCTCCGGGAGGAGACGTTGGCGAATGTTCCCATCGGCGGTCACCCATAATCCGACGAACGGGTGTTGTTCCTGCTTCATGTTCTTTGCTTCCTTCGTCGTCTTCACAGTGCTGCCGCCACCCGTCGGGTGATGTGGTCGCGAGAGCGGATCACGTCCTCGCGGAGGGCGTCGATGTCCTCACCTACCAGCGAACCCGCCCATTTGCGTGGGGTACCTGCGACGAGGACGGTGTCGATGTTGCGTGCGTCGGAGCCGAGCACGAGGGTGCCGACGGCGTCGTTGAGAGGCATGTTGTTGACGTCGTCGGCACGGACGATGAGCAGGTCGGCGTCCTTCCCTGGTGTCAGGGAGCCGGTGACGTGATCGAGCGCGTTGGCGTGCGCGCCCTGCAGGGTGGCGAAGTCGAGGACGTCGCGAGTGGTGATCCGGTTGCGGGTCTCCTCCGTTCCGTAGGTGGCGTTCGTGGCACGCATGCGCTGGATCGCGTGCAGCGTGCGCATCTGGGTGAACATGTCGCTCGCGAGCGCGACCTCCACGTCGATGCTCAGACCCGGCCGGATCCCGACGGCGAGGGCCTCGTCGACGGCGGGTACCGCCGATTCGAGACCGATCTGGGCGTCGGAGGTCGGGGCGAGCGAGACCGTGACACCGGCATCTCCCATCGCTGTCCATGCCTCGGGGGTCAGGCCGGTCGCGTGGATCAAGGTGAGGGTCGGATCGAGGATCCCCTGCTGCGCCCAGCGCAGGATCTCCTCCGATGACGGCGCTCCGAAGACGGCATCGATGCTCGTCCACACGTCGAGATCGCGAGCGAGAGCGGCGAGTTCGGGCCCGTAGGAGATGGCGGGTCCTGCGATCTCGTCGGTGGAGAGGGCAGCCAGTCGCACCGTGACGAGACCATCTGCGGCGCCGTGGAAATCGCTCACCAACCGGTTCATGTCAGCGGGCCACTGGCGGTCCCACTCACCGAAGTGCGGGCCCATCGAGGCATGCACTCCTCGGATTCCGGTGTCGATGAGCGCGTTGAGCGCAGCATCGGAGTGCGCGGAGCTGCGTGAGTTGTGCGAGAAGTCGAGCATGGTGGTGATACCCGAGTCGAGCGCCGTCAGCGCGGCGAGTCGGGTCCCGATGTACATGTCCTCCGGCGCGTAGTTCGGCGCGACGCCGGCCAGGGTCGACAGGACGTATTCACCGAGGTCGGCGACGTCGGGGATGCTGCGGCGCAGCTGCGCCTCCCAGGCATGGCGGTGCGTGTCGACGAAGCCGGGGCCGACGATCGCCCCGCGGGTGTCGACGACGAAGGCCGCTGCGGCGGTGGCGCCGTGCTCGGGATCGGAGCGCAGGTCGGGCCCGATCGCGACGATCCGGGAGCCGGCGAGCAGGACATCGCCGGTGTCGAGGTCCGGGATCGTGGGATCCATGGTGACGACGGCGCCGCCGGTCAGCAGGATCGGGCGGCCACTGTCGCGGGCCGCGGTGAACTCGGTGAGGGAATTCTTCGGCATGGTGTGCTTTCGGGGGTTGGTGGCAGCTCAGGAGCGGTGGAAGGTGTAACCGGCGTGATGCAATACGCCGTCGGTGAATTCGCCGAAGGCCCAGAATCCGAGATCGTCGCGGTAGTCGATGCGGTCGCCGGTGATCCAGTACGAGCCCTGGTAGGCGTGCGGGCGTCCACCGCGGGTTTCGTCGTAGCGACCGTCCGCGGTCAGGTGCTGATGCACGAAATCGTTCTCGTCGATCCACGTGCCGAGATAGCGGTCCGCGGAGGCGGGGTGGGCAACCTCGATATCTGCTGCACGGCAGGCGTCGACCGGGTGTCCGTCCCACAGGACGATCTCACCGTCGACGACGAGCACGAGCGAAATGTCGGGGGCGGCGAGGAATCGACGCAGCGCGGCGGACTCCGATTCTCCGGATACGGCGGACAGGATCGCGAAACCGGCCGGATTGCCGGGTGCGATCGCGGTCGGTGACCGGAACGATCTCGGACTCAGACCCCGCAGCCGAGTGGTGTCGACGACCGTCGGCACGATGACGTACCCGGCACAGTCGATGACGATCGCGCCGTCATCATCTGCTGCGGTCAGCAGACCCGGACCGATGCCGACCACGCGAGAACCACCGAGAAGAACATCGCCGCGGTCGAAGTCGCCGATCAGGGAGTCGTCGGTGATGATCCGGGCATTGGCGAACAGCAGCGGACGATGCCCGCCGGTGCGGTTGGTGGTGATGAGTTCGAGCAGTTCGGGAGTGAAAGCGGTGATCATGTGTGCTCCAGAATGGGGAGTGGGGTCGCCGGGTGGTCCCGACGAAATCCACTATCGGGGCGGGGGGATCCCCGGACCAGGCCGGTGTGTGCCCGGGCGCACCAGAGCCTGGTTCGGACTGAACTCGAGCACGAGGCTCGAGCCCTGCCGCTCCAAGGCATCTCGGGAAAGGAATCTCATGGCCTATCGAACCGCAAGCGACGTAACGGGCACGTTCGATTGCCACGTGCGGTTTGTCGCGGAGGCGAGCGTAGAGAACATCCACACGCCGACAAGCCAGGCGCAGGATGGCTTGGACGGGACGTTGCCTTCGCCGCGTTGGCGCTAGTGGTGAGGCCTTACGGCCAAGCAATCCCAACCAGGGTGCGACACGGCCTGTCAGCCGCGACGCGGTGAGGCTAGCGTCGTCTCATGAGCTCCACCGAACTGGGAACATTCCTCAAAGCGCGACGCAGCCACGTGCAGCCCACGGATGTCGGCATCACAGCGCAGTCGGGGCGGCGGGTTTCCGGCCTTCGCCGTGAAGAAGTCGCCATGCTCGCCGGCGTCAGCGTCGACTACTACACCCGACTCGAGCAGGGCCGTGAGCGAAACCCCTCCCCAGCGGTCCTCAACGCCCTCGCCGGTGCACTCGACCTCGACACCGATCTGCGCGAACACCTGTTCCGCCTCGCGGGCCTGGCACCGACACCGCGCGCTCCGGTAAGGACCACCGTCGACGATTCGCTCCGACAACTGCTCGCATCCTGGTCGCACACCCCCGCGCTCATCATCAACCGTCAGTTGGACGTTCTCGCCTACAACGACCTGGCTGGAGCTCTGTACAGCGGGTTCGAACGCATCGACAACATTGCGCGGATGGTCTTCCTCGACCCCTTCGGACGCAATTTCTTCACCGACCGGGACCGCGCAACCACCTCCTGTGTCGCGAACCTTCGGCTTGCTCTCGGTCACACAGGTTCGGCAGATGACGTTCGCGCTCTCGTTCTCCAGGCGCACGCTGCAAGCGCCGAGTTCCGCGAACTGTGGAGTCGGCACGACGTCCGAGGAAAAACTCACGAGGCCAAGGAATTTCGCCATCCTGCCGTCGGTGACCTCCTTCTCGAGTACAACGCTTTCGACGTCCGCAGCGCACCCGGCCACCAACTGATCGTCTACCAAGCTCCCGTCGGCTCGTCCAGCGCCGATAAGCTCCAACTGCTGGGATCCCTCGCGGCGACAACCAGTTCCGACATCCCGTAGATCTGTCGTGCAGTCAGGCAGGAACTGTCCACTCATCACGGTATTCGGACTGTGAACCCTTTCCGAATGGGCGGCAGCGTGTCGACAGGCGTGGGGTCATCTGTCGCAGCAGTGGTCAGGTGTGCGGCGACGTTCGTTGTCGTACTCGACGGCGGGTGCAGAGGTGACGCCGCAGCAACAGGCATGGGAGCATCGGTCGTGATCTCTTCGGGTTTTGAGCCCGGTCGGCGGCGACGGGAGGCCGGATGAATTGGCGGGGTGTGTTGTCGTGGCTGGATGTGTGGGGGCCGTTTGTAGTCCTAGTTGCGTGGGTTGTTCTGGGTGGGCTGATTTTTGTGCCGGATGCCTTCATTGAGCCGTCGGGCTGGCACTGGTTCCGGTTCGGGTTGTGGGTGTTCGTCGTGGTGGGTGCTGGTTGGGGGTGGGCCCGGAAGCGTCGTGGTGGTGTGCCGGCGAGAATGGTGGCGCCGGAGGATGTTCCGGGGGTGGATGTGGAGGCTGCGGTGGCGTCGTCGTCGGATCGGGTTTCTGCGGTCAGGGTGTTGCGGGAGCGGCATCCGGATCTGGGGTTGAAGGCCGCTGTGGATCTGGTCGATGGGGTGCTCCGCAGACATTCGCTCCGAGGCGGGTGACTCGGTCCCTGCGTCTGGTCTCGGGCGGGGGCAGGGCTCCGAAAAAGTTGCATAGTTGCATGCCAGATGCGGTTCCGCTTCGCTGGCGGGGGCCGGTGTCGATCGGTCCTGAACGACACAGGCCGGAAGGGCGCGTGACATGAGTGTCATGAACACGGCCCAGGACACGGCGCGGTTGCCCGAAGCGCTGACCTACATCGACGGCGAGTTCAGCGACGCTTCGGGCGAGACGTTCTCCGTCGTCTCCTCGTCGACGACAGCGTCCTCGGCGGCCCGCGCGCTACCGGGCCGAGCAGATCGCCGTCGCCACTGCCCAACTGACGTCTCTGCGGATCGAGCACTGTGCGCCGGATGTAGTTCACCACCCGTCGGATGCGTCTCGCGCATGTTCCGCACCGCCTCGTCTCGGGCGGCGTCGACCTGGGCCGGAGTGCCCACATTCGGCACTGAGCCGATCACCGGAGCGTAGTGGTCGACGACCGGTTGTCCGGCGGCGCGTAACCCGTCGTCGGTCTCGTAGCGTGTCGCACCAATCCCACGGCAACCCCGGCCGGGTCGGCGACGGCACGCATCGAGACGCGGTCCTCGCCGTGTGTTGTCCGACAGTCCCGGATCGGTCGAAGGGGTGCTGTCAGTGAGATACTTTTTTCTCGACCGCGTGGCTGGTCGTACTGCTGTTCCAACCATCAGGGCCACGATGAGTACGAGGCGGGACAACATTGGCGAGGGTAGGGGTCGATCCGACCGCACTGGTGGGGAGAGACCGCGAACTTGCCGAGCTCACGAAGTTCGTGGGTAGAGCGGCGACGGATGGAGCCGCAGCCCTCCTCACCGGAGATCCGGGAGTGGGGAAGACCGCGCTCCTGGACGCGACCGCCGACCTTGCGCTCACGAAGAAGATGCGGGTCATCCGCGGCAGTGGCGTCGAGTATGAAACGGACATCAGCTTCTCGGGTCTCCACGAACTCGTGGCCTCGCTCCCTCGCGAGATCAACGGTTTGCCCGATGCTCCGCGAGAGGCCCTCGAGGTCGCGATCGGCCTTGGCACCGGCCCCACACCCGACCGGATCGCCGTACTGAACGCGGCGCTGGTGCTGTTCAGCGAGGCCGCGAAGGAACAACCACTCCTGGTCGTCGTCGACGACCTCCACGCTCTCGACGACGCGAGCCGATCCACGTTGTCATTCGTCGCCAGAAGGCTCGCGGGCCGCCGAATCGGACTTCTCGGAGCCTGGCGCACCGAGACCGACGAAGTGTTCCGGTCGATCGGCTTCACCGAGCTCGCGATCGCGCCTCTCGACGACGCGGGCGCACTGCGGTTGCTCTCCACAAGTTTTGATCATCTACCTCCCCGGGTTCTGCAGACGGTGGCACGAGAAGCTCAGGGCAACCCACTCGCTCTGCTCGAGTTCGCCGGCGCTACCAGCGTGTCCGGGGACACGGATCTGCGTGGATCGTGTTGGACGAGCGGGCAAGGGCGAGATGTCCGCGCTCTGTACGCAGCCCGCATCGAGCAACTACCGCAGAGAACCCGCGACCTACTCCTGCTCGCGGCACTCGAGAGCTCCGGCGACCTCGGGCTCCTCGAAGTGGCTGGTGGACCGAGCACACTCGACGGGCTCGCTCCTGCAGAACGCGACCACCTGCTCGAGGTCGCCGAGAACGGTCGCGCCATTCGCTTCCGACACCCGCTGGTCAGGTCCGCGGTGGTCGACGGCGCCACAGGAGAACAGCGTCGCAGTGCGCACCACCGCTTGGCCGAGGCGCTCCTCGACCAACCGGAACGCCGCGGTGACCATCTCGCGCGAGCCACGACGGTGCCCGACGAAGTGGTGGCCTCGGTCGTCGAGACCGCGGCGCAGAGCAGTCTGCGGCGCGGTGACGCTGCCGGCGCCGTCGCTCGTCTGCGTCGCGCCGCCCAACTGACTCCAGACTCGGGGAACCGAACACGCCGCCTCTCCCGAGCGGCGTACATCGCCGCATGGGTGGCCGGCCGACTGGACACCTCGCACGAGATCATGCGTGAGATGCACGGGAACCCGCCGGAGGCGCTGGCCACGGCCGCGGCCGCTGCCCTTCTGGTGCTCGTCACCGAGGGGGATGCAGATACCGCCCACGCGTTGTTGATGAAGCTGATCGAGGAGAACCTGGACCCCTCCGAGCTGCCACGTGGCGAACTCGAGACTGCGCTCTTCACCCTGACCCTCGCCAGCCACTACTCGGGACGCGACGAGCATTGGCAGCCCCTGATCGGCATCCTCGGCCCGCTTCCCGAGGATTCGCCCGCGGCAGCAGTGTCCATGGGCCGCGTCCACTACGCCCCAGGGTCCGTCACGGACGACATGCTTCGTCGACTGGATGACGAGATCTCCCACCTCGAAGACCAGACCGACGCCGACATCGTCGTTCGCACTGCCCTGGCCGCCTCGTACCTCGACCGGCTTTCAGGCTGCCGTGAGGCTGTTTCTCGCATCGTCGGCGATGACGGCGCGGTCGGCGCGAGCATGCCGGGGCTCATGTTCGTCGCTCTGGACGACCTGCACAGCGGCAGGTGGCAGTCATCGGCCGACGCTGCCGCCGAGCTCATCGCGTTGTGTGAGGAGACCGGCTACCACCTGTTCGGCCAGGTCGGTCGCTACATCGCGGCGATGGTCGAAGCTCAGCGCGGCGACCTCGATGCGTGCCGTGTCCACTGTCAGCACATCTGGAGCTGGTCGGAGCCCAGAAGGTTACGGCGGTTGGAGAACTGCGCCCACCAGGCAGCCGCCCGCGCGGCCATCGGCGCCGCTGACTTCGACACAGCCTTCCAGCACGCTACGGCGATCTGCCCGCCCGGCGTGTTACCACCCTTCAACCCCGAAGCGCTCTGGTCCGCACCGGACCTCGTCGAGTCGGCACTACGCACCGGGCGCGGTGCGGAGGCGCGGCGGCACGCCGACGCGCTGCGTGCGGCGGGTGTCGACCGCCTGTCACCACGATGGGCGCTGAGCGTGGCGACAGTCACCGCAATGACGTCGGAACCCGACGACAGGGTCCGACGATTCGAGCAGGCGCTCGCGCTCCCGGCCATCGAGCACTGGCCCTTCGAGGTAGGCCGCGCGCATCTGGCGTACGGCGAAGAACTGCGCAGACGAGGACGCACCCGTGACGCGCGGGTGGAGCTGAACGCTGCCTGTGCCCAGTTCGAGCGGGTCGGGGCCCGGACCTGGGAGGCCCGGGCGAAGGCTGAGCTTCGCGCCACGGGAATGACGCGCGCTTCCCGGGGCAATGTCGGCACCAGACTCACGCCACAAGAGCTCGAGGTCGCCAGGCTCGCAGCAACGGGGCTGTCGAACCCGCAGATCGCCTCGCGACTCTTCCTGTCACCGCGGACCGTCTCGTCACATCTTTATCGGTTGTTTCCGAAGCTGGGGATCACATCCCGTGCCGCTCTCCGAGACGCTCTCGACGCTCTGCCTCCCGAAGCGCCGACCACCCGGTAAGTGGGGTCCGCGAGCCGGGTGCCGTGCTGTAGAGGACCCGACTCGAGTAGACGGCCATGACATGGCAGTCAACTGACGGAGGCTGCTATCACCGCGCTGAGCGACGCTGGTGGAGTCAACAATTCACCCGGTACCCGGGCCGAATGCGAGGAGTCCACCATGCCCTTCCTCACAACCGATGACGGGTCGAGATCTTCTACAAGGGTTGGGGCGCCGGCCGGCCGATCATGTTCCACCACGGCATGGACCGCCCGAATCGAACCCAGGAGGATTGCCGATGGAGAACGCATCGTCGAGGGCGTATCCGGTCCTGCCTCACGGAATGTGCACGGTGAACGCCGAGACCATCAACGCCGACAAACGTCGGCAGAACCGTGAGTTGCTCGAGCCATCCGAGCGCACCGCGAATGCGGGACCTCGTCCCCCAGATGCTCGAACTGGTCGAAGGTTCCATCACGAACGTTGCCGATTCTCCACGCACTTCTTCACGCGCGGCACCGGCACCACCACATGCCACGAAAGAGGAAACATGACAACCACATTGATCACCGGCGGCAACAGGGGTCTCGGCTACGAAGTGGCCCGTCGCCTCATCCAGGCCGGCCAGACCGTCTGGATCGGCGCCCGCGACGCCGAGAACGGCCGCGCGTCCGCCGACCGGCTCGGTGCCCACTTCGTTCAACTGGACGTGACCGACGATGCGTCGGTCGACGCTGCAGTCGAGACACTGCGCGGGCAGGTCGGCCACCTCGACATCCTCGTCAACAATGCCGGGATCCTCGGGGAAGTCACCCCACCCGAGGACATGACGGCCGACCAGATCCGCCTCGTCTACGAAACCAATGTCTTCGGGCTGGTGCGTGTCACGCACGCATTCCTGCCCCTGTTGCGGGCTGCGACCGCCCCTTCGGTCGTCAATGTCACCAGCGGACTCGGATCGTTCACGATGACCCAGGACCCGGAACGAGTCGAGTCGCAGTACCCGCTCGCCGCCTACGGCTCATCGAAGAGCGCGGTCACGATGCTGACAATGCAATACGCCAAGACCACCCCCGACGTTCGCTTCAACGCGGTGGACCCCGGTCGGACTGCAACCGAATTCACCGGCCGGGTCGGACACAGCGTCGAGGACGGCGCCGAGGCAGCGGTGCGCATCGCCACCCTGGGAGCCGACACGCCCACCGGCACGGTCACCGACCGCGCCGGGGTGCTCCCCTGGTGATGCGACAGGCTCAACGCGGCGACTCCGAGGAAAAACGGGCGGCGCCGCTGGAGTTGTTCTACGACCTCGTGTTCGTCTTCGCCATCAGTCAGGTCTCACACCTGCTGCTGGAGCACCTTACCTGGGCCGGCGCAGGCCGAGCGGTGCTGATCCTCCTCGCGATCTGGTGGTCGTGGAACTACACCACGTGGGCCACCAACGAGCTCGACCCGGAAACCAACGCCGTGCGCATCCTGCTGATCGCTCTGATGCTCGCAAGTCTGCTCATGGCGATCGCAGCACCGGAGGCCTTCGGCAGCAAAGGACTGCTGTTCGCTGCCGCTTACGTCTCGATCCAGGTGGGCCGTCATCTCTTTCTGACGTTCGTCGTCGCCGCGAAAGGCACGATCGAACGCGAACGGGCCGGCCGGATCCTCATCTGGTTGACCGTCGCCGGCATGTTCTGGATCGCCGGCGGTTTAGCGAGTGATGAAGCACGCGTGGGTGTGTGGATCGTCGCGCTGGCGCTCGACTACTGCGCGCCGCTCTTCTACTTCCGTGTCCCGGGCCGGCCTCGGTTGGCCGGCGGGACATGGGATCTGGCCACCGACCACTTCGTCGAACGGTTCGGGCTCTTCGTCATCGCCGCACTCGGAGAGACAATCGTCATCACCGGTACGACCGTGGTCGATCTTCGGCTCGATGTGATGACTGTGACCGCGTTCGGCGGAGCGTTTGTGGGGACGGCGGCCTTGTGGTGGCTGTACTTCACCTCGACCCGAGAGCTTGCTCACAACGCCCTCGCTCGATCATCTTCTCGAACACAGTTGGCCCGCGACTCCTACACCTACGGGCATGTCCTGATCATCGCAGGCATCATTCTGACGGCAGTCGGCGACGAGTTGGTCATCACGCACCCTACCGACCGCTTGTCGTCCGCACAGATGAGTGCGGTCATCGGCGGACCCACCCTCTACCTCGTTGCCCAGACTGTGCTTCGGCTACGGGCCACACGAACCATCAGCGCTCCACTGGTGAGTGGAACGCTCGCGTGTCTCGCCATCGGGATCGTCGGCACGGCTCTGCCGGGTGTAGCTGTCAGCGCGCTTCTTGTTACCGTCTTGGTTGTTGTCGTTCTCGTTCAGGAAGTGCAACGAAGAAGGGCCACACAGGAGGTCCGATATCGGTCTCCTTCTGGAGTGTGACGTCGGTCGGATCGTTCCGCGAACCGATCACCGATGTGCCGGGACGAGCGGTGATCGTGGCTGTGCGTGCCTGTAGCAGTGCCGCCACGCACGACGCAGAGGCGTATGGGGATTCGGGAGGACGTCGATGAGCGGTGACCGTGAGGCGGTGTGGGCGTCGCTGTTGGTGGCTGCAGCGCTCAGCGGCGTCGTCGGCGGTGGGCTCGGAGTCGTGGCAGCGATAGTGGTGGTGGAGGTCTTGCAGGCGCGCCGGGTCGGGTGCTTCCTCACCCGGATCGATGGGCAGGGCAGTTGGAGCTGCCCGGACGGAATCGCTTATGTCGTTCCGGTCCTGGCTACCGTCTCGGTGATCTGGATGATCGCAATGCTGTTCTTCGTGTACCGGGAGTTTCGTGGTGCAGGCGCCGAGAGCCGCTTCCGCGCGGCGACCATCTCGAGCACCGTCGCCGCGGTTCCTCTGATCATCCAAGTGGCGGCGACGGTGCCGGCCGGTGTGGTCGGTGGTGTCGATCCGGGCCTGGTCTCGCTGGGAACCGTGATGTGCGTTGCGGGGATTGCGGTGTCGATATTTCGGCGCCGCAGCCGGACGGGCTTCGTGGTGTCGTGCGCGGTGTCGGCGGTGTCGGCCCTGATGGTGGCGCCGTCTGTGGTTCTGCTCGCTCCGGTCCTTGTCGCCGGGGCGGGAGCGTTGGTGGCGGCAATCGTGCTCACTGTGACGGGGACACGATCAGGTGATCCGCTGCCGCACTGAGCGGGCGGAACGCGCTGGGTGGGTGCTTGTCGTCCAGCGCGGTCGATTCGTGGTGGACCAGCGCGCGGGTCGGAGGTGATGGCTCCGACCGTCGTCAAGCGCCGCCTCGCCGACGTGCGCCGCCCGGTGTAGCTGTCGGTCGGCGAGTCTCGGGTGCGGAGGCGTGCGTGGGGTGCCTGGGATCGGAGGTTCCCTCGGCCTGCGCCACCGTCGACCGAACCCCCCCGCGCGATCACACTCGGCACCTGATCCGGTTCGGTGCGCGACGTCCGGTCTCAGGCACCCTGAGCGGGGCCGCACCGCCGCCGACTCGGCGATGATGTCGTGTCGGGCGATCGATCACCGCCATGGTCGTGTACCACGACGAGAAGTACCGCACGATCGTCGGAAACCGACCGTATGCGATGTGGTGTATTCGAGTCGAAGTACATGCTGTCGCCTTGCTCCAGAACGATCACCCGGTTCGGGATCGTCACCTCCACGACTCCACTCTGGACGAAGATGAACTCCTCTCCCGCATGCTCCATGTACTCGGAGCCGGCTTCGGTGGTCGGATGAACGATGAACGGCTGCATCGACTTCCTGACCATCCGCGTGGCCATCGCGTCGTAGACGGCAGCACTGGTCGAGGCATCTTCCGGTATCTGCACACGCTCGTTGTGCCGTTCCACTGTCATTACCGTCTCGTCGGGATTCTCGGAGAACAATTGGCCCACATCAGTATCGAGTGCACGAGCGATCTTGAGTGCAACCGCGATCGATGGCGTGCTCAACCCCCGTTCGACCTTCGACAGGTAGCTCTTGGTGAGCCCCGTGCTGCTGGCCAGAGCATCAAGCGTCAAACCCGCTCTGCGCCGATGCGACCTGAGAAACGCTGTCACGTTTCGTCCCTCCTCCTGTACCTCGTGGTCCTGGACAAATCTACTCAAACCCTTCGACGGTTGCATGCAGGACACTTTGTGTCCTATCGTCTACATAGTGTCTTCGTGTCTACGGAAAGGGCGCTCGGATGTCTACGACGATGAACCTCGGTAAGGCCGAGTTGATGGATACCGCCAAGAAGGCGATGCTCACCCAAATCCCCAAAGCTCAATGGACCGATCGTCAGAAGATCGCACTGACCTGCCGAGCGCTGTATGACGCCGGCCACGACTCCGGCCTTGCGGGACAGATCTCGGCGCGCGGAGAGGAGCCGGGCACATTCCTGACGCAGCGGCTCGGGCTCGGCTTCGACGAAATCACGGAGGGGAATCTCCTTCTCGTGGACGAGGACCTCAATGTTCTCGACGGTGACGGTATGGCCAACCCTGCCAATCGTTTTCACAGCTGGGTGTATCGCGCGCGTCCGGATGTCAACTGCATCGTGCATACGCATCCACTTCATGTGGCGGCGCTGTCCATGCTCGAGGTTCCCCTGCAGATCTCGCAGATGGACATGGCGCCGCTCTACGACGACTGCGCCTTCCTGCCTGATTGGCCCGGGGTGCCGGTCGGCAACGAGGAAGGTGAGATCATTTCTGCGGCACTAGGGGACAAGCGGGCGATTCTGCTTGCACATCACGGACAGCTCGTGGCGGGCTCCACGATCGAAGAAGCGTGCTCCCTCGCGCACCTGATCGAGCGGGCGGCGCGACTGCAATTGCTCGCGATGGCCGCCGGCGACATTCAGCCGCTGCCGCCTCGCCTCGCAAAGGAGGCTCACGATTGGACGCTCACCCCGCGGCGCAGTGATGCGAATTTCGCCTACTACGCCCGCAAAGCACTGCGCTCACATCCGGATGTGATCGAGAACAAGTAATTCCACCACGTTCAGTACGCACCCGCACAACACACTTGGAGCATCAATGACCAGTACCGTCTCCGGAATCGTCGCCTATCCCGTGACACCGTTCGAAACCGCTGACAACGATGTGATCAATGTGGAGATTCTCCGCCTGCTGATCGACCGGATGATCGATGCCGGTGTCGACGCCATTGCGCCTCTCGGTAGCACCGGGGAAGCGGCTTACCTCGATCACAGCGAATGGATAACTGTGGCAACCGAATCCATCCAGACCGCCGACGGGCGTGTAGCGACGATCGTCGGGGTCTCCGACCTGACCACAGCAGGTACGGTGCGACGCGCGAAGACCGCCGAGCGTCTCGGGGCGACGGCAGTGATGGCTTTGCCGACGTCGTACTGGCGCCTCACCGAGGAGGAAGTGCGAACCCACTTCACCACCCTTGCCGATTCCATCGGAATCCCCGTCATGGTGTACAACAACCCAGCCACGACCGGCATCGACATGCAGCCCGAACTTTTGTTCGATCTGTTCAGCAATGTCGAGAACATCACGATGGTCAAGGAATCGACCGGAGACGTGACGCGCATGCACCGCCTCCGCGAGCTCAGCGGTGGGGAGCTTCCATTCTTCAATGGAAGCAACCCGCTGGCCCTGGAAGCGCTGCGCGCGGGGGCGACAGGCTGGTGCACGGCTGCGCCGTGCTTGATCCCTCACGAGATTGTCGACTTCTACCGCGTGGTCGCTACAGGAGATGCCGAACAGGCGGACACCATCTTCCGCCGCCTCCGTCCCTTCCTCGACATGATCGTCAGTCGGGGGCTGCCCACCACGATCAAGTCCGGCCTGAAGGGCCTCGGAATCGACGCCGGCCTCCCTCGCAGGCCGCTGCTTCCCCTCGGTGATCCCGAGGCGGGCAGGCTCCGCGACCTCATTGGCGAATGTGTATCGCATGCAGATGTCCCACGCGGCAACTGACAGGGACTTACGCTACCTTGCCGTTCGCTCCGCGCGCTGACCGAACTGCAGGCGTGGACGGCCGGTGCGATCGTCATCGGCGTGTTTACCTCTTCGGATCTCGGACGTGGGTGGCTGCCGCTGGCCGAGACCGGCACCTACCATCTGGTCCCGGCCTTGGTCACCGCGCTCGTCGGCCTGGGCGCTGCGGCGGCCGGGGTGGGACTGCTGCTACGCCGCCGCCAGGACACACATGGCCCGGTGCCGCTCAGTGCTCGGTGACCGCCGCGCAGGTGATCACCCCGCGCACGGTCAGCGGCGCCGGATCGATATCGACTCCGGATCCGGTCGCGGTCAGCGCGAACACCACCTGCCGGTCCTCGTCGCGCACCTCGAGGTCGATGCCGTCGTGCTGTGAAACTGCGGTCATCACGACACCAGACATTCACGTCTTCGATAGCAGCCCGATGGCCCGCGGTCTGCCGGTCGGCAGGTAGGGCGCCATCCCCGTGGGGATAAGTTGGATGCGATCGGTGCGCTCCCGATGTCGCGAGGGGATCCATTGGCATTCGGGAGGATTCAACGAGGGAGCCATGGTTCGATGGCCTATCGTGTGGTCGCGCTGATCGGCATCGCTGTCGGTGCGGTGGTATATGGCGCGGCGTTCTTCGTCAACGCGCCGATCGAGGTCTGCATCGATCAGGCGACACCAGGTGCAGCAGAGGCCGGTTCGGGGGAGGCGACAGCGGCGAGCTTCAGCAAGACGTGGGTAGGTATCGTCGGGTCTCGTTGCGAGCTGGCGTTCACGTCGGGCGTTCATGTCGATGACCTCGTCGTGGAGTGGGGCCCGTCAGGTATCGCGATCGTTGGTCTTGTCGTTGCCGTGGTCTCACTGGGGATCTGGTTCCGTCTACGCGGCGGACGTCGACGAGCGAGGGTAATCGGCTCTGTCATCAGTGGTATCCGTGAAGCAGCCCGAGGAAACCCGAGCTTCCGGATGTCCACCGAAGGTTCGACATGTCTGGCGTTGCGATGACCGCCGGAAGCCACCGAACGTCGAACGAAACGGTCGTTACCATAGGAGGTATGGAGCGCTCTGTTCGATCGAACCCATCCTTTGATGAGGGAAGCATCGAAGGACCGAAGACTCGGTCACGAATCGGCCGGCTGTTCCGATGGCTGAGTTTCCGCCTTCGCCACCTCATGGATGATCGAAAGCCCAGTGGATATTCGAGCCTCGCGCCGCGGCGTCCGGACGGCACCCGTGGACCGATCTTTCCCTTCAATTCGAGTGGCGGCGGCGCCGGATCCGGTGGGGCGTAGACCAATGCTCGGGGTTCGTTGCGGGCGGGTGTAGCTGCATCTCACTGCGTCGGGGTCCTCCGGTACGAGGCCCGGACGCAGCGACCGGCTGATCCGAGCGAAAAGTCGTTTCAGTGCAGCGTAAGTCGTTGATCGGAGCCGTCGGCGAAGCCCGGTGCAGTTCCACGATCCAGCGACCGGACTTGACGTCGCCGTTTCGGACGGGGGTCCTCGCGAGCGTATTCGCCGCGCGCTCTCGATCGCCCGAATGGCGAAAAGGATTACCGATCGCGGACGATCGTCGAAGAATCGGCCCCGCAGAACACGTCCTGTACTGGCCGGTCGAACACGGCACTGACATGCATTGCCAGGTCCGAACTCGGCCGCTGGTCTCCCCGCTCGAGTGCGCCCGATCGTCTGTGCGTGCGCCCCGCTCAGTGCCGCCGGTTGTCGGTGGGACAGTCCGTGCTTGCGCCGTAATTCCCGAACACTGTTGCCGAGGCGACGTGTTGTCCCGTTCCGAGGCATGCGTCCATTTCAGAAAAACCAACGAAAAACAATGTTCTGAAACTGAATGATGGGTTGGCCTGGGCAGAACAGGTCGTGTCGGATCCCGAGACCAACCGTAAGTTCCCCGGCCGAGGGAACTGTCGACCTGCGCGCTACGCCTTTTCCTATCAGCTGCCGCACGTTCATTGCCGCGTCGTCAAGCCTGCCGCGAGGCCGGTAACCCCTCGCGACCGGCCTCGTCCATGTGGTGAACCTTCGCCGACACGGTCGGAGCTTTGCGACCTTGACGTCTTCGGTCATCGGGTGGCTGCCAGCCGATTGTGCGTCGTAGCGGATTCCCCACCCGCCCATGTTGGGGATCTCGTGTCGATCATCCGGTCCGGTTTCAGCCAGGTTGCTCTATCCGGGTGGCCCGATAATGGTAGCCGTCCTGATCGGTGACCTGTTCCCAATCGAGGACCACGGTGGCTCCGACGGCTACGGTACGAAAGCCCTCGCCGATGATGGTGCTGTAATGCGCCCAGCATCCGCCGGGGGTCTGGTCGGAATCGATCACTCCCCAGCCCTGTTCGTCGTTCCACGCCCGGACCGTGCCGACAGTTTGACCGGTCACCCGAGACGAGTCGGGGACAGGGGCGGAGGGTTCGTCGGTGAAGTGCTCTTCCTCGATGCGGCCGTCGGGATGAACCGACCACGCCCGCGCCCCGAATCCGGCAGGACGACGGACCGGTTGTTCTCCGGCCGGCCATGCCCGCACACACTCGAATTCGAATTCGACACCCGCCGCTGGGCTCTCGGCGCGGACCCATTCGAACTCCACCTCGTGGCCCGGCGTCAGAGCGGGAAACCCGTCCACCGCCACGGCCGCGAAGTCGACATGACATCCCCCGGGAACCTCATCGCCGTCGATCACACCCTGCATGCGCTCGAGATCCCAGCTGCGAACCACACCTCGACTCGACACCGCGCCGTGATCTCCCGCCCCGGTTTCCTCGACACTGTCGCCGGCTGCAACCCCATCGGGGCCGGATACAGCACCGACCGTCCATATCCCCACTGCTGCGATCGCAGTCAGCATCACCGCGGCAGTGACGGCCCGTACCGCTGTGCGCACCACGTCTCCTTCCGCCTCGGTGATCCCCGCATTCCGACACTGGCGACGACTGCGGTGCGGAAAGTCCGGGTGTGCACCACCGGACTTCCCGTCGGCCCACGCACAACGGGGAGGAATGCGCGGACCGAGCGGCCCCGTCGCTCCGAGGAGGGAGAAGGAGCGGGGACCACCGATAACCACATATGGACTTTCGCCTCCAGCGTTACATTTCGGCCACACGCCCCCACGAGGGTGGTGTTTACCCGTGTCGTGGGTACCTGGTGGCGCGACACCGGCACTGCGCGGCACATCAATGGCGCTGGACCGGAGGGGAACCTGCGGTGATCCCTACCGGTGGTTGGTGAGATGCGGCTGCGATCATCGGTGCGGGCCCGCAGAGGTGTCGGGTAGGCGTGTCAAGATCACCGCCATGAACACACAGACGAGCCCGATCCTGGAGTCGACGGTGGTGCTGGCGATGGATTACGGGCAGTTCTGTCTCGACGGCGGACTCGGGGACATCGACAACGAGCTCGAGCTGCTCGAGCAGGCCCAAGCGGAGCAGCCCAGCGCCGGCGACGGCACCATGGTCGTGGTGTTGTGCCCGCATCAGAACAACTTCGAGATGATCGTGGAGGTGCAGGTCTTCGACCGCCGCCCCGCCGCCGATCGCTCGGAGTGGCAGCAGGTCAGCGAAGACCGCCTCGCAGTCGATGCGCCCGGGATATTGAGTCTGTCGTCCCCGACCACCGAGCCGGTCACCGTGGCGGTGCCGCCCGGCCAGTACGTGGTGCAGGTGTCCGGGCGTGGTTTCGTCAACTACGGCTGGCCCGGTTCGACTACCCCTGGGGATGTGTGGCGGCTGCGGTTGTGGCCCGACGACGGTAGCGTCCTCGAACCCGCACAACTGTGGGAGATGCCCGGATGCGGCATCCCGGAGAACGTCCCGCCCTCGACGGACGGATCGGGCGGCTCAGAGACGGACGGATCATGAAGCCGCAGCCGCAGCCGCAGCCGCAGCCGCAGCCGAGGTCGGTGGTCGTGACTGTGCTGGTGTTCACCGGGTTCGGTGTGGTGTGCGGGATAGCCGGCGCTGCGGTGTTGTGGTGGTTCGCCTCGCAGCCGTTCGATTTCTACACCGCCGGCTATCAGCCGCTGGACTTCGCGTCGGCCCGCATCGATGCGCCCTCGCCGTAGGGGTACATGGCTGCACTGGTCCTCGGTGGTGGCGTGCTGGGAGCACTGGTCGGTGCACTCGTTCATTGCGTCGGGTGGAGTCTTGCGCGGCGTGCACCCGAGTAGGAAGCACCGCGTAGGCGCGGGCCTGCAAAAGCGTCAGAGGAAGGCAGTGGGGGGACAGGACGGTCTATTCCCCGATATTGCCGGGTTCGCCGCCGCGCCGTAATTCGTCGATGTGTAGTGGCGTGTGCTGCGGGTCTTCGCTGCATCTCGCGATAGATTCTCGACCGGTGTCTTCGTCAGTGATGTCTGCCGCGGATGGCCCAGCGATGCATCAACATTGCAGCGAGAACGACTACCGCAATGATCAGCAGGGATTTCTGCCACAGGGGGCGGATGTCGTCGATGCCGATCGGCCGTGTCTGCGGATCGGGCCGGTGAGGTGGTCCGTACACGGTGTGCGCCGCGTCTCGGGTGTATGCGTTGGTCGATGTGGTTGTCGCAGAACATGCTTCGACCGACCAGGGTGCGTTCTTCGTTTCATGGGTCGAGACGAATGCGAGATACTCGATGCCGAGGGTGAATCCACGTCCGCACGCGGAACCTTGGGTGCTCGACGACACGACGGTGGTGGATCCGACATCCCCGGTAAAGACGCTGTGAACGTCGAACTCGTAGTAGACGGTATCCCCGTCGGTGCGTTCTCTGGTGGCGGTGCCGGTGAAGGCGGCGGCAGCGCGGGAGATCTGTTCGGTGATGTACGGTCCGTTCGGCTCGTATGCGCATGAACAGGCATGTGCGGTGGCCGGGGCGGACAGCGGTAGTGCTGCGGCCATACCGACCGTGAGGACGAAAGACAGCAACCACCGCATTGTGGACTCCGTTCCCCGGGCCGATGACCGTCGGGTTTACGGCTAGATCCTAGCGAGAGGGCTCTGCGTGGTCTTCTCATGCCCATGGCTGCACGTCGCATGGTACCGACCCAGCCGGTTGTTGCGCTCGATCCCGCGCCGGGCGATGCGACGCCCAGCCACCGCCGGTGCACGAGATGGTCGTAGCCCTTGTCCGCCCGAACCCGGCCGGACTCGCGGCGGGGCGGCCCCCGATGCGAGCGCACCACCTTCGATCGCGGTGACCATCGGCAGCAACATCACACTGCCGTGGGTGTTCGCGCAGGTCACTGTCGACGTCGATAGAGGTGAAGTTCTTCTTGCCTGACATGAACTTCAATCATGAAATGGAGACCGGTCCGGTTGTGCCGGTCACGGTCCACTGCCCGTCGACCTGGTCGAGGACGTAGGTGAGGCCGAGTCCGCAGTCGATGCCGCACCAGAGTCCCGCGCCGATGTGGACTGTTCCGTCGTCCTGCGGCCAGGTGGGGGACAGGCCGACGATGACGCCGTCGTGTGCGACCCCGGTCAGGCCCTGCCGTGCGGGATCTGCGTACTGCTGTGGATCGGCGGTGAACTCGACCGGCGGCAGATCCGCCGACTGTGCGCTGATCTCGTTCTTCAGTTCCGTGTCGAACGGCCCGTCGGCGACGGTGAACATGTGTGCGCTGCGTGAGGCAGGGCCGTCGACGATGTAGACGGATCCGATCGGGGTCGGTGCTGTCGCGAAGGGATTGTCGACGAGGATGAGGTGGTGCAGGGCGGTGGCATAGAGCTGTGACTGCTCGCTGGGTGGCGGGGGACTCGTGGGCGGGTCGAGTTGATCGGTGCCCGCGTGGGTGTCTGTGCTCGCGCAGCCGGCCAGGATGGCAGCAAGGATCCCCGAGAAGGTCGCCGCTCGAACGCTCACGGTTCGGATGGTACCGATTGCCGGATCGATGTTGGCTTTTCGTGGATCCGCTGGAGGGGTCCGCTCGCCCGACACAGTCCGGCGGTTGCGCTCTGGTGCGAGGGTTCGTGCGAAGGTGAGTCATGACTGTCGCTGGGCGTCCGGCTCGTTGGTGGATCGTGCTGTCGGGGGTGACCGCGGTCCTTGTCGGGTTGGTGTGCGGGGTGATCGTATGGACGTTCGTCCCGCCGGTGGTGTTCTTTCCGTGGTTTGCTCTGGCGTCCTGGGTTCTTCTGATCCTGGGTGCGGTGTGGTTGGTGGTCGGGTTGGTCGGCTGGTTCAAGTTTCGCGCTCTGCGCGTGACCGCGATCGCGCCGGCGTTGGTGCTTGCCACCGCGGTGCTGGTGGTGTTGTCGGTTCCGTCGACGGTGGCGTTTGCGGTGTCGAAGGGGTCTTTGGTCGCAGCGTCGGCGCAATGTGCGCCGTCCTGGGACGGTCGGCGGATCGGGGTGTATCAGGTGCGGCGGATTCAACCCGTCGACGGTGGGTGTCTGTTCTACATCGAAGGTGGGCTGATCGACCCGATCGGACTTGCGTATCTGCCCGGTGGCGCGCCGTATCTGGGTAAGCCCCGCCACGACGGCGACATCGGGTACGAGCAGTACAGCGGCGACTGGTATCGATTCGTGGAACGTTTCTGAGCTCTGCCCGCAGGTACGGCGGTAGCGCTGAGTTGATTGCTGGACGGCGACCCCTGAGGCCGACCGGTCTGTCGGCGGTTCGTATCGCGATCCTGTAGCGCTGCGAAGGCGATCACCGTGATAATCAGGATGGATGTGTGGATCGGGTGCGGTCGCGCTGTCGTTCGACCGACAGCCCACAGGGGCTATCGCCACGAGCGCGACCAACCCGATTGCCAACGGCGTCATACCGATGAGACTGCCGGAAAGACCGTGCCCCGGTGCGCAAGACGTCGGCGAACCTGCGGACGCCGGTATCGCGCGAACGTGTCGGTTTCCGGTGCCACTGTCGTAGAGCGGGCGGTCAGGCTTCGGACCAGGTTTCGGTGTGGGTATCACGCACCCAGTCGACGATGTCGCCGTCGGCGTGGACGTCGTCGGTGAGCCAGAATGTTTCGTCGGGTGCCCAGCCCGCGATCACCGACGCCGTGTCACCATCGACGTCGATGGCAGCGCCCGCAGCGGCGAGATAACCGGCCACGGTCAGGTGCACTCCTCCGTACACCTCGGCGACGGCCCGCCAGTCGGGCAGAACCCACTTTCCGTCGCGGCCGGTGGTGCGGTACCAGTCGTGACGTTTCTGGGCGGTGACCTCGAGTGGAAACCGCCGGCAGAGTTGCGCCCAGTCGTCGAGGCCGTAGATTTCGAATACGTCGACGGTGTCGGGAACGATGTGTCGCCGTGCCCCGGTATGGTTCTCGCCTCCGGAGTCTTCGACGAACCACAGGCATGCGGGTGAGCCGTCGTCCAGTGCTCGTGTGGAGCACGGGACGCCGAGCGGCGTCGACCACCACACCCCGGACCAGTTGGCCGTCGGGTTGGTGGGGCGTTCCCGTGCTGCTCGTTTCTCCTCGGTGACGACCTTCTCGCGCCAGGTGGCGAGCGCGTGCCCGACCCGAGGGACATTGGCGTGTGGTTCGACCCAGCCCAGTGACCACTGCTCGTCCCGCACGATGCCGGTGGTCCACCACCGGGTGCGCTCCGATGCGGTGAGGTGCTCGGCGATGCGTCGCAGTTGCGGGCGCACCGGCTCCGTCGCAGCGAGAATGTCGTCGCCGTCGGGTTCTTGCCAGTATCGGGCGGAGTCGGTGGTGGCGGCGAGCACGGTGCGCAGGTCCTTTTCCGTCACGTCCGGCAGCGGCACGTTCGCCAACCGTCGCGCTACGTCGCCGGGGGAGATGTTCGGGAGGGGTCGGTCGGCGCCGGGCCCGTAGAGGACGCCTGCGGTTCCGCGTGCCATATCGATGCGGTAGGTGGCGTAGAAGACGCCCGACGAGAACGAGTCCTGGCTATACCCGTCGCGGGTACGGCCGTCGGCGATCTGCGCGTATTCGAGGAGAAGACGGCGACCGCGCGGACCGGCCGGCAGTGCCTCGGTCAGGTTCGCCGGAGTGTCCCGTGCCGTCATGGCGTCCAGTAGATCATTACCACCGCGACCGTGACGGGCGGAAGATTCTGACGCCGCGGCGCGCGGCGTCAGGTCACCGACCCGATGTGTGTTCGACCTGTCGCGGGGCTCCCACGCTCGTCGCCCGCCACATCTGAATCAGGTAATCCTCGACGGGGTCGCCGTCGAGACAGCCGTCGAAGCGAGTATCTCTGCCTCGGACGCAGATACGGACTCGGTATCGGTGGTTGCCGGGCTCGGTGATGTCGGAACTGCCATTCGGAATCCACCGCAGCCGATCAGGCTCCCCACCACTGCGCCGGTGCCGGCCGCCATCGAGCAACCCCGCCCCACGAAGGAGAACTGAGTCGATGTCGCGAAGCGTAATCGAAGACCAACTGCTCGCCGAGGTGGTCATGGGGCTGCCGCTGCCGGGCATGGCTCTGGAAGCTGTGGCGGCGGCATCCCACTGCCGACGGGTGGGAACACCGGAGCAGCAAGTGGGCTCCTGGTAGGGGCAGGGACGTAAGCACTCGCCGACCTACCAGGAGTTCACCCGTATTCGGGCCGCCACACGCCGACGCTCACCGAGTTTTCAGATGCGCCGAGTCGTTGACATTGTGCTGCGCCTCACATACGGTCTCCGAAACACATTCAAGTGAAAATATTTCAGTTGAATTTGTTCCTCCGGGGCGTCCACCCCAGAGCGTCACCCTTCTACAAGGAGCGTGTCGTCATGGCACTGTCGGTACAGGAACTTCTGGCGAACAAGGGCATATGCCCGCCGCGGGATCGGATCGCCGCGCTCGAGTCCAAGTGGGCCGAGATCGTGCAGCGACGCGGTGACCTCGGGGCCGTGGCAGTCGACGACGCGGACATTTCTGTTCGCAATATCCCGGGAGGCGACCATGTCCGCTGACGAACTCGTCACCAAGTCGGTGACCGAACTCGCGCCCCTGATCGAGAGCAAGCAGGTGTCCCCGGTCGAGGTCACCACGGCGCTACTCGATCACGCCAAGGCGCTGAATCCGGAGATCAACGCCTACATCAGTTTCCGCGAGCACGCCCTCGACGATGCCCGACGTGCCGAGGAAGAGATCGGCCGAGGCGATTACCGCGGGGTCTTCCACGGAATTCCCTTGGCGCTGAAGGACAATCTGTATGTAGGTGGCGAGGTCACCACGATGGCATCGAAGATCCACAAGGACTTCGTGCCCACCGAGGACGCGTCCGTGGTGCGCCGTCTCCGCAATGCCGGCGCCGTGCTGACCGGCAAACTCAACATGCACGAATACGCATGGGGTATCGACAACAACAGTCCGCACTTCGGCAGCGTCCAGAACCCCTGGAATACCGCGAAGGTGCCGGGGGGCTCCAGCGGCGGCTCGGGAGCGGGCGTCGCGGCGCACATGACCTACGCGACCCTGGGCACCGACACCGCCGGCTCGATCCGGATTCCTTCCGCCGCCTGCGGCATCGTCGGCCTCAAGCCGACGCACGGTCGTGTCCCCAAGGACGGATGTTTCCCCCTCGCATGGACTTTGGATCACATCGGACCGATGACCAAGACCGTGGACGACGCCGCGGCGATGCTGCAGGTGATCGCCGGGTTCGACCGTGCGGATCCGACAGCGGTCGATGTCCCGGTGGGGGACTACACCTCCCATCTCACCGGTGATGTCTCCGGATTGGTGATCGGCGTCGAGGAGGACTACTACTTCCGCGACGTCGACAACGAGATCGAACGACTCGTACGCGCCCAGATCGACGAGCTCGTGTCTCGGGGCGCCCGGGTACGGACGGTCGAGATCCCGACCCTGCGCTACTCGGAATGGGCCGAACTGGCCACCAGCCTGTCCGAAGCATCAGCGATTCACCACAACGACCTTGTGCACCGGGCCGACGACTTCGGGACCGACATCCGCTTCCTGTTCGAACTGGGGGAGCTGTTCTCCTCGGTGGACTACCTTCAGGCGCAGCAGGTTCGGCGCCGACTCAAGAACGACTTCGGAACGGCCCTGTCCGAAGTCGATGTCCTGATCGCCCCGACCCTGCCGGTGATGGCTCCGGACATCGGATCGTCCGAGGCCGACCTCAACGGAACGAAGGTCGATCTCATCGACTCGTTCATCCGGTTCACCGGCCCGAGCAACCTGACCGGCCTGCCCGCGATGTCCGTTCCGGTGGGCTTCAACGGGGATCTGCCCGTCGGCCTCCAGATCATCGGTCGGGCCTTCGACGAGCGCACTGTGCTCAACGTCGGCAAGGCGATCGAAGCCGGCGGACCGATGGGGGATCGGACTCCTCCCGTGCTCCTCTGAGCCTGCTCGACCCACTGCACCTGCTCGACCCGGATATCCGGCCTGCCGATGCCTTCCGGCACGGCGCCCGGCCGTCCGGTTCGAGTGGGGTGTTTCCTCTCCTCATCGAAGGGATGTCACATGGTCCCCGTGGCGCTGTTGTTCGTCGGAGCGGTGCTCCTGGCCAACGGGTTGGTCTTCCTCGACAGGGTCACTCCGCGATCGGCCGTGGCGATCAATCTCCTTACCGGCGCCTTGCTGGTCGGCACGGCACTCGTGCTGCTCCTACCCTCGGACAGTGCCCCGCCCGACGGGCTGGCGTCGGCGGTGGCGGCCGGAGGGTTCGCATTGTTCGGCTTCACCTACCTTACGGTCGCGATCAACTCGCTCTCGAACGCTCCCGGCGCCGGCCTCGGTTGGTACTGCGGTTGGGCCGGGGCGGTCGCCCTCTTCCTGTCGATGGTGCATTTCGTTCAGCTCGGGGACGCTCGTCTCGCCTGGCTGTGGCTGGCATGGGCCGTGCTGTTCGCCGCCTTCTTCCTCGCCCTGACCACCCCCGCAGCGGAATGGGCCGGCAAGGCGACGGGAATGCTCACAGTCATGCAGTCGCTGTCCACTGCGAGCATCCCCGCTGCGCTGATGCTTACCGGGAAGTGGGACGACACGCCGGTACTTGCTGTCGCTGTCACGCAGATCGTCGTCGTCATCGTTTACGTTCTCCACGTCGCCGATGCTCGGCGCCGCTATCGATCGACCACCCGCGACCGCGCGTCCGTGACGACGACCTGACAATCTACAGTGGAGGACCCATGCGATCAGTGGCCCTGTCGGCCGTACTGATCGGGATGCTGATCGCATACGCACTGTTTGCGCCGCGGGTTCAGATGGTCGACTTGGTCGGCCGTCTGGGCCCGATCATGCTGTTCCTCGCCACCATTTCGATCGTGATCAACCTTGCTGCCAGGGCGGGGGTGTTCCACCGGGTCGCCGCAATCGCGGCCAGAGGACGCGCCGCCAGCGGACCGGGGCTATGGATTCTGGCGGTGCTGCTGTCTGTGGTGTCCACGATCTTTCTTTCCCTCGACACCACCGCCGTTCTCGTGACACCCCTGGTATTGGCGCTCGCCGGGCGGGCCGGCAACGATCCGATACCCCTGGCACTGACCGTGGTGTGGATCGCCAACACCGGATCGCTCCTACTTCCGGTGTCCAATCTGACGAATCTGCTGGCGATGGAGACGGGACTGTTCGACGAGACGAGTCACTACGTGAAAGTCGCCGCGATGCCCGCAGCCGCATCGCTCGCGGTAACAGTGGGATTCGTTTGGATGGTGTTCCGCAGGCGCCTACGCACACCCACCGGAACCCCGGTAGCGTCGCGCGAGCCCGGCACACCGGCTTCATCGCACCCGCTGCTTCCCTTGGCCGGGATCGTCATGGTGATACTGCTGCCGCTGCTCGCGACGTCGATCCCCTTCTGGTGGTCGACGTCGGCGGCGGCCATGGTGCTCGTGACAGCCTTCGCGGTCACCGACCGATCGGCTCTGCGCCCGAGCTTGATCCCGTGGACAGCCCTGGCTCTCGCCATCGGCCTGACCGTTGCGGTTCAGGTCGTTCATTCCCTCGGCGTCGAACAGCTTGTTCGTGCGGCGTTCGCGCACCTGGAAGGCGACTCCGTCGGCACGCTGTTCGTGTCGGCCGCAACAGGAGCGGTGCTGAGCAACCTGATCAACAACATTCCGGCCTACTTGCTTCTCGAGCCCGCGGCCGCGTCCGGTGCAGCCCTGATCGCTCTGCTCATCGGCTCGAATGCCGGGCCGATCGTGACACCGTGGGCCTCTCTGGCCACGCTGCTGTGGGCAGATCAGTTGCGCCGAGCCGGCCACATCGTCCCCTGGCAGCAGTTCGCCGCCCTGGGGATACCACTGGCGATCGGTGCAATCACGGTGTCCGTGGCCGCGTTGTCGTTGTCCCAGCGGTGATCCGGCCGCATATACACGCTGGTCAGAGGGCAGCAACCACCTCGAAATCCAAACCGTTCGCCTGCGCGAGATAGATCTGCTGCCGCGCTTGGTTCCCCTCGAATCGAACGACGCCGCGAGGACTGTCGAACTCCAACCCGTCGATCCGGGCATCACAGCGGGTCGGATCCAATCCTCCGGCTCGGCGTGCAAGATGGCTGAGAGCGTAGATCCCCTGATAACAGGACTCTGCCATGTTGTTCAGAGCGGGAGCCTCGTAACCGTTGGCGTTCACGTAACTGCCGACGAACTGCAGAGAGGATTCGGTGTTCAAGGCGCGGAAATAGGCTGCGGATGCGAACAGATTCTCGGTCGTCTCGGCGCCGCCGGCCAGGAGCATGTTCTCTTCCATCAGGGGACTGAACCGGAGCATGCGGTGATGGAGGTCGCGGGCAGCGAAATTTCGGTGGAAGTCCACGGCGTCCTGGCCGACCAGAAGTGTCAACACCGCCTGGCATCTGCTCTCCGCAGCCACCACGGGCAGTTGCGGGTCATCGGCCCGGCCCATCGGAACGAACGACGAACCGACTATGTCCACCCCGAGCGCAGCAGCGAAGTGTCCGATCAGTTGATACGTACGCAACGGCCAAATATAGTCGGCGCCGACGACGTACCACGACCGCACACCGTGGTGATCGCGCAGCCACCGCATCGCCGGATAGATCTGTTGTTCGGGAGATTCTCCCGAACAGTAGACGTTGGAACTGGCCTCGCCTCCCTCGTAGAGCGAGGTGTACACATACGGGACCCGACCACGAACGACGGGGGCGAGATGTCGTCGGATCGAGGAGATGTGCCATCCGCTGATCGCATCGAGGGCGCCGGCATCGAGCAGGTCGGACACCTCGGCTGTGACCGCGCGGGGGTCGCGACCGCCATCGATGAACTCGAGCTGAATTTCACGGCCGCCGAACCCGGCTCCCGCATTGAGTTCGCGTCGAGCCAATTCGCTGACGGCCATGCACGAAGGTCCGAAGATACCGCCTGGGCCTTGCAGCGGGATCACCATGCCGACCCGGTAGACCTCCGACCGGCGGTGTGGCGCGGATGCCAACATCGGATCCTCTCGGGTAATGTCGGCGGAGGTGCATCGGTTCATCGTCCCGCCACTCGTACAGATCGAAGGGCTGAAAAGGCAGGAGACTCACGTGGCTCCCCGAAACTCCGATCGGCTGGCGACCCGAGTAACGGCGATTTCCGGCGATATCGCTACCATCGACTCTCCTTCAGCGGTCGTTGCGCTACTGCAGGCTACCAAAGCCATTGTGTCCTCGCTCACGTCGATCGGCTCCGAATTCGATTTGACCTGCGATGATGTGCTCGTGCTCGATGCGCTCGCACGCCACGGAAGCGCATCGATGGCCGAGTTGTCGTCGCATACCGCCATATCAGGAGCCACCCTCACCCGGTCCGTCGACAGGCTGGTCTCCCGGACACTGGTCTACCGTGAGGTGAGCGCCGAAGATCGGCGCCGGGTCGAAGTTCACCTCAGCACCCGCGGAGTCGAAACCCACCGAGCACTGGAAGCACAACTCGCCGAACTCGATGCAAGAGCCGGCCGAATCTGCAGGACTCTGAGTCAGGCGTGAACCGAGCCGAACTCGTGTTCGTTTCGGCGAGTCGAGGTGAACCCGGCGTCGCCCTCAAGATGCAAAACGTCGCAACGATTGCGTGACCATGTACGTTCCTGATCGCTCGGTCACGCTTGACCGTGTGGTGCCGACCTGGGAACTATCGAGACCGCGTGCCGCGTCCGGTCGCCGTGCGCGCCGGTAACGGAGTGGCCGGGATTCGTTGCGGGCGGGCATAGCTGCATCTCACTGCGCCGAGGTCCTCCGATGCGAGGCCCGGACGCAGCGACCGCCTGAACCGAACGAAAAGTCGTCTCGGTGCCGCGGGAGTCGTTGATCGGAACGGTCGGCGAAGCCGGGATACCTCAGAGGGTCAGCCGGGCATGCGCAGCGCGTTCCAGGCCGCACTCGACAGTAAGTAGCGCAGGCGGCGTTCGGGGGTCGTCTCGCCGATCAGGCAGGAACGTGCCATCTCCTGAGTGCGGGGATGCGGGGTGCGGCCAATGCGGTGACGTCGGGATCGTGGAGTGTGTAGAGCAACCGGGCCTGCCCGAGATGCGCACCGATCCACCGCAGGTGGTACGTCACGGCGGCGCAGATCCCGGTTTCCGCGTCGTCAGCTTAAGAGCACGTCTCATTTGGTGAGTTTCTTGAAGCAGGTCAGCGCAGCGGCGAGTTGGAGAAAGGAAGCAAAGTTCTCA
>NZ_SDMJ01000008.1:0-150317 GCF_004153645.1 Rhodococcus sp. Q1 | reverse complement strand
TGAGAACTTTGCTTCCTTTCTCCAACTCGCCGCTGCGCTGACCTGCTTCAAGAAACTCACCAAATGAGACGTGCTCTAACTAACCAGATCGGGAAGGCAGACATGCTGCGACTCGCTGCCGGTTGCAGAAGGCCCCGCCGCAGCACGGCGTCTCTCTGCCATCACAACCCTGATCGGCGGCCTCGTGGGTCGGGGCCACTCCGTCGGCAGCCAGGGTGAGGCCGTTACTGCGGAATCCGCTTTGGGTAACCACGGGATTCAAAAAGGTGTCGTCGGTCGGAGTGCGCACCACCCAGTTGGTGACGTCCACAGGGGTGAAGACATGCGAAGTTCATCCCCGCGTCTCCATCGATTAGATCGGACGCATCTTCTGAACGGGAGACGGGGCGGCGGGGATGTGGGCGGACACACCGGACGACGTCACAACGATCGATCCAGCGGAGGAAGTAGGGACCTTCGTCGTGGAGGACGACATTGTTGAGGTCGCAGTCAACTGGATCGAAACGCTCCGCGGTGATCGACAGGCCGAAGAGCGGATCGACCAGCGTCGTCGCTGCCGCTGGCCTCTGACGGTTGGGTCGGTGACGGATACTCTCCTCAACGGCGGTGGTCTTTCGAGATCGCGGAATACGCGAGCGGTGGAGTTCGAGGTACGGGCTTCCCATTATCTCCGTTCAGGTCGTCAACTGGTGTGTGAGGTCTACCCCCACGTATTCGTCGGTCAACGGGGAGGTGCGATATCGCGGTATGCCGGCATGGCCATGCAGCAAGCCGGTGATATCGTCACCGCGTTGCCCCCCGCTACTCAGAAATGGATCCGGATCAGGGGCCTGAAGCAGGCTGCGAGTTGGGTGTCGACCGTGGCAAACATTGGGGACCGTTTCTGGCTCGAGCAGCATGGTGCCAAGACGCGCTTCTCGGAACCGCCGGTCGGTCCGGTCGGTCCGACAGCTTCTGCGCGCCGGCGACTGCCAGGCTGATCGAGGACTAGACGATGCCAAGGCGGGCGTTGGTCGCTCCGGGGAACTGGTCGAACAGTGAGTGGACACGACCGGGGTACGGTCGCTGTCCGTCACGCTGCCTGAGCGGTTCGGCAAGGGCACCTCACCGCTCTGCCATGCTCATCGTCCGGTAGCCACCCGTACTCGTCACATTCCCCGCACTTCGCCGGTCGAATCCGAGGAACGGACAGTCCCTGCCACATCGGCAGCCACGCGTGCGCATATCGCATCGGATCGCTGGGGCGGTGCGCTGCCTTCGCTGCTGTCACCAGCGTCGGGACGCCGTGCGTCGCGATCAGCGCGTCGATCGCGGCTGCGGCATCCGGCCTGAGGTACGCGAATGTCGCTGTCAGTCCGGATTCTTTACATGCCGCCGCTAATCGTGCGATCTCGGGACTGTGCGATGCGTTCGAGAGCCGCGACGTGCGGTTGGTTTCCGTCCTTTGTGAATCAGTACTTAAAAGACCGCATGGCTCTCCGACGTCCGCGTTGCCGCGGGTCGGATTCTCAGGCCCCGGCTGGACATGCGGTTCCTCGTAGATCGTCTGAATGGTGATCCATTGACCGCGCTCGCTCTGGATCTTCTCGCGGATCAGGTAACCGAGTTCGGCAAGCTCTCGGAGAGCGGAGCGGATGGCGTCGCGTCCTTCCTTCGGCGACTGGCCGGCGATCGAGTCGGACCGGGTACGCCAGTCGTCCGGCTTGGACAGCAACCAGATGAGCACGCCTCGTGCTCGGAAGGACAGACGCTCGTCGTTGATGACGGCGTTGCTGAGGATGGTGAAGTTGCTGGCAAGGCGCGGTCCACGACGCACGCCGCCAGCCAGGGTATTCTGGCCCACGTTCGACTCCCAATTAGTCGGACATCCGGCCCGTCGGGAGTTGCCGCTCCTGGCGGGCCTTCTTCACTTGTGACGCCACGCGGATCGGTGACGATCTTGAAATCTTGGCACTCCTTCGGTCGTGCGCGCAAGGAGAACCTTCTAAGTCGCTTCAGCGCAACGGTTTACATGGCCACGCGGGCCACGACATCTCTGCGGCGATCGCCATAATGCTCTTCTGCCAGAGTTATGAAGCCGATCGGACCCAGTCGCACGCGTCTCGATGCCGAGCGAGCGCCGCAGCGTCAGGGTGATGAGCGGAGCTTTTCGGTACTCGAATCCGCTTGCCCGCGAAGGCTGCATACTCGCTGCTCTCGAGCTGGGGAGCCACTGCGACTGTGAGGTCGCTGCGCACTGTCCACAGTTGCAGGTCGAACAAGGTGTGGAGGTCGGCGCGGAGGAGCAGACCATTGGTCACATGGTTGCTGTGCTCTCCGAAGTAGCGGTCGATATGGGCTGCTTCCAGGACCGCCTCGACGTCGCATCCCGTGACTGCACAACGACGTTCATAGGCTGCAAGCAATGCGCGACGGAACTTGGGCTGACCATATCGCACAGCAATGGCTCGTTGAGCGCGTTTACGGACGTCGTCGCCCTTCTCGTAGGTGGGAAGGCTGGCGGGCAGCTCTATATCGACGACGGGGAAGTGGGCGAAAGCAAGATCGGCTTTCGCGCCGAACAGAGAGCGCAAGCGACTCTCGGCAGACGGGTCGGACACTTGATTTGCCCCGGCCTGCGCCGCGAGATTCCTCCCGAGCAACTTCTGTAGCTGAGCCCAGGTGGGCGATGAAGCTACGTCCTTACTGATTGTGTCGAACTCGAATCGGTGGGTGTAACCGCCGGTCCGAACGTCGCTCCAGTGTGCGGGCGGCGCGCCGGGAGTGATTTCGTAGAGGCCGGAAGTTGCTCGTGCATACGCGACGAACCCGTTGCCCTGACCCGTTATCCAGAAGTAGATGTCGTCACCGGGCACAATCTTCTTGAAGTACGACGGGCTACGCACATCCCAGAAGCCATCGTCCCGCGCGTAATCCCAGTGTTGTGGCGTCTTCTCGTTGATCTTGACGATCCAGCTGGTCATTGCCCATGCGCCTTCTCAGGTTCGCATCGGGTGGGGGCATGTCCTGCTGCGGAAGCCCGTCGGGCCGTGCTCGGTGTTCGATACTCGTCGTGAGGTGTCAGTCGGCGATCAGTGCGCGGAGCGCGTCGCGCGTTTCGGCGTCGGTCGAGTAGATGACGGTGCCGATCATTCCACGGGTGAGCAGCACCTTGTAGACGTTGCGGACCAACCGGTCGAAGCGCACGTCGGAAATTCGCGTGCGGTTCTTGAAGTCGGGATCGCGGTTGGCCTCTCGGGCCGTGGTGAATCGTCCGTTACGCCAGACCAGATCAGGTCCGAGGATGACTCCGTTCCAGTCGTATTCGAAACCCTGGGCGGTGTAGACGCAACCGACCTGGCCGAAGCCGCCGTCCTCGGTAGCCCACAACGCAGCTGGGGGAGCGTCGCCGACCCGGCGGTCGCTCTTGCTGTTCCACGGACGCGCCCAGCTGCCGATCCGAACGTCGGGAACCAGATTTCCGGCCTTGTCCGCATTACTCCACGGCCAGCAGTAGCCTGCCGTCATCCGCGCCGAGTATCCGCGCTCCCGCTGCTGGGAGAGGAAAAGTTCCATCTCCTCGGGGCTGTCCGCAAGACGAACGGTGAAGTGCGGATCGCCCTTCCACTCGAACGGCCCTCCGTCCTCCAGATCGAGCAGCCGCTTCACCCACAGCAGATACTCTTCGCTACCCCCGCAGCGGAACTGTTCTCCCAGGTGGATGTGCTGCGTCTCGAGCCCGAGTGAGGCTGCATAACGTTTGATCTGGGCGAAAGACCCCATCTCTCCGGGGCGTACCACCTGGTGGTCGTCGAGAAGGAAGACAGGGACGCGCGCGGCCGCGATGAGTTCGTCGACCTGCGGTCGGTCTGTGCGGAGTTCGGCTCGGGTGTAGCGGTCTACGGAAGTTTCGCGAATGCGGTGGGCCTCGTCGAGGATGAGGACATCCAACCCATTGCGATCTGCTGTCATGAACTGGTTGAAGTACTTGAACATCTTCTGCACGCGCGGCGCACGGTGTCCCGCAACCTTCCGGAGGGTTTGTGTGAACGATCGAGACCCGGTCGCGTGTAGGACGGTTCGTCCGCGCCGCGCGAGCTCGCCGAGCAGTGACAACGCCACCACGCTCTTGCCGCTGCCGGGACCACCGGTGACGATGATGACGCGCTTGCGATCTGCGGCACGTGACTGTTCGACCTCGTGGAGTACGAGGTCGACGGCGAGCTGTTGGTTTCCGAGCAGATGGAACTGGGGGCGGTCGCGTACTTCTGCGGCGGCAACCTCGAGGAGTTGCCGGGAGGGGGCGATCGCCGACTTCATCAAAGCGTCGCCGGCGGAATAGCCAGGCGCAGGGGCGAGACGGCTCCGAAGGAACGCGATCATGTCTCCGCGCTCGGCAGCGGTGAACATGCGCCCAGTGACGCTCATCGGATAGGAACGCAAATCGGCGACGGCACTCTGGTCGGTGGCGTTGTGAAGGTAAGCGATACCGGCAAGAGCGTCGGGTTGATCGGACACCGTACGGGCGAAGTCCACGAGATAGTCGCAGTACCCCTTCACCTGCGCGGCCGGGTGCAGCTTCGGTCCTCCCGGCATCCCGGCTACCTCGACAAGTTCGGGGTTGTCCTCGTACCGCCGCGCAGCCGACCATTGCTTCAACTCGACGACCACATACGAAGCCGCACCGGTCTGCGGATGCGTCCCCGCCAGGACGACGTCGGCACGCTGGGACGTCAGAGGAAGGTGATATTCGAGCAGCATCTCGACGTCGTCCAACCCGGCGTCGACGAGGTCGCGAGCGAGAACGGGCAGGCTCCGTGCCCAAGACTTCTGCTCGGATTCTCCGGCGCGTCGTCCCGTGCGAAACAACATCTGTTCCAACAACTGCTCCGCAAGCGATTCGGGACGATCGAGGTCGACGATCCGGCGGGCGGTGGTACGAAGCAGCGTCACAGTCAGGCCCCCAAGGCAGCACGAATCCACTCGGGCGGGTGGGGGCATGTCCGTGGCTGCTCGTCGCAGCGGAAGTCCGTCGGGCCGCAGACAGAACTATATCGGTGAGGGTTGCCGCAACTCGTTCAGGGCGAGTGCGGCTGGTACGTACCGGACGATCTCCACAGCACCGAGCCGGAAGGCAAGGCCGCATAGACGCCGTGAGCGGCCGACGCCGTCCGCTTGTGCAGAACCGGGATCCGGGTGAGGCTGGAAACGTCGGCCAAGAATTTCCGTTCCAGGGCTCGCGTCACATGGTCCTGCACCGGGATGCTCGCCGACTTGTCGAGGTTGCATCGCGCGTCGGTTGCCACCAGGTTGGCAACACCGTCGATGGGGATCATCGACCACGGCACCACGTGATCGATGTGGACTTCGGATTGCAGACGACCGTCGCAGTAGAAGCAGCGACCCGACTGCAGGTCACGGAGCGGGTCGACGAGAGCACGCAGCGCGGTGCGGTCGGTGCCGAAGAGAAAGCTGACGATGTCCTCGGCATCGAGTTCGGCGCGGTTGAGGTCGATGACATCGTGCGCCCATACGGAGCGGACGAAGGTTCTGAGTAGCACGGATGTGCGGCGCAGCCCCTCGGGCACACCTGGACGCAGCACGATGACGGCGATCCGGTCGACGTCACTCACGGTCATCTTCTTGTGAAATCCCGTCGCGTCGTACAAGAACTCGTCGCGGGTACCGCTGTGGGGGACGGTCTGAAGATGCGTGAGCGGTTGTTGTGCGATCGTCAGCCGCACGGAGCGAACGAGTCGTCGATAGACCGGATGGGCGGACTCCTGAGCTGCCTCCGCGGTGCGAAACCCATCGGATATCAGGATGTCTCTGACCTCTGCGATGCGATCCGGGATCGAACGTCCGCGCCGGACCTGAACGAGTCGTCCATGGCGGTGGAACGACCGAACCTGATTCCAGTAATAGCCGATGATCCGGTGCGCGATCTCGTCGATCGGAACGGTGAGACTCCCGTCGGGAGCAGCGGTGTTCTCGACGCAGATGTCGACGAGTGCCAAGACAGTCGCGAGTTTGTACGTGGAATTGCGGCGACCGGCTTCGAGGAGTTGCACGACGCGGCCGGCGACGTCGAGGGGGTCAAGTGCCGCGTAGCTCATCCCGGCACAATATCCGTCGCTCGAGCCGTGAGGCTTTCGCGCTACGAATTCTGAACCGGAGGTCGTGCGGTGAGAGCGCTCGGTCGATGCGGTTCTTCTGTCAATCCGAATCGTTCATCGAAGATGTCCTGCACGTGAGAGCCATCTATTGCTCGGCTCAAGCATGGGACGAGCAGCATCGTGACATTTGGCCACTGATTGTGGGGCGGATCCGAATGGAGATAGGGACGACGATCTGCCGGCAATGATCGAACCCGAATTCGATACGTAGACGATAGGGAAGCGCAGTGGGTTTCCTCGCGCGCTGAACCGAGGTTCGCTCGCGCTACACGCGGGGCGAGTCTCGGTTCAGCGCGCGAGAGGTGTACGGGCGCAGGCGGTCCGGAGACAGGTCCCCGGGCCTTCTGGATTACGACCCCTTCCACCACGACGTGTACACGCGACCATCGTTGCCGCAGATGACTGCGTCGAGATTCTTAGGACCACGTGCGAGTGCGGTTACCTTACGGCCGGCTGGGAACACCCCACCGATGTTTCGCCAGCAGTCGCCGATGCCCGACCAATCACCACCCTGGTACCACCACGACGTGTAGACACGTCCGTCGTTTCCGCAGATGAACAGGTCTATGCTGTCGCGGGACTTGGCAACCGCACTCACCGGCGCACCCCTCGGGAAGACACCGCCGATGTTCCGCCACGTGTTGTTGAGGCCCGACCAGTCGCCGCCTTGGTACCACCAGGAGGTGTAGACGCGTCCGTCGTTGCCCGTGATGAACGCGTCGAGGTTGCCGGCGCTGCGCGACGTGACCGCGACCGGGGCACCTGGAGGGAAGAAACCACCGATCGAACGCCAGCGGTCGCCGATGCCGGACCAGTCGCCGCCCTGGTACCACCAGGAGGTGTAGACGCGTCCGTCGTTGCCGGTGATGAACAGGTCGATGCTGTTCGACGACTTGGTGATTGCGGTGACCGGTGCGCCCTTCGGGAACACGCCGCCGATATTGCGCCAGTTGTTGTTGATGCCGGACCAGTCGCCGCCCTGGTACCACCAGGAGGTGTACACGCGTCCGTCGTTTCCGGTGACGAACAGATCGAGATTCCCAGGGCTCCGTGAAGTGACCGAGATGGGTGCGCCGGGAGGGAAGAACCCGCCGATGGAGCGCCAGCGGTCGCCCAGGCCCGACCAGTCGCTGCCGTAGTACCACCAGGACGTGTAGACGCGTCCGTCGTTGCCGGTGATGAACAGGTCGATGCTGTTCGACGACTTCGCGATCGCGGTGACGGGAGCACCCTTGGGGAAGACGCCGCCGATGTTCCGCCATCGATCACCGACACCCGACCAGTCGTTGCCCTGGTACCACCACGACGTGTAGACGCGACCGTCGTTGCCTGTGATGAACGCGTCGAGGTTGCCGGCGCCACGTGACGTGACGGACAGCGGTGCTCCCGGTGGGAAGACGCCTCCGATGTTGCGCCATCGGTCACCGATGCCCGACCAATCCGGGTACAGCGTGTGCACTGCGGTGATGTCGCCGCGCGACAGGCCGTTCCGTTGCCCCATCACCACACCGGGCGGCAGCGGGACTCTCGGCACGATGGTGGGTTGCCCGTTGGTGCTGAAGGCCGTCGCCGAGTAGTGCATGACGGAACCGAAGTCGTAGGCACCGATGTCGTCGCCGTCAGTGATGTGCTGGTCGAAATTGTGCGCACTGGCGGGATCGATGTTCGCGAAACGGATCTCGACGAGATTGTTGCGGTCCTCGCGGCTCTGCTCGTGCCACAGTCCCAACGCGTGGGCCATTTCGTGGACGACGGTGCCGACAGGGGCATTGGCAGCGATCTCGATGTCCTGACGACCACCGCGCATACCGACCGGTGACCGGCTCGCTGTGCTCGGGCGGAACCGAACGAAGTTCGCGTGGCCCGCACGCGCGATGAACCGTATTCGGGTGTTGACATTCCAGTGCGCTACCGCATCCGTGATGCGCTGGGCGTTGGGGAATGAGGGGTCGACCTCGAACGGGACGGTCGCGTTCGGCCAGCGCAGGTGAGCTCCCGTGACGCCGATGCCTTCGGGACCGGCCTGTGCTGCGACCTCCTCGACCGTACCCAGCACGATGTCGCCTTCGAACACGGCCAGGCCGTCCACGTCGGCGTACCGGACTTCCCGATCACCGTCGGCGGTGTGGACGAGGGTCGTGCCGGCGACCGGTCCCGACCGATATTCGCCGGTGTCGCCGTAGTTCTCGGCGGGGGTGAGTGGTGCTTCGTCGATGGACATGGGATGTGTTCCTTCCGTGGGGTGTGAACCGTCCCGGTCGGGAATCGATTCGTTCGGTACGGGATTCGATGACCTTCTCCCGTAGAGGTTGTGATCGCAGAGTCGTCAGGTGACCACGTCGACCGGCACCGTGAGCGGACCGGCGTCACCGGTCACCGGCACCGGTATCGACCGAGTCGACAGCAGATCGCCGACCGCGACCACACCGTCACCGACGAGGTCGACGTGGCAACGCAGCGACAGTGCCGTAGCAGCAGACACTTCCGATGCGTCGAGTACGAAGGGGATACGCCCCCCGGGCCGCACTGGAATGTCTTCCATCTCGACACTCGCCAGCACAGGCGCAGTCCCGTCCGCGTACGACACGTCCCTGACCTCCACTACGACCCGCGCCGTCGTGGTGGGTGCATCGGTCGGAATCGTTACGACTCCGCGGACACGCCTCACGCGTCCTCGCATCGGTTGAGCCGTCACCAGTGGATGGCGGCCACCGAATCCAGTGGCTCGGCGATCGCCTCCGCCGCGACCTGCAGATCCGCATCTCGCAACGCCTGCGGGAACCGCAGCCGGGCGCGTTGTTCGATCTCGGCCAGCGGAACCTGGAAGACCCGGAACTCGTCGAGGTCGAGCACCTCGAGCTGGTCGAGGTTCTGGCTCAGCAGGAAGCCTCGGGCCTCGAGCTCGCCGTTCTTCATGAACACGAGCACCTTCCAGAACTCGCGGGGGATCTGCACCCTCCTGAACTCGCGGTCGTCGTCCGCGAACACCGGGCCGCCGAACGCCGACACCTTCAGGTCGTCGACCTCCACATCTGCGAAGACCGCGTCCTCGAGCTTGCCCCAGACGCCGTCGCGGGCGCTCTGGTTGAAGTCGTCCATCTGCGGGGTGATGTTGGTGTAGAAGAACGAATCGGTGTTCGCCTTCGTTGCTTCGCTCGTGCTGCCCCACAACAGGTCGGCGCGTCGTGCGAGGTGCCCGCGATCGAGTCGGTTCGCTCGGTACAGCTCGTTGCCGACCTGGGTGTCCGCCGCCAGACGTGGATCCTTGACGAAGTCGATGTTCTTTCGGCTGAGCTTCTTCATCGAACCGCCGTCGATGTTCCACGCCACCCAGGCCGCGAACCGACGTGACTTGCGCATCGTCAGCGAGAAGTGCGTGTAGTGCAGCACCTCGGAGTCGTCGTTCGCCTTCGCGATGTCGGGCTTCACCTCGGCCGTCACGTCGGGAAGCGGGACGGGCGTCGGCAGGAAGTTCGGGTCGTAGCCGACGGCCGCGACCGCCTCTTCCGACACGGGCGGGGTGAAGGTCACGCCCAGCTTCTCGAAGACGGACTGCGGCAGGCACGCCAGCGCGTGCTCGTCGGAGCTGCCGTTGGCCTCGCCGGCGAAATGCAGTCCGGCCAAGACTGTGGTCGCTGCGCCGGTTCCGGACCGGAACATCCATGCCGATCCCGAGTCGCCGCCGCTGCTGATCTCACCGTCGGCTGCGGGGTGCTTCGGGTCAGGTCCGATCTCGAACCCACCGATGGACTTCGTGCCGACCCCTCGATACGTGATCTTGGCGATCACATCGACACGACGCACCAGACCGTGGGTGATGCCGGTGGTGCGACCACTCTTGATCACCGTGTCGCCGAGCTCGGGTTCTCCTATGGCGTCCGGAACGACGCCGAGCCCGCAGATCTCCGGATCGAACTGCCGGTCCTCGATCGTCGCCACGGCACAGTCCCCGGCCGGCCCGAGATGCGACCGCACGAGTCGTCCTACCCGGTTGTCGTCGATGCGATTGTCGTCGTGCGGACCGGGCTGGACGATCGTGTCACCCACCCGACCCGCCGCGTTGTGCAGCACGTGCCAGTTGCTGAGCATGTACGGGGTGTGGTTGTCGACGTCGTAGACGATGCATCCGATCGTCCCGGCACTGACACTCGTGTGCCCGACGCTCACACCCGGGACGATCGGATCCAGCCGCGTCTTCCGGGGCGGCGTCGCTGCCTCCGGGACGCGGCGGAATGCGGGTTCGTACGATCGTTCGATCACATCGGTCGGAACCTCGACACCGTTCACCGTGATGCTCTCGGGAAGCGGGGAGGTGCCCAACGCTTCGAGAGCCTCGGGCTCCGATACCTTCTCGTTCACCGTGAACTGCACGGCGAGCTCGTCCGTGGGTTTGCCGTCCACGTGCTTGTAACCGACGCCGACAGACGAGACATTCGGATCGTCGAGATAGTCGGCGCCCTTGGTGCGGATGAACTTCCGCAGAGCGACGGCGAGCTCGTCCTTCTCGGGGCGGGGTGTGCGGCTGGTCCTGCCATTCTTGGTAGCCATGTTCGATCCTTGTGGATACGACGCGACGATGACGCGGCGCCGTCGGGTGGATGAATCGGAAGCCGATCAGCTGAAGACGACCGTGTGGTCCAGGCTCGTGGTGGGAACGATCAGCTTTTGGAGACCGCGGTCGGTTCCCGACGAGCTGGCGGTGTTCCAGCACCAGTCGAATGCCTGCTGCGGCAGGTTGGTGACGAACGGCCCGCTCCATTCGGGGCTGCCGCCTTCTCCGTGCGCGTAGAAGAAGAACTTGCTACCACCGACAAATCCCGACCGGACCTTGGCCGTGGCACCCGGTGTGAGCCGCCACCAGCCCTTCTTCGCCCAGTCGCCGCCGTCCGGGCATCCCGGTGAACTGTATGCATATGCAACCCAGACGGATTCGCCCGTCCGATTGCGGAAGAAGAGTCCCATGATCTATTCCTGTGTCGTGAGCGGTGGGTCGGCCGGCAGATCGGCGTCCCCGTTGTCATCGGTAGCATCGTTCGAACCGGGAAAATGCTCCGACGCGGTTGCCGTGTAGGCCGGGGAGTCGGTATCGGGTTTGTCGACGGTCGGCGTCACCGGCATCGATTCGTCGGCCAGGGAGAGTGCGGCAGCCTCGGCTTCGTCCAACAGCCGCCACTGTCCGGGTTGCGTACTCATTCTCGGGACTCCGATCTGGAGGAACGCGGATCCGTCCGCGGTCTGTGAGAAGAAAGCTACGAGCGCGCAAGCACTCCGGGGAGAGTAGGCGGCTACTCGATTCGTGGTGGGACAGTGCATTCGGCACTGCGGGATGGGGTCATTGCCTCCGTCACTGCGAACCGTGCACGGGGTCGTGCCTCGTGTGGCGAACGAGTAGTGGAGTACTCGTGTCGGGACGTATCCGTCGGTTCTACGGTCAACGCGGATCGAAGAATTGCAGGAGCTCCCAACAGAGGTTGCGAGATGCGCACGCTCGAAGGCTTCAGAACAACGTCACGGTTCCGCACGACGCTTGCTTCCGTGGCGTTGGTGTTGTGTGCCGCGGGTACTGCCGGGTGCGATCGCACCACGGAGGAATCTCGTATACCCGCATCGTCGGTAACCCGGGGTCCGGTCCCGACCTTATCGGCGTCCGTATCCACGACGGTCGAGGCCACCGGTTGGTTTGAGGCGACGTCGCCAATTGGGGCTACACCATACGTAGTTCCGGAACGCTCGGTTGGCTCCGAGCCTGCGTCGGCAGACCCTTTTCTCGGCCCAACATTCGAGTCGCCCTCGATAGCGCCGACAGAGGTAGAAATGACGTCGAGTCCCCAGCCGGGTGTGCGGGGTGTCGAAGAACCATCTCCCGGGCATGCGCCGACCCCTCATGAGTGACGAAATAAGCCGGACAACGGGATATCCGACGCACATGTGGGTCGGCCTGCTCGCCGGCATCGTCGCTCCGACAACCCTGCTGACGGGTCTTTGTTACTACTTCGGTTTCGTCTCCGCCCGAGCATATTTCGCGTACTTCGGTGTCGACACGGGCGCTTTCGGTTTCACGACGGCCGACTACGTGTTGCGCAGCGTCAGCGTCCTGTATCCCGCGCTCGTCTCGTTCCTCGCGGTGGCGTGTATGGCGTTCTGGATCCGCACCTACGGTCTGCGGTTGGTTCGGCGAGGCCGGCAACGTCGAGTCGTTCGGCGCGCCGGATGGAGCGCGATCGGCGTGGGAGTCCTGCTCGTAGCCCTGTCGGTGTCGGCTGTGATGGTGCCGCGGTTCTCCCCGGTGCGCAGCGCGACCCTCGTTCCGATCTTCCTGGCGGTGGGAGCGGTACTGGTCATCGTCGGAGTCGGCATCCGGTCGGCGTTGGGGACGGACGGCGTCGCGACGGTGTCGGCGGCGGAGCGCTCGACCTGGTTGTTCGCGGGTGTCGCGCTCGTATTGGCGCTGTTCTGGTGCACCAACATCTTCGCCACCGAGTACGGCCGCGGGCAAGCTCAGAACGTCGCGGCCGACTTGTGGGACAAGGAGACCGTCGTCGTCCTCGACACCGCCGACCGCCTGTACGCGCCTGCGAACCTCATCCACGAGACCGTTCTCGATCCGAGCTCGGACGAACGATTCGGCTATCGGTACCAGTGTTTGAGAACGCTGTTGGTCGGACAGAACTATTGGGTGCTGCTTCCTGCGCGGTGGACGACCCAGTACGGATATGTCCTGGTTCTCCCCGTCGACGAGTACTCGCGCATCAGCATGACGCGGCTCGAAGGGATCGATGAAACCGACGCGGCGAATTGGGATGCGGAGTGGACGTGCCCGGAGGTCGCCCCGTTCTGAGACGCCGCGTGACCACAATCGGGTAGCGCACTACTCGTGCCTGCCGCACCCTGCCGCGTGACGATCGTTGCACCAGTTTCGAACCGATGCGGCAAGGACGAATCGACATGCCGAAGAACATCATCTACTGCGCTGACGGAACCTGGAACTCGGGAGAGCGTACGCGCACGAATGTGTACCGCTTCCACGAAGCGCTGGCGACGACCACCACTCAGGACAGGATCTACGACCCCGGAGTGGGTACGGAAGGGAACCCGCTGTCCCGCTTGCGCGGTGGCGCCTTCGGGCACGGTCTGATCGAGAACGTACGGGAAGGCTACGGACGTATCGCCGACGTCTTCGAAGAAGGTGACCGTCTCTTCCTCGTCGGCTTCAGCCGCGGCGCGTACACCGCGCGGAGCCTCGGCGGCATGATCGCCTACTGCGGGCTGCCGTCCCGTCGTCCCACCGATCGCCTCGTCGACCAGGCCTTCCACGCCTACCGCAACCGGACAGGCGACGACTCGAAGTGGGCCGGTCCTCGTGACGGAATCCGTATGGTCGACGGGCACATCGAGATGATCGGCGTGTGGGACACGGTCGGAACACTCGGAATCCCGGGTGCGCTCTTCGGTCGGCTCGACCAGAAGGACTACGGCTTCCTGGATACCCGGCTCCATCGGGACGTCAAGGCCGGCTACCACGCGCTGTCGCTCGACGAGCGGCGCCGCCAGTTCCCACCGACCCTCTGGGAAGGCCCAGCGGCGGACGGACAGACCATCGAACAGGTGTGGTTCGCGGGAGTGCATTGCGACGTCGGCGGTGGCTTCCCGACGACCTCGCTCGCCGACATCAGCCTCGCCTGGATGTTGTCGAACGCCGAAAGGCACGGCGTCGAGATCGACCCGGCCGTCGCGGCGACCTATCCCGCACTCCTGCTGGATTGCACCGCGGCGCTCGGACCGGTCAACGAGTCGTGGAATCCCCTGTGGGGCTTCCCACATCGCCGGACGGTGGGGGACGATGCGCGCGTGGCCGACTCGGTGGTCTTCCGGGTGACCATGAACTCCCGGTACTCACCTCCGCTGACCATGGACAACAACCCCCGGCGGCTGTCGGCGTCGTACCGGCTCGCCTCGGTGGTTCGCATCTAGCCGGTCTCCACCGGCATCGATATCGACGACGGAAACCTCGATGTTCACACCTTTGCTGTTACCGACTCGCCGTCCACGTCGGCACCACGCCACGATGAAGTTGTCGCCCCTGCTCTCCGGTCGCCTTCCGTGGATCGGGGCCGAGGTGGTCGGGCGGATCCCGGTCGCTCGACGGCAGGCCAGCAGACTGGCGATCGAGAAGTATGCCAACGCTGTGCCGCCGCGTCCGCGCCCGCTGACGCTGGCTGCCGACTACACGACGTGGACGAGTCTGACCGACCGCACCTACAGCGGTCGTCACCTCCCTCCGTCCACCACACCGCCGGAGGACTTGCCGGCGGTCGGGGACGTGGTAGCGCTGTTCCGGCGCACCCGTGAGATTCCCTCGACCGACACGAGTGTGTGGTTCGCGTTCTTCGCGCAGTGGTTCACCGACAGCTTCCTGCGCACGAACAGGAAGGACCCGCGGAAGAACGACTCGAACCACGAGATCGACCTGTGTCAGATCTACGGGGTGAATCAGGACAAGACTGCGATGCTGCGGGCAGGCTACGGGGGTCGCCTCGACAGTCAGGTCATCGACGAGGAGGAATATCCGCCCTTCCTGTTCGCCGAGCGCACACCGGGGGAGGAGCTGCAGTTCATTCCGAAGTTCGCGAAGCTGCACAACCGGAAGTACCTGCTGGAGACGGTTCTCCGACTGTGCCCGGACGAGCGGAAGGGGTCGGTGTTCGCGGTCGGACTCGAGCACGGCAACAGCACGATCGGCAACACCGTGCTGAACGTGCTGTTCCTCCGCGAACATAACCGGATCGCCGGCATTCTCGAAGGCGCGTACCCGGAGTGGGACGACGACCGGTTGTTCGAGACCACCCGCAACATCATGATCGTCATCCTGTTGAAGATCGTCATCGAGGAGTACATCAAACACATCGGACCGTTCGACTTCCCGATCGAGTTCGTCCCGTTCATGGCGGACAAAGCGCCGTGGAACAGAACGAACTGGTGTGCAATCGAATTCAACCTCCTGTACCGGTGGCATTCGCTGATTCCGGATTCGGTGGTGTTCGATTCGAAGCGGCTGAGTACGTACAACTTCGTCGACAACAATCCCTTGGTGATCGACCGGGGCATCGAGTCGATCATCGACCAGTGCTCGCGGCAGAAGGCGTCGAGGATCGGCCTCGGGAACACCCCGGCCTTCCTGGTCGACCGTCATCCGATGTGCCCCGACCGTGAGTCGGTGGAGGAGAGGACCGTCGGGCTGATGCGTCAGGCGCGGCTGCGTTCGTTCAACGACTACCGGGAGGCGTTCGGACTCGGACGACTGACGAGCTTCGCCGAACTCACCGGGGACGTCGAGGTGCAGCAGAAGCTCGCGCGGCTCTACGGCGATGTCGACGCGGTCGAGTGGTACGTGGGGATCTTCGCCGAGGACTATCCCCGGCACCGCATGATGGGGGAGCTGCTGACCACGATGGTCGCCCACGACGCGTTCACACAGGCGTTCACGAACCCGCTGCTGGCGCGCCACGTCTACCACGAGGACACCTTCTCCGAGGTCGGTATGGGGATCATCGAGCAGACGCACTGCCTGCAGCAGATCGTCGAACGAAACTCGCGCATCTGCGACAAGGCGTACGCGAGCTTCCGCATCGAGTGAGCGGGCCTGTCAGAGGAGACGCACGACGACCGGCGCGTGATCGGAGTTCACTGTGGCCCGCCGCAGGCGGGGGTCTGCGGTGATTCCGGTCAGCGCATCGGTGACCGCTGTGGCGGACTCGAGGTGGTCGAGCAGCCGATGGCTGACGAGGATGTGGTCGATCAGCTCGGGTTGTCCCTCGAAGATCCGCGAGAAGCGGTGCTTCTCGGGAATCAGTGGGGCGACGTTCCACAGGCGGGTCCGGTCGCTGTGGTCGGGACGAGGGAACCCGGCGGTGCCGATCTGGGAGCCGGGCGGCCCGTGGAGCACCCGGGTGGTGGCGGCGTCGGCGGTGTCGTTGAGGTCGCCGAGCACGATGACGGCGGGATCGTCGCGCGGCGGCCGGTCCTCGATCGCACCGTCGAGCAGAGCGGTCGCCGCTGCTCGCACGGTGGCGGCTTCGGCTGCCCGCCGGTAGAGCGCGTAGACACCGAAGCGGGCACGTTCGTCCTCGTCGCGTGGAGCGAACCGGTTACCGGGATAGGTGAGCAGCTTGGACTTCAGATGCGCGGTGATCAGATCGAGCACACCGATCTCCGTCGCGACCCGAACCCTCAACGCGCCCCGTCCCATTCGCGTGGCGAAGCTGCCGGACGCAGATCCGTCGGCCACCCGCACGGATCCCAGTGGCTCCGGAAAGACGGTGATCTCGGACGAGTCGAGAAACGCCGGTCGGGACACGAAACCCACCCGGATCCCGCGCGGATTCGGATGGGCGGACAGGCATCGGTGCCAGTGGTCGGGTAGCAGGGCGACGAGGTCGTCGAGGGCGGCAGGGTCACCGACCTCCTGGACCGCGAGGATGTCGGCGTCGACTTCGGTCACGATGTCGGCGAGAGTGTCGAGCTTGCGCTGGTAGACCTCGTCGTTCGGAGGTCCGGATTCGTGCCCCGGACGGTACAGGTTCTCCAGGTTCCACGTCGCAACGGTGACCATGCGCTCCTCCCGGGATCTCCGCGTCGTCACGATGCGGATCCGGACGGCGCTGCGTTCTTCTCCCCAGCATGGAGGGCTGCCGTCGGCATGTCGCGAGTAGCGCACTACTCGTCGAGCGTCACTCGTCCTCGTTGCGCATCAAGCGTCCGAGCTGCTCGCGATCGCAAACACCGAGCTTGATACATGCCCGATAGAGATGGCCTTCGACGGTGCGGACCGACACGAACAGTCGCTCGGAGATCTGCCGGTTCGTCAGACCCGTGGCGACGAGCGCGGCGATTTCCCGCTCGCGGGCGGTCAACGGCAAAGGGTGGGCCGCAGACTGGATCGCAGGTGTCGTGATCCCACCGCAGCGGGCGGCGAATTTGAATGCCCGGGCGGCGGATTCGGTGCTCTGTCGCCTGTCGCCGTCGTGCGTGTGGGCGGACGCCGCGAGCGCTGCGGCATCCGCAGCGTGAAGGAACAGCCCATGTTGCTCGAAGTCGTCGCTGACCGCGTCCAGTTCGGCCGCATCCGCCTTGGCCACTGCGGCCGCGTGGCGGGCTTGGAGCGACGCCACCGGACCGTCGACGTGGTCGACGAGTTCGGCCAGGCGGCCCGCGACACTGCGGTCTCCGAAGCGCGCGGCGTCGTGAAGGGCGTCGGCCTCGACGGCGTACTGCCCGGACGTGCGGGCGGCCTCGGCGGCTTCGCGGGCGAAGGCGACGCTGCGCTGCTCGGAGTTCTCGGCGGCAGCCAGCCAGGACTGTGCGATCAACCGGGTGGGACGATGGATCGCCGTGTGAAGTCCGGTGTGTTCGTCGGCGTCGTCGAGGACACGCTGTGCTTGCTGGGGTTGCCCGAGTACGGCGTACGCCTTGGCCAGAAGAATGGTTGCGGGCACTCGCCACGGCAGGGGAACTTCGGCCGTGAGCGCAGCCAGCGCCTGTTCGATCTCCGAGACGACCTCGGGAAAGCAACCGCGGTTCGTGTGGATCACGGCGGCCATGATCTTGGAGATCGCCCATGCGAGGTACTGACCGGACGAGGAGAAGTGCGAGATCTCGGCGACCCGCTCTTCCGCCAGCGCGAGGTCGCCGATCTGGGCGAGGGCGACGACGTCGCCGTACCGGATCATCGTACGGATCATGCCGTCGGTCGATTTGCGCATGTCGAAGCAGCGGCGAGCGATGGGTTCGAATTCGCTGCCGCGACCGGCGACCGTCATGGCCAGTCCCGCGCTGAAGGCAGCCCATTCGACCGCCTGGGCCAGTGCGTCCGGGTCGGACAGGACTTCGGCGGAAAGCGCGAGTCCCTCGTCGAGCTTGTTCTCGTGGACGGCGACCGAGGCCGTCACCGCGTCGACGAGCGTGCGCAACGCGGGGTGGTGGGTCCGCTCGCGCAGCAGGTCGAGGATCTCGTGGGCGCGCTCGACCTCACCGAGCGACCAGAAGAGGATGGATACCTGCGGCATGCCCCACTGGATGAGCTCGAGTTCGTTCATGCCCTCCGGGTCGAATCGGGACAGTGTCTTCTCGGCGCGTCCGGGGTGGCCCTGCCACAGGAGCGCGCGGGCCAGCAGTTCGGCGGCGGCGATACCGCCCCCGCGCTCGCAGGCCCGGCGGGCGATGCGTTCACCGAGCGGATGATTCGACAACGAGACCGCGTCGCGCGCCGCGGTGACGAGCAGTTCGGTGTCGGGAGGGCGATTGCTGCCCATGTAGAGCTCGGCGAGGCGGATGCGTTCCGCAGCGGTACTCGTCCCGCGTTGCTGTAGCTCGTCGACGAGCCGCCCGCGGAGCCTGCGGGCCGATGCGGTGCCCATGCGTCCCCGCACGACCTCGCCGAGCAGGGGATGACTGAATCGCACGTCGAGCCGGGAGCCGTCGGGTTCGATGCGGATCAGGTCGCGCATCTCGGCCGCGTCCACGGCGTCCTCGCCGGCGATACGGAGCAGAATGTCGAGGTCGAGCGGCTCGCACAAGGCGAGCGGTCCGAGAGCGGTACGGACCTCCCGGCCGGCGCGATCGAGGCGCGATTCCAGCAGTTCGGTGAGCCCGGGTGTTGCGGCGGTCTGCCCGCGGAGCTGCCACACACCGGACACCTGCACCAGATGTCCCGCATCGAGGGCACCTTCGACGAGATGCCGGAGGAACAGCGCATTGCCGCCGGACATCTCCCACATGACGTCGGCGCTCAGTTCCTCGAGTTGCCCGTCGAGGACGGACCGGACGAGACGGATGCTCTCCTCTTTGGTGAACGGACGTAGTTCGATGCGCCGCAGGTAGTCGTCCTTCCACAGCGAGGTGACGGCGTCGGGGACGGGTTCGCCGGAGCGGATCGTGGCGATGATCCGCACCGTGTGTTCGATCGCGAGTTGCTGGAGCAGGGTCGCCGACAGCTGGTCGAGCAGATGCGCGTCGTCGACACCGAGCACGATGTCTCCCTGCCGCAGGAGAGACCGTCGAGCGGATCCGACCAATGCGACGGCGTCGCGGGTCGTGGACGGATCGACGAGCGGGGCGAACGCACCGAGTGGAATGCCGCGTGCCGACTCGGTGCCCGCCACCCACTGCACGGGCGAACCGAGGGAATCGGCGACGAGGTGCGCGAGCGTGGTCTTGCCGACCCCGGCGGCGCCGATCAGGATGGCACCCTGACCGTCTCCGGTCAGCTCGGATCGGATCGTATCGAATTCGTCGGGACGATCGACCAACTGCCAATTGATGGCCACGGTAACTCAGTATAAGGAGGCCGGGAGCGTAAAAATATGGTTCGAGCAGTGCGAATACGGCTCACTATTCGGGAATATCGGAAATTGTGGTCGGTTCCACGCAGTCGATTCCGTTCTTGCGGTGCCTGAATTCGCTCGACGCGTTATAGACGCGAAGTTTCAGCCGATTGATCGAGCCCAACGGACGATGATCTGCGAGACCGGTCCACGAATTGAACGACACGACGTCTTCGGCGTAGGTGCGCAGCGCCGTGCTGCTGGTGTCCTGTCGGGGAATCCGAATTCGGGCCACCGGAACATTCCGTGACTCGCCCGTGGCCCACTGCACGGTGGCATCCTCGATCGGCATCTTCTCGGTGTCGGTGCAGAGCTGGACGCGAACCTCGTAGTCGGCACTGGTGTGCGCGAAGAACTGCTCGACGGACAGGCGATGCGCGTCGTCGCCGGCGCTGCGAGGAATGCGTTGTCCGGTGAGGCTCTTGACCGAATCCGAGAGGGGAGTGATGCAGATTTTGGCGACGTGGTCGCCGTAACGAAGCGCCGCCGCCGAATGATAGGTCTCACCGAGGACGTGATCGTTCGGTCGCGCAAACAATTGCACATCGTTCGGGAGGGTGAGGTGCAATGGCGTGAAGATCCGCGAAGCGCCTCGGGCGAGAAAGCAGGCTGTCCGAAGCAGAGGGTCGGGAGTGCGTGCAAGGATCTTTGCGAACCGCATTCCCTTGCCGGCGTACGAACGCACATCGGCGAACGGAAACGTATCGCTGTTCACCAGAATGAAATCCTGATTCGTGTGTCCGTCCGGGATGATCCGGTCACCGCTCACACCCAGAACCTTGATCGCCATTCCGCGGACTCCGCCCACCTGATCGCTGCGAAGCGCGCCTGCCGTGCTGGACAAGCGAACGAGCACCGGATATGTCCGGGCTTTCGCGAACAGTCCCTGCCGATAGGGCCGGGGCAGATTCGGATACACGGTCAGTTCCCCACGCATGACACCGAGCCCTTTGGCGTGGGCGTCGCGGATCGCATGCTTGTACTTCTCGGCGGCCCACTCGTTGTTACGGTGCAGCGACTCGACGATCCGCTCGATCAGGGCATCCTCGTCGGGGTCGCGTCGCTCCAGGTCGTCGCTGTAGCGGACGAAGGTGGGTGCGAGCTTCGGGTGGGCCGTGGAATTGGTGAGAGACATGAGTTCTCCGATTGTCGGGACGGGCCGATCCGTGGATACGAGTCTGGCGGGGTCGAACCCGCGGGGCATGAGTAGTGGTGTACTCGAATTCACGAATTGCTGGAGAACTTCGCTGCGAGACCGTCGACCATCATGAGCGGAACCCCCTCCGGAGGCGGGACGAAGCGACGACCCGATTTGGTGTTCTCGACGGCGTGTAAATCGGTCGAGAACACCAAATCGGGGTTACGGTGCGGTAGTGCCCAGGGAGAGCGGCCTCGTCTGTGATTACGGATTTGCGTGGGTTGGGCCCCACTGAGCGGGGTCGATCCCACCGAAGATCGTCGAAGGAGCGACCTGCATGCGTCCGACCGGCATCACCACGAACATCAACGTCCCGGATATCGGGGAAGCACGGAGCTTCTACATGAACTATCTGGGGCTGAGCGTCGAAGAGATGAACCTCGGGTGGGTCGCGCGGTTCACCACTCCGGACGGTCGTGCCGTCGTCCAGTTGGTCAGCGGCGACGAGACCGCCCCCGTGGACTCGTCCATCTCGGTTCACGTCGGCGACGAGGTGGAGGCCGCCTACGAGGAAGCGCAGCGTCGAGGGTTCGAGATCGTCCATCCGCTGACCACGGAGCCGTGGGGCGTACGGCGGTTCTTCGTGCGCGCACCGGATGGCACGGTCGTCAATGTCGTCAGCCACTCCGACGATCCACAATAGAAGGACCCGTCGAGACGAGGATCAGTGAAATGGCAGGAAACGCTCCGAACCGATTCGCCGACGAGAAGGTCGTGCAACTCCAGACGCGTAAGCGCGACGGCACGTGGGTGGACACCCCCGTCAACCTCGTCGTCGAAGCCGATCACGCCTATTTCCGCACGCCGGGCAAGGCGTCGAAGAACAAACGGCTCCGTAATTACCCCGAAGTCCGCATCCGGCCCTGCACGTGGTCGGGCAAACCGACAGGTGCGCCCGCCCGGGCGACGGCCCGGCTGTTGTCCGGTGACGAGTCGAAGCATGCCGGCGATCTCATCGACAAGAAGTTCCCGGTCGTGCAGCACATCGGCGTCCATCTCGCACATCGCCTGATGCGGACGGCGGCGTTGCACTACGAGTTGACAGATATCACCGACCTGTAGATCCATCCGTCCGATAGCGTCCGGGCGAAGGGAATGCCCCGGTTCGAGATCACCATGCGTGACGCATCCGGAACATACGTTTCGCGATCCTCATGTCCCGCTCGGGAGTGTCGACCGCGAACAGGGCCAGTGGGGCGCGGAACCGTTCCACCGTCACCGCGTGCGGCCGGCTGAACTCGCGCAGGCCATCGGCGCCGTGGATCCTGCCGAAGCCCGACTCGCCGATACCGCCGAAGGGGAGGGCAGGTACCGCGCCGAAGCTGAAGACACTGTTCACCGCGACTGCGCCACTACGGATCCGGCGTGCCGCCTTCAAGCCTCGTTTCTTGCTGCGCGTGAACACCGCCGCGCCGAGACCGTAGTGCGTGCCGTTGGCCCGTTCGACGGCTTCGTCGAGGTCACGGACCGGATCGACGACGACCGTCGGCCCGAACGTTTCCTCCTGAACAGCGGGGGAGTCGTCCGGCACATCCTTCAGGATGACGGGTTCGATGTATCGCTCCCGGACCGAATCGAGACTGCCCATGACGGCCGTTGCACCGTGGTCCAGCGCGTCGCGGAGGTGGCGTCGCACCACCTCGACCTGCCGCGGCAACGTCATCGGACCGTATGTGGCGGTGTCCTCCGGGCCCGGACGGGCGCGGGAGAGGGCGGCGGCGAGCTTGTCGACGAACTGCTGGTATACCGGATCGGCGACATAGATACGTTCAACACTCGCGCATGCCTGTCCTGCGTTCAGGACCGTGCCGAACGCAGCGGCTTCCGCTGCCTTGTCGAGGTCGGCATCCTCGGCGACGATCACAGCGTCCTTACCGCCGCACTCGGCGACCATGGGCGTCAGCGTCTCGGCGCATACGGCCATCACCTTGCGTGCGGTGGCACCGGAACCGGTGAAGGCGATCTTGTCGACGCCTGCCCGCGCAAGCGAAGTACCCGTGTCGCCGAAACCTGTGATCACCTGGAGAACCGGATGGCCGGGAGCGACGGAGTTCCAAGTCTTCTCGAACCACATGCCGACACCCGGTGTCAGTTCGGACGGCTTGAACACCACAGCGTTACCCGCAGCGAGAGCGTACGAGATCGACCCCATCGGCGTGAACGCAGGGAAGTTCCACGGACCGATGACCCCGACGACACCGAGGGGCAGGTACTCGAGGATCGCCTTCTGGTTCATCGACGGCATGGCGGAGGGAACGCGCAGGGGCCCCAGAACTTTCGAGGCGTTCCGTGCGGCCCAGTCGAGGTGCTCGACGGTGAGCATCACTTCGATGAATCCGTCGTCGTGCGGTTTTCCGGTCTCGGCGGAGATGAGTGAAGCCAATGAATCTGCCTCACCGGCAATGGCTTTCTTGAACTCGAGGAGAACATCGCGCCGACCTCGGAAACCGATCTCGTCCCACCACCGTGCGGCGGAGCGGGCGCGCTCTACGGTGGCGGCTACCTCTGCGGCGCCGATGATGCGGTACTGGCCCAGGGTTGTCCCGTCGCGCGGGTCGACGCTGGTGAACAGGCGGTCGGGATCGGTGGCGCCGGGAGGCGCCGAAGTAGCGATGTCGTGAGTCATGGTGAATGCGTCCTTCGTCGAGATCACGTCGGACCGAGCGGCGTGGTCGGGTGAGCGGATTCTCGATGGGCGCCGAAAGAAGCGTATCCCCGCAGTTCGCAGACAGTCCAGACGGCGTGCCCGAAACAGATGTGTGTGGCCTCGACCCCGGATAGCGGGGTCGGATCCACACAAGTCGCGTCAGGCCGGTACCGCCCCGTTTCTTGCGCGCCACGATCAACCCGGCCGCCCTTGTGGCACCCCGAGAGCCGGACGTACGGTTGATGGGTCCAAAGCAACCCTGGGTCGGTAATAGTGGGGTTCGACGATGGAACAGTATGTTTTCGCGCCGAAATGCGCGTCGTCACCCCAGCGTCAGGTAGTGCCGGCAGGAGGAGACGCTCATGACCTACACGACCGGCGGTGACGTCGGGACCCTGCGAACCACGATGGCGGGGCCGGTTCTCGGTCCCGACGATGCGGGCTATGACGAGGCGCGGCGGGTGTGGAACGCCGACATCGATCGTCACCCGGCCATGATCGCGAGATGTCGTGACACCGCCGACGTGGTGGCGGCGGTTGCCTTCGCGACCGAGCACGCGATGGAGATCGCTGTACGCGGGGGAGCGCACAGCACCGCGGGTTCCTCGGTTCTCGACGACGGCCTGGTGATAGACCTCGGCCCGATCAACCACGTAGCTGTCGATCCGGATACCAGGCGGGTGCGGGTCGGGGCCGGCGCGCTGCTGAGTGATCTCGATGCCGCTACCCAAGCCCACGGGCTGGCCGTCCCGGCCGGGCTGATCAGTCACACCGGGGTTGCGGGACTGACCCTCGGCGGGGGGATGGGCTGGCTTACCCGTCAAGCCGGGTTGAGCATCGACAACCTCGTCTCCGCCGAGGTAGTCACTGCCGACGGCCGGATCCTGCGGACCTCCGCGGACGAGTACCCGGATCTGTTCTGGGCGATCCGCGGAGGCGGAGGAAACTTCGGTGTCGTGACCGAGTTCGAGTTCCGCCTGCACGAGGTAGGACCGGTCGTACAGTTCGGGATGCTGTTCTGGGGGCTGGACCAGGGCGCCGAGGTGCTGCGACTCGCCCGGGAGGTCATCGACACGCTGCCGCGCGAACTCAACATCGTGATCGCAGGACTCAACGCCCCGCCGGCTCCCTTCGTGCCCGAGAAGTACCACTTCCAGCCCGGCTACGCCCTCGTCGTGACCGGTTTCGGAACACCGCAGACACACCACGACCTCCTGGCGCGGATTCGCGACACGCTCCCGCCGCTGTTCGAGTTCGTCACCCCGATGCCTTACGTCGACTTGCAGCGGCTCCTCGACGAGAGCACCGCGTGGGGCCTGTACTGCTACGACAAGAGCTGCTATCTCGAAGCCCTCACCGACGAAGCGATCGCCGTGGTCACCGAGCATCTGCCCAGGAAGAACTCGCCGCTGTCGATGATGTTGTTCTACCGGCTGGACGAGGCGTACTGCGAAGCCGGGGACGACGACACCGCCTTCGGTGGGGAACGCACCCCTCGCTTCGCCGCCTTCCTGGCCGGTGTCTGTCCCACTTCCGACCTGCTGCCGGCCGAGCGCACCTGGGTCCGTTCCCTCTGGCAGGCTCTGCGCCCGCATTCGGTCGGGATCGGTTCCTACGTGAACGCGATGAGCGAGTTCGAGCAGGAGCAGGTGCAGGCCACCTACGGCCTCACCAAGTACGCGCGCTTGGTCGAGATCAAGAGAAAGTACGATCCGGACAACGTTTTTCACCGCAACGCCAACATCGAACCCCGTGGTGATCACGCCTGATCGAGGCCCCATGGTGCCATCGTCCTGCCGCTCTCAGGACAAGCCGAGGTCGATGGCCGCGAGCCCCGCTTGGGTACGGTTGTGGACGTCGAGCTTGGTGTACAGGTGCTCGACGTGATTGCGGGTCGTCTTGTGCGCGATGCCCAGCTCGTCGGCGATCTGCCGGTTCGAATATCCCAGAGCGACGAGCCGGAGGACTTCCACCTCACGCCCCGTCAATCCCGCAGGCCAGGAGGCACGGCGCTTCGTCGGGTGTCCGGCCGCCAACAGCACGGCCTCGACGGCTTCGGTGTCGAATCGACCGGCTTCCGCGTCACGGCACATCCGGGCTGCGGCAGCCTCGGCCGTCAACGCTCTGCGGTGCGGCCGAGGTTCTCGTAGGCGCTGGTAGGTTTCTGCGGCGGCGAGGATTCGCGCAGTCATGCCGAGGTCGGCGGCCCGGAGCCCACCGGGATAGCCGGAACCGTCGAGTCGCTCTCGGTGCGTCACAGCGACGGCGACGACGGACTCCAACCCACCGACGCGGCTGAGGATCCGTCCGGTCAGATACGGGTACAAGCGGAGCCGTTCCCATTCCGCCGTGGTGAGCGGATCGATCTTCTCCCAGATCTGGTTGGGCACACCCATCCGTCCCAGTCCGTGCACGAGCCCGGCGCGGTAGAGGAGTTCGACCTCGGCGACCGGAAGCCCGCGATGCCGGCCCGCTGCCGCCGCCAGATCCGCGACGCGCCGCGAATGTCCCAGTAGATACGGACATTTGAGGTCGACGAAATCTGCCATTGCGCGCAGCATCTCGTCCAGTTCGGGCTTGCTCACTGTGTAATCCCGATCGGATGCCTGGGCCAGCGCCGCCGACCACGCGTCCTGTTCGAGCACACCCGTGGTGATCGCGTCGACAGCGTCGACGAAGACCTGCACCACGTGGGGTCCGAACTGGGTTCCGCTGCGCGCACGAGCAACAGCGCCCGCCTGTGCCGGCCCACCGAGCCGTAGGTGCACTTCGGCCACGTCGGCCAGGTGCACGATCTGCATCTCGACGGGAATCTCGTCGCCGCGCGCGCCCGAAGGTAGCCCTGCGCCGTCCCAGCGCTCGAAGGTGAAGGCGAGCATCGATCCCACCTCCGGATCCAGACCGACCCGATCGGAGAGGACACTCGCGGACCCGCAGTGGGACCGGATGAGTTCGGACATCTGCCGCCGCGCGGTGAACAGGAAGGCCGTGGCATGGAGGAATCGCTCCGCGTGAGGCAGTCCCCGCCCGACATGACTCATCAGTAGCCGTAGGAACGGTAATCCCGTCATGTCCACCGCGTAGGTGTCGGCGCGGAAGGTGATGTCGTCGCCGAACATCCGTGCCAGTTCGTGCGAATCGGCGTGGCATCCGATCCACGCGACCAGATCGGCGTAGAACACCACGTCGCGCTGGTCTGCAGTCAACTCCATCCGGTCGGCGATACGCGTGGCGATCACGGCCGAGCGCAGCATGTGCTCCATCGGCTGACCGAGACCCAGATCGATCGCGAGGGACAGCGCGGCGACCAGTTCCGCTCGTCGCGGACCGTCCCCTGTGGACGTCATGGGATCAGTGTCCTCGCACAGTTCCGGGTTCGAAAGATGAGGCAGCGGCCTCATGACGTGCGGGGGCGGTGAGCCCAGGATCGAAGTACCCGCAATTCAGGAGGACGATCATGACCATCACCCCGCACGCAGCCGCCGAGAGGTCCTGCGAACTGCCCCGGGTTTCCGGAGAGCGTTTCGCCGGCTACGCCGTGATCGGCGCGCCGTTCGCGAGCGGCCATTATCTCGCGCTGCGCAGATTCCCGACCACCAGCATCGGCGACGGCTTCACGTCCGTATGGCACCGCGACCCGGAGGGCACGTGGACGGTGTACAGCGACGTCCCGCCGGAGCTGAGCTGCCCTCGTTATCTCGGTCACGCGTTGAGCCGAACGGAGCAGACCGACGTGCGTGCCGAATGGACCGGGCCGGCCGCCCTGCATGTGACGACCGGTACCGAACTGGAGTGGGATCTCCGGATGACCACATCGCCGGCGACCACCGTCATGACCGCGGCGGGCAGTCTGATGCCCGATGTGCTCCGGCACAGTCCGACGGTGCTGGCCGCGATGGGGCGTCTCGCCGGACCGGTGCTCGGCGCCGGCCGGGTGCGGCTCGGTGGGCACCTGCCGAACGGGCAGTGGTTCCGGGCCGACCCGCGGCAACTGTGGGTTGCACATACCGAGCACGCCGTGGTCCGTGGAGTGGAGCTCGGTCCGGAAGGTCCCCTGGGCCGGCAGGACCGCCTCGGCGACTTCCGGCTCCCGCAACGCGGACTGTTCGCGACGGTGCAGGTGTGGCTCGAACCGTACGACGCCCGGCGCCACTTCCCGGCACGTCCCCACACGGTGCATGCGGGCGGCGAGTGATCGGTGGATGTTCCCGGCGGTAACAGCTTTGGGACAGATGTGTCACAAGGTTTCGTTCGAAAGCCGAGGCAACTCGTGCGCAAATGACACACAATGAATTTCGGCAGCACGTCGTCGAGGGGGAAAGGTACTCCCAGATCAATTCACCCGCCCGCTCCGGTCTGGCTGACACTTTGCGGGAGGCCTGGCGTTTTCGGGATGCGCGATGATCGAAGCAGTCTTGGGAATCCATGCGAGAGACCACGAGCCCGTCGAGGTTCGACCCGGACCGGACACACGAGTGGACGACGACGCAGGGGGCGGCGGCGTAGAACTCGGAAGACTGCTTGCCGTCGTGACTTTGACGTCTGCGCAGGCCGCGCTGCTCGTCACCGACGCGGTCGACCAGCTCGAACTCGCGCACGGCCGGGGCCGGCATCCGATCCGCCTCCGAGGCGATGCCGTGATGGTGTCCGAGAACGGAGAGCTCACCATCGACAGCGCCGGAAGTGCGGGATCCTGGGACGAGGTGCGTGATGCGACGACAGGTCTGCTCCGCCGGATCGTGACGAACTGCCGTAACGACGCGCTTGCCGATCGGGTGGACGCAGCGATCGCCGAATCGTCGGATCTGGTCGGCCTGGCGAGACGGGTCCGTTATGTTGCCGCAACGGAATTCGACGAGACCGAGAGGGAAAGGAAGCGGTCTCAGATCGTCGCGCTCGTCTCCGCAGTGAAGGGGCACGCCCGTTCGGAGAGCGATATCGCGGAACGGGCGAACATGCCGCTCCCGACGACGGAGCGGGCTCGTACCCCGAACCGCCCGCGCCCACCCGCCGGGAAGGTGTGGCATCGCAAGAAGAGGCGCCTGTCGCCGCGCCGGTGGATCATCGCGCTGATCGCGATCCTCGCGCTCGTCGCGGTGGCGTGGGTGGCTCCCACCGCATGGTCGGAACTGAACCGCGGTTGGCACACCCTCCTCGACCCGGTGGACTCGTCGATGGACGATCGGATCGATCCCGTCTCGCCACCCCCTCCGATTCCGCCGGTGCCCGAAGCCACACCGGGAGCCGTCGAACCGGGGCCCGTCACCACCGCACTTCCGGGTGCCGCCGGACCGGTCACGCAGGTCGCCGCAAGCTTCGCGAACGGTCCGTGCGAGGCGGGACGATCGTGCACCGTGCGGGTCGATGTCGGACTCGACCCGGCAGCGAATGTCGGTGCGATGGCCTGGAATCTGACGGTCTACGACCGATGTACGGGTGTGACCCTGCCGGGCGGGGAGATCACGGTGCCGGTGCCGCCGGGTGCGCCGGAGGCGTACGGCATCGGCAGCGTCGACCTGCCGCCCGGGCCGGCACTGGCGGTCGCCGCGGTCACCACCGTCCCCGCAGTGGCCGCGTCCGAACCGTTGTACCTTCCCGCCGAAAATGCCGGCTGCGTGCCCGGGGGCACTCGTGACGGCGGTTAGGCACCCATCCGATCCCTGGCTCGTCACGGCGGTCGTCGCGCTGGTCGCACTCGGCATGCTCAACATGATCTCGACCGGCATGTCGTCGCTCGCCGTGCGTCACGCCGCGATCGCCGCAGTGGGACTCGGCGCGATGTGGGCGACTTCCCGCATGCGGATCGCCGCCCTGAGTCGTTTCGGCTGGGCGTTGTTCACAGCCTCGGTGGTCCTGCTCGCGGCGGTGCCGTTGATCGGCATCGCGACCAAAGGCGCCCAGCGCTGGCTGAACCTGGGTGTCTTCACCCTGCAGCCCTCCGAGATCGCCAAGCTCGCCCTGGTTCTGGTGCCCGCCGCGATACTGGCCGGCGGATACACGCTCGGCAGGTTCGTGGGGGTCCTGATCGTGTCGGCGTTGCCGATCGCGCTGGTGGCGCTGCAGCCCGACCTGTCGACCGCCGTGGTGCTCGTGGCCACCGTGCTGCTCATGCTGGTCCTGGGGCGGGTGCCGCTGCGTTCGCTGTTCCCGTTGTTCGCACTCGGGCTCGCCTCGCTGCCCCTGGCCGTGCTGTTCCTGCGTCCGTACCAGCTCGAGCGGATCCACGTCTTCCTGTCGGGCGGCGGCGCCGACCCCCAGGGGTCGGGTTGGGCGGCATGGCAGGCGGACATCGCGATCGGCAGTGCGGGCTGGTGGGGTCTCGGGCGCGAACCGGACTACGACCTCAGGGCCCGGTACCTGCCCGAATCGCAGCACGATCTGGCCTTCGCGAGCCTGGTGTACGGGTGGGGCCTGGCGGCCGGAATCGCCGTCGTGCTGGCCGTCGTGATCATCGTGTGGCGTTCGGTGGTCGCCGCCCGCACGGCACGGACGCGGGAGGCGGCACTCGTCGCCGCGGGCGTCGGCGGGCTGTTCGGGCTGCACACCGCGGTGTCGGTGGCCCAGAGCCTGTCGCTGCTGCCGCACACCGGCATGCCGATTCCCGTCTTCAGTTACGGGGGCACCGCCTCGATCGTCGGATTCGTGTCCATCGGCCTCGTTCTCGCGGTACGTCGCGACGGTGTGACCCGGCAGCTGTGGGCCACCGAATCCACGAAGCGGCGCCTGCCGCGGGGTGTCACGGCGGGGGCAGTGGTGACGACGGCCTCGCTCGTCGCGATGTCGGTGTTCGCCTACCAGCTGCAGACCGACCACGGCACCGAACTGCGCGCGACCAGCGACACACAGATGTTGCGCTGCATCCGTCTACCCGCCGAACGCGGGCAGATCCTCGACCGGGCCGGCGTTCCGGTCGCGACCAATGTCGCCGAGTACACCGTCGCGGTGGTCGCCCGGATGTTCGCCGAGAGCAACCCGTCGGCGCACCACGAACTCGCCGCGCTGCTCGGCATCACTCCGGAACAGCTCGAGGAGGAACTCCGGAGCGACGGGGAACTGCAGGTCGTGCTCGGACGTGTCGGGCCCGACCAGGCCCGGGCGATCGTCGACGCCCGGCTGCCGTGGGTGCTGGTCTACCCGACCGGACGCAGGCAGTACCCGCACGGGGAAGTGCTCGCGTCGCTCCTCGGGTACGTCGGGGTCGCGGACCGGCAGGACATGGAGGTCTGGCCGACCCTCGCGCTCGGATCGCGGGTCGGCAAGGCGGGACTGGAACGGCAGTACGACGCGCTGCTGCGCGGCGTCGACGGCCGCCAGTGCGTGTACGTCGATCCGTCCGGGCGACCGGTGGGCACGGGGGAGCGGGTCGATCCGATACACGGCCACGACCTGCGGCTGCACCTCGACCTCGGTATGCAGCAGGCCGCGACCGAGGCCCTCGCCCAGGCGGTGCGCACCAGTGGAGGCGACCTCGGCGCGGCGGTCGTGATGGACGCCCGCACCGGTGCGGTGCTGGCGCTGGCGAGCGTGCCGGGTTACGACAACAACGTCTACGGACCTCCGGCCGATCTGGCCGCGATCGAAGCGCAGACCGCGGGATCGGGGCCGGGCCGCATGCTGAACCACGCCGTCCAGACGGCGGTGCCGCCGGGCTCGACGTTCAAGATCGTGACGGCGTCGACGAACGCAGCTTTCGACGTGCTGTCACCGGACGCGTACCTGGCGGGCGGCGCTGCCTACACCTACGGCGGTCACACCTTCGCCAACTGGCAGCCGATGGGCCCGAACAATCTGCTCGGGGCGATCCAGTGGTCCGACAACGTGTACTTCTACCAACTGGCCGACCTCCTCGGTCCCTACCGCATCGCGGAGACCGCCGCCGAACTCGGGGTGGGCGCTCCCTCGGGGATCGACCTGCCCGCCGAATCCACGGGTTTCCTCGGCACCCCGGACAACGTCGAGAGCATCGGAGGTGCCTGGTATCCGGGCTCGACCCTGTTGATGGGTATCGGTCAGGGCACCGTCACGGCGACCCCGATCCAGGTCGCGCGGTGGACGGCGGGTATCGCGTCGGGTCAGGTGGTGACCCCGCAGCTCGCCGCCGCCTACGGCCCCGGTGATGCGGTTCCGATTCCCACCGGGGTGCCGCACCGGCTGTCGTTCGCGGACAAGCTCGAACCGGTGCGGGCAGGCATGCGGGCGTCCGCCTCGGCCGGCACCGCCGGTCAGCTTGCGAGCCTGCCGGTCTCGGCCGCCGCCAAGACCGGTACGGCGGAGGATCCGTCGGCCCCCGGAAAGGGTCTCAACGCGTGGTTCTCCGCGGTGGTACCGGCCGAGGCACCGGAGGTCGTGGTGACGGCACTGGTGCGCGGTGGCGGGTTCGGTTCGGCCACCTCCGGGCCGGTGGTGAAGGGTCTGCTCGAGCGTTACCTCGCGCAGACCCGGGCACCGAATCCGTAAGTGATCAGGCAGCAGTCGACGACGCGGCGTAGGCGGCGAGCACCTCGGGCCGTTCCATGCAGGCCGTCGCGCCTTCGGCGACGCAGGTGAGAGGACGGTCGGCGGTCTTCACCGGGAGACCGAAGGCCTCCTCGAGCAGTTGCGGCACACCGCGGAGCATCGATCCTCCGCCGATCGCCAGGATGCCTTCGGCCATCACGTCGCTGATCGCGCGTGGAGGCAGGTCGTCCAGGCAGGTCGACAGCGTCTGCACGATGCTGGTCGTGGTGGGCCGCACCGCGTCCATGATCTCCTCGGTCTCGAGCGTCACCAGGCGCGCCCGGCCGGTCGCGGCGTCGCGACCCTCCACGACGAGCGACCGCTCGTCGGCGGTGTCGGGTGCCCCCACCTTCGCGCGTTCGGCGGTGAGTTCGCCGACGAGGATCCGGTGTTCCGCGCGGAGGTACCGGAGGATCGCGCTCGTCAGGTCGTTGCCGGCGATGCGGCAACTGCGATGGGAGAGGACGCCGCCGTAGCAGAGGGCGGTGACTTCCGAAGTGCCGCCACCGATGTCGACGACGAGATGGGTGCGGGGTTCGAGCGGGTCGATCCCGCAGCCGAGGGCGCCCGCGACCGGTTCGGGGATCAGGCCGACCTTGCGGAGCCCGGCCTCGTGTCCGACTTCGAGCAGTGCGCGACGTTCGAGCGGCGTGGCGCCTGCGGGAGCGGCGATGACGCCCGTCGGCCGTATGCCGTAGTGCCGGCGCGGTGAGATCTGTGCGAGGACGGCCGTGACGAATGTCCGTGCCGTGTCGAGATCCACGATCACCCCGTCGCGTATCGGGCGGATCGGGACGATCCCGGTAGGTGTGCGGTCGACGAGGTCGCTCGCGTCCTGGCCGATTGCGAGCGCTCGGTGTGGCTCCTTGATGCGAACCATCATCAGCGACGGCTCGTTGAGGACTATGCCCTCGTCGGGGGTTCCGACGACGGTGTTGGCTGTTCCGAGATCGATACCGAATCCACGCACGTCGGCCTCCGGGGAGAGTGCAGCAGGAATGTTTCCGATGATGTGTGACAGAGGTATTGGGGGACGTGGGCATCGAGGGAAATGTGGTGTACCAAAGTTACCGCCGCCGTATTCCCCTTCGAGCGGTGTTTGCCGGAATGATACTTACGCGCTCCGCACGTGCTCGGTGGGCCACCGGGTCGTGACCCCGATTCGCCGTGAATCGGCTGTTCGTCCGCGATGGATCTGCCGGTTCGTCTGCCCTGCAACGGAAATACGCACAAATTTGCTGACGGCTCGGTTCTCGTCCTTCGCGCCGTGGGCCGACGCGAACGTGGGCCGGTTCCGCTGAGATCTACCCCTCTTCGGATGGAGCGGTGGGGGGAGCGGGGATCACCGCGGTCGTCAGGGTGATGCGCATCCGGTCGTCACCTGTATCCGTGCGATACGGGGCGAGGATGTCGGCGAGCCTGCTCTGGATCTCCGCGAGATCGTCGGTGGTGACGTAGAGCGGGGTGGTCCCGAAACCCAGATAGTCGCGCAGGCTTCGATCGTCGTCCTGGATGAACGTGTCGAAGCTCTCGCCGAGCGCGCCGAGGAATGTGACGAAGGCATGGCGTAGTTCGGCATCGCTCATGGCGGCGAGATCGTCGTGGCCGACGTGGGCCATGCGGTCGCCGAGTGCGAGGGTGCGTTCGACGGTTCCGCGTACGCGACGTTCGTCGACGACGGTGACGATCTCGGCGTCGATCAAGGCTGCGACGTGTCGGTAGAGCGTGGCCTGGGTGATGTCGGGGAGTGCCGATCGGAGCTCGCTCGTGGTCAGCTGCCGTCCTCCGAGTTGCTGGACGATCCGCAGCCGGACCGGGTGCAGCACGACTTTCGCGATCGGCGGCGTCTTCGCCATGGGTACCTACCCGTCATTGTTATCATCGTGATAATGTTCTCAGCGCTGTAGCCAGTTTACCGTCGACGGAAGGTCCGACGTCATGGCCCAAACGACATACGACAACGCAACCCTCCACCTGTCCTTCTCTCGGTGGGAAGCCTTCATGGTCCGCCGAACCGCGATGGAGGTGCCGATCTCGGCGATCACCGGCGTGGAGGTCCTTCCGGGATGGACGTCCGAGGTCCTCGGCATCAGATCCGGCCTGGTGATCTCCGGTTACCTGAAAGTAGGCACCTTCCGGCACCCGCGCGGCATCAAACGCCTGGTCGCCATGAAGCGAGGCCATCCGGTGCTGCGCGTCGCGCTGGGTGGCCCCGGCGTCGACTTCGACGAGCTTCTCCTGAGTTCTCCGGAGGCGTACACCCTCGCGGACGCCCTGCGCTCGGCCGGGGTTCGATGATCGGCGGAGTCCCTACCTCTCAGTCGGTGAGCTCCGCGAACAGCCCCTGCGCCGCCTCCACGGTGGCGTCCTCGTCGCCGGCGATGACGGCGGCGACCAAGGTGGTGTGTTCGGGTTCGAAACCCAGGCCCGTGACTCGGACGTGCCGGTCGATGGTGCGGCGGATCGACGGAAGCAGCGAGTCGTAGAACTCGAGGTACACCGCGTTGTGGCTGGCCTCGACGATGGCGCGGTGCAGGGCGACGTCGGCGGCCACCGCGGCGTCGATGTCGGATCCGGCGAACAATCGGTTGCGCTCGGCGAGCAACTGTTCGAGCCGGGCCACGTCGTCGGGGGTGCGCCGGCGCGCGGCCAGGACGGCGGCGGTGACGTCGAGGGCCTGCCGCAGTTCGAGCACGTCGCGTTCGTGGGCCGTGGCGAAATACTTGCCGAGGGTGCCGGTGACGTGGGAGGTCGCGAGGACGTAGGTACCCGAGCCCTGGCGACGTTCGAGCATGCCGGTGTGGACGAGGGCCTGCACGGCTTCGCGGACGGTGTTGCGGCCGGTGCCGGTGAATTCGCACAGGTGCGGTTCGGTGGGGATCTTCTCACCGACCTTCCAGCGTCCGCTGCAGATCTCGCTGCGCAACTGTTCGGTGACCTGCTCGATCAGGTTCGTGCGCTGAACAGGTTTTCCCAAAGTCATCCCATCATCCTATGATTTTCGGCGTGAGTCTTCTACGTGGTCGTCTGCTGGTGTTCTGTGCGATCGCGATGTCGGCACTCGTCCTGAGGCTCGCGGTCACCTCGTTCAGTCCCCTCGCTGCGCAGATCAGTGAGGAGATCGGCTTCTCGTCCACGATCGTCGGTGTGTTCGGCATGATCCCGACCGCGATGTTCGCGGTCTTCGGTCTGGCCACCCCGGCGCTCGGCCGACGATGGGGACTCGAACGCACCGCGCTGATCGCGATGCTCATGGCAGGCGCCGGCATGGCGATCCGCGCGCTGATGACCGACACCTGGTCGCTGCTGCTCCTGTCGGCCGTCGCGCTGGGCGGGATGGGCATCGGCAACGTCGTCATCCCTCCTCTGGTCAAGCGCTACTTCTCCGACACGCTGGCACTCGTCAGCTCGGTATACATCGTGGGTGTGCAGCTCGGCACCATCGTGCCCGCTTTCGTCGCGGTCCCGCTCGCCGATGCGTTCGGCTGGCGCGTCTCGCTCGGAGTGTGGGCGCTGATCGGATTCGCTGCAGCGCTCCCGTGGACGTGGGTCCTGCTGCGGCGCCGCGGCGACGCTGCCGAGGACGCCGTACCCGCAGAGCAGCACGCCCCCGGCCGGGTGTGGCGCTCGCCGGTGGGCTGGGGGATGGCCGGAATGTTCGGCATGACGTCCCTCGTCACCTACTCGATGTTCACGTGGATTCCCGACATCCTCGCCGACGCCGGAGCGGGCCCGGCCTTCGGTGGTGCGATGGTGGGACTGTTCGCCCTGCTGGGGCTGGTCTCCGCGTTCGGTGCTCCGTCGCTGTGTGCGCGGATGGAGAACCCGTTCCCGGTCGTCCTGGCGTGCGCCGCGTGTTTCCTCATCGCGTTCGCGGGCCTGTGGATCGCGCCGATGAGTGCGCCGATCCTGTGGGTCGTGCTCCTCGGACTCGGGCCCAGCACCTTCCCGATGGCGCTGACCCTCATCAATCTGCGTTCCCGCACCTCCGCCGGATCCGCCGCTCTGTCGGGCTTCACCCAGGGTGTGGGCTACAGCGCCGCGTGCCTCGGCCCGCTGCTGTTCGGCGTCTTCCACGACCTCACTTCGGGCTGGACCGCTTCGTTCATCTTCATGACGGTCGCCGTCGCGGTGCTGGTGACCGGCGCCTACCAGGCGTGCAAGCCGCGGGTGGTCGAGGACAGCTGGAACGCCCGCCCGATTTCGGTGGGGTAGACCCCGCCCGGCGGGGTCCCGGCCACCGGAACCGGCCCGGCGGAGTGACAGTCGAATCGATTCGGGTGGGTTGATCCCCGCTGAGCGGGGCCGGGCCCACCCAGGTCGTACGGCTGCTCTACTGGAGGGAGATACCGAGTGCAGAGGAGGACCTCGATGAGCGACACGAAGCCGAGCACCGTCTCTCCGGAGTGGTTGTACGAGCAGTTGGGCGACGAAGATCTCGTCATCGTCGATGCCACCGTGCACCTGAGCATGCCGCCGGACGGGTCCGTGCACGTCGAACCCGGCTTGGCGACCTACCTGGAGGAACACATCCCCGGTGCGGTCTACGCCGACCTGTTCACGGACTTCTCCGATCATCAAGCCCCGCAACCGTTCACTGCGGCGCCGTCGGAGCGCTTCGCCACAGCCGCGGGCGCCGTCGGTATCGGTGAAGGTCGCCGCGTCGTGCTGTACGACCAGAAGAACGGTATCTGGGCGGCGCGGCTGTGGTGGCAGCTGCGACTCGAAGGTTTCGACGATGCCGCCGTGCTCGACGGCGGGCTGCCCGCCTGGAAGGCCGCCGGCTACCCGGTCTCCGACGAGCAGGTGGTGCCACACGGCGCGACCTTCACCTCGCGGCATCGTCCGGAGTTGGTGCGGTCGACGGAGGAGGTTGCGGCGTCGCTCGACGACCCGAACACGCTGATCATCAACGCCTTGGATCCTGCGACCTACCGTGGTGAGAGCCCGTCCTATCCACGGCGCGGGCACATCCCCGGCAGCATCAACATTCCCTTCGGCGAACTCGTCGATCCGTCGACCGGGCGCCTGAAGCCGGCGGCGGAACTGCGGGAGATCTTCGACGAGGCGGGCGCACTGAACCCGGACGTCACGCCGGTGACCTACTGCGGTGGCGGCATCGCAGCCTCGGGACTCGCGCATGCACTCGCGGTCGCGGGCCGGTCGGATGTCGCGGTGTACGACGGTTCGCTCAACGCGTGGACCGCCGACGAGTCCCTGCCGCTCGTGGAGGGCCCCGAACCCCGCTGATTCTCCGACACTTCGGTGTTCTCGACGTCGCACAGCGCTGTCGAGAACACCGAAGTGCACTTCACCGTTGCCCCACTTAGAGCAAATATGATCTAATTGCCGTCACAAGCGAAAGGCGGCGACGATGATCGCATTTCTGAACTCGACAGCATTCACCGCACTCGGTGCGCCCACCACCTGGGCGGAGGTGTTCGGCTTCGTCAGCGGCGCCTGGTGCGTGTACCTGGTGGGCCGGCAGTCGATCCTCAACTGGCCGATCGGGATCGTCAACAACCTCGTGTGGATCCTGCTCTTCGCGACCGCCGGACTCTACGCCGATTCCGGATTGCAGGTTGTGTACATCGCACTTGCCGTGTGGGGGTGGAGCAACTGGTCGCGGGGCAGGAACGGGGATGCCCTGCCGGTGACGAGCACGAACGCGACCGAATGGAGCGTACTTGCCGTCGTGGGTGTCGCTGCGGTCATCGGGCTGACGGCGCTGTTGGAGGTCGCGACGAACTCGACCGTCGCGTTCTGGGACGCGACCACCACCGTGTTGTCCCTGCTCGCGACGTGGGGACAGGCGAAGAAACGGTGGGAGTCGTGGCTGTTGTGGATCGCCGCCGACCTGATCTACATCCCGCTCTACCTGCACAAGGGGCTGACGCTCACCGCGCTGCTGTACGGAGGCTTCCTGCTTCTGTGCGTCCGGGGTCTGCTCGCCTGGCGACGCTCGATGGCGGCCGAGCGGGAACCGGTGGAGGTGCGCTGATGTACCGGCACGCACTCGTCATCGGAAAGTTCTATCCACCCCATGTCGGTCACCATCACCTCGTCCGCCGTGCCGCGGAGCTCGCCGAGCGCGTCACCGTCGTTGTCATGTCCTCTGCGGCGGAGACGATTCCGCTGGGTGCACGCGTGTCGTGGATGCGGGAATCGCACGCCGCCGAGGCGACGGTCACGGTGACGGGAATACCGTGCGACGCGCCGATGGACCTCGAATCGGACACCGTATGGACCGCGCAGGTCGCCTGCATGAAAGCAGCCGCGCGTACCGTCACCGATATTCCGGTCGACGCGGTGGTCTCGAGCGAGAAGTACGGTGACGAACTCGCTCGACGCTTCTCGGCCACTCACGTGTGCGTCGACCCGCTGCGTGTCGCGCATCCCGCATCCGGCACGGCCTGTCGCGGCGACCTCGCCGGGCGCTGGGACGATCTGGACGCACCCGCCCGGGCCGGCCTCACGACCCGCATCGTCGTCCTCGGCGCCGAGTCGACGGGCACCACCACCGTCAGCCGCGAACTGGTACGCCGGTACCGGAAACGGGGAGGGGTCTGGGAACGAACCCGGTGGGTGCCGGAATACGGACGACAGGCCACCCACGACAAGCTCGGCACCGGAGACGTGAACGACATCGTCTGGACCGGAGACGATTTCGAGAACATTGCCGTCGAACAGACGCGCCTCGAGGAGGACGCGGCACGGGAAGGGTCTCCGCTGCTCGTCTGCGACACCGACGCGTTCGCGACGACCGTGTGGGAGCGGCGGTATCTCGGCAGCAGCGAACGGGCCTGGCGCGGCGTCCGCGGCCGGCGAGCGTTGTACCTGCTCACCGATCACCACGGGGTTCCGTTCGTGCAGGACGGCATCCGGGACGGTGAACACATCCGAGCGGAGATGACGGAGTGGTTCGTCGACGCGCTCACGGCCACGGGCCGCTCCTGGGTGCTGCTCACCGGAAGCCTCGAGGAGCGGGTGGACCTGGCGGAACGGGTGGCGGACCGGGCATGGCTGCTGGGCTCGCAGTTCGGTGCGCCGCTGTAGAGCCAGGATTCGTCTTCCCCCTCTCACGTTATACCGGATCCTCGGCCCTCATGAGGATCGGCGATTCGGTTCATACTCGCCCACACAGCATCGAATCAGCAGGTGGGGAGCCGGAATGGGATATGTACACAATTTTCGGGAGATCGACCGCACGGCGGTGTCGATCGTCGGTGGCAAGGGAGCGAACCTCGGGGAGTTGCGGCGCATCGACGGCGTCGACGTGCCCGACGGGTTCTGTGTGACGACGGATGCCTATCGAAAGGTGCTTTCCGATCTACCGCACGTCGACGACCTGCTCGAGCGACTCGCGAAGGTCGACCCCGGCGATATCGGAGCGGTGAGCGCGCAGATCCGCACGGAGATCGGCGAGTGCTCGATCCCGGACGACATCGCCGGGGAGATCGCCGCGCACGTTCGCGAACTCGGTGAGGGGGTGCCCGTCGCGGTGCGTTCCAGCGCGACCGCCGAAGACCTGCCGACGGCTTCCTTTGCAGGGCAACAGGACAGCTACCTGGACGTCGTCGGTGCGGCAGAGGTGCTCCGGCATCTCCGCATGTGCTGGGCGTCGCTGTTCACCGAGCGCGCCGTGACCTACCGGTTCGGCAACGGCGTCGACCACCGGAAGGTGCACATGGCAGTGGTCGTGCAGCGGATGGTGTCCCCGCAGGCGTCGGGTGTGCTGTTCACCGCCGATCCGGTGACGTCCGACCGCACGGTGGCCCGGGTGGATGCGGGATTCGGCCTCGGGGACGACCTGGTGTCCGGCCTGGTGAACGCCGATGCGTACGCGGTGCGTGCCGGCGAGGTCGTGGACAGGACACAGCGGCAGGAGGCACCGGTGCTGACCGACACGCACCTCGTCGAACTCGTGCGGCTGGGCAGGCGCATCGAAGCACACTTCGGGCACCCCCAGGACATCGAATGGTGCCTGGCCGGCGGTGTTTTCCACATCGTGCAGAGCCGCCCGATCACCACGCTGTTTCCCGTCCCGGAGTCCGGTGACGACGAGAACCGCGTGTACGTCTCCGTCGGTCACCAACAGATGATGACCGATCCGATGAAGCCGCTGGGAATCTCGATGTGGCAGTCGACCAGCCGTGCGCCCATGCGTCACGCGGGCGGACGGTTGTTCGTCGACATCACGGCCATGTTGGCTTCACCCACCCAGGGGCCGGGCATCGTCGGAATGATCGGTAAGTCCGACCCGCTCTTCGGCGACGCGCTGCAGACCGTGCTCGATCGGGGATTCGTCCCGACGCGCCCGGACGACCCTGCCGTCGCACGGGCCGGTCTGCCACCCGCCCCGGACGAGATCGACCCGGCCGTCGTCCCCGAACTCGTGGCGCAGAGTGAGGCCGCGATCGCCGAATCCGCGCGTCGCGTCGAGAACGAGACCGGTTCGGCGTTGCTCGATGTCATTCGCGCCGACATTCGCGATCTGCAGGAGGCGTTGTTCGGCCGGCAGGTCGGTGAGGTGATCGCGGCGGGCATGGAAGCGGCCGAACGGCTCAACGAACTGGGTCGGGAATGGTTGGGGGAGAAGAACGTGGCGGACGTGATTGCCCGCTCGGTGCCCTACAACGTCACCTCGGAGATGGGGCTGGCGCTGCTGGACGTCGCCGATGTGGTTCGTCCGCATCCCGACGTCGTGACATTCCTCCGGCAGGTCGACGAGGAGGGCTTCGACGACGCACGTTTCCTCGACGAACTCGGCGCACACACGGGCGGACCGCAGGTACGAGCGGCGTTCGAGGATTTTCTCGGCAAGTACGGCAGGCGATGCGTCGCCGAAATCGACATCACCCGCCCGCGGTGGGCCGAACGCCCCACCATGCTGGTGCCGACGATCGTGAGCAATCTGGACAACTTCGGGCCCGGCGCGGCGAAACAGCGATTCGACGACGGTCGGCGGCAGGCCGAGGAGAAGAGGCGCGAACTCCTCGAACGCGTGCGGTCGTTGCCGGACGGAGAGCGGAAGGCCCGAGAGATCGAGAGGCTCGTCCACCGTGTGCGGGCCTTCGCGGGCTATCGGGAGTACCCGAAGTACGGCATGGTCGGGCGCTACCTCCTCTACAAACAGGCCCTCCTGCGGGAGGCCGAGAATCTCGTGGACGCGGGAGTGATCGACGAGAAGGAGGACATCTTCTTCCTGCGGTTCGACGAACTCGAGGACGTGGTCCGCGCACCACGACCGGTCGGCGACCTCGTCGCCGACCGGAAGCGGGAGTTCGCATCGTTCGGCAGGCTCTCGCCGCCGCGGGTGCTGCTGTCGACAGGGGAGACGCTCACCGGCGCGTACAGCCGCGACGGTCTCCCCGACGGGGCGCTGCCCGGTATCGCGGTGTCCACCGGTGTCGTGGAAGGACGCGCCCGCGTGGTCGCCGATATGGACCGAGCCGACCTCGAACCGGGCGACATCCTGGTGACCGCGTTCACCGACCCCAGCTGGACCCCGGCGTTCGTGACCGTCAGCGCGCTGGTGACGGAGGTCGGCGGGGTGATGACGCACGGCGCGGTGATCGCGCGCGAGTACGGGCTGCCGGCCGTGGTGGGCGTGGAGGACGCCACCCGCATCATCTGCGACGGACAGCGCATCCGCGTGCACGGCACGGAAGGGTACGTCGAGATCCTGACCTGAGCCGCGGCGGCGGCACATGTGAGGATTGTCGTCGTCGCGGAGCGGAGGAGGGCGTCGGGTGAAGAGCGTCGAGGCGGTGGAGAGCAGGACGTTGCCGGTCTACGAGGCCGGCGAGATCGACGTGCCCTTCGTCATCGCGGGCATGGACGAGCTCGTCTCCCGCGAGACCCGCTTCGAGGCGCATTCGCATCCGACGCACGAACTGCTGTGGAACGACCGGGGTGCCTCCACCGCGACCATCGGTTCGCGCACGTGGACCATCACCCCGACCATGGGACTGTGGATTCCGGCGGGCATGCTCCACTGGGGAGTCATGCCTGCCGGAACCTGGTACCGCACCGCGCATTTCGGGATCGACTCCGCCCCGTCGTTGTCCGACGGCCCGGTCGCGGTGGAGATGACACCGCTGCTGCGATTGTTGCTCGACCGGCTGGCGGACGAGCATCTCCGCGACGGGTCGCGCTCGCTGACCGAACGCATGGTGATCGACGTGCTCGCCCCCGCCGAAAACGAATTGATGGTGCAGGTGCCCTCCTCGCCGGTCGTGCGGCCGATCGTCGAGGCGATCGCCGAGGACCCGAGCGATCCGCGGACGCTCTCGGATTGGGCGGCCGAGCTCGGGGTGAGCACCCGCACCATCACCCGTACGTTCCGGTCGGAGACCGGACTGAGTCTCGGCCGGTGGGTTGCGGCGGTCCGTGCGCAGCGAGCGGTGATGCTGCTCGGCCACGGCACGGATGTCGACGAGGTTGCCGAACGGGTGGGCTACCGATCGGCGAGCGCATTCGGGGCGGCCTTCCGTAGGGTCACCGGCACGACGCCCGGGGTGTTCCGCGCGGGCTGATGTCCCGATCGCTACAGGAGCTGTCCCGATCGAGCGATTGCGCAGGATTCGGGCGAACATTACGGTTTAGGCAAACCTCGCCTAACTGCCGCCGGTAGTAAGGCCGAGCCCCCACCCCGTACGAGAGTGAGTTCTGCCTCCATGCGTTCGAAGCGCTTTCTGACGATCGCCGCCGCATCCGTCGCGGTCGCCCTCGGTCTCACCGCCTGTGGATCCTCCGAATCCTCGGACACCACCGGCTCCGGCTCCGCCGGTTCGGGCGAATACCCGATCACCATCGAGCACGCGCTCGGCACCGTCACCCTCGACGAGAAGCCCGAACGCGTCGCCACGGTGAACTGGGCCAACCACGAGGTGCCGCTCGCGCTCGGCGTCGTGCCCGTGGGTATGGCGGCCGCCAACTTCGGCGACGACGACGGCAACGGCATGCTCCCGTGGGTCGAAGAGCGACTCGAAGAACTCGGCGCCGAGACCCCGGTCCTGTTCGACGAGACCGACGGAATCGACTTCGAAGCCGTCTCCGACACGAACCCCGACGTCATCCTCGCCGCCTACTCCGGTCTGACGCAGGAGGACTACGAGACCCTCAGCGAGATCGCGCCGGTCGTCGCGTACCCCGAAGCGCCGTGGGCGACCTCGTGGCGCGACATGATCGAGCTCAACAGCGCCGGCCTCGGCATGGCCGAGGAAGGCGAGGAACTCGTCGCGATCCTGGAACAGGAGATCGCCGACGCCGCCGCCGCGCACCCCGAACTCGAGGGCAAGGCCACGATGTTCCTCACCCACGTCGACACCGCCGACCTGAGCCAGGTCAGCTTCTACACCGCCAACGACACGCGAGCGGCCTTCTTCGAGGATCTCGGTCTGGCCACCCCGAAGAGCGTGGCGGACGCCTCCACCGACGACGCGTTCTCGAAGAAGGTCAGCGCCGAGCAGGTCGACGTCTTCGACGACGTGCAGATCATCGTCACCTACGGTGACCGGGCGCTCGTCGACGCGCTCGAAGCCGACCCGCTGCTGTCGCAGATGCCCGCGGTCCGCAACGGTTCGATCGTCTTCCTCGACGGTTCCGGCCCGCTCGGCACCGCCGCGAACCCCACTCCTCTGGCCATCTCCTGGGTGCTCTCCGACTACGTCGATCTGCTCGCCGACGCAGCCGGCAAGTCGAACGCGGAGTGACCGCACCACACCGGCAGTCGACGCCGAGCGCTCACGAACGGGGGCGCTCGGCCGTCGGCAATTCCGTCTGGCTTCTGGCCCTGCTCGGGGTGCTCGTTCTGCTGGTGATCGCGTCGATCACCATCGGCTCGCGCAACGTCGACTGGGCCGACATCGTCGCGGCTCTCGGAGGCGCGACCGACAACATCGGTCAGGGCGCGATCGCCAAACGCATTCCGCGCACGGTGCTCGCGCTGGTCGTCGGAGCAGCGCTCGGGCTCGCCGGTGCCGTGATGCAGGGTGTCACCCGTAATCCCTTGGCGGATCCCGGCATTCTCGGTGTCAACATGGGTGCCTCGCTCGCCGTGGTGATCGGCATGGCCTGGTTCGGATTGTGGAGCCAGACCTCCATGATCTGGGTCGCGATCGTGGGTGCCGCGGCGGCCGCGCTGTTCGTCTACACGATCGGATCGCTCGGCCGTGGGGGAGCGACACCCCTCAAACTTGCGCTCGCCGGTGCCGCCACCTCGGCGGCGCTCGCGTCGTTCGTCACCGCCGTCATCCTGCCCCGCGGCGACATCGCGGGCAGCGTGCGGTCGTGGCAGATCGGCGGGGTGGGCGGAGCGAACTTCGAGGCCATCTCGCAGGCCCTGCCGTTCTTCGGCGTCGGCTTCGCCGTCTGCCTGCTGTCGGCGCGCAGCCTCAACTCCCTCGCACTCGGCGACGACATGGCCGCCGGTCTCGGCGAACGGGTCGCTCTCGCCCGCGGCGTCGCCTCGTTCGGTGCCGTCCTGCTGTGCGGGGCGGCGACCGCGATCGCCGGTCCCATCGCGTTCGTCGGTCTCGTCGTGCCGCACCTGTGCCGGTTGCTCATCGGCATCGACAACCGGTGGTTGCTGCCGTTCTCGGCTCTCGTCGGCGCGGGACTGCTCACCGCCGCCGATGTCGTCGGCCGCATCGTGGCGCGACCCGCCGAGATCGACGTCGGCATCATCACCGCGCTCATCGGGGCGCCCTTCTTCGTGTACATCGTCCGACGGCAGAAGCTGCGCGAACTGTGACAATCACACTCGAGACCACCCAACCCGACATCGACGAACTCGCCGCGAGCAGAGTGCGGCGCGGACGGCGTCGACACCTCGTCATCGCCGTGCTCACGACTCTCGTGGCCGCAGCCTTCGCCGCGAATCTGATGTTCGGCAAGACGTTCTATCCGCCCGCGGACGTGCTGCGTGTCGTCCTCGGAGAGGACGTGGCCGGCGCGACCTTCACCGTCGGACGCCTGAGACTTCCCCGCGCGGTCCTCGCGGTGGTCGCCGGAATCTGCTTCGGGCTCGGCGGCATCACCTTCCAGACGATGCTCCGCAACCCGCTCGCGAGCCCCGACATCATCGGCATCAGCTCCGGGGCCGGTGCCGCGGCGGCCTTCGCCATCATCGTGCTGGGTCTCGGTGGTACCGGCGTGTCGATCTTCGCGATCGTCGCCGGTCTGGCCGTGGCCCTGCTGATCTACGGCCTGTCCTATCGCGGTGGTGTGGCGGGCACACGCCTGATCCTCATCGGCATCGGCATCGCCGCCATGCTCGACAGCGTCACCTCCTATCTCCTGAGCACTGCGGCGACCTGGGATCTGCAGGAGACGATGCGCTGGCTCACCGGCAGCCTCAACGGCGCGACGTGGGGTGCGACGGTGCCCGTCGTCGTCGCCCTCGCCGTGCTCGGGCCGGTGCTGCTCGTACAGATCCGCAACCTGTCGATGATCCAGCTCGGGGACGACGCCGCGCAGGCGCTCGGTGTGCGGGTCGAACGCACGCGTCTGATCGCGATCGTCTCGGCGGTCGGGCTCATCGCCTTCGCCACCGCCGCGACCGGACCCATCGCGTTCGTCGCCTTCCTGGCCGGGCCCATCGCCGCCCGCATCGTCGGACGGGGAACGTCGCTGTTCGTCCCGGCGGCACTCGTCGGCGCACTGCTGGTGCTGGTCGCGGACTTCGTCGGCCAGTACGCCTTCGACACGCGCTACCCGGTGGGGGTGGTGACGGGTGCGCTCGGCGCGCCCTATCTCGTCTACCTCATCATTCGTTCCAACCGCGCGGGAGGCTCGCTGTGACCGCATCGCACACTCTGATCGCCGAGAAACTCGAACTCGGGTACGGCAACCGCACCGTCGTGGAGAGCCTCGATCTCGAGGTGCCACCGGGGCGGATCACGTGCATCGTCGGCGCCAATGCGTGCGGGAAATCGACGTTGCTGCGGTCGATGTCACGACTGCTGTCGCCGCGCGGCGGGCACGTCCTGCTCGACGGCAAGGACGTCCACCGGCTGCCCGCGAAGAAACTCGCCCGCACCCTCGGGTTGCTGCCGCAATCGCCGATCGCCCCGGAGGGCATCGTCGTCGCCGACCTCGTGGGCCGCGGCCGGCATCCGCACCAGCGGGTGCTGTCGCGCTGGAGCCGGGAGGACGACGCTGCGGTTGCCGACGCACTCGCCGCCACCCACACCACCGAACTCGCGGAGCGGTCGGTGGACGAGTTGTCGGGCGGGCAGCGGCAGCGCGTGTGGATCGCGATGGTGCTCGCGCAGCAGACCGACCTGCTGCTGCTCGACGAACCCACCACCTTCCTCGACGTCAGCCACCAGGTGGAGGTGCTCGATCTGCTCACCGATCTCAACCGCGACCGCGGGACGACCATCGTGATGGTGCTGCACGACCTCAACCTCGCCGCGCGATACGCCGACCATCTCGTCGCGATGGCCGACGGCAGTATCTACGCGTCGGGGGATCCCTCGGAGGTGCTCACCGGTGAGACGGTGAAGGCGGTCTTCGGTCTGGACAGCTGCGTGATCTCCGATCCGGTCTCCGGCAAGCCGCTCGTGCTGCCCGTGGGTCGGCACCACATCATGTGATCGTCCGTCCGCTACACCATTGGTCGTCCGCTACGGCAATTGCCATAGCGGACGGCAAGAGCGGTAGCGAATGCTCGAGGCAAGGACTGTTCGGTCGAACCGAACCGCTCGCCCGGAATCCGTGCCCGCACCGCGGTGAACGTCCTACGGTTGTCGGCATGGGCGCGCCCGGCATCGACCAGTGGGTCCTCCACGTCGACCTCGACCAGTTCATCGCCGCGGTCGAGGTGCTGCGCAACCCGGAGTTGGCGGGCCGACCGGTGGTGGTCGGCGGTCGCGGCGACCCCACCGAGCGCGGAGTCGTCTCCACGGCGTCGTACGAGGCGCGCGAGCACGGGGTGGGGTCGGGAATGCCGCTGCGGGTCGCGGCGCGCAAGATCCCCGACGCGGTCTTCCTGCCCGTCGACGCCGACACCTACAACGAGGTGTCGCATGTCGTGATGGACACACTCCGTGGGTTCGGTGTGGTCGTCGACGTACTCGGCTGGGACGAAGCGTTTCTCGGAGTGGAGACCGACGATCCGGAGGCGTTCGCGCAGCGCGTGCAGGCCGCGGTGCTCGACGCGACCGGTCTGCACTGCTCCATCGGGATCGGCGACAACGTCCTGCGCGCGAAGATCGCAACGGGTTTCGGAAAACCCCGCGGTGTCTTCCGGCTGACGCGCGACAACTGGTTCGCGGTGATGGGCGAACTTTCGCCCGATTCGCTGTGGGGCATCGGCTCACGCACGGTGAAGAAACTCGACGACATGGGCATCCGCACGGTCCGCGAACTCGCCCGGGCTTCCGTCGACGAGATGGCGGCGCGGTTCGGGCCCAGGACCGGTCCGTGGCTCGTCGGCCTGGGTGCCGGTGCCGGCTCGACGGAGGTGTCGGCGGAACCGTGGGTGGCCCGGTCGCGCAGCCGGGAGACGACCTTCCAGCACAACGTCGGCGACTGGAATGCACTCGCGGAGTGCGTGCGCGATCTCGCGGCGCGGGCGGTCGACGACGTCCGCGGTGAGGGACGAGCGGGAGTGCGGGTCGCGCTGAAGATCCGCTACGCGCCGTTCGTCACCCACACCGCGAGTGTCGCCCTGCCGTCGCCCACCACGGATCTCGCAGCCGTCACCGATGCGGCCGTCGGACTGCTCGGCCGCTTCGATCACGACCGCGAGGTTCGCCTCGTCGGCGTGCGGGTGGAGATGACGCCACCGGAGAAGCAGTCGCGTTAGCGGCTGGCACACTGGGGCCGGTGCGATCGGTGACCAGGACACGGGGACCTCTTCGACCACCGGAGGCCGCCGCAGCGGCGGTCTTCGGGACGTTGACGGCTGTGCTGTCGGTCGTCACCGGGCTGATACCCGTCGGTGTCGCCCAGGTGCTCGTCGCGCTCCCCGTCGCTTTCCTCGCCGCCACCGGCCGCCTGCGCGCGATCGTCGCTGCGACGGTCGCCGCAGGTGTCGTGGCGCTCGTGGCCGGTGGGCCGTTCGCCGTCGCCGCGGTCGTCGTCCTCTCCGGGATCGGAACGCTCGTCGGGTTCGCGCACCGGCGGTGGGGTCACGCGGCGGTGTTCGCGGTGCTGGCCGGATCCGTCCCCGCGGGGCTGCTGCTCGCGGCCGCCGCCTGCGGTCTGCTGCTGTTGTTCGACCGGACCCGGGTGCTGCTGCTCGAGGCGCTCGAAGCGTCGATGCGCGGCACGATCCGGGCGTTCGAGGTGGCCGGTGCGGGGCAGCATTTCGTCGACACCTGGGAACGGACCCTCGAGATCATGGTGCGGCTGTGGTGGGTGTGGATCGGCGGTGCGGTGCTGGTCGGCACCGTGGGGACCGCGCTGTTGTGCTTCGGGATCTTCCGCGTGGTGGCCCTGCGCAGCACGTGGGCGACCCGGTCGGTCGACTGGCCCGAGCAGGACCCGACCGCCGACCCGGCTCCGCTTCCCGTCGCACTGCGCCTCGTCGGTTACCGGTATCCGGGAACCGACCGCGACGCCCTCTCGGACATCGACCTCACGATCGGGCCGGGGGAGTTCGTCGCGATCGTCGGCGGCAACGGCTCGGGCAAGTCGACGCTCGTACGGTTGCTCGCGGGACTCGAGCCGACCGTCGGCCTGATCGACCGGCCCGGATCCGTCGGTCCGGGACGCCCCGGTGGCACGGCCATGATCCTGCAGCATCCCGAGAGTCAGGTGCTCGGCCGCACCGTCGCCGAGGATCTGCGGTGGGGACTCGAGGACGTCGACGTCGCCGATCTGCTCGCGCGGGTCGGCCTGGCAGGGATGGCGGACCGCGCCACGGAAGATCTGTCGGGCGGGCAACTGCAGCGGCTGGCGCTGGCGGGCGCACTCGCCCGGCGACCTGCACTGCTCATCGCCGACGAGATCACCGCGATGGTCGACGCCGACAGTCGCGTGGAACTGATCCGATTGCTCGCGGACGTCGCGCGGGAGGGCACCGCAGTCGTGCTCGTCACTCATCTCGACGACGAGGCCCGCGCGGCCGACCGCATCGTGCACATCGCCGACGGACGCATCGTCCCGAGGATCGCCGCGCCATCGCTGCCGGCACCGGTCGCGGCGACCGCGCCCGCGTTCCCGCAGCCGGTCCTCGAACTGCGCGACGTCACGCACATCTATGCGGCCGGCACACCCTGGGCACACACCGCGCTGCGCGAGGTGTCGCTGACGATCTGCCGCGGCGAAGGGGTGCTGGTCGTCGGGGAGAACGGTTCGGGCAAGTCCACGCTCGCGTGGATCGTCGCCGGACTGATGCGCCCCACGCGCGGAACGGCCGTGCTGCACGACACCCCGACGGCCGATCTGCACGGAGAAGTGGGCATGGTCTTCCAGCAGGCACGGCTGCAGTTGCAACGACCGACCGTGGCCCAGGAGATCTCCGAGGTGGCCGGGCTTCCGCACACCGACCGCGGCTACGTCGCCGCCGTCCTGCACCGGGTGGGTCTGCGTCCCGAACTGATCGACCGGCCGATCGACCGGCTCAGCGGCGGCGAGATGCGGCGGGTCGCGATCGCCGCCCAACTCGCCCGCACCCCGCGGGTGCTGGTGCTCGACGAACCGCTGGCCGGACTGGACGTGCGGGGCCGCCGCGAGGTCGTGTCGATCCTCGCCCATCTACGCGCGGTCGAGCACGTCACCGTCGTCGTCATCTCCCACGACCTGCACGGAATGGAAGAGGTGTGTTCGCGCACCGTGGTGCTCGAGGACGGACGCATCGTGGAGCAGACGGGAGCGGTGATCGCATGAGTCGCACACGCACGCGCCAGCGACGCCCGATCATCCTGCTGCGCCCCGTGCCTCGGGAGACACCCCTGCACCGGGTGTGGGCCGGCACGAAGGTCCTGTCGGCAGCGGCGCTGTCGGTGGCGGTGAGCTTCGCTCCGAGCTGGACCGGGCTCGGCATCCTGCTCGCCGTGCTGGTGGTGGGTCTGCTCGTCGCGCGGATTCCCCGCGGGGTGGTCCCGACGATTCCGTGGTGGGTGTTCGCGGTCCTCGCCGTCGGCCTGGTCCTCAACGCTGCGGGTGGCGGGCTCACCGCCTACGTTCGGACGATGCTGCTCGGCGTGGGTTTGTTGGTGCTCGCGTCGCTGGTCGGGTGGACGACGCGACTGTCCGATCTCGTCGACGCCCTGCCGGTGCTGTTCGCCCCGCTGCGACTGCTACGGATGCCCGTCGACGAATGGGTGACGGTGTGCGCGCTGGCGCTGCGGATGCTGCCGACCGTCCGCGCCGAGATGCGGGTGCTGTTCGCCGCGCGCAAGGTCCGCGGCCGGCCCGGCATCCGCACTCCGGCGGGATGGTGGCAGGAGGTGGCCGACTCCGTCGGCGCGGTGGTGTCGGTATCCATGCGCCAGGTCCGCGATCTCGGCGACGCGCTGGCGGTACGGGGACCACGATCGGCGACCCGCCCGCCGCTGCGACTGCGGCTCGGGGACGTCCTGACGGTGCTGGTCGTGGCGGGCGCGTGCACGGCGATCACCGTGTGGGGATGACCCGTCAGCTGCGGTTGTCCGAAGCGGTGTCCTCCGAACGCGAGCGGATGCGCCGGACGATCCCGTAGCCGAGCACCGCGACGACGACGGCGATCACGACGTACTGCAGTGCCGAGGCGTACGGTTCGACGGCGCTCCAGTTCTCGCCGAGCTGATAACCGGCCAGCACGAAGATCGAGTTCCAGATGAGGCTGCCCGCGGTGGTGAACGCGAGGAACTGCCAGATCGGCATCCGCGTGACACCGGCGGGGATGGAGATGAGGCTCCGGAAGACGGGCACCATCCGGCCGAAGAAGACGGCCTTGCGTCCGTGCCGCTGGAACCAGGCGGTCGAACGGTCGAGGTCCTCGACATCGACGAGTGGAAGCTTCCGCACGACCGCGCGAATCCTGTCCTCACCCACCCAACGGCCGATCGAATAGAGACCGAGAGCGCCGAGCACGGAACCGAGGGTCGTCCAGAACAGCGCACCGAACAGGGTGAAACTGCCCAGGCTCGCGGCGAACCCGGCGAGCGGCAGGATGACCTCGCTGGGGAGCGGCGGAAAGAAGTTCTCGAGAGCGATCGCGATGCCGGCACCGACACCGCCGAGGCGGTCCATCAACTCGAGTGCCCATCCTGCGAGACCGTCGGTGGGGGCTGACTGTGAATCCGCGACACTCATCCACCCGACCCTACCGAGGGGTCGTCGAGGTTTCCGCTCGTACGGATCGAAACGGCTCCGGTCTGTTCGGCCGGCGAGAAGGACGGCGGTGTATGTCGCTCTCCGCACGGAGGGCCGATCCGGAAGGCGATCTCCCGTGACGATCGTTGGCGTCGCGGGCAACCCGCAGCCCGCATCCCGCCCCCTCGACGCCGCAGCCCGTCTCGCCGCGGCTCTCGCCGGACGAGAGCCCGATCACGTTGTGGACGTGGTCACACTCGGTGCGGGGACTGCTCGCGTCCTGTTCGCCGGGCACCGATTCCCCGCGAATTTCTAGGGCGGTCGTGTTCCGACCGATCGTCGCGGCAGCCGTCCGGTTCCGAACAGCGCCGCGATCGCGAGGAGCGCTGTCACGGCGAACGCGGCGCGCAGTGCTTCGAGTCGCGCATCGGCGTTGACCGCGACGAGCGCTTCCGTTGTGGAGGGGTCGACATTCGCCTCGTCGAGCGCAGTCCGTAACTGGGTCGTGGACAGGAACGGCACCCCGCCGGCCAGCTCGGTGGTCGCCTGCTGCTGTACCGAAGGCGGGACGTCGGGGTTGTTCTCGATTCCGGCGACGACCGACGTGGTGAGGGTCGCGATGAGGATCGACCCGATCAGCGCGGTGCCCAGCGACGCCCCGAGATTGGTTGCGGTGTTCTGCACACCGCCGACTTCGGCGCTCTGGGAATCCGGTACCGACGAAACCGTGACCGCGCCGAGCTGGGAAGCCATCGCCCCCAGACCGAGACCCATCAACAACATGGGTATCGACACCACGGCCGCATCGGCACCCGGGTCCATACCGGCAACGAGGATCAGGATCCCCAGGATCATCGAACCCAGACCCATGCGCACCACACGCCGGGGGTCGGCGTGGGGTCGCACTTTCGGGATCACCGTTGCGGCCAGCACCAGAGCGACCGATAACGGCAGGATTCGGACACCGGTCTCGACCGCGCTGAGTTCGAGTACGACCGACAGGAAGAGAGGGACGGAGAAGAAGACTCCGGCCTGCACCGCGAACTGCGCGAAGAACATCGTCAGACCGCCGACGAGCTGGCGGTTGGCGAACAGCCCCGGATCGACCAGCGGGTCGCGGCCCCTGCTGACGAGAGCGCTCTGCCACCGCATGAATGCATAGAGCACCAGCGAGCCCGCGACGAGAAGCCAGATGACCGGGGACAGACCCAGTACGGCGGGTGCGCCCGGCTCGGCCCGCACCCAGCCCCATTCGCTCGAACGCAGGACGCCGTAGACGACGGATCCCAGACCGAGTACGGACAGTGCGGATCCCACGAGGTCGAGGTGGACGCGGTGAGGGGGAACGTCCTCGATACGGCGCAGCACCAGCAGGATCAGCACCACCAGGACGACCTCGCCGAAGAAGACGTAACGCCACGACGCGAACGTCGTGACGGCCCCGCCCAGCAACGGACCCACGGCCACGGCCGATGCACCGGCCGCCGCGACCAGACCGTATGCTGCGGAACGCCGCTCGGGAGCGAAGTTGGCCGCGACGAGCGAGACGATCGCCGGCATGATCAGAGCCGCGCCGATACCTTCGAGCAACGACCACCCCACCAGCAGGACCGCGAGGTTCGGGGCGAGTCCGGTGGTGAACGAGCCGATGCCGTAGATCACCAGTCCGATACCGAACGCGCGGCGTCGACCGAGGATCGTGCCGACCTTGCCCCCGGTGATCATGAGGGACGCCATCACCAGGGTGTAGAGGGTGATCGCGGTCTGGATGCCGGTGATCGTGGTGCCGACGTCCTGTGCGACGGTCGCCATCGACACGTTCATCACCGAGCTGTCGAGCGTCATCAGGAACTGGCCCGACGCCAGTACTGCGAGCACCAGTGATGAACCCGAGCGGATCTCCGGCTGCGACGACACCTGTCCGTCCTTCGGCTCAGGTCGCCGGGAGAGGCGGGAAGAATCCACTGCCGCTACCGACAGGTGCCGGCATTCGGCGCGACATCGCTTCTACTCTTCGCGTTCGAACGTCACGAGCATTCCCTCGACGCCACCGGGGCCGATCCGTCCCTTGATGTCGGCGGAGGTGATCGCCTTCAGGCGCCACCCGTCTCGGGCATGATCGTTGAGGATCTTCTCGAGCTTGCCGCCGGACATCTTCCCACCGAGCATGCCTTCGCGGATCTCGATCACCTTGTACGAGTACATCCGTTCAGCTTACGGTCGCCCCGCGAGAATCTCGTCGAAATCCGACGGCAGTACGTGACACTGGAAGACGACGCTTTCGAGACCGATCGCGAACTTCGGTGTTTCCGACCGCGCTCGGCGACGTCGGAAACACCGAAATCGTGACAGGACACCGACCGTGCAGAATCGGGGCGGGTATCGGGCCGAGTACGAAGGGTAGGCATGCTGGACTACGCGCGTTACTGCGGAGAGATCGTCGAACAGACGGAACTGCTGGTGGACTCACTGACCGGGCAGGACATGACCACACCGGTGCCGTCGTGCCCGGGATGGAACCTCGGTCAGCTCGCCCGGCACATCGGCTACGGGCACCGGTGGGCGGCCGAGGCGGTCCGGGGGAACGGGACGATGCCCCGCACCGACCGCGCGATGCGGGAGTTGGCGGATTACGTCGACGAGGATCCGGACGAGGTGATCCCGTGGTTGCGGGAAGGGGCGCACGAGCTCGGGACCGCGCTGCGGGAGATCGGCCCGAACATGCGGGTGTGGACACCGATCCCCGGTGGCAAGAAAACCCCGGAGTTCTTCGCCCGGCGGTTCACCCACGAGACGGTCGTGCACCGCGCCGACGCTGCGCTTGCGCTGGGTGTGGAATTCACGATGGCACACGACCTCGCGGTCGACAGCGTGGACGAGTGGCTCGACCTGGCCGTGGTCACCTGGCCGCGACGCGATGCGGAACGGCACCGTGCGCTGCACGGTCCGGACCGGACACTGCACTTCCATGCGACGGACACGTCGGCGGAGTGGGTCGTGGATCTGACCGGAGAAGAGTTCGTGTGGCGGCACGCCCACGAGAAGAGTGCCGTCGCGGTACGCGGACCGCTGACGGAGCTACTGCTGGTGCTCTACCGGCGGCGCGCGGTGGACGCGGCCGACGTGAAGGTCTTCGGCGACACCGAGTTCCTGGCGACCTGGCTCGACGTCAGTCCCTTCGGCCAGCCGTAGGTCGGAACGCGCAGCGGGTGGCCGCACCGCGACGTCGAGGCACGGCCACCCGCATGCGAATCAGAGCGACAGGCGTGAGGCCGAGTACGCGTGGCGGATCGCGTCGAGTGCGCTGGTGCAGGGAATGTGGGCTTCCTGCAGCGAGTGGATCACCTCGGCGGTCGGGCCGGACTGCTCGAAGGCGCTGCCGGCGGCGACGGCCCAGGCGACTTCGCCGGGCTCGAATGTCCGAGTGGGCTTCCATCCTCGCTGGGGTGCGAGCTCGCGCAGAGTGCTCCAGTGCGCGACCTCGTCCGCGTCCGGACGTCCGATGAAAAGTAGGCGGTCGTGTCCCACGATGAACCCCTTCGTTCTTCGTCGTGCTTCGACAGGTAGGTCGTCCTCCCTGTGCGCTTCGTTACATTTACCTGATCGCGAAGGGTCGTGGGTTCGGGAGGTTCCACTATGTGGTACGCGCGCCGGGCTCGCGGGACCCATCCGAAGAAGGCGGTCGTGTATCGCCGTAGCGAGCAGCGAACGCACCGGGGGTCATGCCCACGACCTTCGCGAAATCTCGCACGAAGTGGGGTTGGTCGGCATAACCGAGGACGGCGGCGACCTCCGACAACGAGCCGGGCCTCTCGCGCAGGCGGCCGGCGGCCTCCTGCAGTCGCCGTCGCTGGATGAGCCACTTCGGGGTCAGGCCGATCCGCCGCTGGACGAGGCGTTGCAGGGCCCGCTCACCGAGATCGAACTCCGCCCGGATCTGCTCGACGCGCAGGACGTCGGGGTTCTCCTCCACGAACGCCACCAGCCGATTGACGAGTCGTCCTTCCTCGTCGATCGGGAGGTGGGCGCGAAGCACCTCGTCGAACGCCTCCGTCGCGGAGCGATGCGACTCCGGTGAACGGGGGTCGGATGCCATCGCCTCGCGTACCCGTGTGGTCAGGCGCGTGCCGGGGTCGTCGAGGACGTCGGTGAGGTCGACGGCCCGGTCGGTGAACGCCGCGAGCGAGGTGCCGGTGAGCAGGGCGCCGGCCGCAGGGCTGAGCATGCACCCGACCGCCCAGCCCTCACCGGTGAGTGTGACGGTGGACAGTCCGTGCTCGACACCGTAGAAGCGCGCGTAATCGTGCCCGACCACCATCTGGCAGACCGGATACCGCAGCACCCGCTGGGGTGCCTCCCGGCCGGGCGGCACCGACCAGACCGGAATCCAGTACCGCTGCACCAGGTCCGTGAGGTCGGGCCCGGCGGGATAGCGATCGATGGTGTGCGAGGCGTCGTGCGGATCCTTCAGGTGGGCGCGTTCGATGTCGTCGCGACCGCCGAGACGCCGCGCCGCCGGGTCGCCGCCGTCGGGTTTCATCAATACCTCGCCCTCGGTGGTCGTCAGTATCGAGTCATGAATACAACAGCACTGCGACACGCAGAGGCCGACAAGCCGCTCACCGACGTGATCTCGTCCCTGCGCGACGCCGAGTGGGACGCACCGTCGCCGTGTGAGGGGTGGACGGCGCGCGACGTCCTGGCCCACATCATCGACACGCAGCGGGAGTTCTTCGACGGTCGCGGTGTCGAGACGGGGGAGCGGCCCGACACCGGCCGTCCCGCCGAGGCCTGGCAGGTACACACGGCGCGTATCGCCGAGATCCTCGCCGACGACGCACTCGTCTCGACGACCTACGACGGGTACTTCGGGCCGACGACGGTGGGCGCGACCTTCGAACAGTTCTACATCTGGGACATGCTCGTGCACCGCTGGGACATCGCGCGCAGCGCGGGGGCCGATGTGGTCTTCTCCGACGCCGAACTCGATCGGATGGAGGCGGGCGCCGACAGTTTCGGCGACGCGCTCTACATGGACGGTGTCTGCGCGCCGGCGGTGGACGCTCCCGACGATGCCGACCGCACGACCCGCATTCTCGCGAAGATGGGCCGGCGCACGGCCGCGGCGCTTCGATAGGCCGCGTTATCGTCGGTCGTATGAGCGAATCGATCCGCGTCGCGGACTTCGTGCGCGAGGCGATCGCGGGCCGTCGGCCCGTCGTGGCGCTCGAATCGACGATCTTCACGCACGGTCTCACGCGTCCACGCAACGTCGAGGTCGCGCTCGACGCCGAACAGCGTCTGCGCGACTCCGGGGTGGTGCCCGCGACCATCGGGGTCGTCGACGGTACGCCGACGGTCGGTCTGTCGGAGCAGCAGATCCGTATGCTCGGCGCGGACGATTTCCCGGTCGTCAAGCTCGGCCTCCGCGACCTGCCGGTCGCAGCGGCCAAGGGGTGGCACGGCGGGACGACGGTGTCGGCGACGGCGCTGCTCGCGCATCGTGCCGGGATCGCCGTCTTCGCCACGGGCGGCCTCGGCGGCGTTCACCGAGGAGCTTCGTCGACATTCGACGAGAGCGCGGATCTCGTTGCGCTGGCGACACTTCCGATTCTCGTGGTGAGTGGCGGCGTCAAGTCCGTCCTCGACATCCCCGCGACACTCGAACGGCTCGAGACGCTCGGGGTGATCGTGGTCGGCTACCGAACCCCGCGCTTCCCCGGTTTCTACGTGCGCGACAGCGGTTGCGACGTCGACGCGGTGGAGTCGGCACAGCAGGCCGCGGAGGTGGCGCGGGCGCGGGACGGGCTGGGACTGCGCTCGGCGGTGCTCGTGGGGAATCCGGTGGCGGCCGAGGCGCAGATCGATCCGGAACTGCACGACCGGGTGCTCGCGGAGGCCGAGCGCGCGGCCGTTGAGACCGGGATGCGCGGTAAGGCGCTCACCCCGTTCCTGCTCGACCACATGCATCGGGCCACCGAGGGGCGCTCGCTCGAGACGAATGTCGCGGTCTATCGCGGGAATGTCGCTGTAGCCGCCGAGATCGCGCTCGCGCTGGTGGCCTGAGGCGTCACTGCAGCAGGAAGGCGGCGGTGGACGACGGCAGGGGAGTGTCGCGCCGGCGGTAGATCTCGGCGGGGCGACCTGTGCCCTCCCTGCGCAGTTCGCCGGTGGGTTCGAGGCCGTGCAGCAGGTGCCGGCGGAAGGTGTCCTTGGGATAGCTGCGGGCATAGACGGTTTCGTACAGCATCCGCAGGTCGAGCACGGTGAACTGCTCGCCGAGGAAGTTGCCGGGGTCGACTGCGGCGGAGTACCGGCGACGCAGGTCGGCGACGGCCAGGTCGACGATCTCGGCATGGTCGAAGGCGAGGCCGGTGGTCTCGGTCGTCGGCACGAGATGCGCCTCGGCGGGGATTTCGGCGACCGGCACTGCGGCGCCGTGGGCCATCGACAGCACCCATCCGCGGTCGTCGCGCTCGGGATCGTCGAGCATGGCCAGCTGGTGGAAGTCGACGCCCGTGAGCCCGGCCTTGTCGCGCAAGGCGCGTTTGGCGGCTTCGGCGAGTCGCTCGCCGGGGTGCAGGAAGGTGCCCGGCAGGGCGAAGCTGCCCTCGGGACGTTCGACGACCAGTACCTTCAGGACTTCGTCGACGGTGAGGACCGCGACGTCCACGGCCACCGAGGGGCGCGGGTAGTCGGTGAGCGACCTGCCGGTCGAATCGGTCGGTGTGCCCATGGTGGACATTCAATCATTGATGCGCTAACTTTAGCGCAGACTTGATCGAATTGAGGGGTTCATGGAAACGACCGCAGCACAGAACGACCGGGCCGCCGGAGTCCTGCTCGCCACCGCAGCAGGCGACGCACTCGGGGCGGGATACGAATTCACGTATCCGGCGGCCACCACACCCGTCGACATGATCGGCGGCGGACTCGGGCCGTTCGCGCCCGGCGAGTGGACCGACGACACCTCCATGGCCCTCGCCATCGCCGAGGTCTCGGCGACCGGCGTCGACATCGGACAGGGTGCCGGACTCGACGCGGTCGCGGCGCAGTTCCTCCGCTGGTACGCCACCGACCCCAAGGACATCGGCAACCAGACGCGTGCCGTCCTGCGCGAGGCGGGCCCCACCGCCGCCGGCATGACGGCGCGCGCCCGCAGCCTCCCGGGACGCACCGGCGGTAACGGATCGCTCATGCGCACCGCACCCGTCGGGCTCGCCTTCCTCGACGACGCCGAACGGTGCCTGGCCGCGGCCCATGCGATCAGCAGCCTCACCCACGCGGACGAGCAGGCATCCGAAGCGTGCCGCCTGTGGTCGTTCGCGATCCGTCACGCCGTCCTCCACGGCACCTTCGACGGGGTGCGGATCGCGTTGTCCCACCTGCCGCGACCTGCCGAGCAGCGGTGGACGGTGTTGCTCGACGAGGCCGAGGCCGCGCCGAGCCCCCGCGTGTTCGACAACAACGGCTGGGTCGTCCACGCCCTGCAGACCGCGTGGTGGGCTATCACACACGCCCGCACCGACGGCCCCGGACACCTGCCCGAGGCACTCGAACTCGCCGTGCGCGCCGGCAACGACACCGACACGGTCGCGGCCATCGCGGGCGGACTGCTGGGCGCACGCTGGGGTGCGTCCGCGGTTCCGGAGCGGTGGCGTCGCATGCTGCACGGGTGGCCCGGTTACCGCGCGGACGACCTCGAGCGCCTCGGGCTGCTCACCGCACGGAAGGGCTCCGGCGAACACGGCGCACGGTTGCGGGTCGTCGAGAGCTGAGACTCCCCGAGATCCGCCGGATGCCTCCGCTCGCGACTGTGATGCGGTAGACACGACCTGTCGGCCGGATATTCGAGGGGGATCGCACGTGGCTTCCATCGCACTTCCACGCATCATGCGCGTCGGCGGAGGTGCCGTCGCCGAGATCGGGGAGGTCGTCGCCGGACTCGGACTCGCCCGGCCCCTGGTGGTGACCGACAAGTTCCTGGTCGGTACGGGTGCGGTGGATCGGATGGTCGCGCAGCTCGACGCCGCCGGACTGCACCCCGCGGTCTTCGCCGACACCGTGCCCGACCCCACCACCGCCTCACTCGACGCGGGTGTCGCGGCGGTCGCCGAGCACGACGCCGACTGCGTGATCGGGTTCGGCGGGGGGAGCCCGATGGACACCGCGAAGGCGCTGGGCCTGCTCGCCCGGCAGGGCGGGCACATGCGCGACTACAAGGCGCCGCGCGACAACACCGGTCCGGCGTTACCGGTGATCGCCGTGCCCACCACGGCGGGAAGTGGCTCCGAGGCAACGCAGTTCACAGTCATCAGCGACAGCGAGACCGACGAGAAGATGCTGTGCCCCGGCCTGGCCTTCCTGCCGGTCGCGGCGATCGTCGACTACCGGCTCACCATGACGATGCCCCCGCGGCTGACCGCGGACACCGGCGTGGACGCACTCACCCACGCCATCGAGGCCTACGTCAGCAGGAAGGCGAACCCGTTCTCCGACGGTCTCGCGCTCGTCGCGATCGGCACCATCGGACGGGTGCTGCGGCGCGTCTACGCGGACGGACAGGATGCCGCGGCGCGCGAGCAGATGATGCTGGCCGCCACGCAGGCCGGGATCGCATTCTCCAACTCCAGCGTCGCGCTCGTGCACGGCATGAGCCGGCCGATCGGGGCGCACTTCCACGTCGCGCACGGCCTGTCGAACGCGATGCTGTTCCCGGCGGTCACCGAGTTCTCGGTGGATGCGGCCGAATCCCGTTACGCCGACTGTGCCCGCGCTCTCGGCGCGACGTCGGCGGACGCTTCGGACGCGACGGCCGCTGCCGATCTGCTCGTCGCGCTGAAAGAACTGTGCCGCGACGTGGAGGTGCCCACGCCCAAGTCCTACGGCATCGACAGGCGGACCTGGGACGAGCGGGTCCCGGTCATGGCCGAGCAGGCACTGGCGTCGGGATCTCCGAACAACAACCCCAGGATCCCGACGGCCGACGAGATCCGCGAGCTCTACGCACGGATCTACGGCTGAACGCGGCTCACTCGGGGGCCTGATCGTCGGGCTCGACCTTCTCCGTCTTCACCCGGTCCGAGATGCTGCCGGCCGCGCCTTCCTCCTCGCGTTCGTTCTCGACCTTCTGTTCGAGCTTGTCGACGAGGTTCTCGATCTTCCGGCCGGTGAGGTCGTCGTTGTCCTCGGGGCGGCCGGAGCCGTGCTTGGGGGCGTTGTCCATCGACGTCCGTCCTTCGTTCGTAGGTGCAGGGGAGCGGTACCCGAACGCCGGGACGATCAAACGGCTGCAACGGTTCTGCTCACGTCGATGTCGGCGGTCGGAGCGGGAGACCGGTCTCCCGCAGACCGGGCGCACCACCGCGTCGCCGGAACCATTCGACACCGAACGCGGCCCGCAGATGTTCCTCGGGCATGGTCAGCATCGGTCCGAAGTCGCCGATCTGCGACTCGTAACCGACCATCGCCGCGCGTTTGGCGTCCAGCGCCGTCGACACATCCACCGCGGTGGTCAATTCCGACTCCGGCAGACCGAAGGTCTCGAGGTCCGGAGGCCGCACATCGTCCGGTGCGTCCGGCAGCGCCGAGAACAGCCGCTTCAGGTGATCCCGGTTCGTCGAGGCCTCGTAGACGGTGTCGTGCCCGGTCATGCGTTCGGCGTGGACCCCGGCGCGGTGGACCTGGATGTGGTCGGGATGGCCGTATCCGCCGTGCGCGTCGTAGATGGTGACGACATCGGCGCGTTCCTGCTCGATCACCGCGGCCAGCCGTGCTCCCGCCTCGCCCGGATCGGCGTTCGCGAAGGCGTCGGGGTCCTGGTTGCCGCTCGTGCCGGCCATCCCCGAATCGCCGTAGCCGAAGGACACCACCCGGGCGGCACCCAGCGCGCGAGCGGACTCTTCGAGTTCCTTCGTGCGCCGTGCGGCGAGAGATTCGCCGGGTGCGAGCAGTCCGTCGGGATACTCACCGCGGGCTCCGTCGGTGGCGACGACGAGCACGACCCGGTGTCCGGCGTCGGCGGCCAGGCGCATCACGCCGCCGGTGAGGAACACCTCGTCGTCGGGGTGCGCGTGGAAGCACAGCAGAACGCTCATGGCGTTCATGCTGGCACGTTGTCCGGAAGGTGTGGCGGCTAGTCCGACCCCCCGTATCGGGCGGCGAGGTTCTCGGGCATCGGCTCGTGCCGCAGGTACTGGCGCGCGAAGTCGGCGGTGCCCTGCGTGATGGACCGCAGTTCCACCGGATAGCGGCCGAGTTCGAGTTCGGGAACCTCCGCGCGCAGCAGTGCGATTCCCGGTGCCGGTGATTCGGTGCCGAGTACCCGGCCGCGCCGGGCGGACAGATCGCCCAGGACGGCTCCGAGGAACTCCTCGGGCACGATCACCCGTACGGCAGCGACCGGCTCGAGCACTCGAACCGTGCTGTGCGAGGCCGCGTCCCGCAGGGCGAGTCCCGCTGCCGCCTGGAAGGCCGCGTCGGACGAATCCACCGAGTGGGCTTTACCGTCGACCAGGGTGACCTGCACGTCGACGAGCGGATATCCCGTCGTCACCCCCTTCTCCGCCTGTGCGTACACGCCCTTCTCCACGGACGGGATGAACTGACGTGGAACCGCACCGCCGACCACCCGCTCGGCGAAGACGACACCGCTCCCCACCGGCAGCGGCTCGACCTCGACGTCGACGACGGCGTACTGACCGTGTCCGCCGGACTGTTTGACGAGCCGGCCGTGACCTTTCGCTGAGGCGGCGAAGGTTTCCTTCAGCGGCACCCGATGCTCGACCGTGTCGACCTGCACACCGTGCCGGGTACGCAGCCGTTCGAGGACCAGCTCCGAGTGTGCTTCACCCGTGCACCACAACACGAGCTGGTGGGTCTCGGGATTCTGCTCGACGCGCAGCGCCGGATCCTCGGCGGCCAGTCGCGAGAGGGCCTGGGACAGTTTGTCGTCGTCGGTGCGGGTGTGCGCTTCGATCGCGACGGGCAGCAGCGGTGTCGGGGTCGGCCACCGGTCGAGCGAGACCGGACGGTCGGGGTCGTGCAGGACGTCTCCGGGTTGCGCCGTTGCGAGTTTCCCGACGGAGACGATGTCTCCCGCGACCGCCTCACCGACCGGGCGTTGCTGTTTGCCGAACGGGCTCGTCAGGGCAGGGATGCGTTCGCGGCTGTCGCGGTCGCCGTCGGCCAGCGCCACGATCGTGTCGGGCCGGAGCGTGCCGGAGTACACGCGCACCAGGCTGATCCGGCCCACATAGGAGTCGCCGGCCACGCGCACGACCTGCGCTGTGAGCGGACCTTCCGGGTCGCACGGCGGTGCCCCGCGCCCGCGGTGTGTCGGGGCAGGGAAGCCGGTGGTGATCAATTCGAGCAGTTCGACGGACCCGATACCCGTCTCGTCCGCGGGGACGGCCGGGTGCAGGGTGCAGGCCAGGATCTCGCGGGTGAGCCCTTCCTGCAGGGAGGCGGTGTCGAGTTGCTCGCCGGCGATGAACCGCTCCATGAGCGTGTCGTCCTGGCCGGAGATGGCCTCCACCAGGCTTTCCCGTGCCTCGGTGGAGACCGGGCACGGGCCCGGTTCGCCGTAGTTGCGGCCCGTCAGCAGCCCCATCGATCCGATCGGGCGGTCGCCGTCGTAGACGGGATAGAACAGGGCCCGCAGGGTGTCGGGCCCCAGCCCGAAGGCATCGTGGCAGTCCGAGAGCATGTCGTCGTAGCCGTGCCGGGCGACATCGAGTTTGTTCACCACGATCGCGCGAGGAACGGCCTCGTCGTCGCACTCACGCCAGAGGGCGCGGGTCGCGGCGCTGATCGGATCGGTGGCGGAGACGACGAAGATCGCCGCGTCGGCCGCATGCAGACCCGCGCGGACCTCCGCGTCGAAGTCGGGGTGGCCGGGCGTGTCGATCAGGTTGATCTTGATGCCGTTCCATTCGAGGGGCACCACGGACAGCTGCACCGACCGGCGGTGCCGCTGTTCGATCTCCTCGTAGTCGGACACCGTCGTGCCCTCGGCCACGCGCCCGGCACGCCCGACGGCGCCCGCTGCCACGGCGAGGGATTCGGCGAGGGTGGTCTTCCCGGATCCGCTGCACCCCACCAGGGCAACGTTGCGGATCCGGTCGGGACTGTCGGCGGTCGGTGCCTGCCGGCTGCGTGCTGCGGAGCGATCGGGCATCGAGCTACTCCCTCGTGTGACCTGCAGCACAGTCTAGGGCATTCCGATCGTCCCTCCGGGGAGGTTGCCGACACACGCTCGAGGCTCGCAACGCCGCCGGCGACCGAGCCGTCGCACACCTTCGGGCTCGACGAGATCGACCCCGCATTGCGGTGTGGTCTTCGTTACCCTCGCGCAAGGGCGTCCTACGAGCAGGGAGACCGAGATGACGGACATTCTCGACCGCACGAAGATCTACATCGACGGGCAATGGGTCGATTCCGACGGCACCGGCCGGATCGAGGTCGTGAACCCGGCGACCGAGGAGGTCGTCGCTGTTGTTGCCGAGGGTGTCCCCTCCGATGTCGATCGGGCCGTCGCCGCGGCGAAACAAGCATTCCCGGCCTGGTCCGCGCTCAGCGGTACATCACGCGCCGCCTACCTGGAGAAGGTCTCCTCCCTGGCGAACGAGCGCGCCGACGAACTCACGGCCGTCGTCTCGCAGGACCTGGGGATGCCCGCGCACTTCGCACGCGCCATCCAGGTCGGGATGCCGCTGAAGAACATCGCGGCCTACGCGTCGCTGGCCGGAAACTACGACTTCGACGACCGGGAGATCGGCAACGCCCTGGTCGTCCGCGAACCCATCGGGGTCGTCGGGGCGATCACCCCGTGGAACTATCCGCTGCACCAGGTGGTGCTGAAGGTGTTCGCCGCGCTCGCGGCAGGATGCACCGTGGTGCTCAAGCCCACGGAGGTCGCGCCGCTCGTGACCTACGCCCTCGTCGACATCGTCGACGAGGCCGGGCTGCCGCCGGGTGTGCTCAACGTCGTCAGTGGTTACGGACCGGTCGTCGGCGAGGCCATCGCCGCCCACCCCGATGTCGACATGGTGTCGTTCACGGGGTCGACGCGCGCCGGCAAGCGGGTCTCGGTCGTCGCGGCCGAGACGGTGAAGAAGGTGGCGCTCGAACTCGGCGGCAAGTCGGCCAACATCATCCTCGACGACGCCGACCTCATCGCCGCTGTCACCGAGGGTGTCGGCAAGTGCTTCCTCAACTCCGGCCAGACCTGCACCGCGCTGACCCGCATGCTCGTCCCCGCCGACCGTCTGCCGGAGGCCACCGCCATCGCCGAGCAGGTCGCGCGGGCCTACACCGTCGGACTGCCCGACGATCCGTCGTCGAAGCTCGGCCCGCTCGTCAGCGGTACGCAGCAGGCACGGGTGAAGTCGTACATCGACAAGGGGGTCGAGGAGGGGGCCGAACTGGTGCTCGACGGGCGCGAGACCGAGTTCTCTACCGGCTACTTCGTCGGGCCGACCGTCTTCACGAACGTCGCGCCGGAGATGACGATCGCCCGTGAGGAGATCTTCGGTCCGGTGCTGTCGATCATCGGTTACCGGGACGAGGACGACGCCGTGCGCATCGCCAACGCCGGCGACTACGGCCTGTCGGGCGGCGTGTGGTCGGCCGACCCGGCGCGAGCGGAGGCCGTGGCCCGCCGCATGCGCACCGGTCAGGTCTACGTCAACGGTGGCGCCTTCAACACCGACGCACCTTTCGGTGGTTACAAGCAGTCGGGTATCGGACGCGAAGCGGGTGTCTTCGGGCTCGAGGAGTTCCTGGAGATCAAGACGATCCTGCGCTGACGGAAGTGCACAGCACCGGCCGGAGTCGCTCCGGCCGGTGCTGTGTCGTTCGGGGACCGGTCGACGGCCCGCTTCGCAGTGAGCCCGAGATCCATACTGCTCCTGTCTGATACCGGGACCTCCGACAGGCAGGGTGCGTCCACGTCTGCGACCGGCGTGACTCGAATCGGCGGACGGCGCGGGTACGCCGACGGCCCCCGCTCCGTGTGGTGCGGGGGCCGTCGGGGTGGGTCTCAGGCCTTGCGGGTGCGGCCGAGGCGCAGCAGCGTCATGGCGAGCGTGCTTCCGTCGGCGCCGAGTTCGTCGAACCGTCCGAGGACGGCCATTTCCTCGGACTGTGCCTCGCGGCTCGCGTCGGTGCCCTTGGCCGATGCTCCGACGCGCTGAACGAGTTCGGAACGCCGCTTGATCACCGCGAGCAACTGGGCGTCGAGCTCCCTGATCTGCTCGAAGAGCTCGCCGAGCTCTGCCGCGGCCGACGAAGCTTCGCCGACGGACGCGATGCCAGGCGAATCAAGCTGGACAGTCATGCAGACTCCTCCGGTCTCGTCTGAATCGTCACAGATTGTGTCGCGATCTCGCCTGTAGGTGTTACCGACACGTAGGGAAATATTCTCGCCAGCTTCCCCCATACGCGTCCCGTCCCTCCAAAAACAGCCGTGACCTGGAATAACACAGTGATGACCGGGGGGTATGTTAATCGTCACACCGGCCGGTGCCAACTCGCGTGCCCGGTCGTGGCGGAGCGCCCGGAGGGTCCGCATCCGATCGGCCGCTCGAGGTAGCGTTCCGGCCGACCGGCACGGCCGAGAGCGTCGAGGCTCCTCGGTACACCGGGAGGGGAGACCGATGCAACGACCTGTTGTCCCGTGGGGTGGGCGCGGCACGGAGGCTGCGACTTCGGACACCGAACGGACATCCGATACCGAACCGCCGAGCGAATGGCGGCACGGCGCACATACTCTGCGTGTATACGCAGCGGCCGGTGCGGCCGTGCTCGTGTCGGTCTTCGCCGCGACCCGCGGAGTAGGTGTGTGGCGCGCCGGCTCGGTGGGCGCCGACCGCTTCTATTCGATCCTGGCGGTGCTGATGTTGCTGACGGCGGCCTTCGGCGCTGCCTTCTGGTCGCCACCGGGGCGCAGACCCCGGGTGAGGCATGTCGACGCGGCGGGTCGCGGGAGTACCGAGATCGGAGGACGCCACGTCGTCTTCGGTCTGCTGCTCGCGATGGTGGTGTGCGGCGCCTTCCTTTCGCTCGGGGCGGCCGTGGAGATCCTGGTGGGGAACGACGGGCTTCCCGTGGTGGCGGTGGCGCTGGCACTCGTCGCCGGGGTGTGCCTGACCTTCCTCGCCGAGGTGGCACTCGGGCGCATCCGGGCCGGATCGCTCGTTCTCGGACCCGACGGCATCAGGCTGCGCGGCTGGTTCGTGGAGTCCTACCTGCCCTGGGTGTCGGTGCGGGGGCTCCGGGCGGTCGACCGGGGGGTCCCGGTGATCTGGATCGAGGGGCACGAGTCGGCGGCGTGGGCGCGCCGGCGGACCAGTCGTGTGTTCCGTTTCGAGCGATTGCCGCAGGAGCCCCGGATCGAGCTGGACTCACGGTATCTGGCCGTCGACCCCGTGCAGTTGTACCGCTTCCTCGAGTTCTACGTGGAGCACCCCCGGCACCGTCGCGAGCTGGGCACGCCGGCGGCCGCGGATCGTCTCGCGGCGGGTCTCCCGTTCGCTGTGGACGACGCGTGAAAACAACGTAGCTCCTACTGTAGAATGGCGTTTCCGCACCTGTTCCTGCAGCGCGCGTTCGAGCCCACGAGACTGCGGCACTCGGTGCCGTAGCATGAATCGGACCCTTCGGGAGGGCCAGCCTCTCGAAGAGCCGTGCGCTCGGCCGGTGCCGGCGTGTGGACCCCAGGTGTTCGACCAGATTGGACGAGAAATGACCGCTCCGGAACGCATCGTCATCGTCGACGGCGCACGCACCCCCGTCGGCAGCTTCGGTGGCGCCCTGAAGGACGTACCCGCCCACGAACTCGGCGCCACCGCGGTGCGCGAGGCGCTGCGGCGTGCGGATGTCGCGGGTGAGGACATCGACGAGGTCGTCATGGGCTGCATCGGGCAAGTCGGAGCCGACGCCTACAACGCCCGTCGCGTGACCCTCGCCGCCGGACTGCCCGTCTCCACCCCGGCCCTGACCGTCAACCGGTTGTGCGGATCCGGACTGCAGGCCGTGTGGTCCGCCGCCCAGGAGATCCGTTGGGGTGCTGCCGAGATCACCGTCGCCGGCGGCGACGAGAGCATGTCCCGCATGCCGTTCTACGACTTCGGTGCCCGCAGCGGTTACAAGCTCGGCAACCGCGAGCTCGTCGACGGCACCGTCGGGATGCTCACCGATCCGTTCAGCGGACTGCACATGGGCGTCACCGCCGAGAACGTCGCCCGCGAGTACGGCGTCAGCCGTGAGCAGCAGGACGAGTTCGCCCTCGAATCGCAGCGGCGCGCTGCCACCGATGCGGCGAAGGCCGTCTTCGCCGAGGAGATCACCCCGGTCGAGATCGGTGGCCGCAAGCCCGTCACCGTGACCGAGGACGAGCATCCCAAGCCCGACACCACCCTCGAGGTGCTCGGCAAGCTGCGTTCGGCGTTCATCAAGGACGGCACCGTCACCGCCGGTAACGCGTCCGGCATCAACGACGGCGCGGCCGCCCTCGTCCTCGCCCGAGAATCGGTGGCCCGCGAACGCGGCCTTGCCGGCTCGGTCGTGCTCGAGTCCGTCGTCACCGCGGCGATGGAACCCGAGTTGATGGGCTACGCACCCACTCTCGCCCTGGCGAAGCTGTTCGAGCAGAACGGTCTGACCCCGGCCGACATCGACACCGTCGAGCTCAACGAGGCCTTCGCCTCGCAGGCCCTCGCGGTGGCGCGCGACGCCAAGCTCGACCCGGAGAAGACCAACCCCTACGGCGGTGCCATCGCCCTGGGGCACCCGGTCGGCGCGACCGGCGCGATCCTCACGCTGCGCGTCGCCAAGGACCTGATCCGACGCGACCTCGAGCTCGGCGTCGTCACCATGTGCATCGGTGGCGGACAGGCACTCGCAGCGCTGCTGCGTCGCGTGTCCTGATCCGGCACCTTCTCAGGATCCCGGCGGTGGCGGGCGTGATATCGGTATCGCGCCCGCCGCTGCTACGTCGGTAGATCGGTGAGCGGCCGCAGGTGCCGCACGCGGCCGTCCCAGTGCACCCGGGTCGTCACAGCCGTTCCGTCGCCGAGCCGGCGGACCTCGTAGACGTCGAGTTCGGGTACCTCGGGCACACAACCCCACAGCGCGTGCCCGGTCATGACGAAATCGATGTCCTGCCGTACGAGCAGGCCCATCAGTTCACCGATCGTGGGATCGTCGATCTTGGCAAACGCGTCGTCGAGCAGCACCAGCCGCAATGCGGTACCGGTGTCGGGAAGACCCGAGAGATAGCCGTCCGCCGCGGCGAACAGCGAGACGTACGACACGAAGCGTGTCTCGCCCTGGGATATCTTGGCGCGCGCGGAGATCCGCCGCTCCTGGTCCGGTCCGGGACCGACGATCGTGACCTCGACCTCGTGCCAGCGCCGGTAGTCCAGTGCCTGCGACAGGTGCAGCGCGTACCCGGCGGACGGGTCTGCGACGTGCGCGGACTCCACCCGGCGGCGCAGCATCTCGACCAGTTCGGCCGCATCCTCGGCCGAGCGGTCGGTGTCGGTGAGCAGTCGCGTCATGCGAGCCGCGTCGGTGTCCTCACCGCCGGGTCGCCACTCGATCCGCACGCCGATCCCGTGCGTCGTGCGGCTGTCGGCGAGACTGTCGTTCATCGCCGCGATCAGCTGCCGTGCCCGGTCGATCCGCCGGCGCAGTTCGTCGGCCACACCGCCGAGCACGAAGCCGGTGAACACGTCGTGCTCACGTTGCGACAGGACCCGGCGGCCCTCCTCGACCTGCCGGGTGAGTGCGGCCGAGACACCCGCAGGTGTGCTGTCGTCGACCGCTCCAGCGATCCGTACGCGATGGGCACCGTGCGTCACCGTGTGCTCGACGTCGAAGCGCGCGGTGATGTCGCGGTCGAACTGCTGCAGCGCGACCAGCATCGCGTTCTCGTCGATTCCGGTGCGTGGCGGCAGCGTGGCCGAGAGGTGCCCGGCCACCGAGAGCACATGATCCGGATCCTCGAGGTGGACGGGAGGGAGCAGCGTCCGCGAGGACACAGCGGCCGGATCGGGATCTTCCTCGAGCGCGGCGCGCAGCTCGGGCAGCTGCAGGTGCGCGGCGAGCAGTTCGGCGGCCGCGGCGAGTTCGCGACGGTCACGGTCGAGCCGCTCGCGCGCTGCCGCGCATCGTTGCAGCACCTCCGCGACGGCACGGCCGAGGTGCTCGCGATGAGCGACCGTGCGCCGGAACTGCTCGTCGGCACGTGCCCGTTCGGTCTCCGAGTTACGCAGTTCCCGCGCCAGGTCGCTTGCGTCGACGTCCACGGCCGCGGTCTGGGCTGCGACCACCGCGGCCTTCGCGTGCCATTCGTAGCGGCACGATTCGGCGATCTCCTCCGCCTCGATCCGCTCGGCCGTGGCCTGCGCGCACCGCTCGGCGACATCCGTGAACCGGGTGTGTGCGGCGAGGACGTCACCGAGAGCGCGGGCCAGTTCGGCGCACAGTGCTTCGGCGGAGGCACATCCGGCGACCAGCGCCTCGAGTTCCGGAACCTCACCGGGCACGCCGAAATGCGCGCATGCGGTGCGATGGGCGTCGAGGTCGGCGCTCCATCGGGCGCGCAGCACCGTCGCCTGATCGCGCAGCTCCACCGCCGTGTCCGCCGCGGAACGCGCGCGCTCGTACGCGTGCCGACGTCGTTCGAGCGCGGCTCGCAGCGCGTGCGAGGTCGGTGCGGTCGACAGGTGGGCGTCGATCTCCGCCCGCCGGTGCGCCGCGTCGGGGAAGTCGACGCGCAGCTGTTCCGTCGCGAGGTCGATCCGGATGAGTTCGGCACGGATCTCGTCGAGGCGCACGCGGCGGGCCGCGGTGGCAGCCTCGCGGGCCGCCCTGCCGATGAAGCGCGGGGTCTCGGCGGTGTGCCGTCCACGCAGAACACCGTTGTGCCAGCGGCCGTCCCGCGAGACCGAGGCCACAGCGGTGGCGTCCTCGAAACCGATCGTGTTCAGGACGGCGTCGATCGCCGGCCGCGGTACGCCGGCGTCGAGGTCGGGACGCAGGACCGTCGCCAAGGGCTGCGTCGGTGGTTCGCCGCGCGGCGAGACGAGGACCTGGCCGCCGAGTGCACGTAATCGGCCCTCCCCGTCGACCGTGGCGGTGAGGAAACCCGCGGCGAGCAACGCGGCTTCGATTCCGGCGCGGTCGTCGTCCCCGAGGGTGTCGACGAATTCCACTGCCTGCCACAGTGGGGCACCGTCGGTGCGCACGTGCCAGGGCGCCTGCTCGGGTCCCTCGCCTGCTGCTTCGAGCGCCGCCTGCTCCCGGACGAGGTGCTCGCGTGCGATCCGTGCGTCGCGTTCTCGACTCTCCCGCTCGTCCGGGGCGTTGTGGAGGTAGCTCAGCGCGGAGCGCGCGGCGGCCGCCGGTAGCGAATCCAGCTCCGCGAGTGCCGGATCGAGGTCGACACCATCGGAGCCGGTGTCGGCCGGCGCCGTGTCGATCAGCACGTCGAGCTGCGTGGACAGTCGGCGCATCAGAACGACCCGGTCCCGGTCGAGTTCCGGCAGCAACGCCGTCGTGCGGTCGGCGGTGATCCACTCGCGCCACCGGTGCTGCAGACCGGCGGCGACCGCGCCGACACCGGCATCCGTCTCGGCGGCTTCGACCGCACGGTGTTCGGCGTCGTGGGCCGCGCGGTCGGCGGCCGCCTCGGCCTCCCGGACCGCGTGCGCGGCGGCGTCGAGACGACGCGCCTCGAGCAGTCGCCGGTCGGCCTGGTCCCGCCTGCGACGGGTCGCCTCGGCGGCGCGCAGGACGGCATCCCGGGCGTCGCCGACCTGTCCGGGGTCGAGGGACACCGTCGCCACGACCGGCCTCACCACCTGCTCGGGGGTGTCGTGGACACCGGTCCGGACGGGTTCGAGCACGGCTGGTGGGTGGTCGACGGAGAAGTGCAGCGTAGCCGGCACGGTGTCGTGCGGAAGGCCCACCGCCGGCAGGTCGCGACCCGCCGTCGCGAGACGCCGCACGGCGCGCGTGACCACGCAGGTCAGTTCATCGAGGACTCCGGCCGCACGGTCTGCGTCGCGGCGTTCCCGCAGGCGACTGCGTTCGGCCGCGGCGGCCGAGTGTTCGGCCGCGCGGTGGAGCGCATCGACGGCGAGCTGCCGCTGCGCGAGATCGTCCGCCGCTCGGAACAGGGCGTGGGTTTCGAGTCCGCGGATCGCGCGGTCGAGTTCGGCCACTTGATCGCGGCGCTCCCGGAGACGGGTGTCCGCGGCAGCGACCTGGGCATCGAGGTCGGTCGCCTCGGCCTCCGCGGCGGCGAGTGCGCGTCGGGTCTCGACGACCCGCCGCGCGGCCTCGACAGCAGCGTCGGCGTCGGCGCGAAGCAGATCCGCCGCATACCGTAGGTACACCTCGTGGAAGCGCAGCACGTGCGCGTGCGCCGTCTCGAGGCGGATCTGTTCCCGACGGGTCTCGCCGAGCAGGTCGAGGCGACCTCCGGCCTCGGTGAGCATGTTCTCCGTCAGCGGTGGCAGCGCGTCCGACAGGATCTGTGGAAGGTGACCCTCGTCGATCCGGTTGCCGACGTCGGGCGAGCGCAGGGTGTGCAGAAGTTGGAGCAGACCGTCGTAGCGGTCGCGTCCGCTCTCACCGTGCAGCCCGAACACCAGTCTGCGGACCGTCTCGCGATGCCGCTCCGGGTCGCGGGTGAGATTGTCGGCGCCGACGAGGTCGGTGAGCCGCTCGCGCGAGAGGGGGGCGCGAAGGTCGTCGACGAGACGCAGGTCGGTGCCGACCCGCAGGGGCGTCGTGAAGAAGTACGCCTCGCTGCGACGTGCGTCGGAGCGATGGCGGATCTGAGCGCCGATGGTGAGATGCCCACTGGGACGCGCCAGTTCGAGCCACAGATATCCGACACGATCCGTCGTATCCGGGGCTCCGGTGCGCATGAGTTCGTCCAGATCGACCTTCGCGGCACCCGTCGCGTCCATGCGTCTGCGGTCGCCGTCGAGCAGGAACGGCAACAACATCTCGAGGGCGCGGGACTTGCCGGATCCGTTGGTGCCGCGCAGGATCATCCGTCCCCCGGACAGGACGAACTCGACGTCCAGGTAGTGCCAGACGTTCACGATCCCGGCGCGGTGGAGACGCCAGCGATCCGGGAAGCGGGGTGGAGGGTTCCCGTCGCCGGCGGACGAGTCGGGCAAGTGGGTCATCGACAGTGGCTTTCGGCGGAGACGGGACGGTAACGGGCGGAGGGTGCGGTCAGTTCGAGTCCGTCCTCGTGCGGGCGCGCCAAGCCGAGACGAGTGAGCAGGGCGACGACGTCGCGGCGCAGGAGTGCGAGGTCGCGGACGTAGGTGCTCTTCCACGTGCGGGAATGCGAGGCGGCGAGCTCGCCGAGGGTCGAGTCGAGGGTCTGCGCGTCGATGTGCAGTGTGGCCGCCGCCCGATCCCCGAACCGTCCGACGAGTTCGGACACGAGCAACAGGCAGGCATGCCGCAGGGTCCCCGATCCCGGGAAGGCGTCGTCGGTGAGTACGCCGGCCGGGTCGTATGCGATCGCACCTTCGGCACGCACCTCGAGGACGAGACCGAAGTCCTCCTCCAGCATCCGGGCGAGTTCGTGGCGGTCGCGGGCGAGTATCGCCGCCGACTCGTCGTCCAGTTCGTCGCGCGCGACGAACGGATCCTCGACGAGCCGCCGGTACAGGCGCCGGCCCGCGGGCTCGTGCTCGTGGCGTGTGAGTGCGGCCGCAGGCCCGGGCATCTCGTGCAGAGGAACGTCGAGCAGGTGGGGGAGCAGATCGCGATGGATCCGGAGATGGGGAACGTCGCCGTTCTCCTCGTCGACCCGATCGGACTCGGTGATCACTCCCCATTCCTCGAGGATGCGCAGGACGGCAGCGAAGTTCCGCTCCTCGGACACCGGGTCGCCGAACACGATGCCGTTCTCCCGCGCGTCGGCGCGCACCTGTTCCAGCAGACTGCCGACGGACACTCGGTCGCCGGCCCCGGGTTCGAGCAGTGCCGCGCACACGAGTGCGAGGCACGCGTAGGTGATCGCGCCGAACTCGGTGCCGTCGGCGTGCCGAAGGGCGCGGTGCGGTGCCATGGGTTCGAGCGGTGCCTTGAGGAGACGGACGAAGGTCGGTTCGACGACGAGGCGGTATCCGAGCCGGTCGGCGAACATCGACTTCAGGGGTGGCGCGTGACGTCGTACGAGGTCGAACGTCTCACGGTCGCCGGCGGCGGTGACGATCGGCTGCTGCAGCAGTGCTCGCGCGGCGTCGCGGCGGCCGGAGGCATCCAGCGATGCCGCACCCGGATGCGAGGTGCTCACGGGGTCACCGCGCCGGGGTCGAGCGATTCTGTCGCCGCAACGCGCAGTGACAGACCGTGCACGGTGAGATCGCCGTCGGGGCAGTGCACCACCGTGTCGGCACCGGGCTCGGCCGTCAGCGACAGCCCGAGATCGGGATCGTCCACGTACACCGGCCCCCCGACGGTTCGGTAGCCCGCGAGTGCTGCGGCGAGGACGCCGAGGACTACGTCCCGTGCCTGCGTCGACAGGTGCGCGCCGTGCAGGTCGCCCGCCGAACTCAGCTCGGCGACGGCGTCGGCGCGTCGACGTGACTCGTGCCGGGCGAGTTCGTCCGCTCGGACCCGACCGGGCAGCGAATCGGGGAGACGCCCGATACCTCCTCGGGACGAGTTGTCGCCGCGTTCGCGCAGCGACACCGGCACCACGACGGGAGCGGCCCGCCACCACGATGTGCCTGCGCCGACGCGAGGGTCGGTCTCGTCGGGACCGAGCAACAGGTGCCGGCTCGGGAAGGTGCCGAAGGTCGCGGCGAACACGCGGTGGGCCTGCTCGTCGGAGGACTCGGCGAACCACCGTGCCAGGCGCAACAGATCCGCGCGGTGCGAGAAGCCCGGCGTGCTCGCCGTGATCCGTCGTGTGCGCGCGAGCAGCCGGCTCAGCGCCGACGCCGCCGCGTCGCGCATGCGTCGCGGGCCGGAGTCCTCCGCGTACCACTGCGCCAGTGCCTCCCAGTCGGCGCGACGTCGACCGGGGGAGCGGACCGGAACGGTGTCCGACTGCTCGGCCCCGGGCAGGCCGAACTCGGGCAGGGCGGTGAGCAGGGAGTCGAGCCGTGGTTCCAGCCGAGCCAGTCTGCTCGTGACGAGTGGGGCGAGACGCTCGACGTCCGAACCGATGACGTCGACGTAGTCGAGGAGCAGGTGCTTGGTCTCCGTGTAGTCGTCGACGCCCCCTGTGTCTTCGAGACGGCCGAGGATCCCGGCGAGATGCGAGTAGAAGTCGGCGACGCTGTCCGTGAACAACCGGTGGTGCGCGAATACGGCGGTGACCTGCGCGGCCAACTCGTCCCGGTCGAGCACGACCCCGTCGCCGACCAGCAGTTCGTCGATCCGGCCGAGTGCGTCGGCCACACACCCGAGCGACTCGCGTGCGACCTCGCGCACTCCGTCGGAGGTGTCGAGCAACCTGCCGACCTCACGGTGCACCCGTACTCCGGCCGGTGTCGGCCGGTACCGGGCACGATCCCTGACGTCGGTGGAGACCACGTCTCCGACATCGGTGGAGACCGCGCCTCGGACGTTCCGCCGGTGGGATCCGCCCTCGGTGCCCGCGTCGTCGCGTTCCCCGGCCCGGCCCGCGAGCGCGAGGTTCCCCCATCGGACCAGCCGATGACACCGGGCGTCGACGACCGCGATGTCGAGTGTCGCGCCCCGCGCCGCGCACGAGGCTGCGATGTCGGCCGCGGACAGATCCGCGAGCAACAGGCCGGTGAAGCTGTCCATCACCGCGAGGTACTCGTCCGCTTCGTCGGCGACGAGGTAGCGGAACAGGTCGCGACCGGTGTGTCCGCCCATCCGACCTCCTCTCCCGCGTGCCGACGCCGTACGGTCAGACAGGCTAGCCCGGTGATCGCGGAGCAGGGCGGGCGAGTTCGCCGAGCGCGGGCACGGACTGTGAAGAGGCAGACCGGGATCGGCCGGACACGGAGTGGATTCGTGCCCTGCCTCACTCGCGTTTATAGTTGCCCTGTGCAACACAATCGGCAGGCCCGGCCGCCGTCCGCGGACGGCGTTGCCCGCGTATACGAGGAGTTCGTACACCTCGTGCGCTTCCTGACGTCCGGAGCGCGGACGCAGGACAACGGTCTCTCGCTGGTCCAGCATTCGCTTCTCGGCTTCATCTCGCGAAATCCGGGCTGCCGTGCCACCGACATATCCGAGGTCTTCGGTGTCCACCGCTCGACCGTGTCGCGCCAATTGCGGCACGCCGTCGATGTGGGCTGGGTCGAGGCGGGGACGGGTCCGGCACGCGCCGGTCATCCGCTTCGACTCACCGACCACGGAGCGGCGGTTCTCGAAGGTGCCGTCGTGCGTCGTCTCGACGACGTGCGCGCCGGCCTCGAGGGCTGGGACGAGAACGACCTCGACCGCTTCGTGGACCTCCTGCGCCGCTTCCGCGCAGGAATCGATTCCGATGACCGGACTTCCGACCAGAACGATGGAGATTGCAGTGCGTGAGTACTCGACCCCGGCCCCGTTCACCATCGGTGACGACGAATCGGTCGTCCACACGGTGTTCACCCATGCGGAGAAGACTCCGCATCGAGTGATGTACTCCCGGCCGCAGGGTGACGACTGGGTCGCGGTCACCGCGCAGCAGTTCGCCGACCAGGTGAAGGCCGTCGCCAAGGGCCTGATCGCCAACGGCGTCGAGCCCGGCGATCGCGTCGCGTTGCTGTCCGCCACCCGGTACGAATGGTCGTTGTTCGACTACGCGATCTGGGCGGCGGGTGCGGTATCGGTGCCGATCTACGACTCGTCGTCCACCGAACAGATCCGCTGGATCCTCCAGGACTCCGAGGCCGTCCTCGCCGTCGTCGAGACCGCGCGGCACGAGAAGCTCTTCGTCGACATGCCCACCACGCTGCGTCGCATCCTGCAGATCGAGGACGGGGCCGTGAACACCCTCGCGGCCGACGGCGCCGACGTCGACGACGCCGAGATCACCGCGCGCCTGTCCGGAATCCGCTCCGACGGACTGGCCTCCCTCGTCTACACCTCGGGGACCACCGGGCGTCCCAAGGGATGCATGCTCACCCACCGCAACTTCCTCGCCGAGGTCCGGTCGATCCTCACCTCGGACATCGGTGTGGTCGCCAAGCCCGGCAACCGGGGCCTGACCTTCCTGCCCCTCGCACACGTTCTCGCCCGCGCCGTGTCGCTCGCACTGTTCGAAGCCGGAGCCGCGCAGGCGCACTGGTCGGACTTCTCGACCGTGTCCGCGCAGTTCGCGCGGTACTCGCCCAACATCATCCTCGGTGTGCCCCGCGTCTTCGAGAAGGTGCGCGACGCGGCAGCGGCCAAAGCTGCGGTCGGCGGCCCGGTCAAGGCAGCGATCTTCGAGTTCGCGGAGCGTACCGCCATCGCCTACAGCGAGTCGCTCGACCAGGGCGGACCGACTCTGCTGTTGAAGGCCGAGCGCACTGTCGCCGACAAGCTGGTCTTCTCCAAGCTGCGCCAGGCCATGGGCAACGAATGCTGGTACGCGATCTCCGGGGGCGGGGCCCTGAGCCCTCGCCTCGGTCACTTCTTCCGCGGCGTCGGCGTGCCGATCTACGAGGGCTACGGCCTCACCGAGACCACGGCCGCACACAGCGTGAACACGCCCGGCTCGCAGAAGATCGGTACCGTCGGACGCCCCATGGGCGGGAACTCGGCGCGTATCGCCGACGACGGCGAGATCGAACTGCGCGGAATGGTCGTCTTCGACGGTTACTGGCGCAACGAGGAGGCCACCGCCGGCGCCTTCGACGACGGCTGGTTCCGCACCGGTGACCTCGGCTCGCTGGACGAGGACGGGTACCTGTCCATCACCGGACGCAAGAAGGACCTCATCATCACCGCCGGCGGCAAGAATGTCTCGCCCGGGCCGATCGAGGACCGCATGCGGTCGCACACCCTCGTCTCCCAGGCCGTCGTCGTCGGCGACGGTCGCAGCTTCATCACCGCTCTCGTGACCGTCGACCCGGACGTCTTCGAGAACTGGAAGACCGAGAACGGCAAGCCGGCCGGTGCGACGATCGCGGACCTGCGCCACGATCCCGCGCTGCGGGACGCGATGCAGACCATCGTGGACGACGCCAACACGCTCGTCTCGCACACCGAGGCGATCAAGAAGTTCGTCATCCTCGACCGCGATCTCACCGAGGAATCCGGTGAGCTCACCCCGACGCTGAAGATCAAGCGCAATGTCGTCACCGAACGTTTCGCTCACGAGATCGACGCCCTGTACGCGAAGTGACGCCCTAGGGACGTGTTCTCCCGCCGCGACCGCCGATCCGACTCCCGGGTCGGCGGTCGCGGCATTCGGCGACATCACCGCCGCGTCGCGGCATTCGGCGACATCACCGCCGCGTCGCGGCATTCGGCGACATCACCGCCGCGTCGCGGCATTCGTGGGACGGTGTCACTCCACCGGTGAGATGTCTCCGGACACCGCGCGGGCGAGCCTCGCGAATCCGTCGTGTTCGACGAGGTCCTCGACGAGGACGACCTTGCCGCGCGCATCGGCGAGCGGAACCCGCCAGTTCGGATACTCGTCGACCGTGCCCGGCTGGTTCTGGCTGCGACGCTCGCCGGTTACATCGGCCAGTGAAACACCGAGCAGCGCAGACGGACTCGCCGCGATCAGCCGGTGCAGTGCCTCGACCTGCCGGTCGACGTCGGTCTCACCCTCGTCGAGCAGGCCCCGCTCGACTGCCAGCGCCAGAACCGAATCGCGTTCGGCTGCCGCATCGGCGAGTTCGGTGTCGAGATCGCCCTCGAGCAGACCGAGCTCCGAACGCAGCCGGATATGGTCGCCCGCCAGATACCCCGCCGTGGGCGCAAGGTCGTGCGTGGTCACCGAGGTCAGGCACAGGGAGCGGTAGGTCTCGGGCTCGCGAGGGGAGTCCTCGTCGCGTTCGAACCACAGGATCGACGTACCGGCGATGCCGCGCTCGGCGAGATACTCCTGCACCCACTCCTCGAAGACCCCGAGGTCCTCACCCACGACCACGGCACCGGCGCGATGTGCCTCGAGCGCCAGGATGCCGACGAGTGCCTCGTGGTCGCTGCGGACGTACGCGCCGTCGGCCGGCGACATCCCCTCCGGCACCCACCAGGTGCGGAAGAGCCCCAGGATGTGATCGGCCCGGACGCCACCCGCGTGCCGCAATGCCGAGCGCACCACATCCCGAAAGGGGATGTATCCCAGCTCCGCGAGACGATCCGGCCGCCACGGCGGCTGGTTCCAGTTCTGGCCGTTGCGGTTGAAGTCGTCGGCGGGGGCACCCACCGTGACGCCCGTGGCCAGCGCGTCTCCCAGCGTCCACGCGTCGGCGCCGTGCGGGCCGACACCCACTGCGAGGTCGTGCACGATGCCGATGTCGGAACCTGCCGCGAGCGAAGCGGTGTGAGCCGCCGCGAGCTGCTCGTCGCACAGCCACTGCAGCCACCGGTGGAAGTCGATTCGAGATTCGAGCCGCTCTCGCAACCGGTCGACCTTCGGGTCGTCCGGGCTCGGCGCGCGCGACGCCCACCGGTCGGCGCGGTCGCCGAACTTCTCGTACAGGGCGCACCACAACGCGAAGTCGTCGAGGGCCTGCCCGCCCTCGGCGCAGAACGCCTCGTACCGTGCCCGCCGGGCGGGGCCGAGCGGCACCCGGTACACGCGTTCGAGGACGTCGAGCTTCGCGCGGAAGGCCGCATCGCGGTCGAGACGGCGCGCTTTCCGGTTCGCCTTCGCCGCGCGCTGTGCGTGCTCGTCGAGTTCCTTGCGGTGTTTCGCGGGGAGATAGGCCGTCTCCGGAACATCCTCGATGCGCAGGTACAGCGGGTCGACGAAGCGCCGAGACGACGGCAGATAGGGCGAAGGCTCGTGCGGGGGCACCGGCTCGGCCGCGTGCACGGGATTGATCAGGACGAAGTCGCCGCCGTATCCTGCCGTGATCGCCGCCAGATCCGCCAGGTCGGCGAAATCTCCGATACCCCACGACCGGCGACTGCGCACCGAATAGACCTGTGCCGCAAGCCCCCACCGCTTCTTCTCGAGCAGCCGGTCGGCGGTGGACAGACGCCGTGGGGTCACCACGAGTTGCGCGGTGGCCTCGATGTCGTTGCTGCGCGCATGCACGACGTGCCAGCCGAGCGGCAGTCGCGGAACGGCGAACGTCGCGCGGCCCACGAGCCGGCCGTCGACCGTCCGCGGATCCACCCACACGTCGAGTTGTTCGACCTCGATCTCCGCGCCGTCCTCGGAGACCACCCACACCGACACGGGATCGCCGTGTGGCACGTGGACCGGGAACGTCCGGTCGTCGCCCTCGACGACCACGAGGGCGGGCGGCAGCATGCTGCGCCACGGGCGGTCGTCGAAGTCGGCGAGCGACGCCACGACGTCGTCGTCCGTCCCGGCCGGGACATCGAGCGCGGCGAGTATCCGCCGCAACGTCTCGTCGGAGACATCGTGGTCGAGTCCGCCCCACCCGGTGTAGGTGGTGGAGATACCGTGCTTTCCGGCCAGTTCGCGCAGTTTCGCCGAGGACGTCACGGTCCTGAATCATGCCAGCAAAACGGCTCGGGGGCAGCGTGCGGAACATAGGGTCGACAGGGTGAGCGCTCTCGACATCGCGCACGGCGACATCACCACCATCGCGGTGGATGCGATCGTCGACGCCGCGAACTCCGCCCTGCTCGGAGGTGGCGGAGTGGACGGTGCGATCCACCTGGCCGGAGGCCCGGAGATCCTCGCGGCCTGCCGCGAACTCCGCGCGACCTCGCTACCCGACGGGCTCGAACCGGGCCGTGCGGTGGCAACTCCTGCGGGCCGTCTTCCGGCGCGATGGGTGATCCACACCGTCGGTCCCGTGTGGTCGGCGCACGAGGACCGATCCGGGATACTGCGCTCGGCGTACCGCAACAGCCTGCTCGTGGCGCACGATCTCGGTGCCCGTACGGTGTCGTTCCCGCTCGTCTCGGCCGGTATCTACGGCTGGCCGCTCGACGACGCCGCCCGGCAGGCCGTCACGACGATCCGGGAAACGCAGACCGCGGTGGAGACCGTCGTGCTCGTCGGCTTCGACTCGGCCGCCGTCGACGCGCTCCGTCGCGCCGTCTCGCGGTCGTAGTCCGTTCAGGCGTAGTCGCCGAAACCGTCGAAGAGGGTCGGTTCGTCGGGATTGTCGAACAGGGCGGGCTGCTCGGGCGCCGCCTCGCGGCCGGAACCCGACTTCGACGCTTGCCGGCCGGCCGGGTCGGGACCGTCCCCCTGCTCGAGGAACTGCAGCGCCTCGGCGAGCGACCGGCTCGTCGCCTCCCATTCGAGGGCTCGCGCCCGGGCCTCGCGAGCGCCGTCGGTGTTGAGCGCCGCTTCGCGGGTGTGCGACTCGCCGTCCCACCACACCTGCAGTTCGGTGCTGATGGTGAGGAACCGCCGCAGCTGTTCGGGATTGCGATCGCCGATCGCCGCGACGGTGCTCGCTCCGACATCGGTGGAACCGTCGAGATGGAAGTCGCGCACCGCGAGCAGAGCCACCGGCAGATCGTCCTCGGCGTCGGGCAACTGCGAGACATCTCCCCAGGGCGGCTCGTCCGCGCCCGCCTGCGCTCCGTCGAATCCTTGATCGCGCAGCAATGCGCCGCCGATATGGGCGGCGAACGAACCGTCGACGGTGTCGAGGAACTGTGTGATCGTCTCGAGCGAGCCGAGCAGATGGGCCGGCACGAACGGCACGGCAGGGACGTGGTCGACGATCGCGAGACGATCGTCGACCAGCACGAACTTCAGGTGCGGCCATCGACGGTTGAGGTCGGCGCAGATCTCGGCGGCCCGCGTGCGCCCGGTGATGGAATGGACGATCGGAGCGAACAGGTCGACGGTGCCGCCGCCCGGACCGACGCCGACGAACACCAGCACCCCGCCGATCCGCAGGACGAGATCGCCGTCCTCGTCCCAGGCGGGAAGATCGCCGATCCGCTCGTGCAGGGTGGATTCGATCAGTTCGCGCACGTGGTCGTCTCCGGTGGGTACGACCGCGAGCGGCATCTCCGCAGCCTGTGTGCGACCCGCGTCCGGTGTCTCGGGCACGAGGAACGACGTGAGATCGGCGACGGAACGTTCCGTCCCGAACGTCTCGGCCCGCAGGAAGAGAGGATGGGGAACACCCCACACCGAACGCAGGGCACGCACGGCGATCACGGCGAGCTGATCGGCCCAGCTGCCCGGACGGTCGATCCAGAAGGCCGGGGATCCGCCGTCCTCCGGATCGTCCGGTCCGCGGGAGGGCGCCTCCAGGCCGAGTTCGAGGAGCATCTGTTCGTCGACCGGCGTGAGATGCCGGTCGGGCGCGAGGTGAGCGTTGGAGGGCACCTCGCAGCGGACGAGCCGATCTCCCCACGCGTAGAACTGCACACACGGCCCCGCCGGACCGCCGGCTTCGTCGGTGAAGGGTTCGAGAACGAGGCCGTCGCCGTCGCTCATGGCCGCGACATGATCGGCCAGGCGCGTGCGGAACTCGCGCCAGGCCGCATCGACATCCTGGTCGAACCGGGTCTGCGCGTCGGCCATGATCGGACCCCCTTCTCTGTGCGGTCGAGCCGAGAGAAAGACTAGTCGCCGGCACCGACAGACCTTCCTTCGCTCGGTCGCACGAGCGACGGCTCGCCGGAGCGCGTGGTTCTCGGCCGGCGACGGCTCGCCGGAGTGTTCCGATCTCGGCGAGCGAAACCGTGTCGGTCCGTCCGGTGGTGGTCGAGCATCGACGCATGATCGACGCCGTCATCCGTCTCGTGCGGACACTGCCGACCCGTCTCCCGGGAGTCCGGTCGGCGGATCCGTCCGTGTGGGACGCCGCAGCTCCGATCGGCGTGCCGGTATGCACTTCGGATGCGCTGGCGGACTACGCGATCCGGGTCTCGATATGAACGGTACGGACGGGACGGAGATCGACACCGACGTCCTTGTGCTCGGTGGGGGACCGGCCGGCACGTGGGCAGCGCTGGCGGCCGTCCGGGCCGGGAGCCGCGTGGTCCTCGCCGACAAGGGTTACTGCGGGACGAGTGGTCCGACCGCGTCCGGCGGCAACAACCTCTGGTACCTGCCCCCCGGACCCGAGCGTGCCGCGGCCGTCGACCGCCGCCACGCCGAAGGGGGACTGCTCTCCGAACCCGCCTGGATGCACCGGGTGCTCGACGAGACCTACCGGCGTGTCGACGACCTGGCCGTGAACGGGCGTTACCCCTTCGGCGTGGACCCGGAGACCGGACGGCGCCGGGGCAGCAGCCTGCAAGGGCCCGAGTACATGCGGCGGATGCGCCGCATGGTCCACCGCGCCGGGGTGCGCATCCTGGACCAGTCGCCGGCCCTGCAGTTGCTCGTCGACGCCGAAGGGGTGGTGGCCGGGGCGACCGGGGTTCACCGTCGGCAGGGATACGAGTCGTGGACGGTACGTGCCGGCGCCGTCGTACTGGCCACCGGAGGATGCGCCTTCCTCTCCGGCAGCTTCGGTACCGACGTCGACACGGGCGACGGCCATCTGATGGCCGCCGAGGCCGGTGCCGAGTTCTCGGGCATGGAGTTCTCATCGGCCTACGCGCTCGCACCGTCCTGGAGCGGGCACACGAAGGGCCTGTTCATGCAGTTCGCGACGTTCTACGACGATCAGGGTGCGCGGCTCGGGGACGACCGCGCGACCGCCATGCGGTACCTGCTCGACGGCGTCCCGGTCCACGCCCGGCTCGACCGGGCGCATCCCGACCACCGCGACCTGATGCGACGCTCTCAACCCAATTACTTCCTACCCCTCGACAAGGCCGGGATCGATCCGTTCACCGAGATGTACCCGGTGCGGGCGGTGCTCGAGGGAACGGTGCGCGGTACCGGTGGCCTGCGGATCACCGGCACGGACTGTGGCACGTCGGTGCCGGGTCTGTTCGCCGCCGGCGACGTGGCCACGCGCGAGCTGATCACCGGTGGACGCAGCGGCGGAGGCAGTCACAACGGGGCCTGGGCGATGTCGTCGGGCTCGTGGTCGGGGGCGGCCGCCGCGGGGTTCGCCCGTCGACGCGGTGTCGCCGACGTCGCGCCACCGATCGGCGGGGTCGGCCTCGTGGGCGACCCGGATCGCGCCGCCACCCGGTCGATCATAGGTCTGGTGCAGGAGCACACGCTGCCGCTCGAGCGCAGCTTCCGGCGGACGGCGCGGAGTCTCGAGGACAGCATCGCCGCACTCGACGACGCGTGGACTGCGGCACCGGTGGTGCTGGGCGGCCGGGGCCGCGAACTGGTGCGGGCCCGGTCCGGTGCCGCGCTTCTCGCCGTGGCTCGATGGGTGAGCCACACCGCCCTCGCCCGTGCGGAGACGAGAGGCATGCACGTGCGCGCCGATCACGCGGACACCGATCCCGGCTTCCGGTACCGCCTGGTGACGAGCGGTCTGGACCGGGTGGACGTCCGTGCCGAAAGTGACCCTGCGGGCCGTGCCGAAAGTGACCCTGCGGGGCCGTGCCGAAAGTGACCCTGCGGGCCGTGCCGAGGGCCGGCCCGCACGACGAGGAGCGAGCCGATGATCGAGGTGATCGTTGCCGACCGGTGCATCTCGTGCGACATCTGCATCGCAGTGTGTCCGACCGACGTCTTCGATCGTGGACCCGGCGGGCTTCCCGTCGTCGCCCATCAGGAGGACTGCCAGACCTGCTTCATGTGCGAGGTCCACTGTCCCGTCGACGCCCTCTATGTGGCTCCGTACTCGACCGCAGTGGAAGAGAACTCATCACACCGCGATGTCGATGCGCTCACTGCCTCCGGCGAGTTCGGACGCTATCGGGCCGTCGTCGGATGGGGCCGGGGGAGACGCGCGGGGGCCCGGCAGGACCGTAACGACCTGTTCACCGGCCGGCCCTGAGGGCAGGTGCTGCGCGTGTGCAGCGCCGAATTCGAGGGCGGCCGAGGGAGCGGATCACCGTAGTTCACGCACGAAGCGGCCGATCTCGGCGATCGCCCGTCCGCTCTCCGGCACGACGCCCGCCGCTGCCTGGAAGACGTGCACCTGCTTCTCCCATACTTGGAGCTCCGCGGCCACACCGGCGAGTTGCAGACGCCGGGCCATCAGCTCGGCGTCGACATAGGTCATCTCTTCGGATCCGGTCTGGATGAGCGCCGGGGGCATCTCCGACAGGTCGAGGTCGACGGGGGAGGCGACCGGTTCGGCACCTTCGCCGCCGAGCCGCTCGGCGCGCTCGACGAGGGTGGACAGCACGCCGACCGCGCGTCGCGGGAAGACTGCGCACCGGTGGGAGTTGGGATGGTCGAGCTTGCCCTGCGGATCGAGATCGGTGAGAGGTGAGAGCGCGACGGTGCCGGCCGGACGGCCGATGCCGAGGCGCACGGCCTCGTGGGCGACGGCGAAGGTGAGGAAACCACCGGCGGAGTCCCCGGCGATCACGACACGCTCGGCCGGGCAGCCGTGCGCCACCAGCCAGCGCAACCCGTCGAGTCCGTCCTCGACCGCGCGGCGGATCGGATGGCGGGGCAGCATGCGGTAACCGACCGCCAGGGCCGGTGCTCCGGTGGCGGCGGAGATGCGCGAGACCAGATGGCGGTGCGTGGAGAGACCGCAGCACAGGAACGCGCCGCCGTGCAGGTACAGGAGTGCGGTGCCGTGCAGGCCTCCTCGACCGACCGGGGTCGTGGCGCCCGGCGCCCACACCAGTTCCGCCGGGCACGTCGGGAGATCGACGTGCCGGCGATGCGTGCCGGGCACCGGGACGAGCGGGAACGCCAGGCGGTCGATCATGGTCGTCGGCCAGGGAAGAGCCGGGGTGTAGGACCACGCCTCGATGAAGGGCCGTACGGTACGGCGCACGGAGAAGGACAGGGCGCGGGACTGTGTGCTCACACCCGCGAATTCGCGCGTGGGTGCGCGATGCGCGGGCGGAGGGAGCAACTCGGCGCGGGCGACGCTCACGACCGGCACCTCCTCGGTCGGCGCGGAGTCGTGGTCGGACCCGGTCGGTGGCTGCACGTACTCCGGATTTACGAGGATACGCCCGTTCATCCAGGTCGCGAGGGTCTGTCGAGCAATCGTTGTGGTCCTGATCTCAGGGTGATGATTCCGGGCGAAGGCGGGTTCTCGGCGATGTACCTTCTGTCAGGTACCGGCAGTGCAAAAAGTTTTCCGGACCTTCTACACATTCCATACTTTTCGGGCCACACTGACTGTATGTTTCGACGTGCGGCGCGCGGCCCGGCGCCGCTCCGGGGGACGAGCGAAGGCGAGATGTTGCGGAAATTCGACGTTGCAGGCACCAGTGCCTACGAGATCACAGCGGAAGATCTGCCCCGGATGGTGGCGGATGCAGCGGCATGCGAACCCGGCCGGATCGCGGTGACCCACGGCGCGGACACCACCACCTACGCCCGACTGAACAGCGAGGTCGTGAAGCTCGATGCGGCCATGGGGATCCTGCTCGGCCAGGCCTCGCTCGTGCCGATCGCGCTCGCGACAGTCTTCCCGGCGCTGGCCGACACGGCGCGTGGCGACCTGCGCGACGTGCTCGACGCGCTCGTGATCGATCTCGTCGAGTGTGTGGCACCCGAACCGCTCTCTGCAGCCGGCTGACGGACGGCCTCGCCATCCCTCATCATTGGTAGGTCGACGAACGACGAGATCTGTGCCGCACCGCGGCACCGGCTCGGGTGGGAGGCCCCGTGGAGGACGACACGCTCACCGTCGCCTGCAAGTACGGCGAGGTCCGCGGATATCGCGACGGAGAAGTCTACGTCTGGAAGGGCGTCCCGTACGCGGCTCCGACCGGACCTCGGCGGTTCCGGTCACCTCTGCCGCCCGAACCGTGGGACGGAGTCCTCGACGGCGCGCGGTACGGACCCATCGCTCCGCAGAGCCGGCAGAGCCCGATCGGAATCGATCCCGAGATGACGTTGAGCGAGGACTGTCTCTCGCTCAACATCTGGGCACCACCGCCGGACGGGCACCGACGTCCGGTCATGGTGTGGATACACGGCGGCGCCTACGTGCTCGGGTACTCCGGGCAGAAGATCTACGACAGCCGAATGCTGTGCGAGAGCGGCGATGTCGTAGTAGTGACCATCAACTACCGGCTCGGTGCGCTCGGCTTCCTCGACCTGTCGTCGTTCTCCACCCCCGAAGCCGGTTTCGAATCCAATGTCGGCCTCCGCGACCAGATCGCCGCCCTCGAATGGGTACGCGACTGCATCGCCGACTTCGGCGGCGACCCGGACTGCGTGACGCTCTTCGGCGAATCGTCGGGTGCCGGGTCGATCACCACGCTCATGACCGTCCCGCGGGCCGAAGGTCTGTTCCACCGCGCGATCGCCCAGTCGCCGCCCGCGACGTCCGTGTACGGCCGCGAACGCGCCGCGACGGTCGCCGAGCGTTTCCTCGAGATCCTCGCCCTGCCGCCGTCCCGGGCCGCCGAACTGCTCACCATGCCGGCCGACAGGCTGGTCGAGGCCTCGGAGGTGCTCGTCGCCGAGACTCCGACGAAGGTGCCGGGCACACTCGCCATGACCCCGGTCGTCGACCGCGACCTCGTGCCGAAATATCCGGTCGCGGCCTTCCAGAAGGGACTGTCGCATCGGATCCCGCTGATCATCGGCTCGAACAAGGACGAACCGTCGATCTTCCGTTTCATGAAGTCACCGTTGATGCCCGTGGACGACACGGCGGTGCAGGCGATGTTCGCAGCCCTGGCCGACGACCGGACGGATCTGCTTCCCGAGCGTCTCGCCGAGATCGTCGCGGCGTATCCCGACCTGCCCAAGCCTGCAGGGGCGATGGCGCTCTCGCGTGACGCCGGTTTCCGCATGCCGGTGCTCTGGGTCGCCGAAGCGCACAGCGCGCATTCGCCGACCTGGGTGTACCGCTTCGACCACGCCACCCCGATGCTGAAGGCCGCCCGGATCGGTGCCGGTCACGCGACCGAGTTGCCGTATGTATTCGGTAATTTCGGCACGCTCGGCCGGGATCCGAGCTTCTGGCTCGGGGGGCGTAAGGCTGCCGGCGAGGTCTCCGGACGTGTGCAGCGGCGCTGGCTGGCGTTCGCGCATCACGGCGTGCCTGCGGCGCTGGACGGTTCGAAGCATTGGCCGCAGTACGAGGTGGAGGAACGCTCGACCCTGCTCATCGACTCCCCGGACAGGGTGGAATCGGATCCGGACGGCAAGATGCGCCGGATCTGGGGTACCGAGGTGATGGCGTTCACCTGAGGACCCCGGCTCGGGAGAACCCGGCTCAGTTGCGGTATTCGGGATGTTCGGAGACGAACTTCTCGACGTACGAGCAGGACGTGCCGATCTTCAGTCCCTGCTTCTCGGTCTCGTCGAGGGCGTACTTCACCACGATCCCGGCCAGACCCCGGCCGCGGAACTGCGGATCGGTGACGGTGTGGTCGAAGTCCCGCAGGTCGCCGTGCTGCGTGTAATCGGCGTACGCCGCGAGATCGTCGCCGAGATAGAGCGCGAACCGGGACTTGTCGGCGTCGTGCTCGATCCGGGGTTCGGTGCCGTCGATGTTCTGCGTCATGATGTCACCGTACTCGGGGACCGTCCGGGAGGGGTGTCGACGACGATCGCGTCGTCGTCGGTCAGTGCCACATGCTCGACTCCGTGCTCGCGCAGGTAGCTCAGGCACTGCCGGATTCCCTCGTCGGCGAGAGCCGACTCCCCGGAGTGCGGCACGATCGCGTGGCCGACCCAGCCGAGACCGTCCCATATCACCGGAATGCCGCACGTCGAGGCGACCTCACCGGGATCGTCGGAGAACTCGATGCCGCGCAGCGACGGCGTCGCGACGCAGGCCCCGGCGCTGTATCCGCCGTACACCAGCCGGTTGTCGCGCACCAGCTCGGTGAGCACGGTGTCGCCGCCGCTGCGCGCGAGCCGGGCTCGCAACACGAAGGTGTTGCCGCCGCGTACCCACACGGCGGGGAAACCCGCGAGACGTTCCCGCAACGAGTCGGGGTCGTCGAGGTGGTCGCGCAGATCCACCTCCTCCGGCGTGAAGCCGAGCGAGCGCAACGGCCCCATCTCGCTCGTGACCGCCGCCGCCCGGGCCGTGGACGGCCACGCGTCGGCGGCGTTCGCGACGACCGCGATGCGTCCGGGTTCGCCCACCAGCCGGACGAAGGGCGCGGGATCGCTACCGAACCGGTAGGAGGACAGGAACAGTCGCACGACGTCAGATCGTGAACGCGAGGTTGTCGACGATGCGGCGTCCGACCTCGACGTCGCCGCCGAGGCAGATCTCGTCGATCCGGTCCTGCGCCCGCACGCGTCCGCCGGCGAGGCGCACGAACAGTCCCGAGTCCATCGTGATCGTCGTCGTGGCCGGAGCCGAGAGGGCCGGTACCTCGGTGGCCCGGCCGTGCACCTCGATATGGACGGTGCGCGCGAGGGGACCGGAGAGCTCGATCGTGATCCGCGCTCCCTCCGGAGCCTTGCCGCGCTTGCCCACGATGAACGGAACCGCGCCGAAGACCTCCGCCGACCCGAGTTCGGCGCGCGGACCGCCCTCGGTGCCCGTCCTGCCGAGCGCGTCGCAGATGTCGAGTTCGTGCAGCCAGCAGTCGAACACGCGGATCCGCATGAAGCGCCCGTAGGGCGCCGGTCCGACCGGGGTGTTCGACTGCTTCCCGAAGTCCTCCTGCGTCATCGCGCCGAGCTGGTCCGTGCGACGGGCGACGATCTGCCGGTAACGCTCGAGCACGTCCGCGCCGGGGACGGGACGCAGCGACTCCACCCACAACTCGTTGAAGGCCGCGATGTCGTTGCGCACGTGGGGAAGCGACCGCACGTCGCGTTCGACGCGCGGAGCCTCGACGCCCGCGAGCATCGACTCGGTGCCGATGAGATGCGCGGCGATGTCCTTGACGGTCCATCCCGGTAGGCAGGTGGCGGTGTTCCACGCGTCCTCGGTCGCTCCCGAGAGCAGTTCGTCGAGCGCGGCGAACTGCTCGAGCAGCAGCGGCCGGATCGTGTCGATCGGGAACTCGGCAGCGGAGCTGTCGGGGGAGGTGTCGGGCTGCGATGTCACTGGTGCTCCTCGGCGGTCAGGCGTTCGAGGCCGGCGCGGACGAGTGCCGCGGTGGTCTCCGGATCGTGGAGTCGACGGCGAACCAGACCGATACCCATCCGGACACGGTCGCCGTCCCAGCGGGGCAGCACGTGCAGATGCGTGTGGAAGACGGTCTGGAAGGCTGCTCGTCCGTCGTTCAGGACGAGATTGGTTCCGTCGGTGGCAAGTTCGGAACGGGCCATCGCCCGGGCGATCCGCTGTCCGGCGCGGAAGACGGCCGCACCCGACACCGGATCGAGATCCTCGAGCCGCGCCGCGTGCACGCGCGGGATCACGAGGAGGTGTCCGCGCGCGATCGGTCGGATGTCGAGGAAGGCCACGACCTCGTCGTCCTCGTACACCCGTGTTGCCGGGCCGCTGCCGTCGGCTATGGCGCAGAACACACAAGAACTCACCGGCTCACCTTAACGCGGTGTGCGGGTCCGGATCTTCAGCGCGTCGACGAGGGCCGGGAGTCCCACGGCTGCCGTCGTCCGCCAGGTGTGGTCGACCTGATCGCTGAGGCCGGTCTCGCGCGGATCGATCTCCACCACCGGCACGCCGTGGCTGCGCGCGAGCGACGGCAGGCCGGCGGCCGGATGGACGACTCCCGACGTGCCGACCACCAGGAGCAGATCCGCGTCTCGCAGGGACTCGGTCGCGGTCTCCCACGGTTCCTGCGGCAGCATCTCACCGAACCACACGACGCCGGGCCGCCCGGGACCTCCACACGCGGGGCACGCAGGCGGATCGAGACGGGCGACGGGTGCCTCCGGCGGATCGGGAAGATCGACGGCCCGCTCGCACCGGCTGCACCGTGGGGCGAACAGGCTCCCGTGCAGATGGGTGACGTCACGGCTTCCCGCCCGTTCATGGAGGTCGTCGACGTTCTGCGTCACGATCCGCAGGCGGACGGAGTGTGCCCAGTCGGCGAGGGCGCGATGTCCGGCATTGGGTTGCACGCCCCGGACGAGCGCGACCCGCCACTGGTACCAGGCCCAGACCGTCGCGGGATCGTCCGCCCAGGCCTCCGGTGTGGCGAGGGCGGTCGCGTCGAATTTCTCCCACAGTCCGGTCTGCGCATCGCGGAAGGTGGGCACGCCGCTCTCGGCGGACATCCCGGCGCCGGTCAGGACGGCGACGCGGCGGGCCGAGCGGGCGAGGTCGAGGACGGGGTCCGGCACGTTCATGGGGCTCAGGCTAAAGGCTCAGGTGGGGAAGGGACCGGGCTCGGGGTGCTCTCTGCCGCACCGCGGGCACGGCTCGTCGGTGGCGGTGAGCATCGCTCCACAGTCGGGGCACAGGAGGTGGAGCCAGCAGACCGGGTCGCCGCCCGTGTCGTCGGTGGTGCGCTCGTCGGCGATCCCGTTCGCGGGTTTCTTTCCAGGTCCGGGACTCATCCGCGGCCTCCTACGCTTCCTGTCGCACGAGCGCAAAGCAGAGGTCCGGCGACCGGGGTTCTGAATCGATTCCGAGGCATTCTGAATCGGTACACCGCTCCGTTCGGTATGCGTGTAGCGAATCTTTTTGCAATCGGTGCCCTTTCGCTCCGAAGGACGTTCCCGGAATTGTTCCGGGGCTCGACCCCGATAGTCCTCCACGGTCTTGCTCACCGGAGGAAAATGGCATTTGTGAGGTGAGCTGCCTCACAAACTTTCGCCATCTTGCTGTTCGGACTCGATTCAGATGATCCGACCAGGTTGCGGGCTCACAGGAGGGCACGGTAGGTCTGCTTAAGCCTTTCAGTGCATGACAGGCCGTCACATGGCCTTCGATAACGCATCTTTCGCCGCCGACCGCGGCACGACGCGCACTTTCATCGACGCAGGAGTCAAGAATTGAGTACCGAAGGATCGAACACGGGGAGCGGAGCGCACCGCCGTCCGACCGTCGGCGTGGTCCGTGAGACGAACGACGGGGAACGGCGGGTCGCGCTCGTACCGAAGATCGTGCCCGCGCTGATCGGTAAGGGACTCGACGTCATCGTCGAATCCGGTGCCGGTCAGGGCGCGCTGATTCCGGACGGGGCGTACAAGGAGACCGGCGCGACCGTCGGTGACGCCTGGTCCGCCGACATCGTCGTCAAGGTCGCCCCGCCGAGCGACGCCGAGATCGCCCGCCTGACCTCCGGTCAGCGCCTGATCGGCTTCCTCGCCCCGCGCAACGCCGACAATCAGATCGGCGCCCTGACGCAGGCCGGAGTCGAGGCGTACGCCGTCGAGGCCATTCCGCGCATCTCCCGCGCGCAGGTCATGGATGCCCTGTCGTCGCAGGCGAACGTCGCCGGTTACAAGGCCGTGCTGGTCGCGGCGAGCGAATCCACACGCTTCTTCCCGATGCTCACCACCGCCGCCGGCACCGTGAAGCCGGCGACCGTGCTGGTGCTCGGCGTGGGCGTCGCGGGTCTGCAGGCGCTGGCCACGGCGAAGCGTCTCGGTGGCCGCACCACCGGATACGACGTGCGTCCCGAGGTCGCCGACCAGGTGCGCTCGGTCGGCGCCCAGTGGCTCGACCTCGGCATCGACGCCGCCGGTGAGGGCGGCTACGCACGCGAACTCACCGAGGCCGAGCGGGCCCAGCAGCAGCAGGCGCTCGAAGACGCCATCAAGGGCTTCGACGTCGTCATCACCACCGCGCTCGTGCCGGGTCGCCCGGCGCCGCGCCTGGTGACCGCCGCCGCGGTCGAGGGGATGAAGCCGGGTTCGGTGATCGTCGACCTCGCCGGCGAGACCGGTGGCAACTGCGAACTCACCGAGCCGGGGCAGACCGTCGTCAAGCACGACGTCACCATCTGCTCGCCGCTCAACCTGCCCGCGACGATGCCGGAGCATGCCTCCGAGCTCTACTCGAAGAACGTGTACGCGCTGATCGAGCTGCTCCTCGACGAGTCCGGTGCCCTGGCCCCGGATTTCTCGGACGAGATCCTCGCGGCTGCCTGCGTGACGCGGTCGAAGGAGAACTCCTAGATGTACAACGAACTACTCGCGAACATCGCGATTCTGGTCCTGGCCGGATTCGTCGGTTTCGCCGTCATCTCCAAGGTGCCGAACACGCTGCACACGCCGCTGATGTCGGGCACCAACGCGATCCACGGCATCGTCGTGCTCGGCGCGCTCGTCGTGCTCGGTCACCTCCCCGGCGATGCCCACTGGGGCATCAAGATCATCCTGTTCGTCGCTCTGGTCTTCGGCACCCTGAACGTCGTCGGTGGCTTCGTCGTCACCGACCGCATGCTCGGGATGTTCAAGCAGCGCAAGGACTCCCCGGCTGCTCAGAAGAAGGGGGCTGACGCCTGATGAGCTACCTCGTCTCGGTCCTGTACATCATCGCCTTCGCGATGTTCATCTACGGTCTGTCGGGTCTGACCGGCCCGAAGACCGCCGTGCGCGGCAACTACATCGCTGCGGCCGGTATGGCCCTGGCGGTCGTCGCCGTGCTCATCGACATCCGCGACACGGAGAACTGGGGCCTGATCATCGGCGGTCTGGCCGTCGGCATCATCCTCGGCGTCCCGCCGGCCCTGAAGACCAAGATGACGGCCATGCCGCAGCTGGTCGCGCTGTTCAACGGCGTCGGTGGTGGCACCGTCGCGCTCATCGCGTGGGCCGAATACCTCGAGTCCACCAGCTTCACCACACTCGACGACCAGCCCACCGTGGTCATGATCGTCGGTTCGCTGTTCGCCGCGATCATCGGTTCGATCTCGTTCTGGGGTTCGCTCGTCGCCTTCGCCAAGCTGCAGGAACTGCTGAACAAGAATCTCGAGCGCAAACTGGTCGCGTCGGCGAAGCTCTTCCAGCTGGCCAATATCGTGCTGGTGCTCGCATCGATCGCGATCGCCGTCTACATCGGCATCAGTGCCGACGGTGAGCCGCTGGCCTCGTGGTGGATCCTCGCGCTGCTCGTCGTGGCCGGCCTGATGGGTCTGTTCGTGGTGTTCCCGATCGGCGGCGCCGACATGCCCGTCGTCATCTCGCTGCTCAACGCACTGACCGGTCTGTCGGCCGCCGCCGCAGGTCTCGCGCTGAACAACCAGGCCATGATCGTCGCGGGCATGATCGTCGGTGCCTCCGGCACGATTTTGACCAACCTCATGGCCAAGGCCATGAACCGGTCGATCCCCGCGATCGTCTTCGGCGCCTTCGGTGGCGGCGAAGCGGCCGGCGGCGTGGCCTCGGCCTCCGGTGGCACGGTCAAGGCCACCTCGGCTTCCGACGCCGCCATCCAGATGGCGTACGCCAACCAGGTCATCGTCGTGCCCGGCTACGGTCTGGCCGTCGCGCAGGCCCAGCACGCCGTCAAGGAGATGGCGGCACTGCTCGAGGACCGCGGCGTCGAGGTCAAGTACGCGATCCACCCGGTCGCCGGTCGTATGCCCGGTCATATGAACGTCCTGCTCGCCGAAGCCGACGTCGAGTACGACGCGATGAAGGAGATGGACGACATCAACGGCGAGTTCGGCCGCACCGATGTCACCATCGTCATCGGCGCCAACGACGTCACCAACCCGGCGGCCCGCCTCGACTCGACGAGCCCGATCTACGGCATGCCGATCCTCAACGTCGACCAGTCGAAGTCGGTCATCGTGCTCAAGCGCTCGATGAGCTCCGGCTATGCCGGCATCGACAACCCGCTGTTCACCGCCGACAACACGTCGATGCTGTTCGGTGACGCGAAGAAGATGGTCTCGGAGGTCACCGAGGAACTGAAGGCCCTGTAGACCCTCGGGACCGTCGCTCCCCGTCACGGCGCCCACGCGGATCACCGCGTGGGCGCCGTCGGCGTCAGCGTGGGGGCGAGAAGCGCAGCGAGGAGCACACACGCGAGCGGGACCGCCATCGCCGTCGTGAGCGAGGTGGCCTCGGAGATCCAGCCGATGCACGCCGGGCCGGCCAGGAAACCCAGATAGCCCAGCCCGACGACGCGAGACATGTTCGCCCCGGGGGATCCGGTGCCGAGATTGCCCGCGGCGGTGAACAGTTGTGGCACGGCGCCGGACAAGCCGAGGCCGAACAACGCCCACCCGGCGAGAGTGAGGACCAGCCACGGCGACAGTGCCACCGTGCCCATCCCGGCCGCGGCCACCAGCGTTCCGTACCGGATGACGGCGGCACTGCCGAATCGGGCGGTGACCCGGTCGGCGACGAAGCGCCCGATCGTCATGGTCGCCGAGAACGCGCCGAACGCGAGCGCGGCCACAGACTCCGGGCTGCCGAGACGTTCCTGCACCTGCAGCGCACTCCAGTCGTTCGCGACCCCTTCGCACAGCATCAGCGCGAACGCCACCCCTCCGAGCAGCACCACCCGGCGCGAGTAGCCACCCCGGGAGACCGGTGACGACGAGCGGGGCGGCGCTTCTGTCCGGACGAGGCGCGGTGCCGCCCAGCACGTCGCCGCAGCCGCCACGACCCCGGCCGCCGCGAGCGTCATCGCAGGGTGGACATCGGCGGCCAGGACGGCCGCACCGACCAGCGACCCCGCGATCCCACCTGCGGAGAACAACCCGTGGAAAGCCGACATGATCGGTCGCCGGTATCGCTGTTCGACCACCACCGCCTGGAAGTTCATCGACACGTCCAGGGCGCCGTTCGCGAAACCGAACAGCGCGAGAGCGAGCCCGAGCTGCCACGGTGCCGTGGCCAGACCCGGCCCCACCACCGTCAATGCCAGCGCCACGGCGAAGACGACGGTGGTGCGGTGGCTGCCGAGGAGATCGGCGAGTCTGCCCGTCACGTGCATGCCGCCGAGCGCCCCGAGGGCGAGCAGCAACAGCAACGATCCGAGCGCTGCATGATCGACTCCCACTCGCTCCCGGATCGTCGGGATGTGGACGACCCACAGGGCGAGCAGGAAACCGTTGAGCCCGAAGATCGCGAACACCGCGGCCCGGGCGTGCGTGAGCCGGTCCGCCGTCCGTCGTGTATCCACCACGTGGATGCACGCTACCGAGGCCGCACAGCTCTCACATGCCGGCGAGCAGTGCGGGCACGGGATCGCCGAGGACGGCACCGATCGTCGCGAGGGCCCGTCCTGCCTGCTCCCCGTCGACGAGCCGATGGTCGAACGACAGCGACAACGTGACGATCTTCCGGATCGCGAGGGCGCCGTCGACCACCCACGGGCGGTCGGAGATCGCTCCCACGGCGAGGATGGCCGACTCGCCGGGATTGAGGATCGGGGTTCCCGCATCCACCCCGAACACCCCCACGTTCGTCACCGAGACCGTCGAACCGGTCAGCTCGGCCGGCGTTACCCGGCCCGTCCGCGCACGGTCGGCGACCTCGGCGATCGAGCTCGCCAATCGCGGTAACGACAGTCGCTGGGCCTCACGGACGACGGGGACCTTCAGGCCGTCGGACGTCGCGGTGGCGATGCCGAGGTGCACGTCGTGGTGGAGGACGATCTCGTCCGCGTCGTCGTCCCAGTGTGCATTGAGCGACGGTTCGTCGGCGATCGCGCACAGCAGTGCGCGCGAGACGATGCTCAGTGCGGTCGGGTGGACACCCTCGAAGGCCGGCGACGCGCGCAGTGTGGATACGAGAGCGACGGTGGCGGTCGCGTCGCACGTGAGGAAGACCGTGGCGTGCGGCGCGGTGAAGGCGCTGCGTGAGACGGCCTCGGCGGTCCGCTTGCGGACTCCTCCGACAGGTATTCGCGTGGTCCGCTCGACGGAGGGCCCGGGTGTGCGCGGAGGCGGAGACGCCGCCGCGGGTTCGTCGCCGGGACCGGCAGCCGGCCCCTCGCCGTGAGCGGCGGTGCGTCTCACGTCGTCACGCGTGATCACGCCACCCCGTCCGGTGCCCGTCACCGTGTCCAGGTCGATCTCGAGAAGGGCTGCGAGTTTGCGTGCACCGGGCTTCGCGTCGGGTCGTGCGGTCGGTGGATCGACTTCACGGGCACGAGCGGTGTCGGCCGATGCGCGGCGGGCCGCGCGCCTGCTCTGCGGGACATCGCCGGGTCCGTAGCCCACCAGCACCGACGGACGGGACGCGCTGCCGCCTCCGGACGCCTCGGCGGGTCCGTCCTCCGTGGCGATCCGCAGCAACGGTGCCCCGACCGGAACCGTCTGCCCCGGTTCGACCAGCAGTTCGGTGACGATGCCCGCATACGGAGAGGGCAGTTCCACCGTGGCCTTGGCGGTCTCGACCTCCCCGATGGTCTGGTTGAGTTCGATCCGGTCGCCGACCTCGACCGCCCACTGCACCCAATCCGCTTCGGTGAGTCCCTCACCCAGATCGGGGAGCCGGAATTCCTGTACTACGCGTGTGGAATTCGTCATCGGTGCACCTCACGCCGCGAGTGCGCGGTCGACCGCGTCGAGGATGCGATCCGGATCGGGACGGTGATGGGATTCGAGTTTGGCGGGCGGATAGGGGATGTCGAATCCGCCGACCCGCAGCACCGGCGCTTCGAGTTGATAGAAGCACCGCTCGCTCGTGCGGGCGGCGATCTCCGCGCCGATACCGCAGAAGACCGGCGCTTCCTGCACGACGACGAGCCGACCGGTCCGTCGTACCGAGGCCTCGATCGTGTCGAAGTCGATGGGGGACAGCGATCTCAGATCGACGACCTCGAGCGAATGTCCTTCCGCCTCCGCGATCTCCGCCGCACGGAGCGCGGTGGCGACCAACGCACCGAAGGTCACGATCGTTGCTTCGGTGCCGGACCGGGTGACCCGCGCGGAGGTGAGGGCGAGGTCGGGTGCGGTGTTCGTATCCACCTCTCCGCGTTCCCAGTAACGGTGTTTGGGCTCGAGGAAGATCACCGGGTCGTCGAGGGCGACGGCCTGCTGGATCATCCAGTACGCATCGGACGGAGTGCTCGGACTCACGACACGCAGACCCGCGGTATGGGTGAAGTACACCTCCGGTGACTCCGAGTGGTGTTCGACCGCACCGATACCGCCGCCGTAGGGGATACGGACGGTCAGCGGCGCCGTCACGGTGCCCGCCGTGCGGTAGTGGATCTTCGCGACCTGCGAGACGATCTGGTCGAAGGCGGGGTAGACGAAACCGTCGAACTGGATCTCGCACACCGGCCGGTAGCCGCGCAGCGCCATCCCGAAGGCCGTTCCCACGATCCCGGATTCGGCGAGGGGCGTGTCGATCACGCGTCCCTCACCGAAATCCTTCTGCAAGGTGTCGGTGATGCGGAAGACGCCACCGAGGGTGCCGACGTCCTCGCCCATGACGACGACCTTGGGATCGTGTTCGAGCGCGCGGCGGAGTCCGGCGTTGAGGGCACCGCCGAGTGTCATCGTCGTGGTGGTCATCGTCGCGCCTCCTCGTCCGTGGTACCGAAACTCGCCAGATACCGGGCGTGATCGGCACGTTCCTGCTCGATGAGCGGATGCTCGGTCGCGTAGACGTGGTCGAACAGTGCGGCGGGTTCGGGGTCGGGCATCCCGAGTGTTCCCCGCCGCAGCCGCACAGCGGTCTCGTCGGCGACCGTCCGGACCTCGTCGAAGAAGGTCTCGTCGACGAGCTCTTCGCGTTCGAGCAACCGGCGCAACCGGTCGATGGGGTCGCGCGCCTTCCATTCCTCGAGATCGGCGGGCGTGCGGTAGCGAGTGGGGTCGTCGGAGGTCGTGTGGGGACCCATGCGGTAGGTGAGGGCTTCGACGAAGAACGGTCCGGCTCCGTCGCGGGCATGGCGGACGGCGCGACGGGTCACCGCGAGGACTGCAAGGACGTCGTTACCGTCGACCTGCACGGCCGGCATCCCGAATCCGGCGGCGCGCCGGGCCAGGGGCACAGGACTCTGCACTCGGGTGGGCACGCTGATCGCCCAATGGTTGTTCTGGCAGATGAACACCACGCCGACTCCCCAGCTGACGGAGAACACGAGGGCCTCCGAGAGATCGCCCTGGCTCGTGGCACCGTCGCCGAAGTACACGACGGTGGCGATCTCGGCTCCGTCGAGTTTCGCGCCCATCGCGTACCCGGTGGCATGCAGGCCCTGGGCGCCGACGACGATGGCCGGGTTGGTGGTGGCCACCGAGTGCGGATCCCAACCGGACAACCCGCACCCGCGCCACAGGCGGGTCATGTCGGCGGGATCGACGCCGCGACACCACGCGACGGCGTGCTCGCGGTAGCTGGTGAAGACGTAATCGTCGGGCGCGAGGGCCCGGGCGGAGCCGACCTGCGCGGCTTCCTGGCCCTGGAGCGGTGCCCAGAGGCCGAGCTCACCCTGTCGCTGCAGGGCCGTCGCCTCCGAGTCGAGGCGTCGTGCGACGACCATGTCGCGATAGAGCCCGCGCAGTTCGTCGGGGCCGATGTCGGCGACGAGTGGGCCGTACTCGGTGTCGAGGACGCGTCGCCCGTCGGGCTGGATCAACTGGACCGGATAGGCGGTCGGTACATCCATCGGATCACCTCGTCGGTGCGGATCCGGCGTGCCCTCGTGAGGCACGAACGGATGATGTGTGCCGTACCTCACATCATCCGGGTGCGTCGCGTATGCGCAATCGATTCGGCCGGGACCGTGCAGAAAGCACGGTTTTCGGGTGCCCGGCGCTGGCAGACTGCGAAGAATGACCAGTCTGGATGCGACCGACGCGCGTCTGCTGCTCGAACTCGCACGCACACCCCGGGCCACGGGCGTGGAGTTGGCGCAGCGTCTCGGGCTGTCGCGCAACACCGTCCAGGCGCGCCTGGCCCGATGGGAAGCCGAAGGTGTGCTCGCATCGTTCGAGCGGCGGGTCGATCCCGTGAGCCTGGGCTACCCGCTCGCCGCCTACGTGGCCACCCGCGTCGATCAGCACCGTCTCGACGAGGTCGTCGACGAGCTCGCCCAGATCCCCGAGGTCACCGAGGTCTACGGTTTGACCGGGCAGATCGACCTGTCGGTCAAGGTGGTCGCTCGCGACGCCGACGACCTGTATCGGCTGGCCGGCCGGATCCTGAGGATCCGCGGCGTCGAGCGCACGGACATGTCGCTGGTCATGCAGGAACTCGTCCCGCAGCGCACGGCTCCGCTGCTGGCCCGGGCCGCCGGACGCAGCGGAGGCGAGACGGACTAGACCGCTACCGGCCGGCGCTCGGGGTGGCCAGCTGAGCGGCGGCCTTGCGGATCTGGTCAGGGACGGGGACGGGACGGCGCGTCTGCGGATCGACGTAGACGTGGACGAAACGGCCGGTCGCGGCGGCGATCAGCGCGTCGTCGGATTCCCGGAAGATTGCGAGCGAATACGTGATCGACTGTGTCCCCAGACGTTCGACCGCCAATCCGACCTGGAGGCGGTCGGGGAAGGACAGTTCGGCGAGATATCGGCAGGAGGTCTCGGCCACGACCCCGATCGCGTCGAGTTCGCGGATGTCGACACCGGTGGTGGAGATGAGCCACCCGTTGACCGCCGAGTCGAAGTACGAGTAGTACGTGACGTTGTTGACGTGGCCGTAATGGTCGTTGTCGGCCCAACGTGTCTGCATGGGCCACAACACCGGGAACTGCTCCGGCTCAGGCGGGGCGGCTGGGCTCGTCGGTTGGCGGTTGCTCACGTCTCGACGATAGTGCTCTCGGCACGGCAAATCAGACCAACCCTCACGACAATCCCGAACCGAGACGCAAAACCCTCGAATCGGACGTGTACGGGGCGTGTTCGCCGAGGGGGTCGTCGCAGCATGCACGGCGTGTCGCCCCAAAGCCGGAACGCCGTCTGCGGTTCGTGTCAGGATCGGGTCATGTCCGATACCGCCGTTCTCCTCACCACCGTCGAGCTCGCCGAGATGATCGAGCAGGGTCGATCTCCGGTGATACTCGACGTCCGCTGGGCACTCGGCGACAAGCACGGACGGGACCGATTCCACGAAGGTCACATCAGCGGCGCGGTCTACGTCGACCTGGACGAGGAACTCGCCGCCCCGCCCGCACCCGAGCTCGGCCGTCATCCGCTGCCCGACATCGATCGCTTCCAGGCCGCCGCGCGCCGATGGGGGATCGACGACGGAACGCCCGTCGTCGCGTACGACGACACCGGTGATCTCGCCGCTGCCCGCGCGTGGTGGTTGTTGCGCTGGGCCGGGCATTCCGAGGTGCGGTTGCTCGACGGCGGGCTGCAGGCGTGGATCGCCGGCGGACACCCGCTCGCCGCGGGCCCGGGCGGTGAGCGGAAGCCGGGCCACGTGACGTTGAGTCCCGGTCACATGCCGACGATCGGCCCGGACGAGGCCGCGGCCTTCGCCACTCACGGGGTTCTGCTCGACGCGCGGGCCTACGCGCGCTACAGCGGCGCCGAGGAACCGGTGGACCGCCGCGCGGGCCACATTCCCGGTGCGGTCAGTGCGCCGACCGGTGAGAACCTTCGGCAGGACGGCTCGTTCCTGCCCGCGGATCAGCTCGCGCACCGCTTCTCGAAGCTCGGCGTGAAGCGCACCGACGTCGCCGTGTACTGCGGGTCGGGTATCAACGCCGCACACGAGATCGCCGCACTCGGGATCGCGGGCATCGACGCCGCCCTGTATCCGGGCTCGTGGTCGCAGTGGTCGGCCGATCCGGCACGGGAGGTCGCCACCGGCGGCTGACCGTTGTCCGGCCGGAAACGGAACGCGCAGACGTGTTCCGGAGAAGAGACCACGGTCGTGCTCGACGGCCTCGAACAGGGTGGGATCGTCCGACGACGGGCCGTCCCCGGGGCACCGATCGATCAGGAGCGGGAGTACTCCGACGCGCGGCGCACCTGCTCGCGCGTCGGGGTCACGCCCGTGTAGAGCTCGAACTGGAGCGCGGCCTGCAACGCGATGACCTCGTCGCCCGTGATCACCGGGATGCCGTGCTCGCGGGCGAACCGGACGAGCGGGGTGTCCGGCGGGACGGCCACGACGTCGAAGACCGTGGACGCCGCCGCGACGAAATCGTGGGGGAGAGGCAGGTCGCCCGATTCGGCCCCGCCCGCCATCCCGATCGGGGTTGCGTTGACGATCAGACCGGGCGCGACGTCGCGTGTGTCGGCGCGCCACTCGTAGCCGTACTTGCGCGCGAGGGGCCGTCCGGTGTCCTCGTTGCGGGCGACGATCGTTCCGTCGGTGAATCCGTTGTGGCGCAGCGCCGCTGTCACGGCCTTCGCCATTCCACCGCTGCCCACCACCGTGACCGGCAGGGCGGAATCGGCACCGTGCTCGACGAGCAGATCGCTCACCGCCTGGTAGTCGGTGTTGTAGGCGTGCAGGACTCCGTCGTCGTTGACGATCGTGTTCACGGACTCGATGGCGCGCGCGGAATCGTGCAGCACGTCGACGAGGGGCAACACCGCTTCCTTGAACGGCATGGATACACCGGCTCCGCGAATACCCAGGCCGCAAATCCCGGCCACCGCGTCCTCGATGTTCACGGGCGCGAACGCCTTGTAGACGAAGTCGAGATCGAGTTCCTCGTAGAGGTAGTTGTGGAAGCGGGTGCCGATGTTGCTGGGGCGGCCGGACATCGAGATGCACAGCCGGGTGTCCTTGGAGATGCGCTCGAGCATTTCCTCACCGTAGCCCCACGGCATACGAAGACATCGATGTTCTCGCTCGGGCATCCCGACCGGATCCCGCGCGACCTTCCTGCCCGACAGGCCTGGCGAACCGCGCGAGAGGTCACAGGCACGATTCCGCCGCGCCCATCAGGGCGCGGTGGTCGCCGATCGTGATCGGTAGTGCGTAGCGCACCGCCACGGTCAGGTACCGTCCCGCGAACCAGCAGCGGTAACCCGGCGCCGGCGGTAACCACCGCGCCGGCGTGCCGTCGCGCTTGTCGAGGTTCGCCTGCCCGTCGACGGCGACGAGGTTGTAGGTGATGTCGTTCGCGAACTGGCGCCGGCGGTCGGCGGGCCATCCGGCGGCACCGAGATCCCATGCCGCGGCGAGAGGATAGATGTGGTCGATGTGCACGGCGTTCGCCTCGGCACGCCGGAACTCCACGCGCGCCCCGGTGTACGGATCGTTCAGGACCCCGGACATCACGACACAGTCGTCGCTGCCCGCCCGGAAGGTGGGTGAGACGAGGTCGCGGGCGAGGACGTTGTTGCGAGTGTCGCATCCGTCGTGCCCGCCGGCGCCGGGATGGTCGTCGGACCAGGCCGGCCCGAACACGCATCGCTCCCCGGCGCCGCATCCCCGCTGATAACCGGGCACCTCATGCCGCTCCTCGACCACCGTCACCTGCGCCAGCAGGGCGTGCACCTCGGCTCGGGCGGGGCTGCCCGGCACCGTCCCGGATCCCGGTCCGGTGCGATCCCACAGCCAGGACAGCACCACCGCGACGATCACGGCCACCACCCACCACATCGCGTTCCCCCCACGCACGCGGCGATCCTGGCATACCGCGCCGACAGGGCGCTCGCGGCAGAGCGATTCAGGGCACAGTGACGACGACCTTCCCGTCCGCATGTCCGGATTCGACGAGTTCGAGCGCGCGACCGGCTTCGCCGAGAGGGAAGGTCCGCTCGATGCGAGGCGTGAGGACGCCACGCTCGACGAGCTCCGCGACCTGCTCGAACACTGCCCGGGTCCGTCGCCGGGTGATCCCCGAACCGCCCAGGACCTGTGCGCGGGAAGGATCGGCGACACTCGCGACCCGTTCCGGCGCCCGGGTCAGCGCGACCGCCCGTTCCAGCACGTCGCCGCCGACGAGATCGACGACCGCGGTCACCGCCCCGCACCGCTCCGCGGCGGCCGCGACCCGCTCGCCGAAGCCCGCACCGGATTCGATCCACAGCCCGCCGCACGATTCGACGAGATCGCGTTTCCCCGCACTCGCCACGCCGAGCACGGCGGCGCCCGCGGCGTGCGCGAGTTGCGTGGTCGCCGTTCCCACACCGCCACCGGCACCGAGGACGAGCACGGTGTCCGCGTCCACGATGTCGAGGTGCTCGACGATGTCGAAGGCCGTTCCGGCCGCGACCGGAAGAGTGGCCGCCACCTCGAACGGCACGGACCCGGGCTTGTGCGCGGCAGCGCGCGTATCGACGAGTGTGTACTCGGCGTAGCCGCCATGACCCTCCGCGGTGGCTCCGAAGACGGCGTCGCCCGCCGTGAAGCCGGCGTCCGGACCGGCCGCCTCCACCACGCCCGCGACCTCCCGGCCGAGCACGGCCGGAAAGCGCACCGTGACGCTGTTCCTGCGCTGTCCGGACCGCACCTTCCAGTCGGCGGGATTCACACCCGCGGCCCGGACCGCCACGAGGAGTTGCCCCGGGCCGGGTGAGGGGACGGGAGTGTCGAACAGCTGCTGTGTCTCCGGACCGCCGTACTCCACGAAGCCGTATGCGCGTGCCATGGGACCCAGCCTGCCATCGGGGTCGGGTGCGGCTGGCACGATAGTGGGCATGTTGCACGGGCTGTGGTCACCGGGATCCGGCCTGATGCTGTGGTGGGACCCCGCCGCAGAGCCCGATCCCGACGCGCTGCCGTCTGCGCTGCGCCGGTGGATCGACCGCCCGTTCCGCCACCGCGTCACCCTCACCTTCCCCACGGAGACCGAGCCGAGCACGGTGCCCGCCGTCGCCGTGGCACCACCGGACGCGGCCGAACTGCTGCTGGACATACCCCGGCGTCCCGGAGGCGTGGGCGGCGACCTGCGGTATCTCGCGCACGTCGCCCGCGGCATCGAGAGGTGGGCGCAGGCCGGTCGCGTCGCACCGGAGCTGGTGCGGGTCGAGAAGCAGTGGTGGGCGCGGTGGCGTCTGCTCGGTGGCGAGAAGACGCGTGCCTGGTCCGCGGAACTGGCGGCCGCGATGTCTCCTGCGCAGCGACAGCTCGGACGACCGGTCGATCTGCTCGACGATCTGTGCCGCGAACTGACCGACCCGATCGTGCGCACGCTCCACGGCGCCTCCACCTCGCTGCATCCGCTCGTCGCCGCCCTGGCGGAGGGCAACCCCCACCCCCGGGGCACCCAGCGCATGGCCGACGCGCTCGAGGAATGGCGTGCGAGCCTGGCCGGATACGAACCCGATCTGGTACTGCGTCTCGTCGAGCCCGACGACGTCGACGACGGTGTCGGTGCCGATTCCCTCTGGCGTCTCGAGGTGTGCCTGCGCGCGGAGGGCCAGGCACCGATGCCCCTGCCCGTCGCGGACACCGATCCGCACCTGCTGCAGATCGGCGTGCGCAAGCTCGGGATCGCGCTCCAGTCCTATCCGCGCCTGCAGGACGTACCCCGCGACCCCGACAGCCTCGACCTGCTGCTGCCCACCCCGGTCGTCGTGGACCTCGTCGAGCACGGTGCCCGGGCGCTCGACGCCGCCGGGATCGCGGTGCTGCTGCCGCGCGCCTGGACGAGGGTCGATCCGTCCCTGCGCCTGCAGGTCGAGTCGCCCGTGACACCCGTGAGCGCCGACGACAGCGTCGTCGGGATGAGCGCGATCGTCTCGTACGAATGGCAGCTCGCCGTCGGCGACATGCTGCTCACCCCGTCGGAGATGGAAGAGCTCGTCGCGGCGAACAGCGACCTGGTCAAGCTGCGCGGCAAGTGGGTACGGGCCGACGCCGAGGCACTGGCCCGCGCCGCGCGTTACGTGACGGCGCATTCCGCCGAGAACGCCACCCTCGGATCGTTGTTCGCCCAGTTCACCGGCGACGACGCGCCGCCCGCGGAGGTCACCGAGGTCTCCGCCTCCGGCTGGGTCGAGATGCTGCTCGACGGACAGGCGCGTCCCGAGCCGGTTCCCGTGCCGGCGGGCCTGAACGCCGAACTGCGGCCGTACCAGCAGCGCGGCCTCGACTGGCTCGCGTTCATGAGCCGGATCGGCCTCGGCGCCGTGCTCGCCGACGACATGGGCCTGGGCAAGACCATCCAGGTGCTCGCGCTGCTCGCCCACGAACGCGAGTCGGGCCTGCGGCACGCACCGACACTGCTCGTGTGCCCGATGTCGGTCGTGGGCAACTGGCAACGCGAGGCCGAGCGGTTCGTGCCCGATCTGAGGGTGCATGTCCACCACGGCGCACAGCGACTGAGCGGACCGATGCTCGCCGCGGCTGCCGCCGACCACGATCTCGTGGTGACGACCTACGCCATCGCCGCCCGCGACGTCGCGCAACTCGCGGCGTTGTCGTGGCAACGCGTGGTCCTCGACGAGGCACAACACGTGAAGAACACCGCGACCGCGCAGTCCCGCGCCACGCGCGCGCTGCCCGCGGCGCACCGGATCGCGCTCACCGGCACACCCGTGGAGAACCGCCTCGAGGAACTGCGCGCGATCCTGGATTTCGCGAATCCGTCCCTGCTGGGCAGCGCAGCGTCCTTCCGGGCCCGCTTCGCGGTGCCGATCGAACGCGACCACGACGCCGTCGCCGCGGCGCGGCTGCGGTCCCTGTCGGCGCCGTTCGTGATGCGCCGGGTGAAGACCGACCCCGACGTGATCTCCGATCTGCCCGAGAAGTTCGAGCAGACCGTACGGGCCAATCTCACCGCCGAACAGGCCGCCCTGTACCGGGCAGTGGTCGACGACATGATGCGCCGGATCCGCGACAAGGAGGGCATGGCCCGCAAGGGAGCGGTGCTCGCGGCGCTGACCCGGCTCAAGCAGGTGTGCAACCATCCCGCGCACTATCTGAGCGACGGCTCGCCCGTCCTGCGCCGCGGCCGGCATCGCTCGGGCAAGCTCGGTCTGGTCGAGGACATCGTCGAGTCCGTGCTGGCCGACGGCGAGAAGGTGTTGCTGTTCACGCAGTTCCGCGAGTTCGGCGAACTCGTCGTCCCGTATCTCGAGGAGCGGTTCGCGGCGACGGTGCCCTTCCTGCACGGGGGAGTGTCCAAGGGCCGGCGCGACGCGATGGTCACGGCGTTCCAGGGTGAGGCCGGCCCGCCGATCATGGTGCTCTCCCTCAAGGCGGGTGGTACCGGACTGAATCTCACCGCCGCCAACCACGTCGTCCATCTCGACCGGTGGTGGAATCCCGCGGTGGAGAACCAGGCGACCGACCGCGCGTTCCGGATCGGGCAACGCCGCGACGTCCAGGTCCGCAAGCTCGTCTGTGTGGGAACGGTGGAGGAGCGTATCGACGAGATGCTCACCGGCAAGCAGGAACTGGCCGAGATCGCGGTCGGCGCGGGGGAGAACTGGATCACCGAGTTGCCCACCGATCAGCTGCAGTCCCTGCTCACCCTCGGCGACGACGCGGTGGGGGACTAGATGGCGCGGGGCGATGTACGCCGCTACGGCACGGCACGTCGGATCGACGGTGGCATCGAGGCACGCACCAAGCGTGGCGCGATCGGCCGGAGCTGGTGGTCGAAGGAACTGATCTCCGTCATGGAGGAGCTCGCCGAGAAGGGACGCCTGACACGGGGACGCGCGTACGCGCGCGCCGGTCAGGTGATCTCCATGCGACTCGAACCGGGCGCGGCCGTGGGAGACGTGCAGGGCAGTCGGCTCACCCCGTTCACCTCGGTGGTACGTGTGCGCATGCTCGACGAGGATGCGGTGCGCGAACTCGTGACGCTGGTCCGCTCGTCGCCGGGCATGCTGGCCCGGCTGGCCGCGGGCATCCTCCCCGAGGAACTCGGATCCTCCCTCCTTCCGCGACGCGCGGGTGAGCTCGACTTCGAGTGCACGTGCCCCGACGACGGGTGGCCCTGCAAGCACGCCGCGGCCGTCGGCTATCTGCTCGCGGAGCACGTCGACGATCAACCGCTCGCCGTGCTGACGCTTCGGGGGGTCGACCTCGCGACGCTGATCGGCGGCATCGACGAGGCCGAGCCCGACGACGACGCGGCCGCGGTGCAGGACTTCTACGGCGACGACACCGAGCTGCCCGACCTGCCGGCGGAGCGGTTCCGGCCCGCGCTCGAGGATCTCGACCCGATGCTCCTGCGCCGCGCGTTGCGGGCCGGCGGAACGGACGAGGCCGTGGTCATCCGCGGTATCACCGATCTCGGGGACCTGTACCGCCGCATGCGCTGACCCTCGGCCCTCCGATCCGGGTTGCGACAGGGGACGCGGGGGTATGCCTGCCCGGGTGAGGATGCGGGTGGCCTTCGTGCACCGGCACGCGAACCGCTCGAGTGGAGGATTCATGGGAACATCCGAGAAGCCGTCGGCCAAGGAGCACGCGGAACGCGCGGTTCATGCCGTGAAAGAGGAAGCCGAGACCTATCGGGGCGACGAGGATCGTCCGCTCGGGGGCTACGCGGTCCTGATGTCGATTTATCTCACCCTCGTCGGCGCACTCTCGGCGGTCGCGGCGAAGAGGGGCCGACCGCTGCCCAGGCCCGATGCCGGTGACCTCGTCGTCACTGCGCTGGCCGGCCACAAGATCTCCCGGATCGTGAGCAAGGCGGCGGTGACCAGCCCGGTCCGGGCGCCGTTCACGAAGTTCGACGGGCCGGGTGGTCCGGCCGAGGTGATGGAGCAGCCCCGTACGTCGTCGCGGGTCCGTCACGCGGTCGGGGAACTGCTGGCGTGCCCGTTCTGCCTGGACCTGTGGACGGTGACGGCCCTCGTCGTCGGCCGGGTCTATGCTCCGGGTTTCACGCGTCTGGTGGCGGGGTCGTTCGCTGCGCTCACCGGTGCGGATTTCCTGCATCTCGCCTACGCGAAGGCACAGCAGATCGCAGAAGGCTGACATACAGCCCCCATGAAGTGCGCCGGCCGCTCCGGTGCGGTGTGACGGTAGACATACGTGGACTTCCAACTATAGGATGGGCGAAGACTTCGGGCCTGAGCCCGTTCGCGCCGAAAATCGCACATCCCACGTCATCGCACACCAGTAAAGGACGGGATCGGACATGAGCGTTCGAGAACTGACCCACTTCGTCGGCGGACAGCACGTCAGCGGCACCTCCGGCCGCTACGCCGACGTCTTCGACCCCAACACCGGCGAGGTCCAGGCACGCGTACCCCTCGCCGCCGTGAGCGAGGTCGAGGCTGCGATCGCCGATGCCGAAGTGGCCCAGAAGGAATGGGCGGCGTGGAACCCGCAGAAGCGGGCCCGCGTGCTCATGAGGTTTCTCCAGCTCGCCCAGGACAACATGGACGAACTCGCCCGCATGCTCTCGAGCGAGCACGGTAAGACGATTCCCGACGCGAAGGGCGACATCCAGCGCGGACTCGAGGTCGTCGAGGTCGCGCTCGGCGCTCCCCACCTGCTCAAGGGCGAATACACCGAATCCGCCGGCACCGGCATCGACGTGTACTCGATGCGTCAGCCCCTCGGTGTCGTCGCGGGCATCACCCCGTTCAACTTCCCGGCCATGATCCCGCTGTGGAAGGCCGCTCCCGCCCTCGTCTCCGGCAACGCCTTCGTGCTCAAGCCCTCCGAGCGCGACCCCTCGGTGCCGCTGCGCCTGGCCGAGCTGTTCCTCGAGGCCGGCCTGCCCGCCGGGGTGTTCAACGTCGTCAACGGCGACAAGGAAGCCGTCGACGTCCTGCTGAACGACAAGCGCATCAAGGCCGTCGGCTTCGTCGGCTCGACCCCGATCGCGCAGTACATCTACGAGACGGCCGCCAAGAACGGCAAGCGCGCACAGTGCTTCGGTGGTGCGAAGAACCACGCGATCGTCATGCCCGACGCCGACCTCGACCAGGTCGCGGACGCACTCGTCGGTGCCGCCTACGGCTCGGCCGGTGAGCGCTGCATGGCGCTGTCGGTGGCCGTCCCCGTCGGTGAGGAGACCGCGGATCGTCTCGTCGCCAAGCTCACCGAGCGTATCGCCGACCTGCGGATCGGTACCAGCTTCGACGAGAAGGCCGACTTCGGTCCGCTCGTGACCGCCGCCGCCCGCGACCGCGTCCACGGTTACATCGCCCAGGGCGTGGACGAAGGTGCCGAACTCGTCGTCGACGGGCGTGATTTCGTTCTCGAGGGCCACGAGAACGGTTTCTTCTCCGGTGCGACCCTGTTCGACAAGGTCACCACCGACATGTCGATCTACAAGGAAGAGATCTTCGGACCGGTGCTCACGGTCGTGCGTGCCCGCGACTACGAGCACGCCCTGGCCCTGCCCACCGAGCACGAGTACGGCAACGGCGTGGCGATCTTCACCCGCGACGGCGACACCGCCCGCGACTTCACCAACCGCGTCCAGGTCGGCATGGTGGGCGTCAACGTCCCGATCCCGGTGCCGATCGCCTACTACACCTTCGGCGGCTGGAAGGCCTCCGGCTTCGGCGATCTCAACCAGCACGGCCCCGACGCCTTCCGCTTCTACACCAAGACGAAGACGGTCACGCAGCGCTGGCCGTCCGGTGTCAAGGAAGGCGACATCGAGGGTGCGCACGTCGCCGACACCGACCACTTCGTCATCCCGACGATGGACTAGGCGGCCGGCATGTTTCTCCTCACCGACGACGACCGGGCGATCCGCGACACCGCCCGGGACTTCGCCACCGAGTATCTGGCCCCGAACGCGGTCGACTGGGACCAGAACAAGCACTTCCCCGTGGACGTACTGCGCAAGGCGGCCGAGCTGGGCATGGGCGGCATCTACGTCCGCGAGGACGTGGGCGGATCGGGGCTGCGCCGCCTCGATTCCGTCCGGATCTTCGAGGAGCTGGCGAAGGGCTGCCCGTCCGTCGCGGCGTACATCTCCATCCACAACATGGTCACGTGGATGATCGACAAGTTCGGCAACGACGAACAGCGTCACCAGTGGGTGCCGAAGCTGTGCTCGATGGAGCATCTGGGCAGCTACTGCCTCACCGAGCCGGGTGCCGGCTCCGATGCGGCGGCCCTGAGCACCAAGGCCGTTCGTGACGGTGACGAGTACGTGCTCACCGGGGTCAAACAGTTCATCTCCGGAGCCGGCACGTCCGACGTGTACGTGGTCATGGCCCGCACCGGCGACACCGGCGCCCGCGGCATCTCCGCGTTCCTCGTCCCGAAGGACACCCCCGGACTCTCCTTCGGCGCCAACGAGAAGAAGATGGGCTGGAACGCCCAGCCCACCCGGCAGGTCATCCTCGACGGTGCCCGGGTGCCCGCCGAAAACCTCCTCGGTACCGAGGGCGGCGGCTTCCGAATCGCCATGCAGGGGCTCAACGGCGGTCGCATCAACATCGCCGCGTGCTCCGTCGGTGGCGGTCAGACCGCTCTCGACCGGGCGGTCACCTATCTCGCCGAGCGCAAGGCCTTCGGGGAGCGTCTGCTCGACTCGCAGGCCCTGCAGTTCCGCCTCGCCGACATGCGGATCGAACTCGAGGCCGCGCGCACGCTGCTGTGGCGCGCCGCCGACGCGCTCGACCGCGGCGCCGACGACGTCGTGGAGCTGTGCGCGATGGCGAAACGGTTCGCGACCGACACCGGCTTCGAGGTCGCGAACGAGGCGCTGCAGTTGCACGGTGGCTACGGTTACCTTGCCGAGTACGGGATCGAGAAGATCGTGCGCGATCTGCGCGTGCATCAGATCCTGGAAGGAACCAACGAGATCATGCGGGTGGTCGTCGCGCGGAGCGTGGTGGCCGCAGCGCAGAACGGAGCGGCATGACCGGGCAGGAACCCGAGATCCTCATCGACGTGAAGGACGGCATCGGCCATATCACGCTCAACCGGCCCAAGGCCATCAACGCCCTCAACCACGCCATGGTCCTCGAGATGTCGAAGGCCCTGAACGCCTGGGAGAACGACGACTCGGTGCGTGCCGTGCTGGTACGCGGTGCCGGTGAACGCGGCCTGTGCGCCGGCGGCGACATCGTCTCGATCTACCACGACGCCAAGGACGGCGGCACGGGATCGCAGGACTTCTGGCGCGACGAATACATCCTCAACGCCGCCATCGGCCGCTACCCGAAGCCGTACATCGCGATCATGGACGGCATCGTCATGGGCGGCGGCGTCGGGATCTCGGCGCACGGCAACGTCCGGATCGTCACCGAACGTTCGAGCATCGCCATGCCCGAGACCGGAATCGGATTCGTCCCCGACGTCGGCGGCACCTACCTGCTCTCGCGCACACCCGGCGAGATCGGTACCCACATCGCGCTGACCACCGGGCGGATGAAGGCCGGCGACGCCATCGCCCTGGGTTTCGCCGACCACTACCTGCCGTCCGAGGCGCTCGACAAGTTCGTCGCCGCACTCGAGTCCGGCTCGGTGGAGGACGCACTCGCCGAATACTCGCAGCCCGCACCCGAATCGGCGCTGCTCGCTCAGCGTGAGTGGATCGACGCGGCGTACTCCGCCGACACCGTCGACGAGATCGTCGAGCGCCTCCGGGCCTCGGACGTGCCGGAGGCACGCGAGACCGCCGATCAGGTGCTCTCGAAATCGCCTGTCGCGCTGAAGGTGACCCTGCGGTCGCTGCGGCACGCCCGGCAGCTCGGCAGCCTCGAAGAGGTGCTGAACGAGGAGTTCCGGGTCTCGGCCGCCTCGCTGAAGTCGCACGACCTCGTCGAGGGCATCCGCGCGCAGGTCGTCGACAAGGACCGCAACCCGCAGTGGTCGCCGGCCACCCTCGCCGATGTCACCGAGGCCGACGTCGACGCCTACTTCCAGCCGCTCGGCGATCTCGAACTCGGGCTCGCCGCTCCCAAGGAGAACGACCGATGAGTGCACTTCCCGCCGTCGCCTTCCTCGGCCTCGGACACATGGGCGGACCGATGGCCGCGAACCTGGTCCGCGCCGGGTACACCGTCACGGGTTACGACCCGGTTCCCGCTGCACAGGAAGAGGCCACGAAGAACGGCATCACCGTCGCCGAGGCCGCTGTCGACGCGGTGCGTGGCGCCGAGGTCGTGATCACCATGCTGCCGAACGGCAAACTCGTCCTCGACCTGTACGACGAGATCCTGCCCGCCGCCGAGCCGGACACGCTGTTCGTCGACAGCTCGACCATCGACGTCGCCGACGCCCGCGCCGCCGCGGAAAAGGCGCACGAGGCCGGCCACCGCGCCGTCGACGCACCGGTCTCCGGGGGTGTCGCCGGAGCCACGGCAGGGACGCTCGCCTTCATGGTCGGCGGCAGCGAGGACGACTTCGCCACCGCGCAACCCCTGCTCGGGGCGATGGGACGCAAGATCGTCCACTGCGGTGGATCGGGCAACGGCCAGGCCGCGAAGATCTGCAACAACATGATCCTGGGCATCTCGATGATCGCCATCAGCGAGGCCTTCGTCCTCGGCGAGAAGCTCGGCCTCGACAACCAGGCACTGTTCGACGTCGCGTCCAACGCGTCCGGGCAGTGCTGGGCGCTGACGAGCAACTGCCCGGTGCCGGGGCCGGTCCCGACCACGCCCGCGAACAACGACTACCAGCCGGGTTTCGCGGCCGCGCTCATGGACAAGGATCTCGGACTGGCCGCGAACGCGGTGCGGTCCAACGGTGTCGAAGCCGAACTCGGGTTGCGAGCAGCCGAGCTCTACCATCGTTTCAATACCGAGGGTGGTGGAGGACTCGACTTCTCCGCCATCATCACCGATATCCGAGACCGCTCGACCGCGAAGGACAGCAAGTGACAGATTTCGAGACCATCCTGCTCGACCGCAAGGGCCGCGTCGGCATCGTCACCCTCAACCGGCCGAAGGCGCTCAACGCGCTCAACAGCCAGTTGATGCGCGAGGTCGTTGCTGCCGTCGAGGAACTCGACGCGGACAGCGAGATCGGTGCGATCCTGCTCACCGGGTCGGAGAAGGCGTTCGCCGCCGGCGCCGACATCAAGGAGATGGCGCCGAAGACCTTTGCCGAGGCGTACGCGGAAGATCTGTTCTCGCAGTGGGATCGGCTCTCGTCCGTCCGCAAGCCGATCGTCGCCGCGGTGTCGGGTTACGCGCTCGGCGGCGGCTGCGAGCTGGCGATGCTGTGCGACTTCATCATCGCGTCCGACACCGCCAAGTTCGGTCAGCCCGAGATCAAGCTCGGCGTCATCCCCGGTATCGGCGGATCGCAGCGCCTCACCCGCGCGGTGGGCAAGGCCAAAGCCATGGACATGTGTCTGACCGGACGCAACATGGACGCCGAGGAGGCCGAGCGCGCCGGACTCGTCTCGCGCATCGTTCCCGCCGCGGAACTGTTCGACGTGGCTCTCGAGACGGCGACGACCATCGCGTCGATGTCGCTGCCTGTCGCGATCATGGCGAAGGAGGCCGTCAACCGGTCCTTCGAGACGACACTGGCCGAGGGCGTGAAGTTCGAGCGCCGCGTGTTCCATTCGACGTTCGCCACCGCCGACCAGAAGGAAGGCATGGCGGCCTTCGTCGAGAAGCGCGCGCCGGAGTTCAAGCACGCCTGACAGGCATCACCCCGCATGCGACGAAGGGCCGCCCCGAACGGGGCGGCCCTTCTCGTTTTCGGCATTCGACCGTTCTCGCGCCTCACCACTTGGAAGGCGCACCGCCGGTGTCGAAGTCGCCGGCGTCGTGCCGCATCGTCGCGAGGATGCGCAACAACGTGTCGATGTGCCCCTCGGGAATGCCGGGCCGGGCGAAGACCTCCGTGTTGAGCTTCTCGGTCGCCTGGATCGCCGATGCCCGTCCCTCGTCGGTGAGTTCGATGAGAGTGGCCCGTCGATCGCTCGGATGCGGGGTGCGCCGGACCAGCCCGGCCTTCTCGAGGCGGTCGACGGCGTTGGTGACGCTGGTGGGGTGCACCTGCAGGCGCGCGCTGGCCTTCGCCATCGGCAACGCTCCGGACCTGGTGAAATGCAGCAGCGTGAGCAGTTCGTAACGGGCGAAGGTCAGGCCGAAGGGTTTGAGCACCTCCTCGACCCGCGCCATCATGATCTGCTGCGCCCGCATCACCGAGGTGACCGCGGCCATGCCGTCGGCGACTTCGCCCCAGCCGTGGGCGGTCCACTGGCGGTGGGCTTCGGCGATGGGGTCGAGGGGGAGTGGTGCGGGCATGTCTCCATCATCCCACGGACGAACGCGCAGGTAGCCAGGGCACACCGGTTTCCGGTGCCGTTCCTGCCGGGTTCAGCGGTATGCGTAGTCGCGGAAACGCTCGTCGACCTCGCCCACACTCAGCCCGAACTCCTCGAGGGTGTACCGGTGTGCGGGTTTCCTTGCCCCGCTACGGCTTTCTTCGTGCAGTGCGGTCATCGCGTGTTCGGCCTCCGCAGTGAACGGCAGACCGAACCGGTCGTACAGGCCCCCGACGGTACCGAGCGGATCGGCGACGAAATCCCGGTAGTCCACGTCGACGAAACGGGCAGGATCGTGTCGGCGGCGCGCCTCGGTGAAATCGTCGAAACCCCGTGCCCAGAGATCGAGCTGACTGCGACCGATCGTCTCTCCGACGAACGCCTCGGACCACCCCTCTGTGGCCTGCGCCGCGAGGCTGCACACCGACGGGATGACGGTACGCGGATCGCGATGGGTGACGACGACGAGCGCGTCCGGGTACACCTCGAGCAGTTCGTCCAGTGCGAACAGGTGACTGGGATTCTTCAGCACCCACCGCTTGCCGGCATCGGGAAGACCGATGAGCTGCAGGTTCCTCCGATGCCGGGCATACGCCGCGGTCCAGTCCTGCCCGGCAAGCCATTGCGAGTAGGTGGGCAGGTGGGCCAGGCACTCGTAGGAGATCGACCGGAACGACTGGCGCAGCAACTGCCAGCATTCCTCGACCTCGGCGGCGGACATGTAGTGCACACCCATGAACTCGGGGTGCTCGACGTGGTGCTGCGCGAATCCGGCCTCGATACCGGCGAACACCGGGTTCTCCGCCCAGGTCTCGCGGGGCGGCCGGGGCTGCGGCATCTCCGTCAGCCACATCTCGAGCCCCTGGTGGGCGGGATCCGCGGCGAGCAGGCGGTGCAGTGCCGTCGTTCCGGTACGGGGCAGGCCGGTGACGAAGATCGGCCGGGTGATCGGGACGTCCGTGTGCTCGGGATGGGCGGCCCAGGCAGATTCCGACAGCAACCGCGCCACGAGGGCACCGCGCAGGAAGACCCGCGACATCTTGCTGCCGAGCGGGGTGAGCTTCTCGTCCCGCGCATACGATTCGAGCAGCACCTCGAGTCCGTCGAGGTAGGCGTCGTCGCCGAAATCGGTCAGGCCCGTCAGGCGGGTCGCGGAGGCATGCAGATCCGGGGCGGTGCCGACGGTGGTGCGTTCGCTCATGTGCTGTCCCGTTCAGTGGTGGTATTCGCCGCAGTTGACGTCGAGGCACTGGCCGGTGATCGCCGACGCCATCGGCGAGGCCAGGAAGATCACCGCATCCGCGATCTCCTCGGTGGTCGGGAGACGCTTCAGATCGGAGGCGGCGGCGGTGTGCTCGTAGATCTGTTCGACGGTGGTACCGTATTTGTCCGCCTGGTGTTCGAAGTACCCTTGCAGGATCGGACCCCAGATATAGCCCGGTGCAACGGAGTTCACCCGGATGCCCTGGACTCCGAGTTCGGTCGCGAGGGATCGGGACATCGCCAGCAGTGCCGACTTCGCGAGTTTGTAACTGCCGTAACGTTCCTGGGAGTGCCGCAGCACCATCGAATTGATGTTGATCACCGCACCGGCCGATTCGGCGAGGGCGGGGGCGAACAACTGGGTGAGTCGCAATGCGCCGAGGACGGTGAGCTCCACACTGTCCCGGATCTGCTGGAAATCGGTGCGAGCCAACGGCTTCATCGACGGAACGGAGAAAGCGTTGTTCACGAGCACGTCGGCCCGTCCGAATTCCGAGACCACCCTCTCGACGAGTGCGGCGGCGGATTCGTCGTCGGTGATGTCGGTGGGTACGACCAGTGCCCGGCGGCCCGTGCCCTCGACTTCCGCTGCAACCTTCTCGAGCCGCTCCCGGGTCCGGGCGGCGAGCACCACGTCGGCGCCGTGCTCGGCGCACCGCAGCGCGAGCGTGCGTCCCAGTCCCGGGCCGACCCCGGAGATCACGACGACTCGGTCGCGGAGCAGTCCCGCTGTCGCGCTCATCCGAGCATCCGATCGGCGACGCCCCGCTGGCGGTCCGCGATGCGCTGCGCCCAGGCGTCGGGGGTGATGCGGTTCGACTCGTGGAAGGGCAGGACCTCGGAGAGCCGATCGACCGGCACCACCTCGGCGGTCGGGCCGTCGGCCGCGGTCAGTTCGCGATCGAGGCGCTGCCAGCGGAACTGCAGGATCCCGCGGCTGCGGCCGAGGGTCTCGACCCAGTTCGTCAGTCCCGGATTGCGGGCCGAGACCACGATCCGGACCATTCCGTCGGGATCGACCTGCGCCTGGCTGTTGTTCAGGGAGGTCTGGTGATGGATGTAGTCCAGGGAGATGTACCAGAGGCTGCCGATCTGGAAGCCCAGATAGGGCGCGTCGCTCGCGGGGAGGGTCAGGACCATCGCCTCGTCGTCGCCGAGTTCGTAGTGCCCGACGGACGAGTACTGCGTGTCCAGACCACCGGGGGTGCGGCGTGGTTCCGTCACCGTGTTCACCGGCAGCTTCAGGTAGAACCACTCGGGGAACTGCAGCCAGGTCTTCACCCGCGAGACCAGCGCGCGACCGGCACGTTCGTAACGGGTGACCACGTCCTGGTGGGTGGGTTCGGGGGCCGGGACGCCGAGGCTGTCGAGCCTGTGGATGCTCAGCGTGCCGCGGCGTTGCGTCCAGTCGCTGTAGACCTCGCGGACGACGAGCTGCGACGAGCCGGGCGCGAGCGGGAAGTAGTTCCGATCCGGGTCGCGGGGGCCGGGACCGAACCGCACCTCGAAGGTGCCGTCGTCGGCGATGGTCAGTGCGCGGTCGTCGAAGGCCGTGACGTTGCCGGGTACCTCGGCGTCCGTGTAGTTGCCGGCCAGCACCTGGAAGCTGAGGTCGCAGGTCGTGCCGCGGCGCCCGGTGACGACGTACTCGGCGTCGTCTCGGATCGACGCGCCCCAGTACAGGGTGTCGGGATTGTCGAGGCCCATCTTCGTGTAGGGGCCGGTGCCGGTGACGAAGACCGGATGGGAGCGGCTGTACGCGAACGTGGCGTGGACGCACGCGGAGATCCCACCGGCCAGATAGCCGTATCCCTCGACGAGGTCCTGCTCGGTGCGGATGTGGGGGGCGGTGGCGACGAGTTTCTCGGCCTCGGCTATCGCCGCGGTGAGCGGATCGGTGAGCACTGCGATCTCCTGTGGTCCAAATATGTACCGCTGCGGTAGTCTTCCGTTGCGCCGAGAGTAGAACGTGTTCCAGGGAGGGTCAATGGGTCGTCGCGAGACCGAGGCGCTCGCGGAGTCGGCTGCCGGGGCGGGGACCGCCCGCCGGTCGCCGCCCACGGAGCGCGTCGTACAGGTCCTCGACCACCTCGTCGCGCGACCCGGCGTCCGGTTCGGATTGTCGGAACTGGCGCGCGAACTCGAGCTGAGCAAGCCCACCTGCCTGGGCATCCTCACGGCGCTCACCGACGCCGGTTATCTGATCCGCGACCCCGTCGACAAGACCTACGGGCTCGGGCCGGCGCTGATCGTCGCGGGACGCGCCGCGCAGCGTGGATTCGCGTCCGGGCCGGTCGCGCGCCGGCATCTCGTCGCACTCGCCGAGGAGTTCGGCGTGATGTGCTCCGCGTCGGCGGTCGTCGGCGACCGCATCGCGGTGCTCGACGTCGTCGGTGGGCACGGCACGGCTGCGGCGGCGCGGGTGGGGGAGGTGTATCCCTTCGCACCGCCGGTGGGGTTGATGTACGTGTTGTGGGACACCGACGAGCGCATCGAGCAGTGGCTGCGGCGGGAGCCGACCCTGCCCGTGTCCGTCGACCGCGACGACCTGTGGCGGATCGTCACCGACTGTCGCCGCGCGGGCTATCTCGCCGAATCCCTCACGCCCGGAGGTCGCCGCCTGTATGCGCTCATGGCGGGGGTGGTCTCGCACGACCTGGCACCCGAGATGCGGGAGATGCTGGCGGAACTCGTGACCAGTCCCGGTGAGCGCGTGCTGATGCCCGACGCCTTCGCCGCGGGGGAGAAGCGGGCGGTCAACCTCGTGGCGGCCCCCGCCTACGATCCGGACGGTCACCAGTCGCTCGTGCTCACACTCCACCTCGAGCGGGAGGTGGACGCCGCCGGGATCGAGCGGTGCGGCGCGGCGCTCGTGGCGGTCGCCGATGCGATCACCGCCGATCTCGGTGGACGCCGGCCGGGGCGCTGACGGACGGTCACCGCGGTCACCCGTTGACCTGGAATTGAAACTCGTTCTACTGTTGCGGGGTAATCTTCGACCGCGTCGGTACACATGTGTACCGCACCGGGTGAGAGGGGCGCGAGTGACCACGGTGCCGCCGCAACGACCACCGATCTACGAACTGCCGCTGCTCGGTGCGCTCGAGGCCGAGTCCGTGCACATCTTCCGCGAGGTCGCCGCGACCTTCTCGCGGCCCGTCCTGCTGTTCTCCGGCGGTAAGGACTCCGCGGTGATGCTGCACGTGGCCACCAAGGCGTTCTGGCCCGCGCCGCTTCCGTTCCCCGTGTTGCACATCGACACCGGACACAACTTCGACGAGGTGATCGACTTCCGCGACCACACCGTCGAACGCCTCGGGCTCCGGCTGATCGTCGCCTCGGTGCAGGACGACCTCGACGCCGGGCGTGCCGTCGAGGACGACGGGCCGCACGCCACCCGCAACCGGCTGCAGACCGGTACCCTCCTGCGTGCTCTGCGGGAAGGGGGATTCGACGCCGTTTTCGGTGGCGCCCGTCGCGACGAGGAGAAGGCTCGCGCCAAGGAACGAATCTTCAGCCTGCGCGACGAATTCGGGCAGTGGGACCCGAAGGCACAGCGCCCCGAACTGTGGCACCTGTACAACGGCCGGCACCGCCGCGGCGAGCACATGCGGGTCTTCCCGCTGTCCAACTGGACCGAACTCGACATCTGGCGCTACATCCGCGACGAGGGCGTCGAACTCCCCTCCCTGTACTACGCCCACCGGCGGTCCGTCGTCGAACGTGACGGAATGCTGCTCGCGCACAACCCGTTTCTCACCCTGCACGGCGGAGAGGTGCCGCGCGAAGGTCTCGTGCGTTTCCGCACGGTCGGCGACGCGACGTGTACCGGCTGCGTCGAATCCGCCGCCACCACTGCAGACGAGGTGGTCGCCGAGGTCGCCGCGAGCCGGGTCACCGAGCGCGGCGCGACCCGGGCGGACGACCGGATCTCCGACGCCGGAATGGAAGACCGCAAAAGGGAAGGATATTTCTGATGTCCCGCCTCCTGCGCATCGCGACCGCCGGCAGCGTCGACGACGGCAAGTCCACGCTCATCGGCCGGCTGTTGTTCGACTCGAAGGCGGTCTTCGAGGACCAGCTCGAGGCCGTGACCCGCACGAGCCTCGACCGCGGGTCCGACCGCGCCGATCTCGCGCTGCTCACCGACGGCCTGCGCGCCGAACGCGAGCAGGGCATCACGATAGACGTTGCCTATCGTTATTTCGCTACGGCGCAGAGAACATTCGTCATCGCCGACACTCCCGGCCACGAGCAGTACACGCGCAACATGGTCACCGGGGCGTCCACCGCCGACCTGGCGCTCGTCCTCGTCGACGCCCGTAACGGCATCGTCGAACAGACCCGCCGGCACGCCTTCCTCGCGTCGCTGCTCGGGGTACGGCACGTGGTGCTGTGCATCAACAAGATGGACCTGGTGGACTGGTCGCAGCGCCGCTTCGACGAGATCTGCGACGAATTCCGGAATTTCGCGGCGAAGCTCGACATGCCCGACCTCGCCTTCGTTCCCGTCTCCGCGCTGCACGGCGACAACGTCGTCTCCCGCACCGCGAACATGCCGTGGTACGAGGGCACTTCGCTGCTGCACCATCTCGAACAGGTGCACATCGCCTCGGACGTCAACCTCATCGATGCGCGACTGCCCGTGCAGTACGTCATCCGCCCCGGTGAGGGTGAGCACCGCGACTTCCGCGGTTACGCCGGAACGGTCGCGGCCGGCGGATTCGCGTCCGGCGACGACGTGGTCGTTCTCCCTTCCGGTTTCGGAACGCGGGTGCGGACGTTGTGGGGGCCGGGCGGAACGGAACTCGAGCACGCCTTCGCCGGTGCGGCGGTGTGCGTCGAACTCGAGGACGACCTCGACGTCGGACGTGGCGACATGCTGTGCCGACCCAACAATCGTCCTCTCGTCGGGCACGAGATCGACGCCATGGTGTGCTGGTTCGACGAACGCTCCGCACTCGACCCCGACGCCCGCTACGCCCTCCTGCACACCACGCGCTCGACCACCGCGCGGGTGGCGCGCCTGGACTACCGTCTCGACGTCAACACTCTGCACCGCGACGAGGCCGCGACGACGCTCGGTCTCAACGAGATCGGCCGCGTGCACCTGCGCACACAACAACCGCTGCTGTTCGATCCCTATCGACGCAACCGCACCACCGGAAGCTTCGTGCTCGTCGACGAACGCACCGGCAACACCGTCGCGGCCGGAATGATCACCGGTCCGACACTGGCGGACAGCCGGGTGGTCTGGCACTCGGCGGCGGTCTCGCGGGCCGAGCGGGGAAGGGCCGGGACGACGGTGTGGCTCACCGGGCTGTCCGCCTCAGGCAAGTCCACCCTTGCCGTCGAACTCGAACGACGGCTGCTCGCCGAGGGCGTCCCCGCCTACCGCCTCGACGGCGACAACCTCAGGCACGGACTCAACGCCGACCTCGGATTCGGTCCGGAGGACCGCGCGGAGAACGTCCGCCGCGTCGGCGCGGTCGCACACTTGATGGCCGACGCCGGACTCGTCGCGATCTGCGCGCTCATCAGTCCCTACCGACAGGACCGCGACCGCATCCGCCGGCAACACGAGGAGGCCGGGATCCGCTTTGTCGAGGTCTTCGTCGACACTCCGCTCGCCGACTGCGAGGCGCGCGATCCGAAAGGCATGTACGCGCGGGCACGGGCCGGTGAGATCACCGGCTTCACCGGCGTCGACGATCCCTACGAACCACCGTCCGATCCCGACCTGGTCGTGCGCCCCCACGACGGCACGCCTGCCGTGCAGGCCGGCCTTGTCGTGGAATTGTTGAGGGCATGACGCACGACAACGGTGACACGGCCCGGCTCGCGGGCGAGGGTGACGACGCCCGGCTCGCGGCCGAGACGGCCTCCGGCGCAGGTGAACTGCTGCTCACGGTCCGTGCCATCGAATCGGATGCCCTCACCGGGCGCGAGCTGGGCCGACGCGGCGACCACGCCGCCAACACGTACATCCTCGAACGGCTGGCGGCCGCACGACCCGGTGACGCGGTGCTCTCGGAGGAATCCGCGGACGATCCGGCCCGGGTCGGCGCAGACCGCGTCTGGATCATCGACCCCCTCGACGGGTCGAAGGAGTACGGGATGCCCGACCACGTCGACTGGGCGGTCCACATCGCGCTCTGGGAGGCAGGACGAGGGCTCACCGCCGCCGCGGTCGCGCAACCGGCGATCGGCGTCGTTCACAGCACCGCCGATCCGGCTCCGGCACCGCAACCGGCCCGGCGCCGTCCCCGCATCGTCATCAGCGGGAGCAGGCCGCCCGCCTTCGTGTTCGATCTGGCCCGCGATCTCGGTGCCGATCTGATCCGGATGGGTTCGGCCGGTGCCAAGGCGATGGCGGTGGTGCGCGGGGAGGCCGACGCCTACATCCACGCCGGCGGTCAGTGGGAGTGGGATTCGGCGGCGCCGGTCGCGGTCGCGCGTGCCGCGGGTCTGCACTGCGCCCGGATCGACGGCAGCGAACTCGAATACAACCGGCCGCATCCGTATCTGCCCGACCTGGTGATCTGCCGTGCCGATTGGGCGCCGGACGTGATGTCCGCTCTGGCCGTGTACGCCACGGGACCGACCGACAGCCCCCGCGTCGCGATGGCACGCGCGTACATCCGGTCCCTGGTCAGCCACGACGCGTCTCATGTGCGGCTCGCCGAGGGCGCCTGGCGGGTCGAGAACGGGGAGCGCACCGGCGACAGCGGCATCGAGATCCGTGATCGCCTCGAGAACGGCCCGGAGTACCGGCCCATCCGCCGCATCCGCGACCTGCAGTTCCGTGAATGGCACCACAGCGTCGTCGCGCGGTTCGTCCTGGACATCGCAGCGGGTCCGAGGGCCGAGACATCGGTCGCGGTGACGGAGCACTTCGACATCCCGGCGGGGGAGATCAGGTCGATCGTCGCGATCATCGAGCCCGTGCAGGGTAATAGTTGAAGTCATTGTTGTAGCTTTCGAACGAAAGTAACCATGATCGAGAGGCATCACCATGGCCGAAGCGCGTGATATCGGGGACGGCATCCATGTCGTCCCCGTCCCGGTGGGGGACCTGCCCGTCGGCGATACCCAGGTCTACGTGATGGAATCCCCGCGCGGCGTCGTCCTCGTCGACGTCGGCTGGAACGACGACCGGTCGTGGGCGGCATTGCAGAACGGCCTGGCCACGGCGGGTCTGTCGGTCACCGACGTCGAAGGAGTGGTCGTCACCCATTTCCACCCCGATCATGTCGGTCTGACCGGGCGGATCCAGGAAGCCTCCGGATGCTGGGTGGCGATGAACGAGGCCGACTTCGCCCACCTCGAAGTCATGCTCTCCGATGTCGATCGACGTCCCCGGGAGGCCGAACTGCTGCGCCGCGCCGGAGCACCGGAGGATGCGATCGACGAAGTGCTCACCACCGTCGTACCGGCCGTCGGCCGTCCCGACGTGCTCCCCGACCGCAAACTCGGCACCGACGAGACGATCCCGCTGTCGGGGCGTTCCCTGCGCACCGTGCTCACCCCGGGTCACACGCCCGGCCACGCCTGTTTCCTTCTCGAAGAACACGGTGTGCTGTTCACCGGCGACCACGTCCTGGCCACCACGACACCGCATGTCGGAGAGTTCGATTTTCCCCTGCCGCAACGTGATGCGCTCGGCGAGTACTTCGACTCACTGCGCGCGGTCGCGGATCTGCCCGTGCGACGGGCCCTGCCCGCACACCGACAGCAGATCGACGACCTGCCGCATCGCGCGGGCGAACTGATCGCCCACCACGACCGGCGCCTCGACGATCTCTACGACGCGTTCGGCGACGAGGAACTCACCTTGTGGGAAGCCACCGCTCGCATGCGCTGGTACCGGCCGTGGACCGAGACTCCCGTGCACGGTAAGAGGATGGCGCTCGCGGAAGGGTCTGCGCACGTGCGCCAGCTCATCGAACGAGGACGGGTCCGTCGCGTGCCGGGCACCGAACCTGCCCGCTTCGCGCGTATCGCGGTGAACGAATGAGTCCCGACGAGATCGTCACCGACTTCTGCCGGCGGTGGGCCGATCCCGACCCGGCCGAGCTCGCAGCCTTCTTCACCGACGATGCTGTCTTCCACAACATCCCGATGGAACCGATCCGCGGCCGCGCGGCGATCGAGGAGTACATCGCGGGTTTCGTGACGTCCTTCGGTGCCATCGACTACCGCATCCACCACCAGGCGGTCTCCGGCACCGTCGTGCTCAACGAACGCACCGACGTATTCACCATGAACGGCCGGACGATCGAACTTCCCGTCACGGGCGTGTTCGAGATCGTGGACGGGAAGATCGCGGCCTGCCGGGACTACTTCGACCCCACGCCGTTCACCGGCACCTGACCGACACCGGACACCGAACCGACCGGACGAACACCGAAGGCCCCGCTTCGTGAGAAGCGGGGCCTTCGTGGTGCCCTCGGCAGGATTCGAACCTGCGACTTCTTGCTCCGGAGGCAAGCGCTCTATCCCCTGAGCTACGAGGGCATCCGGACCACCGGATGACCGGAGGCGCGGGAGTTAGCCTAGCGCATCGAGCGCTCAACTCCACATCGCCAGGTCAGAGCCGGTTCTCGGCCTGAAATCGGGGTCGGTCCGAGCAAATTGCTCAGTTCGGAGGCAGGGCTTCGGCGCCGCGCTCGGCGAGCAGAGACCTCATGAGATCCGATTCTCCCTGCTGCGTTGCGACCATCGTGCCCGCCAGGTTGCGGACCGCCGAGGTGCTCGCGTACTGCTCGCCGTACTCCATCATCGGCAGGCCACCCTCGTGATGGCGCAGCATCAGCTGGAGGAAGAGCACGTCCAGGGCGGGACCATGAGCGGCTCGGAGATTCGCGAGATCCTCGGAGGTCGCCATACCCGGCATCAGAGGTGAACCACCGGAATCCGCGGAGTCCGCGGCCGTGCCGTGATCACCGTGACCGTGACCCGGTTCGGTCATCCACGCCATGTAGTCACCTGCCGGCAGCGCAGGCTGTCCCCACAGCGACAACCAGCCCTGCATCTGACCGATCTGGTTCTGCTGGGTGGTGAGGATGTCGTACGCGATGTTGCGGATCCGATCGTCCTCCGAATTGGAGACCACGACGGCGGCCATCTCGACGGCCTGGTCGTGGTGCACGATCATGTCCTGCGCGAACCCGACATCGACCGAGCCTGCGCCCGGCGCGGCCGGGGCGGAATCCTCGAACGGGATCCGGGACAGGAACCCCGCGAGGAAGCCGACCGCGACCGCGGTGGCGGTGAGCAGCACCAGCAGCAGCCGGTTGTGCCCACCGCGCTCGGAGGTGGAGATGGTGGGGGAGGTTTCGCTCATCGTCAGCTCCCGGCCGGTGCCTGCTGCATGTCGCCGATGGATTCCCCGTTCATCGGCACCGCGTCGGGGCCGGGCTCGGAGGCGTCGAAGGGCGGCGGGTTCGCCGGATCGAACGAGCCGGGGATCGTCGAGCAGCTCGCACCCACCTCGGGATAGGTGTACTGGTTCAGACGCAGCGCACTGATGAACTGGTCGATGCGTTCGTCGTCGACGCTGTCGACCTCGAGCCGGTGACCCCACGACTGCAGTGAGACGGGAGCCTCGAGTCCCGGATAGGGTGACATCACCATGTAGGTGCGGCCGTCGACCTTCGCGCGGAGCGTGTCGACCTCGGCGTCCTCGAGCAGATCGGGGTTGTACGCCACCCACACCGCACCGTGCTCGAGCGAATGCACCATGTTCTCGTTCCGCACCGGCTGCTCGTACACCGTTCCGGTGCAGGTCGCCCAGACGGAGTCGTGAGGGCCACCGAACGGCGGCGACTGGTCGTAGGCGACACGCTGGTTCGCTGCGACGTGCACACCGGCGGGGTACTCGAGCTTCAGGACACCCTCGATGTCGTCCGACGGATCCTGGTTGGACTCCGACGGCGTCCACGCCGACAGCTCCTGCTGGTTCTGATACTTCGGGATCAGGCTCACAGCGATCACGGCGACCAGGACGACGACCAGGGCCACGCCGCCGATCGTGAGCCACGGGATCTGGCGCTGGGCGGGGACCCCGCGCGCGCCGCCGCTCTTCTTCTTGGCGGCCTGGATGGCCTTCGACGACTTGGCTCCGGTCTTCTTGTTACCGGAGCCGCCACTAACCGAACCGCTGGGCATCGCTGTGTGCTCTTTCGACGGGGTGGACAGGCGGACGCGCGCCCATCGGGCGCACAAACACCCACAACTTTACGGGCGTGCCCGCGCGCGGCCGTGGGAGCTGCCGGTAGGGGGAGCGTCGGCGCCACGATCGACCAGCCAATAGGATGGATACCTGTGACTCCCTCCGACCTTGCTCAGCTGCTCCGCGGAACCGCCGCCGGTGTCCTCACCGACCGTGGTCTCGACGCGTCCGTTCTTCCCGAGACCCTCACCGTCGAGCGCCCGCGCAACCCGGAGCACGGCGACTATGCGACCAACGTCGCGATGCAGGTCGCGAAGAAGGTCGGTGCCGATCCCCGCGCGCTGGCCACCTGGCTCGCCGAGGCCCTGACCGCCGCCGAGGGCATCGACTCGGCCGAGGTCGCAGGTCCCGGCTTCCTGAACATCCGGCTCGCCGCCGACGCCCAGGGAGCGATCGTGGCGAAGGTGCTCGCCGAGGGCGACGCCTACGGCAACGGCACCGATCTCGCGAACACGAGGATCAACCTCGAGTTCGTCTCCGCCAACCCCACCGGTCCGATCCACCTCGGTGGCACCCGCTGGGCCGCGGTCGGCGATGCGCTCGGACGCATCCTCACCGCTCAGGGCGGTGAGGTCACCCGCGAGTACTACTTCAACGACCACGGCGCGCAGATCGACCGCTTCACCCGGTCGCTCATCGCCTCCGCGCTCGGACAGCCCGCCCCCGAGGACGGCTACGCCGGCGCCTACATCGTCGACATCGCCTCCTCCGTGCTCGAGCAGCGCCCCGACGCTCTCGAACTCCCCGAGGACGAGCGGAACGAGACGTTCCGCTCGATCGGCGTGGAGCTGATGTTCGCGCACATCACGCGTACCCTCCACGAGTTCGGTGTCGACTTCGACGTGTACTTCCACGAGAACTCCCTCTTCGAGAGCGGAGCCGTCGAGAAGGCCGTCGAGACCCTGAAGGCGTCCGGCAATCTGTACTTCGAAGACGGCGCCTGGTGGCTCAAGAGCACCGACTACGGCGACGACAAGGACCGCGTCGTCATCAAATCCGACGGCAACGCCGCCTACATCGCCGGCGACATCGCCTACTTCCAGGACAAGCGCTCGCGCGGCTTCGACCTGTGCATCTACATGCTCGGAGCCGACCACCACGGCTACATCGCCCGCCTGAAGGCCGCCGCGGCGGCGTTCGGCGACGATCCCGACACCGTCGAGGTGATGATCGGCCAGATGGTCAACCTCGTCCGCGGTGGCGAGGCCGTGAAGATGAGCAAGCGGGCCGGTACCGTGATCACCCTCGACGACCTCGTCGAGGCGATCGGCGTCGACGCCGCGCGCTACTCGCTCGTGAGGTCCTCGGTCGACCAGAGCATCGACATCGATCTCGAACTGTGGGCGAGCACCACGAACGAGAACCCGGTCTACTACGTGCAGTACGCCCACGCGCGACTGTCGTCGATCGCGCGCAACGCCGCCGATCTCGGTCTGACCACCGAGGGCGCCGACTTCTCGCTGCTCACCCATGAGCGCGAAGGCGACCTGATCCGCACCCTCGGCGAGTACCCCCGGGTGCTCGCGAAGGCGGCCGAACTGCGCGAACCGCACCGCGTAGCCCGCTACCTCGAGGAACTCGCGGGCACCTACCACCGCTTCTACGACGCCTGCCGGATCCTGCCGCAGGGCGACGAGGAGGCCGGCCCGCTGCACACCGCGCGACTCGCGCTGTGCGCGGCCGCACGGCAGGTCCTCGCCAACGGCCTCGGCCTGCTCGGCGTCAGCGCTCCGGAGCGCATGTGAACGCGCACCCCGCGGGACCGCGTCACGCCCAGATCCCGCACGCCCCGAACCTGCCCGACCGTCCGGCCGACACCGCGGCGCTCAATACGCTGGCCCCGCACGTGTGGCCCCGCAACGCCGCGCGCGGCGAGGACGGCGTCATGCGCATCGCCGGTATCCCGGTGACCGAGCTCGCCGAGAAGTACGGCACGCCGCTGTTCGTCGTCGACGAGGACGACTTCCGCTCCCGCTGCCGGGAGATCGCGGAAGCCTTCGGTCCGACGGCGAAGGTGCACTACGCGTCGAAGGCGTTCCTGTGCAGCGAGATCGCGCGGTGGGTCCACCAGGAGGGACTCTCGCTCGACGTCGCGTCCGGCGGTGAGCTCGCCGTCGCCCTGCACGCCGGCTTCCCCGCCGAGAAGATCGCGATGCACGGCAACAACAAGTCCGTCCGCGAACTGCAGGCCGCCGTGACCGCCGGGGTCGGGCACATCGTGCTCGACTCGCTCGCCGAGATCGACCGGCTCGATGCGGTCGCCGGTGAGGCCGGTGTCGTCCAGGACGTGCTGATCCGGGTGACCGTGGGCGTCGAGGCCCACACCCACGAGTTCATCTCCACCGCGCACGAGGACCAGAAGTTCGGGCTCTCACTCGCCGGTGGCCATGCCATGCAGGCCGTGCGCCGGGTCTTCGGCGCCGACAACCTCCGACTCGTCGGCCTGCACAGCCACATCGGCTCGCAGATCTTCGACGTCGACGGCTTCGAACTCGCCGCGCACCGCGTCATCGGTCTGCTGCGCGACATCGTCGCCGAATTCGGTGTCGACAAGACCGCGCAGATGAGCATCGTCGACCTCGGCGGTGGCCTGGGCATCTCGTACGTGCCGAGCGACGATCCGCCGCCGGTCGCCGATCTCGCCGCCAAGCTGGGCGACATCGTCCGGAACGAGTCCGCACTCGCCGGGCTCCCGGCTCCGACCCTCGCGGTCGAACCCGGGCGGGCCATCGCCGGACCGGGCACCGTCACCCTCTACGAGGTGGGAACCCTCAAGGACGTCGAGGTCGGCTCCGGACACGTCCGCCGCTACATCAGCGTCGACGGCGGCATGAGCGACAACATCCGCACATCGCTGTACCAGGCGGAGTACGAATCGCGCCTCGTCTCCCGTGTGAGCGAGGCCGAACCGGTGGTCTCGCGGGTCGTCGGCAAGCACTGTGAGAGCGGCGACATCGTCATCCGCGACGCCTGGATGCCCGCCGACGTCGCACCCGGTGATTTACTGGCGGTCGCGGCGACGGGTGCATACTGCTACTCGATGTCGAGCAGGTACAACCTGCTGCCTCGCCCCGCCGTCGTGGCGGTCAAGGACGGTGTCTCGCGCGTTCTGCTGCGCCGCGAGACCGTGGAAGATCTGCTCAACTTGGAGGTTTCGGAGTGACCAGTGCAACGGCGACCGATGCTTCGGGCCGGCGTCCGGTGGGTGTGGCGGTTCTCGGGCACGGCACCGTCGGTGCCGAGGTCGCGCGGATCATCCGCGAGGACGCCGCGGATCTCGAGGCGCGCATCGGTGCGCCCCTCGAGTTGCGGGGGGTCGCGGTCCGTGACGTCTCCCGCGACAGGGGACTTCCCGCGGAGTTGCTCACGACGAACGCCGAGGCGCTGATCCGTCGTGACGACGTCGACATCGTCGTCGAGCTCATCGGTGGCATCGAACTGCCCCGCAAGCTCGTGCGTACGGCGCTCGACGCAGGCAAGTCCGTCGTCACCGCGAACAAGGCGCTGCTCGCCGCCTACACCGGTGAACTGGCCGAGGCCGCCGAGTCCCGCAACGTCGACCTGTACTTCGAGGCCTCTGTGGCCGGCGCGATCCCGGTGATCCGCCCGCTCACCCAGTCGCTCGCGGGCGACAAGGTCAACCGGGTCGTCGGCATCGTCAACGGCACCACGAACTACATCCTTTCGGCCATGGACGAGACGGGCGCCGACTACGACGAGACGCTCGCCGAGGCGAGTCGCCTCGGGTACGCCGAAGCCGATCCCACCGCCGACGTCGAAGGCTTCGACGCCGCCTCCAAGGCGGCGATCCTCGCGTCGATCGCCTTCCACACCCGTGTGACGGCGGCCGACGTCTACCGCGAGGGCATCTCCTCGATCACCGCCGCCGATCTGACCTCGGCGCGCGCGCTCAACTGCACGATCAAGTTGCTCGCGCTGTGCGAGCGCGTCCCGTCCGCCGACGGCAAGGACCGCGTGTCCGCCCGCGTCTACCCGGCGCTCGTGCCACGCGAGCATCCGCTGGCTTCGGTCAACGGCGCGTTCAACGCCGTCGTCGTCGAAGCGGAATCCTCGGGCCGGCTCATGTTCTACGGCCAGGGTGCAGGTGGCGCCCCCACCGCCTCCGCGGTGATGGGCGACCTCGTGATGGCCGCCCGCAACCGGGTTCAGGGTGGGCGTGGTCCGCGCGAGTCGAAGTATGCGCAACTGGAGATCGCACCCATGAGCGACATCCTCACGCGTTACTACGTCAACCTGAAGGTCGCCGATCGCGCCGGTGTGCTCTCGGCGGTCGCCGCCGAGTTCGCCACGCGGGACGTGAGCATCGCAGCGGTCCGCCAGGAAGGCGCCGGCGACGCTGCCCGTCTGGTGGTACTCACCCACCAGGCCACCGACCGTGCGCTGGCGGATACCGTCGCAGCGCTCGACAAACTCGAATCCGTGATCGCTGTGACCAGCGTCCTGAGACTGGAGGGATCCGCCGAATGAGCGCGGCCGAGAAGAACACCACCCCCGTGCACACGCCGTGGCCGGGCCTGATCGAGGCGTACCGTTCGCGCCTGCCGATCGGTGACGACTGGAAGACGGTCACGCTGCGCGAGGGTGGCACGCCGCTGCTCCCGGCTCCGCGCCTGTCGGAGATCACCGGCTGCGAGGTCCACGTCAAGGTCGAGGGTCTCAACCCCACCGGTTCGTTCAAGGACCGCGGTATGACCATGGCGGTCACCGAGGCCCTCGCGACCGGCAAGCAGGCCGTGCTGTGCGCGTCCACCGGCAACACCTCTGCTTCGGCCGCCGCCTATGCCGCACGCGCCGGCATCGGCTGCGCGGTGCTCGTGCCGCAAGGCAAGATCGCGATGGGCAAGCTCGCCCAGGCCGTCATGCACGGCGCGAAGATCGTGCAGGTCGAGGGCAACTTCGACGACTGCCTCGAGCTGGCACGCAAGACCACCGCGGAGTTCTCCACCATCGGGCTGGTCAACTCCGTGAACCCGGTGCGTATCGAGGGCCAGAAGACCGCGGCCTTCGAGATCGTCGACGCGCTCGGCGACGCGCCCGACGTGCACGTGCTGCCCGTGGGCAACGCCGGCAACATCACCGCCTACTGGAAGGGCTACAGCGAGTACGCCGCCGACGGCCTCAGCACGCGCCGCCCGCGCATGCTCGGCGTCCAGGCCGCCGGTGCCGCACCGCTCGTCCTCGGCCATCCGGTGAAGGATCCCGAGACCATCGCGACCGCCATCCGCATCGGTGCTCCCGCATCGTGGAACGGCGCGGTGGCCGCCAAGGAGGAATCGAACGGCGCGTTCCGCGCGGCGACCGACGAGGAGATCCTCGAGGCGTACCGGCTGCTCGCGAAGTCCGAGTCGATCTTCGTCGAGCCGGCGTCGGCCGCGTCCATCGCCGGTCTGCTCGCGGCGAGCAAGGAAGGCTGGCTCGAACGCGGCCTGAAGGTCGTGTGCACCGTGACCGGCAACGGCCTCAAGGACCCCGACACGGCCCTGCGCGATGTGCCCGTGGTCGAGCCGATCCCGGTCGACCCGGTCGCGGTCGCCTCCGCGCTCGAGTTGGCCTGAGTTGACCGCCACGCCTTCCTCCGTTGGGAATCAGGACATGACGCAGACGTTGCCCGTGGGGCTCTCGGTGACGGCACGGGTTCCGGCCTCGAGCGCGAACCTCGGTCCCGGCTTCGACTGCCTGGGTCTCGCCCTCGGCCTGTACGACGAGATCACCGTCACGACAACGGCTTCCGGCCTCGACGTGCGGGTGGAGGGGGAAGGCGCGCAAGAGGTTCCGTGGGGACCTTCCCACCTCGTCGTCCGCGCCGTCGAGCGCGGACTCGAGGCCGCCGGTGTGTGGGCCGACGGATTGGACGTCGTGTGCCACAACGTCATCCCGCACTCCCGCGGGCTCGGGTCCTCGGCCTCCGCGGCGGTGGGAGGGCTGGCGGCGGCCAACGGGCTGGTCCGCAAGATCGCGCCGGAGCGTGTCCTCGACGACGAGCAGCTCGTGCAACTGGCGTCCGAGTTCGAGGGACATCCCGACAACGCCTCCGCCAGCGTGCTCGGCGGAGCCGTGGTGTCGTGGACCGAGGTCGAAGTCGACTCCCAGCAGCGGACCTACCGGGCGGTGAACCTGCGCGTGCACCCCGACATCAAGGCGTACGCCTTCGTCCCGTCGGTCCGTTCCTCCACGGCCCACACCCGGGGACTGCTGCCCGAGCTCGTGCCGCATCGGGACGCGGCGTTCAACGTCAGCCGGGCGGCTCTCGCGGTCGTCGCGCTCACCGAGCGACCCGAACTGCTGATGCCGGCGACGCAGGATCTGCTCCACCAGGCCCAGCGGGCCCCTGCCCTTCCGCTCACCACCAAATGGGTGGCCGCACTGCGCGAAGCGGGTATCTCCGCCGTCGTCTCCGGTGCAGGGCCGACGGTGCTGGCGCTGACGACCTCCGCGCTGCCCGATGAGCTGCGAGCCGCGGCCGAGGCCGACGATCTGACGGTGCTGGACCTCGAGATCGCCGAGGGCGTCGAGGTCGACTGAGACCGGCGCGCGGTGCCGGATGCGGGAGTGGACGGTGGTGCAACACACACGTCCCGTCCGGCACGGCGATTCTTGCCCTACGTACAGATCGTCGCTATTCTGTGGGGTGTCCGCACGTCGTGCGTATCAGTCGCCGGATTCTCCAGGGCAATCACTCCAGCTCCATCGGGGCGTCGAACCTGGATCGATCCTCACCTGCTCCCGGATCCGGGAGGGGGACAGACCGCACCTACCGGATTTCGGTGTGGTGGCGGACGTGCCGACCGTTCGTTTTCCCTGAACTCGTACGGCAAATCCCAGCTCAGTGGACGAACTGATCTGCGGGACGAACCCTCTGCTGCGCATGAAGCGAGCGAGGGAAGGAAGGATCTCCGTGACAGATACGGACCTGATCGCTACACCTGCGCTCGACATTCCCGAGGCCGGTAGCCGGACGACCACGCGCGGTCGCCGCGGAGCAGGCCTTTCGGGCATGGTGCTTGCCGAGTTGCGGACACTTGCCGCCGAGCTCGGAATCAAGGGCACCTCCGGGATGCGCAAGGGCGATCTCATCGCTGCCATCAAGGAGCGGCAGGGAGGCGGCGGCGCCGCACCTGCCACCGAGCAGCCTGCAGCCGCGTCGGACACCGGCACCGACAAGACCGCGTCCGCCGAGAAGGCCGAAGCGGCAGCGAAGACCGAGACGGCAGACAAGCCCGAGGGAGCGCCCTCGCGTGGCACCCGCGGTCGCCGTGGCCGTGCCGCCTCCGACGAGACCGCCGCGCCCGAGCAGAAGGCCGACGCGAACCCGGCCGACGCGAAGTCGGCCGAGCAGAAGGCCGACGCGAAGTCGGCCGTGGACGGCTCGCAGGAGAAGCAGCAGGGTGGCCAGACCCCCAGCGGCGACAACGAATCCGACGGAAACCGTCGCGGCCGTGGCCGTCGCGGACGTCGTGGTGGCGACAACGCCGACCAGAACCAGCAGACCGAAGGTGCCGAGTCGTCCGAGGACGGCCGCCAGGACCGCGACTCGCAGCGCGAGAAGGGCCAGGACCGCAACTCCGGCGACGGCTCCTCGCGGCGCGATCGCAACCAGGGTGACCGCAACCAGGGTGACCGTAACCAGGGTGATCGCGGTCAGGACGGCGGCGATCGTGACGGCGGAAACCAGGGCCCGCGTCAGAGCCAGGACAACCGTGGGGGAGACGACGAGGAAGGCGGCCGCGGCCGCCGGGGCCGTCGCTTCCGTGAGCGTCGCCGTGGACGTGACCGCAACGAAGGCGGTTCGGACTCGCGCGAGCCCGAGATCCGCGAGGACGACGTCCTGCAGCCGGTCGCCGGCATCCTCGACGTCCTCGACAACTACGCGTTCGTGCGCACGTCCGGCTACCTCGCCGGCCCGAACGACGTCTACGTGTCGATGAACATGGTGCGTAAGAACGGCCTGCGCCGCGGCGACGCCATCACCGGTGCCGTGCGGGTTCCCCGCGAGGGCGAGCAGAGCAACCAGCGCCAGAAGTTCAACCCGCTGGTCCGCCTCGACACGGTCAACGGCCGCGACGTCGACTCGGCCAAGCGCCGCCCCGAGTTCAACAAGCTCACGCCGCTGTACCCGAACCAGCGTCTGCGGCTCGAGACCCAGCCGAACATCCTCACCACGCGCGTGATCGACCTGGTCATGCCGATCGGTAAGGGGCAGCGCGCGCTCATCGTGTCGCCGCCGAAGGCCGGCAAGACCACGGTCCTCCAGGACATCGCGAACGCGATCGCCGTCAACAACCCCGAGTGCTACCTCATGGTCGTCCTCGTCGACGAGCGTCCCGAAGAGGTCACCGACATGCAGCGTTCGGTGAAGGGCGAGGTCATCGCCTCGACCTTCGACCGGCCGCCGTCAGACCACACCTCGGTCGCCGAGCTCGCCATCGAGCGTGCCAAGCGTCTCGTGGAGATGGGCCAGGACGTCGTGGTGCTCCTCGACTCCATCACCCGTCTCGGCCGCGCGTACAACAACTCGTCGCCGGCATCCGGACGCATCCTCTCCGGTGGTGTCGACTCGACCGCGCTGTACCCGCCGAAGCGTTTCCTCGGTGCTGCCCGCAACATCGAGAACGGCGGGTCGCTCACGATCATCGCCACCGCGATGGTCGAGACCGGCTCCACCGGCGACACCGTCATCTTCGAGGAGTTCAAGGGCACCGGCAACGCCGAGCTCAAGCTCGACCGGAAGATCGCCGAGCGTCGCGTGTTCCCGGCGGTCGACGTCAACCCGTCCGGTACGCGCAAGGACGAGCTGCTCATGAGCCCGGACGAGTTCGCCGTGGTGCACAAGCTGCGCCGCGTGCTCTCGGGCCTCGATTCGCACCAGGCGATCGATCTGCTCATCGACCGGCTCAAGAAGTCCAAGACGAACATCGAGTTCCTCATGAATGTGGCGAAGACCGCACCGGGGGCACTCGACGACTGACGTCGGCGCCCCGGGAATTTCTTCCCGGGGCCCTACGTTTGGCATAATCGACAGGCTCAGTCCGGCTCCGGTTCACGTCTTCGATCCGCGAAGGCGACCCGGCGGCCACGAAAGGGACACCATGAAGGCAGGAATCCACCCCAACTACGTGACGACGACCGTCGTCTGCGGTTGCGGCAACACGTTCGAGACCCGCAGCACGTCGGAGGCCGGACGGATCACCGTCGAAGTCTGCTCCAACTGCCACCCGTTCTACACCGGCAAGCAGAAGATCCTCGACACCGGCGGTCGTGTCGCGCGCTTCGAGGCTCGCTACGGCAAGCGTGCATCGAAGAAGGCCGATTCCGACAGCTAGCTGTCACGCCGACGCCCGGTACTGCCCCCGTGCAGGCCGGGCGTCGGCATTTTCGTTGCACGGACCGAATCAGAGCGGAGCACATCATGGCGGGGCAGACCAAGCCGTCGGCCATCGACGACATCCTGGCCGAATACGCGGGTCTGGAGCAGCAATTGTCCGACCCGTCGCTGCACGACGATCCCGCGGCGGCCCGCCGGGTGGGCAAGCGGTTCGCCGAACTCGCCCCGGTGATGTCGACCTACAACGCTCTGAAGCAGGCCCGCGACGATCTCGAAGCGGCGCGCGAACTCGCCACCGACGACTCGTCGTTCGCGTCGGAGGTCGACGACCTCGAATCGCAGGTCGCCGAGCTCGACCGGTCCCTCACCGACCTGCTCGCTCCTCGTGATCCGCACGACAGCGACGACGTGGTCCTCGAGGTCAAGTCCGGTGAGGGCGGTGAGGAGTCCGCTCTGTTCGCCTCCGACCTCGCCCGGATGTACACCCGCTATGCCGAACGCGCCGGGTGGCGCGTCGAAGTTCTCGGCGCCACCTACTCCGATCTCGGCGGTTACAAGGACATCACCCTGTCGGTCAAGTCGAAGACCGATGTGCGCGACGGCGTGTGGTCCCGCCTCAAGTTCGAGGGTGGCGTGCACCGCGTCCAGCGGGTGCCCGTCACCGAATCGCAGGGCCGCGTGCACACCTCCGCGGCCGGCGTCTTCGTCTACCCCGAGCCCGACGAGGTCGAGCAGGTGCAGATCGACGAGAGCGACCTGCGCATCGACGTCTACCGGTCGTCCGGCAAGGGCGGTCAGGGCGTCAACACCACCGACTCGGCCGTGCGCATCACACACCTTCCCACCGGCATCGTGGTGACCTGCCAGAACGAACGCTCCCAGCTGCAGAACAAGGCCCGCGCGATGCAGGTGCTCGCGGCGCGCCTGCAGGCGGCGGCCGAAGAGGCAGCCGACGCGGAAGCATCGGCAGGTCGGGCCAGCCAGGTGCGCACCGTCGACCGGTCGGAGCGCATCCGCACCTACAACTTCCCGGAAAACCGGATCACCGATCACCGCATCGGTTTCAAGGCCCACAACCTCGACGCGGTGCTCGACGGCGAACTCGATGCGTTGCTCGACGCCCTGGGCGCTGCAGACCGAGAAGCCCGGCTCGCGGCCGAGTAACCGCAGGAGCCGGGCCTCGACGGGGGAGCAGGGCTACTCGTTGCCCGCAGGATCGGTTACTGCGGGTACCTCCGGATCGGCCGCCGCGGCCGGCGGGACGTCGGTGAGATCGACGCCCGGCAGCAGGAAGCAACCCTGACCGTCGGAGTTCTCATGGGCACCCCAGACTGCGCTGACGACGAGGCCCTCACCGGTCTCGAGGACCACCGCGGGCTCCTCACCTTCCAGGGGTCCCGGCAGCGCACCCGTCCCCAGCTGGAGCGTCCTCAGGTTCACCCAGCCGATCCGGCCTCCGCCGCTGCCCTCCTGCTCGATCTCGTACTCGATCGAGCCGGGTTCCGCATCCTCCTCGGCGACGGCGGTCTCCGTATCGACCGGACCGATCCCCGCCGGGCATCCGACGGGGATCGGCTGGAAATCGATAGGGTCCGCGCTCGCGAGGGCGGGGGCCGCGAAAGCGGCCGCGCCCGCTGCGGCGAGAACGGTGATTCCACGCACAGTCCGTGACTTCATGGGCAATCCCTTTCTGTCGATGAAACCGACCGCAAGGTATCGGTCCCTGTCCGGGTGCCCGCCCCACCGTGCCGTCAATCACGTCGCCGGAAACGCATCGGATGTCCGGTCCGCGGCGTATGCGTGCAATGTGAGGGCTACCTCCGCGTAGCGCAGGACCGGAGTCGTGGCACGCTGTAAGGCGTGAGCCGTCAACCTCTGCGCCTGGCCGTCATCGAAGCGGCATCGGTCCTCGAGGAAGCAGGAGTCCCGAGTCCCCGGGTCGACGCCGAACTTCTCGCCGCGCACCTGCTCGGCATCGAGCGCGGCCGACTCGGCCTGGTCCCGCTCGTCGACGCGGCGACCATCGACGCCTATCGATCCATGGTCGAACAGCGAGCGAAACGAATACCGCTGCAGTACATCACCGGCACCTCGCCGATGGGGGAGATCGACCTCGCGGTGGGACCGGGTGTCTTCGTGCCCCGACCCGAGACCGAACTGCTCCTCGGATGGGCCCTGGCCTTCCTCGAACGTCACGGAAGCCGCAATCCGATCGTGCTCGATCTGTGCACCGGATCCGGCGCACTCGCACTGGCGATCGCGCACGCCCGGCCCGATGCCGAGGTCCACGCCGTCGAACTCGAAGCGAAGGCCCTCGGGTGGGCCCGACGCAACGCCGAGACCCGCGCGCAGGAAGGCGACACCCCGATCCGGCTGTATCAGGGCGATGTCACCGACCGCACCCTGCTCAGCAACCTCGAAGGCGCCGTCGACCTGGTGGTCGCCAACCCGCCCTACATCCCGGAAGGCGCCGAACTGGAACCCGAGGTGATCGAGCACGACCCGCACTCGGCGCTCTTCGGAGGGGTCGACGGTCTGTCCGTCATCCGCCCGATGGTGTCGAACATCGCGCGATGGCTGCGGATCGGGGGAGCGGCCGCGGTCGAGCACGACGACACACACAGTCTGCTCGTCGCCGAACTGTTCGAACAGCGTCGCGTCTTCGGCGATGTCGTCCGGCACCCCGACCTCGCCGGTAAGGCCCGGTTCGTCACCGCCCACCGGGTTCCCACCGCGGTGGAGGCCGACCGCATGAAGTCGGTACGGTCTGCTGCGGACGGCTGACGGGCAGGACCCGTCCGGTGCCGACTCCGGCCGAAGTGGAAGGATGAGCGCGTGAGCACCGTGTACGACTGCAACAACGAAGCTTCGCGCGCCGCCGGACTCAACGCGGCGCGTGGTGCACTCAAGGCCGGACGACTCGTCGTCGTACCTACCGACACGGTGTACGGCATCGCGGCAGATGCGTTCGACTCCGACGCCGTGACCTCGCTCCTGCGCGCGAAGGGCCGCGGACGCGACATGCCGGTGCCGGTCCTCGTCGGCTCCTGGACGACCATCGACGGCCTCGTCGCCTCGGTACGTCCCGAGGCGCGGGAATTGATCCGTGCCTTCTGGCCGGGTGGGCTCAGCCTCGTGGTGCATCAGGCACCCTCCCTGGCCTGGGACCTCGGGGACACGCGCGGCACGGTCATGCTCCGCATGCCGCTGCACCCCGTGATCCTGGAACTGCTGCGCGAGGTCGGCCCGCTCGCGGTGTCCAGCGCGAACGTCTCCGGCCGGCCGCCGGCGACGAACGTCACCGAGGCGCGCGAGCAACTCGGAGCGTCGGCGAGTGTCTATCTCGACGGTGGTCCCGCCGAACACGGCATCGCCTCGACGATCGTCGATCTCACGGGTGACCGTCCGCGCATCCTGCGCGAAGGCGCCGTGACGGCCGAAGCGCTCGCGGAGGTGCTCGGCGACGATCCCGAGCGTCTTCGTTCCGGCGGGGAGTAGCGGCGGAGGAACGGAGCACGTGACTGCAGCCGACACCACCGCCGTACTGCTCGCTCAGGCCGGGCGCGGCGCCGGCGTTCCCATCCGGGAGCTTCTCCTCGTCCTGCTCACCTCCGCGGTGGTGACCTTCCTCGCGACCGGCGTGGTGCGGATCCTCGCACTGAAGTTCGGGGCGGTCGCGGTGCCCCGTGATCGCGACGTGCACGTGACGCCGACACCCCGGATGGGTGGGGTCGGCATGTACATCGGTCTCGTTGCGGGGATCATCTTCGCTCAGCAGTTGCCAGCTCTGACAAGGGGTTTCGAATACACCCCGGACATGGGAGCGGCGCTCGTCGCAGCTTCGATCATCGTCGTCGTCGGGATCGTCGACGACCGGTGGGGTCTCGACGCGCTCACCAAGTTCGTCGGGCAGGTCACCGCGGCCGGCGTGCTCGTGGTCATGGGCGTGAGCTGGATCGTCATCTACGACCCCTTCAGTGCGTCGACGCTCGTGCTCGACCAACTTCAGGGCGGGCTCATCACCGTCGTCGTCGCCGCCGTGATGATCAACGCGATGAACTTCGTCGACGGGCTCGACGGACTCGCGGCCGGGCTGGGTCTCATCGCCGCGCTGGCGATCTGTGCGTTCTCCGTCGGCCTGCTGCTCGATCAGGGTGGCGACGTCTCCGCCTACCCGCCGGCCCTCATGGCTGCGGCCCTCGCGGGTGCGTGCCTCGGCTTCCTGCCGCACAACTTCCAGCCCGCCAAGATCTTCATGGGCGACTCCGGATCGATGCTCATCGGCCTGATGCTCGCCGCGATCTCCACGAGCGCCTCGGGGCTCATCCCGTTGAGCGCATACGGCTCGCGCGACCTGCTGGGTCTGCTCTCACCGCTCATTCTGATGGGTGCGGTGATGTTCATCCCGATCCTCGACCTGCTCCTCGCGATCGTGCGCCGCACGCGGGCCGGTGTCAGCCCGTTCAGCCCGGACAAGATGCACCTCCATCACCGCCTCCTGCAGATCGGGCACTCCCACCGTCGCGTGGTGCTCCTGCTCTACCTGTGGGTCGGCATCCTCGCGTTCGGGGCCGTCGGTTCCTCGCTGCTCGATCGGAGGGCCGTGGTGCTGATTCTCGCGGGCGGTCTCGTGTTCGCTCTCGTCGTGACCGCGGTGCCGTCGCTGCGGCGGCACGACGAGTCGGGGGAGACACCACCGGAGCACTCCCGAGAGGTCGGTTAGGCTCGGATATCGTGACGAACCCGGATCATCCCGAACCCGACCACGGTCTGCCCTCGCTGCCCGACCCGATCGCACCCATGCGCGCGGCGGTGCGCTACGGCGTCCTCGGTCTTCTCGCGCTCGCCGTGGTGGCATCGGTGGTCTCGGTGCTCGTCGCCGGGATGCCGGGACTGTGGGGCGCGCTGATCGGCGCGGCCGTCGGCGGAGGATTCATCCTTTTCACCGCGCTCGGTGTGCTCCTGACGTCGAAGATGCCGGCGATGACCGCCGGTGCCGTTCTTCTCGGCACCTGGTTGCTGAAGTTGATCCTCGCCATCGTCGTGATGGGTTCGCTCGACTCGCTCGACTTCTACAACCGCAACGCGCTGGTGCTCACGATCGTTTTCGCGCTGGTCATCGTTCTGGGAGCGGAGACCTACGGGGTGCTCTCGCAGCGCGCCCTGTACGTCGATCCCCGCCCGTCGCCCGAGGTGAACAACGACGATCGGTAGTAGCGCCGGATGTCCATAACCCCCCACGTAGGAACCCACCTACGCGCTGTCGTAGAGCAGTTGGTAGGGTGAGTTCTGCGAGAGTGACACTGGCCGCATCCGGTTTGGAAACGGTGCGCAGTTGTGACTTCGTAGGCGGCCGTGTTCAAATGGCCGCCGAGTCGACGAGAGTCGCCGACACCGGCAGGAAGCAGGACCGTTCACGCGGTTCGGAACACTGGCGAATACGCGAGCCGACCTGGTCGACTTCTGGATCGTCAATGTCCGATCGAACCGCAGACGGCATGCCTGCGGCCGACTACGGGAGAGAGCGCTGAGCGTCACCACCTTGGCAGCCGGAGAATTCCACGCGCCGTCACTAGCTGATTTTTTCCCACCGGCAGTCCTGTTCGAAGGCACCCCCTTCGAGATGGACCGGTTGATGCTCATCCGCGTCGCCGTCGCCCTGATCGTCGCTCTGTTCTTCTTCTTCGCGCTGCGGAGTCCGAAGATCGTGCCGCGGGGCGTGCAGAACGTCGCCGAGATCATGCTCGACTTCGTCCGGATCCATATCGCCGAGGACATCCTCGGTAAGGAACAGGGACGCCGGTTCCTTCCGGTGATCGTCACCATCTTCTTCCTGGTGGTCGGTCTGAACCTCACATCGGTCATCCCGTTCCTCAACATCTCGTCCAACGCACGAATCGGTATGCCGATCGTGCTCGCGGCACTCGCCTACATCGTCTTCAACTATGTGGGCATCAAGAAGTACGGATTCTTCCGCTACGTCAAGAGCAGCATCGTCATTCCGAACCTGCCGCCCGCTCTCCACGTGCTGGTGATCCCGATCGAGTTCGTCTCGACGTTCATTCTGCGGCCGTTCACGCTGACCATTCGTCTCATGGCCAACATGCTGGCCGGTCACATCATGCTCGTGCTGTTCTTCAGTGCCACCCAGTTCTTCTTCTTCGATTCCGACGGCTTCATGAAGGTGTTCGGCATCGGTTCTCTCATCGGCGGAATCGCGTTCACCTTCTTCGAGCTCCTGGTGATCGTCCTGCAGGCCTACATCTTCGCGCTGCTCACCGCGGTGTACATCGATCTGGCGCTGCACGCCGAAGAGCACTAGCTCGACGAACGGCACGACCCACATCTACACACAGACTGACTCGGTTGCCGACTCCCGGGGCCGAGCCACAAGAAAGGGAATGGAACACCAATGAGCGTTGCGCTTCAGGCAGCAGACGTCCTCGCCCAGGACACCACGATCTCGGGTGCAGGCGCCATCGGCTACGGCCTCGCCGCCATCGGCCCCGGCATCGGCATCGGCATCGTCGTCGGCAAGGCGATCGAGGGCATGGCTCGTCAGCCCGAGATGGCCGGCCAGCTGCGCACCACGATGTTCCTCGGTATCGCGTTCACCGAGGCCCTGGCGCTGATCGGCATCGTCGCCGGCTTCATCTTCTGATCCGACGATCACCATGGCTGACAGCATCCTGATTCTCGCGGCCGAGGAAGGGGAGACTCCCAACCCCCTCCTTCCCGCGACATACGACATCGTCTGGTCGCTGGTCGCCCTGATTCTCGTCGGATTCGTCTTCTGGAAGTTCGTGCTTCCGATGTTCCAGAAGGTGCTCGACGAGCGTTCGGAGCTGATCGAAGGCGGCATCAAGAAGGCAGAGGAAGCTCAGGCGGAGGCTGCGGCCGCGCTCGAGCAGTACCGTAGCCAGCTCGCCGAGGCCCGCACCGAGGCGGCGCAGATCCGTGAAGAGGCCCGTGCACAGGGCCAGCAGATCATCGCCGACATGAAGGCGCAGGCCCAGGAGGAGAGCGACCGTATCGTCGCCGCCGGTCACAACCAGCTGCAGGCCCAGCGCCAGCAGATCGTGGCCGAGCTGCGTAGCGATCTCGGACGCAGCTCCGTGGATCTCGCCGAGAAGATCCTCGGCGAAGCGCTCGCGGACGACGTGAAGCGTGCCGGCTCGATCGATCGATTCCTCGACGAACTCGACTCCCTCAGCGCTGACTCTGCATCCGGAAAGTGAGCACCATGTACGCAGCAAGCCGTGAGGCACTCGCTCATACGCGTTCCGCGTTGCAGTCCGCCCTGGGCTCGGGTGCCGCGACTGCCGCTGCGGCTCAGGCCGGTTCCGAACTCTTCTCGGTGGTCGAGGCGCTCGACAGCCAGCGGGCTCTTCGGACCGCGCTGGCCGACGCCTCGGCCCCGGCTGCCGTTCGTGAGCGGCTGGCCGAGCAGGTCTTCGGCGGCAAGGTTTCGGCTCAGACCCTCGCGACCGTCAAGGCAGCAGCGGGGCAGGACTGGTCGGCCCAGTCCGATCTGACGAACTCTCTCGTCCAGCTCGGTCGGGAGGCGCTGCTGAAGGCTGCAGCGGACCAGGACCAGCTCGACACCGTCGAGGACGAACTGTTCCGCCTCGGTCGCATCGTGGCCGGCAACCCCGACCTCGAGCAGACGCTCTCCGATCGCGGCACGCCGGCTTCGGCCAAGCGCGATCTGCTGACGCGCCTGCTCTACGGAAAGGTGACCGCGGTCACCGAAACGCTGGCCGTCCATGCGGTCGGTCGGCTGAGCGAGTCTCCGGCCGGCACGTTCGACGAGTTGTCGGCACTCGCAGCAGCCCAGCGGGACCGTGCCGTTGCGCATGTCCGTAGCGCGGCACCGCTCGATGCGCGGCAGGAGGAGCGGCTCTCCGCGACCCTGACCCGCATCTACGGGAAGCCTGTGACGGTGCACGTCGAGGTCGATCCCGAGCTTCTCAGTGGATTGGTCGTCCGGGTGGGCGACGAGGTCATCGACGGTAGTGCCGCGGGTCGACTCGCTGCAGTGCGCAAGAGCCTCACGTAGTCCACTACCGAACACACACATAGATCTTTTCGAAGACCAGATACCGAGAGCAGGAAGAACATGGCGGAGCTGACGATCTCCTCCGACGAGATCCGTAGCGCGATTGACAATTACACCGCGAGCTACTCCCCGGAGGCCTCCCGCGAGGAGGTCGGCGTGGTCGTCGACACCAGTGACGGCATCGCGCACATCAGCGGTCTGCCGTCGGCGATGGCCAACGAGCTGCTGGAGTTCCCCGGCGGCGTCCTCGGCGTGGCCCTCAACCTCGAGGCCACCGAGATCGGTGCCGTTATCCTGGGCGACTTCCAGACCATCGAGGAGGGCCAGGAAGTCAAGCGGACCGGCGACGTTCTGTCGGTGCCGGTGAGCGACAACTTCCTGGGCCGCGTCGTGAACCCGCTCGGTCAGCCGATCGACGGTCTCGGCGACATCGAAGCCGGTGAGACCCGCGCCCTCGAGCTGCAGGCCGCGACCGTGCTGGAGCGCCAGCCGGTCGAGGAGCCGCTGCAGACCGGCATCAAGGCCATCGACGCGATGACCCCGATCGGCCGTGGCCAGCGTCAGCTCGTGATCGGCGACCGCAAGACCGGCAAGACCGCGGTCTGCATCGACGCGATCCTGAACCAGAAGGCGAACTGGGAGACCGGCGACCCGAAGCAGCAGGTCCGCTGCATCTACGTCGCGATCGGCCAGAAGGGCTCGACCATCGCGGGTGTCAAGCAGGCACTCGAGGAGAACGGCGCGATGGAGTACACCACCATCGTCGCGGCTCCCGCCTCCGACTCCGCCGGCTTCAAGTGGCTCGCCCCCTACACCGGTTCGGCCCTCGGCCAGCACTGGATGTACCAGGGCAAGCACGTCCTCATCGTGTTCGACGACCTCACCAAGCAGGCCGAGGCGTACCGCGCCATCTCCCTGCTGCTGCGTCGTCCGCCGGGCCGCGAGGCATACCCCGGCGATGTCTTCTACCTGCACTCGCGTCTGCTGGAGCGCTCCGCCAAGCTCTCCGACGAGCTCGGTGGCGGTTCGCTGACGGCCCTGCCGATCATCGAGACCAAGGCGAACGACGTGTCGGCGTACATCCCGACCAACGTCATCTCCATCACCGACGGCCAGGTCTTCCTCGAGTCCGACCTGTTCAACAAGGGTGTCCGCCCCGCCATCAACGTGGGTATCTCGGTTTCCCGAGTCGGTGGCGCCGCCCAGACCAAGGGCATGAAGAAGGTGTCCGGCTCGCTGCGTCTGGAGCTCGCCCAGTTCCGTGAGCTCGAAGGCTTCGCCGCTTTCGCCTCCGACCTCGACGCCGCGTCGAAGGCTCAGCTCGAGCGCGGTCAGCGTCTCGTCGAGCTGCTCAAGCAGGACCAGTACGCTCCCATCGCGGTCGAGGACCAGATCGTGTCGATCTACCTCGCCGGCGAAGGTGTCTTCGACTCGGTTCCGGTCGGAGACGTGCGTCGCTTCGAGGCCGAGCTCCTCGAGGATCTGCACCGCAACGCCGCAGGCGTCTACGAGCAGATCGCCGGTGGCAAGGCCCTGTCCGACGAGTCGATCGAGGCTCTCCACGCCGCGACCGCCAAGTTCAAGGAGGGTTTCATCGCCTCCGACGGCAGCCGTGTCGTGAACGAGGCGGAGGCCGAGGCTCTCGGTGCCGACGAGGTCGAGCAGGAGCAGGTCTCCGTCAAGCGCACCACCGTTCGCAAGTGAGCGGGGAGTCCATGACCCAGCGTCCAGTGAAGGGAGTGTGATCGACGAATGGCGAACTTGCGCGAACTGCGCTCGCGGATCAAGTCGGTCAACTCGACCAAGAAGATCACCAAGGCGCAGGAACTGATCGCGACGTCGCGTATCACGAAGGCCCAGGCCCGAGTGGCAGCGTCCAAGCCGTACGCCGAGGAGATCACCAAGGTGCTCTCCGAGCTGGCGAGTGCGTCGGCCTCGTTGGATCACCCCCTGCTCAACGAGCGTGAGAACCCCAAGCGTGCCGCAGTGCTGGTCGTGACCAGCGACCGCGGTATGGCCGGCGGTTACAACTCCAACGTCCTCAAGGAAGCCGAGGAGCTGCGTCAGCTGCTCCTCAGCGAGGGCAAGGAGCCTGTGCTGTACGTGATGGGCGGCAAGGGCCTCGGTTACTACACGTTCCGTGAGCGTGAAGTGGTCGCTGCCTGGACGGGTTTCTCGCAGGATCCTCGTTACACGGACGCCGCGAAGGCGAGCCGCCACCTGGTCGAGCTGTTCATGGCGGGTTCGGGCACCGAGGTGCCCGCCCCGAACGGCGAAGGCACCGTCGAGGGCGTCGACGAACTGCACATCGTCTACACCCGCTTCGTGTCGATGCTGACGCAGACCCCCCAGGTCCGCAGAATGGCTCCGCTCGAGGTGAGCATCACCGAGGACGAGATCGACCTCGGCGAGGACATGCTCACCGACGGGCACCGTGGCACGGGCACCGAGGGACCTCAGGCGGTGTACAACTTCGAGCCCGAGGCCGGAGTCCTGCTCGAGGCTCTCCTGCCGAAGTACATCAGCACGCGTATCTACGCGTCGCTGCTGGACGCGGCGGCCTCCGAGTCGGCGGCCCGTCGTACCGCCATGAAGGCCGCGACGGACAATGCCACGGAACTGGTGAACACCCTCAGCCGTCAGGCGAACCAGGCCCGCCAGGCCCAGATCACCCAGGAAATCAGCGAGATCGTCGGCGGTGCCGGTGCGCTCGCCTCGAGTGCAGGAAGTGACTGAACCACAATGACCGCAGCAGTAACCGACAACAACGCCGGTGCGGCGTCGGCCCTTGCCGGGCGCGTCGTCCGCGTCATCGGCGCCGTCGTCGACGTGGAGTTCCCGCGTGGCGCCGTGCCCGAGCTGTTCAACGCCCTGCACGCAGAGGTCACTCTGCCGTCCGTGGCGAAGACCCTGACCCTCGAGGTCGCGCAGCACCTGGGTGACAACCTGGTCCGCACGATCTCCATGCAGCCGACCGACGGACTGGTCCGCGGTGCCCCGGTGTCCGACACGGGCAAGCCGATCTCGGTTCCCGTCGGCGACGTCGTCAAGGGCCACGTGTTCAACGCGCTGGGCGACTGCCTCGACGCGCCGGGCACCGGCCGCGACGGCGAGCAGTGGGGCATCCACCGCAAGCCCCCGGCCTTCGACCAGCTCGAGGGCAAGACCGAGATCCTCGAGACCGGCATCAAGGTCATCGACCTGCTGACCCCGTACGTCAAGGGCGGCAAGATCGGCCTGTTCGGTGGCGCCGGTGTCGGCAAGACCGTTCTGATCCAGGAGATGATCACCCGTATCGCGCGTGAGTTCTCCGGCACGTCGGTGTTCGCCGGCGTCGGTGAGCGCACCCGTGAGGGCACCGACCTCCACCTCGAGATGGAAGAGATGGGCGTCCTCCAGGACACCGCCCTTGTCTTCGGTCAGATGGACGAGCCGCCGGGAACGCGTATGCGCGTCGCTCTGTCGGCCCTGACGATGGCGGAGTACTTCCGCGACGTCCAGGGACAGGACGTGCTCCTGTTCATCGACAACATCTTCCGCTTCACGCAGGCAGGCTCGGAGGTTTCGACCCTCCTCGGCCGTATGCCGTCGGCCGTGGGATACCAGCCCACGCTCGCGGACGAGATGGGTGAGCTCCAGGAGCGCATCACCTCGACGCGTGGTCGCTCGATCACCTCGCTGCAGGCGATCTACGTGCCCGCCGACGACTACACCGACCCCGCGCCGGCCACGACGTTCGCCCACCTCGATGCGACCACCGAGCTTTCGCGTCCGATCTCGCAGATGGGTATCTACCCCGCTGTGGACCCGCTGACGTCGACCTCGCGAATCCTCGAGCCGGGCATCGTCGGTGCCGACCACTTCCGGGTGGCCAACGAGGTCAAGCGCATCCTGCAGAAGTACAAGGAACTGCAGGACATCATCGCCATCCTCGGTATGGACGAGCTCTCCGAAGAGGACAAGGTCACGGTCGCCCGTGCCCGTCGTCTCCAGAAGTTCCTCGGCCAGAACTTCATCGTCGCCGAGAAGTTCACGGGTCAACCGGGTTCGGTCGTGCCGCTCGCCGACACCATCGAGGCCTTCGACCGCGTGTGCAAGGGTGAGTTCGACCACCTGCCCGAGCAGGCGTTCAACAGCTGCGGTGGACTCGACGACGTCGAGGCTGCAGCCAAGAAGATCGCCGGAAAGTAGGCCACCGTGGCTGAGATGAGCGTGGACATCGTTGCCGTCGAGGAGCGTGTGTGGTCCGGATCGGCGACTCTCGTCACCGCCCAGACCACCGAGGGCGAGATCGGCATCATGCCCGGTCACGAGCCCGTGCTCGGCCAGCTCGTCGAGGGTGGCGTCGTGTCCGTCAAGACCGCGGACGGTCAGCGGATCGTCATGGCCGTCCACGGCGGATTCCTCTCGGTGACCGCGACGACGGTGACGGTGCTCGCCGAAGCCGCCGACCGCGTGGAGGACATCGACGTCGAGGCAGCCAAGTCGGCTCTGAACGATGAGAATCGCGACGAGTCGGAGATCGCAGCGGCCCGAGGCCGCCTGCGGGCTGTCGAACGAGCCTGATCGTCGAACAACGAGAAGCCGCGACGGAGCCGACGAGCAGTGTCACTCGGATTTCTGATTCTCACTATCCTTGTGGTGCTGCTCGCGGTCTCCGTCGCGGCTTTGTTGTACCGACTGTTCACCCTGCGCGGCGGGGGTACCGCCGCGATCCTGCGAGTGATGCCTCAGAACGAGGGTTCCGGCTGGAGGCACGGAATCGTCCGTTACGGCGACGAGACACTCGCGTTCTACAGGCTTTCGAGCCTTCGGCCCGGACCCGACCTGCGCTTGGCCCGTCAGGGCATCGACGTGCGGTCGCGGCGGTCGCCGAAGAACACCGAATTCGACATCATGACCGAGGACATCGTGATCCTCGATGTGGTCGACCGCGACGACTCGTACGAGATCGCGCTCGACAGCGGCGCTTTGATGGCCTTCATGTCCTGGGTCGAATCCAGGCCCGACGGCCGGTCGCAGCGCCGCCGCCCCCTCTAGAGAGACTTCGTCACGCTCCTGCTCCGGGCTTCCACAGCACGTCTCCGTCCGGGTTCGCGATCCGGCACAGGATGAAGAGAAGATCCGAGAGCCGGTTCAGGTACTTCGCCGGCAAGACGTCGGTGTCGTCCGGAGCAGCATCCACCGCCGCCCACGCCGACCGTTCGGCGCGTCGCGCGACCGTCCTGGCGGTGTGCAGCAGAGCAGCGCCCGGCGTGCCACCCGGAAGAATGAACGAATCGAGCGGTTCCAGCTCTTCGTTGAACTCGTCGCACCAGCCCTCGAGTCGATCGATGTACTGCTGCGTGATGCGTAGCGGCGGGTACTTCGGGTTCTCCACAACGGGAGTCGACAGGTCGGCGCCGGCATCGAAGAGATCGTTCTGGATCTGCCGAAGGACCGAGACGAGCCGTTCCGGCAGCGCGCCCAGTGCGAGCGCCACACCGATCGCCGCGTTGGTCTCGTCGCAATCGGCGTAGGCGATCAGACGAGGGTCGTTCTTCGAGACGCGGGAGAAGTCGCTGAGCCCCGTCGTTCCGTCGTCTCCGGTGCGCGTATAGATCCGTGTGAGGTGGACTGCCATGGGCGTCACGGTACCGGCTCTGCTCTTCCGGCGGACACGCCGTTACGCTGTGTCGTTGTGAGTGAACGCTTTCTTGTCACAGGTGGGAGCCGCCTTTCCGGCGACGTCGTCGTCGGGGGTGCCAAGAACAGTGTCCTCAAGTTGATGGCCGCAGCTCTGCTGGCCGAAGGCACGACCACGATCACCAACTGCCCCGACATCCTCGACGTGCCCTTGATGGCCGACGTCCTGCGCGGACTCGGGTGCGAGGTCGAACTCGACGGCGACGCGGTCCGCATCACGACACCTGCCGAACCGGAGTACCGCGCCGACTTCGCGGCCGTGCGCCAGTTCCGGGCATCGGTCTGCGTGCTGGGTCCGCTGGTCGCCCGATGCCGCAAGGCGATCGTGGCCCTGCCCGGGGGTGACGCCATCGGCTCTCGCCCCCTCGACATGCACCAGGCGGGTCTGCGTCTGCTCGGCGCGCATTCGACGATCGAACACGGATGCGTCGTCGCCGAAGCGGACGATCTGCACGGCGCCACCATCCGCCTGGCGTTCCCCTCGGTGGGAGCGACGGAGAACATCCTGATGGCAGCAGTCCTCGCGAAGGGCGACACAACGATCGACAACGCTGCCCGCGAACCCGAGATCGTCGACCTGTGCACCATGCTCGTCCGGATGGGCGCGCGGATCACCGGTGCGGGTAGTACGACGCTTCGGGTCTCGGGCGTCGCCTCGCTCCGGCCCACCGAACACCGCTGCATCGGCGACCGGATCGTCGCGGCGACGTGGGGGATCGCGGCAGTGATGACGCGAGGCGAGCTCAGCGTCCATGGGGTGAACCCGAAGCACCTGGCGTTGGTGCTGGACAAGTTACGCAGCGCCGGTGCCGAGGTCACGCCCCTGGCCGACGGGTTCCACGTCGTGCAGAAGGAACGCCCCCGTGCCGTCAACTTCGCGACGTTGCCGTACCCGGGATTTCCGACCGACCTGCAGCCCATGGCCATCGGTCTCGCTGCCGTCGCGGACGGGACATCGATGATCACCGAGAACGTCTTCGAAGCCAGATTCCGATTCGTCGAGGAGATGGTGCGTCTCGGAGCGGACGCCCGCACCGACGGACACCACGCGGTCGTGCGCGGAGTGGAGCAGTTGTCGAGTGCTCCTGTGTGGGCGTCGGACATCCGTGCGGGCGCCGGATTGGTGCTCGCCGGCCTGTGCGCCGACGGGGTCACGGAAGTGCACGACGTGTATCACATCGATCGTGGTTATCCGCGATTCGTCGAGATCCTCCAGGAGCTCGGGGGAACCATCGAGCGGGTGGGTGTCGACGAAGACCGGCTCCTGTCGCGCTAGGCGTACATCCCTGATCGAACATCTGTGGCGGGCGTCACCCGAAGGGATGTCGGGCCGGCAGACGGTGCTCGGACCTGCCCACCTGGGGATTCCTCGCGACTCACCCCCTCTGACCAGGCGATTTGGCGGGCAGTTGATCCTCGCGTAACTTAATCCAGGTCAGAGCGACACGGACACCGACCCGGGCCGAAAGGAACGGGACAACGAGGTTGGACGAAGGCGCCTGGACGTGTTTACGAGTCCCCGATTCTTCTGGTAAGGTCGGTGGCCGCCCCGGAAGTTGAAAAGACTTCCGGATGGAACTTCTCACCCCGGAGTGAACGAACCGGAAGGTTCGGGATCGATGGTGTGTGCGTGTTCTTTGAGAACTCAACAGTGTGCCG
>NZ_SDMJ01000007.1:0-161035 GCF_004153645.1 Rhodococcus sp. Q1 | reverse complement strand
GGAAGCTAAGCCTGTCTGCGCCGATGGTACTGCACTCGACAGGGTGTGGGAGAGTAGGACACCGCCGAACACCCGTTCCGAAAGGGGACCCACAGCAGTGGGTCCCCTTTCGTGTTTCTGTAGCCGGAAGATATGCCGGCCCAACGGTTGCCGACAACCGAAACGGCGCTGCTCCCCGGCTCGGGCCGGGGAGCAGCTCTGAATCAGGAGCGCGATGCCTTCGGACGCGCGACCGGCCGGGGCAGAGCACGCGTCAGACGAGGCGCCCACCCGTGCGACGGCCAGCGCTTGAGACCGAGCCGGTCGGGCGTGACACGAGTATTGACGAACTTTCTCTCGAGCTCGTCGTCGGCTTCCCCGACGAACCGGTAGAGGATCGTGCCGCCGTTCTCTTCGGTGCGAGCGGCCGCCTCCCAGCCTGTGGCGCGGTAGACCGCCCGGACGATGTTGTCGGCAACGACGATGATCGGCAGTCCGTCGATTCCGCGAGCGGCCGAACCCGCCGGCCACGGCTTGGATGCGAGTTCGCGCACCGCCGCGGGGGAGGCCTTCTTCGCTTCGTTGACCCGGAGCACCACGCACGGCGTCGGCAGTTCGGGAGCGGGCGAGGCCGAGTACTGCCGCACGAGTTCGGCGATCGGAATCGCGGTGCGGTCGGCTTCGGATTCCTCGGTGGAGCCCGCCAGATTGGTGAGCACCCATTCGCCGCGGTGTGGTTCGGTCAGTCCGAGTGCCGCGATGACCGCTTCGGCCGTCACGGCGGCGGTGTGGTCGCCGTCCGTTTTGGGGTTCAGGGCGTCGGCGACGACGAAATGCTCCACTGCGTAGCCGGACTCGTAGACGGTTCGGATACGCCGCAGAGCCGCCTCGGTCTCCGGTGTGGCCAGCGGTGCCTTCTCGCCGGACTCGGTGAGCTTCGAGGTTTCTCCGAGTGCGGTCCACACCAGGGCGAAGATCCGGTTTCCACGTCCGGCACCGATGTAGAAGATGCTGCGGTCGCGCGGGTCGAGCAGGGCGTAGACGTAGGCACCGAGCTGGTCGCAGATGTTCTTCGGAAGCAGTTTCGGGCTGGGAGCGCGATCGTCGACGTGGTTCACGAGGGCACGCAGGACGGTCAGGCGCAGCGCTACCGGTACTTTGCCGGCGGACCCGCCGAACAGTTCGCGGTTGGCTACGTCCACGGAACCGAAGGTGCGCCCGATGTGACGACTCAATGCGCCGAGCGCGTGGGTGAACTCCGCAAGTCTCTGGCGTGGATCGTCCGCTGTGTCCGGCAACTCGTTGCTGGTCAGGAACATCTGGATCTCGGGAGATTCCAGCAGAGTTTGGGCAATGTTCGGAGGAACTGTCCACACTGTGCGCATAGAGCGACTCTAGGCCACACAGCACATCGGGGAGCCGCTCCGCGCAGGCGCCGCGCCGCCGGATCCGGCGGAGAAACCCGAGGAGAACCCGGGCGGGATAAGCTCGCGAGCCATGACAGCGGTGCTGACCCGTTCCCGTTCTCGGCTGTTGCGGGACACCGCGTCGTCCGCGCAGGTCGAAGCGCTCTTGATCACCGCGGTGGCGACCGTCCTCGCCACGCGTCTGTACCTCCATCTGACGGGCTATCCGCAGGTCGGCGGGTCGGTCCTGCACATCGCGCATGTGCTGTGGGGTGGGCTGCTCATGATCGCCGCGTTGATGGTCTCGATGACCTTCATCGGCCGGGCACCCGATCGCATCGCGGTGGTGCTCGGCGGTATCGGCTTCGGTCTGTTCCTGGACGAGGTCGGCAAGTTCGTCACGAAGACCAACGACTACTTCTACCGCCCGTCGGTGGCCATCATGTATGTGGTCGTCGTGTTGTTGCTCGTGGCCAATCGGGCGGTGCATCTCCGTCGTGGCCCCTCGGCCGACGAGTATCTCGCCAACGCGGCGCTCACTGCGACGGACGGGCTCACCCACGGTCTGACACCGACCGATCGCGACCAGGCGCGAGTACAGCTCGAACGCGCTCGGGAGGGTGGGGTCGATACCGAGGTCGTCGAGCAGATCGACCTCCTTCTCACTCGGTGCCGGGAGGTGCCGTCGCGCTTTTCGTGGGTGTCGATCCGGTTGCCGGATCGTCTGCGGGGCGACCGGAGCGTGCGGGTGGCGGCGGCTCTGCTCACGCTGTTCTCCGCCGGCATTCTCGTCAACGCGGTGGCCACGCTGCAGGAAGATCTCGCCGAGCGGACGAACGACGTGATGACCGTGATCCAGCTCGTCGGCTCCGCCGTCACCGTCCTGCTGTGCGTGGTGGGTTCGGTGGCCCTCTGGCGCCGGCAGAGATGGGCCGTTCGTGCGCTCCGCACGGCCGCGTTGATCACGGTCTTCTTCGTCGATGTCCTGGAGTTTGCCGTGCAGGAGTTCGGAGCTCTGCTCAACGTCGCTGTCGGTGCTGCGGCATTGTCGGTGTTCTCACACCATCTGCGGCAGGCATCCCGCCACGAGGCATTGCCGGACACGGCGTAGCGGTGTGGGAATCCTGTCGCGGTCGGGGCCGACGAATCACGACACCGCCGCCCACGGTGTGCCGTTCGTCGCATAACGTATAGACCGTGAGCATCCCAGCCTCTGACGCCACCGGTTCCGCGTCTACCTGGCCCGCGCTACTCACGTGGCGTGCGGTCGATGTACCTCGGATGGAGTCGGTACGAGTACAGCTCTCCGGCCGCCGCATCAAGGCATCCGGCCGCATCGTGGCTGCGGAGTGCACCGATCATCCGGCATTCAGCGCGTCCTACGACCTGGTGACGGACGAGAACGGTGTCACCCGCAGATTGTCGGTACGCACCACGCTCGCCGCAGGTGAGCGCCACATGTCGCTCACGAGGTCCGAAGAGGGCATCTGGATGTCCGACAACGGCATCAACCATCAGCGGTCCACCTTCGGTGGGGCACTGGATGCGGACGTGGTGTTCAGTCCGTTCTTCAATGCCCTGCCGATCCGCCGGCACGACCTGCAGACCGGAGCCGCCGACGTGGAGGTGCCCGTCGTGTACGTCAACCTCATCGATCTCAGCATCGAGGAGGCCACGGTCGTCTACAGCAGCGCGTCCGACGGAATCCACGTGTTGTCGCCGCGATCGTCGTCGTCGGTGACCGTCGACAAGGACGGCTTCGTCCTCGAATATCGGGGTCGCGCTTCGCGGATCTAAGGTTGTCCCGACGCCTCCACCGCCATGGCCACAGCGAACGCGGCCGATTCGGCGGGGTGGCTGCCGTGCCCGCGGGTACCTCCGGTAAGCCCGACGATCTGGAGCCCGACCGGCGTCGAATCCCCATCCGGGGCCGGCACCGACACGGCCGGAACACCGAGGACGCTGAACGGGATGCACATCTGCAGCAGCGGCGCGCGCAACTCGACGGGATCGCTCGTGAGCGGCGCCGAACGCACACCGGTCGTGACGGTGATCAACGCATCGAGCTTGTCCACGCTGCGGAGGCGATGTACGACGTCGTGACGTAGTCGCGTCACCGCTCGGGCCGCTCGGATGTAGTCGTAGGCGGGCCGGTCGCGCTGCGCGGCCAGCAGAGCGGCCGTCGGGGGTTGATAGCGTCCGGGATCGGCCTCGAACCACGCGCGATGCGTCTCGTACGCTTCCGAACCGGTGACCACGGGATACAGCTCGAGCATCTCGTCGGTCTCGGGCAGTTCCACGTCGACGACGCGGGCACCCAGATCGGTGAGGGTGCGACACGCAGTCTCGACCGCGTCGTCGAAGACGGGCGACAGATCCCAGATGCCACCACGCAGCCGTCCGATGCGCAGTTCGGAGACCGGGGTGCGCAGGTGCGCGATGCCGGGAAGGGCGCCCCACGCGAGCGACGAGTCCAGGGCGTCGGTTGTGAGCAGACCGATGTGGTCGAAGGTCGTCGACAGCGGGAACACGCCCTGTTCGGGCAGCGCCCCGAAGCCCGGCTTGAACCCCACGATCCCGCACAGCGCCGCCGGGGTGCGCACGCTGCAGCCCGTGTCGGTTCCCAGCGCGACGGGCACGATGCCCCGTGCGACCAGCACTGCGGATCCGGACGAGGAACCGCCACTGATCAGATCCGGATCGTGCGGATGCGCGGCTGCTCCGGATGCGTTGACCAATCCGGTGGGTCCGTAGGCGAACTCGTGGAGATGGGTCTTCGCCACCACGATCGCTCCGGCCTCACGGAGTTTCTCGATGATGCGGGCATCGCGCCCGGCCGGCGGTGCGTCGGCGAGGACCGCGCTGCCGCAGCGGGTGGGGAATCCGGCGACGTCGATGTTGTCCTTCACCGCGACCGCGACGCCGTGCAGGGGGCCGATCCAGTTCCCCGCGGCGATCTGTTCGTCGGCGAGGGCCGCGGCTTCTAGGGCGACCTCGTCGTTGCGGGCGGCGACGGCGTTCTCCCAGGGGGTGCCGGTGAGAGCGCCGAGTTCTGCAAGGACCGAGCGGACGTGGTCGGTGGCGGTCGTCTTGCCGGTGGCCAGGGCCGATGCCGTGTCGCGGAGGTTCATCGCGTCCACACTCCACCGCGACGTCCGGCTTCGCGGAATACTGCGATCCAGCCGTCGTCGCCGGGTTGCGTGCCGACGATGGGGTCGCGGCGGCGCTGCTCGTAGCGGGTCCGGGCCTCGTGACCGGCGCGGGTGAGAGCGGAGGTGCTGCGGTCGGCGAGCTGCTCCCGGGCCGTCGTCAGCACGTCGAGGGTTTCGTCGAGTGCGACGAGCAGGGCCTCGGCATTGCCCTCGCACATCGCGTCCACCAGGGGCGGGGCCGTCGCCGCAACCCGCGTGCCGTCTCGGAACGAGCCGGCGGCGAGACCGAGCGCGAGATCACCACCACCGGCGCCCGACAGGGCCAGCGCTTCGGCGAGCAGATGGGGGAGATGGGACACCCGCGCGACCGCCGCGTCGTGTTCCCCGGACTCGGCGGGTACGACGACGGAGCCGCAGTCGAGCGCGAGGTCGGCGACCTGCCGCCACACCTCGGGATCGGTGCCGTCGTCGACGGTGATCACCCACACTGCGTCGCGGAACAGCTCGGCGGTGCCTGCGGTCCATCCGGACTCGGCCGTTCCTGTCATGGGGTGTCCGCCCACGAAACGTCGCGACAGGCCGTGTGCGGCGACGGCAGCGGCCACTTCGGCCTTGACGCTCACCACGTCGGTGAGTGCGACATCGGGTGCATGTTCGGCCACCGCCTCGAGGATGCTGCCCACCGCCGGCATCGGCACCGCGATCACCACCAGGGCGTCGGCGTGGGCTGCGCGACGCAATGTGGCGGTGAGGTCGGTGGAGGCGTCGAAGCCGTCGGCGACAGCAGCATCGACGACCTGCGCGGAGCGGTTGTAGCCCCATGCCTGTCGGCCCGTCGTCGCGGCGGCGCGCAACAGCGAACCACCGATCAGGCCGAGACCGAGGACACAGACGGGCGGGGAGGACACGGCTGAGGACACCTTCTCAGGTTGGCATATCGCGTGCTGGGCTTCATTCACCGGACGCGGCAGACTACCGTTGCGCCCATGGCTGCACAGCGTGTAGGGAACAAGAGCCCTTCCGTTACCCCGAGTGGGAACCCCACGGGGAATTCGAACGACGACCTCGACGGTTTCGCCGTTGCCGTGACGCGTGAGGAGGGTCGTTGGAAGTGCCGGGCGTTGGCCGGTGCTGCACTGACGAGTCTCGACGCTGCGGTGACCGAATTGAGGGAGCTGAGAAGTTCCGGCGCGGTGTTCGGTCTGATCAACGTGGACGACGAATTCTTCGTCATCGTGCGTCCCGCACCGTCGGGAACGAGACTGTTGCTGTCCGACGCGACGATGGCTGTCGACTACGACATCGCCGCCGACGTCCTCGATGCGCTGAACGTCGAGATCCCCGACATCGATCCCGACGAACTCGACGACATCGAACCGTGGGAGGAAGGCGACCTCGGCATCCTCGCCGACATGGGTCTGCCCGAGCCTGTGCTCTCGGTGATCCTGTCGGAGACCGACCTGTACCCCGATGAGCAGCTCGACGAGATCGCGCAGCGACTCGGTTTCGACGACGTCCTGGGTAACACCCTGGACAAGCTCCGTTAGATGGGTCTGCGCGACGACGAGGCACTGATCCGGGTCGCGCTGGAGACCGCCGCTGCCGCGCCCGCCGGTGATGTGCCGGTGGGCGCGGTGGTGTTCGGGCCGGACGGCACCGAGATCGCGAGAGCCGCGAATTCCCGCGAGGCCACCGGAGACCCCACAGCGCACGCCGAAGTGCTCGCCCTGCGCGCGGCAGCACAGGTCTACGGCGACGGATGGCGTCTCGAGGGCGCGACCCTCGCCGTGACTCTCGAGCCCTGCACGATGTGTGCGGGTGCGCTGGTTCTGTCCCGAGTGTCGCGTGTGGTCTTCGGGGCGTGGGAACCGAAGACGGGCGCCGTCGGGTCGCTGTGGGACGTCGTGCGCGATCGGCGTCTCACGCACCGTCCGGAAGTGCGCGGTGGTGTGCTCGAAGCCGAGTGCGCTGCGGTGCTCGAGGAGTTCTTCCGCGACCATCGCGGTCCGGCATCGGAGCTGTGACCAGGGGATTTCGGCTGAGGCGCTCGATCCGGTAAAGTCTTCTAGCGGTGGCGTGTCCGAGCGGCCTAAGGAGCACGCCTCGAAAGCGTGTGACGGGTAACCCCCGTCCGTGGGTTCAAATCCCACCGCCACCGCCAGAGAGCCCCTCACCTGTTCACGCAGGTGAGGGGCTTTTCTCATGTCCGGAGCGCCGATGGGAGTGACTGCCCGGGCACGCTCGGCGATGTCCGGCTCCGAGGTCGAGGAAAATCCGTTGGCGCTCGCGCCGGCTACTGCTACCTTCAGGGAAGCCGTGCGAGTGAACGAGGAGGTGGTACCCGTGAACGCAGTATCGACGTGGGTGCTCCGACTCGGCGTCACGGTCGGACGATAGGTCGTCCGGGAGCGCCACCAGAGCACTCCCCGAAAGGCACGACCATGCATTTCGAATCCGAGCGGCCTCTCGACGACGGCCGCATCGTCGAACGTGAATTCGTCCTCGACGACGTTCCGGGACTCATGTGGACGCCCGCTTCCGCATCGGCGTCTGCCCCGGTGCCGTTGATCCTGCTCGGCCACCCTCCTCTGGGACTGCGCAGGATGTATCCCCGCCTGGTGGCCCGGGCCGAGCAGGCCGCAGCCGAGGGCTTCGCGACCGCCGTCCTCGAACTCCCCGGAAGCGGCACCCGCCCCCGGTGGCCCGCCGTCGAGCAGGCGCGTACCGACCTGCATCGAGCGATAGAGACGGGCGAGCCGGTGAGCGCCGCGATCGTCGACGCACTCGTCCTCCCGTTGGTCGACAGAGCAGTGCCGGAATGGCGAGCCCTCCTGGACGACCTGCTCATGCTGCCCGAGGTCGGCGGCCCCGTCGGATGTTCGGGGGGAGTGATCTCCATCGGTATCCGGTTGGCAGTGGTCGAGCCTCGCATCGTGGCCGCAGGTCTGTACGCGGGGAGCTTCGTTCCTCGCGTGATGTTCGACGAGGCTCGCGAACTCACCGTTCCGGTGCACATGCTGCTGCAGTGGGACGACGAATCGAACGACCGCCGGGCGGCCCTGGACCTGTTCGATGCCATCGGCTCGAAGGAGAAGACACTGCAGGCCAATATGGGCGGGCATACCGGCGTCCCACCGTTCGCAGTCGAGGACGCGTCCAGGTTCTTCGTGCGCCACCTGCGCTGATGCAACCGGCTGCATTCGCACGGGTCTTCCCATAGGTTCGCGCCTGCATGCTCGCAATCGGGAGGGGGAATAGTGGAGCGCGTCTGCTCGACGATCGTCGGACGCGCCGGATCCGACGTCCCACCGGCCGTTCTCGTGCACGGGGTGCCGGCCTGAGGAGACGACCAGACCTACGGTTTCGGTCGGCAGCGGCCCTGGGGCGCGTCACGTCGGCTGATCCTGATGGACCGACGCGGGCATGGCGACTCGCCGGATCTCGATGGGGCCTATCGCACCGACTACGAGGTGGACGCCGCTGACATCGTCGAACTGCTCGGCGACGGCGCCTACCTCGCCGGGTATTCGTACGGTGCGGTCGCAGCGATGCTCGCGGCGGCGGAACGGCCGGACCTGGTGCGTTCGCTGTGCCTGATCCAGCCCGGGTGCCTGAAGGTTGCGGAGAGCGAACCGGTGGTCGCCGAGAACCTCGCCCGTGCTCGCGGGTCACAGGCGGCGCTCCCGCCCGAGCTCACTGCGGAGGACTATCTACGTCTCACCACGGAGAGCGTCGACATGCCACCGGCCGAGGCCACCCCGGAGCGGCTGTGTGCAGCGTCGACGTCGATGCGGGAGAGGCCGTGCTGGGATGCCACCATCCCCTTCGAACCGATCGCCGCGGCGCCGTGGCCGAAGCTCGTCGTCGGCGATCCCAGAGCAGCACCGTTCACGAGCATGAAGTCCGACGCGCGGCCCGCGCCGATCAGGGCCCACACCTCGGGACGATAGGTCGCTCGGTAACCCCTCGCCGTTCCCGCTCCGAATCGTTCCGTAGGCGGTGTCGTGCGCATCCAGTTCCCCCCCAACTCCGAGTCGACCACCGGTTCGCCTGTGGACGCCGGCGGAGGGGTGACCGGTCGTCGTCAGAGTTCGCGCCAACTCCCGTCGTTCATGTCGTGTCCGTGTGCGGCCATCAGCATGAGGCCGCCGTCGACGGGAATGGAGCGGCCCGTCAGGTACGACGAGCGAGGGGACGCAAGGAACGCGACGACGGACGCGACCTCGTCGACGTGCCCGGGTCGTCCGGTGGGGTTGCCCGGTCGCTCCTCGTGGAAGGCCTCGGATTCGTCCATGCCGGTCATGGGCGTGGAGATCTCACCTGGAGCCACCGAGTTGACCGTGATGCCGTACCGGGCCCATTCCAGCGCCAGACATTGCGTGAGCATGCCGAGTCCGGCCTTCGCCGTGCAGTAGGCGGACGCGCCGAAGCGGGGGATGTGCTCGTGGACGCTCGTGATGTTGACGATCCGGCCGCCTTTACCGGAGCCGATCATGTGCCGCGCGGCGCGCTGCGCACACAGGAACGGGCCGTCGAGGTCGGTGGCGAGCATCTCCCGCCACCGGTCGAAGGACAGGTCGAGTACTTCGTCGCGGTGCCCGGTGCCGGCGTTGTTGACGAGCACTCCGAGACCGCCGAGTTCGCCGGCGAGTTCGTCGATCACGTCGGCGGTGTCCGGGCTGGTCAGGTCCTGCCGGGCCACGAAGCATCGTTGTCCGCGCTGCTCGACCGCGGCACGGGTGTCCTCCGCCCCGGCCTCGTCGGTGTGGAAGGTGATGCCGACGTCGAAACCCTCGGCGGCGAGCAGTTCGGCGGTCGCCTTGCCCATGCCGGAGTCGGCGCCGGTGACGATGGCGAGTCTGTCGTGAGCTGGAGTGGTCATGCGTCGTGGTTACCCGTGAGTGCCTGCGGCACACAGTGAACCCACGGCAGACTGAGGGCCATGCGTCTGTTGCTGCTTGCCGATACCCATGTGCCGACGCGCGCCCGCGACCTGCCGTCGCAGGTGTGGGACGAAGTGGATCGCGCAGACGTGGTGATCCACGCGGGCGACTGGATGGACGTGTCGTTGCTCGATGCTCTGGAGGAACGGTCGCAGCTGCTGGTTGCGTGCTGGGGCAACAACGACGGTCCGATCCTGCGGGAACGGTTGCCGGAGGTCGCACGCGTGACCCTCGACGGGGTGCGGGTGGCGGTGGTGCACGAGACCGGGGCGTCGACGGGCCGCGACAAGCGGATGGCCGTCGCCTGTCCCGACACCGACGTTCTCGTCTTCGGTCATTCGCACATTCCCTGGGACACGACGGCACCGAGTGGATTGCGCCTGCTCAACCCGGGTTCGCCCACCGACCGGCGTCGTCAGCCGCACTGCACGTACATGACCGCCACCATCGAGGACGGCACGCTGCGCGACGTCGAACTGCATCGGCTCGGGTGAGGGCGACCTCCCCGAAGTCAGTCGCTCGGGCCGATCAGCTTCCGCACGAGGTCGAGGAGTTCGTCGACGTCCTCGGGCGGCGTCTCGCTCGTCTCGCCCGACATCGCAGCCCCGTAGTAGAGCCCATCTCCGATGAGCATCACCGCTCGCGCTGCTGCGGGATCGCTGACCTCCTCGGACAGGGCCTCGAACCAGCCCTGGTGGATGCGGCGCAGCGCCTGCTGGGCGCGCGGGTTCGCGGTCTGGCTCAGGCGGGTCAGGGCGACGATGGCCCGGTCGAGCGGAGTGTCGGCGTAGACCGAGGTGCGGATGTAGTACGCCGCGGGTCCTTCCGGGGCCGCATTCATCACCTCCACATCTTCTGCCGCAAGCGCTTCGAGGTGCTCGGCGAGACCCTCGACCAGAGCATCCTTCGACGGGAAGTGGTATAGCAGACCACCTTTCGAGACACCGGCGGTGGCGGCGACGGCCTCGAGGGTCGCGGCGCGCTCGCCTTGCTCGAGCAGGATCGTCACGAAGGCGTCGAGGAGTTTGGCGCGGGCGGCGGGGGCGGGTGGCACGGCCTGATCGTACGACGTCGTTACTGTACCGTCCAGCTGGTACAGTAACGAGGGTTCGAATCCCCCCTCGCGAAAGTTCGATAATCGTGGCGACATCTGTGCCTGTTTCGGAACCCACCGTGACGAAGGCGGCTGCCCGGGACTGGGTCGCCCTCGCGGTACTGATGCTTCCGGTGCTGCTCGTGTCGGTCGACAACACCGTCCTGGCCTTCGCGCTGCCCGGGATCTCCTCCGCGTTGCAGCCCACCGCCGCGCAACAGCTGTGGATCATCGACATCTACCCGCTGGTGCTCGCAGGTCTGCTGGTGGCGATGGGCAGTCTCGGCGACCGCATCGGGCGACGCCGGCTGTTGCTCGTCGGCGCGACCGGATTCGCCGCCGTCTCGGTCGCGGCGGCCTATGCGCCCTCCGCGGAACTGCTCGTGACGGCACGCGGTGTGCTCGGCTTCTTCGGGGCCATGCTCATGCCGTCCACATTGTCGTTGCTGCGCAACATCTTCCTCGACGCCGCCCAGCGTCGCCTCGCCATCGCGATCTGGGCCTCGTGCTTCGCGGCGGGAGCTGCACTCGGGCCGATCGTCGGCGGATTCCTGCTCGAACATGCCTGGTGGGGTTCGGTCTTCCTGCTGGCCGTGCCGGTGCTGATCCCGCTGCTGGTGCTCGCGCCGATCTTCGTCCCCGAGTCGAAGGATCCGAACCCGGGCCGCATCGACGTCGTGAGCATCGCACTGTCGCTACTGGCCCTCGCGCCGATCGTCTTCGCCATCAAGAAGATCGCCGACAGTGGCCTCGGTACCGTCGCCGTCGTTGCAGCCGTGGTCGGTGTGGTGGCGCTCGTCGCGTTCGTGCGCCGGCAGTTGCGGCGCCCGAACCCCATGCTCGACGTCCGCCTGTTCCGTGTTCCCACCTTCTCCGGTGCCGTCGCGGTGAACCTTCTGTCCGTCGTCTCCCTCGTGGGCTTCCTGTTCTTCGTGTCCCAGCATCTGCAACTGGTGATCGGGCAGAGCCCCATGCAGGCCGGCCTGAGTCTGGTTCCGGGACTGGCCGTGATGGTCGTCGCCGGGATGTCGGTGGTCGCGATCGTGCGGTGGGTGCGGCCGTCGTCGATCATCGTCTCGGCGCTGCTGCTCTCGGCGATCGGTTACGCACTGGTCTTCCTGCTCGCCTCACCGTCGGCGCTCACGCCGATCATCGTCGCGTTCGCGGTCCTCGGCGCGGGTATCGGTGCGGCGGAGACGCTGTCGAACGACCTCATCGTGTCGAGCGTTCCGCCCGCGAAGGCCGGTGCCGCGTCGGCGGTGTCGGAGACGGCCTACGAGATGGGTGCCGTGCTCGGTACGGCGATCCTCGGTTCGGTGCTCTCCGCGTCCTACACCGCGCACCTCCTGCTTCCTGCCGGGTTGAGCGCGGAGCAGGCGGAAGCCGCCCGGGAGACGCTCGGCGGCGCCCACGCCGTGGCCGAGACGCTGCCGGCCGACCGGGCCGACGCGCTGCTCGCCGCAGCAGGATCGGCGTTCGACAGCGGAGTCACGATCACCTCCGGGATCGGGGTGGTCCTCATGATCGTCTCCGCCGGAGTCGCGTGGTTCACGTTGCGTCCGCGCCGTGACGTAGCACCTCACACGGAACCCGACATCGTTTAAATTTGCAGGATGCGGAAACTGGTGTGGGCCCTCGTCGCCGTCGTGGTCGTGGCGGTCCTCGGCTTCTTCGTCGCGCCATGGGTATACGGGACTTTCATCGCCGAGGACGACGCACCCGCGGCTTCCGTCTCGACCGAGGGCGCCGAAGCCGCGACCGGCGGCCTCGACGGTGAGTGGACCGTCGTCGCGGGAACCGAACCCAACCGCACCGCCGCGGGGTACACCGTGCACGAGATCCTGCGCGGCGCCGACGTCACCGTGGTGGGCAGCACCGATCAGGTCTCCGGGTCGGCGACAGTCACCGACGGCACCCTCGACGCCGCGGAGGTCGTCGTGCAGGTGGACGGCATCACCACCGACAGCGGTCAGCGCGACGGCCAGTTCCGCACGCGGGTGATGGATACCGCCACCCATCCGACGGCGACGTTCACGCTCACCGAGCCTGTGGATCTCTCGTCCGTGCCCGGCGACGGCAGCATCGGGTCCGTGACCGCGACCGGCACGCTCACCCTCCGCGGTGCTGAACGGCCCGTGACCGTCGACGTCGACGTCCTGCGTACGGGCGAACGCCTCGTGGCGTCGGGAAGCATCCCGGCGACCTGGTCGGACTACGGCGTCGAACCGCCGAACCTCGGATTCGTGACGGTCGACGACGCGGGCAGCGTCGACTTCCTCGTCACGCTCGAGCAGAACTGACGGTCTCGGTCTCCTCCGCGGGCGTCGGCCGCGGCGCCCAGCCGGGCGGGCCGAAGACGTAGCCGAGCCTGTCGCGGAACTTGCCGGCCGTGCGCCAGTCGCGGGCGATCGCACGGTACTCGTGGGTCTGCAGATCCCAGATGTTGTACGTGCCGACGGGCTTGGTCAGGCCGTAGGTCGGGCGGTGTTCCTCGGCCTTGAAGGTGCCGAACATCCGGTCCCAGACGATGAGGATGCCGGCGTAGTTGCGGTCGAGATAGTCGGGGTCGGAGCCGTGATGGACCCGGTGGTGCGAGGGCGTGTTGAACACGAACTCGATCGGGCGGGGGAGCCTGCCTACCCGCTCGGTGTGCACGAAGAACTGGTAGACGAGGCTGACGGAGAAACCGACGAAGACCATCCACGGTGGGATGCCGATCAGGGGCAACGGCAGCCACATGATGATCTCGCCGCTGTTGTTCCACTTCTGGCGCAGGGCCGTCGCGTAGTTGAAGTACTCGCTCGAGTGGTGGGCCTGATGGGTCGCCCAGACCAGGCGGACGCGATGGGCCATCCGGTGGTACCAGTACCAGAGGACATCGATGCCCACGAGCAGGATCACCCACGTGTACCAGGCGTCGGCCGGCAGGTGCCAAGGTGCGACGTAGACCCACAATGCCGCATATCCGACGAGCGCCAGGACCTTCCACGCGGCACTCGTGACGACGGAGACGAGGCCCATCGAGATGCTCGCGCGGGCGTCCCGCTTCTCGTAGCCGCCGCGCGGGGGACGGGTGCGTCCGTCGGGTCCGGGTTCGACGTGTTCGAGGGTGCGCGCGGCGACCCACTCGAGGATCAGGAAGGTGAGGAAGGCGGGAATCGCCAGAGTCACCGGATCGTGGAGAGGGTCGAGCAGCGACCCCCACGATTCCTGCAAGGTTTCCCACATCGCAACGGCCTCCGATAGCTGTGAACAACCGTCCACATTACCGCCGCTGTGGCATGGATCACCAGGGGCATGGAACGGTGACTCGCACCCGCGTGATGCCGGGCGGTTCGGTATTGCTGGTAGGAATTGACCGTCCCCGTCGAGACGGGCACGCCGAGGACATCAGGCAGCGCGAGAGGCATGGCATGCACATCACCGCGAGGGTCGACTACGCCGTGCGGACCCTCCTCGAACTCGCGGCGATCGAGGGCGGTCGCCTGACGAAGGCGGAGACCCTCGCGACGGCGCAGAACATCCCGCACAAGTTCCTCGAGGCGGTGCTCGCCGACCTGCGGCGGGGCGGGCTGGTGAACAGCAGGCGGGGACCCGAGGGTGGTTATTCGCTCGCGCGGCCCGCGACCGAGATCTCCATCGCCGACATCATCCGCACGGTCGAGGGCCCGCTCGCGTCGGTGCGCGGCGAGCGGCCCGAGGATGTCGCCTACAGCGGGGCGGCCGAGCGGTTGCAGGACGTGTGGATCGCAGTGCGTGTGAACCTGCGCGCCGTGCTCGAAGAGGTATCGCTCGCGGACGTCGTCACGGGCGGCCTCCCCGGGTTCGTGGAAGATCTCACGAAGGATCCGGGCGCCTGGGAGCGTCGCCGGGTGTGAAGCCCGCAATAGAGCGGAATCGCCTGTGGGCGATGTCATAACTTTGCACGACTCTGCAAACTTACAGAGCTCTGCAAAATCGGTACCGTGGATGGAGTGACCATCACTCCCGGCCTGCGCGACCGCAAGAAGGCAGCCACTCGTGCGGCTCTCGCGACCGCCGCGGCCGAACTCGCCCGTGAGCACGGTCTGTCCGCCGTGACGGCCGACGCGATCGCAGCGCGCGCGGGTGTCTCGACCCGCACCTTCCACAACTACTTCGCGAGCAAGGAAGACGCCGTCCTCGCGTACCTCGAGACCAGGGTCGAGGAGTGGATCGATCTGCTGCGCGATCGTCCCGCCGACGAGGACATCATGGACTCGTTGCTGACGGTGGCCCTGGATGTCGTGCAGAACGCCGATTGGCCGTTCGACGAGATCGTCGCATGCATCACCCTGCTCGAGGAGAGCAACGTGCTGCTGTCCCGGCAGATCGAGGTCGAGCGCCGCTCGTCGCAGTTGCTCGTCGAGATCATCGCCGAGCGCACCGGCACCGACCCCGCCTCGGACCTGTACCCGTCGCTGCTGAACTACGCCGCCATGGGTGCCGTGCGGGCAGCCATGGAGACGCATGCGGCCGGGACGGCGGACCGGTCGGTCGAAGAACTCATCCGCGAGGCGTTCGACCGGCTCCGACGTGGTTTTCCGTAGCGGTGCTCTTCCCTGACTCCCACTCCGCCCGACCGCGGAATCCGCCCCACCATCCGGCCCTCCACCAGGATCTTCCGACATAGAAAGGGTGCCCCGTGGCGACCTACCTGTACCGGCTGGGCAAGTTCGCCCACAGACGGAAGGGCGCAGTGCTGTCCTTCTGGATCGCGCTGCTCGTCCTCTTCGGGGTCGGTGCGGCAACTCTGTCCGGGCCCACCACGGACGCGTTCACGCTTCCGGGCACCCCCGCGCAGAAGACCCAGGACCTCATGGCCGAGCGGTTCCCCTCGGCCGAGGACCCCATGAACGGGCTCAGCGCGCGCTACGTGTTCGCGGCACCCGACGGGCAGACGCTCGACGAGCCCGGCAACCTGGCCGCCGTCGACGAGGTCCTCGCCGCGATCCGCGGCATCGACCGGGTCTCGCCGGCCGCGAAGGTCGACCCCGCCACCGCAACTCCGGAGGAGCAGGCCGGCGCCCTGGTCGGCCCGGTCCTCGCCGACGCCGGTCTCGTCGAGCAGATGAAGGCCGTCGCCGCGCAGAAGGGCACCCCCGAAGAGGCTGCGCTGTCCGACGCCCAGGCCCTGTCGCCGCTGAGCGCCGACCGCACCGTCGGCTTCGTCACCGTCCCGTTCGAGGGCGAGATCACCGACGTCGACCAGGCGCTGCGCGACCAGATCTTCGATGCTGCCGAGATCGGCCGTGACGCCGGTCTGACCGTGGAGGTCAGCGGCACGGCCGCCGCCGAGATGGGCATGCCCGGCGGCACCGCCGAACTCATCGGCATCGGCATCGCCGCGATCGTGCTCACCCTCACCTTCGGCTCGCTCGTCGCCGCCGGACTCCCGCTGATCACCGCGCTCGTCGGCGTCGGCATCGGCAGCCTCGGCATCACCATCGCCACCGGCTTCGCCGATCTCAGCTCGATGACCCCGACGCTCGCGGTGATGATCGGCCTCGCTGTGGCCATCGACTACTCGCTGTTCATCGTCTCGCGTTTCCGGCACGAACTCACCATCACCTCCGATCGTGGCGAGGCCGCCGGACGCGCCGTGGGCACCGCCGGTTCCGCAGTCGTCTTCGCCGGCCTGACGGTGATCATCGCCCTCATGGCACTGAGCGTCGTCGGCATCCCGTTCCTGTCGGTCATGGGTTATGCCGCCGCGTTCACGGTGCTCATGGCCGTGCTGATCGCCGTGTCGTTGCTGCCCGCCGTGCTCGGACTGTTCGGCGAGAAGGTCTTCGCGGGTCGCGTCCCGTTCCTGAACAAGCGTGAGTCCGACGAGGACACCCCCAAAGCGGGCGCCAAGTTCGTCGGCCTGATCACCCGCCGCCCCGCCATCCCGCTGATCGCCGGTGTGGTCCTCCTCGGTGCGCTCGCCCTGCCCGCCACCGGACTGAATCTCGCGCTGCCGTCGGAGGCCACCGCGGATCCCGCCACCAGCGCCCGCAAGGCCTACGACCTGATCGACGACGGATTCGGCCCCGGGCGCAACGGCCCGCTGGTCGTCGTCGTCGACACCCAGGGTGCCGAAGTGGAGCCCCCGGCCGCGTTCGGTGCCGTCGTCGGTGCCCTCTACGAACACGACGAGGTCGCCAACGCCCAGATCGTCGCGGTGAACGAGGCGGGCGACACCGCCCAGATCCTCGTCACCCCGCGCAGCGGCCCGACCGACCCCACGACGATGGACCTCGTCCAGAGCATCCGCGACGGCGAGGCCGAGCTGCACGAGGAATTCGGCCTGTCCTACGGCGTGACCGGTCAGACCGCGCTCGAGGGCGACGTCTCCGACAGCCTCCAGAGCGCTCTCGCCCCGTACCTCGCCGTGGTCGTCGGCCTCGCCTTCATCCTGCTGATGCTGGTGTTCCGCTCGATCCTGGTTCCGCTCACCGCCACCCTGGGCTTCCTGCTCAGCGTTCTGGCGACCTTCGGCGCCACCGTCGCGGTGTTCCAGGAGGGCTGGGGCGGTCTGATCTCCAACCCGCAGCCCATCGTGAGCTTCATGCCGATCATCCTCATCGGTGTCGTCTTCGGTCTCGCGATGGACTACCAGGTGTTCCTGGTGACGCGGATGCGCGAGGACTACGTGCACGGCGCGAGCGCGCTGGACGCGGTCCGCAGCGGCTTCGCCCACGGCGCCCGCGTGGTGAGCGCAGCGGCGATCATCATGATCTCGGTGTTCGCGGCGTTCATCGCGGAGCCGGACTCGCTGATCAAGTCGATCGGGTTCGCGCTCGCGGCGGCGGTCTTCTTCGACGCCTTCATCGTCCGCATGGTCATCATCCCGTCGGTGATGGCGCTGCTCGGCGACAAGGCGTGGTGGCTGCCGAAGTGGCTCGACAAGATCCTTCCGAACGTCGACGTCGAAGGTGAGAAGCTCACCCGCGAGCTCGCCGCCACCGAGTCCACCCCGGAATCCGCACGACTGTGACGAACCACCGGGCGGCCGCGTACCCGCAGCGGTGCGTGGCCGCCCGTCCGTCCGTGGAGATCGTCGCAGGAAGGCGCGGGTAGCGTGATGCCCATGTTGCTACGGCTGTTGCGCCGCTTCATGGCGCCCTACCGGGGTGCCCTCGCGGGGGTCGTACTCCTGCAGCTGATCGCCACCGGGGGCATGTTGCTGCTCCCGAGTCTCAACGCCGACATCATCGACAACGGCGTGGCGACCGGGGACATCGATTACATCGTGCGCACCGGTCTGGTGATGCTCGGCATCGGCGCCGTCGAGATCGGGGCCGCGATCGGTGCCGTCTACTTCGCGGCGCGTGCCGCCATGGGCTTCGGCCGCGACGTGCGACTCGCGCTGGTCCGCAGCGTCGGGCAGTTCTCGGCGCGCGAGTTCGGGACGTTCGGTGCCCCGTCGCTGATCACCCGCAACACCAACGACGTGCAACAGGTCCAGATGCTCGTGCTCATGACCTGCACCATCGTGGTGACCTCCCCGATCATGGGGATCGGCGGCGTGATCATGGCGATCCGTCAGGATCCCGGCACCTCGCTGGTGCTGGTCGTCGCCGTGCCGGTGCTGATCTTCACGATGATCACCCTCATCGCCCTCATGCTTCCCGGCTTCCGGGTGATGCAGAAACGCATCGACTCGGTGAACCGGGTGCTGCGTGAGCAGATCACCGGCATCCGAGTGATCCGGGCGTTCGTGCGCGACGAGACCGAGAAGGCCCGCTTCGACGGCGCCAACGACGACCTCACCGCGACCGCCCTGCGCGTCGGACGAGTGAACTCCGTGCTGTACCCGGCGGTGCTGCTGATCTCGAACGTGAGCACCGTGGCCGTGCTGTGGGTCGGCGCTCACCGTATCGACGCCGGTGCGATGCAGGTCGGCTCCATCACCGCGATGATCACCTACATCGCCCAGATTCTCATGGCCGTGCTCATGACGTCGTTCGTCGCGATCATGGCGCCGCGCGCCACGGTCTGCGCCGAACGCATCCTCGACGTCCTCGACACGGAACCGACGGTCACGTCGCCCGCCGAACCCGTCCGTGAACTCCCGCCCCGCGTCACCCTCGAACTGCGAGGCGCGGGCTTCTCCTATCCGGGCGCCGACGCCCCCGTGCTGAGCGGGGTGTCGTTCCGCGCCGATCCCGGTTCCACGACCGCGATCATCGGCGGCACCGGCTCGGGCAAGAGCACCCTGATGCGGCTCGTGCCGCGCCTGATCGACGTCACCGCCGGGCAGGTGCTCGTCGCGGGTGTCGATGTCCGGGCGCTCGACACCACCGTGCTGCGCTCACGCATCGCCGTGGTGCCACAGAAGGCGTACCTGTTCTCCGGGACCATTGCCGACAACCTCCGGTACGGGCGCGCCGACGCCACCGACGACGAACTGTGGCACGCCCTCGAGGTCGCGCAAGCGGCGGACTTCGTCCACAAGAGCGAGGACGGGCTGAACACGGTCCTGGCCCAGGGCGGCACGACCGTCTCCGGCGGGCAACGCCAGCGACTCGCGATCGCCCGGGCCCTCGTCCGCCGGCCCTCCGTCTACCTGTTCGACGACGCCTTCTCCGCACTCGACCCGGCGACCGACGCCCGGTTGCGGGCCGCGCTCGAGCCCGAGACGCGCGATGCATGCGTGCTCATCGTCGCGCAGCGGGTCTCCACGGTGCAGGACGCCGATCGCATCGTCGTCCTCGACAACGGCGTCATGGTCGATTCCGGGACGCATCTGGGGCTGCTCGGCCGGTGCCGGACGTACTCGGAGATCGTCGAGTCGCAGAGGATGGCCACGGTATGACGACTCCGGAAGCCGCGGCGCCGTCGCGTGTGCGCACCGTCAGCCGGGTGCTCGGTCTGCTCCACCCGCAGCGTTACGCCGTCTACTCGGTCCTGTTCTCCGCCTTCCTCGGGGTCGTGAGCATGTCGGTGGCGCCCTTCGTCCTCGGCCGCGGCACCGACGTCATCTTCGACGGGGTGGTGGGCATGCAACTGCCCGCCGGCCGGTCCAAGGAGGAGGCCGTCGCCGGTCTGCGCGCCGAAGGACGCGACCAGTTCGCCGACATGGTCTCGGGTATGGATGTGGTGCCCGGGCTCGGCATCGACTTCCCGGCCCTCGGCCGGATCCTCGTCATCGTGCTCGCGCTGTACCTGCTCTCGTCCGGCCTGATCTGGGTCGCCGCCTACGGCCTCAACGAGATCGTGCAGCGCGTCGTGCGCGACATGCGGTCGCGGGTCGAACGCAAGATCCACCGGCTTCCGCTGCGCTATTTCGACACGCATTCGCGCGGCGACCTGCTCAGCCGCGTCACCAACGACATCGACAACGTCTCGGCGGGCATGCAGGAGTCCATCTCCCAGCTCGTCCTCGCGGTCCTGACCCTGTTCGGGCTCGTGGTGATGATGCTGTACATCTCGCCGATGCTGGCGGTGGTCGCGATCCTGACCGTCCCGGCGTCGGTGGTGGCGACGGTGATCATCGCGAGGCGCTCGCGCAAGCACTTCGCAGCGCAGTGGGAGACGACCGGCAAGCTCAACGGTCAGATCGAGGAAGCCTTCACCGGACACGAGCTCATCACCGCCTACGGCCGGACGGAAGAAGTGCAGCGGCGCTTCACCGACACCAACGAATCGCTGTACCAGGCCTCCTATCGGGCGCAGTTCGTGTCCGGTCTGGTGATGCCGTTCGTGACCTTCCTCGGCAACATCGGCTACGTCGTCATCGCGGTGCTCGGTGGTCTGCGGATCGCGTCGGGCACCGCGACGCTCGGTGAGATCCAGGCGATGATCCAGTACTCGCGACAGCTCGTGCAGCCGCTCGCGCAGATCGGCGCGATGGTCAACCTGCTGCAGTCGGCGTCCGCGTCGGCCGAGCGGGTGTTCGCCGTGCTCGACGAACCGGAGGAGGAACCGGAGGTCGCGGCGCCGACGATGCCGTGGAGCCGGCACGGCCTCGTCGAGTTCGAGAACGTCGCGTTCTCGTACACCCCCGACCGGCCGCTCATCGAGAACCTGTCGTTGCGGGCCGAGCCGGGCCAGATGATCGCGATCGTCGGCCCGACGGGCGCCGGCAAGACCACCCTCATCAACCTGATCCTGCGGTTCTACGAGGTCGACGCGGGACGGATCCTCGTCGACGGCGTGGACATCCGCTCGATGTCCCGCGACGAGCTGCGCTCGCGCATCGGCATCGTCCTGCAGGACACCTGGCTGTTCGGCGGCACCATCCGCGAGAACATCGCCTACGGCAATCCGTACGCCACCGAGAACCAGATCATGTCGGCGGCCCGGATGAGTTACGTCGACCGTTTCGTGCGGGCCCTGCCCGACGGCTACGACACCGTCATCGACGAGGAGAACGACGGCAACCTCAGTGCCGGTGAGCGTCAGCTCATCACGATCGCGCGGGCGTTCGTGTCCAAGCCGTCGATCCTCATCCTCGACGAGGCGACGAGTTCCGTCGACACCCGCACCGAACTGCTCGTCCAGCAGGCCACCGCACGGTTGCGCGACGACCGCACCAGTTTCGTCATCGCCCACCGCCTGTCGACCATCCGCAACGCCGACCGCATCGTGGTGATGGAGGACGGACGGATCGTCGAGCAGGGCACGCACGAGGGGTTGCTCGAGGCGTCCGGCGCGTACGCGCGGCTGTACGACGCGCAGTTCAAAGCACTCGTGGAGTGACCGCGGCAGGCTTCGGCGGCGTCCCGGCCACGGGCGATATCCCTGTGCGGGGCAGACGATCCCGGTGGTGTGCTTCGTGGACGGCCGCGCGACCGGAACCGCGTCTGCCGAATTTCAGTGCAGCACTTCGAGTGCGGTGCGCCGCACCGTATCGGTCAGTGCGTCGAGCACCGGTGAGTCCAACCGCCACCGCTGCCAGTACAGCGGCACGTCGATCGGGTCGTCCGGTGCCAGGCTCACGAGATCGGTCGTGCCGGTGACCATCGCATCGGGAAGCATGGCCCAGCCCAGACCCAGCCGCGCCGCGTCGACGAATTCGAGGGCGCCCGGAACGTAGGTGCGGGGAGGGTCCGTCTTCCGGCGGGTCCGTGTGCGGACGAACCGATCCTGCATGTCGTCCTTGCGGTCGAAGGCGAGCATCGGGGCCTCGCGCAGCGCGGCGGGGGTCATGCCTCCGGAAAACCAGCGGTCGGCGAAGTCGACGCTGGCCATCGCGTGATAACGCATGGCGCCGAGCTTCTCGGACGTGCATCCCTGCACGGGTTCGGGGACGGAGGTGACCGCGGCCATGGCGGTGCCGTCGCGCAGGAGATTCGTCGAATGGAACTCGTCCTCCCGGTGCAGTTCGAAGAGGGCGCGATATCGCACGGGCATCCGGGCCAGAGCCCGAAGCAGCCAGGTGGACATGGAATCGGCATTGACGACGAGGGGGATCGTGGCGTAGTTCCCGGCGTCGGCTCCGAATCCGAGTTCTTCGGAAGCATCCTGTTCGAGTCGGGCGACCTGCCGGGCGAGCCGCATCACCACCTCACCGGCCGAGGTCGCGGTCACCGGGCGGGTCCGCCGCAGCAGCACCCGACCGACGTGTTGCTCCAGCGACTTGATGCGCTGACTCACCGCGGAGGGTGTGACGCGAAGAACAGCCGCCGCACCGTCGAAGGTGCCCTCGTCCAATACCGCTGCAAAAGTGCGAAGTTGAGCGAAGTCGAGATCCATATGAAGGAACTCTAATGTAGCTACAGCAAAATCAATTGTTCTTATCTCGGCAGGGTTCCTAGCGTCGATGCCATGTCACTCGTCGCCGCCGGATTCGTCACAGGTCTGTCCCTCATCGTCGCCATCGGCGCGCAGAACGCCTTCGTCCTGCGCATGGCCATCGCGCGACGACATGTACTGCCTGTGATCGCGGTGTGCGCGATATCCGACGCGCTGCTCATCACCGCGGGCATCGCCGGGATCGCGACGATCCTCGACCGCGCACCCAGCGCGATCGACGTGATCCGTTGGGGAGGTGCCGCTTTCCTCATCTGCTACGGACTCTTCGCGGCACGTCGTGCGCTGAAGCCGTCCGCGTTGTCCGCCGCTCCGGGCGGCGCCGTGACCATCGGCGCGGCCCTGCTGACCTGCCTAGCGCTGACCTGGCTCAATCCCCACACCTATCTCGACACCGTGCTCATGCTCGGATCGGTGGCCAACCACTACGGCAATCCCGGACGCTGGTGGTTCGGTGCCGGGGCGATCACCGCAAGCGTCGTGTGGTTCGCCGCCCTCGGCTACGGTGCCCGTTATCTGCGCGCCTGGTTCGCCAAGCCTGCCTCGTGGCGCATCCTCGACGGCGGCGTGGCGGTACTCATGCTCGGTCTCGGCGCGGGCTTGATCACGTCCGCGTGATCCCGCCCGGCCGCCCGGACTCGGCCGGTGCCCGGGTGGGTTCGAGATGGCTGAACACGACGACGCCGGGCAGCGCTTCGGCGAGGTCCGCCTCGATGCGGTCGAGCAGGTCGTGCCCGGCCCGCACCGTCCATTCGCCCGGCACCCGCACCGTGAGGTAGACGAAGCGCTGGCGTCCCGATTCGCGGGTCCGCGGGGGCAGGATCGTCACCTGTCCCGGTTCGCGGTAGCGGTCGAGGACGGCGTTGACCGCCGTCACATCCTCCGCCGGCAGGACCGCGTCGAGCATGCCCACAACGGCCTGTCGCACCAGCCCGAATCCGATCCGCAGGATGTTCAACGCGACGAGGATCGCCACGATCGGGTCGAGCACGTCCCAGCCCGACAGTGCGACGAGCGCGACGCCGACGAGCACGCCCGCCGAGGTCCACACGTCCGTCAGCAGGTGCTTTCCGTCCGCGACCAGCGTGATCGACCGGTGTGCGCGTCCCTGTCGGATCAGCAGCAGACCCACCACGAGATTGAGCGCCGAGGATGCGGCCGACAGGACGAGGCCGATGCCGACCTCGGTCACAGCCTGCGGTGAGATCAGGCGCTCCACCGACGTCCACAGAATCGCTGTCGCGGCAGCGAAGACCATGGTGCCCTCCACCGCGGCGGAAAAGTATTCGGCTTTTCCGTGCCCGAAGTCGTGGTTCTCGTCGGCGGGTTTCGCGGCGAGGCGCAGCGCCGCGAGGCCGACGAGCGCCGCCACGAGGTTGACCCCGGATTCGAGCGCGTCCGACAGCAGACCCACCGATCCCGTGATCCATGCCGCCGACGCCTTCAGCAGCATCGTCGCGAGCGCGGTCGCCACCGAGAGCAGCATGAACCGCATCAGCAGTCGGTGCTGCTGCACAGAGGGTGCCACTGCTCAGCGCTGGACGAGCGTGAGCCGCATCCCGGTGAGATCGGTGGCCTTCAACGCGACGTAGTCGTACTTCGGGGTGGGAACCCACGGGGTCAGTCCGAGGGCGTCGATCCTCGCCGCATCCTCGAAACTGCGCAGGACCCGGGCGTGTCCGTGCAGCACCACGCTCCACGCCGAGTCCTCGTGGATCTCGTCGACCTCGAACGCGACCTGCGAGTACACCGCCAGTTCGGACAGCTTGCTGCCCTCACCGCTGCGGAAGTACACCGTGCGCTCGTCGACGACGTAGTTGACGGGATAGATCTCCGGCCGCCCGTCCACGACGGTGACGAGCCGACCCACCTTGCCCGTCGCGAGCAGGTCCCAGCACTGGTCCTCGTCGAGCGGGACGACGGGATCGTCGGTGTTCGGGTTGTCGCTCATCGCGTTCACTCCTCCGGTTCCGCTGCCGTATCCAGCACATCACGAACCGGCTTCCGGCGCAGTGGAACGCTCCGGCGGTTACGGTGAAACCGGCCGTCAGGACCGCGTTCGCCCGATCCGCCGAGAGCAGCCCCGAATGAGGAGTGCCGATGCCCGCACAGGCTCCCGCGACCACCTCGAGTTGGCACACCCGCGACGCGGCCGACGTGGCCGAGGCGTTCGCGGTCGACCCGCAACGCGGATTGAACGCGGAGGAGGTCGAGCGGCGCCGCGACGAGCACGGCCCGAATCTGCTCGACGAGGCGAAACGGGTTCCGACCTGGCGGCGGGTGCTGTCGCTGCTCGCCGACAAGATGACGCTGGTACTGGTTGTGGCGGCGGTGGTCAGCGCCACTGTCTCCCGTGAATGGGAGACCTCCGTCGTCATCTTCGCGGTGATCGCGCTCAACACCGTGCTGAACTATGTGCAGGAATCGCGGGCCGAGAGCAGTCTCGCGGCGCTGAAGAAGATGTCGGTGTCCACCAGCCGGGTGCTGCGCGACGGTCGCGGGACGGAGGTGCCCCGCGCCGAACTCGTCCCCGGCGACGTGGTGCTCCTCGAGGCCGGCGACACCGTCCCGGCCGACGGCCGTCTCGTCACCGCCGTCCGGTTGCAGGTCGCCGAGGCCGCGCTCACCGGCGAATCCCAGCCGGTCGACAAGCAGGTCGATGTCGTCGACGATCCCGATGCGCCGCTCGGCGACCGCACCGACATGCTGTTCATGAACACCGAGGTCACGCGGGGACGCGCTGCGATGATCGTCATCGGAACGGGTATGCGTACCGAGATGGGCGCCATCGCAACCCTTCTCGGGTCGGCCGGCACCGAACAGACACCACTGCAACGACGCATCGGTCAGCTCGCCCAGACCCTGACGATCATTGCGATCGTGACGGTGGCGCTGGTGTTCGTCCTCGGTCTGCTGCGGGGACAGTCGTGGTCGGATCTCCTCGTCACCGCCGTGTCGCTCGCGGTCGCGACGATTCCCGAAGGGCTCACGGCCGTGGTCGCATTCACCCTCGCGATGGGTGCCTCACGCCTCGCCGCCCGCGGTGCCATCGTCAAACGGCTCGCCGCGGTCGAGACGCTGGGCAGCACCACCCACATTTGCACCGACAAGACCGGCACCCTCACGCTCAATGAGATGACGGTGCAGCGTCTGCTCGTCGCCGGTCGCGCTTTCCGTGTCACCGGCACCGGTTACGGAACCGACGGCAAGATCCTCGTCGGCGACGGCCTGCCCGCACCGGATTTCACGGACGCACTGCTCGGTATGGGTCTGTGCAACGACGCGACGGTGAGGAACGGAGTGCTCGTCGGCGATCCCACCGAGGGCGCTCTCGTGGTGCTCGCCGAGAAGGGGGGTATCGACGTCGAGGGTGCGCGCGCCGCGCTGAACCGCATCGCGGAGGTGCCGTTCGACTCGGATTACAAGTACATGGCCACCTTCCACACCCTGCCGGGCGGCGGATACCGCTGTTTCGTGAAGGGGGCCCCGGGCGTGCTGCTCGACCGGGCCGTGTCGATCGCCGGTTCCGCCGGTCCGATGCCGCTCGACGACGACGGTCGCGCGAGGATCCGACGGGCTGTGGAGTCACTGGCGTCGGAAGGCCTGCGCACCCTCATGATCGCAGGTCGCAATCTCGATGCCGTCCCGCGTGGTGACACGGATGCCCTGCAGGAGAAGGTGTCCGGCCTGACCGTCCACGCGGTCGTCGGCATCGTCGATCCGCCGCGAACCGAGGCCGAGGATGCCATCGCCGTGGCCCACGAGGCGGGCATCGCGGTGCACATGATCACCGGTGACCATCTGGTGACGGCCTCCGCGATCGCCGAGGAACTCGGGATCCGCGGGTCGGCGGCCTCCGGCGCCGACCTCGACACACTCACCGATGACGAACTGCGCCAGAGAGCACAGGAATTCGGTGTCCTCGCCCGCGTGGCGCCCGAACACAAGATCAGGTTCGTCGAAGCGCTGCAGGCCGACGGGCAAATCGTCGCGATGACGGGCGACGGCGTCAACGACGCTCCGGCGCTCGAACAGTCGGACATCGGTGTCGCGATGGGCATCACCGGCACCGACGTCTCCAAGGGCGCCGCGGACATGATCCTCACCGACGACAACTTCGCGACCATCGTCGCCGCGGTCGCCGAAGGACGCGGAATCTACGACAACATCATCAAATTCGTGAAGTTCCAGCTCACCACGGCGTGGGGCTTCGTCCTGATCTTCCTGACGGCCGGTGTACTCGGCCTCGCGGGCGGGGCACCCTTCAGTGCGTTGCAGATCCTGTGGGTGAACATCATCATGGACGGACCGCCGGCCCTCGCGCTCGGTGTCGATCCGACCGCCCCGGACGCGATGAGGCGACGCCCGCGCCCCGCCCACGAGGCCCTGCTCGAACGCTCCCGGGTGCAGCGCATCCTCGGGCTCGGCATCGTCATGACGGCCGGCACCGTCGCGGTTCTGCATTTCGGCCCGGAACTGTTCCCCGACAGCGCATCCGACCCGCTGTTCGCGACCACCCTGGCGTTCACCACGTTCGTCTTCTACCAGATCTTCAACCTGTTCAACGTGCGCTCGGATCTCGGATCGGTGTTCTCGGCGCAGACGTTCACCAACCACACCATCTGGATCGCGATCGTCGCCGTCGTCGTTCTCCAGATCTGCGTGGTGCAGCTCGGCGCCCTGCAGGGATTCATGGACACCACCTCGCTCACCTCCGAGCAATGGCTGCTCGCGGTGGCCGTCGGCTCGACGGTGCTGTGGGTGGACGAGGCCGGCAAGTTCGTCGCGAGGAGGCTCGAGGCGCGCAGAGCCGAACGGGCGGATACGACCTTCCTCACCTGACGATCCCGAGATGGCGCAACTCACGTCGTCGTGGGAAGAAGTGAGTGGCCGGACTGCCCCAGAATGGAAGCTGCCCATGCGCCGCTCCCCGAGGGCGCCCTCGTCCCGGGCCGCACGACGTCCGGCTCCGGGGCCATCGACGATCGAAGGTTTCCTCACCGATGACCACCACGGCTTCCGGCCGCCCCATCGACGATCCTGCCCACGCCGACTCCGGACATCCTGCGCGCACGCTGGTGATGTGGGCGCTCGCCCTCGGTGGGTTCGGTATCGGAACCACCGAGTTCGTCGCCATGGGGCTGCTCCCCGAGATCGCGACGAGCATCGGGGTCTCCGAACCCACCGCGGGTCACGTCGTCTCCGCCTACGCGGCCGGTGTCGTCGTCGGTGCCCCGCTGATCGCCACGATCGCCGCACGCGTCCCGCGCAAGACACTGCTGGTCGCGCTGATGGTCGCGTTCACCCTCGGTAACGCCGCAACGGTGCTGGCCCCGAACTACGGCTTGCTCGTCGCCTCCCGGTTCGTCGCCGGCCTGCCGCACGGTGCGTACTTCGGGGTCGCCGCGCTGGTCGCGGCGCATCTCGCCGGACCCGGTCGCCGCGCGCGGGCGGTGTCTCTGGTGATGATGGGGCTGTCGGTGGCGAATGTCGTCGGGGTGCCCGCCGCCTCGTGGCTCGGCATGGCGCTGGGCTGGCGCGCGGCGTTCGTGCTGGTGGCGGTGCTCGGAGTGGCCACCGTCGTCGCTCTCGCGGCCTGGGTGCCGACACTGTCGATACCGACGACCAGCGTGCGGGTCGAACTCGGGGCGCTGAAGAGCAGCACCGTCTGGCTCACCCTCGCGGTGGCCGTCATCGGCTTCGGTGGCGTGTTCGCCGTGTACACCTACATCAGCACGACGCTGACCGACGTCGCCGGAGTGTCGAGATCGCTCGTGCCGGTCGCGCTGATGCTCTTCGGAGTGGGCATGGTCGTCGGCAACGCCGTCGGCGGCCGTGTCGCCGACCGCGGGGTGATCCCCGGCGTCTTCGCGTCGATCACCTCGCTCGCGGTGCTGCTCGCGCTGTTCGTCGCCGCAGCCCACAACCCCTGGACCGCCTTCGTGATGGTCTTCGGTCTGGGTGTCGGATGTGCCGCGGTGGGTCCGGCCCTGCAGGTGCGGTTGATGGATGTCGCGGAGGACGCCCAGACGCTCGCGGCGTCGCTCCACCACGCGGCGTTCAACCTCGCCAACGCGTTCGGGGCGTGGATCGGCGGGGTCGTGATCGCCGCCGGATTCGGCTACACCGCTCCCGCCGCGGTCGGCGTGCTGCTGGCCCTGGCCGGCGTCGCCGTGTTCGCGGTCTCGGTGTGGCGACATGATTGGATACGGAAGTGACCGATCCCAGCATTCCGACCCCGTCCGATCCATTCTTCACCGTCGGAGCGCGTCTCGACAACGGACTCGGCCGCACCGGCACGATCCACACCCCGCACGGGGACATCCGGACGCCGGCGTTCGTCCCGGTGGGCACGAAGGCGACCGTCAAGGCGGTGCTGCCCGAGACGATGGCCGAGCTCGGCTCCCAGGCGCTGCTCGCCAACGCCTACCACCTCTATCTGCAACCCGGTTCCGACATCGTCGACGAGGCCGGCGGGCTGGGACAGTTCATGAACTGGCCCGGCCCGACCTTCACCGACAGCGGCGGTTTCCAGGTCATGTCGCTCGGTGCCGGTTTCAAGAAGGTCATCGCGATGGAGTCCGTGGGCGTCCAGAACGACGAAGTCATCGCCAAGGGCAAGGAACGGCTCGCGCACGTCGACGACGACGGGGTGACCTTCAAATCGCACCTCGACGGGTCGCGGCACCGGTTCACCCCCGAGGTGTCGATGCGTATCCAGCACGAACTCGGTGCCGACATCATGTTCGCCTTCGACGAACTCACGACACTGATGAACACGCGCGGCTATCAGGAACGCTCGCTCGAACGCACCCAGGCGTGGGCGGTGCGGTGCATCGCCGAGCACGAGAAGCTCACCGCCGATCGTGCCCACCGTCCCTATCAGGCGTTGTTCGGGGTCGTGCAGGGCGCGCAGTACGAGGACCTGCGCCGACAGGCCTGCCGGGGCCTCGAATCCATCGTCGGTGAGACCGGCCGCGGGTTCGACGGCTACGGCATCGGCGGTGCGCTCGAGAAGCACAACCTCGGCACGATCGTGCGCTGGTGCACCGAGGAACTGCCCGAGCACAAGCCGCGGCACCTGCTGGGCATCAGCGAACCCGACGACGTGTTCGTCGCCGTCGAGCACGGTGTCGACACCTTCGACTGCGTCAATCCTTCGCGCGTCGCGCGCAACGCCGCGATCTACCACCCGGACGGCCGGTTCAACATCAACACGAGTCGCCACCGGCGCGACTTCACGCCGATCGACGAGAACTGCGACTGCTACACCTGCCGGAACTACACGCGCGCGTACATCCACCACCTGTTCAAGGCGAAGGAGATGCTCGCCTCGACGTTGTGCACGATCCACAACGAGCGGTTCACGGTGCGGCTCGTCGACGACATCCGGACGAGCATCGAGAACGGCACCTTCGCCGAGTTCAAGACCGAGACCCTGGGCCGGTTCTACGCGAGCCGGCGTCAGGAGGCCTGAGTCATCGGGCGTGACCCGTCACGCGTAGGACGGTTCGCGCTTCTTGACGTACGCGATCGCGCGGTAGGTCACCGGAAGCACGATGATCTCGACCAGCGTCTTCCACAGGAATCCGACGACCACGAAGTTGACGAAATCGCCCCAGGTCGTGATGCCGATGACGCCCGCGGCGATCGAGCAGAAGATCAGGGTGTCGGCGAACTCGCCGACGACGGTCGACCCGATCAGACGCGCCCACAGGTACTTCTCCCGCGTGCGCTCCTTGATCAGGACCAGGACGTACGAGTTGAGCAGCTGCCCGACCGCGTATCCGGCGAGTCCGGCGATCAACATCCGGGGCACCACCCCGAGCACGTTCTCGAAGGATTCCTGCCCGGTATAGAAGTCGGCGGGCGGAAGCTGCTGCGTGAGCCAGAAGCACAGCGCGGACAGCGCGACCGCCCCGAATCCGTAGAACACCGCGCGGCGGGTGGCTGCGAAGCCGTACACCTCGCTGAGTACGTCGCCGAGGATGTAGGCGAGGGGGAACAGGAAGAATCCGCCGTCGGTGATGATCGGCAGGATCTGCAGCGGACCGAACCCGAGTTCGGAGTCGGTGAAGAAGGCGATGCCCTTCGTCGCGGAGATGTTGGAGATCATCAGCACCGCGGTGAACAGCACGACGATTCCCGTGTACGGGCTGCGGCTCACGCGTGCGAAGGCGGCGTGGTCGAAGAGGGCGGGGGAGGTGTTCGGTCCGTGCTCGGTCACCCGGACATCCAAGCATCACGACGTGCCGATCACGAAGTTGCGGACCGTCTGTACGTGCGCGAACACCCCAAATGTGACGAACGGGCCCCGTCCGCTCGAGGACGGGGCCCGTGACACGCGTGAGATCAGGACTTGCGGACCTGGGTGCCGCCGGCGAACTTGTCGTGGAAGCCCTGCTTGTTGCCGTCCTGCTCGATGGTGACCGCGATACCGATGTATGCGGCGAACGACAGCAGACCGACGAGGAAGCCGAGCAACGGGATGCCGGTGAGGATCTGCAGCGCGACGAAGGCGTTGCGCTTGGCGGCCTGCTCGAGGGTGGGGTTGCCGCCCGCGGGACCGGCGACCGACAGTCCGAGGAGCTTCTTGCCGAGGGTCGCGCCCTGGGTGGACTCCATGTAGGTCCAGTAGCCGAAGGCGACGACACCGCTGACGACCGTCATGAAGAAGTTCACGAAGCCGCTTCCGCCGCTCGCGAGGAGCATGACCACGCTCAGGATCCCCATGGGGATGCCGACGATGAGGCCGTCGATGATGCGGGCGCCGAAACGCGGCAACAGCTGCCCCGGGGTGCCGGTGCCGAAGTTCGGGCCGGGGAATCCCGGGCCTCCACCGAACTGGTCGCCCGCCGGCGCCCCGTACTGAGGTGCGCCGTACTGGGGTGCGTCGTACCGAGGAGCTCCGTTCTGCGGTGTTCCGTACTGGGGTGCGCCGTACTGAGGTGCGCCGTATTGCGGGGCCCCGTTCTGGGGCGCACCGTACTGCGGGAACTGCTGGGTGTAGTCGGACGGTGTGCCACCGTACGAGGGGGAACCGCCACCGGGGTATCCACCCGGAACGTGGGGGTCCTGCGGAGGTGGTGGGTATCCGCCTGTCGTCAAAATGTCTCCCTTGTCGCGATCGGCATGGCAACGCGCCACGGTACAGCGTGCCGTGGCGCGTCGGTAGATGCCTCGGGGGGGTGTGCGACGGGAGGGCGCCGTCGAGCCGGGTCAGGCCGCTACGGGACCACCCGTGGTGACCCGGTAGGCGTACGTGACGGCGATGATCGACACCGGCACCGTGACCAGCAGGCCGATCAGGCACAGCAGAGCACCGAGAAGGTTGAGGCCGAACAGTGCGAGTGCGAGCAGGAACAACGTCCCCGCATTCGATTTCACGGCGTTGACACTCGACTTGATCGCGGTGACCGCGTCCTGGTTGCGATCGATGACGAACTGCATCGTCCACCACGCGAAGAACGCGAACACCAGGCCCGGAATGATGCACAGCACGAGACCGATCGTCGTGCCGATGCCCACGAGCAGGCCCGCGACGATGACCGCGGCGATCGGGCCGATCTGCAGGAACGTGCCGAATGCGGGCCGTTGCCCGTCCGTTTCGGCCAGTGCCCCGCGCACGAAAGCGGCCTGGATCAGGTAACCGACGATCGCGGAGACGATGCTGCCGACGATGCTCAGGGCGGAGAACTCGGTCGTGTCGCCGGTGAAGTCGAATCCGTTGAAGATGCCGCTGATCAGGCCCTGGATGACGAACGCGACGAGCATGAAAATGATCCACACGCCCGCGTTGCCGCTGAACTTGGACCAGCCGTAGGAGATCGCGTCGCCGACACTCAACTGGTTCGTGGGCGGCCCACCGAAGTTTCCGGCGCCGTACGCGCCCGGCGGAGGCGGATAATTGCCCCCCGACGGTGGGGGCGGATAATTCCCCGGCGGCGGGTAGGACCCACCCGGCGGTGGGTAGTTGCCACCCGAGGGTGGGGGATAGTTACCCGGCGGCGGGTAGTCACCGGGCGGCGGGTAATTTCCGGGCGGCGGATAGTTCCCACCCGGCGGGGGAGTGCCACCGCCCGACGGCGGCGGATAGCCGCCGGGCGGCGGATAACCACCCGGCTTCTGCGGATCCTGATTCGGGTCGTAACCACCGGTGGTCATCGCTGCCTCTCGTCTCCGGGTTCGGACACTTCCGAGAGAGTACGTACATCACACGGGATCTGCATCCGCTATGTCCGCGTCGTGTCCTGTCGGATGCCTTCCCCCGCCGGCGTGAAGACCCACGGATCACGGGGAAGTCGCACGGGATTCCAGCGGTCCAGCAACAGTTCCGGCGACACGGGCTCGCCGGGGTCCGCAAGACGCAGCGACACGGCGATCGTGCCCAGCACGTCGGCGGCCGTGTGGCCGAGCGCGAGCTGATCGCCCAGCGTCACCGCACCGTCCCTCTTGGCCAGTCGCTTGCCCTCCTCGTTGAGCGCGAGCGGCACGTGCGCGTAGACGGGCTCCGGCAATCCGAGCAGGTGTGCGAGACAGGCCTGTCGGGGGGCGGAGGTGAGCAGGTCGTCGCCGCGCACCACCTGGTCGATGCCCTGGTCGGCGTCGTCCACCACCACGGCGAGGTTGTAGGCGGGGGTTCCGTCGTTGCGGCGCAGGACGAGATCGTCGACGATGCCCGTGAAATCCCCGTGCAGCAGGTCGTGGACCGTGAACCACTCCTCGGACGCCCGCAACCGGATCGCGGGGGCACGGCCGGAGGCCCGGCGTTCGGCGCGCTGCTCGTCGGTGAGGCCGCGGCAGGTGCCCGGATAGGCGCCCGCAGGAGCGTGGGGCGCGGAGGTGGCCTCGAGGATCTCGCGTCGGGTGCAGTAGCACTCGTAGGTCAGGCCGGCCTGCTCGAGCCGCGCGATCGCCTCGTCGTACAGACGCAGGCGACGGGATTGGTGGACCACCCGGCCGTCCCAGTCGAGGCCGATCGCCGCGAGGTCCGCGAGTTGACGTTGCTCCGCACCGGGACGCACCCGGTCGAGATCCTCGACGCGTATCAGGAACCGGCGGTTCGTCGACCGCGCGAACAACCACGCCAGGACGGCGGTACGCAGGTTGCCGAGGTGCAGGTCGCCCGAGGGGCTCGGGGCGAAGCGGCCCGCTCCTGCCTCGTCCTCGCCCGAAAGTGACACCCGTGCACTCTAGCGAGCGGCACCCAGGAGCACCGCTCGCTGGGCATGGGTGACCTCCCGGATCGCCGCAACCGCCGCCGCGACCTCCGGCCGGCGCAACGTCTCCGAGCGTGCGACGAGCCAGTAGGCCAGACGTGCCTCGACCTCGCCGGGCAGGATCCGGACGAGGTCGGGGTGCCGGTCGGCCATGAAGCACGGCAGCAGACCGAGGCCTCCGGCAGCACGGGTCGCCTCGACGTGCACGAACACGTTCGTCGAGCTGATCGAATCCTGCATGTCGGGGGCGATACGTCGCGCCACGTCGAGGTCGTCGACCTGCAGCATCGAGTCGATGAAGTACACGAGGGTGTGTTCGCGCAGGTCGCGGACCGACGACGGGGAGCCGTGCGCGGCGAGATAGTCGCGCGAGGCGTACAGACCCAGGGTGTAGTCGGCGAGACGGTGCGCTTCGGCGCGGTGCACCTGTGGCCGTCCCACGACCACCTCGACGTCCATCCCGGATCGTTGCTGCGAGGCGCGACGGGTGGTGGCGACGATCTCGACGGAGATACCCGGGTGGCGTTGCCGGACGAGCGCGCCGGCCGGGGCTGCGATGTACGCGCTGAAACCGTCGGTGGCGGAGATGCGCACGACGCCTTCGAGTCGGCGCTCGCCGCTCGGGTTCCGCAGTCGCCCGACCGCGGCTTCGATGCGTTCGGCGGCGTCGAGGGCCTCGCGGCCGAGATCGGTCAGTTCCCAGCCCGCCGCCGACCGGGTGAGCACGCGACCGCCGAGGCTTCGCTCCAGTGCAGCGATCCGGCGGGAGATCGTCGTGTGATTGACGCCCAGGTCGTCGGCCGCGCTGGTGAACCTTCCGCTGCGCCCGACGGCGAGCAGGACGAGGAGGTCATCGGCCGAGGGCACGCTCATATGTGCAGTTTCGCAGATTGTGTCTGCGAATCGCGTCATTGTGAATGCATATGTGCGTATCGATACTCGGCATATGCGTGTGGAAGTGTTCCCCGTCACAGATCGTCCCGGGAGGGTGCAGCAATGAGCGTCGAACAGGCACGAACGGATGGGCCGGAGAGTTCACAGTCGGCATTGCGGAGGGTCGTCGGTGCGTCCATGGCGGGCACCGTCGTCGAGTGGTACGAGTTCTTCCTCTACGGAACCGCCGCCACCCTCGTCTTCGCCAAGGTCTTCTTCCCCGACGGCGGCAACGAACTCGACGCGATCATCGCGGCGTTCGTCACCTATGCGGTGGGTTTCGTCGCGCGGCCGCTCGGCGGAATCGTCTTCGGTCATTTCGGCGACCGGTTCGGGCGCAAGCAACTGCTGCAGACCAGCATCATCATGGTCGGCGTCGCGACCTTCCTCATGGGCTGCCTGCCGACCTTCGGTGCCATCGGCTACTGGGCCCCGGCGCTGCTCGTGACGCTCCGGTTCATCCAGGGCTTCGCAGTCGGCGGTGAGTGGGGCGGCGCAGTGCTGCTGGTCGCCGAACACAGCCCCGACCGGTCGCGCGGGTTCTGGGCCTCCTGGCCGCAGGCCGGCGTGCCGATGGGCAACCTCCTCGCGACGATCGTCCTGCTCGTCCTCACCACGACGCTGCCCGAGTCGGCCTTCCTGTCGTGGGGCTGGCGCGTCGCGTTCTGGCTCTCCGCCGTCATCGTCCTGATCGGTTACTACATCCGCACCAAGGTCACCGACGCCCCGATCTTTCTCGAGGCGCAGCAGGAGGCCGAGCAGCTGAAGGAGACCTCGTTCAACGTCTTCGAGGTGCTCCAGCGTTACCCGCGTGGCGTCTTCACGGCCATGGGCCTGCGGTTCGCCGAGAACGTCATGTACTACCTCGTCGTCACCTTCTCGATCACCTACCTGAAGGTCGTCGTCGGTGCCGACACCAGCCACATCCTGTGGTGGATGCTCGCCGCCCACGCCGTGCACTTCGTGGTCATCCCGGTGGTCGGACGCCTGTCGGACACGCTGGGGCGACGCCCCGTCTACATGATCGGTGCCGTCACCGCCGGTGCCTGGGGCTTCCTCGCCTTCCCGATGATGGACACCGGCAACAGCGCATGGATCGTCTCGGCGATCGTCATCGGACTCGTCTTCCACTCGTTCATGTATGCGGGGCAGCCCGCGATCATGGCGGAGATGTTCCCGACCCGCATGCGCTACTCGGGTGTCTCGCTCGGCTACCAGGTCACCTCGATCGTCGCCGGGTCGCTCGCCCCGATCATCGCCGCGAGCCTCCTCAGCCGCTTCGACTCGTCGGTCCCGATCTCCTTCTACCTGCTCGGCTCGTCGCTGATCACGATCGTCGCGGTGATCGTGGCACGTGAGACGAAGGGCATCTCGCTGCGCGACATCGACGCCGCGGACGCGGAGACGGTGGCCCAGGAGAAGGCCGCCGAGAACGCCGGGGTCTCCGCATGAGGGCCCGCACCGCACTCGTGACCGGCGGTGCCGGCGGGATCGGGGCGGCCTGCGCCCGAGCCCTCGCCGGTCGGGGAGTCCGAGTGACCGTCGCCGACGTCGACGAGGTCGCCGCGAAGACGCTCGCCCACGAGATCGGGGGAGAGGCGTGGGGCGTCGACCTGCTCGACACCGACGGCCTCGACGGTCTCCGCCTCGACGTCGACATCCTCGTCAACAACGCCGGCATCCAGGTCGTTCGGCCGGTGGAGGACTTCGCCCTCACCGACTTCCGCCGCATCCAGACGCTCATGGTCGAGGCGCCCTTCCTGCTCGTGAAGGCCGCGCTGCCCGGCATGTACGAGCGGGGCTTCGGCCGGATCGTGAACATCTCATCGGTCCACGGGCTGCGTGCCTCGGCCTTCAAGGCCGGGTACGTCACCGCCAAACACGGCCTCGAAGGGTTCTCCAAGGTCGTCGCGCTCGAGGGCGGTCCCCGCGGTGTGACGAGCAACTGCGTCAATCCGGGTTACGTCCGTACCCCGCTGGTGGAGAAGCAGATCTCGGAACAGGCCCGTGCACACGACATTCCGGAGGATCGCGTGCTCTCCGAGGTGCTGCTCACCGATCAGGCGGTGCCCCGGCTGGTCGAGCCGGAGGAGGTGGCCTCGCTCGTGTCGTGGCTGGTCTCCGACGAGGCCGGGATGGTCACCGGCGCGTCGTACACGATGGACGGCGGCTGGTCGGCCCACTGACCGCGGGGCGGTCGGTCGATCACTGACCGCGGGGCGGTCGGTCGATTACCGACCCGCTGCGCGACCGTATTCCCGACCCGCGTCCCGGATTCCGGGGCGCGGGTCAGTGCGCGTCGGCGCCGTCGAGGACGAGCTGGACCTGGGCGTGCAGAGCGTGGGTCAGATACTCCCGCGGGTACAGATCGGGGCCGGCCGCCGCGTCGAGCGCGAGCCCGTTCGCGGCCGAGAGCAACAGGGCGGCCCGGGTCTCCGGGTCGGGTGTTCCCGCGCGGATCAATACGCGCGCTATGCCCGTGCGGATCGTGAACAGGGTGGCGGTGCGGATGGCGCTCAGCGTGGGGGAGGTGACCGCCCGCACGGCGAACGCCGACATCACGTGGACCTCGCTGTCGCGTTCCTCGTCGAGCGGGAGCAGCTGGCTCAGCGCGGAGAACAGGGTGCGCGCCGGATCGATGTCGGGATCGACGTTCGTCAACCGGTTCAGCACCCGGTCCGAGAGGGTGCGGAACGAGTACGCGAGCATCTCGTCCTTGGTCGGGAAATGGTGTTGCACCGCCCCGATCGAGACCCCTGCCTCGTTGGCCACCTCCCGCACGCTCGCCGCGTCGAGACCGTTGCGCGCGGCCACGTCGAGCAGGGCCGCGGCGAGCCTTGTGGGGCTGGTGGTGACGTAGGGGCGCGTGCGCATGGGGAGCACCGTAACCGAGCTCTCCACCGTACGAACGTACGGGGGGCGGGAATCACACCCCGCCGGTGAGCTCGTGATCGGAGAGGAAACGGACCGAGAGCGTCAACGCGGCCGCGAACGCCGCTGCGATCCACAGGGCGTGCAGCCCCAGCACCCTGTGGGCGAGCGCGCCGAGAACCGCGCCCGTCACCAGGCCGCCCCACAGACCCAGATAGGGCAGCCAGCTCCAGCGCGGACCACCGAAGAACGCCGCCGCGATCCGCTGCCCGATCTTGACCAGCGCGCCCGTCATGTAGGTGAGCGCGACGGTCGTCTCCCCGTGACGGCGGAACACCGAGTTCTCCGTTCCCATGGCCAGCGTCATCGCGATCACGGCGACCGGTGTCCAGCCTGCGAACACGGCGGCGGCTCCGATCGTCAGCAACACCGTCACCGTCGCGAGGACCGCGGTCTTGCGCGTCCGCCGGTCGCGGTCGGTCGATTCCGCCACGACGCTGCCGAGGATCACCCCGAGCACGAAGAGCGCGAGCACACCGCCGATGAGGGCCACCGTCTTCCACGTGCCGTCTGCCGTGCCGACCGCGAGACGGGTGGAGTTCCCGCTCATGAACGACACGAAGACACCGCCGAGGGTGATGAAACCGAGGGCGTCGATGAACCCTGCGAGAGAGGACAATGCGATCGCGAGTCCCTGCAACTGCCTGCCGTAACCGACCACAGGACGATAGTAGGAACCGTGTCGACCGGGACGACGTCGGCAGCAGTTACCGAGACACTTACGTGCTGTAACGACCGGGCGCCGTGAACGCGATGGACAAGGCGGAGCCGTCCGGCACCGTCGTTCTCAGGAGTTCTCCCGATGTCCTTGCCCCGCTTGTCGTCCCGGCTGTCCCTTCTCGTCGTCGCGACGGTCGTGGGTCTGACCCTCTCCGGTTGCGACTCGACCGTCGAAGACACCGCCGTCGCGCCGGCGGCGACCTCCGAACAATCCCCGGCACCGAGTTCGGAGACCTCCACGACGACGCCGTCCGGCACGACACGCCCCACGTCCGCGAGCGCCCCGAGCCCCGCTGACCGGAGCCCGGCCGCCCCGGCGGCCTCGTCGGATGCCCTGGCCCGGCTGGCGGCCCTGCCGATCAAGGGCCGCGCACCCAAGACCGGCTACAGCCGCGACCTGTTCGGTCAGGCGTGGAGCGACGACGTGTCGGTGGAGTTCGGGCGCAACGGCTGCGACACCCGCAACGACATCCTGCGACGCGACCTCGTCGACATCGTCTACAAGTCCGGCACCCGCGACTGCGTCGTGGCGTCGGGAACCCTGAACGACGTGTACACCGGGACGACGATCGCGTTCACGCGCGGACAGGACACCTCCACCGCGGTGCAGATCGACCACGTCGTCGCGCTGTCCGACGCGTGGCAGAAGGGCGCGCAGCAACTCGACGCAGGCACCCGGGCCGATTTCGCCAACGATCCGCGCAATCTCCAGGCGGTGGACGGGCCGACCAACCAGCAGAAGAGCGACGGCGACGCCGCCACCTGGCTGCCGCCGAACCGCGCCTACCGCTGCACGTACGTCGCGCGGCAGATCGAGGTCAAGGCGATCTACGGGTTGTGGGTGACGCAGGCCGAGCACGATGCGATGGCACGGGTCCTCACCGAATGCGGAGGAGGAATTCCTGCCGGCGCAGCGCCCGCCGTCGTGCCCACGACCACGACGGCCCCGGCCCCTGCTCCGGCACCCGCCCCTGCTCCGGCACCGGCACCCGCTCCCGCAGAGCCCGCACCGGTGGCGCCTGCGCAGCCCGCCGCTCCGGCGAGTGTGTACTTCGAGAACTGTTCGGCTGCCCGGGCCGCGGGAGCGGCGCCGCTGTACGCGGGGCAGCCCGGCTACCGCCCGAAGATGGACCGCGACGGCGACGGCGTGGCCTGCGAGTAGCGCACCGCAGCGCCTGCGAGTAGCGCACCGCCGCGATCTCCCGATCAGCTGAAGCGGTCGGTGAGATTGCGGCGCATGCGGTGGAGATCGCGGAGTTGGGCGGCCAGCCGCTCGACCTCCGCGTCGAACCGGCGCGCCCGGTCCACGGCGCCCACCCGATGCTCGGCACGGGCCTTCTGCCCGGTCCTCTCGATGGTCGTGGACAGCTCGTCGATCTCGCGGTCCAACATCTCCACCCAGACCGAAGCCTGCTCGTGGTCGGCGTCGCCGGAGAGCGGGAAATTGTCGTCCGCGGTCACGAGACGCATCGTGCCCGAGATCGGCCGGGCACGCGAACACAGGGGGTGAAAAAGCAGAAACCCCGTGGGACGCTGTGCGTCCCACGGGGTTCCGTGGCGGAGGATAGGGGATTTGAACCCCTGAGGGCGTTAACCCAACCCGCGTTCCAGGCGAGCGCCATAGGCCACTAGGCGAATCCTCCGTGGGGAAGCATACCGAATGGTGACCCCAAGTTGCCAAACGGGCACGTCGCACCCGGAATCCGAGGGCTCTGCGGGGGCTGGTTCGCCGCGGGGGCACACGTTCCTCTACACTTGCCGATGGATCCCGCGCGGCGCGCATCCTGTGAACTCCCCCAGGGCCGGAAGGCAGCAAGGGTCAACGGGCTCTGCCGGGTGCGCGGGGTCCTCTTAATTTCCGCCGATGCCCGTGTCGCCGTGCACGGTGAAAGGTCCCTCCGCATGCCTACGCAGACCCAGTTCGGGTTGATGAGCCATGAGGAACTCGTTGCAGAGCACGAGCGCCAGTCCGCCAACTACGAACGGTTGAAGTCGGAGAAGCTGACGCTGGACCTGACCCGCGGCAAGCCCTCGCCCGAGCAGCTCGACCTCTCCGCAAGGTTGCTGTCGCTGCCGGGTGCCGACGATTTCCGCGACGGTAACGGCACCGACACCCGTAACTACGGTGGTCTGACGGGCCTGCCCGAGCTCCGCGCGATCTTCGCCGAGTTGCTGAACATCCCCGCCGAGAACCTCATCGCGGGCAACAACGCGAGCCTCGAGATCATGCACGATCTCGTCGTCTGGTCGTTGCTGCACGGCACGGTCGACTCGCCGCGCCCGTGGTCGCAGGAGTCGGTCGTCAAGTTCCTGTGCCCGGCACCCGGCTACGACCGGCACTTCGCGATCACCGAGTCGCTCGGCATCGAGATGATCCCCGTGCCGCTGCGCGAGGACGGCCCCGACGTGCGGTTCGTCGCCGATCTCGTCGCGAACGATCCACAGATCAAGGGCATGTGGACGGTGCCCACCTACTCGAATCCGACCGGAGCGGTGTACTCCGAGGAGGTCGCCCGCGAGCTGGTGTCGATGCCGGCGGCCGCTCCCGACTTCCGGATCTTCTGGGACAACGCCTACGCGGTGCATCCGCTCACCGAGCACCTCGCGCCCGCGATCGACATCCTCGGCCTGGCCGCGCAGGCCGGTCACCCCAATCGCGTGTTCGCGCTGGCGTCCACCTCGAAGATCACCTTCGCCGGCGCAGGCGTGAGTTTCTTCGGCAGCTCCACCGAGAACCTCGCCTGGTACCAGAAGTACCTGGGCATCAAGTCCATCGGCCCCGACAAGGTCAACCAGCTGCGCCACCTGCGCTTCTTCCGCGACGCCGAGGGTGTGCGCGCACACATGGCGAAGCACCGCGAGATCCTCGCGCCGAAGTTCGCGCTGGTCCGCCGCGTCCTGGAGGAACGCCTGGGTGCGTCGAAGGTCGCGTCGTGGACCGAGCCCGAGGGTGGATACTTCATCAGCCTCGACGTCGTCGAGGGCACGGCAGCCCGTGTCATCGCCCTGGCGAAGGAAGCGGGGATCGCGCTGACGGGTGCCGGCTCGGCGTTCCCGTACAAGAAGGACCCCGAGAACAAGAACATCCGTCTCGCGCCGAGCTTCCCTTCGCTCGGTGAGCTGGAGAAGGCCATGGACGGTGTCGCGACCTGCGTGCTGCTCGCCGCAGCAGAGAAGGCGCTCGCCGGTAAGTAGTGCGCCGACAGGCCCGCAACGCGAGGACGAGGCTCGCAACACCAGCAGTGACTGCCGGTGTTGCGAGCCTCTTTTCTGTGTTGCGTACCTCCCCGGCTGCAGAGTCTGTGAGTTTGTTCCCAGCCTGTGGATAAAGTTGTGGACAACACGTGGATGGGCGGTGGACAACCCCGAACCACCCTGTTCGGAGCGTTTTCGGGACCCGGCGTCACACCGACTTGCTTTCCCCTCCCGACCTGACATACTCGCGGGTCAGGGTCGCCGCATACCGTGCGGCGGGTTCGGAAGTGGTGAGTGTGATGGAAAACCGCGCGCTCGTGGATTCCGGAGTCGGCGTATCGGCCGTCGGATCTGTCACGGGGTGTGTCGGCGTACTGAAGGTGTTCCTCCTGGCGCTCGACATCGAGGCGGCGCCCGAGACGCCGCCGCGAGTTCCGCCCGTCGAGAAGATGGAGCCCTTCCTTCCCGCACGCATCGCCGATCACCCCGATACCGACCACGGTGTGCGTCCGCCGTGCCTGCTCGCCTTCCGGCACATCGTCGACCCGGCACGGCCGGTCGTCTCGTTCGGCGCGTCGACGGGTTCGCTGCGGGAGGCCCCGGATGCGACCCGGCCGTATGTGGGTCACCCCGCGACGTGCGTGTCGCTGTGGGACGTTCCGGGTCACGGCCTCGTGCTGGCGCTGGAATCGCTGACGGACAACGGCTCCCCGCTGATCGACTGGCGGAGCGACCCGCTGCAGGACCGCGACGGAGCCGGTCTGCGTCCCGTGCTCGGCGAGTTCCTCGCACCCTTCGAGCTGACGGCCGACGATTGCCTGAACGATGTGTTCCCGGGTCTGAACAGGCGGTTGTGCGCGCCGACGACGTTCCGTCCCCTCCACGAACTCGTCGTCCACCGCCACCGGGGAGTAGGTGATCGGGAGGTCGTCGAGGGGATGGTCGTGGAAGTGCTCTCCAGCGGTGGCGAGCGCGTCCGTTCTCTCGTCGACGGACCGCGTATCGGTCCGGAGGCCCGCGCCGCGGCACGGTCCTGGGGTGTGCTGTGGGGATGGGACCGCGTGCCGCTGGTGGACCGGCCCGTTCAGCCGGGCGCCGCCCTCGCGGTGCGGGAGGATTCCGGTGCGGTGCTGTTCGACCTCGAGGCCACCTCTCTCGGCAGCGACTATGTCGGGCACGGCACTCGCGAGATGATCTACGGGCTCATCCCGTGGGTGGCGGTGCGAGCGCGGGCCTCGGCCGATTACTGGACGATCATGGACCGTCTGCGCCACCCCGACGGGCTCCGCGGGGATCGGCTGGCCACCGTTCTCGACGACATCGCGATCATGCAGGCCCGCCGGATGGACCGCCTTCTCCTGCGCAAGGAATCGCTCCACGACGACCGGTTCCACTCGTGGACGCACCCCACCCAGCTGCGCGCCCTCATGGCCGGCCGGGTCGCCGCCGAGATGGCGGAACTCGACGCGGAGCTGTCCGAGATCGTGGAAGTCGTCGAGCACGCGTTGCTGCACAGTGCGGAGCTGCGCGGGGCGAGGCACACCCGCCTCGCCCAGGGGTGGTCCGCGGCCGCGTCGGTCATCGCCGTCGTGGCGTTGTTCGCTGCGCTGGCCGCCGTTCCGGCAACGTCGCAACCGACTCTCTTCCCGCACTGGTTGCATGCGCTGACCACATCGATCGCCCTCACCCTGGGCATCGTGATCGCGGTGGTCGTGTGGCGCCGGCCCTGACGCGCAGGGCATGATCGTCGTCATGTCATCGACGCTGAACCTGGTCGGAGATCCCGACGCCGACGCACTGCTGGCCGAGGATCCGCTGGCCCTTCTCATCGGCATGCTGCTCGACCAGCAGGTGCCGATGGAGGTCGCGTTCGCGGGACCGAAGAAGCTCGCCGACCGTCTCGGTGGTCTCGACGTGCACCGCATCGCGTCGACGGATCCCGACGAGTTCGTCGCGGTGTGTGCGCAGCAACCGGCCGTACACCGGTTCCCCACGTCGATGGGTCAGCGGATCCAGGCGCTGTGCGCGGCGATCGTCGAGGACTACGACGGCGACGCCGCAGCATTGTGGACGTCCGGCCACCCGGACGGCAAGGAAGTTCTGCGGAGGCTGAAGAAGCTGCCGGGTTACGGCGACCAGAAGGCACGCATCTTCCTGGCACTGCTCGGCAAGCAGATCGGCGTGCGGCCCGAAGGGTGGCGGGAAGCTGCCGGCGACTACGGGCACGAGGGCGCGCGCCGGTCGATCGCCGACGTCGTCGACGAGCAGTCGTTGCGTGAGGTGCGCGAGTTCAAGAAGTCGATGAAGGCTGCGAAGAAGTCGTGAGACGCGCATTCACAGTATGTTGTGCCGCTGCCGCATTCGCTTCCGGAGCGTCGGGCGTGGCTTCGGCGGGCGGGGGAGACGACCGGGTCGTCCTCCGGCCCGGCGACGGGATCTCGTTCTCGCCGGAGCCGACACCGGGCTGGTGTTCGGTCGCGGCGGTCGGGCACGACGACGCGGGTCGTCTGGTCGCCATCACGGCGGGGCACTGCTATCGAACGGGATCGTCGCCGATCTGGAAGGTCGACGAACAGCATCGAGGTGCCATCGGTGCCGAAACGGATGTCGCGAGTACGGGTTCGATCGATCCGCTCGGATTCCCCACCGACGAGATCGCCGACTACGCGGTGGTCGTCCTCGACGAGACCCGCGTACGGGGGTCGAACACGTCGGCGCCGAACGACCGCGGAGAACGTGTGGTGCTCGAGTCGGTGGCGGCGTTCGACGAGGGCGAGCTGCCGGTCGGGACACACTGCGCGGCAGGGCGAAGCACGTCGGTGGCCTGCGCGACCGGCGAGGTGCGGGTGGACGAGAACCTGATGTCGTCGCCGTTGCTCATGCGACCGGGCGACTCCGGGGGTCCGCTCGTACGTGCCGAGACGGGTGAGTGGCTGGGACTGTCCGTGGGATACCGGTTCCCGCCGACCCGGGTCTCCGGCGACCGGCAGGTTCCCGATACGAGATTCGCCGCCTACCAGCGGGCCGACCGGATCCTCGCCGAGATCGACGCGCGCGACGGGATCGGGTCGGGGTTCCGTCTCGTCGACACCCCCTGACCGATCCCGCCGGCGTTACCGTCAGAGCTTCTCGAAACGCGGAATCAGGTGCTCCGCAACGTTCTTCGCTTCGTCGATGAGCGGCCATCCGGCGAGGATCAGGGAGGTCGGTCCGGTCGCGTCGCGCAGGGTGCGCACGTGGCCGGTGATCTCGTCCGGGTCGCCGACGTAGTAGACCGCCGACGAACCCGTGGCAAAGATGTCCAGCGGTGACCACGCGGTGATGCCCGCGTAGAGGCCGTCGCCGAGATACAGGTCCTCGGGTTCGGGCAGCGTGCCGGCGTTGATGGAGTCGACCCAGCCCTGCCGCTGCGCGTCGCGCGCGGTGAAGGTCTTCAGGTCCTGCTTGCCGTGGGTGCGGCGGCGGACCGCCTTGTCGAGCACGTCCTGGATCTGCTCGATGCCGGCCTTCTCGAACAGCGACCGGAACCGCTCGATCGCTTCGTCCCGGCTCGGGCGCACGATCACACCGGACAGTGCGCCGAAGTCGGTGTACTCGCGTCCCTCCGCAGCAGCGGATTCGCGGGCAGCGGTGAACTTCTGCGTGACGAACGAGGTCTCACGCAGCATGATCAGATAGGCGTCGAGGATCTTGCCGGCGTTCTGCAGGCCGGCGGGGGAGTCGCCCGTGCCCCACAGTGGCACCGAACGGTCGGCCGGCGCGTCGATACGCAACGGGGTGTTCGGGAAGTTCGACTCGGTGCCCTCGGCGTAGATCCGGCGGAATTCGTCCCAGTACTTCTCGCCGAGCTCGTACCGCCGGTCGTGCTCGACGTTCATGTCGTACTTGGTGAGGATGTTCTCCCGGCCGTTGACCGAGTTGATCATCAGGCGGCCACCGCTGAACGCGTCGAAGGTCAGGGCCTTCTCGGCGAGCAGTCGCGCGGGCATCATGTTCGCGTAGATCGCGACGAGGAACTTCATCCGGCTGGTGTGCGCGGCCGCCCACGTCGCCGAGATGAACGGATCGTTCGGCCAGGTGGCGACGAGCGCGCCCTCGAAGCCGCCGTCGTCGATGGTCTTCGCGAGTTCGATCTGCCGCTGCCCGTCCACCGGGTACAACCCGCCGGGGCTCCAGGGGTAGTCGCCGTCGGCCTGGGTGAGATACCAGAAGGTATTGACAGGCATTACTTCGTGTCCTTCGAGGGGAGTTCGAACGGCTCGACGCGGGCGCGGGCGCGCACCGTGTCGGCGTCCACGGTGAACAGGGCGTCGAGGTAGGCGACGGCGAACGAGCCTGGGCCGGTGGAGTTCCCCTCGGCGATCTCGGAAGCCACCGCGACGTGCGTGTGTGCTGCCGCGAGGCCGGCGAGCGGGGTCTCCGCGACCGCGAGGTAGGCGGCGACGAGACCACCGAGAGAGCATCCCGTGGAGGTCACGCGCGGCAGCATCGCGCTGCCGCCGGCGATGCGTAGCCCGACGATCGAGCCTTCGCGGTCGCGGCCGACGAGATGGTCGACGGGACCGGAGGCCGACACGGCGTCGGCGTGATCGAGCAGGGTCAGGGCGGCGGGCACGGCGGCAGCGGCCTCGTCGGCGCTGTCGACGCCGCGCGTGTCGCCACCCAGACCGGCCAGCGCGATGATCTCGGAGGCGTTGCCGCGGATCGCGGTGGGACGGAACTTCAGCAGGTCGGCGGCGAGCGAGGTGCGCCACGCGAGTCCGCCCACACCGACGGGGTCGAGGACCCAGGGGGTGCCGGCTTCGTGCGCCGCCTCGGCCGCGCGGGTGAAGGCCACCGAGGTCTCGTCGAAGGGCGTGCCGAGGTTGACGAGCACTCCACCGGCGATGCGTGCAAAATCGCCTGCCTCATGGGCATTGTCGATGTGCGCGTTGCTGGCGCCCGCGGCGAGCAGCACGTTGGTGAGGAAGTTGGCCGAGACGATGTTGGTCAGCGAGTGTACGAGCGGAGTCCGCGCGCGCAGAGCGTCGAGGGTGGCGGCGAGATCGTCGATGGTGGGGATCGTGGTCACGGAAGATCCTGTCGGGGGAGGGGAGAGGACGAAGCGGTCAGGATCGCGGACATCGCATCATGCGCCGCCCTTCTCTTCTCCGAGGGTCCGCATGGGGAGGGCGGGGTCGGCCGTCCACTCCTCGAGCGAGCCGTCGTAGACGGCGACGTCGTCGTGTCCCGTCCGTACCAGGGCGAGCGCCAGCAGGCAGGCCGAGACGCCGCCACCGCAGTACAGGATCAGCGGCCGGGACGTGTCGGTGAGCACCTGCTCGGTCAGCTCGCCGATCCGATCGGTGCTCCGCAGGATCCCGTCGGTGAGCAGGCTCTTGGCCGGCAGGTTCCGGCTCCCGTCGATGTGCCCGCGGCGTGCGTAACGGGTGGTGGCGGTGCCCGCGAACTGCGCGGCGTCGAGCGCGCAGACGAGGGTGCCCGGTGCGTCGCCGGACACCACGGCGAGCACGTCGTCGCGGTCGCGCCACAGGCCGCGGTCGGTCCGCGCGGTCCGAGGCGTGGCGGGGTGGCGTTCGGCGGCGTCGCCGGCCTCCACAGGCAGGTCGAGTGCGGTCCAGCGGGCGAAGCCGCCGTCGAGGACGCGGGCGGAGACGCCGATGTTGCGCAGCATCCACCACAGCCGGGACGCCCAGGTCATGCCACCGTCGTCGTAGACGACGAGGTCGGCCTCGGGGGCCACGCCGAGTTCGGCCAGGGCTGCCGCGAGGGCGTCCGGAGTGGGACGGGTGAAGTGCAGGTCGGGGTCCGGGGCGCTGAATCCACCGAGCAGGTCGGCGTGCAGGGACCCGGGGATGTGTGCGGCGCGCCAGGTCGCGTAGCCGGATTCCGGCCGGTAGTCGCCGTCGAATCGGGGCTTCGGAAAGGTGACCGTGGCGTGCAGGACGGTGTATGCACCGGGATCGTTCGAGAGCTCGTCGGCGCTGATCAGCACCTGCTCGTCTCGAAAACTCGCCTGGGTCACGCGTTCGGTCCTCTCGTCGTGTTCGCCCGACCGACGCTAAACGACGGATAGCGTATACGCAAGTATTCGCACGTTGACAGTGGCATAATCGGCGCACGTAACCGGCATGCCTACGGAGGGTGTAGATGACCGAGCAGGACGCGACGGCCGAGCTGGAGAGCTCACTTCTCGTCGAACCGCCCACCGGGCGCGACGACCAGACCTCCAGGCAGTACCTGCGCCTGCGCTCGGACATCCTCGCCGGGAAGTTCCCGCGCGGCGCCGCTCTGCACGAGACCCAGCTCAGCGAGACCTACGGGGCCTCCCGCACCCCCATCCGCGAGGCGCTCAACTGGCTCGCGCACGACGGTCTGCTCGAACGGGCGAGCCGCGGCTTCCGGGTGCGTTCCGGTACTCCCGAGGACGTCATCGAGATCTATGCGGCGCGCGTCGCGCTCGAATCCGAGGCGGCCGGCGCCGCGGCGGTCCGGCACACCGATCTCGACATGGCCCGGCTCGAGCGGCTGCACGATTCGTGCTGCTCCGCCACCGACGATGCCGCGGTGCGCATCGGGAACTTCCGGTTCCACGAGGCGCTGTGGCAGGCCGCGCACAACACGACGATCACGACGTTGCTCGTGCGACTGACCACCCAGCTGCGGATCTACGACTCCGGGCCGCCGTCCAACTACGGCGAACCCGATCTGCTCAACCGGGAGCACGCGCAGATCCTCGGCGCGTTGCGGGCGCGGAACGAGTCCGCGGCCCGTGAGCACATGCGTGCTCATCTCGAGCGCAGCCGCGAGCAGCGCATCCGCCTCTTCGCTCGCGGCTGAGCCCGCCCTCCTTCTCGACCGTGACGACTCCTTCGTCCTCGAGCTCGGGGATCGTCAGGGTGGATCGTGCCCGGGCCGGGGCGTCAGGCGCGATGGATCTCGGTATACGCCCGACGCAGGAGTGGTCTCGGCCACAGAGGGCGGCGGACCGACCTCCGTGCGTGTCGGCCGCCGCCGGTACGCTCGGCGCGTGGCTCTGTACCGGAAGTATCGACCTGCGACCTTCGCGGAGGTGGTGGGGCAGGAGCACGTCACCGTGCCCATCAGCACGGCGCTCGACACAGGCCGCATCAACCACGCCTACCTGTTCTCGGGTCCTCGTGGATGCGGCAAGACGTCCTCGGCCCGTATCCTCGCCCGCTCGCTCAACTGCGAGACGGGCCCCACCTCGACGCCCTGCGGTACGTGCCGGTCGTGCGTGTCGCTCGGGCCGGGTGGCGGCGGCAATCTCGACGTCACCGAACTCGATGCCGCGAGCCACGGCGGTGTCGACGACACCCGCGAACTCCGCGACCGCGCCTTCTACGCTCCCGCCGAGTCGCGCTACCGCATCTTCATCATCGACGAGGCGCACATGGTCACCACGCAGGGCTTCAATGCCCTGCTCAAGATCGTGGAAGAGCCGCCGGAGCACCTGATCTTCGTCTTCGCGACCACCGAGCCCGAGAAAGTGCTGCCGACCATCCGGTCGCGCACGCACCACTACCCGTTCCGGCTGCTCGCCCCCACCGCGATGCGGGGGCTGCTCGAACAGATCTGCGGCCAGGAGAACATTCCGGTCGAGGATGCGGTCTACCCGCTGGTCATCCGCGCCGGTGGCGGATCCCCCCGCGACTCGCTGTCGGTGATGGACCAGCTCCTCGCCGGCGCCGGACCCGAAGGCGTCACCTACGACCGCGCCCTGTCGCTGCTCGGCGTCACCGACGTCGCGCTCATCGACGAGGCCGTCGATTCGCTCGCGGCCGGTGACGGCGCGGGGCTGTTCGGCACCGTCGAGAAGGTCATGGACGCCGGACACGACCCGCGTCGCTTCGCCGTCGACCTGCTCGAACGCCTCCGCGACCTCATTCTCATGAAGTCGGTGCCCGATGCCGCCGAGCGTGGGCTCGTCGACGCACCCGGCGACGTCCTCGAGCGGATGCGCGACGAAGCGACCCGTCTGGGTCCGGCCACCCTCACGCGCTACGCCGAGATCGTGCACGCCGGGCTCGGCGAGATGCGTGGGGCGACGTCGCCGCGACTGCTGCTCGAGGTGATGTGTGCGCGCATGCTGCTCCCCGCGGCATCCGATGCGGAAACCGCTGTGCTGCAACGGATCGAACGTCTCGAACAGGGTATCGTCGCGCCTCCGGCCGGAGATGCTGCACCGAGGCCCGTGTCCGCCCCTGCCACACCGCCCCTCTCGCCCGACGAGCCCGCAGCGCGTTTCCAGCGACCCTCCCAGCGCCGGGTGAGCGAGGTGCCGCCTGCCGCGCCGCCTCGCGAGGCCACTCGGCCGCAACCGGAAGCCTCTGTCCAGCAGACCCCTGTCCAGCAGACCCCTGTCCAGCAGGCCCCCGCCCCGCAGGCACCGATGCAGCCTGAACCGGCCCAGTCGGTATCTGCCCCGACGCCGCCTCCCGCTGCGGTGCCGCCTCCCGTCGTTCCGGAGGTGTCGCAGCCGCAGAGTGTGCCCGACGAGGGTGTCGGGCAGGAGATTCCGTCGCCCGCGCCCGCGCCTGCACCCGAGATCGAGGAGCCGGTTGCTCCCGAACCCGAGCCCGAACCTGTCCGCGCGACCAGCGGTCCCGATGCAGCCCAGATGCGGGGCGTGTGGTCGGAGGTGCGCGCGAAGGTCCGCGAACGGAGCCGCACCGTCGAGGTGATGCTCTCGGGCGCCACCGTGCGCTCGGTCGACGGCACGCGCGTCGTGCTCGTGCACGACTCCGCTCCGCTCGCGAAGCGACTCGCCGACCCGCGCAACGCTGCAGTCATCGCCGATGCGCTGCACGAGGTCTTCGGTGGGGAGTTCGAGGTCACCTGCGTACACGGTTCGGCTGCGGAGGCGCCCGTCAGAACCCAGGCGCCCGAGAAGAATTCGCGCCCCGCAGGTCAGCCCCGTTTCTCCCGGCCGAGTCAGGCGAAGAACGCCGCGCCGGCTGTGCCCGCCGAAGCCTCCGCCGCACCGCAGCGGCCGGTGGCCACCGCTTCCGCTTCCGCAGCCCCGACCTTCACACGTCCGTCCGTCGAGAACATCGACGACATCCCGCCGCCCGAAGCCCCCGATCTCCCCGACGATCCGGGGCCGGGCTACGACGCGCCGCCGCCCGACCCGTCGCAGATGACGGAGGCGGACGTCGAGGAGATGTTCGCCGAGGCCGCCACACCCGGCGATCCGTCGACGCGTCGCGATCCGGAGGAAGTCGCCATCGAACTGCTCAAGGACGTACTGGGAGCGAAACCGCTCGACGAGAAATAGTCGTACCGCGTCCGGAGCTGCCGACGAACGGTGTCAGCTCTGCGGATCGTCTCCGTCGGTGCGGTCCGGCGTGAGCTTGTCCCAGGTCGCATCGACCGCGTCGGCGAACTCGCTGTCGGTAGGCACGAGTTCGCGGATGGGCTCGAACCGGCCGATCTTCGGCTCGACCACCACGAAGCGCGACTGAATCCAGTTGAAGAAGAGCAGGTCGATGTAGAAGTCGTCGTGGTCGACGGTGAAGTGGTACTGGCGGCCGACGAACGCGAACCCGTGCCCCAGTTCGAGGAGTACCTGTTCGAGACGTGTCATCAGTGCCGCTTCGAGTTCTCGTTCCGCGGCCCGCTCGTCGAGATCGAGGAAATCGAAGATGTACGGGTCGCGGACGAGTTGCTGTGCGAGGTCGGAGTCCTGTGGAGGAAGATGGTCCGGAAAATTCGACGGTGCGGCACCTACACGGCGATGTAACTGCCCGGCGATCTGATGGGCCAGAACGTGACGCGACCACCCGTGTTCTGCTGCGCGAGCTGCGTACCAGTCGCGAAGCTCTCGGTTGTCGAGCTTGTCGAGAAGGACCGTCACATGTCCCCATGGCAATTGTGCAACAGGCTGTTGCACTGTTTCCTGGGGCCAGGCGTCCGCGAAGGACCGCATGTAGAAGAGATTGCGGCGCGAGAGACCGCGCATGTGTGGAAACTCGGAGCGCAGGTCCCTGGCCAGTTGGTCGACGACCTTCGATCCCCAGCCGTGTACACGTTGACGCTCGAGAAGGGAGTGCCCGAGCGTCCAATACAGGATCAGCAGTTCGGTATTCGCGGCGCGTGTAGCCCGTAGACGCGCTCGACGAACCTGTGCTTCGAGTTCGTCCAGGAATTGCGGATAGTCCTCGGGAAGCCCGACGGTCTTTTCGGTCACGGCCGCATGGTGCCCTCGGGATACGACAGAAATACGAATGCCGCTCTCGTCATGGCCGGCGATCGAAGGGTGCCGTCGCATCGCGGTCACCCGGCGATTCGTATCTGCTGCCGGCGGGTATCGCCCCATCATGAACCTGCACGAACTCCTGCGCACCGTCGAATCCTTCGACGCTGTGGATCGGCCCGCCGAGCGCATCGCGCAGCGCATACGGCGAGTCCTCGACGGTTCCGTCGTCGACGACCTGCTCCGAGGTTCCTGGCTCGGACACCCCGTCCATCCCCTCCTCGTCACCGTCCCGATCGGATCGTGGATCTCCGCTGCCGTGTTGGATGCGCTGTCCGGTCAGCGGGACGCGTCCCGGAAACTCGTCGCCCTCGGACTGGCCGCGGCCGTTCCGACCGTGATCACCGGATACGCCGACTTCTCCACCCTCGATGTTCCCCAGCGCAGGGTCGGCGCGGTGCATGCTGTGTCCAATGCGATCGGGGCGATCTGCATGGCGACGTCCTATCGCGCGCGTCGCGCGCGGCACGACCGGACGGGGACGGTGTGGACCCTGGTCGGTCTCGGCGCCGTAAGTGTCGGCGGCGCGCTCGGCGGTCACCTCTCCTACGCCCAGGGCGGGGGAGTGTATCGGTGGCAGCGACCGTCCGAGAGTGTCGATCTCGCAGCCGAACTCGAGGACATCGGCGCGAAGAGGTGAGCGCTCGTCGCCGAGGTGGACCACCCACAGTCGAGGCTCGCAACCCTGATGGCCGACCACCGGGGTTGTGAGCTTCGTTTCCCGGTTGTGGCCTCCGTCTATCCGCACACGGCGGTCAGTGCGATCTCGAGCGGCGCTCCACCGGGCAGGGTGTGGACGCCGACGGCGGTGCGTGCCGGTAGTGCGGCGACACCGAGTTCGCGTTCGATCACGTTCGACGCGCCGTCCGCGACCACCGACAGGTCGGTGAACCCGGGCGCGGTCGCGACGTAGACGACCATCTCGACCGGCCGGAACGGTGTGCCCTCCGGCAGCGCCGCACGGATCGCCGCCAGCGCGTTGCCCACCGCGACGATCGCGGCGGCACGTGCCTCGTCGACGGTGACCTCCGCGCCGACCCGCCCGGTGAGTATCAGTTCGCCGTCGCGCCGGGGCGTCATGCCCGCCGTGCGGACGGTGTCGCCGGCCAGTACGGCGGGGACGTACCGGCCCTGCGGACGCGGTGCGACAGCAGCAATATCAGAGGACACCCGTTGCGGAGCACTGTCAGAGGACACCCGTTGCGGAGCACTGTCAGAGGACACCCGTTGCGGAGCACTGCCAGAGGACACCCGTTGCGGAGCACTGTCAGAGGACACCGAGCGCCACCCCCTCCTGTCGTGGATCGCTGCCGCCGGACAGCACTCCGCGGTCGTCGATCGAGATCACCTGTGCGCTTCCGTCGGCGCCCAGTGGTTCGAGCATCTCCACCCGGTGACCGAGCCGGCGCAGTTCGTCGCACACACCGTCGGCGACGTCGCCTTCGATCCGCAACGCGGTCGGTTCGCCGAGCACGTCGGCGTCCGATCCGGGGAAGACGGTGAAGCGCGGCGCCGAGACCGCCTCCTGGGGATCGAGACCGTGATCGAGCAGGTGCGACAGCAACTGCATGTTCCACTGCACCTGACCGTCGCCGCCGGGGGTGTTGCCGACGTGCCGCAGCTCGCCCGCCGAGTCGGTGACGATCCACGCGTTGAGTGTGTGCAGGGGCTTGCGGCGCGGTGCAACCTCGTTGGGGTGACCGTCGATCAGGTAGGCACCGCGACCGAGCCGGTTGTTGAGCACGATGCCGGTGCCGGGCACGGTGAGTTTCGCGCCGAAGGTGAACGCCAGCGAATGGATGAACGACACCGCCCGCCCGTCGGCGTCCACGGCGACGAACGACGTCGTGTCCCCGGCGGCGACCGCGAACGCCCCGGCCGGTGCACGCTCGTCGATCCGTGCGCGACCCGCTGCGATATTCGCGGGGTCGAGCACCCGCGCGACCCCGTCGTTGTCCGACGAACACCAGCGGAGTCTGTCCTCGAAGGCGAGGGTGGCCGCGCGGGCCATCCGGTCGATCGATGCCGCCCCGAGCACGGGATGCGTGCCGAGTGCGCCGTCGCACAGGGCGGCCTGGTGCAGCACCATCCATCCCGGCGTCGGGAGCGGGGTCTGGTGCACGACGTGCCCCGCATAGGTGGCGGTGAGCGGTGCTTCCGCGTCCACTGTCGCCCCGGCCTGCCATTCGTCGCCGGTGAACGGTGCTCCGCCCCCCTGCAGCGTAGCCATACAGCGTTCGGCGAGCGCGCCGGTGTAGAACGATCCCGGATCGTCGGCGAGAGCACGGATGGTGCGGGCCAGATCCGGTTGCGGCAGTATGTCGCCGACGCGCGGGAAACGGTCGCCCGGGGTGTACACCGAGGTGAGTCCGGCGTCGCCGCGGATCGCATGGAGAGCGGTCTGCACATCGGTCCGGGTCTTCGCCGAGCAGGGCAGGCCGCTTCCGGCGAGACGGGCGGCCGGTGCCCACAGTTCGGGCAGCGACCTGCTCGCTCCCCGCCGGTGCAGTGCGGCCAGCGCGGCGGGCGCACCGGGCACGGCGACGGCGAGCGCCCCGTCGAGCGGGATCGCGCCGAGTCCGTGTTCCCGGTAGAAATCCGGTGTGCCGCCGTCGGGTCCGTAACCACTGCCGTTGACCGTCCACACCGATCCGTCCGGTTCGCGCACCACGGCGAAGGCGTCGCCACCGATGCCGCATTGCCCGGGCAGGGTCAGCCACGTGACCGCCGCCATCGCCAGGGCCGCGTCGACGGCGTTACCACCGTCTTCGAGCACGCGGACCCCGGCCCGACTCGCGAGCGGATGACTCGACGCGACCATGCCCCCGGTAGCGAGCGTCGCCGGTCGTACAGCGCGCCGGGTCATGCCGACCGCATCCTGCGTCGGCGCGGTCCTTCCGGCGGCTCGGCGGGGTCGATCCCGACGAAGATCTCCCCGTCGCGCTCCTCGCACGGATAGGTCTTGATCGGCTCGGTGGCCGGAGGGCAGATCGGCTCACCGGTTGCGAGGTCGAACGCGCTTCCGTGGCAGGAGCACCCGATGCCGTCCTGGACGAGCTTGCCGGACGAGAGCAGGCAGTCGAGATGCGAGCAGTAGTTGGATGTCGCGTACGCCTTGCCGTCGAGCCGGGAGACGGCGAACTCGTAGTCGTCGGCGTAGAACCGGCGGACGATGCCTTCGGGCACCTGCCCGGATCGGGCCACTCGTTTGAACTCCATGGTCTTTCCTCCAGGCATGTGTAGGGGTGTTCGCCGGTCAGGCGTCGGGGGCGAGGTAGACGGTCTTCTCGGATTGGTAGAACTGCATGAGCGTGGGGCCGGCCTGTTCCTTGAAGGTCTGCGTGCTCGACTGCTTGTAACCGCCGAACGGTGCGTTCATGGCCATTCCCGTGGTGGGCTGGTTGACCTTCACGAGTCCGGTCCTCGATCCGGCGACGAATCGCTGGGCGTCCGAGAGGCTCCGGGTGACGACGGAGGCGCTGAGCCCGAAGGCGGTGTCGTTCGCCAGGACGAGGGCTTCGTCGAAGGAACCGGCGCGCTGGAAGGCCAGCACGGGTCCGAAGATCTCGTCGGTGAGCAGGCGCATCCCCGGTGCGGTGTCCGCGAACACTGTGGGCCGCACGAAGAATCCGTCTCGCAGCGCATCGTCGTCGCATCGCGCGCCACCGCACACGAGCCGTGCGCCTTCGTCCGTGCCGATGGTGACGTACTCGAGGAACTTGTCGAGCTGACCGCGACTCGCGAGCGGGCCGAGGTCGACGGCGGCACCCGAACCCGGTCCCACCCGCAGGGCGCGGGTGCGTTCGGCGACCTTCTCGAGCAACTCGTCGTGGATTGCGTCGACGGCGACGACACGGCTGGTGCCGGTGCACGCCTGGCCCGACAATCCGAAGGCGCCCTTGACGATCAGTGCGGCTGCGGCGTCGAGGTCGGCGTCGGCCAGCACGACGACGGGGTTCTTGCCGCCCATCTCCAGCTGCACGCGCCGGTCGGGGCCGACGCTGCGGTGGATGGCGCGTCCGACCTCGGTGGAGCCGGTGAAGGTCACGGCCGCGACCCGTTCGTCGCCGGACACGGCCGCGCCTGCCTTGCCGTCGCCCTGGACGAGTGCGATTGCGCCGGGCGGCAGACCACCGGCGAGCAGGGCCTCGACGAGTCGCTGCCCCATCAGCGGGGTGATCTCGGACGGCTTGAACAGCACCGTGTTGCCGGCGGCGAGCGCCGGCCCGAGCTTGCGGGAGGGGATGTTGAGCGGGAAGTTCCACGGTGTGATGGCACCGACGATCCCGATCGGTTCGCGCACGGTGTAGATCGTCGTGGATCCGGGGGCCGGGAAGGTCGCACCGGTGGCGCGCAGCGCTTCACCCGCGTAGAAGCGCAGGTTCATGGGGGTGCGGCTCACCTCCATCGACGCTTCGGTGCGGGTCTTGCCCTCCTCGCGGATCAGTTCGTCGACGAGTTCGGCCGAGCGCGCGGCGAGGTGGTCGGCGGCCGCTTCGAGGATCGCGGCGCGGCGTTCCGGCGGGGTGGCGGCCCATTCGGGCGCGGCCTTGTCGAGTGCGCCGACGGCGTTGCGGACGTCGACGCTGTCGGAATCCGGGAAGGTGCCGATCAGATCGGTCTCGTCGGCCGGGTTGCGGCGTTCGAAGACCGCTCCGGAGGCCGCCGGTACCCAGTTGCCGTCGATGTGGTTCAGGCCGGTGATCGTCATGCGGGCTCGACCTCCTCGTACATCTCCCACAGATCGGTGTCCTCGTCGGCGAGCAGCGCCGCGTCCACTCGGCGTCCGACGAGTTCGCGGGCCGCCATGATGTCCTCGCCGCGGTCCATCGCGAAGGCGGCGGTCAATACGTCTCCCGCGAGATAGAAGACGGAGAACTCTCCGCTGCCGGCATCACCTCGGACGACGAGTTCGGTTGTTCCGGAAGCCGATCCGGCGAACTGGATGTTGGTGTCGTATTGATCCGACCAGAACCAGTGCGGGTCGTCGGAGAGCGACTGCCGTCCGGCGATCGTGTCGGCGACCACCGCGGCCTGCCGGTTCGCGTTGTCGAAGTGCTCGACGCGGATGTGCCGGCCTTCCCGCGGTGAGAAGCGCTTCGCGACATCGCCTGCCGCGTAGATGTTCTCGACCGAGGTGCGTCCGGTGGCGTCGACCACGACCCCACCGTCGACGGTCAGTCCGCTCGCCGCCGCGATGTCGGTGTTGGGCACGATGCCGATACCGACCACCACGGCGTCGGCCTCGACGATCCCACCGGTGGTGGTCTCGATCCGTACGCCGCTGTCGGAGGTGGTCACCGAGGCGACACCCGTGCCGGTGCGCAGGTCGACGCCGTTGCGGCGGTGCAGATCGGCGCAGTGGCCGCCGACCCGCTCGCCGAGAATGCCTCCGAGCAGGTGTTCGGCCTGTTCGAGGACCGTCACCGTCACGCCGAGAGATCGTGCCGTCGCGGCGATCTCGAGTCCGATGAAGCCGCCACCGACGATTGCGAGACTCGACCCCGGGGTCAGGCGTGCCGCGAGGGCGGTCGCGTCGTCGACAGTGCGCAGGTAGTGGACGAGATCGGGACGGGATCCGGTGGTGGTGAGGGTGCGGGGGCGTCCGCCCGTCGCGAGAACGATCGCGTCGGCGGCGATCTCGCCGCCGTCGAACTCGACGGTGCGGGTCGCGGTGTCGATGCGCTGCACCGACACGCCCGTGCGGATGTCGATGTCGTTGGCGTCGAGCCATTTCCGGGTCAGCAGCGCGAGGGAGTCGACTCCTTCACGGCCCGCGAGGAATTCCTTCGACAGGGGCGGACGCTGGTAGGGGGCGTGCTGCTCGTCGCCGAGCAGCACGATCCGTCCGTCGAAGCCGCGGCGACGCAGGGTGCGTGCGGCGACGGCGGCGACCTGGCCGGCGCCCACGGTGACTACGGTGCGAACGGTCATGCCGTGCACTCCTTTCCGGATGCGGCCGGTGCCGGACGCGGGGTGGGGTCGACGAGGACGGTCTCGTCGCGCACGAGGACGGGATAGACCGGCTGGCAGAGGTCCTGGTCCTCTTCGTATCCGGTCTCGAGATCGAAGCGCCACTGGTGGCCCGGGCAGATGACCCGGCCGTGCAGGAGCGTGCCCTTCACGAGCGAGCGGTCCTGGTGGATGCACAGGTCGGCGAAGGCGTAGATGCGGTCGTTCGCATGGAACAGTGCGATCGCGAGGCCGGCGACCTCCACGCGGAGTTTGCGGCGGCGGGTCACCTCTTTCACCGTGGCGACGGCGACCCAGGCCGGGGACTCCGTTGCGGCATCGGTGCCGGTGGTCCCGCTGCCCATGATTTCGGTGGACATGCTTCTCCTTCGCTCGTGTGCGACATCGGGAGCGGAAGCCGCGAGCGACTTCCGCTCCCGCACATCGGATCAGGCGGACGCCAGCTCCAGATCGGGAGCGACGTACGTGTCGTACAGGCCCTTCGTGTACGAGAAGCGCATCTCCGCTCCCCAGCGGACGAGCTGCAGGCAGCGCTGCTGCAGCTGCGGGGTGTCGGCGCAGTCCAGGACGATCTGGTAGCCGCGCTCACCGTGCACCACATCGGAGGTGATGTGCAGGTCGAAGAACTCGATCTCGTCCTCGGTGAATCCGTACACCTCGCGCAGCGGGACGATCTGCTTCTTGTAGATGCTCGGCACCTGCGATTCGAGGCCGACGACCAGCGCCGCGGTGGCGACGACGAAGTGTTCGCGCTGGGACACCGCGTAGCACCACGCTTGCAGGCCGCGCGTCACGGCGTTCATGTTGTTCGGATCCTCGACGCGCTCCTTGGTGGTGCCGCACGCCTCGGCGAACTTGATGAGCAGGTCGGTGTGCCGGATGTCGGCCAGTTCCTCCTCGTACATGTTCTGGAGGGTGAAGTCCTTGGCGTCGGTGAAGTGATCGGGGGTGTTGGAGTAGATGTTCGCCAGGTAGTCGGCGAAGGGGCCGACGTAGTGGTAGTGGTTCTCGGCCCACCGGGCGAAGTGGTGCTTTTCGAGCTTGCCCTCGGCCCACGCCTTGCTGAACGAGGCGTTCTTGGCCTCGCGTCCCTTGATGGCGTCTTCGAGTGCGGCGCGGAATTCGTCGCGTCCGAGCAGTTCGGTCATGATGATGCCTTTCGGTGAGGAGGTCGTGCGGGGGATGCGATCAGGCGTTGATCGCGGAGGTCAGAGCTTCGAATTCGGCGATCATGGCGGCGCCGACCGCCTTGTCCTGCTCGCCGTTGCCGCCGCTGATGCCGACGGCGCCGACGATCTGCCCGTCGTAGACGAGGGGGAAGCCGCCGACGAAGATCGCGAACTTCCCGGGGAGCATGTGGCTGATGCCGAACGCTTCGTTGCCGGGGAGGGCGGGTCCGTTGGGGCCCTCGTTGAACAGGTGGGTGGCGCGCTCGTGCCCGGCGGCGGTGAACGCCTTCGCCATGGCGATCTCGACGCCGGTGAGGCGGGCGCCGGGAAGCCGGTGCAGAGCAATGACATTCGCGCTCTCGTCGCAGACACACAGGGTCTGCTTCACGCCGATCTCCTCGGCCTTCGCGCGGCCGGCGGCGAGCAGGGGGAGTGCGTCGTCGAGGGTGATGCGGTGGATTCGGTGCATGGGTGTCCACTTTCGAGGTCGGGTCGGAGAGTCGGACGATTCCTGGTCCGCGTCGGGATCCGGATGCGTCCCGCCGATGCCGCGTCGCTGAAGTGTCGGCGGGTGCCGGAGTGGTGAAGCGGTGCGTCCGGCGTGGCTCATTTCTAACAGGGCCGCGCGCCGATGGGGACGGTCAAGATCACCGTCGTTTTCGGAATTCGGTGTACACAGTGCACATGTGTCTGTGACCCACGACTCTGGTAACTGGTGTAGAAAGTGCACACCGCCACGGTGTCGGCGGGCCCACCCCCTCGCGGCCCGCAGATGCTCCCGAGGGAAGCAGGTCCCCATGGAATCGAGCCCGCGTCTGACTGTCCGAGGGCTGCTCGACGAACCGCTCATGGCGGGCGCCCGGGTCGTGGATCGGGAGGCCGATCTCGACCGGGCGCTCACCTGGGTGCTGCCGTTCGGCGAGGTCATCGGCCGATTCGACGATCTCGACGGTGTCGCCGTGTACATGCGGCCGGAGTCGCTCGCCGACAGCGCGCACGCTCTGTCCGCGCTTGCGGCCCGCGGCGCCGCGGCGCTGGTCGTCGACGGCGCGGCGCCCGCCGGAGTGTCCTGGCCGCCGGGATCGGTGGTGATCGAACTCGACCTGCCCGTGGGATTCGCGGCGCTCAACAGGTTGCTCGCCGAGCGGTCGCTGATGCAGGAAATGCACGTCATGCGCTATTCCGCGCACGTGCACTCGACGCTCGCCGGTCTGCTGCACCGCGGCGCGGGACTGACGTTGCTGGTCAAGGAGGTCTCCGCCCTCGCGCAGCATCCGGCGATCGCGCTCGACGCGCGTGGCCAGGCCGTCGCCTTCCATGGCGTGGATGCCGGCCGGGCGGACGAGATCTCGGAGATCCTGCTCGAGAAGTTGTCGGCGGTGACGGCAGCGGATCGTCACGCGCACCACGACACCCGCGTGCTGGAGGAGGTCGTCGGAGGCACGCCCTGGACGTGCACGGCGAGCACCATCCGGCTCGGCAAACGGTTCGAGGGCTGGGTGGTCGTTCTCGCCTCGGGGCCGTCGCCGGGACCGCACGAGCTGGCCCAGCACGCGGTCGTCACCGAACAGGCGACGGCGATCATCGGGTCGGAGATGCTGCGGCAACGCAGTGTCGACGAGGCCGAGGAACGGGCCCGCGGCGATTTCGTGCAGGCTCTGGTGCACGGCAGCTTCACCAGCCAGCACGACATGCAGGCCCGCGCCGAGTACCACGACATCGACCTCACCTCGACGTTCGCGGTCTTCGTCGCGCCCGGCTACGGGGAGAACCCGGCCGGTCCGGGTGGCGACGAATCCGGTGGACTGCTGCGGTTGGCCCGGTACGCGGCCAGCGTCCTGCCCCATCCGTCGGTGCGCTCGTACGTCACGGTGATCGGCGACGTCCTGGTCGTGGTGCGGTCGCTGCGCTACCGCGACCCGCGCGATGTCGAGCTCGAGATCGCCGAGTACGCCGACGCGGTCTCACAGGATCTGTCCCGCCGGCGCGTGCGCCCGGTACCCGTCGCCCACGGTGCTCCGGCCGTCGGGGCGGACCAGATCCGCGAGAGCTACCGGCAGGCCCGCGTGGCGCTCGGCATCGGGCAGCGGCTCGGGATGTCGGGTTCGGTGGCGTATCGCGATCTGCGGGGCTACGGCGTGCTCGAGTTGGTCGCCGAGACCGACCGGAGCCGCAGATTCGTCGGCGACGTGCTCGGCGCGCTCGAGCCCGGCACCGACCTCTACGACACGTTGTCGGCCTATCTCGCGGCCGGCGGGAACGTCAATGCGGCGGCGCGGGAGTTGTCGGTTCATCGCAACACGATGCTGTCGAAGCTCGACCGGATCTCCCGCGCGATGGCGATGGACGTCCGGATACCGGAGAACCAGTTCACGGCCTGGCTCGCCGTCCGGCTCGAGCTCCTCGACCGGCTGCGCACCTCGGTCGAGAACGAGATCAACTACCGCTGAGGGCTGTCGAATCGGAGACGGGTTCGGTGTCCTCCGGATCCGTCCCCAGGAACGAGGCGGCCAACCCCGCGCACACGACCACGGCGCACACCGCGAAGAGCGGGCCCACCGTCCACGAGCCGAGCGCGACGGTCACCCACGCCGCCCCCACGGCCGATCCGCCGAAACGGATCAGGTTGAACACGCCCAGCCCTGTCCCGCGCTCACCCGCCGGTGACCGGGTCGATCCTGCCGCTGCAGGGGTCTGCACGGCGGCGATGCCGGCACCGGTGATCGCCAGGACCGTCGCGACGAGCCACAGGCGTGGCTCGTCCGCCGAGAGGACGACGGCGAGCGCGACCTGACCGACGAGCAGCACCACCAGTCCCGCCCGCAACATCCGTCGTCCACCGACACGATCGACGGTGCGGCCGACCACCGGGGCGAGGGCCGCCATCACTGCGGGCAGCGCGAACAGGATCACCCCGGCCGTAGCCGTCGACGCGCCCGTCGCGTGCAACCGCAGCGGCACGGCCAGCAGGGCCGCACCCAGGCAGAACATCTGCGCGAAGGCGGCGGCCGCGCTCCGCGCGAACCGGCTCTCGACCAGCAGCCGGACGTCGACGAACGGTACGGTCGCGCGCAGGCAGTGCCCGACGAAACCGACGAGTACGACGATCGAGACCGCCAGCACGATTCCTGCCGCGGACGTGGGGATCCCCGCCTGTCCGAACATGCTCAGCCCCAGCACGACTCCGGCGGAACCGAGTGTCAGTGCGATCGCGCCGGGTACGTCGAGGGTCATCCGGCGGCCGGGGAAGATCGGGATCCAGCGCAGCGTTCCGGCGAGTCCGATCAGTGCAATCGGAATCATCGGGACGAAAACCCATCGCCAACCCCACTGTCCCGCAACGAAACCGCCGAGGGTGGGGCCGACGGCCTGGCCGAGTCCGTTCACGGTGGCCCACGCGCTCACCGCGCGTGCGCGTCGGTGTGCGCCGAACAGCCACGCGATCAGCCCCATGACGGCCGGTGCGAAGGCGGCGGCCGCGAGTCCACCGAGGGCGCGCCAGACCACGAGGATCTCGAGGGTCGGCGCCGTCGCCGCTCCGGCCGCGCAGATCGCGGTGCCGAGCAGTGCGCCGCAGTAGACGCGCCGGCGGCCGTATCGGTCGCCGATGTACCCCGCGAGGGGCATCGCCGCAGCGAAAGTGAGAAGGAAACCGACGGCCAGGAGCGCGCCGTCGTCGAGGCTTGCGTCGAAGTCGGAAAGAATCTGTGGCAGTGGGACATTGATGATGTTGTTGCTCAGTGTCCCGACGAGGGTCCCGGCGAGCAGGGCGGACAGGGCCGTAGGGGTGCCTGCATCCGTTTCGGTTGCCGGCGCTGCCGGTGTATCGGTGCGAGTGGTCATCGAACTCTCCGGAACCTCGGGAACGTGCGCGGCACGGTTCGTACCGTCGGACCACTGTCGCACTGCGCTACCGTCGGATGCATCGCCATCGCGGAGTCGAGATGCACATCGGATCCGGACGAGCCGGGGCAGGGTGCACATTCGGCGAGATCGCGAGACCGGCGCCGGGCTCGCGACACATGTTCGTAGCAATTTTTCACATGCGAGCGACTCGGCGTCACGAAATCGCAAAAGTGGAACACAGTGCACAGTTGGCGTGTCGGTCACTGTGCACCGTTCTCGTTGACCGAGCACGGGCGGTAGCGGAAAGTTCCCCCAATACATCGAGTGCCCATTCACCGTCCACGAACACAGCCCGACTCGTTCCACCCTCCTGTCGAAGGAAACGCCTTGGACGTACACCTCACCGCCGCGCACTGGGTCTACCTGGCCGGCATCCTCGTCATCCTGGCCACCATGGCCCTGCGGAAGAACATCGTCGTTCCTGCAGTCGTCGCAACCTTCCTGACCGCACTGACGTTCTCGGGCAGCATCGTCACGGGACTGTCGGCCATCTTCAACGCGAGCCTCGTCGCGGCGAAGGAACTGTTCAACATCTTCCTCATCATCGCGATGGTCACGGCCATGCTCGGCGCGCTGCGCCAGCTCGGCGCGGACCGGATGATGGTCGCGCCGTTCCGGCGCGTCATGCGCGCGGGCACCAGCAGCTTCCTCGTCCTCGCCGCCGTCACCTACGTGATCTCCCTGTTCTTCTGGCCCACCCCGGCCGTGCCCCTCGTCGGCGCAGTGCTCATCCCCGTCGCGATCCGCGCCGGCATGTCCCCGCTGTCGGTGGGCATGGTCATCGCGATCTGCGGTCAGGGCATGGCGTTGTCGTCGGACTACATCATCAAGGTCGCACCCGGTATCTCCGCGGCAGCCGCCGGCGTCGACGCCGACTCCGTCGCGGACAAGGCACTGGTCCTCTCCCTGATCGTGGGCGTCACGGCACTGCTCATCACCTACTTCGTCCAGAAGCGGCACTGGCGTGCACCGTCCGCCGACCTGCTCGTCGAATGGGAATCCGAAGCCGACAGCGGCATCGGTGACACCCGTGGCGGCGACGACTCCTCGGGTGGAGCAGGCGGCTCCCGTCCTCCGCGCCGGCCCGAACCGGCCGGCGGTCCCGGCGGGCCCGGTGGTGGCGGCGAGCAGGCAACGGCGGCCACGGCGGTGCTGGTGGCTCCGTCCGAGCCGGTCGCCGACCCCGCCGAGGCGGAGAAGGAGCGTCGCGGTACCGCGAAGGCGTTCGCGATGCTCGTGCCGCTGGCCTACCTCGCGTTCATCGTCTATCTGATGCTGGGCAAGTTCACCGAGGTCGTGCCGCCCCTGCAGGGTGGTGAGGCCGCCGCGATCGTGGGCGGGATCGCAGCCCTGATCCTGTTCGCTGCCGCAGCGTCGACCGACCGGGGAAGCTTCCTCGAGACCACCTCGGATCACCTCGTCGACGGTCTGGTCTTCGCATTCAAAGCCATGGGCTGTGTTCTTCCGATCGCCGGCTTCTTCTTCATCGGCAACCCGGAGTTCGCAGGCCCGATCCTCGGCCTGTCCACCGACGCCGCAGGCCCGGCAATCCTGTTCGACCTCGTGACCTCGGTGCAGGCACATCTGCCGCAGAACGCCTTCGTCACCTCGTTCGGAATTCTGCTCATCGGAGTGGTCGCGGGACTCGACGGTTCCGGATTCAGCGGACTGCCCCTCACCGGCGCGCTGTCGGGTGCTCTCGGCCCGGCCGTCGACGTCGACCCGTCGACGCTCGCGGCGATCGGTCAGATGGGCAACATCTGGTCGGGCGGCGGCGTCATCATCGCCTGGTCCTCGCTGGTCGCGGTGGCCGGTTTCGCCCGGGTGCCGGTGCTGGATCTCGCCCGCAAGTGCTTCCTGCCGGTGATGGCGGGGCTGATCCTCTCGACCGTCTTCGCAGTGTTGGTGCTCTGACGAAAGGCGCATCTTCGTGCGGAAGCGACCGGGTCCCTGCTTCAGGGTCCCGGTCGTTCCGGCAGGGTCAGGATCCGGTAGCCGAGCTCGTGGAGCCGGCGATGCTCGGTCCAGCGCTGCCGGGTCCACACCGGCTCGGTGTGCGCGGCGATGACCGCTGCGGTGGTGGAGGCGTGCAGATCGAACTCCAGGTCGCGGCGCAGTTCGGGCAGTTCTTTCACGTCCGTCGACGCGGCGATCCCGGCGACGGCGTCACGGACGCGACCGTCGGCGAAGTCGAGGACGCGGCGGTGGGCCCGGGGCAGCACGCCCCACATCACCGCCAGCGCGACACAGACGCCGACGACGGTCTCGAGGAACCGGTCGCGTGAGACCGTCACCAGATCGCCGGGGGTACCCAGCCCGCCGAGAACGACGACGAGCGGGGTGATGAAGACCATCGCGAGGCCGTAGTTCCGCACCAGGAACATCTCGGTGCCGGCCATCGCCGCGGCCAGCACCACCACGAGCGCGACACCGCTCGGATGGAAGGGCGTCAGGCAGGCCAGCAGGACGAGCCCGAGCACGGTGCCGACGAAGCGGTGCGCGGCCCGGTACGAGCCGAGGATCCGGTCCGGTCCCTGGTGCAGGATCATCGCCGCCGTGATGACCGCCCAATCGGGGCGCCCGACACCCAGCGCGATCGCGGTCGTGCCGGCGACCGGCCCCGCGACGAGCAGGCGCACCGCGATCGTCGCCGAACGACTGCGCGGGTGCGCGGCCCGCGCGAGGCGGTACCGCACCGAGGGTCGCCGCAGCGGAGGCTGCAATTGCAGGTCGTCCTCGGGGACCGCTTCGTCCCGCGGACGTTCGTGCAGTGTCTCCGCACATCGAACGTGGGCGGCGTGCAATGCTCGTTCCAGGGGGTGTCCCGAGCCGACGAGGCCGGCGTCGTGCAGGCACTGCCAGGCCACGTGCAGATCGTGGACGGCGGCACGGCGATGCGCCGGTGAGTTCTCCTCGAAGACCGCGTCGACGGCGACGACCGCCGCGGCCACCGCGGTGCGTTCCGGGGTCCGTGGCCGGAAGGGGGCGCCGGACACGGACATCACGACGGCCGTCGCCGCTCCGATCGCCGTCCACACCGCGACCGCCGGGACGGACACCCCCAACGCGGGCAGAGCCGAGGCGATCTCGAGGGACAGCAACATCAGGAAGGCGCCGGGCGCACCCATGCGCAATGCGTCCACGACGAACGCGCACACCGAGACGGTCGCGGTCATCGCCGCGACGACCAGCAGATACCACCACGCCGACCCGCCGGCTGCCACCGCGTCGTGGACCACCGACCCGGCCGCGGCACCGATCGTCGCCAGCACGACGAGCACCGTGCCGACGAGGGCGACCACCCGGGCACGTACCCGATAGGGACGTTGTTCGCCGTAGACGACGGCGAAGGCGCCGAGTGTGGCGACGGCGGAGACGGCACCGAATCCCAGAGTGACGCCCACGAGACCGGGCCCCGCGACTGTGGCGACTGCACGCGCGGCCCCGGGCCACCGGCGTCCCTGACGGGGAACCGTCAGCAAAGCGGTGCGTAAGGGGGCGGGAGTGGGCAGCGATAGTTCGGCAACCCGATGGTCTCCGCTCGACTCCGCCACGACCGATCACTCTAGGAACGGTCCCGACGGTCCTTCGCGTCGGCGTGCGAACATGAGGCCCAGGTCACTCGTCCGGGAGTGCGCATTCTCCCGTCGAATACGTTGCGGGAAATTCTCGGTGTTCGAATAGCGAACAATTCGAGTCGGTTCGGAAAAATGGAACGACTCGCATATTCGGTGGGAATGGGATAGAAGTGAGGGGCGCCTGTTTCGATGCCGGGTAATTTTCACCCGGCCCGTGAAAGGACATTTCCATGACTCTGAATGTCGTGCTGTTGCTGCTGGTACTTGCTGCAGCCTTCGCTTCCGTCGGTGCTCTGCATTCGGCGAGCGAACGCCGCGCCCGTCATCCCTGAGTGAATTCGGAACGACGCGGATCCGGGCGCCCGCAGAATATTCGCGTCGGCACTCTCCGATCTCGGGGAGGTTGTGTTGCGCTGGCTACCTGAAACCGCCCGGGAGAATCGCGTACAACCTCCCCGAGCTCGTGAGCGGCGGGTGTGTGCCGCCCGGCGGCGGCACGGGCAGGGATCCCGAGAGATCGGGACGGCCGCCCCTTCCATCCGGGACACCGGGCGCCGGATCGTTCCTTCCACGACGCGCAGGACGTCGCACCGATCCGAAGGGACCCTCATGAACACTCTCGGCACCGAGACCGAACCTCTCACGCCGATCACCCCCGACCCTCGTGGCCCCGGCTCGATCTGGGCGTGGACGGGTGCCGCCGCCGGACTCGCCGGCGTCGTGGGCATCCAGGCGAGCATGGCGATGGGCGCGGCGTACGACGAGCGCACCGCCGGCAACGCGGCGGCGATCATGACCGAGTTCGCCGGGCAGCGCACGGCCATGCTCGTCATGCACCTGACGTTGATGGCGTCGACGGCCTTGCTGCTCGTCTTCGCTGCGGGCCTGCAGCGCCGACTGCGCGCGGGCACTCCGGAGTTCGGCCTCGTGCCGACGGTCGCGGCCTTCGGGCTCGTGCTCACCTCGGTCGCGACACTCATGGGCACGGGGCTCGACACCGAGCTGCTGTTCGGGCTCGGGAACACCGATCGGATGGTGCCCGAGGTCGCGGTCTTCGCCTCGCACTGGATGGGCACCATCCCGTGGCTGTGGGTCGGGGCCGGAGTGAGCGGCGTCGCGGTCGCGGTGGCCGCCCTGCGTCACCGTGCGGCACCTCGGTGGATCGGTTGGGCGAGCATCGTTCTCGGTGGCCTGACGCTGCTCCTCGGCATCTCCCCGCTGCAGTACATGGCGGGTTTCACCGGCCCGGTGTGGGTGCTGGTGGCCGGTGTCGGATTCGCTCTCACGGACCGGCGTGCACGTTAGTACCACTGCGAACGGCCCAGCGGCGTATACCTGCCGCATCAAGGACACAGTGGTGCATACTCACCGCACCATGAAGGACACAGCCACAGCGAACGGATCGGCGGGTACCGGGGCTCCGGTACCCGCCGCCGTCGTGGCCGTCGCCTCCTGGCTGCTCGCCGTCGCGGCCGTGGTCGTGTTCGTCGCGGCCCGGCCCGTGCTCGACTCCGACCAGCTGTTCTTCCTCGTGGACGTGGTCGGTGCCGCCGTCTACGGGACGGTCGCCGGTGTCATCCTCGCCCGTCGCGTCCACGCCGTTCCGATCCTGCTGGCCGTCGCGTCGATCGGGGTGGGCCTGGCAGCGGTGTCCTACAGCTGGACCCAGCTCGCCCTCGTCCGTCCCGAACTTCCCGTGGGATTCCTCGGGCCGCTGCAGAACACCACCTGGATCCCCGGGACGCTCGCGTTGTTCCTGGTGGTGCCGTGGCTCGTCCGCGATCGTCCTGCCGGCCCGGTGGTGCGAGCGGGGGTTCTCGCCGGCGTCGTGACGATCGCCTGGTTCTTCTGGGCGCGCACGTTCACCGGCATCGCCGACATCTGGTTCGTCGGACCCGTTGTGGCCGTAGGTTTCCTCACCGCCGGACACGTCGAGTGGCGCCGCCGTCACGCCCCGGCGGCCGAACGATCCGGGATGGGATGGCTCGCTCTCGGCAGTGCGCTCATGACGGCCTCGTACATCCCGCTGGCGGTGCCGGATGTGCCGTGGATGCTCACCCCTCTGCTCCACCTCGCGACGCAGGCCTTCTATCCGGTCGCGATCCTCGCCGTCGTGTTGCGCCAACGACTCTGGGGCATCGACCTCGCGGTCGGACGCGCTGCTCTCGCCGGCAGTCTCACCGCCGTGCTCGTCACCTGCTATCTCGCGGTGACGGTCGCGGTCTCGCTGGTGCTCCCGAACGAATCGGTGTTCGCCCAGGCGGTCGGGGCCACCACCGTCGCGCTCGCTGTGCAACCGGTGCGGATGTGGCTCGGCCGGAGGGTGCACCGGCTCGTCTACGGCGACGGTGTCGACCCGGCGCGCGCGGTACGGATTCTCGGGCGGCACTTCGCCGGCGCCGATTCCCCCGACCTGCTGCTGGGTGAACTCGCCGCCGGCATCGGCACCGCGCTGCGCCTCGAATCGGTCGAGGTGCGCCGCGGGGATGACGTCATCGCGCGCTGGGGGACCGCCTCGGGACCTGTCGAGGAGGTGCCGGTCGGCTCGGGCGACGCGACCCTCGCCGTCACCGCACCGCCGGGTGAATCGCTCGGGGCCCGCAGCCGGCGGGCGCTGACCGAACTCGCGACCGTCGTCGATGCCGGACTGGTGGTACTGCGGTCGGCCGAGGACCTCGAAGACTCCCGCCGGCGCCTCACCGAGGTCCGGCTCGAGGAACGCCGCACCATCCGCCGTGAACTGCACGACGGACTGGGGCCGTCGCTCGCCGGGGTGCGGCTCGGTCTGCAGGGGGCACGCAATCTCGTCACCACCGATCCGGAGGCCGCGGCCGTGCTCGTCGACGAACTGCTCCGCGAACTCGACCGCCAGGTCGACGGTGTCCGCGAACTCTCGCGCAGCCTGCTGCCCCCGGTCCTCGACGAACTCGGTCTCACCGCAGCCCTCGACGAGCTCGTGATCACGCACGCCCGCGCGGGATTCCGCGTCCACCTGCAGGCCGACCTCCCGGCCGGGATGTCCGGCCCTGTCGCGTGGGCCGCATACGGCATCGCCTCCGAGGCGATCATCAACGCCCGGCGGCATTCCGGTACCGACGAGTGCACGGTGCGGGTCGCGGCGGAGTGCGACGTTCTGGCACTCGACATCGTCGACGACGGGAGCGGACTCGCAGCCGACGCACGCGTCGGCGTGGGCACGCCGAGCATGCGTGAACGGGCCCGGGAGGTCGGTGGGACGGTGGGCATCGAATCCGGCGACCCGCGCGGTGTCGTGGTGCGCGCGCGGCTACCCTGGTCCGAATCGAGAGCGACAACCCGGTGATACGCGTCGCGATCGTCGACGACCATCCCGTCTTCCGCCTCGGTATGGCCGCGCTCCTCGGCACCCTCGACGGGATCGACGTGGTGTGCCAGGCAAGTTCGGTGGGGGAGGCGCTCGAAGGCGTGAACGCCGACATCGACGTCGTGCTCATGGACATCGAACTCGGCGACGGCTCGGGGATCGACGCGACCCGCAGCATTCTCCGGAAGGTCCCGGGCACCCGCATCCTGATGGTCACCATGCACGAGGACGAGGACATCCTGGTCGCATCCATCCGCGCCGGTGCCTCCGGCTATCTCGTCAAGGGGGCCGATCCGTCGGGGGTCGAACGGGCGATCAGGGCGGTGGCCGCCGGGGAGATGATCGTCGGCGCGGCGGTCGCCGCGAAAGCCCTTGCGGCGGTGTCGACATCCCGCAACACTGCGGCCGCCTTCCCGGATCTGACCGAACGTGAACGGGAGATCCTCGATCTCGTGGCGCGCGGACTCGACAATGCGGCGATCTCCCGGCGACTGATACTCAGCCAGAAGACGGTGCGCAACCACGTGTCGAACATCCTGGGCAAGATCGGTGCGGCCGACCGGGCGAGCGCGATCGTCCGGGCGCGGGAAGCAGGCCTGGGCGTCGATTGACCTGCTGCTCAGGGAGTGACGGTCGTGACGAACGACATCCGGTCGCCGCGATAGAGCGAGCGGCGATGTTCGATGGGGACGTCGTTCTCGTCGTAGGAGATCCGTTCGAGCAACAACATGGGTGTGCGGGTGTCGGCGTCGAGCAGGGCCGCTTCGCGCGCGTCGGGCAGTGTGGTCTCGATCTTCTCGACCGCCCGCGCGAACGTGATCCCGCAGGCGCGGATCGCGGCGTACAGTGACGACGACGGATCCAGCGTCCGGCGCAGCTCCGGAAAGCGGTGTGCGGGAAGCCGGGTGCGTTCGAGTCCGACGTGCACCCCGTCGGTGAGCAGGACACGTTCGAGTTCGAGGACGGGGTCTCCGGCCTCGATGCCGAGGCGGCAGGCCGTTTCGTCGTCGGCGACGAGATCGGTCCACGCGACCAGCACACGCCCCGCGCTCCGTCCTTCGAGGAGGGCGGCTTCGGTGTAGGAACCGATGACGAGGGGTTGGACGATCTTCGGTCCGGCGACGACGGTGCTGCGACCCCGTCGTTCGATGCGGCCGTCGACGAGCAGTTCGCGCAGTGCCTGGCGGACGGTTTCGCGGGCGACGTCGAATCGGGTGGCGAGATCGCGCTCGGAGGGCACCTGGTCTCCCACGGTGAGCTGGTCGAGAAGACACTCGACCTGGCGGCGCACGACCTGGTGCTTGAGGGTGCGCGCTTCGCGAACGACGGTGGCCACACATCCAGCGTAACCGAATTCCGGTCTATACCAACTGTTCACCGTGCGTTCGCCGAACCGCCCCCATCTGGTCTAGACCATGCTCCACTGTTGCAGACATGCGAATCCTGATCATCGGTGGTGGCATCCTCGGCACCGCACACGCCGACGCCGCCGTCCGTCGCGGACACGACGTCCTGCATCTCGAACGCGAACCGGAAGCACGCGGTGCCACCGTGCGCAATTTCGGTCTCGTCTGGGTCTCCGGCCGCACGCGCGGCGAACTCGACGCGACCCTCCGGTCCCGGGAATTGTGGGAGGACCTCGGCGCGCGCGTGCCCGATGTCGGCTTCCGTGCGAACGGCTCACTGACGCTGTTGCGCACCGCCGCCGAGGTCGCCGTCGCCGAGGAGGCCGTCGCGCGTGACGACGCGGGCCGGCGAGGATTCACACTTCTCGACGCCGACGAAGCGCGCGGTGTCAACCCTGCGCTCCGTGGGAAATTCGTCGCCGCACTGCACTGCGGTACCGACGCCGCCGTCGAGTCCCGCATCGCGCTTCCGGCGATCCGGCAACACCTCGCCACGTCGGGTCGCTACCGGTTCCTGCCGTCCACCGAGGCCCGGGACGTCTCCCGCACGCCGCACGGGACGGTCCGGGTACGCGACGATCACGGTGTCGTGCACGAGGTGGATCTCGTTCTCGCCTGCCCCGGCGCGACACTCGGTGGCCTGGCCCGCGATCTCGCCGGCGACCTGCCGTTGCGCCGGGTCCGGTTGCAGATGATGCAGACCGCACCACTGGACGAACCGCTCACCACCTCGATCGCCGACGGCGACAGCCTCCGCTACTACCCGGGATTCGCCGGTACCGCCCTCGACGATCTCACCGTCGCCGAACAGCAACGCCCCGTCGCAGAGCAACATCGCATGCAGCTGCTGTGCGTCCAACGGTTGCACGGCGGCCTGACCATCGGAGACACCCACGCCTACGACGAACCGTTCGACTTCGACGTCGACGAGGAACCCTACGACCATCTCACCGCCGTCACGGAAGAACTCCTCGGTCGCCGTCTGCCGCCCGTCGTCCGGCGCTGGGCAGGGGTCTACAGCCAGTGCACCGATCCCACCGCGCTCGTCCACCGCGCGAAGGCCGACGAGGACGTGTGGGTCGTCGCCGGGCCGGGTGGCCGCGGTATGACACTCGGCCCCTATCTCGGCGAAGAGACCGCCGACCTGCTCGGACTCTGACCGACTCCCGAAACCCTTGGAGCAGAAGATCATGACCACCATCCGACTGGCCGTGCTCGACATGGCCGGAACCACCGTCGCCGATGACGGACTCGTCGTCCGCGCCTTCGACGAAGCGGCCACCGCCGTCGGCCTTCCCGAGAGCGGCCCCGAGCGGGACGACGCGCGCCGATACGTCCTCGACACGATGGGGCAGTCGAAGATCGTCGTCTTCCGCGCCCTGTTCGGCAGCGACGAGCGCGCCCGGATCGCCAACGACGCCTTCGAACGCGCCTACGAACGGTTCGTCGACGCCGGGGACGTCGCCCCGATTCCGGGCGCGGAGAGGACGATCACGCAACTACGCGAGGCAGGCGTGAAAGTCGCACTCACCACCGGATTCAGCCGCTCCACCCAGGACCGGCTGCTCGACGCACTCGGCTGGCGCGACCTCGCCGACATCGCCCTCACGCCCGCCGACGCCGGTCGCGGTCGTCCCTACCCCGACATGATCCTCACCGCGCTGCTGCGCACCGGCACCGACGACGTCCGCGAGACCGCCGTGGTCGGTGACACCGCCGGCGACATGCTCTCGGGTCTGCGGTCCGGAGCGTCCGTCGTCGCCGGCACGCGCACAGGAGCCCACGACGAGGCGACACTCCGCGAAGCCGGTGCCACCCACGTTCTCGACTCGATCGTCGCTCTGCCCGCCCTGATCGTCTCCTGACCTGCCGACTCGAAGGACCCTTCCCATGCGTTCCCTGTCGTCTCGCCGAGCCGCCGTCTCCGCCGGTCTCGCCGCCGGTCTCACCCTCGCTCTGACCGCCTGCGGCGGTTCGGATCCCGACACGCTCAACGAACAAGGCTTTCCCGAAACCATCACGCTCGGTGCGATTCCCGCCGAGAACTCGTCCGATCTGAAGTCGAGTTACGAGCCGCTGCTGACGATGCTCGAGGACGAGACCGGATCCACCGTCGAGTTCGTCCAGGCCTCCGATTACGCGGGCGTGGTCGAGGGCATGATCGCCGACAACGTCGACCTCGCCTTCTTCGGTCCCTTCGCGTACGTCGTGGCGCAACTCAACGGCGCCGACACCACTCCGCTCGGTGCCGTCGTCCAGGACCCGGACGCCGAACCCGGCTACCGCTCCTACGGTCTGACGCAGTCCGGCAACTCCGGGATCGACAGCATCGAGGACTTCGCGGGCAAGGACGTGTGCTTCGTCGATCCCGGTTCGACGTCCGGATTCCTGTACCCCTCGGCAGGACTCATCGAAGCGGGAGTCGTCGAGTCGGGAACCGAGCAGGATCTCGTCGCCGGTCTGACCCCCGTCTACGCCGGTGGGCACGACGCTTCCGCCCTGGCGATCGCAGCGGGCGACTGCGACGCCGGTTTCGCGTTCGACACCATGGTCGACCGGACGATGATCGAGAGCGGCGACCTCCGGGAAGGCGAACTGAAGAAGGTCTGGGAATCCGAGACGATCGCCGGATCCCTGTTCGTCGCCGACAACTCCCTCGGCACCGAGGTCACCGAACGACTCGCCACCATCCTCACCGAGAAGGGCAACGCCGACTACCTGCTCGCCCAGGGATACTGCGACGGCGAATGCCGCATCACCGACGAGCGTGCCTGGGGTGTCGTGGCTGCGACCGACGCCGACTACGACGGGGTCCGCCACGTCTGCGAGATCACCGAATCCGAGAAGTGCAAGGGCTGACGATGAGCATCGATCCCACCCACCAGGTCGCCGGCGACGACCTCGTCGTCTCGGCCCGCGGCGTCACCAAGGAATTCGGCACCACCACCGCGCTGTCCGGCGTCGATCTCGACGTGCACCGCAGCGAACTGGTCGTCCTGCTGGGTCTGTCGGGCTCGGGGAAGTCGACCTTCCTCCGGTGCTTGAACGGTCTGCACCCCGTCACCGAGGGCAGGATCGACGTCTCCGGTACACGGGTCGATCTCGCGTCCCGCCGCGAGCTGCGGTCGCTGCGCAAGGACGTCGGATTCGTCTTCCAGCAGTTCAATCTCGTCGGACGGCTCAGTTGCCTCGAGAACGTGCTCATCGGCGGGCTCGGCAGATTGTCGCTGCCCCGCTACGGGGCGCTCACCTACCCGAAGACCATGCGCGTCGAGGCGCGGGAGCATCTCGACCGGGTCGGTCTCGCCGACCTCGCGGACCGGCGTGCCGACACCCTGTCGGGAGGCCAGCAGCAGCGCGTCGCGATCGCACGGACCCTCATGCAGCGGCCCACGGTGCTGCTCGCCGACGAACCCGTCGCCTCCCTCGATCCGGAGAACGCCGGCGTGGTCATGGATCTGCTGTTCCGGGTGTGCATGGAAGACAAGCTCACCGTCGTGTGCACGCTGCACCAGGTGGACCTCGCACTCGGCTGGGCACACCGCATCGTCGGCCTGCGAGACGGTCGCAAGGTGCTCGATCGCCCGGCGGTCGGGCTCTCCCGCGACGAGGCCATGGAGATCTACCAGCGCGTCGAACCCGCCTCCGGCTCTCTCGGAGCACGGTCGGCATGAGCATCCTCACCCCGACCCGCACGGAGACGAGGCCCCACGGCGCCGGTCGTGACCGTCGGCGGACGATCACCGCCGGTTGGGCCGTCGTCGCGGTCGTGGTCGTCGCGTCGGCCGCGTACATCGATTTCGCTCCCACAACCTTGCTGGACGGGCTCGACTCGACGGCCGGCCTGATCGAACGCATGCTGCCGCCGCGGCTCGACGACCCCGGCCGCATCGGTGTGCTCGCGATCGAGACGCTGCTCATGGCGGTGCTCGGCACCGTCCTCGCGGCGGTCGCATCGGTACCGCTCGCGTTCCTGGCTGCGCGCAACACGACACCGCACCCGGCGCTGCACCGCATCGCCCGCGCCGTCATCACGTTCTGCCGCGCCATGCCCGACCTGCTGTTTGCGGTCCTGTTCGTCCGCGCACTCGGAATCGGCGTCCTGCCCGGTGTTCTGGCATTGGCTCTCCACTCGATAGGCATGCTCGGCAAGTTGTTCGCCGACGCGATCGAACAGACCGACGCAGGTCCACGGGAGGCGGTGCGCAGCACCGGCGTCGGATACGTCCGGGAGATGATCAACGCGGTTCTGCCGCAGGTCGTCCCGTCCTGGACCGCCAACTTCGTCTACCGGATCGACATCAACCTCCGAACCTCCGTCGTCCTCGGTTTCGTCGGAGCCGGCGGAATCGGATTCGCGTTGCAGGACGCACTGCGTGGACTGGTCTATCCACGTGCACTCGGAATCGTCTGCGTGATCCTGGTGATCATCGCGGCGATGGAGGTCGTCGCCATCGTCGTCCGGCGCGCTCTGCTCACTCCGTCCGCGAACGGTCCTGGACGAGAACGTCTCTCGCGTATCATCTTCTCGTCCACCGTCATCGCGGCCACGGCGGCCGCTCTGTTCGCTCTCCGTATCGATCCGCGTGATCTGTTCACCTGGATCGGACCGTCCCTCGAGGTCTTCACACGGCTCGTTCCACCGGACTTCACCGCGGTGGGTTCGGATCTCGTCGACGCGGTGCTGCAGACCCTCGCGATCGGCGCGGTCGCCACCGCCGTCGGTGCCGTGCTGTCGCTTCCGTTCGGAATCCTGGCGGCGAACAACGTGTCTCCGCATCCCACCGTCTATGCCACCGCTCGCGCCGTGATCCTCGTGGTGCGGGCGATCCCCGAACTCGTACTCGCGGTGATCTTCGTGGCCGCCATCGGACTCGGTCCGGTCGCCGGTGCGTGTGCGCTCGCCGTCGGTTCCGTCGGATTCCTCGGCAAACTCGTCGCCGACGCGGTCGAGGAGATCGACCCCGGGCCGCTCGACGCGGTCCGCGCCGTCGGCGGCGGATGGTGGAAGACCCTCTTCGCCGCGGTGATCCCCCAGGTGGTTCCGTCGGTCGTCGGGTCGACGCTGTACCTGCTCGACGTCAACATCCGCACCTCGACCGTTCTCGGTGTCGTCGGTGCGGGCGGCGTGGGATTCCTTCTCTTCGAAGCGGTCCGGACGCTGAACTTCGAGTTCGCCGGCGCGATCGTCGTCATCGTGTTCGCCGTCGTGTACGTCATCGAAAGGATGTCGGGATGGATCCGCTCGAAGGTCGTGTGAGCCGTACGGCGGTGTGGACCGGGACGGGCATCGAGCTGCGGCAGGTACCGATACCGGCCCTCGGTTACCGCGAACTGCTCGTGCGTGTCCGCCTCGCCACGGTGTGCGGGAGCGACCTGCACACCGTGTCCGGGCGCCGCCCCGGACCGGCGCCCTCGGTGCTCGGACACGAAGGGGTAGGGGAGATCGTCGCTGCCGGTCCGCACGCCTCCGCGGCGGTGGGGGAGCGGATCGTGTGGAGCGTGACGTGCGCGTGCCACGACTGCGACCGGTGCCGATCCGGGCGCACGGCCAAGTGCAGGTCGGTGACGAAGGTCGGCCACGAACCGTTCACCGGGCCGTGGCCACTGTCGGGCACCTACTCCGAGTACATCGTGCTGCCCGCGGGCGCGACGACCGTGCCCGTCCCGGCCGCGGTGCCCGACGTCGTCGCAGCTCCGGCCTCGTGTGCGACCGCGACGGCTGTCGCGGTGGTCGAGGCGGCCGGCGATCTCGACGGCCGCAGGGTCGTGGTGTGCGGTGCCGGGATGCTCGGTGTCACGGCGGTCGCCATGTGTGCCGAAGCCGGTGCCGACGTCACGATCGTGGACATCGACCCGCAGCGCGCGGCACGCGCCGAACGGTTCGGCGCGGTTCTCGACGACGGTGGTCCTGCCGATATCGCTCTCGACTTCTCGGGTTCGGCGGATGCGATCGCGTCGCTCGTGTCGCGCCTCGATGTGGGCGGACGCCTCGTGCTCGCGGGCTCGGTGGCGCCCGGTCCCGCCGTTCCCGTGGATCCGGAGGCGATCGTGCGCCGGTGGCTCACCATCAGCGGGGTGCACAACTACGAACCCGCGCACCTGCGCGAGGCCGTGGCGTTCCTGTCCCGCACGGTCGCCGTCTACCCGTGGGACGAGCTCGTCGGCACCCCCGTCCCCCTCGATGCGCTGCGAGAAGTCCTGCACGCGGGGCCGCACCTGCGGGCGGCGGTGGTCCCGTAAGGGGTTTGCGGACGTTCGGTTCGGTCACGGACACCGATCGCTTCGGTCCTTACGGCCGAGGGGTACCCGCTTCTACCGTGGGGGAGGTTGGGCACGGCGGCCCTCTGCAGGGCCGTGGGTGCCGTCGCTCCGCAAGCACGGGAAGGAACCTGCGCACTGTGACCACCGAGGCATTCATCTATGAAGCCATCCGAACACCACGCGGCCGAGGCAAGAAGACGGGCTCGCTGCACTCCGTCAAGCCGATCTCCCTGGTTACGGGCCTGATCGACGAGCTGCGTGTTCGATTCCCCGATCTCGACGAGAACCGCATCTCCGACCTGATCCTCGGTGTCGTCAGCCCCGTCGGCGATCAGGGTGCCGACATCGCCCGCACCGCTGTCACCATCGCGAACCTGCCGGCCACCACGGGCGGCGTGCAGATCAACCGGTTCTGCGCGTCGGGCCTCGAGGCCGTCAACATGGCTGCGCAGAAGGTCCGCTCCGGCTGGGACGAGCTCGTTCTCGCCGGCGGCGTCGAGTCCATGTCGCGTGTCTCCATGGGCTCCGACGGTGGCGCGTGGATGCTCGATCCCGCCACCAACTACGACAGCTACCTGGTTCCCCAGGGCATCTCCGCCGATCTCATCGCGACCATCGAGGGCTTCACCCGCGAGGACGTCGACGCCTACGCACTGCGCTCGCAGCAGCTCGCCGCGGCAGCCTGGTCGGGCGGCTACTTCTCCAAGTCGGTCGTGCCGGTCAAGGACCAGAACGGTCTGACGATCCTCGATCACGACGAGCACATGCGTCCCGACACCACCCTCGAAGGCCTCGCCAAGCTGCAGCCGTCGTTCGCGACCATCGGTGAGATGGGCGGCTTCGACGCCGTGGCGCAGCAGAAGTTCCACTTCGTCGAGAAGATCGATCACGTCCACCACGGCGGCAACAGCTCGGGCATCGTCGACGGCGCGGCACTCGTGCTCGTCGGTTCCGAGCAGGCCGGCAAGGACCTCGGTCTGACCCCGCGTGCCCGCGTCGTCGCCACGGCCACCTCCGGTGCCGACTCGACGATCATGCTCACCGGCCCCACGCCGGCCGCGCACAAGGTTCTCGCCTCGGCGGGCCTGACGGTCGACGACATCGACCTGTTCGAGATCAACGAGGCGTTCGCCTCCGTCGTCCTGAAGTTCCAGAAGGACCTGAACATCCCGGACGAGAAGCTCAACGTCAACGGCGGCGCCATCGCGATGGGCCACCCGCTCGGCGCCACCGGCGCCATGATCACCGGCACCATGATCGACGAGCTCGAGCGCCGCGGAGCCAAGCGCGCCCTCGTCACCCTGTGCATCGGTGGCGGCATGGGTGTGGCCACCATCATCGAGCGCGTCTGACACCGGAAGGAATTCGAAAAACAGTGAGCGACAACATGATTTCCTGGGACAAGGACGCCGACGGCATCGTCGTGCTGACACTCGACGATCCCAACCAGGGCGCCAACACGATGAACGAGCTGTACAAGGCGTCGATGAAGGCCACCGTCGACCGTCTGTACGAGGAGCAGGACTCCATCACCGGTGTGGTGATCACCTCCGCGAAGAAGACCTTCTTCGCCGGCGGCGACCTGCGCAACATCATCGCGATCGGCCCCGACGACGCGCAGGCCGCGTTCGACGAGGTCCAGGGCATCAAGGCCGACCTGCGTCGTCTCGAGACCCTCGGTAAGCCCGTCGTCGCCGCCATCAACGGCGCGGCTCTCGGTGGCGGCCTCGAAATCGCCCTCGCGACGCATCACCGCATCGCTGCCGATGTCAAGGGCGTGCAGATCGGTCTGCCCGAGGCCAGCCTGGGCCTGCTCCCCGGTGGCGGTGGCATCACCCGCACCGTGCGCCTGCTCGGCATCCAGACGGCGCTGCTCTCGGTTCTGCTGCAGGGCAACAAGTACAACGCGGTCAAGGCCAAGGAGATCGGCCTCGTCCACGACGTCGTGGGCAGCGTCGAGGAGCTCGTTCCGGCCGCCAAGGAATGGATCAAGGCCAACCCCGAGGGCGGCGTCCAGCCGTGGGATGTCAAGGGCTACAAGATCCCCGGCGGCACCCCCTCCAGCCCGGCCTTCGCCGCGAACCTCCCGGCCTTCCCCGCGAACCTGCGCAAGCAGATCAAGGGCGCTCCGATGCCGGCTCCGCGCGCCATCATGGCCGCCGCCGTCGAGGGCTCGCAGGTGGACTTCGACAACGCGTCGACCATCGAGTCGCGGTACTTCGTCGAACTCGCCACCGGCCAGGTCGCGAAGAACATGATCCAGGCGTTCTTCTTCGACATGCAGTCCATCAACTCGGGCGCTTCGCGTCCGAAGGACGTGCCGAAGCGCGAGATCAAGAAGATCGGCGTTCTCGGTGCGGGCATGATGGGCGCCGGCATCGCCTACGTCTCCGCCAAGGCCGGTTACGAGGTCGTCCTCAAGGACGTCACCCTCGAGGCCGCCGAGCGTGGCAAGAACTACTCGGAGAAGATCGAGACCAAGGCTCTCTCGCGTGGCAAGACCACCGAGGAGAAGTCGAAGGCTCTGCTCGACCGCATCACGCCGACGGCCGACCCCGCCGACTTCGTGGGCGTCGACTTCGTCATCGAGGCGGTGTTCGAGAACACCGAGCTCAAGCACAAGGTGTTCCAGGAGATCGAAGACATCGTCGATCCCGACGCGCTGCTCGGTTCGAACACCTCGACGCTGCCCATCACCGGTCTCGCGACCGGCGTCAAGCGTCCCGAGGACTTCATCGGTATCCACTTCTTCTCGCCGGTCGACAAGATGCCGCTGGTCGAGATCATCAAGGGTGAGAAGACCTCCGACGAGGCCCTGGCCCGCGTGTTCGACTACACGCTCGCGATCCGCAAGACCCCGATCGTCGTCAACGACAGTCGCGGCTTCTTCACCTCGCGTGTGATCGGCACCTTCGTCAACGAGGCCATCGCCATGCTCGGCGAGGGCATCGAGCCCGCGACCATCGAGCAGGCCGGTTCGCAGGCGGGTTACCCGGCTCCGCCGCTGCAGCTGACCGACGAGCTGAACATGAAGCTCATGCAGAAGATCGCGAAGGAAACCGAGGAGGCCGCCAAGCAGGGCGACACCAAGCTCGGCACCACGCGTCATCCCGCACTCGACGTGGTCGACTGGATGGTCGAGCAGGGCCGTCCGGGTCGTCTCGAGAAGGCCGGCTTCTACGAGTACGACGAGAACGGCAAGCGTCAGGGCATCTGGCAGGGTGTGCGCGATCACTTCAAGACCGAGGCGACCCTCGATGTGCCGCTGCAGGATCTGATCGACCGCATGCTCTTCGCCGAGGCGATCGAGACCCAGAAGTGCTTCGACGAGGGTGTTCTCGAGACCACCGCCGACGCCAACATCGGCTCGATCTTCGGCATCGGTTTCCCGGCCTGGACCGGTGGTGTCGCTCAGTACATCGTCGGTTACCCGGGTGGCAAGGAAGGCTTCGTCGCGCGGGCCGAGGAGCTCGCCGCCAAGTACGGCGAACGCTTCACCCCGCCGGCGTCGCTGCGCAGCTGACGCACACGACGGTTACACGGAAGGGCTCCCGACGCCACGGCGTCGGGAGCCCTTTCTCAGTGCAGTGCGCGGTAGACGCGCGATTCGAACTCCAGGAATCCACCGACGGAGGCGCGGTCGGCGAACGGGAGCACCTGTGCCGCCCAGATTCCGGCAACATCGGCACGACGGTCGATCCAGTAGTACAGATTTGCCAGTCCCGCCCAGCTCAGGGACCCTGCGCTGCGGCCGGTGGGCGCTTGTTCCTCGTTGACCATGAAGGAGTACGACCACGTCTTCCGCTGGCCCGGAAAGAACTCCGCGTCATTCGAGAGCTCGGGCTCGACTCCTGGGAGCATCGTCACCTGAAGGTCGCCGAGACCGCTGATCGCAGCTTTCGCCACAGTCTCCGGCTGCAACACTCGACCGTACTCACCCTCACCGTCGTTCAACCACATCTGTAGGAATCGGGTGTAATCACCGATGGTCGAGTACAGGCCGTGACCGCCCATATCCACTTCGGGCTCCTGCGGCAGCACCAGACCGGTCGGCACGAGCGTCCCGTCCTCCCTGCGTTGGTGGATCTCTGCTCGTCGTTCCTGCATCGAGGGGGTCATGGTGAATGCGGTGTCACTCATCCCCAGTGGACGGAAGACACGTTCCGTCATGACGTCGCCGAGTCGCTTCCCGCGAACGGCTTCGACCACGAGCCCCGCCCAGTCGATGTTGGATCCGTAGTTCCACCGGGTACCGGGCTCGAACAGCAGAGGCGTCTGCAGCGCCGCACGAGTTGCTGTGATCACGCTCGGGTGGACGCCCGCGACCGAGAGACGGTGATAGGTGTCGTCGAAGAACGAGTACCCGAGTCCGGCAGTATGCAGCAACAGCATTCGGGTGGTGATCGGCGTGCGGGGAGCGCGCAGCGTCAGGACCCCGGACTCGTCGAAACCCTCTGCGACGGAGAGATCCGCGATGTCCGGCACGTATTCCGATGCCGGAGCATCGAGGTCGATCAGTCCTTCTTCGACGCACTGGAGCACGACTGTTCCGGTGATCGCCTTGGTGGTGGAGAACAGTGCGAGTACCGAATCCGTGGTCATCGGAGTGGCATCGCTCAACGAGCGGACGCCGGACGCCCCCTCGTACACGGACCCGGTCGAGCGCGTGACCGCGGCTGCAACGCCGGGAACCAGAGCCGGTCCGTCGGGAAAAGCGGTGACGTGGTCCAGAGCGTCGTCGAGACTCGTTGTCAAAGCAGAGAGATCCAGTGTGTGCATATCCGTCCTTCCGGTGTGATGCGTGACACGCATGGAAGGTAGGACATGTGATCGGCTCTGTACGTCTGTGATCGGTAGGGGATATCTGCAATCGGCAAGAATGACGCGTCTAGCCTGTGCGCGCTCGACGCAAGGTCTCCGACGGGTTCTCTCCGAACCGGCGCCGATAGGCCGCGGCGAAGACACCCATGTTGACGTACCCCCATTCGTGGGCCGCGGACGACACCGAAGGAGACCCCGCGCTCAAAGAGCGACGAACGCCGCGCAGTCGCTGCTCGACCAGATACGCCCGCGGGGAGGTCCCCACATATTTCTTGAACGCACCGTTGAGGGCACGGACACTGACGCCCACTGCTGATGCCGTCTCGGTGACGGTGGGCAGATCCTTCGCATGCTCGTCGATGTACTGCACAGCAAGCCGCACATATCCAGGAGCGGCAACCGGCGCGGGCCCGGTGAGGTCGATGCCCGCCGAGCGAGCCCACTCGTCGAGCAGGTGAGCGGCGAGCATCTCCTGGAGATTGTGGCCTATTCTTCCGGCGGCAACAGCGTCCGGGGCGGTCGAAGCCGTCCTTGTGGCGTAGTCGAGCAGGGCGAGCCACGCACTGTCCGGCCCTCCGACCGCACACTGGTGACTCCACAGTCGTTCGTCGGGAACGTAGCCCCACCACTGCAGGGCGAGATCGGACAGGAAGCGGTGCGGAATCGTCAGGTTGAGCTGGAGATGGTCGGGATCTGCGTCGAGCCGATAGTCCACCCGACTGCAGTCGGCGACGAACGTCTGGCCCGCACCCAATTCGGTCTCGTCGTATGTTCCTGTCGCATGACGTGTCCTGCCTCGAATCGTGGTCAACACCAGGATGTTTCCTGCGTCGGAATCGAAGTTCCGAAGATCGACTTCTACGCCGTAGCGGAACCGCGTCATGGTGATGTCGTGGATCGGTACCGAGAACATCGACGATGCGGGGACGGCTGTGCGGTCCGTCGGCCGTACATCGAACCGCATGTACTTGTCGTCCGTCCAGGCACGAATGGCATCCCAATCCGATTCCCGAGCCGACCGACGGCGGCTCGGGAGCGGTCTCGGGTCCAGATCCGGCAACACGCGTCCAAGATATGCGATGAAACCGGGTGAGGTCAGGCGACCCACCAGGGCCGTAGCGGCGTCTGCGGCTTCTTGTCGTCGCCCAGCTTGACCGCCAGCACCTGGTGCAGCTGCACCACATTGCGTTCGAAGCCGAGACGGGAGCCGGCCATGTACAGGCCCCACAGACGGGCCGTGCCCTCACCGACCTCGGCGACGCACGCCTCCCAGTGCTTCTCGAGGTACTCGCACCAGCCCTTCAGCGTCAGGGCGTAATGCTCGCGCAGATTCTCCTCGTGCATCACCTCGAAGCCGATGTTCTGCGCCTCGGTGATGATGCGCCCCGAGCCGGTGAGTTCCCCGTCGGGGAAGACGTACCGGTCGATGAAACCGCCCGCCTTGACCCGGCTGTTGTTGGTCGGCCGGGTGATGCAGTGGTTGAGCAGCAGACCACCGGCACGCAGCTTGTCGTGGAGGAACCGGAAATACGCCGGATAGTTGGCGACGCCGATGTGCTCGGTCAGGCCGATCGACGAGATGGCGTCGAACCCGCCCTCGGTCACGTCGCGGTAGTCGGAGTGCCGGACCTCGGCCAGGTCGCTCAGACCTTCCTCGACGATGGCCTTCTGCGCCCACTCGGCCTGCTCCCCGGAGAGCGTCACGCCGAGGGCCTTCACGCCGCGCCGAGCTGCATACCGCACCATTCCGCCCCAGCCGCAACCGATGTCGAGCAGACGGTCGCCCGGCTTCAATCGCAGCTTCTCGAAGACCAGACGGTACTTGTTCTCCTGGGCGTCCTCGAGGCTCTGATTCCGGGATTCGAAGACGGCGCAGGTGTACGTCATCGACGGTCCGAGCACGTACTCGTAGAACTCGTTGGACACGTCGTAGTGGTGGTGGATGACCTCGGCGTCGCGCGACTTCGAGTGCCGCAGACCCTCGGCGATCCGGCGCCAGCGCGGCAGGTGTTCCTGCGGCGGCGGCGCGATCGGCTTGAGCAGTTCGGTGCCGAGCGACCGGGCGATCTGCGCGAGGACGCGGGCCGGAGGACGCTCGAAGTGCAGGTCGCCGAGCGAAGCGAGCAACTCGTAGGGGTTGCCGGGATGCACGCCCTGCGCCTCGAGATCACCCGAGATGTAGGCCCGGGCCATGCCCAGATCGCCGGGAGCCGTGGCGATGTACGTCGCGCCCTTGGGCGATGCGAGGTGCAGGCCGTAGGGGGAGTTCGCCGGGCCCGCTGCGGAGCCGTCGTAGGCCGTGAAGCGCAGCGGCATGTCGCCGCCGGTCACGATCTCGACGATCTGGGCGAGGGCGAGCTTGTCCTCGGTGGATCGATCGTTCTCGGCCTTGAAAATGGTCACTTTCGTTGCACCGCCTTCGAGAAGAGGTCCAGTAGACGGGACCGAGGGTCGTATTTCTGTTTGAGGGTGGGGTATTCGCCACCGCCGTAATAGAGTTTCTCGAACTCGTCCTTCGAGTAGTAGGAATCCGAGTAGAGCGATTTGTGCCCGTCGAGTTCGGCGACCTTCTTCTCGATCAACCGGTTGGCGGCGCCTTCCTCGGCGCCGGGCACGATGGGAACGGACGACCAGAACCCGACGTTCACATAGGCGCGCTTCGGCTCGAGCGGGTACAGCGGCCACGGCCGCTGGGCGTCCGAGGCGCTCGGCCGCCGGCCCTCCGGGGACGACTCGGTGTCGCGCAATTTCAAGGGGCACAACCAGATCGGTTCGATGGGAATCTCGTCGAGGAACCATTCGACGAACTCCCGGGTGCGCTCGAGCGGAACCTCGATGTCCTGGACGACACGCTCGCGGGGCGGATTGCCCTTGCGTGCCTCGATCCGGTCGGCCACCGAGTACTTGTGATCGAGGGCGATGAGCTTCCAGTAGAAGCTGCTGCGCAGCAACCGCTTCGGCCACAGTCGACGGATCTTCGGATTCTGGGCGCCGAACGCGCGTGAGCACCAGAACCAGTCGGTGTCCCACCGCCACAGATAGTCGCGGATCGTGAGTCGATCCTCCTTGGGGCGGTTGACGGAGACGTGCTGGATCGACCGGTAGTAGATGTCCTGCCCGGTGTAATCGCTGACGGGTCCCGGCTCGTCGGTTTGCGTGCCGAGCGTCAGGTAGCTCTCGGCTGCCGAGAAGACGACCCCGTCGAGATAGTCGACCGATGTGCCGTCCCAGGTGCGCTCGTCGACGATCCGTGCGAGGACGGACTGTAGGTCGGCGATCGTGTCGAACCGCAGGTGCCGCAGCGCGACGTACCGCTTCACCGGTTCGAGTTCGATGCGCAGGCGCGTCGCGTACCCGAGGGAACCGTAGGAGTTGGGGAAGCCGTGGAACAGATCGGCGGTCTCGCCCTCGGGGCGGGCGGTGACGATCTCGCCGGACCCGGTGAGGATGTCCATCTCGAGTACCGACTCGTGGGGGAGACCGTTCCGGAAGGACGTCGACTCGATGCCGAGTCCGGTGACGGCGCCGCCGAGCGTGATGGTCTTCAATTGCGGGACGACCAGCGGAGCGAGACCGTAGGGCAGGGTCGCGTCGACGAGATCCTCGTAGGTGCACATCCCGGCGACGTCGGCGGTGCGGGCCTGCGGATCGACGGAGACGACCCCGCCGAGACCGGAGACGTCGAGTCCGGGCGCGTTCACCGCGGCGCGCGCTCGGAAGAGGTTCGACGTCTTCTTGGCGAGTCGCACGGGCGCGTCGGCCGGAATCGCGCGGTACGAACGCAGCAGGCGGTCGACACCGTGCCGGTGTACCGCCTCTCCGTACGGGACCTTCACACCTGACGATCTCGGCATCTGCATTCGACTCCTCGGAGCGGCGCATCGGTAGCACGTCCACAATAGACCCGGCGGTCGCATCCGTCCCGAAAGGCGGAAGGCAGGATGGATGCAGTCGTCACAGGCACATTCGAGCACGCACGAAGAAGAAGGAGTCGTTCATGGCACAGGTCAGCGCAAGCAGTTCGATCCAGGTGGCGGCCGCCCCCGAGGCGGTACTCACCGCACTCGCCGATTACGAGACGGTCCGTCCGCGCATCCTCACCGAGCACTACCGCGACTACCGCGTGATCTCCGGCGGTCGCGGCGACGGCACGGTCGTGCACTGGATCCTCCAGGCCACGGAGAAGCGTCAGCGCGACGTGCAGGCCACCGTGTCGGTCAAGGGCAGTACCGTCACGGAGACCGACGCGAACTCCACGCTCGTGACGACCTACAGCGTCGTGCCGAACGGGACGGGTTCGACGGTCGTCGTGCTCACGCAGTGGAAGGGTGCCGGAGGCGTCAAGGGCTTCTTCGAGAAGACCTTCGCGCCGCTCGGCCTGCGGAAGATCCAGCAGCAGGTGCTCGAGAACCTGAAGAAGGAAGTCGACTGACCTCGGTTTCGTCGATCTCGGCGTCCGTGCCGACCGCGATGCGCCGGGACTAGGCTGGCGTACACACTTCAGAAAGGACGTGCCGTGCAACCCGGTGGTGGAATGCCCGACATGCAGCAACTCCTCGCTCAGGCCCAGCAGATGCAGCAGCAGCTCGTCGCTGCGCAGAACGAGATGGCGCAGGCGGAGGTCACCGGCCAGGCCGGCGGTGGTCTCGTCACGGCGACGGTGAAGGGCACGGGCGAGGTCGTGTCCGTGAAGATCGATCCGAAGGTCGTCGATCCCGACGACGTCGAGACCCTGCAGGATCTCGTGGTCGGTGCGATCGCCGATGCCTCGGCGAAGGCCCAGGACATCGCGGCCGAGAAGCTCGGTCCGCTCGCGGGTGGGCTCGGCGGCGGAATCCCCGGCCTGCCCGGCTTCTAGAGGTCGGCGTTGTACGAAGGACCGGTACAGGACCTCATCGACGAGCTGGGCAAACTTCCGGGCGTCGGTCCGAAGAGTGCCCAGCGCATCGCGTTCCACCTGCTTTCGGTCGAGCCGCCCGAGATCGACCGCCTGCAGGCGGCGCTCCAGCGGATCCGCGACGGTGTCCAGTTCTGCGAGGTCTGCGGCACCGTCTCGGACCAGCAGCGTTGCCGCATCTGCTCCGATCCTCGCCGCGACCGCACGGTGATCTGCGTGGTCGAGGAACCCAAGGACGTGCAGGCGATCGAACGCACCCGTGAATTCCGGGGGCGCTATCACGTCCTCGGTGGTGCACTCGACCCGCTCAACGGCGTCGGCCCCGACCAGCTGCACATCCGCGAACTGCTCACCCGGATCGGCAATCAGGAGGACGGCGTCGACGTCTCCGAGGTGATCATCGCGACCGACCCCAACACGGAGGGTGAGGCGACGGCCACCTATCTGGTGCGGATGCTGCGTGACTTCCCGGGGCTGAGCGTCACACGCCTCGCGTCGGGTCTGCCGATGGGTGGCGACCTCGAGTTCGCCGACGAGCTGACGCTGGGACGAGCGCTGTCGGGGAGGCGGGCGATGTGACCGTGCGCGGCACGGAGGCATCGCGTCGGGGAGAGCCCGAGAAGCGCCGCCGGACTTCCGACGAGACCAGGCAGTTGATCATCGATGCCGCGGGGAAGGCGTTCGCGACGCGCCCCTATCGCGACATCACGCTCAAGGACATCGCGGAGGACGCGGGGGTCAGCGCACCGCTGATCATCAAGTACTTCGGCTCGAAGGAGCAACTGTACGAGGAACTCGTCGACTTCCAGTACGGCGCGCAGGTGCTGTTCGACGGCCCGCTCGAGAGCCTGGGGGAGAGGATGGTCGCGATGCTCGCCCGCCCGCTCGAGCCCTACAAGCCGTTGTCGATGAACATCCTCTTCATGAGCGGGGGCAGCAGCGAGGAAAGCAACCGCATGCTCCGCGACAACTACTCCACGCAGATGATCGATGCCCTCGCCGCGCGGCTTCCGGGCCAGGACGCCCGCCTCCGGGCCGAGCTGGCGATGTCGGCGGTGATGGGTTTGGCGATCATGCGGCGCCGCATGATGCAGGAACGCGCGACCGGCACGGTCGAGGAGGTGGTGGCGCTGTACGCGCCGCTGGTGCAGCGACTGCTCGACGGAGACGGTTCTTAGCGGCTGAAATGATTTTGGTCACCTCCCTTGAGGGTAAATAGCCGTTCACCTAATGTGGTGAATGGCTATTTACCTATTCGGTGAGGAGGGACGTCATGTCGATTTCGCTCCCTCTGCGCCTGCACGTACCGGGCAGGGCCACCTCCGCCCTGAGGCGCCCGGCCTCGGGAGCTGCGGAGAAGCGACGCGACCTGGGGCACTTCGTCTTCCCGGTCCTCGCGGTGGGAGCCGTCTTCCAGGCCATCATGCAGACCGTCATGGTGCCCCTCCTGCCGAGCATGCCGGGCTTCACCGGCGCCGGACCCACCGCGGTGTCGTGGCTGGTGACGAGCACACTGCTGGTCGGTGCGGTGATGACGCCCATCTTCGGGCGCCTCGCCGACATGATCGGCAAGAAGCGCATGCTGCTCGTCGCGTTCTCGCTCATGACCCTCGGCTCACTGATCTGCGCGCTGACCTCGGACATCGGACTGCTCATCCTCGCCCGCGGCCTGCAGGGTGCCGGCGCAGCCGTACTGCCCATCGGCATGGCGATCCTCCGGGAAGTCATGCCCCGCGATCGGGTGGAGCGCTCCATCGCGATCCTCAGCTCCACCCTCGGCATCGGCACCGCGGTCGGCATCCCGTTCGCGGCCGCCATCGTCCAGTTCGCCGACTGGCACCTGCTCTTCTGGATCACCGCCGCCATCGGGGCCGGTGTGGCCCTCGCGGCGTGGATCGTCATCCCGGAGTCGAGCAGCCGCACCGGAGGCCGTTTCGACGCAGTGGGCGCCGCCGGCCTGTCCGCCGCCCTCGTGTGCCTGCTCGTGCCCATCACCCAAGGCAGCACATGGGGCTGGACGAGTCCTGCCGTGCTGCTCTCGTTCGCCGCGGCGGTACTGCTGTTCGTGCTGTGGGGCGCGCAGCAGTTACGCAACCGCAACCCGCTCGTCGACCTCCGCGTCTCGGCCCGCCGCTCCGTCCTCGCGCCGCACCTGTCGGCGCTGCTCGTCGGGTTCGCCTTCTACGGCAACACCCTCATCACCACCCAGCTGCTGCAGGCGTCGTCCGCGCACGGAGCCGGATACGACCTGACCATCCTCCAGGCGGCGGCATGCCAGCTCGCCGCAAGCTTCGCGATGATGATCTTCGCGATCGTGGCCTCCCGGATCACCGAGCGTTTCGGGCCCAAGATCACGATCATGACGGGAGCGGTCTTCCTGCTCGCCGGCTACAGCGTCCACGCGGTGCCCGGAAAACCGCTGTGGGTCGTGGTGGCCGCGATCTTCGTCGCGGCCATCGGCACATCGCTCGTGTACTGCACGCTTCCGGTGCTCCTGCTCGGTGCGGTGCCCCTGTCGCAGAACGCGGCGGCGAACGGCGTCAACGTCCTGCTCCGCACCGTGGGCAGCACCGTGTGCAGCGCGGTGGTCGCGTCGGTGCTCGCGGCCCACACCGTCGGCGGTGGGCTCGGCATCGGCACCGCGGGCTTCGTGATCGCTTATCTCGTGTGCGCCGGCTGCGCCGTGGTGGTCTTCGTCTCGGGTTTCGCGCTCCCCTCGAAGCAGTCCCTGCGTTCCGTCACGACTTGAGTCGCTCCGGCTTCCTCCGCGACGGTTACGGCCCCGTACCCCGGTCGCGAAACCGGAATGCGGGGCCGACCCTCCTGTCCCCAGGTCTCGGTATCCGACCGGATCGAGTGTTCGACCGGATTCAGTGCTCGACGCCGAGGTCGCTCGGGCGGTAGCCGAGGGGGTAGCCCGGATACGTCCGGTTCGCGGCATTGCCTGCCGACAGCGACACACGTCGCTTCGGCAGTCGCCGTACGAATGCCGACCGTGCCCGCAGTGCGCCCTCGGCGATCTCCGTCAGCTGTGGCGAGCTCTGGGGGAAACCGAAAGCCGACGCCATGCGGTCGTCGATCAGCGCGAAGACGACCTTCTCGATGCCCTTGTTCAGCACCTTCGGGTACCACGACTGGAACAGGCGCAGCGTGTACGTGCCGATGGCGTGATTGTCGTCGCTGTAGGTGAACTTCTCGCGTTCGTACTCGAGCTTGAACCGGTGGAACTCCTGGAACGACTCCGGGATGTCCTTGATGCCCATCCGGATGCCCACCTGGCGGTAGAAGTAGAACGACGCCAGCCGCTCCTTCGGATGGAGACGACGCCACCCGTAACGGTCGATCCAGTCGAGCGGGTCGTACACGAAGGTCGACAGCACGTACAACATGTCGTCGTTGTCGATCGAGTACTTGCCGTGCATCCGGTTGATGTTGCGCAGCGACTCGCGTCCCCGCTCGGCGTCGTAACCGTGCTCGACCAGCTCGGCCATGAGCAGCGCCGTGTCGTCGTACCGCTTCTGCGGCCGTTTCTCGAACTCGCCGGTGCGGGCGAGCAGCTCCGAGATGCTCGGCACGCAGTACGTGCGGAACAGGGCGAACTCCAGCGACCGCTGGTAGTCCCACGGGAACTCGTAGCCGGCGGTGATCCGCACGATGTCCTGGTGGTGGGTGACCGGATCGAGTCCGTCGATCACCTCGACCCAGCCCCTCCGTCCACGTTTGGGGCGCGGATCCCTGTTCGGAGGCGGGAACGTACCGGCCTTCTCGACGCGTGCCTCGGGATGTGCGACGACGGCGGCCTTCCGGCTTCGAGTGCGCGGGGGAGTGGTCGTCATCGGCTCACCTTCCGTGCATGTACTCGAGCATGATCTTCGCGATCTTCAGGTGGCGCTCCGGGCGTTCGAGGCTCATGAGCTCGAGCGGCGAGCCGAACCTCGCCACCGTGACGGACTTGGGACGGCTGAACTCACGCAGGCCGTCGGCGCCGTGGATGCGGCCGAAGCCGGACTCGCCGATGCCGCCGAAGGGCAGCGACGCGATGGCGGCGAAACCGAGAACCGAGTTGACCGACACCATGCCGTTGCGCAGGCGCTCGGCGAGCCGGCGGCCCTTCTTCTTGTCGCGCGTGAAGATCGACGCTCCGAGACCGTAGTTCGTGCCGTTGGCGCGTTCGACGGCCTCGTCGAGATCGCGGACCCTGTTGACGACGACCGTCGGACCGAAGGTTTCCTCGCGTACCGCGGCCGAGGTCTCGGGCACGTCGGTGAGGATGACGGGTTCGACGATGCGCTCCTGCACCGACTCGAGTCCGCCGAGGACGGCCTTGCCGCCGGACGACAGAGCGTCCCGGATGTGGCTGCGGACGATGTCGACCTGGCGGGGAAGCGTCATGGGGCCGTAGGTCGAGTTCTCGTCGCCGCCCGGCTTCGCGCGTTCGACGGTGGCAGTGAGCTTGTCGAGGAACTCGCGGTAGACGGGCTCTTCGACGTAGATGCGCTCGACACCCGCACAGGTCTGGCCGGCATTGCCGAAGGCACCGAACGCCGCGAACTCGACGGCCTCGTCGATGTTCGCATCGGCTGCGACGATCATCGCGTCCTTGCCGCCGCACTCGGCGACGAGCGGGGTGAGCGATTCGGCGCACACCGCCATGACCTTGCGGGCGGTGGGGCCGGAACCGGTGAACGCGACCTTGTCGACACCCGAACGCACGAGCGCCGAACCCGTCTCACCGAGACCGGTGATCACCTGGAAGACGGGCTGAGTGGGAGCGATCGAGTTCCACTTGTCCTCGAGCCACTTCGCGACGCCGGGGGTGAGCTCGCTCGGCTTGAACACGACGGCGTTACCGGCGGCCAGCGAGTAGGCGATCGAACCCATGGGCGTGTACACCGGGTAGTTCCACGGACCGATCACGCCGATGACACCGAGCGGCTTGTACTCGAGGGTCGCGGCCTGATTGAAGGCGGCGAGCCCCGAGGGCACCTTGCGCGGCTTCAGAACCTTCTTCGCGTTCCTGGCCGCCCAGTCGAGGTGCTCGACCGCGAGCATCACTTCGAGGAAGGCATCGCCGAAGGGCTTGCCGGTCTCCTTCGACACCGTCGATGCGAGCGAGGATGCATCGGATGCGACGGCCTTCTTGAACTCGAGGAGCCAGTCGCGACGGCCGCGGAAGTCCTGCGCCTCCCACCAGCGGGCGGCGACACGGGCGCGTTCGACGGCCGCACCCACGGCGGCTTCGTCGGCGATCGGGTACTCGGCGATCACCTCGCCGTTCCGGGGATCGAGGCTCGCGAAGGTGTCGGTGCTCGCCGTCGTGGATGCCGAGTCCGAGGTGGCCACGGCCCTCTTCGGATCGGTGAGGTTCTGGGTCATATTCGACACTTCCTGGTGGACCACATCACATATATTTGATGTGATAACTGTAGTGGACATCACACTAAGCGTTCGCGGGCCGATTGGACAACCCCCGTGCGCAGTTGTCCGGATTGCTACAGGAGACACGATGGCGGCACCGACACGCAGCCCCGGGATCGAGACGGATCACGCTGCGGCATCCCGACGTTCGGAGGGGCGCGTGCGGCGCCGTCCGCAACTTTCCGACGAGGTGGCCGGCCACCTCCGCGGATCGATCATGTCGGGCGTCCTGCGCCCGGGCGACTTCATCCGGCTCGACGAGACCGCCGTCGAACTGGGCGTCAGCGTCACTCCCGTGCGGGAGGCGTTGCTGACGCTGCGAGGTGAGGGGATGGTCGAGTCCGCCCCGAATCGCGGATACCGGGTCTCGCCGCTCACCCGCGGCGACATCGACGACATCTTCTGGCTGCAGGGGCAGATCGCCGTCGAGCTCGCCCTCCGCGCGGTCGACCGCGCCACGCCGGCCGATCTCGAACGTCTGACCGAGCTGAACGAGCGCCTGCGCATGCTCGTCGTCCTTCCGGACGGGGTGACACCCGACATCGAACGGATCGCCGACGCGGAGTTCGACTTCCATCGGGAACTCAACCGCATCGCCGACAGCCCGAAGCTCGCGTGGTTCCTCAACGCCGCTGCTCGCACGATTCCGTACCGCCTCTACGCACGTGACGCCGAGTGGGGGAGGCTCGCCGTCCGATCGCACATCACGTTGATCGAGGCGCTCACCGCGCAGGACCACAGCGAGGTGATCACGCAGACGCTCGTGCAGTTCGAGGATGCGGCCGCGCGTCTGGTCGCGCACCGCGAGCGAGCAGGGGTCGATTCGCCTTCCGGATAGGCATCCGCCCATCCGGGTACGGATGGGCGCAATCGTATGACGGTGCCGCACTGGTACTTTCACCATCAGGAGACCTCCGATGACGACCCACGCCGACGAGCGCGTCCCCGCCGGGAAATCCGTGACGGCCCCTGCGCCGCTCCAGGCCGCCACCGTCGATCTGGCCGACTTCGTCGGTGAGTCGATGCTCCTGCTCGGGGCCGGCGCGACGGTCCTCCTGCAGTTGGCATCGCGCGGAGTCGGGCACGGCGTCGCCGACCACAGCAGCACCCTGCAGCGGCCTCTCGACCGGCTGCGCACCACGATGACCTACGTCTACGCGGTCACCCTCGGGACTCCCGAGGAGAAGAAGCAGATCGTGCGGATGGTCAACAAGGCGCACGTCCCGGTGCGTTCGGAGACCTACAACGCCTTCGATCCCGAACTCCAGTTGTGGGTTGCCGCAACGCTGTACCGCAACGGCATCGATATGTACCAGCGGATGTTCGGCCCTCTCGCCGAGGCCGACATCGAACGCATCTACCGCCAGTCCGCGGTCTACGGCACTGCCCTGCAGGTCGAGGACGACATGTGGCCGAAGACGCGGAAGGAGTTCGACAAGTACTGGGACGAGATGATCGCGACCTTCGAGGTCGACGCGGAGGTGCGTTCGTTCACCCGCAATCTGCTCACCGGTGGTGACGCCCCGCTTCCCGTCCGCGCGCTCATGCCGCTGCAGCGCTTCATGACGATCGGGCTGCTCCCGCAACGTATGCGTGACGAGTTCGCACTGCCGTGGAGTCCGCGCGACCAGCGTCGGTTCGATCTGTTCTGGAAGGTGGTCCCGCCCATCTATCGTGCGGTGCCCGAGCCGATCCGTCAGCTCTCGGCCACCTGTTACCTGCACGACATGCGCCGCCGGATGAAGGCGCACGGACAGGTCATCCGACAGGCTCCCACAGCGCATCGAGTTCGCGAGGACCGATACGGTGCGGATGCCGGGTGGCTCAGGTCTCGGGCGGGCGGGTGCCGCCGGGTGCGGCAGCGAGCGTCTTCGATGCGGTCCCGTTCGTGCCCGCATCGGCCTTCCGCGGAATGGTGAAGGTCGCAGCGACACAAGCGATTGCGACGACGAAGCACGCCGCGGTGTACCACAGGCTGCCGATCGGGTCACCCGCCTCGGTGACCCCGTCGACGGCCGAGAACCAGTCGGGCAGCGCGCCGATCCACAGCACGGCCATCACGGCGAGATACGCGACGGCGTACCAGCGGACGAGGTCGTTCGAACAGGGGCGATCGGCGGGTGTGCTCCGTAGCCGGGACCATTGGCGCGAGAGCACGTAGATCGCCACGATCGACAGGATCACGAGTTCGGCGGCGTAGATCGCCGCCCGCACCGTCGTGCTGCCCATGCCGATCACGGTCGCCGGCGCCGGGAGGATCACGACGCCCACGGACGCGACAAGTCCGACAGTGATCGTGCGCCAGGTCAGTTCGAGTCCACCGAAGGTGCGACCGGCGTCGATGTGCCGGCCGACGAAGAACTGCGCGCAGAACGCGAGGGACATCGGCCACAGGGCGGCGAAGACCACCACACTGGGAAGCGGCACCGAGTCGAAGAAGGGCTGGTTGATCGGATTGTCGAGCGACCACTCCCACCACCGCAGCTGCGGACCGAGATGGTCGAAGATCTCGTAGAAGGCGTGGTGGACGAAACCTGCACAAACCGCCCCGACGAGGGTGCCGTACTGCCGGAACACCCCGAGCATGCGGACGATCTCGAACGCGATCGTCGCCATCATCGGATAGATGGCGATGATGTAGAGCGGCAGGCGCCCCCACAGGAACTCGACGGTGAACACGTTGTGCGCGAACATCGTATCGAGGTACTCCTCGACGCCGAATACGTCGGGGAAGTACAGCAGTGGTTCGATGATGAACAGGAACGCGAGCGTGCCGAGCCAGACGACGAGGTTCGTGGCGTCACCGGTGCGCCGCAGCCGGACGATCGCGTACACCAGCATCAGCACGGCGCCGAGCACGATGGTCGCCTCGAGGACGGGCAGCGTCCAGTTCTCCGACGCGAACGGACTGCGCAGTTCGAAGATCCCACCCGCTTCGTCGCACGAGAATCCGAGGCGGGCCGAAAGGTCCTCGAAGGTGGGCGAGCACAGGTCGGACATCAATCGTTCCTTCCGCCGGCGGTGTCCGCCGTGTACCAGTGCGAGACGTCGTAACCTTCGTCGAATCGCCGGAACCACACGTCGGCGAGGGCCGGCAGCTTCTCGTGGTCGGGATTGTGTTTGGGCATCTGGCTGCGGATGATGCCCATCAGCGAGACGAGTTGTTCGCCGAGCGGCAGGACGTCGAACGCGCGCGGCATGGGGCCGTGATCGTCGTACTGCAGGAACGGCAACCTCCGTCGCAGGTTCTGCTTACGGCGGTACGAGGCGAACATCGACATCGCGTCGATCTTCCGTTCCTGCAGGGGCACGTGCTTGTTGAAACCCTCGCACGCGATGGCGATGACGTCGAGCACGTGCTTGAACACCGACGGTGCCTGCCGCATGCGGTACAGATCGCTGCCGACCACCGCGTCGAAGATGACGAGCGCCGAGCTGCGGTGCTCGATCTCCTCGACGAAATGCCAGATGAACAACGAGGCGACCCGGTCGTCGCCGGGGCGGAAGAGCGCTGCGTCGTTGTCGAGCATGAGCTTGAAGACGGGCGTGAAGGTCGCCTCGAGGTCGGCGGTGTACGCGAGCCGGTATTCGGCGGAGGTCTCGGCGGTGAGCGTGTCGAAGGCACCGATGACGTCGTCGAGGGTCTCCTGCAGGCCGGGATAACTCTTGATCAGGCCCTTCACGTGCTGCCGGTGAGCGGTCGAATGCTGGCCCTCCTGGTACATGAAGGCGTCGGCCTCTTCGCGGACGCCGGGGTCGGTGATGCGCGGAGTGATCTCGCGGATCATGTTCACGATCATCTTCTCGAAGCCGATCGCGAGGAACGAGACGGCGTTGGCCATGCTCGAGAAAGCGGGATTCTCCTCGTTCCACAGGAACGGCACGTCGTAATCCGCGAATGCGAAACGCATCTTGCGGACCTGCAGGTTCGTCATGGGGCGGTACCTCGTCTCGTCGACACCGGACTGGTGGGGGACACCGTTGGGAAGGATCCCGGAAGAGCCGGGAGACCCCGGTCGGCGTGAACATACACGACTGGCGCAATCTGTATGATAGGTGTCCCATTCGCTCGAGGGGGAGCGTTTCGGACCACCTCCGCAGAGGACGAGCGTGTTACCGTCGGGCCTTCTCCAGGCGACGGTTCGAGGAAGCGCGAAGTGGCACGCAGACGTGGGTGGGGTGGGAGTCCTCCCGCCGACGACGACGAGGCGTCGCAGCGGATCGTCGCTGCTGCCGTCGACCTGATCGACCGGACCGGCGCGGAGATCAGCATCGCCGACGTGGCCCAGTCCCTCGGGGTGATCCGCCAGACGGTCTACCGCTACTTCCCGAGCGCCGACGCGCTGATGCGCGCGGCCGCCATCGCTTCGGTCGAAGGATTTCTGGACCGACTCACCCGGCAGGTCGCGGGACTCGACGATCCGGTCGAGGCCATGACCGAGGGTGTGGTCTACACACTCGCGGAGGTGCGTCGCACCCCGCATCTCGGCATCCTGTTGTCGAGCACCTATTCGAACCCGCACCCCGAGGCGCTGGCCTCGGAGGAGGCGTGGATGTTCGGCATGGCGATGATCACGCGATTCGATGTGGACTGGAAGAGCTACGGCTACGACGACGACTCCCTCGCCGAACTGGTCGAGTACGTGCTGCGCACCATGCAGTCGTTCTTCGTCTCGCCGGGAACCCCGCCGCGCTCCGACGACGACCTGCGTCGCTATCTGCGCCGCTGGATGGGAACGGCGATCCTCGCCCAGCGGGAGTGGGGACCGAAGGATCCGACGCCGGGGGCCGCGAGGAGCGACCACTCTCCCGTAGAGTCCGGTTCGTGACGAACGAGGAGCAGATCAGGCGCGCCGATCGTACGCGCGACGGCGACCCGCAGAACGTTCCCCGTCCGGCGGACGGTGAAGCCGACCGCATGGTGGTGGAGACGACCTGGGGCGAGGTGCAGCCACTGCAGGTGGCGACGGGCGTGACGACCGTGGGGGAGCTCGAGGTGATCGAGTTGCTCGGCCGGGGTGCCGTACTCGTCGACACGCGTGTGCCCGATTCCCGAAGCGGGGTGACTCTCCCCGGCGCCGTGAACATGCCGCACGACGACATCGTCGCGCGGAAGGGAGAGCTCGATACCGCCCGGACGACGATCGTCTTCTGCAACGGTCCCCAGTGTCCTCAGTCGCCCGATGCGATCCGGAAGCTGATCGAGGCGGGATATCCCGCGTCCGCGCTCGCCTACTACCGCGGGGGCCTGCACGATTGGGCGACGCTGGGATACCCCCTCGCTCCGGTCTGACCGGCAGCACGAAAAAGCTTGCATTCGAGCTGTGACGTAGCTAACATCGAAGGTGCGAATCGAGCTTATGAGACGTCCGCGGACGACAGAGAGAAGCTCGTGAAGCAGAGATCCGGCCCGGAGAACGCGTCAAGCGAATCACCGGGCCGAACCCCTGTCCGGGGGTAGATTCGCAGACACATGTCGGTCGGTGCCGATCGCCACGACTGCAAGGGGGCCCGGATGGAGGAGCGCATCACCACCGTCGAGAGGGACGGACTCCGGTTCGACATCCGCGACGACGGACCGCTCGACGGGGAACCCATCGTTCTCCTCCACGGATTCCCGCAGGACTCCCGCTCCTGGGACGCGGTCGCGCCTCACCTGCATGCCGCGGGATATCGCACCTTCGCACCCGACCAGCGTGGCTACTCGCCCGGCGCGCGACCACCCCGGCGTCGCGACTACCTGCTCGAACTGCTCGTCGACGACGTCGTGGCGCTCGTCGAAGCGGTGCCGGGCGGTCGTGCGCACGTCGTCGGGCACGACTGGGGAGCCGCCGTCGCCTGGGTGCTCGCCGCGCACCGCCCCGAACTCGTCCGCACCGTGACGGCGGTGTCCGTTCCGCATCCGGCAGCCTTCCTGCGCTCGTTCGTCACCGGTCCGCAGCTGCTCCGCTCGTGGTACATGCTGGTCTTCCAGCTGCCCTGGATCCCCGAGATCCTGTTGGGCAAGGAAACGGTCGCGCGCCGGATGCTGAGCGGTACCGGCCAGCCGTCCGCCGCGACCGACCGCGATGTCGCGCGTCTGAAGGACCGGGCTGCGGTGCGGGCCGGCGTGAACTGGTATCGGGCTGTGCCACTGTCGAATCCGAAATGGTCTTTCGCGAAGGTCACCGTGCCCACGCTCATGGTATGGAGCGACAAGGACTCGGCGATCGGACCCGGCGGGGTCGAGGCGACGGCCCGCTACGTGACCGGACCGTATCGACGGGAAACCCTTGTCGGCACGAGTCACTGGATCCCGGACGAGGAACCGGAGAAACTCGCACGGCTGGTCCTCGAACACGTCGCCGCGCACGGCTGAGCGCTCAGGAGCGCAACCGTCAGGCGCGCAACCGTTCCTGCCGCAGCAGATCGACCTCGGGGAGGTCCAGCGGCGGCAGGGAGTCCACGCCCAGAGCGCGCATGAGGAGGTGATCGGCGAGCTCGGGGTTGCGGGCGAGTACGGGACCGTGCAGATACGTGCCGATCACCGAGCCCTGCACGGCACCTTCGAGTCCGTCGCCCACGCCGTTGCCGACACCGCGGTCGACGCGGCCGAGCCCGATGGCATCGGAGCCGAGAGTCGTTCCACCGCGGTGGTTCTCGAATCCTGTCAGCGGCTGGGTGAGGCCGGCGAGGGCGGGCCGGATGACGATCTCGCCGATCGCGCGGGTCTGCTGCGGCGAGGTGGTCGCATCGAGGATGCCGACGCCGTCGACACGTTCGCCGGAGGACGTCTCGTACCAGTGGCCGAGCACCTGGATCGCGGCGCAGATCGCGAGCACCGGCGCTCCGCGCTCGGCTGCACGCTGCAGTCCCGGGTAGCGCTGCAGGTGCCGCGTGGCCAGCCGCTGTGCCGCGTCCTCCGCGCCGCCGAGGGTGTAGAGGTCGAGGGACTCGGGGACGGGATCGTTCAATCCGATCTCGACGACCTCGGCGTCGTGACCGCGCATCCGCAGTCGCTGGCGCAGCACCAGGGCGTTGCCGCCGTCGCCGTAGGTGCCCATCACGTCGGGCAGGACGAGTCCGATGCGGACGGTCGACTCAGACATGGGCAGCTCTCCTGGCAATGGCGGTGTTGAGATCGCGGAACGCGGTGTAGTTGGCGAGCACCTCCACACGGCCGGGAGGGCACGAGGCGATGGCCTTCAGCGGATCCGGCACCAACGTGTGCTCGACCCCCGCATAGGTCAGACGGACCGCGAGATCGGTGCCGCGTTCACCTGCGGCGACGACCTGCACGCCCTCGAAGTGCTCGAACCGCACGTCCCACAACCACGACAGGTCCTCGCCGTCCGGCACCTGACCGTTGACGGCGATGACCAGACCGTCGACGGTCGGATCGATCATCGACAGGGCCTCCTGCCAGCCGGCGGGGTTCTTCGCGAGAAGCATGTGCACCGAATGCGGCCCGACCTGCACCGTCTTGTAGCGGCCGGCGACCTCCTCCACGACCGCTGCGGCCGCGACGGCCTTCTCCGGATCGGCGCCGAGGGCCACGGCGGCCGCGACCGCCTGGGCGGCGTTCCCGCGGTTCGCGCGGCCGGGGAGGGTGAGCTTCAGCGGGAGGACGAGACCGTCGGGTCCGTGGAGGTTCTCGTCGTCGACCCACCAGTCGGGTGTCGGGCGCGCGAAATCGGAGCCCGTGCTGTACCAGTGGTCACCTTCACGGACGATCGGTTCGCCCGAGCGCGGGCAGCTCACCGAGTCGTTGGCCCAGCCGGCTCCGGCGGCGACCCACACGACGTTCGGGTTGTCGTAGGCGGCGGACGTGACGAGCACGTCGTCGCAGTTCGCGACGATCACGGCGTCGGGATGCCGCTTCAGGCCCTCGCGCAGCTTCCGCTCGATCATGTTGATCTCACCGACCCGGTCGAGCTGGTCGCGGCTGAGATTGAGCAGCACGATCGCTCTGGGTTCGAGGGAGTCGGCGACGTGCGGGGTGTGGAGCTCGTCGACCTCGATCGCGGCGAGCGGCGCCCGGAGGTCGGTGGCGAGAGCGGCGACGATCCCGGCGTCCATGTTCGCGCCGTCCGCCTGGGTGACGACCGAATCGATCGTCTCGAGAGCGGCGGCCGTCATGCGTGTCGTCGTGGACTTGCCGTTCGTCCCGGTGACGAGCACGGTCTGCCGGCCGTGGCCGAGCTGCTTCATCAGTGCCGGATCGATCTTCAGGGCGACGAGCCCTCCGATCATCGAGCCCTTACCGCGTCCGGCCTTCTGGGACGCCCACGCGGCGGCCCGGGCTGCGCGTAGTGCGAGCCGTCCACGTGCGGTGATTCCTGTGCTGGTTCCCACGTCGGCGAGTGTTCCACAGGCGCGGGAGCGTTGTGTCGCCGGAGGAGCGTCCTGCTCGTCACACTGCCGCGGCCACCCTGGGCGGCGAGGGCTCCGACGACGACGATCACACCGCCGATCAGGGACGACGGCGCCGGTCGCTCACCGAGCGTGATCCATGCGACGGTGAAACCTACGACCGGCACGATGAGGGAGAGCGGCGCCACGGTCCCGGCGGGATAGCGCGACAGCAGCGAGGCGTAGATCCCGGTACCGACGATCGTGCCCGCCAGCACGACGTAGGCGAGTCCGGCCAGTGCCAGGCCCCCGTCCACGGTGGTGACGGCGGTACCGAGGGTGGACCACGCCTGCGGGCCCTCGACGAACCAGGAGACCCCGAAGAACGGGAGCACGGGCACGACGCACATCCACATCATCAGGCGCATGGGGTCACCGGCGCCGGCCTTGCGGGTCCCGATGTTGCCGACCGCCCACGACAGTCCGGCGAGCAATGCGAGGGTCATGGGTATCAGGCTCGCGTCCGCGGCGCCCTGTCCCACGGCGACGATCACCATGCCGGACACGGCGACCACGAGACCGGCGAGACGGATGCCGTCGAGCCGTTCGCGCAGGAACAGCGCGGCGAGCAGGACCGTGAAGGGCGCTGACGACTGCAGTACGAGGGACGCGAGGCCGGTGGGCAGACCGGCCTCCATCGCCCAGAAGAGGAACGCGAACTGGGCGAAACCGAATCCGGCGCCGTACAGCAGGAGCCAGCGCAGCGGAACAGCGGGTCGCGGGACGAACAGCACCACCGGGACGGCGATGACCGCGAAGCGCAGACCGGCGAAGAAGAACGGAGGGAAGTGGTCGAGACCCATCCTGATCGCGAGGAAGTTGCATCCCCAGAGCACCACAACAGTGAGAGCGAGCAGACGGTCCCGGAACGACATGCATAGATTCTTTGCCCAGGAAACAATCAGATCAAGCGAATGTTTCTGAAGAGATCGTGTAATTTTTCTACATGGATGTCGCGCGCATGCGGATTCTTCGCGAACTCGCCGACCGCGAGACGGTGGCCGCGACCGCTGCGGCCCTGTCGATGACGCCGTCGGCCGTGTCGCAGCAGCTCAAGGTGCTCGGGCAGGAGGCGGGAGTCCCGCTGCTCGAACCGGACGGTCGCCGGCTACGGTTCACCGACGCGGGTCGTGCGCTGGTGGTGCGCGCCGACGAGGTGCTCGACGCCCTCGACCGAGCGACCGACGAGATGGCCGCCTACGCGCGGTCGCCTCGCGGGCGGGTACGCGTGGCGTCGTTCCCCTCGGGGGCGGCGCTCCTGCTCCCGGCCGTGCTCGAAGCAGCCGAAGCGATCGGTGTCGAGCTGGACGTGAGCGACGAGGACGTCCCTGCCTCGGCCGCACCCGCTCTGCTCGCCGACTACGACGTGGTGCTCACCCACCGCGACGAGCGATCGGCGCCGCTGTCGGGACCCCGCCTCCATGTCGAGACGCTGATGCGTGAACCGATCGATCTCGTCCTGCCGTCCGGGCACCGCCTCGCGTCGCAGGAACGCGTGCGGGTCGACGAACTCGCGGGGGAGAGCTGGATCAGTGTGCGGGGTGGTTTCCCCGTCGACGACGTGCTGCTCTCCGTCGCCGCGGTGACAGAAATACGGCCGCGAGTTGCGCACCGCATCAATGACTTCCGTGTCATCGAAGAGCTCGTGGCGGCGAGTCGCGGGGTGGCGCTGCTGCCCCGGTACTCGGTGCTGCACCCGGCGCTGGTGCGGCTGCCGTTGGCCGGGGTGCGCGCGGCACGGATCTACGAACTCGTCACCCGCCCGGGCGCGGCGCGACGACCGGCCGTGGGCGCGGTGCTCGACAGCTTCCGTGCCGCCGCGGCGCGGAAGCTGTCGACGTGAGAAACGACGCGATCGTGCGGGTCGGGCGAGCACCCCGGCCTTCAGTGCATCGAACTCGTCCCGGTCGATGACACCGTCGTCGAGCAACTGTCGATGTCCGGATGAACTGCCGGGGTGAAATCCCGGACAACGACGAATGCGGTGGCCCCCGAAGGGGCCACCGCATTTCTGTCGGAAGGGTCAGCGGTGCGAACGGTTCACCGCGGAGACCACCGCGCGCAGCGACGCCGTGGTGATCGACGGGGCGATACCCGCGCCCCACACCAGCGTGGTCGTGCCGTCGGGACGCGTGACGTCGGCCTCGACGTATGCGGCGGCGTTGGCGTCGTCGCCGGCGGACATGGCGTGCTCGGCGTAACCGCGGACGGCCACCCGGTAGCCCAGCGACTCGAGGGCATCGACGAAGGCCGCCAACGGGCCGTTGCCGGTACCGGAGATCTCCTTCTCCACGCCGTCGACCACGAGCACAGCGGTGATGGTGTCCTCGCCGTCGTCGGTCTCGGCTGCGGTGACCTTCTGCCGGATGCGTTCGAGCGGCGTGACCGGAGCCAGGTACTCCTCGTGGAAGATGTCCCACATCTCCTTGGGGCTGACCTCGCCACCTTCGCCGTCGGTGACCTTCTGCACGGCCTGCGAGAACTCGATCTGCAGACGTCGCGGCAGATTCAGGCCGTGGTCCTGCTTCATGATGTACGCGATGCCGCCCTTGCCGGACTGCGAGTTCACGCGGATCACGGCCTCGTAGGTACGGCCGACATCCTTCGGGTCGATGGGCAGATACGGCACGGCCCAGGTGTGGTCGTCGACGTCGACGCCGGCGGCCTCCGCGTCGACCTTCATCGCGTCCATACCCTTGTTGATCGCGTCCTGATGGCTGCCGGAGAAGGCGGTGTAGACCAGGTCGCCGCCGTAGGGATGGCGCTCGGGGACGGGCAGCTGGTTGCAATACTCGACGGTGCGGCGGATCTCGTCGATGTTCGAGAAATCGATCTGCGGGTCGATGCCGCGGCTGAACATGTTCATGCCCAGGGTCACCAGGCACACGTTGCCGGTGCGCTCACCGTTGCCGAACAGGCAGCCCTCGATACGGTCGGCGCCGGCCTGGTAACCCAGTTCGGCCGCCGCGACACCGGTGCCGCGGTCGTTGTGCGGGTGCAGCGACAGGATGATCGAATCGCGCTTCGCCAGGTTGCGGTGCATCCACTCGATCGAATCGGCATACACATTGGGCGTGGCCATCTCGACCGTTGCCGGCAGGTTGATGATGACCGGGTTCTCCGGGGTCGCGCCGAGGGTCTCGACGACCGCGTCGCAGACCTCCTTGGCGTACGACAGTTCGGTTCCCGTGTAGGACTCGGGGGAGTACTCCCAGCGCCAGTTCGTGTCGGGGTGGTTCTTCGCCTCCTCGAGCACCAGTTCGGCCGCGTCGGTGGCGATCTTCTTCACCGTCTCCTTGTCGGCCCGGAACACCACGCGCCGCTGCAGGATCGACGTCGAGTTGTAGAAGTGCACGATCACGTTCTGTGCCCCGGCGCAGGCCTCGAAGGTGCGCTTGATCAGTTCGGGACGGGACTGCGTCAGGACCTGGATGGTGACGTCGTCGGGAATCGCGCCGTCTTCGATGATCTCGCGGACGAAGTCGAAGTCGGTCTGGCTCGCGGACGGGAAACCGACCTCGATCTCCTTGTATCCCATGCGCACGAGCAGATCGAACATGCGCCGCTTGCGAGCGGGGCTCATCGGGTCGATCAGGGCCTGGTTGCCGTCGCGCAGGTCCACGGCACACCAGGCGGGAGCGCGATCGATGATCTTGTCGGGCCAGGTGCGGTCGGGCAGCGAGACCGGCTCGACCTCCTCGGCGAACGGCCGGTACCGGTAGGCCGGCATCGACGAGTTCTTCTGCTTGTTCCACGACGGCTGGTCGGCCGGGCCCGGCTTGCTCGGCGGCGTGATGGTGCGCGAGCCGGAGGTGAAAGCGTCGGCGGGTGACATGACGTAACTCCAAAGAGAAAAGGGACCTGTAGGCCCAGATCGAATATCGACCGGCGCGTCGAAACCCCGCGACGGGAAGCCGGTCTGGTCAGATCCCGCCGCGGCGGCCGAGGAGAAGCACGCGCTGCATGTGGAGAAGTGTATCGCGACATCCCCCACAGCACCCAAGTGGCACCGCCCACACCCGACCGGATCGCCGGCTCGTGACCCGATCGATACACACTCGCCGGACATGACGGGTGATCGGCGAGTCGATGGGATCGTGCCCCGTTCATCCATCCCCGGCCCACGGAATCGGACCCGTACTTCGCCGCGTCCCGATGGAGCGACCACACCGTCATGCTGTTGCACACGACACTTTCCTGAGACGCCCCGGGGCGACGAAAGGCGCGGTCGGTAAGCTGGGCCACTGGACTTGTTCCCGAAACTCGGAGGTTGGCCAGCGTGGCACTCGTCGTCCAGAAGTACGGAGGATCCTCGGTCGCGACGGCCGAGCGGATCCGGCGCGTCGCTGAAAGGATCGTCGAGACCAAGAAGGCGGGCAACGACGTCGTGGTCGTCGTCTCGGCCATGGGAGACACGACCGACGAACTCCTCGATCTCGCGCAGCAGGTGTGCCCGGTCCCGCCGGCCCGCGAGATGGACATGCTCCTCACCTCCGGTGAGCGCATCTCCAACGCCCTCGTCGCGATGGCGATCCACTCGCTCGGCGCCGAGGCCCGGTCGTTCACCGGTTCGCAGGCCGGCGTGATCACCACGGGCAGCCACGGCAAGGCGAAGATCATCGACGTCACCCCCGGCCGTGTGCGCACCGCCCTCGACGAGGGCAGCATCGTGCTCGTCGCCGGCTTCCAGGGTGTGAGCCAGGACAGCAAGGACATCACGACTCTCGGTCGTGGCGGTTCGGACACCACCGCCGTCGCACTCGCCGCCGCGTTGAAGGCCGACGTCTGCGAGATCTACACCGACGTCGACGGCGTGTTCACCGCGGACCCGCGCATCGTCAAGGACGCTCAGCGACTCGAGAAGGTCTCGTTCGAGGAGATGCTCGAGCTCGCCGCGTGCGGCGCGAAGGTTCTCATGCTGCGGTGCGTGGAGTACGCCCGCCGCTACAACGTGCCCGTGCACGTTCGTTCGTCGTACACCACCAAGCCCGGCACCATCGTGTCCGGATCGATGGAGGACATTCCTGTGGAAGAGGCCCTGATCACCGGCGTTGCGCACGATCGCAGCGAAGCCAAGATCACCGTCGTCGGAATCCCCGACACTCCCGGTTACGCCGCCAAGGTGTTCCGTGCCGTCGCCGACGCCGAGATCAACATCGACATGGTGCTGCAGAACATCTCGAAGGTGGAGACCGGCAAGACCGACATCACCTTCACCTGCCCGAAGAGCGACGGGCCGCGTGCGGTCGAACTGCTCACCAAGCAGCAGAGCGATATCGGCTTCACCCAGGTCCTCTTCGACGACCACATCGGCAAGGTCTCCCTCGTGGGTGCCGGTATGAAGAGCCATCCCGGTGTCACGGCCAAGTTCTGCGAGGCTCTCGCCGGCTCCGGTATCAACATCGACCTGATCTCGACCTCGGAGATCCGCATCTCCGTGCTGGTCGACGACAACGAACTCGACGACGCCGTGCGCGCGCTGCACGCGGCATTCGAGCTCGGCGGCGACGAAGAAGCCGTCGTGCACGCAGGAACGGGGCGGTAACAATGACCACCGATCACGCGAGCCGGGCGACGGGGACGACCGTCGCAGTCGTAGGTGCCACCGGTCAGGTCGGCATCGTCATGCGCACTCTGCTCGAGGAGCGCAACTTCCCCGCCGACACGGTGCGGTTCTTCGCGTCGGCCCGCTCGGCCGGCAAGAAGCTGCCGTTCCGCGGTGAGGAGATCGTCGTCGAGGACGTCGCCGCGACCTCCGACGAGGATCTGAAGGGCATCGACATCGCGCTGTTCTCGGCCGGTGGCACCCTCTCCAAGGAGCAGGCGCCGCGGTTCGCGGCGGCCGGTGCGATCGTCGTCGACAACTCGTCGGCGTGGCGCAAGGATCCCGAGGTCCCGCTCGTGGTGAGCGAGGTCAACCCGGAGCAGGTCAAGAACCCCCCGAAGGGCATCATCGCCAACCCGAACTGCACCACCATGGCTGCGATGCCGGTGCTCAAGGCGCTGCACGACGAGGCCGGGCTCCAGCGCCTGATCGTGTCGAGCTACCAGGCCGTCTCCGGTAGCGGCCTGGCAGGCGTCGAGGAACTCGTCGGCCAGGTGCGTGCCGTCGCCGACGAGGCCGACAAGCTCGTCCATGCGGGCGACGCGGTCGACTTCCCGGCCCCGAAAAACTACGTCGCCCCCATCGCGTTCAACGTGGTGCCGCTCGCGGGTTCGATCGTCGACGACGGATCCGGTGAGACGGACGAGGACCAGAAGCTGCGCAACGAGTCGCGCAAGATCCTCGGTCTGCCCGACCTGCTCGTGTCGGGCACGTGCGTACGTGTTCCCGTCGTGACCGGTCACTCGCTGTCGATCAATGCCGAGTTCGAGCGGCCGCTGTCGGTCGAACGTGCGCAGGAACTGCTCGCGAACGCGCCGGGCGTCCGACTCGTGGACGTGCCCACCCCGCTCGCGGCAGCGGGTGACGACGTCTCGCTCGTGGGTCGTATCCGCCAGGACCCGGGTGTTCCGGAGGGGCGCGGTCTCGCGCTCTTCGTCTCGGGCGACAATCTGCGCAAGGGTGCTGCCCTGAACACGATCCAGATCGCGGAGCTGCTCGTCTAGCGATCTTCCGAGCTTCTCGACGGAGCGGGCGGACCTCTTCCGGGTCCGCCCGCTCCGTCGATTTTCGGGTGACCTGCACTCCGGACGTTATTTACAAGCAGTCTGGACTGTTTGTTGTTTTCCCATTACGCTTCGGAGCGTGATCGAGGACACTGCGCCGAACGGTAGTCGGACCCAGGCGGAACGCACAGCCGCGACGCGAGGCAAGCTGCTCGACGCTGCGGTCGATTCGCTCGTCGAACACGGTTACTCGGGCACCAGCACCCAGGGCATCGCCAAACGTGCCGGAGTCTCGCGAGGCGCCCAGCTCCACCACTTCCCGACGAAGGAGAGTCTCGTCGTCGCGGCGGTCGGGCACCTCGTCGACAAGCGGCTGCGGGAGATCCTCGAGACGCGGCCCGACCCGGAGCACGGCTTCGAGGCCCTCATGGATGCCTTCTCCGGGCCGCTCTTCGCCGCGGCGCTCGAACTGTGGGTCGCGGCACGGACCGATCCGTCCCTGCACGAGGCCATGATCCCGCTCGAGCGCAAGGTCTCCGACGCTCTTCGCACCGGATGCCTCCAGATCATGGGCGACCGGGTCTCGCCCGACCACATCGACCTCAGCATCGAAATCGCCCGAGGCTTCGCCGTCTCGGCCCTGATGCGTACCCCCGAATCCGATCGAGAATTCCGGGAGCGCCTGCTCCCGGTCTGGAAGGCGCTGGTGATGAAATGAGTCTCGCACTGCTTCCCGATCACGTGCACACGCTCGTCGTCGGCGCGGGCTTCGGCGGTATCGGTATGGCCGCAACGCTGTTGCGCGAGAACCTCGATGCCGACGTCCTCGTCCTCGAGCGCGGTGACGATGTCGGTGGAACCTGGCGTGTGAACACCTATCCCGGTGCCGCATGCGATGTTCCGAGTGCGCTGTACTCGTTCTCCTTCGCGCCCGAACCCGACTGGTCGCGAGCGCACGGCACCCAGGAGGAGATCTACGCGTACCTCCGCCGCGTCGCCCGTGAGCAGGGTGTGACCGACCGGACGATGTTCGGATGCGAACTGCGTGAGGCGCAGTGGGATGCCGAGCGTGCCGTGTGGCGGATCTCCACCTCCCGCGGCGATCTGACCGCCGACGTGCTCGTCGCCGCGACCGGCACTCTCTCCACGCCCGTCCACCCGAAGGTGCCCGGACTGGACTTGTTCCGCGGCAAGAAGTTCCACTCGGCCGAGTGGGATCACGACCACGACCTCACCGGCGAGCGTGTCGCCGTCATCGGTACGGGAGCCTCGGCCGTCCAGTTCGTGCCGGCCATCGTCGATCGCGTCGAGCACCTCACGCTGTTCCAGCGCACCGCCTCCTGGGTGATGCCCAAGCACGACCACGTCATCGCGCGGTCGGTCCGCACGCTCTACCGGCGTCTCCCCGTCACCCAGAAGATCGTGCGCGCAGGGGTCTACGGGCAGAAGGAGATCTACGTCGTCGGAATGACGAAGCCTTTCGCCCGTAAGTGCTTCCTGCCGCTGTTCGAGGTTCGGGCCCGGCAGGTACTGCGCAGGAGCGTGCGCGATCCCGAACTGCGCAGGCGTCTGACACCGGACTTCGTGATCACCTGCAAGCGGATCCTCCTGTCCAACGACTGGTTCCCCGCCATCACCCGGCCGAATGTGGACGTCGTGTCCTCCGGTCTGGCGGCGGTCACCGAGAACGGTGTCGTCGACGACGACGGCACCGAATACCCCGTCGACACGATCATCTTCGGCACCGGTTTCACGCCGACGGAACCGCCAGTCGCGCACCATATCCGTGGGAGCGACGGCCGCACTCTCGCCGAGACGTGGGACGGCAGTCCGTCGGCCTATCTCGGGATCACCGTGCCCGGCTTCCCGAACCTGTTCCTCATGTACGGACCCAACACCAACCTCGGTCACAGCTCGATCGTGTACATGCTCGAATCGCAGGCCGATTACATCTCCGACGCGCTGCGCACGATGGAGCGCCGGGGAATTGCAGCCGTGGAGGTGCGCGACGACGCGGTGCGCCGTTACACCGCCGACCTCGATCCGGCACTGGACGACACGGTCTGGAACCAGGGTGGCTGCAGCAGCTGGTACATCGACGAGAAGGGCCGCAACTCCGTGATGTGGCCGACCTTCACATGGCAGTACCGGGCGCGGACCAAGCAGTTCGACCCGGAGAGCTACACCGAGCACCGAGCGACGGGAGGGGCGAGCGCATGACCCACTACGACGTCCTCGTCATCGGATCCGGATTCGGCGGCAGCGTTGCAGCACTGCGCGCCACCGAGAAGGGTTACACGGTGGGAGTTCTCGAAGCCGGACGGCGCTTCGAGGACGACGAGCTACCCGAGACGAGCTGGCGGCTGCGCAAGTACCTGTGGGCGCCCCAGCTGGGGTGCTACGGGGTGCAGCGTATGCACCTGCTGCCGAACGTGCTCGTCATGGCCGGTGCGGGTGTGGGCGGCGGGTCGCTGAACTACGCCAACACCCTGTACAAGCCCCCGACGCCCTTCTTCCGCGACCCGCAGTGGGGTCACATCACCGACTGGGAAGCGGAACTGACGCCCTACTACGACCAGGCGGCCCGGATGCTCGGGGTGCGCCCCAACCCCGGCACCACTCCCGCCGACGAAGTGATGCGCCAGGTCGCCGAGGAGATGGGTGTGGGCCACACCTACACGACCACCCCGGTCGGTGTGTTCTTCGACGAGCCCGGCAAGACGGTTCCCGACCCGTTCTTCGGCGGAGCGGGCCCCGACCGCACGGGATGCACCGAATGCGGCAGCTGCATGACGGGTTGCCGTGTGGGAGCGAAGAACACGCTCGTCAAGAACTATCTCTACCTCGCCGAGAAGGCCGGTGCGCACATCCACGCACTCACCACGGTGACCCGTGTGGTGCCCCGTCCGGGCGGCGGATACGAGGTCCACACCCGCAGCACCGACGGGATCAGGAAGCAGCACAAGGTCTTCACGGCCGACCAGGTGGTGGTCGCAGCCGGTACCTACGGTACGGCTCGCCTGCTGCTCGCGAGCCGGGAGACGGGTGATCTTCCGAACCTGTCGCCTGCTCTGGGCACCGTGGTGCGGACCAACTCCGAGGCGGTGCTCGCCGCGACCGCGCAGGATCGTGTCGTCGACTACACGCAGGGCGTGGCCATCACGTCGTCCTTCCATCCCGACGACCACACGCACATCGAGCCGGTGCGGTACGGCAAGGGCAGCAATCTGATCGGCCTGCTCCAGACGCTGCTCGTGGACGGTGGCACCCGTATGCCGCGACTGCTGAGGTTCTTCGGTGTCGCCGCGAAGAATCCCGGTGCCTTCCTCCGCTCGCTGTCGGTGCGGAACTGGTCGGAGCGCACGGTGATCGCCCTGGTCATGCAGACCGACGACAACTCGCTCGAGCTCGCGACGCGCCGCACACCGGTCGGCCGGGGACTGACCGGCAAACCGGGGCCGGGCACCCCGCCCCCCGAGTGGATCCCGGTGGGCCACGAGGCGGTTCGCCGCGTCGCCGACAAGATCGGCGGTGACGCCGGTGGTTCGATCGCCGACCTGTTCGACATCCCGATGACGGCGCATTTTCTCGGCGGCTGTGCGATCGGGGATTCACCGCGTAGCGGCACCGTCGATCCGTATCTGCGCGTCTACGGACACGAGGGGCTGCACGTCGTCGACGGGTCCGCGGTGAGCGCCAACCTCGGCGTGAACCCGTCGCTCACCATCACCGCGCAGGCCGAGCGTGCGATGGCGCTGTGGCCGAACAAGGGGCAGAAGGACAACCGGCCGCCGCTCGGTTCCGCGTACGAACCCGTGCAGCCCGTCCGGCCCGTGCGACCGGCCGTGCCCGTCGATGCTCCGGCGGCGCTGAGGCTCCCGATCACCCCCGTGCGAAAGGAGAGCACCCGTGCTCTGGACAGTGCCTGAGAGCAGGGATGACCGCACCGAGTACCCGGTCTCACCGCCGCCGCCCTGGCCGGCCGCCGTGCGGGCCACCCTGTGGTGGCATCGCAGCACGCCGGAGGCCGCCGAATACGGCCCGACCGGGCCGACACTGCCCGTCACGCTCGCGATGGCGGTCGATTATCTCGACTCGCCGGTCGGACCGTACCGCGAGGTGCTCGCCAGTCCGGTTCTGCGTCGCGGCCTGATCCCGGCGATGGCGGTGCCGTTCATCGCCGTCGATTCCGAGCCGTCGGTGCACGGAGGTCGCGAGCACTGGAAGCTGCCGAAGGTGCTTGCGAAGTTCGACGGAGACGTCCTCGGCGACTTCTCCGCGACCGGCGCGCGGTGGAGTGTCGCCACGTCGACCGTTCCGAAGGGGCCCGAACTGCCGATCGCGGGTGGGCTGACCTTCGCCCAGCCGATTCCCGGTGGTGCGGTCCGACGCGCCACGGCCCGGCTGCGGGGCAGGTTCCGCTATGCGCGGGTCATCGTCGCCGCGGAGGGGCCGACGCTGAGCCGCTGGCTGCGCCCGGGCACCCACCACGGCATCGTCATCACCTCCGGGCGGATGTCGACGGGCCGGTCACGGGTCGTGCACCGGGTGTAGGTCACCGGGTGTCGTGCGTGCGCTGATGGACCTGGTGTTCGGTCCACCGGCGGCCGCATCGATCCTTTTCTTGACTTATTCCAGAAAAGGGGCATACTTGGGGTCGTGCAACAAGGACGTGAGGATCACTTCGACCCCCAGGAGCAACTGCGCTCCGTGGGTCTGCGGGTGACCGCTCCCCGCGTTGCCGTACTGAGAACCGTTGCCGAGCATCCTCATTCGGATGCAGACCGGATCGCCGCACATGTGCGCGACGAACTCGGTTCGGTGTCGACGCAGGCTGTGTACGACGTACTCAAGGCATGCGTGGGGAACGGGCTGCTCCGCCGGATCGAACCGGCCGGTTCGCCCGCACGGTACGAGACCCGCATCGGCGACAACCATCACCACCTCGTGTGCCGCGCATGCGGCACGGTCGTCGACATCGACTGCGTCGTGGGGGCCGCGCCCTGTCTGACGCCGTCCGACGACCACGGCTTCGTCGTCGACGAAGCGGAGGTCACCTTCTGGGGCCTGTGCCCCTCCTGTCGCGAGAACTAGCTCCCGCTCACTTCGCCGGTGGCCCGGCCCGCCACGGGTCGAGCTGCCGGGTTCGTGTCCCGAGAACCCGAACCCACGTATTCGGAGGTCATCCATGACGAACACCCGTTTCACCACGAACAACGTCGGTATCCCCGTCGCGAGCGACGACGAGTCGCTGACCGCCGGCACCCAGGGCCCGATCCTGCTCCACGACCACTACCTGGTCGAGAAGCTCGCGCACTTCAACCGCGAGCGCGTACCCGAGCGCGTCGTGCACGCCAAGGGCGCCGGTGCGTTCGGTGAGCTCGTCGTCACCGAGGACGTCTCCGCCTACACCAAGGCCGAGCTGTTCCAGCCCGGTGCGACAACCGAGATGCTGGCCCGCTTTTCGACCGTCGCCGGTGAGCAGGGCAGCCCCGACACCTGGCGCGACCCGCGTGGCTTCGCCCTGAAGTTCTACACCGAGGACGGGAACTACGATCTCGTCGGCAACAACACCCCGGTCTTCTTCATCAAGGACCCCATCAAGTTCCCCGACTTCATCCACTCGCAGAAGCGCCTGCCCGGCTCCGGCCTGCGCGACCACACGATGCAGTGGGACTTCTGGACTCTGCGTCCCGAGACGGCGCACCAGGTCACCTGGCTGATGGGCGACCGCGGCCTGCCGCGCACCTGGCGGCACATGGACGGCTTCGGCTCGCACACCTACCAGTGGATCAATGCCGCCGGTGAGCGCTTCTGGGTGAAATACCACTTCAAGACCGACCAGGGCATCGAGTTCCTCACCCAGGCCGAGGCCGACCGCCTGGCCGGTTCCGATCCCGACTACCACCGCGCCGACCTGTACACGGCGATCGAGCGCGGCGAGTTCCCGAGCTGGACGCTCCACGTGCAGATCATGCCGGTCGCGGAGGCGGAGAACTACCGGTTCAACCCGTTCGACCTGACCAAGGTGTGGTCGCAGAAGGACTACCCGTTGATCAAGGTCGGCACCATGACCCTGAACCGCAACCCGCGCAACTTCTTCGCGGAGATCGAGCAGGCCGCGTTCGCGCCGTCGAACATCGTGCCGGGCATCGGTTTCTCGCCCGACAAGATGCTGCTCGGCCGCGTGTTCTCCTACGCCGACGCCCATCGCTACCGCATCGGCGTCAACCACGCACAGCTGCCGGTGAACTCCGCGAAGGCCGCCCGTGTCGACTCCTACAGCAAGGAGGGCAGCATGGCCTACACCTTCGGCGACCCGCAGACGCCGGTCTACGCACCGAACAGCTTCGGCGGCCCGCACGCCGACCCCGGGCGGGCCGGTGACGAAGGCCTGTGGGACTTCGGAACCGAGGCCGTGCGTGCGGGATACGTGCAGCACCGCGAGGACGACGACTTCGCCCAGGCGGGCACTCTCGTCCGCGAGGTGATGGACGACGCGGCACGTGAGCGGCTCGTGAACAACATCGTCGGTCACGTCCTCGGCGGTACCTCGGAGGCGCTCTACGAGCGGATCTTCGAGTACTGGCGCAATGTCGACGAGGAACTCGGCAAGCGGGTCGAGGCGGGCGTGCGCGCCGGAGCCTGATCCGTCGCCGGGGGAGCCGGCGGGATCAGAGGAGCCCCCACCAGTAGATCAGCGCTGCCAGCGCCAGCACGATCAGCGTGGTATCCATGTCGCTCTCCCTCCGGACCTTCGGTCATGCGCCGTTCGCGGCGCCGACGGTACAACTCCATCTTCCTCGCGGACGAGGAATCCGGCACGGATGACAGGGCCGTCCACCGCTCCGGTGGGCGGCCCCGTCCGTATCCGGGCACCATATCGCTCGTTCGAACATGCGTGTGACAGCTGTGTCGGCTGTGGTTGTTAGGTTGGAGACCCGGACCGGCGGTGTCCCCGTCGGGGCGGGTCCGCGGTCGTTCTTCGAAAGGTGTTGCCCGACATGGTGATGGGTCCTACCCATGCAGTTTCCGGAGCGCTGGTGGGGCTCGTCGTCGCCGATCTGCTTCCTCCCGACTGGGGTGCGCCCGCGTCCACCGCGGAGACCTTCGCCTTCGCGGCGGTGTGCTCGGGGGCGGCCCTGCTGCCGGATCTCGACACGGCACAGTCGACGGTCGCGAGGTCGTTCGGGCCTGTGAGCCAGATCTGCGCCAAGGGCGTCGACGCGGTCTCGCTCGGTTACTACTCGCTCACCAAGGGAAGCCGCGACCGGAAGCGACGTGGCGGGCACCGCACCATGACGCACACCGCACTGTTCGCGGCGCTGCTCGGCGCCGGAGTCTCGGCACTCGTCGCGAGCTTCGGCAGGGAAGCGATCATCGGGGTCCTGTTCGTCACCCTCGGTCTCGCTCTGCGGGGACTGTTCGGGTCGTGGGCCAACAAGCGCGGGTGGGTGATCGTCACCCTGAGCGCTGCGGTGCTGTCGATCCTGTCGTGGACGTGGTTCCCTCAGGAGGTCGCATCGACGGGCCTGGGTGTGGCGGTGGCCCTCGGGTGCGCCACGCACTGTCTCGGTGATGCCATCACCAAGGAAGGCATCCCCTTCCTCGCGCCGTTCGTGCCGTGGCGCGGGTCGCGCTGGTGGGAGATCAAGCTGCCCTCGGTCTTGTCCATCCGTGCGGGCGGCCCGTTCGAGCTCGGCATCCTCGGTCCCGCTCTGACCGTGGCGGCGGTCGCGATGGGGATCTGGTCGGTCGACGGCGCTCCCGAACACATCCTCGGCACGCTGGAGGCGTCGGGACTGTCGTTCTGGAGCGAGGGCGGCGCAAACCGGTAGCAGTACTGGAACGAAAAGAGAACTTGTTCTATTTTTACGGAGTCCGTGCCCGCAGAACAGAACGGAACCCGCCCCGTGAGCGATCGAGCCTCAGGCCCCACACTCAGCCGTCGCGGTCTTCTCGGAGCGGCCGCCGGAGCCGCTGTCCTCGCAGGCACGGGATGGACTCTCGCAGGTGCGGTGCCACTCGGCGACCCGGCCGCGACCATCCCGGCGCCACCGGATTTCCCGGCCGACATCCCGCTCTCGCAGCAACAGTTCGTCAACTGGGCGAAGACCATCCGGTTCGACGCGGTGTGGACCGCGACCGCGCGCACCGCCGACGACGTCGTCCGCCTCGCCAACTGGGCACACGTCCACGGCTTCCGCATCCGCCCTCGTGGATCGATGCACAGTTGGAGCCCGCTCACCCTCGAAGCCGGCCAGGACATCGGCAACGTCGTGCTGGTCGACACCATGTCGCAACTGAATCAGGTCGTCGTCGACTCCGCCGCCGCACCTCCGCGCGTGACGGCAGGCGGCGGGGCGAGCATCGAAGCGATCCTCACCGCGCTCGAAGCGCACGGACTGGGCTGGGCCAATTCGCCCGCCATCGGCGACATCTCCATCGCGGGCGCACTGTCGATCGGAGCCCACGGCGCCACCTATCCCGCAGCGGGGGAGACGGTGATCCCGGGCCAGTCGTTCGGATCCCTCTCCAATCTCGTCCTGGCCCTGACCGCCGTGGTGTGGAACCCGTCGGCCGGTGCCTACGAACTGCGCGAATTCCGGCGTGCCGAACCGGAGATCGGACCACTGCTCGCCCATCTCGGACGCACCTTCGTCACCTCGGTGACCCTGCAGGCCGGGGCGAACTACCGGGTGCGCTGCCAGAGCTTCACCGACATCCCGTGGCGCGAACTGTTCGCGCCGCCCGGCTCGCCGGGACGCACCTTCGAGCGCTACGTCGAGGAACACGGGCGGGTCGAGGCGATCTGGTTCCCCTTCACCGAGACGCCGTGGCTCAAGATCTGGTCGATGTCGCCGGAGAAGCCCGCCGCCTCCCGCGAGGTGCGGGGCCCGTACAACTACTTCTTCTCCGACAGCCTCCCCGAAGAGCTCACCGACCTGCTGGGGCAGGTCGTGCGCGGCGCCCAGGGCGTCACACCGGCCTTCGGCGCATCACAGTTCGGTGCGGTGGCGGCGGGGCTCGCCGCGACCGGCACGAGCGACCTGTGGGGATGGTCCAAGGACCTGCTGTTCTACCTCCGCGCGACGACCCTGCGGGTCGTCGCGGGCGGGGGCGTCGTCGTGACCCGGCGCGACAACATCGCCCGCGTCATCAACGAATTCACGACGTGGCTGCACGAACGGATGACGCACTACGCCTCGCAGGGGCAGTACCCCGTCAACATGCCCTTCGAGGTGCGGCTGTGCAAGATCGACGACGTCGACGAAGTGCTCGTCGACGCCGCCGGAGTGCCCGACCTGTCGCCGGTGCGCCCTCGTCCCGACCGGCCCGACTGGGACACCGCGATCTGGCTCAACGTGGTCTCCATCCCCGGAACCGTCGGAATGCCGGCCTTCTTCCGGGAGATGGAACAGTGGATGGCCGCCCACTACTCGGGCGACTACGCGACGTTCCGGTCGGAATGGTCGAAGGGGTGGGCGTTCGACGAACAAGGCGGCTACCGCGATCCCGGTTTCCTCGGGAGCACGGTGCCGGCCATGTACCGCACCGGGTTGCCGTCCGGGCAGGGCTGGGACGCCGCGCTCGCGGCCTTCGAACGGCACGACCCGCATCGAGTGTTCAGCAACCGGTTCCTCGACCGCTTGCTGCCCTGATCGTCCGACGTCAGCATCCCGTGTGCGAGAAGGCCCGCAGGTAACCCGCGGTCTGATAGGCGTACGCCCACGCCCAGTACGACAGGGCGATGTCGCCGGGGCTGGCGGCCATGATGAGTTCGCCGTCGAAGCAGCGCTCGAGGATGAAACGCGCCCGGGAGACGTGTGGCACGAACGTCACGACGATGACGCTCTTCCAGTCGTGCTGCTGGGCGAGACGGCTCAGTTCCATCGCCTCACCGCGCGTGGTGGGTGGGTCCGGTTCGAAGCACGTGACGGAAAATTCGTAGCGCGGGTGGTTGCAGAGGTCCGTCAGCCAGACATCTTTCGCTCCATTGGGATTCGACACGACGACCTGGGGCGCGAAGCCGTCGAGCGCGAGTTCGAGCGCATAGGGGTAGCGCTCGTATATCGCTCCGCCGAGGACGAAGATCGCATCCGCTCGGCGGTACGGACTCAGGTTCTCGATTTCGATCTGCGGGGCCACGTAGACGGGCACGCCCGCGGCGACGAAGGCACACACGGTGAGCAGGAGGACGGCGAGCCACCGTCGTCGGGAGCGGCGCCTGGTCGTCAGCGTGGAACCACCGGAGTTCTCCGGCGTGTTCTCCCGGGAGGCCCTGTGTCGTCGCGTCATCCGCCGATTTCCGTTCCCCCCGACCGGAGCCGGGACGTCTCGCGGGTGCACTGCCGCGTTTCAGTCTAAGTGAGGCAAGTCTGTTTTTACCTCTGAAACAAACTCGAAGAACTTTTACGAGGGTGCGACGTCCGTTTTTCCCGTGGAGAGGCATCGATCCGGGAGCGAGCGGCATATTCTGCTCATACACCCTGCGACAGGGCGGCCGGCCACTTCGGTTCGTGCCCGAAGCGGTGGGTTCCTTCCGGGAGAGGATCGCGATGACTCGGATCGGTAGGCCCCCCAGGACCGGACTGCTTCGCGCCAAGTCGGTGGAGCAATCCATCCGCGACACCGACGAACCCGATTCGAGGCTGCGCAAGGATTTGACCGCCTGGGACCTCATCGTGTTCGGAGTCGCAGTCGTCATCGGCGCCGGCATCTTCACGCTCACCGCCCGGACCGCGGGCAACGTCGCCGGCCCGTCGGTGTCACTGGCCTTCGTCTTCGCGGCGATCGCGTGTGCTCTCGCCGCCCTCTGCTATGCCGAATTCGCCTCGACCGTGCCTGTCGCCGGCAGCGCCTACACCTACTCGTTCGCGACCTTCGGGGAATTCGTCGCGTGGATCATCGGATGGGACCTCATCCTCGAATTCGCCCTCGCGGCGGCGGTGGTCGCGAAGGGGTGGTCGCTCTACCTCCACGAGGTCATGACCGTGTCCTCGAGCTTCACGATCGGGCCGGTGAAAGTCGACTGGGGTGCGATCCTGATCGTCGCCGTGATCGGCGTGCTGCTCGCCACGGGTACCAAACTCTCGTCCCGGGTCTCGTTGGTCATCACGTCGATCAAGATCGCGGTGGTGCTGTTCGTGGTGGCTCTCGGCGCCTTCTACATCAAGGCCGAGAACTATTCGCCGTTCATCCCACCCTCGGAAGCCGGCGACACCGGTGACGGACTGCATCAGTCCCTGTTCTCGTTCGCCACCGGCGCAGGAGGCAGTACCTTCGGCTGGTACGGGCTGCTGGCCGCAGCCAGTCTGGTGTTCTTCGCGTTCATCGGATTCGACGTCGTCGCCACCACGGCCGAGGAAACGCGTCATCCGCAGAAGGCGGTGCCGATCGGCATCCTCGGCTCGCTCGCGATCGTGACGGTGCTGTACGTGGCCGTCAGCCTCGTCCTCACCGGCATGGTCGACTACACCGCCCTCGAAGGGGACGAGTCGACGCTGGCGACAGCGTTCGCGCTCAACGGGATGGACTGGGCCAAGAACCTGATCTCGATCGGTGCCCTCGCGGGTCTGACGACGGTCGTGATGGTGCTGATGCTGGGTCAGACGAGGGTGTTGTTCGCCATGGCGCGGGACGGACTCGTGCCACGCGGGCTCTCCCACACGGGCAGTCGAGGAACCCCGGTGCGCACGACGGTACTCGTGACGGTGGTCGTCGCGCTGCTCGCGGGTCTCGTGCCGCTGGGCACGCTCGAGGAGATGGTCAACATCGGCACGCTCTTCGCGTTCGTACTCGTGTCGATCGGTGTGATCGTGCTGCGGCGGACACGACCGGATCTCGAACGCGGGTTCCGGGTGCCGCTGGTGCCGCTGGTCCCGATTCTCGCGGTGATCGCGTGCGTGTGGCTGATGGTGAATCTGTCCGTCGAGACATGGCTGCGTTTCGTGCTGTGGATGCTTCTCGGCCTGATCATCTACTTCGTCTACAGCCGGAACCACTCCGTCCTCGCGACCCCGTCTCGGGTTCGCACCGACCCGCAAACGTAGTCAGGGCACCTTCTCCGTGAGGAGAAAGTGCCCTGACGAGTTCTTCCACGAGTCGGGGTGGCGGGATTCGAACCCACGACCTCTTCGTCCCGAACGAAGCGCGCTACCAAGCTGCGCCACACCCCGTATTGAACCTCGGTCAGCTTACAACACGAGCCCGCAGAAGATTAAATCGGCTGGTCAGCGACGTAACCCTGCGCGCTCTGCCGCGTCGCCACTGGTGTGCTGCGTGGTGTCGCGCGAGGCCGGAACGAGGGTCAGCAGGGTGGCCTCCGGACGACAGAAGAACCGCGCGGGAGCGAACGGCGACGTGCCGATGCCCGCGGAGACGTGCAGTCGCATGTGAGCGCCCCACCGCGACGCGCCCTTCACCCGCGACCGGTCGATTCCGCAATTGGTCACCAACGCGCCGTAGAACGGCAGGCACAGCTGACCACCGTGGGTATGGCCCGCGAGAACGAGGTCGTAGCCGTCCTCGGCGAAACGGTCGAGCACCCGCGGCTCGGGGGAGTGCGTCATGCCCAGCCGCAGATCGGCCGACGGATCGGCCGCACCGGCAATCGTCTCGTACCGGTCGCGGTCGAGGTGCGGGTCGTCGACACCGCCGACAGCGATGCGCACACCCCCCACCTCGATGTCGCGGCGCACATGTGTCATGTCCTGCCAGCCCCGCTCGGTGAACGCCGCGCGCAGGTCGCCCCACGGCAACGGAGGACCGTAGACCCGGTCGTGGTTCTTGTCGAAGTAGGCGAGCGGGTTCTTCAGCACGGGAGCGAAATAGTCGTTGCTCCCGAAGACGAACAGACCCGGGCGGGCGAGAAGCCCGCCGAGGGCCTGGACGACGGCCGGAACGGCCTTCGGGTGCGAGAGGTTGTCGCCCGTGTTCACCACGAGATCGGGCTCGAGGCTGTCGAGCTCACGCAACCAGTTCTGTTTGAGCTTCTGGTCGGGAGTCATGTGCAGGTCGCTGATGTGCAGCACCCGCAGTGTCGACGCGCCGGGTGCGAGCACCGGCACCGTGACCTCGCGAAGGGTGAACGCATTCCGTTCGATCAGCGTGGCGTAACCGAGGCCGAGAGCGGCGGCGCCGGCAGCACCGAGGGTTACACGGCGAATTGCAGACAGGTCAGGCACTTCTCCAGCGTACCGCCGTGTGTGGTCACTGCACGCGGTTCGCTTGCCCCGCGTAGCGTTTCCGGCATGAGCAACACCACATCCTCCCTCGAATCCAGACTGCGGACAGACCTGACGGCTGCGATGAAGGACAAGGACAAGCTGCGGACCGAGACGCTCCGGATGCTGCTGGCGGCGGTCCGGAACAAGGCGGTGGCAGGCAAGGAGGCCCGTGAGCTCTCCGACGACGACGTGCTCGAGGTTCTCGCGAAGGAGTCGAAGAAGCGCGGCGAGGCTGCCGAGATCTACACCGAGAACGGACGCGGCGAGCTCGCGGCCAAGGAGCACGCCGAGGCGCGGATCATCGACGAATACCTGCCCACGCCGCTGACCGATGCCGAACTCGTCGACGTCGTCGACACCGCACTCGCGCGCGTCGCCGAGGAACTCGGAACGCGTCCGGGCCCGAAGAACATGGGCCAGGTGATGAAGGCCGCCACCGAGATCGCGGCAGGAAAAGCCGACGGCAAGCGCTTGTCCGCAGCCGTTCGTTCACGCCTGTAGCCGGACGGCCGTGCAGTTCTCGCGGGCCTTCACCGGGAAGGGGCGACGAGAACTGCACGGCCGTGGATGCCCTGCGGCTCAGTTGTCGGGGCGACTCGGTGTCGTCGTGGGAGTGGAGTCCTCGTCCGCGGGAGGACTCGACTCGCTCTGCTCCAGCTCACGTTCCGGAACAGGCGCGCGGGTCGACGGGCGGGTCGTGTCGGGAACCTCGCGATCGCGCGGACGCGCCGGGGTGGCGCTGGTGGTGGGAGCCACGCGGACCGATCCGTCGCTGATGAACAAGGTCACCGTCGAACCCGGCACCGCCGAGCCGCTCGGGGACGTGCCCGTCACGGTTCCGGCGCGTTCCTCACCGGCGATCGTCGCCTCCGACACCGAGAAACCGGCGTCGCGCAGGCGCTGCACCGCGCGGTCCTTCGACAGGCCTGTGACGTCGGGGACCTGAGCGTTACCGGCACCGCGGACGTACCGCGGGTCGGGGGCAGGGAGCTCGACGGGACCGAACTTGTTCGCGACCGGCAGCATCGCCGAGAACCACGTCCGAGCCGGCTCCGTGCCACCGAAGAGGTTGCCGTCGTAGCAGGGGCGAACCGGACCCGAGCAGATCTGCCCCGGGGTGGGGGAGTCGCCGTAGGTGTAGACGACCCCGGCGAACCGGTTGGTGAAGCCGAGGAACGCCGACGACATGTGCGACTCCGTGGTACCGGTCTTCGCCGCGACCGGCAGGTTCCAGCCCACCGAACCCGCGGCACCCGAAGCGGTGCCGCCGCCGGCGGTGTCCTTGCTCATCGCCGTCGCGAGAGTGTCGGCGAGTCCGGGCTCGACGGCCTGCTCGCAGGCCTGCTGGGTGATCGGGACGGGCTTGCCCTCGCGGTCGAACACTCCCTCGATCGGGCTGGGCGGGCACCACTTGCCGTGCGAGGCGAGGGTCGCCGCGACGTTCGACAGCTCGAGCGCGTTGATCCACGTCGGGCCGAGAGTGTACGAGCCGAGGTGCTGGTCCTTCTGCATCTCGGCCATCGACTGGTCGCCGAAACCGGAGGTGCGGGGCTGCAGGTACGACCGCAGGCCCAGCCGCACCGACATGTCGACGACCGCGTCGACGCCGGTGGCCTCGATGAGCTTGACGAACGCCGTGTTCGGGGACTGCGCCAGCGCGTCGGTCACCGACAGTTGCGACGGGTACGGCGCGGCGTTCTCGACGCAGTAGTAGTTGGCCGGGCAGCCACGGGCACCGCCGTCGCCCAGACCACGGGCGTTGTAGCGGGACGGGACGTCGAGCACGGCGGACGTGCCCAGACCCTGTTCCATAGCGGCCGCGACGGTGAAGATCTTGAAGATCGACCCGGCGCCGTGACCCGCCAGCGAGTAGGGCTGCGGCTGGACCGTCTCCTTGGCCTCGGCGTCGAGCCCGAACTTGCGGCTCGACCCCATGGCAAGGACCTTGTGCGAATCCTGTCCCGGTTCGATCACGTTCATCACGGAGGCCACATCGTCGACGGTGGGGCTGGTGAACCGGTCGAGCGATGCCTTGACGGAGTCCTGGACCTCGGGATCGAGGGTCGTGCGGATGAGATATCCGCCCCGGTCGATCTGCTCACGGGACAGGCCGGAGTTCTCGAGGTACTGCAGCGCGTACTCGCAGAAGTAGCCGCGGTCGTCGGCCGCGATGCAGCCGCGCGGGAGCGTGTTCGGTTCGGGCAGCACGCCGAGCGGCAGTTCCTTCGCGGCGCGGATCTCGTCGGCGCGCTCCGGGATGTTGTCGATCATGGTGTCGAGCACGATGTTGCGCCGGGCGAGCACGCCGTCGGGATTCGTGTACGGGTTCAGCGCCGAGCTGGACTGCACCATGCCCGCGAGCATCGCGGCCTGCGGGATGTTCAGGTCCTTCGCGTCGATGCCGAAGTAGGTCCGGGCGGCGTCCTGGATGCCGAACGATCCGTTGCCGAAGGGGACGAGGTTCAGATAGCGGGTGAGGATTTCGTCCTTGGTGAGCTGATCGTCGAGCGTCAGCGCCATGCGGATCTCACGGATCTTGCGGGCCGGGGTCGTCTCGATCGCCGCGCGGCGTTCGGCGTCGGTCTTCGCGATCACGTGCAGGAGGTAGTTCTTGACGTACTGCTGGTCGATCGTGGAAGCGCCCTGCTCGACCTGACCGCTCGTCGTGTTGGTGAGGAATGCGCGGATGGTGCCCTGCCAGTCGACGCCCTGGTGCTCGGGGAACCGCTTGTCCTCGATCGAGACGATCGCGAGCTTCATCTCGTTGGAGATCTGCTCGCTCGGCACCTCGAATCGGCGTTGGTCGTAGAGCCACGCGATGGGCTCACCCGCCTTGTCGACCATGGTCGTCACGGCAGGGACGACACCTTCGACGAGCTCTGCGGAACTGTTGTCGACGGTGTCCGCGGCGCGGTTCGAGAGGTACCCGAATCCACCCGCTGCCGGGAAGAGCATCCCTGCTACGAGAACGCCGCCGAGGGCCGTGCAACCGGCGAGCTTCGCCACCGTTCTTCGGATCGACACGCCTACACAGTACGTGGCGGGGGACCGGGCGGCGGTTCCGAGGGAGCGGGCGTGGCTCGACAGACCCGGTGAAAACGCCTCCGACGTGCAACTATGTACGTACGTACCAGAAAAGGTTTCGTTCGCCTTGCGCGTGGGCATCAGTTTACCTAGATTGAGACATCAGTGTGACGCAGATAACACCTTGACGGGCAGGTTTCGCGCCGTCGCGGCACACGGGCGGCGCAGACCTCGAACACCGCGAACCGGCGTTCGGAATGTAAAGGGGCAACTGAATGCACATGACCACCCCGACGACCCGACTCGACGTCGATCAGGCCGAAGCGCGCATCGCTTGGGTCTCCAAGGCTCGCTGCCGCGAAGTCGATCCCGATGAACTGTTCGTGCGTGGCGCAGCGCAGCGCAAGGCCGCGGTGATCTGCCGGCACTGCCCGGTGATGCTCGAGTGCGGGGCGGACGCCCTCGACAACCGTGTCGAGTTCGGTGTGTGGGGAGGCATGACGGAACGGCAGCGTCGTGCACTCCTCAAGCAGCACCCCGAGGTCGAGTCCTGGGCCGATTTCTTCCAGGCGCAGCGGCAGCACCAGAGCGCGGTCTAGTCACCACCTCCCGGTACTAACCGCCGAGATCATGACCCGCGAGACATCACGCCTCGCGGGTCAATTGCTCGCCCACGGCCCGTAGGGCCTCGAGATCGGAGACCTCGAAGGGCAGCGAGGGCACCCCGACGACGGGAACGGTGGGATGCGCCGCGGTGAAGTTGCGTAGCAACCGCAGTTCCCGCTTGGCGATCACGGCCCGATGAGCGTGGATGCGGAGAACGGCCTCCGCGGCGTGCGCGTCCACCCCCTCCTCCTCGGCGAGTTGATCCGCCGCGGTGAGCGCGTGATCGGACGGAAGTGCCGACAGTGTCGGATGGGTGCGGTTGAGCACCAGGCCCGACAGCGGCATGCGGTCGCCCGAGAGTCGCTCCACGAAGAAAGACGCCTCGCGCAGAGCGTCGGGTTCCGGCGCCGCGACCACCATGAAGTGTGTTCCCGGCTGCTGGAGCAAACGGTAGGTGCGGTTGGCGCGCTCCCGGAACCCACCGAACATCGAGTCCAGCGACTGCACGAAGGCCGACGCGTCCGACAGCATCTGGCTCCCGACGATCGTCGAGACCGCCTTGAGCGCGAGCCCCATCGCACCCGTCACCAATCGGCCGAAGCCTCGCCCGGGAGCTGTGAAGAGCCGGATCATCCGGCCGTCGAGGAACGCGCCGAGCCGCTGAGGAGCGTCGAGGAAGTCGAGCGCGTTACGGGACGGCGGAGTGTCGACGATGATGAGGTCCCACTCGTCGCTCTGCGAGAGCTGACCGAGCTTCTCCATCGCCATGTACTCCTGCGTGCCGGAGAACGACGATGCCACGGTCTGGTAGAAGGGGTTGTCGAGGATCTGCTGGGCCTTCTCCGGTGTCGAGTGCTCGAGCACCATGTCGTCGAAGGTGCGACGCATGTTGAGCATCATCGCGTGCAGCTCGCCCTTCGCTTCCGGCCCGAGCTCCACCTTCTGCGGTGAATTGTCGAGCGACGCGACCCCGAGAGCCTGTGCCAGTCGCCGCGCCGGGTCGATCGTGAGCACCACGACGCTGCGGCCCCGTTCGGCGGCCCGCAGCGCGAGTGCCGCAGCGGTGGTCGTCTTACCGACACCCCCCGACCCGCAGCACACGATCACCCGGGACGAGCGGTCGTCCAGGATGCGGCCGACGTCGAGGGCCTTCCGGATCGGTGCGCTCATCGGACACCCTGCTCGGCGAGGACGTCGGCGAGTTCGTAGAGGCCACCGAGATCGACACCGTCGGCGAGGGCCGGTAGGGACATGCGTGCCACCTTCACTTCGTCGAGTTGAGCGGCGCTCACCTGTTGCGCCTGGAGCACCGCGGCGTGCTCGATGGTCTGGGTCAGCAGGCCGGCGAAATCGTCGTCGGAGAGCTTGATGGACACCCGTTCGAGGGTCGACCGGATCGCGGGGCCCTCGATGCGTCCGGCGGCGACGTCGTCGACGAGTTCCTCGGGCAGGTGTTCGGGGGCGGTGCGGTTGACGATCACCGTTCCCATCCGGAGATCGGCGGCCTCGAGTTCGTCCACCGCGTCGGCCGTCTCCTGCACCGGCAGTGCCTCGAGCAGGGTCACCAGGTGGACGACGGTCTGGTCGGAGTGCAGCAGCCGGACCACGCCCTCGCTCTGCGACCGGATCGGACCGGACTTCGCGAGATCGGCCATGGCCTTGGTGACGTCGAGGAAGCTGCCGATGCGGCCGGTGGGCGGGGAATCGACCACCACCGCGTCGTAGACGGGTGTGCCCGACGCGTCGGTCCGCACCACGGTCTCCTTGATCTTGCCGGTGAGGATCACATCGCGCAGACCCGGCGCGAGCGTGGTCACGAACTCGATCGCCCCCATCCGGCGCATCGCGCGACCTGCGAATCCGAGGTTGTAGAACATGTCGAGGTATTCGAGGAAGGCCGCCTCGATGTCGATCGCGAGAGCCGACACCTCTCCGCCACCCGGCGCGGTGGCGATCTTCGTCTCGACCGGCGGGAGCGGCGGTACGTCGAACAGCTGGGCGATGCCCTGGCGTCCCTCCGTCTCGACGAGCAGGACCTTGCGCCCCCCGGCGGCGAGCGCCAGCGCGAGCGCAGCGGCCACGGTGGACTTGCCGGTGCCGCCCTTGCCGGACACGAAGTGCAGTCGCGCCTGGGCGGCGCCTGTCGGCCACTCGCCGGAATGTGATGTCGGAGATGCCACGATCACGAGCCTATAAGTCGTGGACGGTGAACGGTGCCGGATAGGGTCAGGACATGAGTGAAACCACCACATGGGAATACGCAACCGTGCCGCTGCTCACGCACGCGACCAAGCAGATCCTCGACCAGTGGGGCGCCGACGGATGGGAGCTCGTCACCGTTCTGCCCGGACCCACCGGTGAACAGCACGTCGCCTACCTCAAGCGTCCGAAGGGCTGATCCGTGGCGCACCACACCTGGAGCGAACGCCTGACCGAACTCGGCATCACCCTGCCGCCGGTCGCCGCGCCGGTGGCGGCCTACGTGCCCGCCGTCCGCAACGGCGACGTCGTCTACACCTCCGGTCAGTTGCCGCTGGTCGACGGGAAGCTGACGCACACCGGCAAGGTGGGCGCGGAGGTGTCGGCGGAGGAGGCGAAGATCGCGGCCCGGACCGCCGCGCTCAACGCGCTCGCCGCCGTCGACGGTCTCGTCGGGCTCGACAACATCGCGAGCATCGTGAAGGTCGTCGGCTTCGTCGCGTCCGCGGAGGGCTTCACCGGGCAACCCGGCGTCATCAACGGCGCGTCGGAGATCCTCGGCGAGATCTTCGGCGAGGTCGGGGCGCATGCCCGCTCGGCGGTCGGTGTCGCGGAGCTGCCTCTCGGCGCTCCCGTCGAGGTCGAGCTGATGGTGGAAGTACGCTGACGCCACCTCCTCCGGCTGCGGCATCGGCGGCAGGCGGCGAGGGCGGCTTCCGACGGACTCGACACGAGAGGCACAAGTGATGGCGCTGGTCCACCCCGCCTACGCGCAGCTGCGGCAGGTCACCGAGAACGCCGCGGTGATCCTGGCCGAGAATCCCTCGATCATGTCTCTCGAGGGAACGAACACCTGGATCCTCCGGGCTCCCGGCAGCGACGAGTGTGTCGTGGTCGATCCGGGTCCCCTCGACGAAGGACATCTCGAGCGAATCGCGCGGGTACCGGTGGCGGCGACACTCATCAGTCACCGCCACTTCGACCACACCGAGGGTGCCGAGCGTTTCTCGCAGCTCGCGGACTGCCCGGTGCACGCGGTCCTGCCGGAACACCGCCACGGCGGTGGGCAGCAGTTGTCCGGCGGCGACGTCGTCGAGGCGGCGGGACTGCGCATCCGGGTGGTCGCGACGCCGGGGCACACCGCCGACTCGCTGTCGTTCGTGATCGAGGACGACCGGAGTGTGCTCACCGCCGACACCATCCTGGGACGCGGCACGACCGTGCTCGACGATTCGGACGGCGACCTCGGCGACTATCTGAGCTCGCTGAGGTCGCTCATCGGTCTGGGCGGCGGCTACACCGTGCTGCCGGGGCACGGTCCCGAGCTGCCCGACCTCGAGACGATCGCGCGGGAGTACCTCACGCACCGGGAGGGGCGGCTGGAACAGGTGCGAGGTGCGCTGCGCACCCTCGGCACCGACGCGTCGGCGCGGCAGGTCGTCGAGCACGTCTACGCCGATGTCGACCCGTCGCTGTGGGGTGCGGCGGAGAAGTCGGTCAACGTGCAGCTGGACTACCTGCGCAGCCACGGCTGAGACAGGACACACGAAAGGCCGGGACGCAGCGAGCGGCCCGGCCTTTCGGTGATCCGTGGGTCAGCGAGCGCGACGCGCCAGACGCTCCGAGTCGGAGATCAGCACGCTCTTGCCTTCGAGGCGCAGCCAGCCGCGGTGCGCGAAGTCGGCCAGGGCCTTGTTCACGGTCTCGCGGGACGCGCCGACGAGCTGTGCGATCTCTTCCTGCGTCAGGTCGTGCGTGACACGCAGGGCGCCGGCCTCCTGGGTGCCGAAGCGCTGTGCGAGCTGCAGCAGCGCCTTGGCGACTCGACCGGGCACGTCGGTGAAGATCAGGTCGGCGAGGCTGTTGTTGGTGCGACGCAGACGTCGGGCGAGCACCCGGAGGAGCTGCTCGGCGATCTCGGGGCGCTGGTCGATCCACGCCTTGAGCGCCTCGCGGTCCATGCTCACAGCACGCACCTCGGTGACGGTGGTGGCGGTGGAGGTGCGCGGACCCGGGTCGAAGATCGACAGCTCGCCGAACATGTCGGACGGGCCCATGATCGTCAGGAGGTTCTCGCGACCGTCGGGCGAACGACGCCCGAGCTTCACCTTGCCGGAGACGATGATGTACAGCCGGTCGCCGGGTTCACCCTCGTTGAAGATGACATGGCCGCGCGGGAAATCTACAGGCTGAAGCTCTTTGATCAGCGCCGCAACCGCCGAGGGCTCGACTCCTTGGAAGATGCCTGCTCTGGCCAGGACCTCGTCCACGTGCGCTCCTTTTGGGAATGATTCGTCATCTACTGCCGGGTCTGCACGTCGACGGACTTCCCGGGCAGGTCACCTGTCAGGCGTACGAGCGCCCAGTCTATCGTGCGCGCTGCACGGACGAGTGACCGATACCACGGAAACGGTCGACGAACCCGATCATCGGTACCTCGAGGCTACCGGCAGGTAGTCGATCAGCTGGCGCGGCGGGTGCGGAGATGGCCGTCCGAATCATCCGATCCGTCGACGCTCGGTCCGCGGCGGCGGCGACGCTGGAAGCGGGCCAGGGCCCCGGGGAAACCTTCCCGGGCAAGTGCCGCGACATCGGCGTGGTCCGCTTTGTCGAGGAACTCCTCCACTTCCTGCTCACGGACGGACAACCGACTCAAGCGCGCTTCGACACGTTCCATGGACAGTGCGAACAACATGAGCAGCACCGGGAAGAGGACGACAGCAAGAGCTTGCATACCCGGAAGTAAACACCGGAAAGATCTCGGAAGAGACACGGGGCCGAATCCTGGGGGGAGTGTTTACGTAGAGTGGATCAGGTGCATGCCACCCAGTCCGAGAGCCCCGAGACGGCCCCGCGCCGAGTGAACGGAAAGGCTCGCGGACCGGAGTCGCGCCTCGCCCTCGTCCGTCGCGCACGACGGATGAACCGGCGCCTCGCCGAGGCATTTCCGCACGTCTACTGCGAGCTGGACTTCACGACTCCGCTCGAACTCGCCGTCGCAACGATCCTGTCGGCGCAGTGCACGGATGTGCGGGTCAACCAGGTGACTCCGGCTCTGTTCGCCCGGTATCCGGACGCCCGCGCCTACGCGGAAGCCGACCGCACCGAGCTCGAGGAGTACATCCGCTCGACCGGCTTCTACCGCAACAAGGCCAACTCCCTGATCGGACTGGGGCAGGCGTTGCTCGAACGTCACGACGGCGAGGTGCCCGCCCGCCTGAAGGATCTCGTCGCGCTGCCCGGCATCGGCCGCAAGACCGCCAACGTCATCCTCGGCAACGCCTTCGATGTGCCGGGTATCACCGTCGACACCCACTTCCAGCGGCTCGTGCGCCGCTGGGAATGGACCGAGGAGACCGATCCCGTCAAGATCGAGCATGCGGTGGGTGCACTCATCGAACGCAAGGAGTGGACGCTGCTGTCCCATCGGGTGATCTTCCACGGCCGGCGGGTGTGCCATGCCCGCAAGCCCGCGTGCGGGGTGTGTGTGCTCGCGAAGGACTGCCCGTCCTACGGGACCGGGCCCACCGATCCGCAGACCGCGGCCGCGCTGGTGAAGGGACCGGAGACCGAGCACCTGCTCGAGCTGGCCGGGCGGTGACGGAGTGCGTCCTTCCACAGCAGGCCGTTGGAGCCTGGCAGCCCTCGTCGTCGTCATCGCGTTGATCGTGGCGATCTGGCCGCGCGACCGCGGCGACACTCCGTCCGCCGCCGGATCCGGACCGGCCACGCCGTCCGCCGCGTCCGTGGACCGGCGTCCCCAGGACGACGCGCAGGCCCTCGCACCGTTGCGGGAGGCCGCCGCACTGGAGTCGTGTCCGCGACCGGGCGTGCCCGGGCCTGCCGCCGGTCCGCTCGCCGGACTGGTCTTCGAATGTGTCGGTGACGGATCCTCCGTGGACCTCGCGGCCGCCCTGGCCGGCAGGCCTGCCGTGGTGAACCTGTGGGCCTGGTGGTGCGGCCCCTGCGCCGAGGAACTTCCCGTGCTCGAGGAGTACGCCGCCCGCGTGGGCGACGCGGTCACGGTCGTCACAGTCCACACCGATCCCAACGAGTCGAACGCGCTCTCCAAACTCGCCGACTACGCCGTGCGGTTGCCGGGTGTCCAGGACGGATCCGGACGGGTGCAGGCCGCCGTCGGCGCGCCTGCGGTCCTTCCCGTGACGGTGCTGCTCCGCGCGGACGGATCGGTCGCCGCGGTACTGCCGATACCGTTCCGGTCCGCCGACGAGGTCGCCTCGCTCGTCGAGGAGCATCTGGGGGTGGCCGCATGATCCCCGAATGGCTCCGGCGTGTCGCCTCGGTGTCCCCGGCCGACCCCCACGGTCTCAACCCGATCCTGAACCGTCGCGCACCCCGTGACGCGCGGGTGCGGCAGGCCTCGGTCCTGGTGTTGTTCGGCGGGTCGCCGGCGACCGACCCCATCGCCCGCGGCGGACTGCCCACCGACGCCGACGTCCTGCTCACCCAGCGGGCCGCGACGCTGCGGCAGCACAGCGGACAGGTGGCCTTTCCCGGGGGCGCTGCCGACCCGGAGGACTACGGAGCCATCCACACCGCGTTGCGGGAGGCACAGGAGGAAACAGGCCTGGACCCGTCCGGCATCCGGCCGCTCGCGGTGCTTCCCGAACTGTTCATCCCACCCTCCGGCTTCGAGGTGACACCTGTGGTCGCCTACTGGGAGACTCCGAGTCCCGTCGGTGTGGTCGACCCGCGGGAGGCCACCCGCGTGGTCCGGGTGTCGCTGCACGAACTGCTCGACCCCGACAACCGGTTCCAGGTCCGGCACCGGCTGGGTTATCAGGGTCCGGCCTTCCAGGTGGACGGGATGCTGGTCTGGGGTTTCACCGCGGGCGTGCTCGCGGGTCTGTTCGCGGTGTCGGGTTGGGAGATCGAGTGGGATCACGACGATGTCCGTGATCTGGACGTCGTGCTCACCGAAGTGGAGACGGGGGTGGTCGAATCATGACCGGATCGGGCTGGATCGATCTGATCATCGTGGTGATCGTCCTGATCGCCGCGTCCTCCGGGCTCCGGCAGGGAGCCGTCGCCTCGGCTCTGGCCTTCCTGGGCGTGCTGCTCGGTGCGGTCGCGGGCATCCTCATCGCCCCGCACGTGCTCGTGCACATCGACGATGCCCGCATGCGCATCCTGGCCGGGATCGCCCTGATCGTGGTGCTGGTCGTGATCGGCGAGGTGGCCGGCATGGTGCTCGGCCGTGCCGCGCGCAGCAGCATCCACAGTCCGGGTGCGCGGGCGGTGGACAGTGTCGTCGGCGCCGGTCTGCAGTCGGTCGCGGTGCTCGTCGCCGCGTGGCTGCTCGCCATCCCTCTGACCGCCGCGACCCAGCCCGCTGTCTCCGCGGCCGTTCGGGGTTCCGATGTGCTCGGGACGGTCGACGATGTCGCGCCCGACTGGATGCGCGCCATCCCCAACGAGTTCTCGGCGCTGCTCGACACATCGGGCCTGCCCGAGGTGATCGGACCGTTCGGGCGCACCCCGATCGCCGAGGTGGAAGTACCCGACGGCACTCTGCTCGAAGGATCGGTGCCGGCCCGGCTGCAGACGAGTGTGCTGCGTATCAACGGTGTCGCGCCCAGCTGCCAGAAGGCGCTCGAGGGATCCGGCTTCGTCGTGGCACCCGAACGGGTGATGACGAACGCGCACGTCGTCGCAGGAACCGCGGCGGTGACCGTCGATACGGAGAGCGGACCGCTCGACGCGACGGTCGTGCTGTTCGACCCGGAAGTGGATGTCGCGATCCTCGCGGTGCCGGGACTGACCGCGCAGCCGCTCCGTTTCGAGTCGGAGGCCGCGGAGTCGGGTGACGACGCGATCGTGCTCGGCTATCCGGGTGGCGGGCCGTACACGGCGAGTGCGGCGCGGATCCGCGAGACACTCGATCTGCAGGGCCCCGACATCTACCGCGGCGGCACCGTCGAACGTGAGGTGTACACGGTGCGCGGCACGATCCGTCAGGGCAATTCGGGTGGTCCGCTGGTCGATCCGTCCGGCAACGTCCTCGGGATGGTCTTCGGGGCGGCGGTCGACGACACCGATACCGGCTTCGTCCTCACCGGTGCAGAGGTGAGCCGGCAGCTGGCGATGGCCGGAAGGAATCAGCCGGTCGCGACCGGCGCCTGCATCGTCTGACGGCCCGCATCGTCCGGCCGCCCACCCGGGGCGGATTCAGTCGAGCGTGCGGATGAAGTCGGCGAGCAACGCCGTCACCGCGTCGGGCCTTTCCTGGTGGGCGTAGTGGCCGGCCCCGTCGACGAATTTCAGGATCCGACCGGGGGCGTGCCGCACGCAGCGGCGGAGTGTCGCCGCGAGGACGTAGGGATCCAGTGCGCCGTGGAGTTGCAGGATCGGCAGTGTGAGCTCGACGTCCATGGCCTTCATGAACCGGCGCCCGTCGGGACGCCACTGACTGCGGAACGCCCAGCGCTGGTATTCGAGGGTCAGGTGGGCCGTGCCCGGGATGCGGATCGCTGAACGAAGCCGGTCGACGACCTCGGCGAACTCGCCGGTGCGCCGCCAGTCGGGGCCGCAGCGCACGCGCATCAGCCGTTCGATCTCCCGGCCGTCGTCGCGGACCAGTTTCCGCTCGGGGCGCCACGGCAGCTGGTAGGCGAGGAAGGTCGGCAGCAGGGCTTTGCGTTGCGCGCGGTCGCGCAGCGTCGCATCGCGCAGCGAGATCGGGTGCGGGGAGTCGACGACCGCGATCGCCCGCACGAGAGTGGGATGGAGCACCGCGGTCGCCCAGCACACGAGGCCCCCGTCGGCGTGACCGACGAGGATCGCCTCGGTGTGGCCGAGCGCGCGGATCAGACCCGCGATGTCGTTCGAGAGCGTCCATCCGTCGTACCCGCGCGGCGGCTTGTCGGTGTCGCCGTAACCGCGCAGGTCCACGGTCACGGCCCGGTAGCCGAGCTCCGCGAAGGCGGTGAGCTGGTGGCGCCACGACCACCACAGGTCGGCGAAGCCGTGCACGAACACCACGAGCGGTGTGTCCGGGTCGTGCGGGCCGGCTTCGACGGCATGGAATCGGATGCCGTTGGCGTGGATGTCTCGATGCGTCCACGGTCCGGGATATCGGACCGTGGACGGGTCGGGGAAGGGCACTGACGATCCGGTGGTCAGCGGGTGGCGTGACGCGGCGCGGCGTGGCGGGGGCCGGCCGAGTCGTGTCCGTCCTGGCTGTTCGGGAGGATCGACGCGGTCTGCTTGAGCGAGTCGATGGTCTTGTTGGGTGCGCGCACCTTGCGCACCCGCATATAGCCGATCAAGGCCAGCAGGGCGGTCACCACCACCATGATCAGGAAGACGATGAGGAAGGCGAGCCAGCGCGCCACCCAGATGTCGAGCAGTTCGGCGAGGAAGAAGAAGAAGAAGAACGAGCTGAAGGTCAGCACGGCGAGCGCGAGGATGAAGAACAGGCTGCCCTGCACGCCCTTCTTGACCTCACCGGTCACCTCGGCCTTGGCGAGCTGGACCTCGGCGCGGAACAGGGTGGACAGCTGTGTCGCCGCATCGCGCACCAGTTCGCCCACACTGGCGTCGCGGGGCGTCGGAGCGTCCACCTTCGTCAACGGGATGCCCGAGATGCTCGACGGGACTCCGTTCTCCGGACGATTCGCGTTCGTCACGCTCACTACTCGACCCCTTCGGTTGGTTCGTTCCGTTGGCGGTGGGCGCGCCCACGCCGTAACAGTAGCGCCGACCCGATGACGGAGGCGATCAAAGACGTCACCAGCACGGCGGCCTTGGCGATCTCGGCGGGCTCGCCGCCGTGGATGTCGCCGAGCGAGAGTTCGGCGATGAGCAGGCTCACCGTGAATCCGATGCCGCCGATCACGGCGAGCGCGAACACGTCGCCCCACATCAGCCCGGTCGGGCGGGTCGCGAGACCGAACCGGATCGCGAGCCAGGTCGCGCCGAAGATTCCGACGGTCTTTCCGACGAGTAGCCCCAGGACGACGGACTGGCCGACAGGATCGGTGAACACCTCGCCGAGCATCTGCGCACCGATGGGCACGCCCGAAGCGAACAGGGCGAACAGCGGAACGCACAGGCCGGCGGACCACGGCTGGATGCGATGGACCAGCCGCTCGGCGGGTGCGTAGTCCTCGCCGGGATCGTTGCGTACACGTGTGAGCAGGCCGAGGAGGACCCCGGCGACGGTCGCGTGGATACCGGCGCTGTGCATGGCGTACCAGGTGAACAGTGCGAGCGGTACGTACAACCACGGGGTGGTGACGCGCTTCTGCTGCGCGAACCGGTACGCGGCCGCTGCGGCCACCGTGGCGAGCAACCACGCGACGGCGAGGCCCGAGGTGAACAGGATCGCGATGAGCGCGATGCCGATGAGGTCGTCGACCACGGCCAGGCTCAACAGGAACACTCGGGCGCTGGTGGGGATGCGGGAACCGGTGAGAGCGAGCACGCCGAGCGCGAAGGCGATGTCGGTGGCGACCGGGATCGCCCAGCCCCGGTCCATTCCCGGTGCACCCCAGCCGACGAGGGCCGCGATGAGGGCGGGCAGGATCACGCCGCCGGCCGCGGCGATCACGGGCAGGATCGCCTTCTTGCGGTCGGCGAGTTCACCCGTGACGAGTTCGCGTTTGAGCTCGAGGCCCGCGACGAAGAAGAAGACGGCGAGCAGGCCGTCCTTGGCCCAGTCGCCCACCGAGAGGTGCAGGTGCAGGGATTCCGGGCCGAAGGTGAAGTCCCGCAGCGCGATGTAGGAGTCCCCGAACGGGGAGTTGATCCAGATCAGAGCTATCGCTGCGGCGATGAGCAGCAGCGAACCACCCACCGTCTCGGTGCGGAGGAAGCGACCCAGAGGTGCGGTCCAGGTGGGCGAAGAGGTGTCGGACACGAGTGTCTTTCGGTCGGGGGAATGCGGGCACGGCCGAGCCGTCGCCGACCAGACTTCCCGGCACACCCCGTCAGGAGTCTAACGGGGTACGGGTCGGGCAGACCCAGTGTGTCCGATTTGCGGGAGACGGAAACCGGGGTGTTCACTTTTCCTAGTAGTTGGGATTTTTTCTCACCATTTGGTTACAAGTTCTGGAGTTGGTTCAGTGAGCACATCGGTCGGAGTGGAGGACGGCGGTTCCTCGATCGTCGCGGGTGTCCCGCGCCGGCGGATCGTCGTCGCCAGCATGGTCGGCACGTCCATCGAGTTCTACGACTTCTACATCTATGCGACAGCCGCCGTCTCGGTGTTCCCGCACCTGTTCTTCCCGCAGGGCAACAGCACGACTGCGCTGCTCGCCTCCTTGGCGACCTTCGGTATCGCCTTCGTCGCCCGCCCGGTCGGATCCGTCGTCTTCGGGCACTTCGGCGACCGCATCGGCCGCAAGGTCACGCTCGTCGGCTCGCTCCTGACGATGGGGATTGCGACCTTCCTCATCGGTCTGCTGCCGACCTACCATCAGGCCGGGCTCATCGCGCCGGCCCTGCTGGCCCTCATGCGCTTCTGCCAGGGACTGGGCCTGGGCGGGGAATGGTCCGGCGCGGCCCTGCTCGCCACCGAGACGGCCGAGCCCGGCAAACGTGCCTGGGCGGCGATGTGGCCGCAGCTCGGCGCACCCATCGGCTTCATCGGAGCCAACGGCCTGTTCCTGATCATCACGCTGCTGCTCGGGCACGACAACGGCGACCCCGACCTGTCGAGCGCCTTCCTCGAATGGGGCTGGCGCATTCCGTTCCTGCTCAGCGCGATCATGGTGATCATCGGGCTGTACGTGCGGCTCAAGCTCGAGGAGACGCCGGTCTTCGCCAAGGCCGTCGCCGAGGGCAAGAAGGTCAAGACGCCGCTCGCCGAGGTGTTCAAGAACAGCTGGCGTGAGCTGATCATCGGCACCTTCGTCATGCTCGCGACGTACACGCTCTTCTACATCATGACCACCTGGGTTCTGAGCTTCGGAACAGGCAAGACCCCCGAGGAAGGTGGCCACGGTGCCGGTTTCCAGTACGCGGACTTCCTCGTGCTGCAGCTGGTCGCGGTGCTGTTCTTCGCCGCGGCGGTTCCCGCCGCCGGGTGGCTCGCCGACCGCTACGGTCGCCGCTCGACCCTGCTGGTCGTCACGGGCGCGATCATGGTGTTCGGCCTGTGCTTCCAGTTCCTGCTGTCGAGCGGCGGCATGAGCTCCGGCCGCATGCTGTTCTTCCTCATCGTCGGCATGCTGCTGATGGGTCTGACCTTCGGACCGCAGAGCGCGATCCTGCCCGAGCTGTTCCCGACCAACGTCCGCTACACGGGTTCCGGAATCTCGTACAACGTGTCGAGCATCCTCGGTGCCGCGGTGGCCCCCTTCATCGCGACGTGGCTGGCCACGAGCTACGGCGTCGGGTGGGTGGGCATCTACCTGCTGATCGCCGCGGCGACGACCTTCGTCGCGCTGCTCGTCGTCAAGGAGACCCGCGACCGGTCGCTCGACGAGGTGTAGTCGCACAGACCGCGAAAGGCCCCTTCCGGATCCGATCCGGAAGGGGCCTTTCGCGTCGTTCGGGACTACTTGCCGCGGATCGCGTCGAAGACGGCCGGGTCGACGAGCGTCGAGGTGTCGCCGAGCTCGCGGCCTTCGGCGACGTCGCGCAGCAGGCGGCGCATGATCTTGCCCGAGCGGGTCTTCGGCAGCTCCGGCACCACGGTGATCTGGCGCGGCTTGGCGATCGGGGAGATCTCCACCGCGACATGATCGCGCAGTTCCTTGATGAGCGTGTCGCCGGTGTTCTCGACATGCTCGCGCAGGATCACGAACGCGACGATGCCCTGACCGGTGGTCTCGTCGGCGGCGCCGACGACCGCGGCCTCGGCGACGGACGGGTGCGACACGAGCGCCGACTCGACCTCCGAGGTGGAGATGCGGTGGCCGGAGACGTTCATGACGTCGTCGACGCGACCGAGCACCCACAGCGCTCCGTCCTCGTCGTAACGCGCACCGTCGCCGGCGAAGTACCAGCCCTGCTCGGCGTAGCGCGACCAGTAGGTCTCGCGGTAACGCTGATCGTCGCCCCAGATGCCGCGCAGCATCGCCGGCCACGGCTCGTCGAGGACCAGATAACCGTTACCGCCCGGACCGAGAGGCTCGGCCTCGTCGTCGACGATCTTCGCCGAGATGCCGGGTAGCGGAGCCATAGCCGAGCCGGGCTTGGTGGCGGTGATGCCGGGCAGCGGCGAGATCATGATCGCGCCCGTCTCGGTCTGCCACCAGGTGTCGACGATCGGGGCCGAATCCGCGCCGATGACCTCGCGGTACCAGCGCCACGCTTCCGGGTTGATCGGCTCGCCGACGCTGCCGAGCAGACGGATCGACGACAGATCGTGGGCGTCGGGGATCTCGCGACCCCACTTCATGAAGGTGCGGATGAGCGTCGGGGCGGTGTAGTAGATCGACACCCCGTACTTCTCGATGATCTCGAAGTGCCGGTGCTCGTTCGGCGAGTTGGGGGTGCCCTCGTAGACGACCTGCGTGACACCGTTGCTCAGCGGGCCGTAGACGATGTAGCTGTGGCCGGTGACCCAGCCGATGTCGGCGGTGCACCAGTAGACGTCCTTGCCGGGCTTGTGGTCGAAGACGTAGTGGTGGGTGTACGAAGCCTGGGTCAGATAGCCACCGGAGGTATGGATGATGCCCTTCGGCTTACCCGTGGTGCCCGAGGTGTACAGGATGAACAGCGGGTGCTCGGAGTCGAACGGCTGCGCCTCGTGCTCCGGGGACGCCTTCTCGACGGTCTCGTGCCACCACAGGTCACGACCCTCGGTCCACTCGACGTCGATACCGGTGCGCGCGACGACCAGCACGTGCTCGATCGACTTCGCGTCGGCGACGGCCTCGTCGGCGGCGTTCTTGAGCGGCGCTGCCTGACCGCGGCGCCACTGGCCGTCGACCGTGACGAGCAGCTTCGCTTCGGCGTCGTCGATGCGCGAGCGCAGGGCGTGGGACGAGAATCCTCCGAACACCACGGAATGAGTCAGACCGAGGCGCGCGCACGCGAGCATCGTGACGATCGCCTCGGGGATCATCGGCATGTAGATCGCGACGCGGTCGCCGGCGACCAGGCCGAGCTCGGTGAAGGTGTTCGCGGCGCGGGAGACCTCGGCGAGCAGATCGTTGTAGGTCAGCGACCGGGAATCGCCCGGCTCGCCCTCGAAGTGGATGGCGACCCGATCGCCGTTACCGGCCTCGACGTGCCGGTCGACGCAGTTGTAGGCGACATTCAGCGTGCCGCCGACGAACCACTTCGCGAACGGTGCGTCCGACCAGTCGAGCACCTGAGTCCAGGGCTGCGCCCAGTCGAGTCGTTTCGCCTGCTCGTCCCAGAATCCGAGCCGATCGGCGTCGGCCGCGGCCTGCAGTTCCGGACCGGCGTTGGCGGTGGCGGTGAACTCCGGGCTCGGCGGGTACGCCTTCGATTCGTGCTCCTGGGCTGCGCTCGTCATGATGCGGGGCCTCTTTCCGGGTGGTTCCATTCGGGCTCTTGTGAGCGTAATCATCTGTGACCGGCGCCGCACCGTTGCATGGATATGCAACCCTGTCACTTTCGCTCATCGGTCGAATTCGCGCGACGAACGGTATTCCGGCACGACCGGTGAACCTCTCGGCCGCCCGACGCGTGGGCGCCGGTACCGTCGTCGACGTGACCGACCCTCTTCAGCCTCTCGTCGACCTTCCGGGCGTGCGCGACGCCGCAGACCGTGCCCGCGACGCGCTCGCCGAGGTGCACCGGCATCGGACCAACCGGCGGGGGTGGGCGAACACCGCTGCGGAGGCATCGGTGCGGGCTGCACGTGCCTCGGCGTCGATCGACGGCGGGTCGACGGAACTTCCCCGACCGGGCGAGAGCGGAGACCCGGTCCTGGCCGGAGCGCTGCGGGTCGCGCAGGCGCTCGACGGTGATGCGCTCGGCACCATGGTCGCGACCTGGCGTCGCGCTCCGTTGCAGGCGCTCGCCCGTCTCCACCTGCTCGCCGCGGCCGATCTGGTGGAGGACGCGGAGGACCTGGGTCGTCCGCGCACGGAACCGGGGGTCGCCGAGCGTCTCGACGGGCTCGCGCAACTCGTCACGGGCGGGACGAATGCGCCGGCGCCGGTTCTCGCGGCGGTCGTGCACGGCGAACTGTCCGTCCTGAAGCCGTTCGGTGTCGCCGACGGTGTCGTAGCGCGGGCGGCGTCCCGGTTGGTGTGCGTGGCGTCCGGACTCGACACGCACAATCTCGGCGTGCCCGAGGTGCACTGGATGCGCCGCCTGCAGGCCTACCGCGACGGTGTCACCGGATTCGGGGCGGGAACCGTGGAGGGTGTCGGCGGCTGGGTGCTGTTCTGCTGCGGGTCGCTCGAGGCCGGTGCCCGTGAGGCCACGTCGATCGCGGAGGCTTTTGCCGGGTGAGTGGGGAGGTGTCCCCACACGCGAAAGCGGGTGGCATATCGATCGAGATCGATTCCGCCACCCGCTAGCACGGGCGGTCCGAGTTACCATGCGTGCTGAAATGGGTTGTGATTCAACGGCCTCGGCGATGATCCGGGTATCGTCGATTCGTCCTCGCAACGGGTGCGGGGTACTTGTCTTCGAAAATCCGGAACTCGCAGGCCCACAACACTTGTGCCCTTATAGTGGCATCGGCTTCGCGTGGGTACTCGGTGTCCGTGCTGGGAAGAACAGTCGGGAGATCGAATCTTCTCTTCCGATTCGGTCTTGGCCTTCCGCCCTTCCGTAACTCCTTTCTACCCCGTCCGGGAGATGTGGGCAAGCCCCCGAGGTCATCACTTCGCTCTGCTCTCACGGCGAGTGACCCTGAGTGTCAACACATCCGGTGTTTGACCAGGCGACGCGTGGCACCCAGTATCAGTGCGGTCGCGCCGAGGGTGACGGCGAGCGTCGCCAGGGCACGCGGCGAGGGGCGGGCGCGCCGTCCGAGCGGCACAGGACGGGCGAAAATCAGAACGGGCCAACCATTTTCGGTGGCCGCCCGACGCAACGGACGATCCGGGTTGACCGCACGTGGATGGCCGACCTCCAGCAACATCGGCAGGTCGGTGGCCGAATCGGAGTACGCGTAACTGCGGGAGAGGTCGTAGCCGTATCGATCGGCGAGTTCGCGGATCGCGACCGCCTTCGCCTCTCCGAAACAGTAGAACTCGAGCTCGCCGGCATATCGTCCGTCGACGATGCGCATCCGGCTCCCCGTGCTGTGGGAGGCACCGAGTGTCCGCGCGATCGGAGTGACCACTTCCTGACCCGACGCCGACACGATGATCACGTCGTGACCACGGGCCCGGTGGTCGGCGATCAGATCCTTCGCCTCCGCGTAGACGAGCGGCGTCACGACGTCCTGCAGGGTCTTCTCGACGATGGATCCGACCTGCTCGACGTCCCAGCCCTTGCACATGTGTGCGATGTGTTCGCGCATCCGGTCCACCCGGGTCTGATCGGCCGCCGAGAGCAGGTAGAGGAGCTGGGCGTAGGTGCTCTGCAGCACGGCCCGACGACTGAGGAGACCCTCTTCGAAGAACGGGCGGGTGAAGGCCAGCACACTCGACCTGGCGATGACGGTCTTGTCGAGATCGAAGAACGCTGCGATGCGAGCCGCGTCCGGTGAGCCCCCCGTCGACGGGGCCGGTCGGGACGGATTCACGGACGTGTCGGTCACGATCACCACAATAGGTGTGCGCGGACTTCGAAGTGCCCGGCGCGCCGGTGTTTGAAGTTGCAAGTAGTCGCGCCTAACGGTGTACTATCGCGAATGCCCGGGTCGATACTCGGGTTGTGGTCAGCCCGACCCCCCGGGGCTGAACGCAGACGGCCCTCGCCTCCTCCCCCCTGGCGAGGGCTGTCGCTTTGTCGGAGGTCGTTACCTGCCGATCCCCGTACCGTCCTTACACCCCGGATCCTGCGCATCGACCTGCGAATGTCGCGGATGCGCCGGTTGTCCACAGGCCCCCGATTCATCCACAGGTAGGGCTTCCGGCGCCGTTCTCGCGGCGTCCCGGACTCCGCGGCGCGGCAGCCTGTCGAGCATGAACGACATCCTCGGACTGGTCGACGATCCCGCGCTGATCGCCGACCTCCGTCGCGTGGTCGCGGCGGCCGACCGCACGTTGCACGAGATGTCCGTGCCGGTGCCACGCAGAGCGTGGACCGACGCGCCCATCGTCGTCCTCGACGCCGCTGCTGCCGTGTCGTGCGCGGGTGGGTATCCGCGCCGCCCCGGCGTGATCCTCGTGTGCAGCGGAACCGCCGACCTGACGGAATGGCAGGCCGCCGCGACCGTCGGCGCCGAACACGTCCTCGCGCTCCCGTCCGAGGAGGTGGAACTGCTCTCGATCATCGCGGCCGCCGGCGAACCCTCGTCCGGTGCAGGTGTCGTCCTCGCGATCGTCGGAGGGTGTGGCGGAGCGGGGGCGTCGACCTTCGCAGCCGCGCTGGCCTGGGCCGCGGGGCACGACGAGCGACGCGACACCCTGCTCGTCGACGCCGACCCGTTCGGCGCGGGACTCGATGTCCTGACCGGACTCGAGGAGCACCCCGGTGTGCGGTGGTCCGGTCTCACGGTCGACGGAGGACGGATCTCGGCGCGTGCCCTGCGCGACGCCGTGCCCGTCTGGTCGTCCGGCGTGGGAGTCCTGTCCACCGACCGCGAGAACAACGAACGACTCACCGCCGGGGCCACCGGGTCGGTCGTCGAGGCGGCGCGAGGAGCAGGAACGACCGTCGTGTGCGATGTGGGACGTAGCTTCGACCCCGTCGCCGATGCGGTGATCACACTGGCCGACCTCACCGTTCTCGTGGTGCCGGCCCGTATCGGCGCGGTGCTCTCGGCTGCTCGGGTCGCCCGCACGCTCGCGGCCCGTGGCGAACCGGCAGGGGTCGTCGTCCGCGGACCTGCACCCGGTGGCCTGCGAGCCGTCGACGTGGCCGACGCGGTGGGCCTGGACGTGCTCACCTCGATGCGTCCCGAGCCCGGCCTGACGGAAAGGCTCGAACGCGGCGGCCTGCGGTTGCGGCCACGGTCGCCGCTGCTCGGTGCGGCGCACGACGTGCTGGCGGCCGTCGGTGTCGACCACGCCGGTCGGAGGCGGGCGGCATGAGCGGGATCCTCGGGGACGAGCTCCTCGGCCGGGTCCGCGACCGGCTGGCCGACGAGACGGGAGACCTCACCCCCGCCCGCGTCGCCGCCGCCCTGCGCGCCGAATCCGGTGGGGTGCTCGGGGACTCCGATCTCCTTGCGGCCCTGCGACATCTGCAGACCGAACTGACCGGCGCGGGTCCGCTCGAGGATCTCCTGGCGGACCCGGCGACCACCGACGTGCTCGTCACCGCACCCGACCGCGTCTGGGTGGATCACGGCAACGGGCTGCGCCTGACCGATGTCACCTTTCCCGACGAAGCGGCGGTCAGACGACTCGCACAGCGACTGGCGCTGTTCGCCGGGCGCCGCCTCGACGACGCCCAGATGTGGGTCGACGGCAGGCTGCCCGGACACGGTGAGTTCGGCGTCCGGCTGCACGCGGTGCTCTCGCCGGTCGCGCAGGGTGGGACGTGCCTGTCGCTGCGGGTCCTGCGACCCGCGACCCAGGGGCTCGACGCGCTGCGCGACCGCGGAGCGGTCTCCGAGGCCGCCTATCAGTTGTTGCTCCGCATCGTGCGTGCCCGGTTGGCCTTCCTCGTCGTCGGGGGCACCGGCGCAGGGAAGACGACCATGCTCGCGGCGCTCCTCGGTGCGGTCGCCCCGGCGGAACGCATCGTCTGCGTCGAGGACGCCGCCGAGCTGGTTCCGGCCCACCCGCACGTGGTGCGGCTCGTCGCGCGGGCACCGAATGTCGAGGGCGTCGGCGAGGTCACCGTCCGCGATCTCGTGCGGCAGGCCCTGCGGATGCGACCGGATCGCATCGTCATCGGGGAGGTGCGAGGTGCAGAGGTCGTCGATCTTCTGACCGCTTTGAACACGGGTCACGACGGCGGCGCCGGGACGGTGCACGCCAATTCGCCCGACGAGGTGCCTGCCCGGCTCGAGGCCCTCGCTGCGCTGGGTGGCCTCGACCGGCCCGCATTGCACAGTCAGCTCGTCGCCGCGGTGCAGGTGGTCCTGCACGTGCACCGCGGTACCGACGGAGTGCGGCGTCTCGTGGAGATCGGCGTGGTCGAACGCGACGCGGTCGCGGGTGTGATCGTCACCCCCGCATGGACACACGATCGCGGCAGCGAGCACGGCATGGACGCCCTCGAACGAACACTGCGTCGACGGGACGCGCCGTGAACGCGGCGATTCTGTGCCTTGCGGCAGCGATGGTCGTCCTGCCGTCGTTCTCGGTCCGTCGCCGGCTGCGACGCGGAATACCCGAGGCGATGCCGCGTCCGGTGCCGCGCGCTCTCGTCCTCGGGGCGGTGGTCGCGGTGGGCGCGACGATCGTGATGTGGGCGGGGATCACGCCGGCCGCGGCCGCTGCGACGGTCGTCGCGACCGTGATGTGGCGTGGCCGAGCCCGGAACCGCGCGGCCGAACTCGATCATCATCGGCGAATGCTGTTGTCCGGCTTGGACACCGTGATCGCCGACCTGCGGGTGGGCACGCATCCCGCCGACGCGTGCGAAACGGCTGCCCGGGAGACGGCCGGTCCCGTCGCCGGGGCGTTCCGGGTCGCTGCGGCACGGGCGCGGCTCGGCGGATCGGCCGCACACGGATTGCGTTCGGCCGCAGCATCGTCGGATGGTAGCGGTGTCGCCGACAGCCTGGTTCGCGTGGCCGACGCGTGGTCGGTCTCCGACCGTCACGGTCTGGCTCTCGCCGAGCTGCTCGGCGCTGCACGAGTCGATCTGGCCGCACGCATGCGGATCCGCGCCCGCACGGAGGCCGGGCTCGCCGGTGCAAGGGCAACGGCGTCGGTCCTGGCGGGACTACCGGTGCTCGGGGTCGGTCTCGGGCAGCTCATGGGTGCATCTCCGCTCACCATCCTTCTCGCCGGTGGTCTCGGAGGAATCATGCTCGTCGTCGGCACGGTGCTGGTCTGTGCGGGTCTGTTGTGGACGGACCGGATCGCGGCACGGGTGGGGACATGAGCGCGACGTGGGCGGTGTTGCTGGGAGCGGCCTCGCTCGTCGTCGCACCGACGCCTCGCGGAGCGACCCGCTTGTTCTCCACGAGAACCATTGCCGATCAGACTGACACAACTCCACCCGACATCGACCCGCACGCGCTTCCCGCCGCCTTCGATCTCTTCGCGGCGTGCCTGCGCGCAGGGATGCCCGCCGGTTCTGCGGCGCGGGTTGTCGCGGAGTCCGCTCCACCCGACCTCGCGGCGGCGTTGCGGAGAGGTGCCGACCGGTTGGCGTTGGGAGCCGATCCGGCCGGGGCATGGGAGGGATCCGGAACTACCGATGCGCTGGACGACTTCGCGCGCGCGGCACGACGATCCGCGAAATCCGGTGCGCCCTTGTCGGATACCGTCGCCGAACTCGCGGTCCGGCATCGCGCCGAGACGGAGGACCGGGTGGCCGCCGAGATCGACCGTGCCGGGGTGCTCGTGAGCGGTCCCCTCGGATTGTGTTTTCTGCCCGCCTTCGTATGTCTGGGCATCGTGCCGGTCGTCGTCGGCCTGGCGCGGGACGTCCTGGGTGCGGGGCTGATGTGAACGTCGGCGCGGACGGTCCGCGCCGCACGGATGGGAGGGACGGAAGATGGGGAAACGAACACCGGACGCAGGGCTCTCACGTGGCTTGCGTGGTCGTCTCTGCGGGCTCGTCGTGCAGGACGACGGCATGTCGACGGCGGAATATGCGATCGGGACCATCGCGGCGGCGGCTTTCGGAGCGGTGCTGTACACCGTGGTGACCGGCGATTCGATCGTGTCCGCGTTGACGGGCATTGTCGAGCGTGCCCTGAACACGGCGGTGTGACACCGACGCATGCGAAAGATGCTCGGACGACGCTGGTTACGCGCCTTCGTTCGTGAGGACGAAGGCGGGGTCACCGTCGAAGCGGCTCTCGCCGTCGCAAGCCTGGTCACGGTGCTCGTGCTGTGCCTCGGCGCGGTGCTGGGCATCGCGTACCAGGTGCGGTGCCATGACGCCGCCCGTGAAGCCGCACGCCTCGCCGCGCGGGGAGATCAGGCGAGGGCGGTCGATGTGGCCACGCGAGTCGCGCCTCCGGACGCACGCGTGGCGGTACGCGAGGAGGGAGATCTGATCGTGGCGGTCGTGACCGCGGAGAGCCCGCTGCTCCCGTTGCTGACCCTCACGGCCGAGGCGGTGGCGGTGCGCGAGCCGGTAGGAACGCGATGAGGTCGGGCCCGTCCCTCCTCGGCGACGACGGGAGCGCGAGTGTGATCGGCTGCGCCGTGATGGCCGGCCTTATCGCGATCACGGCCACGTTGCTGCACGTCGGGTCGGTCGTCGTCGCACGTCATCGTGCGCAGGCGGCGGCCGACCTGGCGGCGGTGGCGGTCGCCTCGGCGCTGGACCGCGGGGTCGTGGGGGCCTGCGAGGCGAGCGAGGTGATCACCATACGGATGCGAGTGCGATTGCGGCGCTGCGAGATCGACGAGTGGGACGCCCTCGTCGAAGTTACCGCTGTGGTGTCGGCCCTCTTCGGTGGGAAGGAGGCGACGGCCGTCGCGCGAGCCGGTCCTGCCCGATGATGCCCGCCGGCGGCTCGCTCGCGGCCGTATCCAGCGGATTCGCGCTCGTTGCTTACCTGTGCTTATTATGTGTGACGGTCGTCATAGGCGATTGTGGACACAGTGGTGGTGGACGAAGCAATTCCGGTTCCCGGTCGGGCAGCGGTAAGGGGTGCGGGAGCGGATGTAGTGCGGGGATGAGGGTCGGTTCCGTGGTCGGAACTCTTTCGCATCGACGTATCCGGCAGGCGACGCGTGTTCCTGTCTGATTACGAAGGTATTTCGTTCGTTCTTTTCCGGTCCCCCGATCGGGGACGCCGCGTGACGGACTCTCGAAGTGTGTCTAGAGTCCTCCGACATTCCGGGCTGCACATCGTTCGCACTGTGGCCCACACCGACACCGCGGACCATCGCGGCCTGCGCGGACGGCGACCTCGTCCCGCGGGAACTGAGGAAGGATCGATCTTGAGGGTCAAGCGCGTAATCGCGGCCGTGTCGGCAGGCTTCGTGGCTGCCGGCCTGCTCGCGGCATGTGGGGGCGGCAGCGCTTCCGGTGCCGAGGGCGTCTACAGCCTGCACATCATGCAGCCCGAGAACCCGCTGGTTCCGGGCAACACCACCGAGAGCGAGGGTAATCAGGTCCTCAAGTCGCTGTTCACGCCGTTGGTGCGCTACAACGACGAGACCAGCGAGGTGGAGTACACCGGCGTCGCGAAATCGGTCGAGTCCGAGGACCAGATGACCTGGACCATCGAACTGAACGAGGGCTGGACGTTCCACGACGGAACTCCCGTCACCGCGAAGTCGTATGTCGACGCGTGGAACTACACCGCTCTGAGCACCAACGCGTACGGCGCCTCGTACTTCTTCGAGAACGTCAAGGGATACGACGAGCTGCAGGCCGCCGACGGTGCCGAGCCCGCCGCGACCACCATGTCGGGCCTCGAGGCCGTGAACGACACGACGATCTCCGTCGAGCTGAAGGAACCGTTCGCAATCTTCCCGGTCACCCTCGGGTACACCGCGTTCTACCCTCTGCCCGAGGTGTTCTTCGACGACCCCGAGGCGTTCGGTCGCCGTCCGATCGGCAACGGCCCGTTCAAGGCCGACGAGGACTTCGTCGACGGTCAGGGCTTCACCGTGACCAAGTACGAGGACTACGCCGGTGACAACCCGGCGCAGGCCGAGGGCGTACAGTTCAAGGTCTACACCGAACTGACCACCGCCTTCACCGACGTCCAGGCCGGCGGCCTCGACGTGCTGCTGGATCTGCCGCCGGACGCCTGGGCCACCGCCCGCGACCAGTTCGGTGATCGTTACGTCGAGCGCGCCCGCCCCGACATCACCGCGCTCTCGTTCCCGACCTACGACGAGCGTTTCGCCGATCCCCGTGTCCGCGAAGCATTCTCGATGGCGATCGATCGTCAGGCCATCACCACGGCCATCTTCACCGACACCCGCACGCCGGCGGCCTCCTTCGGATCGCCCGTCGTCGAGGGGTACCGCGAGGACGCCTGCGGCGCCAAGTGCGAGCTGAACGTCGAGCAGGCCAACAAACTTCTCGACGAGGCGGGCTTCGATCGCAGTCGACCGGTCGATCTGTGGTTCAACGCCGGAGCCGGGCACGACCAGTGGATGACCGCGGTCGGCAACCAGTTCCGCAGCAACCTCGGTGTCGAGTACGTGCTGCGCGGCGACCTGCAGTTCGCGCAGTACCTGCCGCTGCAGGACGACAAGGGCATGACCGGTCCCTTCCGGATGGGCTGGATCATGGACTACCCGTCGCTGTACAACTTCCTGGCTCCCGTCTACAGCACGGCCGCGATGCCGCCGGCCGGGTCGAACATGTCCTTCTACAGCAACCCTGAGTTCGACGCGGCCCTGTCGGCCGGTAACAACGCCGACACCCTCGACGACGCCACGGTGGAATACCAGCGTGCCGAGGACATCCTGTTCCGCGACATGCCCGCCACGCCGCTCTTCTACGGACTGAACCAGGCCGTGACGAGCGACCGGGTCGACAACGTGAAGATCGACGCGTTCGGAGACATCGTGACCGAAGAGGTCACGGTCGGCTGAGTGACGAGTGGTGGGGTGTCCCGCGCAGACGGGACACCCCACCACCCACGTAGGACGTTCTGTTCCGTATAGGAGAACCCAGTGGGTCGCTTCATCACGCGTCGATTGCTGCTGACCGTTCCGGTCCTGATCGGCGCCTCGTTCCTCATCTTCGCGATGGTCTACGCCCTTCCGGGCGATCCCATTCGCGCGCTGGCGGGCGATCGCCCGCTCGCTCCCGCGGTCGTGGCGCAGCTCCGCGCCCAGTACAACCTCGACGATCCGTTCTTCGTTCAGTACATCAAGTACGTCGGCGGACTGTTCCAGGGCGACTTCGGATCCGACTTCTCCGGTAGGCCGGTGCTGGACACCATCTCGCAGCGGCTGCCGGTCACCATCCAGCTGACCGCCGTGGCCGTGGTCTTCGAGATCCTCATCGGCGTCACGGCCGGTGTGCTCGCGGCGCTGCGCCGCAATTCCTTCTTCGACAACCTCGTGCTCGTCTCGTCGACGCTGCTCGTCTCGATCCCGGTGTTCGTCCTCGGCTTCGTCTCGCAGTACGTCCTGGGATACAGGCTGGGTCTGTTCCCGATCGCCGGTATCAACGACGGCTGGTACAGCTACCTGCTGCCCGGGCTGGTGCTCGCATCCCTGTCGATGGCCTACGTGGCGCGGCTGACGCGTACCGCGGTCTCGGAGTCGATGGCGGCCGACTACATCCGCACCGCCCGTTCCAAGGGTGTCGGATACAGCCGCATCGTGACCCGACATGCCTTGCGCAACAGCCTCATCCCGGTCGTGACGTTCATCGGTGCCGACATCGGCGCGTTGCTCGGCGGCGCGATCATCACCGAGTCGGTGTTCAACATTCCCGGGCTCGGCCGCGCCATCTTCGACGCTGTGCAGAACCAGGAAGGTGCAGTGGTCGTCGGCATCGTCACGCTGATGGTCTTCTTCTACATCTTCTTCAATCTCGTCGTGGACGTGCTGTACGCCTTCCTCGACCCACGGATCAGATACGAGTAGTGGTGATGGATTCCAATAACGCCGAGGCCGCCCGCCAGCACGCCGTGCAGGAAGGCGAGCCGGGAAATGTCGTGACCGGTGAGGCCGTCGAGCTCGTCGGCCAGGCGAGTCTGTGGGGCAACGCGTGGAAGAAGCTGCGTCGCAGCGCGTTCTTCTGGTTCGGAGCCGTCATCACCATCGTCCTCGTCGCGATGGCGGTGGTGCCGCAGGTGTTCGCCCGCGGGATCGATCCGCGGGCCTGCGACCTGTCGGACACCCGCCTCCCACCGAGCGCACAGCACTGGTTCGGAACCGATCTGCAGGGTTGTGACTACTACGCCAACGTCGTCTACGGCGCCCGCGTGTCGCTGTCCATCGGTCTGCTCGCAGTCATCGGTGTGCTGGTGATCGGTATCCTGATCGGTTCGCTGGCAGGATATTTCGGAGGGATCCTCGACAGTGTGCTGGCGCGGTTCACCGATGTCTTCTTCGGCATCCCGCTCCTGCTCGGCGCGCTCGTGCTGCTGACCGTGACCAGCGAGAGGACGGCCCTGACGGTCGCGATGGCGTTGATCGCCTTCGGCTGGATGACCGCGATGCGTCTGGTGCGGTCGTCGGTCATCGCCGTCAAGGGCAGCGAGTACGTCCAAGCGGCGCAGGTGCTCGGTGCGTCGACCTTCCGCATCCTCGTCCGGCACATCCTGCCGAACGCCCTGACCCCGGTGCTGGTGTACGCCACCGTCGCCGTCGGTACGTTCATCGCGGCCGAGGCGGCGCTGTCGTATCTCGGTATCGGCCTGCAGATGCCGGCCATGTCCTGGGGTCTGCAGATCAATCTGGGCCAGAGCTATCTCTCCACCTCGCCGCATCTGGTGCTGTTCCCGGCAGGTTTCCTGTCGGTCACGGTGCTGGCCTTCATTCTCATGGGTGATGCGCTGCGCGATGCGCTCGACCCGAAACGGAGCTGACGCAATGAGTCTCGATATGCGCGAGAAGACCACCCCCGGCGCCCCGATCCTGCAGGTCTCCGGTCTGACCATCGACTTCGAGGTGGACCGGACGTGGCGGACCGTCGTGCGCGACGTCTCGTTCGAGGTGGCGCGTGGAGAGATCGTGGCGATCGTCGGCGAATCCGGTTCCGGCAAGTCCACGACCGCCATGGCGGTACCGGGTCTGCTCGCCGACAACAGCAGGGTCGACGGCAGCATCACCCTCGGCGGACGCCAGCTGGTCGGTCTGACGGAACGCGAGCTGAACTCGGTGCGCGGCAAGGACATCGCCGTGATCTTCCAGGAGCCGATGACGGCTCTCAATCCCGTCTACACGATCGGGTGGCAGATCACCGAGGCCATCCGCGCGCACGCCGACGTGACGAAGGCCGAGGCGAAGGAGCGCGTGATCGAGCTGCTGCGTCTCGTCGACATGCCCGAGCCCGAGAAGCGCGTCGGCTACTATCCGCACCAGCTCTCCGGCGGTCAGCGTCAGCGCGCGATGATCGCACAGGCCCTGGCATCCGAGCCGTCGGTGCTCATCGCCGACGAGCCGACCACCGCTCTCGACGTGACGGTGCAGGCGGAGATCCTGCAGCTCATGCGCGACCTGCGCGAGCGGGTGGACGCGGCGATCGTGCTCATCACGCACGACATGGGTGTCGTCGCCGACATGGCCGACCGCATCATCGTCATGCGCGAGGGTGCGATCGTCGAGCAGGGGACATCGGATCGGATCTTCGGCACGCCGGAGCATGCCTACACCCGAGAACTGCTCGCCTCGGTGCCTCACCTCGGCTCGCGCGCCGGTGAGGCGGGTGCCGACGACACTCCGGACGTGCAGCACGCGCTCCGGCTCGTAGACGCGGTGATCGAGTACCCCGGCGCCCGACGCAACAGCGGTTTCCGCGCCGTGGACGGGGTCAGTCTCGACATCGAACCGGGTGAGGTCGTCGGACTCGTCGGTGAATCGGGCTCGGGTAAGTCGACCATGGGCAAGGCCGCGGTCGGCCTGGTCGGATTGCACTCGGGTTCGTTGTCCGTCGGCGGTGTCGACATCACGAAGATGTCGGCGCGCGACCTGCGTCCGGTGCGCCGCAACATCGGCATCGTCTTCCAGGATCCGGGTTCGTCGCTCAATCCGCGGTGGCCGATCGGGCAGTCCATCGCCGAGCCGATGCTGCTGCACACCGAGATGGACCGCACGCAGCGAAACAAGAAGGTCGAAGAACTCCTCGACCAGGTACATCTGCCCCGCGACATGCGCAACCGCTATCCGCACCAGCTCTCCGGCGGACAGCGTCAGCGGGTGGGTATCGCGCGGGCACTCGCTCTCGAACCGACACTGCTGATCGCGGACGAACCCACCTCCGCGCTGGACGTGTCGGTGCAGGCCAAGGTGCTCGAGCTGTTCCGGGAACTGCAGCGTGAGTACGGCTTCGCGTGTCTGTTCATCAGCCACGACCTGGCCGTCGTCGAGGTGCTGGCCCGTCGTATCGCCGTGATGCGCGCCGGCAAACTCGTCGAGTTCGACCGGACCGATCGCATCCTGCGTTCGCCGTCCGATCCGTACACCAAGCGGCTGCTGGCGGCCGTTCCCGTCCCGGATCCTGCCGAGCAGGCGCGGCGGCGCGAGGAGCGTGCCGCACTGGTGGCCGCCGAACGGGCCGAGGCCGGGGGCGCGCCGGTGGCCTGAGCCGGCGTCATCCCCCGATCGCAGCGAGGACGGCATCGAGGACGGCGACCGCCCCGGCCTTGTCGAGCGGATCGTTGCCGTTCCCGCATTTGGGGGAGTACACGCACGACGGGCATCCCGCGGCACATTCGCAGGCTGCAACCGCGTCGCGGGTGGCGCTGAGCCACTCGACGATCCGGTGGTAACCACGGTCGGCGAATCCGGCACCGCCCGGTTGCCCGTCGTAGACGAAGACGGTGGGCAGCCCGGTGTCGGGGTGCAGATCGGTGGAGACGCCCCCGATATCGCCGCGATCGCACGTCGCGAGCAGGGGGAGCAGGCCGATCGCGGCGTGCTCGGCGGCGTGGAGCGCGCCCGGAACGCGATCGGGCGTCACCCCGATCCTGCCGAACAGGTCGGGTTCGATCGTGTACATCACCGCGCGGGTGTCGAGCGTGTGTTCGGGCATGTCGAGGGGAATCTGATCGAGCACCTCTCCCGACGGCAGGCGGCGTAGATAGCCGACCACCCGGTGCGTCACCTCGACCCCCACGGACGCAACCGTGACGGGTCCGTACTCGCGTCGTTCGTCGACGGAGATGCAGCAGATGTCGGTGATCTCCCGAGCGCTCGTCGACCATTCCGGATCGTCGGCGTGCACGAAGGCGATGCCGTCCTCGAGATACAACTCGTCGACCACGAATGTCTCGCCCTGATGCAGGTGCACGGCGCCGGGATGGATGGTCGCGGGCGCCCGGGCGGCGTCGACGGTACCGAGCATGCGGCCGGTGTCGCCCTCGACGATCGAGATCTGATGGCCGATCCCGCCGCGGATCTCGACATCGCCGTGCGGTTGCGTACCGGGGGTGACGAACCAGCCGTGCGGCCGGCGACGGATCAGGCCCTGCTCCGCGAGGGCCGTGAGGACGTCGAGCGCACCGAACTCGTCGACCTCGGCGTCGCCGAGGGGTAGTTCGGCTGCGGCGCAGAGGAGCTGGGGACCGAGCACGTACGGATTGTTCGGGTCGGTGACCGTCGCCTCGACCGGTCGGTCGAGCAGTGCCTGCGGGTGGTGCACGAGATAGGTGTCGAGTGGGTCGTCCCGCGCGACCAGCACGACGAGCGAACCCTGCCCGCGGCGTCCGGCGCGACCGCCCTGTTGCCGGAACGACGCGACCGTGCCGGGGAAACCGGCGACGATCACCGCGTCCAGACCGGCGATGTCCACGCCGAGTTCGAGGGCGTTCGTGCTGGCGACACCGAGCAGGCGTCCGTCGGACAGCGCCGACTCGAGGTCGCGGCGGTCCTCGGCGAGATAACCCGCCCGGTAGGCCGCCACCCGGTCGACGAGATCCGGTGCCGCCTCGGTGAGAAGCCGGCGTGCACCCATGGCGGCGAGTTCGGCGCCGTGGCGCGACCGGACGAACGCCAGCGTGCGGGCGCCTTCGACGACGAGGTCGGCGAGCAGACGCGCGGCCTCGGTGCCCGCGGCCCGGCGTACCGGGGCGCCGTGTTCGCCGGTCACCTCGCGCAGCAGGGGCGGCTCCCACATGGCGACCGTGCGAGGACCGTGCGGTGAACCGTCCTCGGTGACCTCCCGGCAGGGAGCGCCGATGAGGCGGGATGCCGCGGCCCCGGGTTCCGCGGTCGTCGCGGAGGCGAGCACGAAGACGGGATCGGCGCCGTAGCGGCGGGCCACGCGCCGGAGCCGGCGCAGGATCAATGCGACGTGCGATCCGAACACGCCCCGGTAGGAGTGGCACTCGTCGACGACGACGTATCGCAGACGACGCCACAACCGGGCCCATCGTGCGTGCGCGGGCAGCAGCGACAGGTGCAGCATGTCGGGATTGGTGAAGATCCAGCGCGAGTGCCGTCGCGTCCACTGCCGGATCTCGGTGGACGTGTCGCCGTCGTAGGCACACGCGCACACGGTCGACAGTGCGTCGATATCGGAGGTCAGTTCGGTGACCGCACGCAACTGGTCGGCGCCGAGCGCCTTGGTGGGCGACAGGTACAGGGCCGTGGCCTGTGGGTCGTCGGCGAGGGCACTGAGGACGGGAAGCTGGTAGGCCACCGACTTGCCGGACGCGGTGCCGGTGGAGACGACCACGTGCTCGCCGCCGGCAGCGATGTCGGCGGCACTCGCCTGATGGTGCCACGGACGCTCCACGCCTTGTCCTCGGAACGCGGCGACGACGTCGTCGTGTGCCCACTGCGGCCAGTCGCTGTGACGGGCGGGCCGAGCCGGGATCTCCGCGACGTGGGTCAGCGGTGACTCGCCCGACGGGATGCCTGCGAGCAGCCGCTCGAGTAGCTCGCGACCGTAGGTGCGGGTGGCGTCGCCGCTGGGGAGGAAGGGCGAGCCGGTCACGCAGTACTCCGCGGGTCGAACGAGATGGTCTGTCGGATACGAGGTCTGTCGGATACGAGTGGGGGCCGAGATCCGGGACGAGTGTGGCATCAGTGCCCGCCCGTAACATGGGAGCAACAGCTACCCCTGGGTAATGCTACCGAGACGTGAACAAGATCAGAGGATTGGCACGTTTGTGCCCATTCCTACTGTTGCGCGTGCCCGGAACGTGGTTGACTGACACCCGGTCGCAGCTTCTGTGTTCGTAGACTTGGAAAAGTGCACGCTCGCAGGATCGATGGTTGCGAGCGCGGTGCTTTAGCTCTTCCAACGGGGGACTCCAGAAGTACAGCGGTCGGAACCGGGACCTGGCGGATCGCGTACCCGGCGGTTCGTCGAATCCGGTGTTAGAAAGAGAAGGAAAAGCATGGCACAGGGCACTGTGAAGTGGTTCAACGCGGAGAAGGGCTTCGGCTTCATCGCTCCTGAGGACGGCTCCGCCGACGTGTTCGTTCACTACTCCGAGATCCAGGGTTCCGGCTTCCGCACCCTCGAGGAGAACCAGCGAGTCGAGTTCGAGGTCGGTCAGGGCACCAAGGGCCCGCAGGCCACCGGCGTGCGCGCAATCTGATCCACCCGCTCGAGCGAGCAACCGGGCAAGGTCGACAACCTCGCCCGATCGTCCCCCGTCGCCTCAGGTGATGGGGGACGATGCATTTTCCGGGAGGTGTGCGCGAAGGAGCGTACGACCTCGCTCGTCGCGCTCGCGGAGTCGCGAGAGGAGGACCCGTGAGTCAACTGTCCTTCTTCGGTGCCGACACGATGCCGCCGGCTCCGGCCGACCTGAGCGGTCTGCTCGCGGCGCACGGACGCGCGCGCCTCACCGAGGACGGCGCAGTGCTGACCGTGGAGGTCGACGCCGAATGGCGTGCTCGTGCCATCGCCCAGCTCGTGACCGATACAGGAGTGGGGGCGGACATCGTCGCCGACGGCGATCTGTTCACCGTCGGCACGGCCTCCGCCGGCTCTCTCGTCCCGCTCGCCACCCAGTGGATCGGTGACCACACCAAGACGGTCCCGGACGGCTGGGTTCCGTCCTCGCGGGCCCAGCGCGCCTGGTTTCTCGCGTCCGGTCGTATGGAGGTCGAGGGAGCACAGTATGTTCTCGGTCTGGATCCGGCCGCTCCCGAGACCCACGCCTCCCTGGCGCAGGCGCTCATGCGCGCCGGAATCGCGCCGACTCTCATCGGTACGCACGGCACCGGTGGTCCCGGGTTGAGGATCTCCGGTCGCAAGCGACTGACGAGGCTCGTCGAGAACATCGGCGCACCTCCGGACGCCGACGCGGCACGCCGGATCTGGCCGTACGTGGAACCGGGTGATCATCACTCGTGAAGAGCCGTTCCCCGAGGATGTGCGACCCTGTGTGTGGCCGCGTCTGGGGAGCGGGTCGGTATACATGTCTTCGAACAAGGCGACATGTCGGCAATGAGGGAAGGTGCGGGCGGCACGGTGGCAGCACGGGAGAAGAGCACTGCGGGCGGTTCGTCGGGCACGCGTCGGCTCGTGATCGTCGAGTCCCCGACCAAGGCGAGGAAGATCGCCCCCTACCTCGGCCGCGACTACGTCGTCGAGGCCTCGGTCGGGCACATCCGCGACCTGCCGCGTGGTGCCGCGGACGTCCCGGCCAAGTACAAGGGCGAGTCGTGGGCGCGCCTCGGTGTCGACGTCGACCACGACTTCGAACCGCTCTACGTCGTCAGCGCCGACAAGAAGTCCAAGGTCTCGGAACTGAAGAGCCTGCTCAAGGACGCCGACGAGCTCTACCTCGCCACCGACCCCGACCGCGAGGGCGAGGCCATCGCCTGGCACCTGCTCGAAACCCTCAAGCCCAAGGTGCCCGTCCGGCGCATGGTCTTCCACGAGATCACCGAGCCCGCGATCCGCGCGGCCGCCGAGAACACCCGCGACCTCGACAACGACCTGGTCGACGCGCAGGAGACCCGCCGCATCCTCGACCGCCTGTACGGCTACGAGGTCAGCCCGGTGCTGTGGAAGAAGGTCATGCCCCGCCTGTCGGCGGGTCGCGTGCAGTCCGTGGCGACCCGCGTGATCGTCCAGCGCGAACGCGAGCGCATGGCGTTCACGTCCGCCGAGTACTGGGACATCGCGGCCACGATGGACGCCGGTGCCGGCGCAAGCCCCCGCTCGTTCGGTGCCCGCCTGGTCAACGTCGACGGAGCGCGGGTCGCGTCGGGTCGTGATTTCGGCGCCGACGGGAACCTGAAGTCGACCGGCGTCGTCGTCCTCGACGAGGACCGTGCCCGCCGCCTCGCGGAGGCACTCGCCGGTGCCGCGCTGACGGTGTCGTCGGCCGAGAGCAAGCCGTACACGCGCAAGCCGTACGCCCCGTTCATGACGTCGACGCTGCAGCAGGAGGCGGGCCGCAAGCTGCGGTTCTCGTCCGAGCGCACGATGCGCACGGCGCAGCGCCTGTACGAGAACGGCTACATCACCTACATGCGTACCGACTCCACGACGCTGTCGGAGTCGGCGATCGCGGCGGCCCGCGCACAGGCCACCCAGTTGTACGGCGCCGAGTTCGTCCACCCGACGCCGCGCCAGTACACCCGCAAGGTCAAGAACGCGCAGGAAGCGCACGAGGCGATCCGTCCCGCCGGCGACGTCTTCGCCACCCCCGGCGAGCTGCACTCGCGTCTCGACGGCGACGAGTTCAAGCTCTACGAGCTCATCTGGCAGCGCACAGTCGCCTCCCAGATGGCCGACGCGCGGGGCACGACGCTCACGTTGCGCATCACCGGCACCGCGGGCACCGGCGAGGAGTGCACCTTCTCGTCGTCGGGTCGCACCATCACCTTCGCGGGCTTCCTGAAGGCCTATGTCGAAAGTGTCGACGAGGAGGCCGGCGGACAGTCGGACGATGCGGAGTCGCGTCTGCCGAACCTGTCCGAGGGCGCGTCCGTCACCGCGACGAAGCTCGATCCGGACGGTCACTCCACGAATCCGCCCGCCCGATACACCGAGGCGAGCCTGATCAAGACGCTCGAGGAGCTCGGGATCGGCCGGCCCTCGACCTACGCGTCGATCATCAAGACGATCCTCGATCGCGGCTACGTCTACAAGCGCGGCAGTGCACTCGTGCCCTCGTGGGTGGCGTTCGCCGTGATCGGCCTGCTCGAGGCGCACTTCGCTCAGCTCGTCGACTACGACTTCACGGCCGGGATGGAGGACGATCTCGACGAGATCGCCTCCGGTCACCGGCAGCGCACCGATTGGCTGACGCGGTTCTACTTCGGCAGCGACGACGGTCACGAGGAATCGGTCGCCCGCAAGGGTGGTCTGAAGAAGCTGGTGGGGGAGAACCTCGAGGACATCGATGCCCGCGAGATCAACTCCATCCGCCTGTTCGACGACTCCGAGGGTCGCGAGATCCACGTGCGGGTGGGCCGGTTCGGTCCGTATCTCGAACGGATGATCACCGATCCCGACGATCCCGAGGCCGAGCCGACCTCGCAGCGCGCCAACCTGCCCGACGACCTTCCGCCGGACGAGCTCACCCTCGAGTACGCCGAGAAGCTCTTCTCGACGCCGCAGGAAGGGCGTGTTCTCGGTGTCGATCCGTCCACCGGCTACGAGATCGTCGCGCGTGAGGGCCGCTTCGGTCCCTACGTCACCGAACTGATCCCCGACCCGGAACCCGAGCCCGAGCCCGACGTCACGCCCATCCCCGTCGAGGAACTCGGGTCCGAGGGGGAGGGCGGCACGAAGACCGCCACCAAGAAGGCCGTCGCGAAGAAGGCAGCGAAGAAGGCTCCGGCCAAGAAGGCCGCCAAGAAGGCCGGCCCGAAGCCGCGCACGGGTTCGCTGTTCAAGTCGATGGACCTGTCCACGGTCACCCTGGACGACGCCCTGAAACTGCTGTCGCTGCCGCGCGTGGTGGGTGCCGATCCGGAGTCCGGCGACGAGATCACCGCTCAGAACGGCCGCTACGGTCCGTACCTGAAGAAGGGCACCGACTCGCGGTCGCTCGCGAACGAGGAGCAGATCTTCACCGTCACCCTCGAGGAGGCGCTGAAGATCTACGCGGAACCCAAGCGGCGCGGCCGGCAGGCCGCGGCCACACCGCCGCTGCGCGAGCTGGGCACCGACCCGGTGAGCGGCAAGCCGATGGTGATCAAGGACGGCCGCTTCGGCCCGTACGTCACCGACGGTGAGACCAACGCGAGCCTCCGTAAGGGCGACGAGGTCACGACGATCACCGACGAGCGGGCGTCAGAACTGCTCGCCGACCGTCGCGCGCGCGGCCCGGCCAAGAAGACCGCGAAGAAGACGGCGGCGAAGAAGACCCCCGCCAAGAAGACGGCGGCCAAGAAAACGGCCGCCAAGAAGACGACGAAGAAGGCCGCAGCGAAGAAGACGACCGACTGACCGTTCTCGTCGGATCACGCCGTTGACCTCACGGTGTGTATCGCGAACGGCCGTCGGGCCTGCCCGGCGTCACCCCGGAAGCGCGGCGAACAGGTCGAGGGTATGGCCGTCGGGGTCGAGCACGCTCGCGTAGCGCTGTCCCCAGAACGCGTCCCACGGGGCCTTCGTCGAGGTGCACCCGGCGTCGATCAAGGCGGCGTGCGTCTCGTCGACCGCGCTCGGGGCGCTGCAGTCGAAAGCCAGAGCCACCCCGCTTCCGGGCGACGGTTCGAACGTCGGGTCGAAGCTGCGGACGGACTCGACGGTGTCCCACATCAGGCGCAGTCCACCGGGGAGCACGGTCTCGAAGTGCGGCACCTCGGGAGCTTCGGCGGGCAGGTCGAGGCCGAGCACGCGATAGCACGCGAAGGACCGATCGAGGTCGGCGACGACGAGTCCCACCGCGGAGAAGTGAATGGTCATGGCCCGACGGTAGGGCTCCGGAACCACGCCTGTCTCGAATGTTCCGGACACGTGATCCGGATCGGTCGGAGCCGATCGTTAGGCTGAGCGCATGCCCGGGGTCTTCGATCGTCTCGTCGGTCAACGTGATGTCGAAACCGAACTCGTCGCTGCCGCGGTCGCAGCCCGTCGTGGCGAAACCGGGTCGGCGATGACCCACTCGTGGCTGTTCACCGGCCCTCCCGGGTCCGGGCGCTCCGTCGCGGCGCTGTGCTTCGCGGCCGCGCTGCAGTGCACCGACGAGAAGACTCCCGGCTGCGGGCGATGCCACGCATGCACCACCACGATGGCCGGCACGCACGGCGACGTGCGGCGGGTCGTGCCCGAGGGACTGACGATCAGCGTCAAGTCGATGCGCGACATCGTGCAGGTCGCGTCGCGGCGCCCCAGCACGGGGCGATGGCAGGTCGTAGTGATCGAGGATGCCGACCGTCTCACCGAGGGGGCCGCGAACGCTTTGCTGAAGGTGGTCGAAGAGCCACCGCAGCGAACGGTCTTCCTGCTGTGCGCGCCGTCGGTCGATCCCGAGGACATCTCGGTGACGCTGCGTTCCCGTTGCCGCCACGTCGGGTTGGTGACGCCCAGCGTCGACGCCATCGCACGTGTTCTCGAAGCCACCGACGACATCGATCCGAAAACGGCACAGTGGGCCGCATCCGTCAGCGCGGGGCACGTGGGGCGGGCCCGGCGACTCGCCGTCGACGAGGGCGCCCGCGACAACCGGGCGCGTGCCCTGGCCGTCGCAGGCGCGGTCCTCCGGCCCGCCACTACCTACGCCGCGGCCGACGAACTCGGCCGCAGTGCCGAGACCGAGGCGAAGGAGATCAGCGCCGAGCGCGACGAACGCGAAACGGAAGAGTTGAAGACAGCGCTCGGTGCCGGCGGTACCGGCAAGGGGGCCGCGGGCGCGCTTCGCGGTTCGGCGGGGGTGCTCAAGGAGCTCGAACGCACCCAGAAGTCGCGGAAGACGCGCACCGAACGCGACATCATGGACCGGGCCCTCATCGATCTCGCCGGCCTGTACCGGGACGCGCTGGTACACGCTTTCGGATCACGGGTCACTCTCAATCATCCGGACATGTCGGACCGCGCGGCCGACCTCGCGTCGAGAACCCGGCCGGAAGCGCTGCTCGAGTGCATCGAGGCCATCCTCGACTGCCGGGAAGCGCTCGCTCAGAACGTCAAACCCCGGTTCGCTCTTGCGGCGCTCGCGGCCAGGCTGAGCGGAGCATTCCGGTAGCCGAAGTGCCGGTTTGCATCGGGGTGGGGGTAGTCCGCTAGACTTCGGACGCCGAAAGGCTCGCTGCCTTAGCTCAGTCGGTAGAGCATTTCACTCGTAATGAAAAGGTCGTCGGTTCGATTCCGACAGGCAGCTCCACGAAGGCCCCTCACCACGGTGAGGGGCCTTCGACGTTTTCTGCGTCCTGCGCGTCGTGCGCGGATGATGGAGGCATGTTGATGGAACTGTTCTCCTTGGTCCTGATCATCGGTGCTCTCGCTGTGGTGCTGCCCATGGCGATCCGGGTCCTCCGTAACCGCGACCGTTGAGACGGAGCGACCGCGACCGTTGACACGGCGTCGAAATCCTCGACAAGGCGGTGACCGCGCAGCATGCTTCTCTCATGGCTGAGTCGTTGAAAGACCGGGTTCGGGAGAAGATCCTGCGGCAGCGCGCCGAGGACGGAGGCCGGCCGATCGGCGACGCCGAGGGGGACGACCCCCGGCTCATGGATATCCGCAGCGATCTCGCGATGCTCGAGCAGGCCGAGGAGGACGACCCGATCGTCCAGCATCTTGCCGCCAAGTACTGGGTGCCTTGAGCACCTTCCGATACCCTTTCCGGGCCCAGAAACACGCGTTGAACAGGCGATTTGGTGTTCTCGGAGATGTTCGCGTAACTTATTCCAGGTCAGAGCGACACGGACACCGACCCGGGCCGA
>NZ_SDMJ01000006.1:0-209274 GCF_004153645.1 Rhodococcus sp. Q1 | reverse complement strand
TCCGTTACACAGCGGTGGTGCGTATCGCTGCGATCAATATGTGGTTGCGGAGCGCTTGCTTATGAAACAGGGCCTAGCGTGGAGTCATGCACCACCACGCCCATGCCTCGCATCCACGACACGCACCGCACGACCCTGCCCACGACGAATCGATGGCAGAGGTGCTCGACCTCGACGCCGAGATGCATCGGCCCTACTTCGAGTCGTTGCTCGACCGGGTCGCCGGACAGCTCGCGCGGGAACCACGCGTCATCGTCGACATCGGCGCGGGGACGGGCACGGGCACACTCGCCCTGGCCCGCCGGTTCCGCCACGCCCAGCTCGTGGCTCTCGACCGATCTGCCGGAATGCTCGGCCGGATCCGGAAGACCGCTGAGCACAACGGGTTCGATGATCGGATCCGAACCGTCGAGGTGGACCTCGAGGCAGGGCTGCCGGCGGTGGGTGCGATCGATCTGGGCTGGGCGGCGCTGTCCCTGCATCACATCGAGGATCCCGACGCGATACTCCGGCAACTGTTCGACTCGATGGAATCGGCCGGAGTGGTGGTGATCACCGAGATGGAATCGCAGCCACGCTTCCTGCCCGACGACATCGGTATCGGTGCACCGGGACTCGAAGCGAGATGCCACGAGGCCGTAGCGTCCCGAGGGTGGAACAGGTGGCCCGACTGGAGCGAGAATCTGCGTCGCGCCGGTTTCGAGATGATCGAGATCCGCCGCGACGAACTCGATGTCGACGTCGATGCCACCGTGCGTCGATACGCTCACGCGGTACTGAGCCGGATGCGCACCGCACTCGAACATGTCCTGTCCCCCGAGGATCTCGACACGCTCGACCAGCTCACCGGCCACGGTCCCGACTCGGTACTGCACCGAACGGATCTGGTGGTCCGTACATCCCGAACCGTGTGGATCGCACGGGCAACGAAGGAGAAGAACCGATGAACACCCAGGAGAATCCCGCGAAAGAGGACTACGACGTCGTCGTGATCGGCGGTGGCTCGGCCGGACTGAGCGCTGCCACCGCGCTGGCACGCTCGCGCCGCTCGGTGCTCGTCGTCGACGCCGGCGAACCACGCAACGCCCCCGCCGCGGCCGCACACAACGTGCTCGGGCACGAAGGCATCGCGCCGACCGAGCTCTTGGCGCTCGGACGAAAGGAAGCCGCCGGATACGGCGCCGAGATCCTGTCCGGGCGTGCCGAATCCGCTCGCCGTACCGAAACAGGATTCGAGATCGGTCTCGCCGGAGGCAAAGCCGTGCACGCACGCCGACTGATCCTTGCGACGGGACTGGCCGACGAGCTGCCCGACCTCCCCGGAGTGCGCGAACTGTGGGGCACGTCCGTCCTGCACTGCCCCTACTGCCACGGCTGGGAAGTCCGGGACCGGCGCATCGGCGTGATCGCGTCGGGTCCGATGAGCGTGCACCAAACCCTGTTGTTCCGTCAGCTCAGCGACGACGTCACGTTCTTCACCCACTCGGCACCTCCCTTGGAGGCCGAGGCCCGCGAACAACTCGAGGCGCGCGACGTTCGGATCGTCGACGGGGCGATCGCGGAACTCCGCGCCGAGGGCGACGCGGTCCGTGCCGTGGTTCTCGAGGACGGCACCGAGTTCGACGTCGACGCCGTGGTGGTCGCACCGCGTTTCGTGGCTCGCGCCGAACTGTACGAGCAGCTCGGCGGGGCGGTCACCGATCATCCTGTGGGCACCTTCATCGAGACGGACCCGACGGGGAAGACCGCTCTGCCCGGCGTGTGGGCGGCAGGCAACTCGGCCGACCTCTCGGCGGTGGTCGTGGTCGCGGCAGGCACCGGCGTGATGACAGGCGCCGCCGTGAACGCCGATCTGATCGCGGAAGAAACTGCTGCGGCGGTGGAGGAACGAGCCGCCCGTCAGGATGTGCGGCTCTAACATCGATGCATGACGTCGACGCCCCCCACCCCGGGTGATCTCCCCGCGATCGGAAAGCCTGCGACTCGCGCTCTGCTCGCCGAAGGAATCGGCACACTCGACGATGTCGCACGGCATTCGCGACGGGAACTGGCGGCGTTGCACGGGGTGGGGCCGAAGGCGCTCCGTATCCTCGAGGAAGCACTCGCCGAACGGGGACTCATCTTTGCCGAACAGCCCTGCCCGGCATACGAGACGGCCGGGTGAGCACAGGCTCACCCGGCCGAGGCGTGATCTGCGTCGGCACGGGTCGCACGCGAGGCCTCCCGCTGCGCTGTTCGACATGATCGTGCGGTCCGGATCCACCGGGGTGCGTCGTGATCAGGCGGGAGGGACAGGTGTCGGAAGGTGGTACGGACAGGACGCCGCGTCGGCGCGCGGGTAGGTGGATCCTGATGGTTCTCGTCGTGGTGATCGTCGTCGGGGCGGCGGCGTTCGTCCTGACCCCCGTGCCGGGAGCGCTGGTGGTGCGGAAGGTGTTCGAACGCGACGCACGAGAGCTGACGGCGAAGCTCGCGGTGGAGGCGCCGGAGACGGACCTCGTGGCAGATCTCCGGTATCGGGGGGACGACCCCGACGCCTTCCTCGACGTGTACACGCCGCCGGGCACCACCGAAGCGCTGCCGACGATCGTGTGGACCCACGGCGGCGCATGGTTGTCGGGCGACCGCACCAACTACGCCGGCTACTACCGGCGTCTGGCCGGCGCGGGGTTCACCGTCGTGTCGGTCGGCTACTCGCCGGCACCCGGCCACCGCTATCCGACGCCGGTGCGGCAACTCGTCGACGCCCAGAGCTATCTGCTCGAGCACGCCGGCGAACTGCACATCGACACCGACCGGATCGTGCTCGCCGGTGATTCGGCCGGGGCGCAACTGTCCGCCCAGATCGCCGCGGCGATCACCGACACCGACTACGCCGAGGCTCTCGGTGTCGACCCGGCCTTCACCCCGGACCAGGTCCGCGGCGTGGTGCTCAATTGCGGCATCTACGACGTGTCCGCACTCGGCGGGGGCGGCGGGCTGATCGGATGGGGTGTCGAACAGGCGATGTGGGCCTACACCGGTGCTCGCGACTTCGCCTCGTCGGATGCGGCGCGGCAGATGTCGGTCCTGGACTCGGTCACCGAGAATTTCCCCGCCACCTACATCTCGGGTGGCAACGCCGATCCGCTCACCGCCACCCAGTCCGGGCCGCTGTCACGGCGGCTCACCGGGCTGGGTGTACAGGTGGATGCGTTGTTCTATCCGGACGACCACACACCGGAACTGGGACACGAGTACCAGTTCGATCTGTCCACGCCGGACGCTCGCGCTGCCCTCGAGCGGACGATCGACTTCGTCCGCAAGGTCACGACCTAGCGCGCGGGGATCTCGGCGACGACACGTTCGGCGAGCGGACGCGAGGAAGCCGGGTTCTGGCCCGTGTACAGGACGCGGTCGACCACGACGTACGGTTCCCACGCACCTGCGGACGAGAAGACGGCACCGGCCTCCTGGAGGCGGTCCTGCAGCAGCCAGGGCGCCTTGTCGGCCAACCCGGCCTGGACCTCCTCGATGTTCGTGAAGGACGTCAACCGGTAACCCTCGAACAACCAGCGGCCACCGGAGCCGTGGGCGGGCAGCAGGGCGGCGGGGGCGTGGCACACCATCGCCACCACCTTGTCGGCCTCGACGAAGTGCCGGACGAGTTCACCGAACCGCTCGTCGACGGCGAGATCCTCCATCGGAGCGTGGCCGCCGGGTACGAACAGCAGATCGAAGTCCTCGGCACGCTGATCCTCGAGCACTGCCGCACCGGCCAGCACCGGTTGCAGCTTCTCGAGCGATGCCTTCAGGTCGGCCACGCGGTCCTCTCCGCCGGCGGCGTCGGGTTCGAGGCTGGCCTGGTCCACGACCGGCGTGCGACCGCCGGGGGTGGCGACGGTGATGTCGTATCCGGCCTCGTCGAAGACGGTGTACGGCTCGACGAGCTCCTCCGCCCAGAATCCGGTGGGGTGGCGGGTGCCGTCCTGCAAGGTCCAATGATCGGCGGCACTGACGACGAACAGGATACGAGTCATTGTGGTTCCTTTCGGGAGAACGTAGAGGTCGCGTACCCGCTGCCGGCAGCGCCGACACAGGGCAGGGGGAACGGTCGCGGGATCCGCGAGTGAGACGACGATCGCCGGGCCCTCGAGGGACCCGGCGATCGTGTGACGGAACTGGAGAGGCGGCGGATCAGACGCCGACCACCTCCTGCGCGATCGCGGCCAGACGGGTCTGGGCCGCGGAGACCACGCCGTGTCGTGCCTTGTGTGCTTCCTCGTAGGCGACGATCGCCCGGATGTCCGCGGGCTCGGTCAATTCCTTGACCGCCGCCACGGCCTTCGGGACGGTGAGATCGTCGTAATTGCGGATCGGCAGTTCCTCCTCGGTGAGGACACCGGAGGCGGTGCGTGCCTTGTGCAGGGCGTCGGCGGCGCCGTCGGCACCTTCGCGCCGACTCACCCGTTCGGCCGTCTCGAGGGCGGCATCCCGCGAGGCGCCGATGGTCTTGGCTGCCACATCACCGGCATGCGCGCCGCGGGAGAGCAGCGACTCGATGCGGGGCCGCGTCGAACGGGCGACGTCGATCGCACGATCGATCCCGCGCGTCGACCAGGTGACCGGCGTGTTGACCAGGCGGACTGCCGCACCGGCCGCGGCCTGCAGCGGTGTACGACGCAGGGCGGCGGGACCGCCGAGCGCTTCCTCCGCGATGACGGTGGTCAGCCACTCGACCGTGGCCGTGTGAGCGGTGATCAGGCGGTCCGCCAGCGAGACGATCGACTTGTGACCGCCCGCCGTGGCCAGGGCCTTCACGTAGCGCGCCCGATCGAGGAGTTGATGTTCGAGGGCGAGGTCCGACAACAGCGCTTCGTCGAACGGCTGCGCCTGTTCGGTGAGGGTCTTCACCATGATGGCGGCGCGACCGAGGAACGGTCCGACCACATCGGGAAGTCCGCCCAGATCGCGGATGGCTTCTTCGATCGCCACCGCACGGATGCGGCAGTTCTCGGCGTTCTCGGTCAGCTCCTTACGTACCGCTTCGGTCCGGGCCTGCGCGACACGCGTTTCGGCGACCTGGGTTTCTGCATGGGTCAGTTCGTGGAGTGTGCGCAACTGGGTGAGCAACGCGGGAGTTCGGTTCTCTGTCATCGTGCGTTCGCCTCCTTCGCACTGGAAGAGTCGGTGATCTACCGACGAATTCACATCGATCGGAAAATGATGTGACAACTGTCGGCTACCCGGGCCCCGGAGCTGTTAACGTCGATGTGATTCACAACACACTCCATGGTCGGGTTCGGTGCTGTAATGACCACTCGGCGCACGCGAGTCACTTCGGTCCCGGTTTGGACCGGTTACTCACGGGGAAACTTCGGAGCACACCTTGACGTGAGATTTCGAGGCCGGAACGAGGCGCGGTCCGCCTGATACTCCAGGCGACCGGCGACCGTGAGGCGGCCGCAAGCAGCACGAGGAAAGCGGGGACGACACGATGACCACGGCAGCACCCGTCATGTCACCGGACGTGATCAGCGCTCCGGCGACGGCCGTTCCGTCACGATCGGTCGATACTCCCGCGCCGAAGATCGATGCCTCCGTGGAGGAAGTGAAGGCTCCGGCGGAGGAGATGCCGGCTCTGCTCGAGCACCCGATCGCGGGTCTGCTGATGTTCGTCGTCCTCGCCGTCTGTGGATTCGCAGCCGCCGCGGTGGTCGCGGGATCCTTGGCGGCCGGACTCGCTCTGGCGGGTGTCGTCGGAGGAGCTGCGGCGACTCTCGTCGCTGTTCTCTGACGTGGCAGAACGACACCGGTAGGCCCGTTTCGTCCAGATCCGGGTGGGAGGATATCGTCTCCGGTCATGTCCAAGGAATTCGTTTTCACGTCCACGCTCGACCACAGCGTCGAACGCGTCCACGGCGCTTTGACCAGCGAGGACTTCTGGAACAGCCGGTTGGCTGCGAGTCAGACCGGCGCGGGGCAGCTCGAGGTCGACTCCCGCCCCGGCACCTTCCGCGCGAAGGTCTCCGACCAGATGGACACCTCGGCTCTGCCCGCGATCGTCCGGGGCGTGGTGCGAGGACCTCTGATCATCGAGCGCACCGACGAGTGGGGCGGACTCGAGGGCGGTACCGCGCAGGGAACCCTCGCCGGCAGCACGTCGGGGCTGCCGATCACGATCGCGGCCCGTTCGGAGCTGCGCGGCACCGCGGCCGGCGGCACCGAGATCGAGGTGCGGGGCGAGGCCGCCGTCAAGGTTCCCGTCGTCGGCGGGCAGATCGAAGGCCTGATCGTCCAGCTCGTGGAGAGCATCGTCCAGAACGATCGGACCGATCTCGACAAGTGGCTCGCCGAGAACTGACCCGGGGAGTCCCCTGATCGGGCCGGCTCCCGATCGACGGGCAACCACTTCCTTCCGATGCCGCCGCACCTTTCGTCGAGGTGCGGCGGCATCGTCGTTCGCGGGATCGGCCGGCGACACGCCGGGCCGGGTCCGCGGTGCGGAGTGTGACCCGGGACACCATCAGATCATGTCGATGCCGTGGCACGAGGACGGCGGCTACGCGTGGGAACGCCGCGAGGCCGGATACACCTGGGATCAGATCGGCAGCGAACTCGGTTGCCCTGCCCATGTCGCACAGAATCTGGGGGAGCGGTACCACGCCGACGTCACCGCCGAGACGGCCGAGAACCAGTTGTCGCTGTTCGACCTGTCGACGGAGACGTGATCCTCTCCCGGCGAGGTTCGCCCCGCCTGTAGCCCGTCCGCCGCCCGCCGCGCCCGCGACCTGCGGCGCCGTCGCCTGTCCGGACGGTGTGATAAGCCGTACCGGACGGGAACGAGCGACGACGAGGGAGATCGACGCGTGCTGATACTGCACCGTGCCGAGCGCACCGGCATCCTTGCGGACGCGCTGGCCGAGGTGCTCGCGAAACCCCTCGACGACCCGTTCGCGAGAGAGGTCGTCGCGGTGCCCGCGCGCGGTGTCGAAAGGTGGCTCACCCAGCGGTTGTCGGGCACGCTCGGTTCCTCCGACGGCGACGGGGTGGCCGCGAACATCGATTTCCCGTCCCCGCCCCGCCTCGTCGACGAAGCACTCGCTGCCGCCTCCGGCATCGCCGCCGCCGACGACCCGTGGCACCCCTCCCGCATGCTGTGGTCGCTGCTCGGCGTGATCGACGAGTGTGTCGACGAAGCGTGGTGCGCCACTTTGGCGCGCCATCTCGGTCACGGCGCGGACGACCATCGGTCCGGGCGCCGGTACGCCACGGCCGCGCATCTCGCCCGCCTGATGCGCAGCTACGGACTCCAGCGCCCCGGGATGATCGCCCGGTGGGCGGCCGGGGAGGATGTCGACGGCACGGGTGCCCCGCTCGACGATCATCTCCGGTGGCAGGCGGAGTTGTGGCGACGTCTGCGCGCGCGCATCGGCGTCGACAGCCCGTCGCAGCGACTCGACGAACTGTGCGGCCGGTTGCGGGACGACCCGGGCGTCGTCGATCTGCCGGAGCGGCTCTCGATCTTCGGTCCCACCCGGCTCGACACCGTCCTCGTCGACGTGTTGTCCGCGCTCGGGCATCACCGCGACGTGCACATCTGGTTGCCGCACCCGAGTCCGGCGATGTGGGACGGGTCCGTCCGGCGCCCGGCGTCGATGCGCCGCGCCGACGATCACAGTGCCCTCGGGGTGCAGCATCCGTTGCTCGCCGCGCTGGGCCGCGACGTGCGCGAACTCCAAAGCCGGCTCTCCGGCCTCGACTGCACCGACCTCCTGCACGCTTCGCCCCCTCCGCCGGTGACTCTCCTCGGTCGGTTGCAGGCCGATCTCCGGGACGACCGGACTCCCGTGCACGGATCGGCCGAACCCGACGGAACCGTGATGATCCATGCATGCCACGGCCCCACCCGGCAGGTCGAAGTTCTCCGCGAGTGCCTGTTGCATCTGTTCCGCGACGACCCCACTCTCGAACCGCGCGACGTCATCGTCATGTGCCCCGATGTCGAGACGTACGCCCCACTCGTCCACGCGGCCTTCGGCGCCGGGGTGGGGGAGCATCCCGGTCACACGCTGCGGGTCCGCCTCGCCGATCGCGGTCTGCGCCGGACAGACCCGGTGCTGTCGGTGGTCTCCGGACTCCTCGCGCTCGCCGACGGCCGGGTCACCGCCAGCGAGATTCTCGACCTCGCCGCCTCGGCTCCGGTGCGCCGGAAGTTCGGATTCGACGACGATCGACTCGAGCGCCTGCAGGAGTGGACCACCGAGGCCGGTGCCCGCTGGGGCCTCGGGCCGTGGCAGCGCAAGAGCTTCGGTCTCGGCGATTTCATGCAGAACACCTTCGGTGCGGCACTGGATCGCATCCTGCTCGGTGTCGCCGCCGACGGCACGGACGGGGAGTGGCTGTCGCTGTCGTTGCCCCTCGACGACGTCGACAGCAACGACATCGACCTCGCCGGACGGTTCGCCGAGTTCATCGACCGGTTGACGGTGGTTCTGCTCCGGTTGCGCGGACCGCACCCCGCGGCGCGGTGGGCGGACGAACTCGGTTACGGCATCGACCTTCTCACCGATGTCCCCGCGGCCGACGCATGGCAGCTCACGCGCGCGCGTCGCGAGATCGGCGAGGCCGTCGAGCATGCCGGCGACACGCAGTTGTCCCTGAGCGATGTCCGGTCCATGCTCGCCTCCCGGCTCGCGGGGCGCCCGACGCGCTCGAACTTCCGGACGGGCGAACTCACGGTGTGCACCATGGTGCCGATGCGCTCGGTGCCGCATCGCGTCGTGGTGCTCCTCGGTCTCGACGACGACGTCTTCCCGCGCTCGGCGCACATCGACGGCGACGATGTCCTGACCCAGAATCCCTGTGTGGGAGAACGCGATCCGCGCAGCGAGGATCGGCAGCTACTCCTCGACGCACTGATGGCAGCGGAGGAGCGGGTGTTGCTGTTCCACACCGGTGCCGACGCCGTCACCGGAGCACTGCGCCCGCCGGCGATTCCGCTCACGGAGGTGCGCGACGTGGTGGCGACGATGACCGGCGTCGAGGTCGACGACGACCGGATCGTGCGGCGTCATCCGTTGCAGCCGTTCGATCCGCGCAACTTCCGTGCCGACGACCCGTTCGGCTTCGGTGTCACCGCACTGGCGGGAGCGCGTGCCGGACAGGGCGGTTCGGAGGTGCGAGACCGATCGGGTGCGCTGCTCCTCGACGATCTTCCGGCCCCGGCGCGCACCGATGTCGATCTCGACGAGCTCGTCGCCTTCCTGACACATCCCACCCAGGGATTCCTCCGGCAGCGGCTCGGCTTGCGGATTCCCGACACCGACGAGGGCATCGCCGACGCGCTCGACGTCGAACTCGACGGTCTCGCGCAGTGGCAGCTGGGCGACCGCATGCTCGAAGCGCGGTTGGCGGGCATGTCCGCGGGGGCCTTCCAGGACGCGGAGTGGCGTCGCGGCACGCTGCCGCCCTTCGCGCTCGGCCGGAAGACCCTCGACGCGGTGAGCGACAACGTCGAACGTCTCGTGCACGCCTGTGCCGGGGTGCACACCGGTCGGGCCCGCACCGTCGACATCCGTGTGGATCTCGGCGACGGGCGTCGGCTCACCGGCACGGTGGGCGGTGTTCACGACGAGGTACTCGCCCGCAGTACGTACTCCAAGCTGTCGCCGAAACATCGCCTGGAAGCGTGGATCCGATTGCTCGCCGTCGTCGCATCGGGCCATCCCGGGCACTGGCGCGCGGTGACCACCGGACGCAGCCGGTCGCGGTCGTATCCGGCCTGGCGCTCGACCCTCCGTGCCCCGGACGACGCCGTCGAGGTGCTCACCGCACTGGTCGATCTGCGCGACCGCGGACTGTGCCGGCCGCTGCCGCTGGTGACGGGCACCTCGGCCGAGTACGCCGAGCGCCGCCACCGCGGCGATTCCGTGGAGATGGCGCTGTCGGCGGCCTCGAAGTCGTTCGGCGGCGCGTTCGGCGACAGGAAGGACCGGCACGTGAGGTATCTGTACGGGCCCGACGTGACGATAGGGCAGCTCACCGCCGAGGCCCCGGCCGGTGCCGAGGCCGGCTGGTTCGACGACCCGACCCGTTTCGGTGTGCTCGCCCGGCGGTTGTGGGAGCCTCTGCTCGCCTCCGAGAACCAGGGGCGCCCGTGAGAGAAGGACACAGCGTGCCCGACAGTGCCATCACCGATCCGCGAGCGGTGGGCGGTCCGCCGCCGGAAGGTTTCGATCTGCTCGGGCCGCTCCCGAGCGGTACGACCGTGCTCGAGGCCAGTGCGGGAACAGGCAAGACGTACGCCATCGTGGGGCTCGCCACCCGGTTCGTCGCCGAAGGGCACGCCCGTTTGTCCGACCTGCTGCTCGTCACGTTCAGCCGGGCCGCCACGCAGGAACTCCGCGAACGCACGCGGAACCGGTTCGCGCAGGTCGCCACGGCTCTCGCCGATCCCGGCAGTGCGCGGCTCAGCAGCGACGTGCTCGTCCGTCACCTCGCGAGCGAGGACGTCGACGCGCGGCGGGCCCGACTGCGACAGGCATTGTCCGACTTCGATTCCGGCACCATCTCCACCACGCACGGCTTCTGCCGCCGCATGCTCGACGAGCTCGGGATCGCCGGGGAGCGCGAACCCGACGTGACGGTCGTGGAGGACGTCGACGACCTGCGGGTGGACGTCGTTGCCGATCTCTACCTGCAGCGCTACGGCCGGGGGCAGGCTCCCATCACCTACGCCGAGGCGGCAGTCGCCGCGAAGGAGGCGATCTTCGATCCGCAGGCCGAGCTCGCCCCGAGCGACGCCGACGGCACCGCGGCCGGCGAACGCGTCGAGTTCGCGCATGCTGTCCGGAAAGAGGTCGAACGACGCAAGCGACGGCTGGGTCTGCGCGACTTCGACGACCAGCTGTCCTTGCTCCACGCGGTCCTCGGCGATCCCGAGCACGGCGACGCCGCCTGCCGGCGGATGCGTACGCGTTTCTCCGTCGTCCTCGTCGACGAGTTCCAGGACACCGACCCGAAGCAGTGGGAGATCCTGCGCCGGGCGTTCCACGGGCACAGCACACTCGTGCTCGTCGGCGACCCGAAGCAGGCCATCTACGCGTTCCGCGGTGCGGAAGTGCTCAGCTATCTCGACGCGGTCTCCGAATCCGACACCTACTGCGAGCTGACCACCAACTGGCGCAGCGACGGCGATCTGGTCCGGGCGCTCGAACATGTCCATCTCGGCGCCGCGCTCGGTGATCCCCGCATCGTGGTGAACCCGGTGAAAGCCGCTGCGGCCGAGTCCCGGCTCTCGGGCATCGCGCCCCTGCGGGTACGTCATCTGCCTCGCGCCGGCGCCGGTCCGCTCAACGACTGGGGTTTCCCTCAGAACCTCGACGGCCTCCGCGGGCGGGTCGCCCGCGACGTCGCGGCCGACATCGTGCGCCTGCTCGACGACGAGAACGTCACCGTCGACCTCGGTGCCGGGCCGAAACGCGTGCAACCCGGCCACATCGCCGTCCTGGTGCGCAAGCACAAGCAGGTGGCGCTGGTCCACGACGCGCTGACGAAGGCGAACGTGCCGTGCGTGGTCGCCGGTGGCACGAGTGTGTTCGCCACACCGTCCGCGCAGCACTGGTTGTGGGTGCTCTACGCGCTCGAACAGCCCCACCGCGCCGACCGGGTCCGACTCGCGGCGCTCACCCCGCTGCTCGGCCGCACGATGGCCGACATCGATTCGGAGGGCGAAGCGCTGGTCGTGGAGGTCGGCGGACTGCTCCGCGAACTGAACGACGTCTACGCCCGCTCCGGTTTCGCCGCCGTCTTCGAACGGCTCGCGTCCTTCGGTTCGGTGGAAGCCCGCCTTCTCGACGAACCGTCCGGGGAACGCACCCTCACCGACATCCGTCACGTCGCACAGCTGCTCGAGGACGTCGCCTCTGCGCAGTCGCTGGGTCCGGCCGCCCTCACCCGCTGGCTCGAGGATCGCATCAACGATCCCGACCGCGGTGGGGCCGACCGGATCCGACGCCTCGACAGCGACGCCGCGGCGGTCCAGATCCTCACCGTGCACGGCAGCAAGGGACTCGAGTTCCCCGTCGTCCACGTCCCGTACGGGTGGGATGCCGCGAAGAACCCCGAACCCGACAAGCTGCTGCTGCACGAGAACGGGCGCCGCATCCTCGATGTGGGCGGCAAGAGCGGACCCGGCTACGTCGCGCGGCGCCGCCTGCACGAACTCGAGGAGGCCGGGGAGGAACTGCGCCTGCTGTACGTGGCGGTGACGCGTGCGCAGTGTGCGCTGACCCTCTGGTGGGCACCGTCCACCCCCACCTCTCGGTCGCCGCTGCACCGGTTGCTGTTCGCTCGCGAGCCCGGTTCGGCGGAGATCGCCGCGGAAGGCCGGATCGGCCACGACGAGGCCATGGCCGAGGAGTTCGACAGGTGGGCCGCGCGCGCCGATGGGGTCATCGCCGCCGAAGCGGTGGGGCCGCATCCGATTCCGGTGCTGCGCTGGACCCGCCCCCGCGTGGAGACCGGACCGCTCGCCGCCGCCCGCTTCGATCGGGTCGTCGACGAAAGTTGGCGCCGGACTTCCTATTCGGCGCTCACCGCCTCGGTGCACGATGCGCCCGGGATGGGTAGCGAAGTCGAAGAGCCGGTGACGACCGACGAGCCGGGTGAGCCTCCATTGAGCGCCGAACCGGGGGGCGCAGGCATTCCGTCGCCGATGAACGGCCTGCCCGGCGGCACGGTGTTCGGCACGTTGGTGCACGCGGTCCTCGAAGTCGTCGACACTTCGGCCGCCGATCTCGAGGCCGAACTGCTCGACTGCTGCCGCGAGACGGTGCGCCGCCAGATGTCGCCGATCGATCCCGCGCAGCTCGCGGCGGCGTTGCTCCCGGTGATGCGCACCCCGCTCGGGCCGCTCGGCCGGACCCTCGCCGACTTCGCCCCGTCCGACCGGCTCTCCGAACTCGACTTCGAGTTGCCGCTGACGGGAGGCGAGCGCTCGCTGCCCGTCACCGTCACCCTCGATGCGGTCGGCGGACTGTTGCGGCGGCACCTGCCCGCCGACGATCCGATGGCGGCCTACGCCGATCCGGTGCGCGCCCTCGAACCCGTGCCGCTGCGGGGTTATCTCAACGGCAGCATCGACGCCGTACTGCGTACCGAGGGGCCGCGATTCGTCGTCGTCGACTACAAGACCAACCGGCTCGCGCCCGTCGGCGAGCTGACCACCGCCCACTACACCCGCGAGGCGATGGCGGCGGAGATGCTCCGTGCCCACTATCCGATGCAGGCCTTGCTCTATTCGGTTGCCCTGCACCGTTATCTGCGGTGGCGGATGCACAACTACGATCCGCACGTCCACCTCGGTGGCGTGCAGTATCTGTTCGTCCGCGGCATGGCCGGACCGGACAGCCCACCCGGCAGTGGGGTGTTCGACTGGCATCCGCCGGCCGATCTCGTCACCGACCTGTCCGACCTTCTCGCCGGAAAGGCCGTGATCTCGTGATCGAGTCCATGACCGACGTTCGGATCGCCCAGCGCGGCAAGGGTGTTCTGCGGCAGTTCAACGAGGTGGGCGCACTCTCCGCCGCCGACGTGCACGTCGCTCTGCGACTCGCGACGCTCGGCGGCGAGGACGACCCGCACGTGCATCTCGCCACCGCACTGGCGGTGCGTGCCGTCCGGTCCGGATCGGTGTGCCTCGACCTCACCCGGCTCCGCGAGGTCACCGTCGAGGAGGACGAGGACGGACACCCCGTCGTCGATCCCGCGAGCCTGCCGTGGCCCCGCGACGAGGACGTGCTCGCGGCGTTGCGGCGTAGTCCCCTCGTGGTCGGCGGCGAGCGCGGGCCGCTGCGTCCGCTGCGCCTCGTCGACACCGCGGAAGGCCCGCTGCTCTATCTCGACCGGTATTTCCGGCAGGAACAGACGATCCGCCGGGTACTCGCCGAGCGCACGGCGACCTTCCCCGACCTCGACGAAGAGCGGATCGCGGCCACGCTCGACGAGTTGTTCCATCACCCCGACGATCCCGCCAGGCCCGCACCGGCACCCGACCGTCAGCGCGTCGCGGCGGCGCTCGCGGTCACCCGGCCGACCACGGTGATCGCCGGCGGACCTGGCACCGGCAAGACCCACACGGTCGCACGGATCCTCGCGCTGCTCACCCGTCTGTACGGGCACGACCTTCGTATCGGTCTCGCTGCTCCCACCGGAAAGGCCGCCGCGCGCTTGCAGGAGTCGGTGCGCGAGCAGGAGGCGGAACTGGGTCTGCCGTCGAATCTCACGGCCATGACCGTGCACCGGATGCTCGGCTGGCAGCGCGGACGTACGCGCTTCCGTTACCACACGGGCAACCATCTGCCGTACGACGTGATCGTCGTCGACGAGACGTCGATGGTGTCGCTGACGATGATGTGCCGTGTGCTCGAGGCGGTGCGGCCCGACACCCGGCTGGTGCTGGTGGGCGACCCCGATCAGCTCGCGTCCGTCGACGCGGGTGCGGTGCTGGCCGACCTGGTGGCCCGGCCCGTGACGGGCACACTCGACCCGGTCTTCGAGCGGATCGTCATCCGCGATCTGGTGGCGGAGGGGGATCCTGCCGAAGAAAAGGGCTTCTCGGACAAGGAGCGCGACCGGTTGCGTGGCGGCGTCGTGCGCCTCAGCCGGGGACGCCGGTTCGGTGGTGCGATCGCGGATCTGGCGGTGGCCGTCCGCAAAGGGAACGGCGACGAGGTGCTCGACATCCTGCGCAGCGGCGACCCGCACGTCTCGTTCGTTCCTCCCCACGACCTCGACGCTCTGCGCGACGACATCGTCCGGTCCGCGGAGGAGGTCACCAAGGCCGCGGAGACGGGCGAGGTGAAGACGGCGCTGACACGGTTCGAGGAGCACCGGTTGCTGTGCGCGCACCGCGACGGTCCGGCCGGTGTGCAGTGGTGGGCGCGGCAGGCCGCCGAGTGGATCGGCGAGGCTGCGGGACAGCATCTCGACCCCGAGGGGTGGTATCCCGGCAGGCCCCTGCTCGTCACCGCCAACGACCACGACATGCAGATCTACAACGGCGACACCGGCGTGGTGGTGCGGCGCGGCGACGAACTCGTGGCGGCATTCGCGCGCGGCGAGACGCCGTTCGAACTGCGCCCGAGCCAGTTACCCGCGGTGAGCACCGTCTACGCGATGACGATCCACCGCAGCCAGGGCAGTCAGTACGGCACTGTGTCGGTGGTGTTGCCCGATTCCGGATCGGCGCTGCTCACTCGCGAACTGCTGTACACCGCCATCACGCGGGCGCGGTCGCACGTGCGGATCATCGGGACCGAGGACGCGGTACGCGCGGGTGTGGCCCGGCAGGTGCTCCGAGCGAGTGGGCTGCGGCGGGCGATCGACGTGTAGCCGATCGTCAGCGGTCGTCGGCGTCGGCACCGGACCGGGTGAGCACGAGACCGGTCCCGCCGATCCCGATGAGGCTGATCGCCAACGCCACGGACGGCCAGCCCTCGGTCTGCCAGTACACGTCTTCGAGGGTGATGAGCAGGGCTGCTTCGTCGACGATCAGGGCGAGGGCCACACCGAGGGCGAGACCCATCCAGGTCCGCGTCTTCGGCGACCGGTCGACCATGCCGTAGATCGCCACGCCGGCGAGCAGCAGGATGCCCCACAGGTAGTGGTGGAGGTGTACCCCGCCGGTGCTGATGTCGCCGAAACCCCTCGTGTCGATCTGAATGAGCCAGGTCACGAGGCGGGCACCGCCGAAGGTCACCGTGAAGGCCAGCCAGGCAAGGACGATCCCGCGGCGCGACGGATCTATCTGACTCCATCGCCGCGGAATCGAGATACGGGATCGGGTACCGTCCGATTCGTTAGATTTGCTCACTATTCCTGTCTACACCGCACGGCTTCGCGAGTCCGTCTCCACCACCGGACCGGACGTGGCATGCTCGAATCGGCGCGCACGACAGAGGACGAACGAGCCGAGCGATGGACTGGCTGGACGCGGACGGGTACACGATCGGGAGGCTGCTGGTCACCCGCGGACTCGCGGCGTTGTACGCCGTCGCCTTCCTCGCGGCGCTCCTGCAGTTCCGGGCGCTGATCGGGGAGCGCGGCATCCTTCCCGCCCCGCGCTTCCTCGCTCTCACGTCGTTCCGGCAGTCGCCGAGCCTGTTCCACTGGAGATACTCCGACGGGCTGTTCACCGCCGTCGCCGTGGTCGGTTTCGGGCTGGCCGTGGTGACGGTGCTCGGTGTCACCGAGCAGTTACCGCTCGTGGTCTCCATGCTCGTGTGGTTCGTGATGTGGCTGCTGTACCTGTCGATCGTCAACGTGGGGCAGGTCTGGTACTCCTTCGGATGGGAGTCGCTGCTGCTCGAGGCCGGGGTGCTCGCGATCTTCCTCGGCAATGCCGATACCGCGCCGCCGCTGCTCGTGTTGATCCTGCTGCGCTGGTTGCTGTTCCGGCTCGAATTCGGTGCCGGACTCATCAAGATGCGCGGCGACCGGTGCTGGCGCGACCTGACGTGCCTGTACTACCACCACGAAACCCAGCCGATGCCCGGCCCGTTCAGCCGGTACTTCCACCTTCTTCCGCGGCCGCTGCACAGGGCGGAGGTGGCAGGCAACCACGTCACCCAGCTCGTCGTGCCGTTCGGGTTGTTCCTGCCGCAACCGGTCGCCGGGATCGCCGCGCTGATCATGATCGTGACGCAGCTGTGGCTCGTGATCAGCGGCAACTTCGCGTGGCTCAACTGGATCACCATCGTCGTCGCGCTGTCGGCGGTGCCCGACAGCTTCTACGGGATACCGGTCGACGCGACGACGATCTACGGCCCGACCCCCATCGCATACACCGTCGCCGTGGTGGCGCTGACCGTGCTGGTCGCGGGGCTCAGCTACTGGCCGGTGGCGAACATGATGTCGCGTCGGCAGGCGATGAACGCCTCGTTCAACAAGTGGCACTTCGTGAACACCTACGGCGCTTTCGGCACCGTCACCCGCACCCGGCGCGAGGTGATCGTCGAAGGCACATCCGATGCGGTCGTGACGCCGGCGACGGAATGGCGCGAGTACGAGTTCAAGGGCAAGCCGGGTGATGTGCGGCGGCGCCCGCGCCAGTACGCGCCGTATCACCTGCGTCTGGACTGGCTGATGTGGTTCGCGGGAATCTCCCGCGACTACGCGGCGGGCTGGTTCCCGAGGTTCGCCGGGAAACTGCTCGAGAACGATCCCGCCACCGTGAAACTGCTCCGGCACAATCCGTTTCCGGACGAGCCGCCCCGGCTGGTGCGAGCACGCCTGTTCCGCTACCGCTTCGCGACGCGCGCGGAACGACGGGCGACGGGGCAGTGGTGGATGCGGGAGGAGATCGGCGACTTCATGATGCCGATGGCCCGGCACGACCTGCCCTGACCACGGCCCTCGCGATCACCAGACCTCGCCGCCGATGTCCGACACGGTGAATCCGTGCTCCTCCGTCTCGCAGGTGACACCCGTCTTCTCGTCGACGACGCAGGTGAACGGATCGACTGTGAGGGTGCGGCCGTAGGGCAGTGTCTTCGGGGCGCCACCGAACTCCGTGAACGAGATCTCGCCGATGCCGACCCACTCGCCGGGGCCGTCCGCCGCGAGCATCAGGGCGTTGGCGGGCACCAGCATGTCCGGCGCACCACTGCCGGGGACCCGGGGCGCACTCGCCGGCATATCGCCCTGGCAGCCCGCGAGTGGGCTGGTGTGGACGAGGATGGCACACCCGAACCTGCCGCTCTCCGAGGTGAAGTAGTACACGCCGTCGGACGTGGCGGCGTAGTCGTCGGGATCGGCCGGCTTCGGCGCAGGGGTGGTCGTCGTCGACGGTGCCGACGACGTGGCAGTGGCGCGTGGTGCCCCGGTGGGTGTTTCGGACGCGATGGCTTCACCCTCGATGCTCCGCGAACAGCCCACCACGACGAGTGCCGCACCTGCGACGGCGACGAAGCTGACGAAGCGCGCCCGGCCACTGATCATGCGGGGCAGCATAACCGGCATCGAGATCGACGCAAGTTTCGTTCCTTCTGCTCGCCCACAGAGATCCTTGCGTCGCCGGGTCAGTCGCCCACCCGCTCTCCGGTCTCGGTGTGGAACAGGTGTACCGTACCTTCGCGCTTGCGCAGGTGCACGGTGTCGGCGAGACGGGCGGGGGTGCGGACCAGAGCACGCGCGACCACCTGGTTTCCGGTTCCCGGGACCCGCGTGTACAAGTACGACTCGCTGCCGAGTTCCTCGACGAGCTCGACGACGGCTTCGACGCCCTCGTCGGCGATCTCGAAGTCTTCCGGCCGGATTCCGGCGGTGACCTCCTCGATGCCCGCTGAGTGCAGTCGCGCGATGCGTGCGCGTTCGACGGGAATGACGGTGTTACCCACGACGACACCGTCGTCGACGACCTTCGCCGTGAGCAGATTCATCGACGGGGAGCCGATGAACCCGGCGACGAAGGCGTTGGCGGGGCGGTCGTAGAGTTCGGTCGGGCTCGAGAACTGCTGCAGCACTCCGTTCTTCAGGACCGCGACGCGATCGCCCATGGTCATCGCCTCCACCTGATCGTGAGTGACGTACACGGTGGTGGTGCCGAGACGGCGCTGCAGTGCCGCGATCTCGGTGCGGGTCTGCACGCGCAGTTTCGCATCGAGGTTCGACAGTGGCTCGTCCATGCAGAACACCTGAGGCTCACGCACGATCGCGCGTCCCATCGCCACGCGCTGACGCTGACCACCTGACAGCTTGGCCGGCTTGCGGTCGAGGAAAGGGGTGAGGTCCAGGATCTTCGCTGCCTCCTCGACCTTGCGGCGACGTTCGTCCGCGCTCACCCCGCGCATCTTCAGGGCGAATCCCATGTTCTCGGCGACCGTCTTGTTGGGATACAGGGCGTAGTTCTGGAAGACCATCGCGATGTCGCGGTCCTTCGACGGCACGCCGGTCATGTCCTTGCCACCGATGGAGATCGACCCCTCGTCGATGTCCTCGAGTCCCGCGAGCATGCGCAGCGCGGTGCTCTTGCCGGAGCCGGACGGCCCGACGAGGACCACGAACTCGCCGTCCTCGATGTCGAGGTTCAGCGAATCGACCGCGAAGGTGTCGGAGTTCTCGTAGATGCACGAGGCGTTGCGGTAGGTGATGTCGGCCATGAGGGAAGTCCTTGCTGGTAGCGGGAATCGGGTCTACTTGATGGCGCCGAACGACAATCCGCGCACGAGCTTGTTCTGGGCGAGCCAGCCCGCGAGCACGACGGGCAGGGCCGCCATCGTCGCGGCCGCGGACAGCCGTGCCCAGTACAGCCCCTCACCGGTGATGAAGCCGACGAGGAAGACCGGGATCGTCTGTGCCTGAACGGCGGTGAGGTTGACGGCGAAGAAGAACTCGTTCCACGAGAAGATCACGCAGATCAGGGCGGTGGCGGCGATGCCGGGGGAGACCAGGGGCAGGATCAGCTCCCGCACCGATGTCCACAGGCTCGCTCCGTCCATGCTCGCCGCCTCGAGCAGCTCACCCGGGACCTCGAGGAAGAACGATCGCATCATCCACACCGCGATCGGCAGGTTCATCGCGGTGTAGAGGATGATCAGCGCCCAGATATTGTCGAGAAGGCCGATATTCGCGACGATCACGTACAGCGGGATGATCGCGGCGACGATGGGCAGCATCTTCGTGCTGATGAAGAAGAACAGCACGTCCTGGGTCTTCTTCACCGGTCGCAGCGACAGCGCGAAGGCCGCCGGCACACCGAGCAGGAGGACCAGGGCCGTCGAGACGACGGTGGCGAACGCCGAGTTGAGCAGGGCCGTGCCGACTCCCGTCTCGAACACCGCCCGGAACTGGTCGAGAGTGGGGGTGAAGAAGAGTTTCGGTGGGTCGGAGTAGGCGTCGGCCTCCTGTTTGAAGGCGGTGAGCACCATCCAGAAGACCGGGAAGAAGAATCCGATGGCGGCGATCCACGCGACCACACCCCACGGATTCATCTTGCGGTTCTTGCGTTTCCGGGCCGTGCGCATGGCACGGCCGGTAGGCGCCGTGGTGTCCGAAGCCTGTGGCTCCGTGGCCGTGGTGCTCATGCCGCTTCCTCCTTGCCGGTGAACGAGGTGAAGATCAGGCGCAGTGCGAAGGTGGCGATGACGATCGTGCCGACGACGACCACGACACCCATCGCCGCGGCCTGGCCGATATCGAAGCCGAGGAACGCGCGCTGGTAGATGTAGAACGGGAGGTTGGCGCTGGCCGTGCCGGGGCCGCCCTGCGTCATCATGTAGATGGCGTCGAACGTGTTGACCAGGTAGATCGCGCCGAGAACGGTGCCGAGTTCGATGAACCGGCGCAGGTGCGGCAGCGTCAGTTCGCGGAACAGGGAGAACGCCCCGGCGCCGTCCACCCGCCCGGCCTCGAGGATGTCGCGGGGCATGGACTGCAGGCCGGCGAGGATGAGCAGCATCATGAACGGCGTCCACTGCCACACGAGTGCGACCATCACCGCCGGCAGCGGGAACCGGCTGATCCAGTCCACCTCGCCCACCCCGAAGGGTGAGAGCACGAAGTCGACAATGCCGAAGACGGGATCGAACATCGACGTCTTCCAGATCAGCGCGCTCGCCACCGGCGTGACGAGGAACGGGGTGATCAACAACGTCCGCGCGATACCGCGCCCGAGGAACGCCCGGTCGAGCAGCAACGCGAGCAGCAGACCGAGGATCACCGAAATGAGGACGGTGCCGACGATGAGGATGACGGTGTTGAGGGTGACCTGCCAGAACTGGCTGTCCTGGAAGACATCGACGTAGTTCTGGAGTCCGACGAACCGGCGAGAGCCGGGACTGACGAGGTTCCACGACTGGGTCGAGTAGTACAACGTGAACAGGAACGGGATCTGCGTGACCACGATCGTGAAGATCAGGGCCGGGAGCAGGGGTCCGCGTCGGCGCCATCCCTCGGCTCGGGAGACGCCCTCTTCCTTCGCCTCCCGTACGGCGCGGATTCGGTCGTCGGCGTCCGGTGCGGGACGCTGCGCTGCAGGTGCGGTCATTGCTTCTCCCGGTAGGTTGCGCCGACGGCCTCGGCGTACTTCTGTGCCTGGTCGAGAGCTTCCTCGACGGTCTGCCGTCCGGCGATGGCGGCGCTGATCTGCTGGCTGACCCGGGTACCGAGGTCCTGGAACTCGGGGATGGCCACGAATTGGATGCCCGTGTACGGGACGGGGTCGACCGTGGGGTTCTGCTGGTCGGCTCCCTCGATGGATTCGAGGGTGATCGGACCGTAGGCCGCGGCGGCCTCGGCGTATTCGGGGATCTCGTAGGTCGAGAGCCTGCTGCCCGGAGGTACGCGCTCCCAGCCGAGTTGCTCACCGACGGTGCGCAGGTACTGCTGGTCGGTCATCCACGAGATGAACTTCCAGGCATCCTCGGTGTGCTCGCTGCTCGCCGGGATACCGAGCGACCACGTGTACAGCCAGCCGGAGGGGTCCTTCTCCCGGACCGGTGCGGCCGCGTACCCGATCTTCCCGACGACATTGCTCGACGCGGGATCCTCGAGGGTCGAGACGGCCGAGGTGGAGTCGTACCACATGGCGACCCGCCCCTGCGCGAGTTGTGTTGCGCACTCGCTGAACCCGCTCGTCGCAGCACCGGGCTGGCCGTGCTCGCGGACGAGATCGACGTAGAACTGCACCGCTTCACGTACCTCGGGGCTGTTCAGCTGTGCATTCCAGTCCTCGTCGAACCACCGTCCGCCGAAGGTGTTGATGACGGTGTCGAGCGGAGCGAGCAGCTCGCCCCAACCCGGCTTGCCGCGCAGGCAGATCCCGTTGATGTCGGGGCTGTCGAGTCGTGCTGCGGCGTCGGCGACCTCGTTCCAGGTCGGCGGATCGGACAGCGTGATACCGGCCTGCTCGAACAGATCCTTGCGGTACATCAGGAACGACGATTCGCCGTAGAAGGGGACCGAGTACAGGTCGCCTTCGTACGAGAGTGCTTCACGCAGCGACGGGATGATGTCGTCGGCGTCGTAGCCGTCGGTCCGCTCGATGTACGGCGACAGGTTCGTGAGCCAGCCGTACTCCGCCCACTGGGGCGTCTCGTAGTTGCTGATCATCACGACGTCGAACTCGCCGCCGCCCATCGCCGTGGATGCGGTGATCTTGGCACGGGCCTGGTTCTCGGAGAGGGTGACGAACTTCAGGTCGATATCGGGATTCTCGGCCTCGAACTGCGACGCGAGTTGCTGTGCGTCCTGCATCTGGGAGTTCGACACCATCGCGATGGTGACGGTGCGGCCGGACGTACCGATCGATCCTGCACCGGCACAACCGGTCAGTGCAACGCTCAGGGCCACGGCCCCTGCCGAGGCCGCGCGGATGGCTCTTCTTGCTGTAGGCACGATGGTCTACCTCATTTCGGTGGTGCCTCGCCCTTCGTGGTGCCGTTCTCGAGGGTGTGGTCGGGATGGTCGAGCAGGTACTGGGCGCAGGCGATGTCGCAGACGAGCATGGTGGCGAGACCGCCGCGGAGAGCACCGAGCACCGCACGGTGCTTGGACTGCCCGCCGGTGACGAGAATTGTTGCGGGGCAGTCGCGGACGTCGTCGAGGGGCACCGACATCGTGCGGGTCTCCAGTTCGCCGTGCACGGGGGTGCCGTCGGCACGGAAGAACCGGCCGCCGATCTCCCCGACCGCGCCGAGACCGTCGAGCTCGTGGAGCATCGTGGTGTCGAGGAAGCTGCCCTCGAACAGGGTGGTCGAGGTCGACACCGCGCCCACACCGAAGATCATCACCTCGGCGCGGCGGCCGACCTCGAGGGTGCGGGAGATCAGCGAGTCGGCGCGCATCGAGGAGACCGTGGACGGATCGGCGTACAACGGGGTGGGAAGCCGGAGGGGTTGCGCCCGAAGCTGTTCGGCGCAGCGGCCGAGGACGAACTCGGTGCCGGTCTGGTAGGCGCTCGTGGAGATGGAGCCGTCGAGCTGCACGATCGTCGCGCAGGTGGCGACGCCCGCCGGGAGAGCCTGTGCCACGGCGACGGTCTCCGGCCCCCAGGTGAATCCTAGGGTGTCGGACGGGCGGAGGCGGCGGGTGAGCAGGCCGGCGGCGGCGCGCCCCAGGCCGGCGAAGCTCGCGGAGTCCTCGATGGGGCCGGCGTCGTCGACGCGGCGCCCCACCACGACGGCCTCGACGAGTCCGTAGCGCTCCTCGAGTATCCGTTCGGTCTCGGCGTGCAGATCGTCGCGCCAGGTGGGCGGCACGGTGACTTCGATGCGCACGAGGCCCTGGGCGCGGGCGCGCGCCACGAGCCGGCCGGCGGTGGAGCGGGAGACGCCGAGGCGCTGGGCCACTTCCGCCTGGGTGAGGCCGTCGAGGTAGTAGAGCGTCGCGGCCCGCACGGCGAGACGGAGATCCTCGGTGGATACCGGGATCTCCGCGTCCGGGTTGTGGGTGGGGCCGGGGGCGGTCACGAGCTCTCCTCGGTGCGAGCGGATCTCTGCTGCGGACGGGCTTCGGGTCTCGATCTGTGAGCATCTGCTCAGGGGTGCGTGCATCTGCTCAGTACGTTAGCATCGCAGTGTGACCCACACAACAGTTCGTCCGGCGCTCCCGGACACGATGCGTGCCGCGGTCCTGCTCGAACCGGGCCGCATCGAGATGCAGGAGCGCCCGCTACCTGCACCGGAGCCCGGCGACGTCCTCGTCCGGGTGACCACCGTGGGGGTGTGCGGATCGGACGCGCACTACTACCGCGAAGGGCGGATCGGGGAGTTCGTCGTGACCGCCCCGATCGTGCTCGGTCACGAGGCGTCCGGAGTCGTGGTCGCGGTGGGGGACGGTGTTCCGGTGGGCCGGATCGGCGAGCGGGTCTCGATCGAGCCGCAGCGTCCCGACCCGCTCACCGAGGAGACGCGCCGCGGCGACTACAACCTGTGCCCGCACATGCGCTTCTACGCCACGCCGCCCGTCGACGGTGCGCTGTGCGAATACGTCACCATCGGGGCGGCCTTCGCACATCGCGTTCCGGACACCGTGTCCGACGACGCAGCCGCCCTGTGCGAGCCCCTGTCGGTCGGTATCGCGGCCGTCCGCAAGGCTCGCCTCACTGCAGGCTCGCGCGTCCTCGTCACCGGCGCCGGGCCCGTCGGCATCGTCGTCGCCCAGGTTGCGCGCGCTTTCGGTGCGGTCGAGGTCGTCGTCACCGACCTCGACGAACGACGACGCGAGACCGCACTGTCGTTCGGGGCGAGCGCTGCGCTCGATCCCCGCGTCGACGACCCGTCGACCCTGCGCGTGGACGCCTACATCGACGCGTCCGGTGCCCCTGCGGCCGTCGATTCGGGTATCCGCGCGGTCCGTCCCGGCGGCACCGTCGTCCTCGTCGGATCCGGCGCCGAGACCATGACCCTGCCGGTGCAGCTCGTCCAGAACCGCGAACTGATCCTGACCGGGGTGTTCCGCTACGCGAACACGTGGCCGACTGCGCTCGCACTCGTCGAATCCGGCCGGGTCGATCTCGACTCGATGGTCACCGCCCGGTTTCCCCTCGACAAGGCCGCCGACGCGCTCGACTCCGACCGGATACCGGGAAACATCAAGGCCGTCGTGGACGTGACCGACCCGGCAGGAAGGACCGAAGACCATGCGTGTGAGTGAGCAGACGCTCCCCGAGCTGAGCGTGCCCGTCCCGGGCTACCGGCGCGACGACGTCTCCGTCGGCATCGTGCACTTCGGTGTGGGCGGATTCCACCGCGCGCACCAGGCGATGTACGTCGACCGGCTCCTCGAACAGGGGAAGGCGAAGGAATGGGGTATCTGCGGCGTCGGGGTGCTCCCCGGTGATCGCCGCATGCAGGAGGCGCTCGCCGCGCAGGACCACCTGTACACGCTGGTGCTCACCCATCCCGACGGCACGTGGGAGCCGCGGGTGATCGGCTCGATCGTCGACTATCGCTACGCCCCGGACGATCCCGAGGCGGTCATCGAGCTCCTCGCGGCCCCGAGCACCCGGATCATCTCGCTGACCGTCACCGAGGGCGGTTACAACATCCGTCACGACACCGGCGAGTTCGACGTCGACGATGCGGCCGTGCAACACGATCTGCACTCCGGTGAACCCCCGACCACCGTCTTCGGTCTCGTCACCGAAGCTCTCGCCCGGCGCCGGGAGCGGGGGCTGCGCGCCCCGACGGTGATGTCGTGCGACAACATCGAAGGCAACGGAGCCGTCGCGCGCCGCGTCTTCACCGAATACGCGCGCCTTCTCGATCCGGACCTCGCGGAGTGGATCTCCGAGCACGTCCGCTTCCCCAACTCCATGGTCGACCGGATCACCCCGGTGACCACCGACGAGGTGGTCTCGGCGCTGTCCGAACGCTTCGACGTGCAGGACCGCTGGCCGGTCGCCACCGAGCCGTTCACCTCGTGGGTCCTCGAGGAAGCCTTCGCCGACGGACGGCCGCCGTTCGAGGACGCAGGAGTGCAGCTCGTCGACGACGTCGCTCCCTACGAACTGATGAAGCTGCGCCTGCTCAACGCGGGCCACCAGGGACTCTGCTATTTCGCCTACCTCATGGGATACCGGCTCGTCCACGAGGCCGCACAGGATCCGCTCCTCGCCGGGTTCGTGCGCGCCTACATGGACACCGAGGCGACGCCCACCCTCGAACCGGTGCCGGGTATCGATCTCGACGAGTACAAGACCACCCTCATCGAGAGGTTCGCGAACCCCGAGATCCGGGACACCATCGCACGGTTGTGCGCCGAATCGTCCGACCGCATCCCGAAGTGGCTGGTGCCGGTGATCCGGGAGAATCTCGCCACCGGTGGTCACGTGCAGTTGTCCGCGGCGATCGTCGCCTCATGGGCGCGCTACGCCGAAGGCGTCGACGAGCAGGGGGAACCGATCGAGGTGGTCGACCGACTCGCCGACACGCTCGTCCCGATCGCGCGACGACAACTCACGCATCCCACCGCCTTCATCGAGAACACCGAGGTCTTCGGTGATCTCGCGCAGAACCATCGCTTCGTCGATGCCTACACCTGGGCGCTCGACGCCCTGCACAACGACGGCGCCCGCGCCACCCTGAAGGAACTTCCGGGAGAGCCGGAATGAACGGCCACGCCCTCGTCGTCGGAGAAGCCCTCGTCGACATCGTCCACCGAGGCGGCGCCGAACCCGTCGAGCATGTCGGCGGGAGCCCGCTCAACGTCGCGCTCGGTCTGGGGCGGCTCGACCGGCCCGTGCAGTTCACGACACGCGTCGGCACCGACGCCCGCGGACGGCGGATCGTCGACCATCTCGCAGCCTCCGGTGTGTCGCTGACACCGGGCAGTGCGGCAGCCGAGCGCACGGCGACGGCGCAGGCCGAGATCGACGAGAAGGGCTCCGCGAACTACGAATTCGACATCGTCTGGGATCCGGTCGAGCCACCGCCCTCGACGGACGCCGTGCTCGTGCACACCGGATCCATCGCCGCGGTGCTCGAACCCGGATGCGACCTCGTCGCCGAACTCGTTGCACAGCAGTCGACGGCGTCCACGGTGAGCTTCGATCCGAACGTCCGGCCCGCCCTGATCGACGACCCGGCGCGCGGACGGGCACGTATCGAACACCTCGTCTCGCTCGCCGATGTCGTCAAGACCAGCGACGAGGATCTGCGGTGGTTCGCGCCCGATCGTGACCCTGTCGACACCGCACGGGAGTGGCTCTCGCGAGGACCGGCGATCGTCGCGGTGACCCGCGGCGAGCACGGTGCGGTGGCGCTGTGCGCGGCCGGAACCGTCGAGGTACCCGCCGTGCGGGTCGAGGTGGTCGACACGGTCGGGGCCGGTGACGCCTTCACCACCGGTCTGCTCGACGGATTGTGGACCTGCGGCCTCCTCGGCGCCGACCGGCGCGAACGCTTGCGCGGCATCGGCACCGGTGAACTGCGCGACGTGCTCGACACCGCGGCGTGGACGTCCGGCCTGACCGTTGCGCGCGCCGGCGCCGATCTGCCCACCCTGGCCGATCGCACCGCAGCCCGGGAGGCAGCGCGATGACGCTCGTCGCCGGGATCGACTCGTCCACCCAATCCTGCAAGGTCGTCGTGTGCGAGGCCGACACCGGAGCCGTCGTGCGCGAGGGCCGCGCTCCCCATCCACCCGGTACCGCGGTGGACCCGCTGGAATGGCGCGCCGCCTACGAGCGGGCGTGTTCCGAAGCGGGAGGACTCGACGACGTCGCGGCGATCTCGGTGGGAGCGCAGCAGCACGGCATGGTGTGCCTCGACGCCGGCGGCGACGTCGTCCGCGACGCGCTGCTGTGGAACGACACGCGATCCGCCACGGCAGCAGCCGATCTCGTCGTCGAAGCCGGTGGCGCGGCCGTGTGGGCCGACGCCGTCGGCGTGGTCCCGCTCGCAGCCGTCACCGTGGCGAAGGCCCGCTGGCTCGCCGACCACGAACCCGGCAACGCCGATCGCACCGCGGCACTGTGCCTGCCGCACGACTGGCTGACGTGGACGATGCGCACCGACCGCGATCTCGACCGGCTGATCACCGACCGCAGCGACGCGAGCGGCACCGGTTATTTCGACGCCTCCACGAACACCTACCGCCACGAGCTGCTCGAACTGGCCCTGCGTCGACCGAGCCCCCTCCTTCCGCGGGTCGCCGGGCCGGCCGAGCGCGTCGGTGAGACGAGTTCCGGCGCCCTCCTCGGGCCGGGTGCCGGCGACAATGCCGCGGGCGCGCTCGCCCTCGGCGTCCGTGAGGGCGACGTGGTCGTCTCGATCGGCACGTCGGGAGTGGTGTGCGCAGTGTCCTCCACTCCGGCCCGCGACGCGGACGGGTACGTCGCCGGTTTCGCCGACGCGACCGGCAGGCACCTGCCGCTGGTGTGCACGCTCAACGGTGCTCGCGTGCTGGACGCCACGGCGACGATGCTCGGCGTCGACCATGCCGAGCTCACTCGCCTCGCGCTCTCGGCGCCGCCCGGGAGTGAGGGGCTGGTGCTGATCCCGTATCTCGAAGGGGAGCGCACCCCGAACCGTCCCGGAGCGACGGGTGCCCTGCACGGACTCCGGCTCGGCACGGCGACCCCGGCGCATCTCGCCCGGGCGGCCTTCGAAGGTCTGTTGTGTTCGCTCGCCGACGGCATCGACCACATCCGGGTGCAGGGCACCGAGGTCCGCCGGGTGCTGCTCGTCGGGGGAGGCGCGCGCTCGCGGGCGGTGTGCGAGCTGGCGCCGGCCGTGCTCGGCGTGCCCGTCGAGGTGCCCGAACCGGGGGAGTACGTGGCGCGGGGCGCCGCCAGGCAGGCAGCGTGGGTGCTGCGCGGAGGCGACGAGCCCCCGGCGTGGGAATCCGGCGCGACACGCCGCTACGAGGCCGACCCGACCCCGCACGTGCGGGAGCGCTACGCGGAGGTGCGGGACCTGACGGACGGTTCGGACATCGCCCTGGAATCACGCTCGGTGGGATGAGAACACTCGCTCGGCACCGGGGTCATGCGATCGGATCGGTGAGCAGGTCGAGGAAGAGTCTCGCGGCCCTACTGGGGGACGCGTTGGTGCGTCCGACGAGTGCGAGAGTGCGGCACCGGTTTCCGGTGTTCATGCGAATCCGCCGAAGCCCGCTGCGCTGCGCGATCGGTTCGGGCACGACCGCCACTCCGAGGCCGTAGCGGACCAGTTCGAGGAGCCGGTCCATGTCGCCGACCCGGAACGTGATGTGCCGGTGCACTCCCGCAGCCGCGAACAACGACTCGATCGTGGTCTGCAGACCGGTGCCCGCCTGGAAATCGACGAACGAACAGGACTGCAGGTCGTGCATCTCGATGTCCGTCACCGCAGCGAGCGGATGATCCGGGGCCGCGACGACGGTCAGTTCCTCACGGTAGGTCCGGAGGGCGGTCAGCCCCGACCGGAGCGGGCGTGCATCGAGTGCGACGAATGCCAGGTCCAGCTCCGCTGTGGTCACGGCATCGAAGAGTTCGTCCGTGGTCGCTTCTCTCAGCGTCACTCCGATTCCCGGAAACCTGCCGTGCAGGCGCGCCAGCAGTGCGGGGAGGTCCACTGCGGTGAACGTCTGCACCGTCCCCAGCGTCAGTGTGCCCAGTTCTCCGGTCCGCAACCGGCCGACGGCGGCCACCGCGTCCTGTGCTTCCCCGAGCATTCTCTGCGCATAGGGATAGAGCACCTTGCCGGCATCGGTCGGGACCACCGAGCGGGTGGTGCGTTCGAACAACGGTGTTCCCAGCTCGTTCTCCAGCGCGCGGACGGAGGCGCTGAGGGCCGACTGGGACAGGTGCACGGATTCGGCGGCACGGGTGAAGTGACCGTGCTCGACGACCGCCAGGAAATGGCGGAGCTGACGAAACTCCATTGATCGATTCTACTTCTGCGATCGATCGATTTATCCCGTTGGACAGATCGATGGACGGCGTTCGACGATCGGATCCATGTCACGCACCGATATCTCGACGCCTCGCATGGATCGCCGACTCGTCGCGGTGATGGCCCTTGCCTCGGGGTTGGTGGTGGCCAACAGCTATTACGCGCAACCGCTGGTCGGCGCCATCGCCGAGACCTTCGACGCCTCCACTGCCGAGGTCGGGCTCGTGGTCACGGCCGGACAGATCGGGTACGCGCTCGGCCTGGCGTTCCTCGTTCCCGTCGGGGACATGGTCGAACGACGGACACTCCTGCGCTGGATGCTCCTCGTCACCGCTGCCGGTTTGCTGGTCATGGCGTGGTCGCCGGACTGGCGGATCCTGGCGGCGTGCGCCGTCCTGGTCGGTACGGGATCGGTCGTGGGCCAGGTGCTGGTGCCTTTCGCGGCGAGTCTCGCCCGCGACGACGAGCGTGGACGTGTCATCGGCAACGTCATGACCGGTCTGTTGCTGGGCATCCTGCTGTCCCGCGTGGTGGCAGGACTGATCGCCGAGGTGGCAGGCTGGCGGGCGGTGTTCGTATGCGCAGCGGTGCTGATGCTGCTCACCGTGCTGTTGATCCGCACCCTGCCGGAGTCGGTCCCCACTACCGATGCCGGGTACCGTGCGGTGCTGGCCTCGGTACTCCGACTGATGTCCGCCGAAGCCGTTCTGCGGCAACGGATCGCGTACGGCTCACTGACGTACGCGTCGTTCGGGGTGTTCTGGACGAGCGTGGGATTCCTCCTCGCCGGACCGGGATACGGGTGGTCCGATGCGCGCATCGGGATGTTCACCCTCTTCGGGGTCGCGGGTGCGTTGGCCGCCCGTGTGGCGGGTGCTCTCGCCGACCGAGGATATGCGCGTCGCCAGACCGGATTCTTCGTCGCCGTCACCGCGGCGAGTTTCGTGCTGCTCGCCGTCGGGGAGCGTCACGTCGTCGCGCTGGCGATCGGGGTCGCACTGCTCGATCTGGGGATCCAGGGAACACACATCAGCAACCAGAGTCTGATCTACCCGCTTCGGTCCGACGCTCGAAGCCGCCTCAACACCGCCTACATGACCTGCTACTTCCTTGCAGGATCGCTCGGGAGTGTGCTGTCCACCCTCGCGTACTTCGGTGGAGGCTGGAAAGCGGTGTGCGTGCTGGGGGCGGTCTTCCCCACCTGTGGTCTCGGGCTCTGGATTCGCGAGATGCAGGGCGTGAGGCGTGCGCGGACGTGCGTTCCCGTCGAGCAGGCCGGGAACGCCTGACACCGCAGTGATCCCCCCGAGATTCCGGGCGTGCGGCCGGCGGGTCTAGTGTTCGGCGATGTGAGTAGACGCACCGAAGTGGTGTCCGCGCCGATCCGGCGCCTCGCGAACCGGTTGACGCGCAGCCCGGCCAGGGTGGTGGCGCTGGGCTTCGCCGCAGCGATCGCGGTGGGCACGGTGCTGCTGCTGACCCCGGCCGCGACGCAGTCGGGTACCGGAGCAGGCGTGATGGCGGCGCTGTTCACCGCGACCTCCGCGACGTGCCTGACCGGCCTGATCGTCGTGGACACGCCCACCTACTGGTCCGGATTCGGGCAGGGTGTGATCGTCGGGCTGATCCAGGTGGGTGGACTCGGCATCATGACGATGGCCTCGTTGATCGGTTTGGTGCTGGCCGACCGGATCGGCCTGAAGGCCCGGCTCAACGCTGCGGCGGAGGTTCGTACGTCCGGACTCGGCGACGTCCGCAGTGTCGTCGTCGGTGTGGTGCGTACCAGCGTGCTCATCGAAACCGTCGTGGCGTCGGCCCTGGCGCTCCGTTTCGCCGTGGGCTACGACGAAACCCCGGCCCGAGCGGTGTGGCTGGGGGTCTTCCACGCGATCTCGGCGTTCAACAACGCGGGGTTCGCTCTCTACAGCGACAACATCGTCGGGTTCGCCGCCGATCCGTGGATCTGTGTGCCGTTGATGATCGCGGTGATCCTCGGTGGCATCGGGTTTCCGGTGCTGTTCGAACTCGGCAGGCACCTGAGAGGACACCGGAAGCGCTGGTCGCTGCATACCCGGTTGACGGTGGTGGTGACCGCGGTGCTTCTGGTGGTGGGCCCGCTGCTGGTCCTGGTGCTCGAATGGAATCACACTCTGCAGGGACACGATTGGGGCGCGAAGCTGCTCACGGCCACCTTCCAGGGCGTCATGCCGCGCACCGCGGGGTTCAACAGCGTCGACTACGCCCAGGTGGACAACGCGACATTGCTGGTGACCGATGTACTGATGTTCATCGGAGGCGGGAGCGGCGGCACCGCCGGCGGTATCAAGGTCACGACGTTCGCCCTGTTGTTGTTCGTCATCGCCGCCGAGGTCCGGGGCGAGAAGTCCGTGACGGTGTTCGATCGGCGCATCGATCCGCGTCTCCAACGCCAGGCCCTGGCGGTGGCGTTGATCGGTGTGGCGCTGGTGATGGTGCCGACACTCGTGCTTCTCGCCGGTACCGCATTCGACCTCGACGTACTGCTGTTCGAGGTCACCTCGGCGTTCGCGACCGTGGGGTTGTCCACCGGCATCACCGCTCAGTTGCCGTCCTGGGGACAACTGATCCTGGTGACGCTGATGTATCTGGGCCGGATCGGACCCATCACGCTCGTCAGTGCATTGGCGGCCCGAGACCGTGGTCGCCGCTACGAACTACCCACAGAAAGGCCCTTCATTGGCTAGGAAACCGGCCGCCGATGTCGTCGTCGTCCTGGGGCTCGGACGATTCGGCAAATCGCTTGCGCTCGAACTGATGGCTCAGGGCACCGAGGTGCTCGGTATCGATGCGAGCGAAGCGGTGATCGAGAAGGTGTCGGGCCGGCTCACGCACGCTGCCGTCGCCGACACCACCGACGAGGAATCACTTCGGCAGTTGTCGGTGCACGAATACGGCCGGGCGGTCGTGGGGATCGGGTCCGACCTCGAGGCGAGCCTCCTCACGGCCTCGGCGTTGATCAACATGGCGGTACCGAACGTGTGGGCCAAGGCGATCAGCAACGCGCACGCCCGGATCCTCACCCAGATCGGTGTGCATCACGTCGTGCGACCCGAGCACGACATGGGCAAACGCGTTGCGCACCTGGTGCGTGGGCGGATGATGGACTACATCGAGTTCGACGACGGCTTCGCCATGGTCAAGACGGTCGCACCGGCATTCGCCGTAGGAAAGCCTTTGTCGCAGACGACGATCCGAAGCCGCTACGGCGTGACGGTGGTGGCGATCAAGCGACCGGGGGAGGGATTCACCTACGCCACGGCCGACACCGTGATCTCTCCCGGCGACACGATCATCGTCTCCGGGCAGGCGCGCGAGACCGAACGGTTCGCCGAACTGGCGTGAGGCCGGATCGGGCGACGGGAGAGGGTGTCGGCCGTCACGCCCCCACGTGTCATACTTTTGGTATGACGCCGGGTAACGCCTACGTTCACCACGATGTGGTCGTCATCGGTGCCGGTATCTCCGGTCTCGGTGCCGCGGTCCACCTGCGCCGACACGGTATCGACTTCGTCGTCCTCGAGAAGGCCGACGCGATCGCCGGAACCTGGCGGGACAACACCTACCCCGGCTGTGCATGCGATGTGCCGTCGGCGCTCTATTCCTACTCCTTCGCGCCCAACCGCGAGTGGTCCCGCTTGTTCGCCGGACAGGCCGAGATCCGGCGGTACATCGAAGACGTGGCCGAGACGAACGGAGTGCTCCCGCACATCCGGTTCGGCACCGAGATGCAGCGCGCCCGGTGGGACGACCGCGCCCATCGGTGGACGGTGCACACGTCCGCCGGAGTGATCACGGCCGATGCGCTCGTCGCGGCCGCGGGCCCGTGGAACGAACCGCTCATCCCGCACATTCCCGGGCTCGACACCTTTCCCGGTGAGGTGTTCCACTCCTCCCGATGGAACCATCGGTACGACCTGAGCGGAAAACGCGTCGCGGTGGTCGGGACCGGCGCGTCCGCGGTGCAGTTCGTTCCCGAGATCCAGCCGGACGTTGCCGAACTGCACCTGTATCAGCGCACCGCCCAATGGGTGCTGCCGAAACCCGACTATCCCCTCCGGCGTCTCGAACGTGCCGTCCTGCGCCGAGTGCCGGGTGCCCACGAAGTGTTGCGACGATCCGAGTACGCGATCATGGAAATGCTGGGGCTCGGCTTCCGGAACCCGGCGTTCATGAAGGTGCTGCAGCAGGTCGGCCGGGCATGGTTGCGTCTGCAGGTGCACGACCGGCGACTACGCGACCTCCTCACACCGGAGTACACGCCGGGTTGCAAACGCATGCTGTTCTCCAACACCTACTACCGATCCCTGACCCGGTCGAACGTCGAAGTGCATCCCACCGCCGTGGCGTCGGTGCGGGGAAATGTGGTGATCGGCGGGGACGGTGTCGAACGCGAGGTGGACGCCGTCATCTTCGGTACGGGTTTCCGCATCCTGGACATGCCGATCGCCGGGCGGATCTTCGACGGGCAGGGTCGTAGCCTCGACGATCACTGGAGTGGCAGCCCCCAGGCGTATCTCGGAACGACGGTCGCCGGTTTCCCCAATGCCTTCGTTCTGCTCGGCCCCTCGTTGGGCACCGGACACACGTCCGCCTTCACGATCCTGGAAGCGCAACTGGGATACGTCATGCAGGCGCTGATCCGAGCGCGGCAGGAGGGATGGACCCGGATGGAGCCGCGACGGGCCGTGCAGGATGCCTTCAACCGGACGGTGCAGGACGCACTCGACGGGACCGTGTACAACGCCGGCGGTTGTCGTAGTTACTTCTTCGATGTCAACGGCCGCAACAGTTTCAACTGGCCGTGGTCCACGGACCGGATGCTGCGGGAGCTGTCGACGTTCGACGAGGCGGCGTTCGATGTCTCCTCGGTCCCACCCGCACGAATGTGATCGGTCGGGCGGGGAATCGTCCTCAGGAGGGGTCTTCGATGCGCAGACCGAGATGAGCGGCGAAGTGTCCTGCCAGTTCGACGGCCTGATGGGCGCTGATCGTCGCACCCTTCATACCGCCCGGGTTGCGGATCGTGTCGATCCGCAACCCGCGGAGATCGACCTGGTCGAGAGATGCGCGGTCGACGTCGAGGACACCGACGGAACAGTCCTCGAAGGCCACGCGGGTGAACGTGCCGCCTCCCAGATCCAGCTCGTCGATGATGCAACCGCGGAAGAGCACGTCGTGTCCCGTGGCTGCCCGCAGATTGACCAGTCCGAGTTTGGAATCCGCGACGGTGACACTGCGCAGATCCGCGTCGAAGAGGTCCATCGCACCGATCCGGCTGTCCCGGATGCACACACGGTGCAGGCTGCTGCGCGGTGCGAACAGGTTCGGTGCCTGCATGCGCTCGAACAGGGTGTCGCGCAGCCGTGCGCTCGTGAGGTCGCTGTCGGTGACGATCGGTGCGGAGAGGACGCATTCGGACAGCGCGATCCCCGTCAGATCCCGTTCCGACAGATCGATGTTCGTGTAGCGGCTGTTCTCGAAGATTCCGTGCGCCAGCACGTCGTCGCCGTCGGAGTCGATGAGGCCACCGATGTTCGGGGCGTCGATCCTCGGCGGGCGGGTGGTGGAACGAGCAGCCATGGTGTCGGAGCCTCCGGATCGGTGGGATGTCTGCTGTCCAGTTTCCCAACCCGCCGGATCGTGGAGACCCGGGGACGGGTGATCCGCGCGTGCCGTGATGTGCTACTCGGCTGTGCGGATCGACGGATGTGCGGGTCGGCGGTCCGATGCCGCCCTCGCTCGGTGTCGGCGTACCGCTGCGCGATTCGCGCATCGCACGGAACAGTACTGCCGGCGACCGTTGCGGGTGACATCGACGACCACGGCCGTGCACGGGTTCCGCGGCATGTCCGATGCCGCACACCGGTGGAGGCGGTGCATTCCGCGAGTGCTGAGGTGCAGGGCCGTGCCGACGCTGATCACCGCGCGGAGCACGTCGGGGAGCGGCTGCACCTCGTCGCGGTAGTGCAGGTGCCAGCCCTCGCCGTCGTGATCGGTCAGTCGGGGATAGGCCGCTGCGGTGGCCATCTGCTCGTTGAGCAGGCGTGCACGTTCCCGGGGGTCGGACGCGTCGACGATGACGAGCCAGTCGTCGATGACCTCGCGGGTGCGCTGATGGTCGTCGGGCGCGGTCGGGAAGTCCATGGTCATGCCCACCTCGCGGGTACGGGCCATGATGCCGGCCCGATCCTCGGGCCAGTCGTCGGCCAGTGACGCCGCGAGAAGAACCGCATACTCTCCGTAAGGGTTGAGATGCATAAGGGTATTACATCATGGTGGTGGACATGACCGCCATCGAAGCTCGGAACCCACAGGAATGTCCCATCCGGACCCCCGCTCACGAACACGCGTGGAGCGTGGAGTCGAGCCACGCCACGTCGATCGGACAGGTACTGTACGTGCGTTGCGTCGGATGCGGGGCCCGGCGCGTCGATCTCGGCGGGGGCCCGATCGTTCCGCCGACCGCGCTGAGTGCCGAAGTGTCCCCGAATGATCGACTCACCGGTCGAGAACCGGGCGTGTGCAGATGCCCGTCAGAAATCGCCCTCGGCGACCTGGAAACACACCAGTCCCATCCGCCGCCACATGTGCACCACCTGATCGCGATCGTCGAGCACCGCGATGATGCGGTAGCGGTGCCGAATGTGACGGTCGAACAGTTCGGCCTTGACGATCGAATCCTTCCGGTTGTCGCCGGCCGGACGCATGTACAGCTCGTCGTAGGGGATGTCGTGCCGGGCGAGCCACTCCTCGGTTTCCGGCCGGCACACGCCGTCGCGTCCCGAGAGCAACACGATCGCGGCCCGGTCGGGCGCGGCGGCGAACGCCCGCACCGCGGCCTCGACCGCCGGGGAGACGGTGTCCTCACCCACCCGGTGCCAGTGGAAGGGACTCCGGTCGCCCATGTGTGCGAGCGTTCCGTCGATGTCGACGAGCCAGGCCGCCGGCAGCGTCGGATCCTCGACGTACCGCCCCGGCGGTGCGGGTGCGGTGCCCGGCGGCCGGTGCCGCTGTCTCGGTCGTTCCTTGCGATCGCGCGTCTTCTTCGCCACGCACGTCGTATACCCACTCACGCTCCGCGATGAGAATCCGACCCGGACAGGGTCTGCCTTCGTGACCGTGGAACCCATTCGACAGCACGAGGAGTCACGATGCCCAGGATCATTCCGTGGCTGTGGTTCGACATGAACGCCGAGGAAGCCGCGAACTTCTACGTCGGTATCTTCCCCCACTCCGAGATCGGGGAGATCACCCGGTACACCGAGGAGTCCACGGGAGGTGGCGTCCCGGTTCCGGCGGGGACTCCGATGACGGTCGAGTTCTTCCTCGACGGTCAGGTCTTCTACGGACTCAACGGAGGCCCGCAGTTCCGGTTCTCCGAGGCGGTGTCGTTCCAGATCGACTGCGCCGACCAGGAGGAGGCCGACCACTACTGGGACGCGCTGACCGCCGATGGCGGCGAGGAATCCGCGTGCGGATGGTTGAAGGACAAGTACGGCCTGTCGTGGCAGGTGGTACCGAAGCGGCTGAACGAACTGCTCGCCGACCCCGATCCGGCCGTCGTACAGCGGGTGACCACCGCGATGATGACGATGCGCCGGCTCGACGTCTCGGCTCTGGAGGCCGCCGCGCGCGGCTGATCGGGTCCGGAGGCTGCGGTACGTTTCGGTGCATGACCACTCGCACCCAGCGGCTCGACGACCTGCCGTTCACCGGCAGACACCGCCGCCTGCTGACCGGCTCCGGCGTGGGCTGGGCCCTCGACGCCATGGACGTGGGGTTGATCTCGTTCGTCATGGCGGCGCTGGCCGTGCAGTGGGATCTGTCGTCCACTCAGTTGTCGTGGATCGGATCGATCGGCTTCGTCGGTATGGCGATCGGTGCATCGCTCGGTGGTCTGCTCGCCGACCGTATCGGACGCCGGCAGGTGTTCGCCGCGACGTTGCTCGTCTACGGGTTGGCGACCGGCGCTGCGGCGCTGTCGACTTCGGTGGCGATGCTCATCGTTCTCCGGTTCGTCGTCGGACTCGGTCTCGGTGCCGAACTGCCGGTCGCGTCGACGCTGGTCAGTGAGTTCGCGCCACGCAGGATACGGGGGCGTGTGGTCGTGGCCCTCGAGGCGTTCTGGGCGGTCGGCTGGCTCCTGGCCGCCCTGATCGGATACTTCGTCGTCCCCACGAGCGACAACGGCTGGCGGTGGGCACTCGCCGCCGGTCTCGTCCCCGCCGCCTACGCCCTCGTCGTGCGGTTCGGTCTACCCGAATCGGTGCGCTACCTCGAAAGTCGCGGACGGTACGCGGAAGCAGAGTCGATCGTGCGCGACTACGAGCGATCGGCCGGCGTCGCCTCTGTCCCCGACGAGGGCCGCGAACCCGTGGCCGTGGCAGAGCCGGTCGCCCGAGGGTCGGTGTGGGCGCCGAACCTGCGCCGCCGCACCGCCGCGCTGTGGATCGTGTGGTTCGGCATCAACTTCTCGTACTACGGCGTCTTCATCTGGCTGCCGAGCCTGCTCGTCGCGCAGGGCTTCGACCTGGTCACCTCGTTCGGATACACGCTGATCATCACCCTTGCCCAGCTGCCGGGCTACGGCGTCGCGGCGTGGCTGATCGAGGTGTGGGGGCGACGCACGACGCTGGGTGTCTTCCTCGCCGGTTCGGCCGTCTCGGCAGGGTTGTTCGGCCTCGCCGAGACACCGGGAACGATCGTCGCGGCCGGTATGGCGCTGTCGTTCTTCAATCTCGGAGCATGGGGTGCGTTGTACGCGATCGGCCCCGAGCTGTATCCCACACCGGTCCGCGGCGCCGGTACCGGTTCGGCCGCGGCCTTCGGCCGGCTCGCGTCGATCATCGCGCCGCTGCTGGTGCCGGTGCTGCTGGACACCGGTGGCAACGGTCTCGTCTTCGGCGCGTTCGCGGCGTCGTTCGTCGTCGCCGCACTCGCCGCGTTCACCCTGCCCGAGCGGGCCGGGACGGTCCTCGACGAGAAGTGACGTCGGGAACCGTCCCGGCCGGAGCTCAGAAACGCTCGCGTAGTTCGACTTTGCGGATCTTTCCGGACGCGGTCTTCGGCAGGGCACCGAAGACGATGCTGTCGGGCACCTTGAAGCCGGCGAGCTGCGAACGCACGTGTGCCCGCAGTTCCGCCTCGTCGGCGTTCGCGCCGCTGCGCAACGTCACGTAGGCGACGGGACGTTCGCCCCACTTCTCGCTCGGTGCTGCGACCACGGCCGCCTCGAGAACGGCCGGGTGGCTGATGAGAGCCGCCTCGACCTCGACGGACGAGATGTTCTCGCCGCCGGAGATGATGACGTCCTTGGCGCGGTCGCGGATCTCGATGTAGCCGTCCGGATGCACGACGCCGATGTCGCCGGTACGGAACCAGCCGTCCGGCACCGCGCGGGCGGTCGCGTCCGGGTTGTTGTAGTAGCCGAGCATCACGTTGTTGCCGCGCAGTGCGATTTCGCCGGACGTCTCACCGTCGGCCGGAACGTCGGATCCCATCGCGTCGACGATGCGGACTTCACCGGCCACGATATTGCCGACACCCTGCCGGGAGCGCAGCCGTGCCTTCTCGTCCTCGGGGAGGACATCCCACTCCGAACGCCACTCGCAGATCGCCGCCGGACCGTATGTCTCGGTGAGCCCGTACAGGTGGGTGATGTCGAGTCCGAGGGCGGTGCACCGCTCGATGAGGGCGGGCGCCGGCGGTGCGCCACCGATGGCGGCGACCACACGATGGTCGATGCCGCCGGCAGTGGGGGCGTCCACCAGCGACGCGAGCACGGTCGGCGCGCCGCACAGGTGCGTGACGTTCTCGGTGCGCACGAGATCCCAGATCCGTTCGGGATCGACCTTGGGCAGGCACACGTGCGTGCCACCGGCCGCGGTGACCGCCCAGGTGAACGTCCAGCCGTTGCAGTGGAACATCGGCAGCGTCCACAGATAGGCGGATCCGCTGTCCAGCCCGAAGTGCGCGACCATTGCCAGGGCCTGCAGGTAGGCGCCGCGCGCGTGGTACATCACGCCCTTCGGATCACCGGTGGTGCCGGACGTGTAGTTCAGAGCGATCATGCTGCGCTCGTCGGCGAGCGGCACGTACCGGTGGCGGGCCTCCGCGAGCCTGTCCTCGTAGTCGTCGCCGACGACGGTAATGGACGGCAGGCCGGCCGTCGCCTCGCGGGCCAGGTCGGCCAGCGACTGCTCGACGAGCAGGACCCGGCTGCCCGAGTGCTCGAGGACGAACCGGAGTTCCGGCGCGGTGAGGCGAGTGTTGAGCGAGACGAGCACGGCGCCTGCGTAGAGCACGCCGTAGTGCGCCTCGAGCATCAGCGAGGTGTTCGGCGCGAGCACCGCGACACGGTCGCCGGGTTCGACGCCGACAGCGTGCAACATGCCCGACTGCCGCAGGCACCGATCGCGCAGTTCGGCGTAGGTGCGGCGGATGTCTCCGTCCACCACCGCGAGGTCGTCACGGAAGACTCGGGCGGAACGGTCGAGAAATGCCGTGGGCGTGAGTGTTTCGAAACTGAAGAGCTCGGTCACCTTGGTCGGTGCTCCTTCGGATTACGTCGCGCGCGTACTCCCCGTCGCGAACGATGATGCGCACACCTCCCCGTGTGCTGTGAGGGCACTGCCCATTCTTCCAAGGGCAGTTGCCGATCTTGAAGAAGGTCCACCTGTTCCGTACTCCGGTCGACGGGGCCGTTCCACATTGACCGGACCCGGGATCCGGCGTTCACTGAAAGGCACCGTGCCCGTCCAGGAGAGAAGGCGAGCGGTATGAGTGCTCGGCAGAACGAACCTCGCCGAACCTCTCGTCCGGCGCGGCGTCCGGCCGCGACGCGCGAGAAGACGGAGACCACGACCGAGCCCGCGCGGACGCGCAGCCGTCGACCCCGTGACTCCGATGCCGCGACGCGGCGTCGGTCTCGCGACGCGGAATCCGCGACGCGGCGTCGGTCTCGTGACGCGGAATCCGCGACGCGGCGTCGGTCTCGCGATTCCGAACCCGGCCCGAGGCGCACCACGACGCGATCCACCACCCGGTCGACGGCCCGGACATCGCCCCGGACCGAGGCGGCGCCCCGCCCTCGTTCGAAGTCGACTTCGCCGAGGGAGACGCACCGGCCACGTCGGCCCGTGAAGGAGACCGAAAGACCGACCCGCGCCGCGCGGGAGCGGGCGCGACCCGAGCGGGCGCGGGCCGAGCAGACACAACCGACATCGTCATCGCTCGTCGACATGCTGCGGGATGCGGTGCGGGCGTGTGCCCGCACCGCACTGGGCGCGCTGCGGAGACCCGGAAAGAAACTGACCCGCCGCATCCGCGAATGGGTGGACTCGCTCCTCGGTGAGGTCACCAGCGGCGGCGTGGGACTGCACGCGGTCCTCGCAGGCATCCGGGCCGCGTTGGAGGGTCGCAACCCTGCCCTCGCCGCCCTGGGCGGGTTGATCTCCGGATTGAGCACCAAGGCCAAGATCGGCCTGGCCGTCCTGATCGCGTCGGTCCTGCTCCTCGGCCCGGTTCTGCTTCTGGTTCTGGTGCTGGCCCTCCTCGTCGCAGCGGTGGTCGGTGCCGTCCGGTCCGCGGGCGACTGATCCGGTGGGACGGCCTCACGGCCCGCGACGGGCGGGTCGGATGAGCGGCCACGAGGACGGTTGCACCCCGATCGTTTTTCTGGAATAGTTCCAGTTATTGGATTTAATCCAGAAAAAGTGTGCGACCCGGTGAGGTCGCGTGGTTGAAGGAGTGATCACATGTTCACCGCCGACCGTCCTCGGGCAGTGACGCTTCCGCCGGTCGTGCTCGGCGGACTGCGGCCTCTCTATCGCCAGATGGTCCGCAACCGCGTCCCGGCCGCGTCGTTCGAGCACACCGCCGGCCGCGCCGTCTTCGAGATCTGCCTGATCGCGGGGGAGCACGGCCCGCAGCTGCACGTCCGCGCCCGCGACTTCGGGGTCGACTTCACGCTCGCGATGACCACGCATTTCCGTATCGCGCCCGTGATGAGCGACGACCAGTACCGCGCGTTGTGCGCGGTGCTCGCGCCCGGTGCCGAGTCGGCAGCGGGTATCGTCCTCGACTTCCTGCAGCAGGTGGTGGTGCAGTCGCCCGCCGTGCTCGCGCGGACGCATACCTGCGCTGCCTGAGTCCGAATTTGCTCGCCCTGCGGACATGAGCACATGCTCCGGCAGCGTGTTTCTGTCCGCACGGTGAGCACATCCACCCGAACGCGAACGGCCCGGCAGGAATCCTGCCGGGCCGTTCTCCGTAGTTGTCTCTACAGACCGGGGCGCTTGCCGACCGTGAGCGTGACCTCTCCGGTGTGCGCGAAGAAGTCGTTGCCCTTGTCGTCGACGACGATGAACGCGGGGAAGTCCTCGACCTCGATCTTCCACACCGCTTCCATGCCGAGTTCCTCGTACTCGACGACCTCGACGTTCTTGATGCAGTCGAGCGCCAGGCGCGCAGCCGGACCGCCGATCGAACCGAGGTAGAAGCCGCCGTACGTATGGCACGCGTCGGTGACCTGCTTGGAGCGGTTGCCCTTTGCGAGCATCACCATCGAGCCACCGGCTGCCTGGAACTGGTCGACGTAGGAGTCCATGCGACCGGCCGTCGTCGGGCCGAACGAACCCGACGCCAGACCCTCGGGGGTCTTCGCGGGGCCGGCGTAGTAGACCGGGTGATCCTTCAGGTACTGCGGCATCTCCTCACCGGCGTCGAGGCGCTCCTTGATCTTCGCGTGCGCGATGTCGCGCGCCACGACCAACGGGCCGGTGAGCGACAGGCGCGTCTTGACCGGGTGCTTGGACAGCTCGGCAAGGATCTCCGGCATCGGCCGGGTCAGGTCGATCTTGACCGCGGCGCCCTTGCCGGTGCCCGAGACGCCCGACGTCTCGGAGTCGAGCTGGGTGTCGGTGACCTCGGGCAGGAACTGGCCCGGGTTGAATTCGAGCTGCTCGAGGAAAACGCCCTCGGGAGTGATCTTGGCCTTGGCCTGACGGTCGGCCGAGCACGAGACGGCGATCGCGACGGGCAGCGACGCGCCGTGGCGCGGCAGGCGGACGACGCGGACGTCGTGGCAGAAGTACTTGCCGCCGAACTGCGCGCCGATACCGATCTTCTGGGTGAGCTCGAAGACCTTCTTCTCGAGTTCGAGATCGCGGAAACCGCGGCCGGTGATGGCGCCCTCGGTGGGCAGCTCGTCGAGGTAGTGCGCCGAGGCGTACTTGGCCGTCTTCAGCGCGAACTCGGCCGACGTGCCGCCGACGACGATCGCGAGGTGGTAGGGCGGGCACGCCGCGGTGCCGAGCGAGCGGATCTTGGCCTCGAGGAACTGCATCATCGAGTCCGGGTTCAGGATGGCCTTCGTCTCCTGGTACAGATACGACTTGTTGGCCGATCCGCCGCCCTTGGCCATGAACAGGAACTTGTAGGCGTTCTCGTGGCCCTTCGCGGTGTCCGCGTACAGCTCGATCTGCGCCGGCAGGTTGTTGCCCGTGTTCTTCTCGTCCCACATCGTCAGCGGAGCGTTCTGCGAGTACCGCAGGTTCAGCTTCGTGTACGCGTCGTACACGCCGCGCGCGATGGACTCCTCGTCGTCGCCCGGGGTGAGCACGTGCTGGCCACGCTTGCCCATGACGATGGCGGTGCCGGTGTCCTGGCACATCGGCAGTACTCCACCGGCCGCGATGTTCGCGTTCTTCAGGAGATCGAGTGCGACGAACTTGTCGTTGTTCGACGCCTCGGGATCCTCGAGGATGCTCGCCAGCTGCTTCAGATGATCCGTGCGCAGATAGTGGGAGATGTCGTGCAGCGCGGTCTCGGTGAGCAGGCGCATGGCCTCGGGCTCGACCTTCAGGAAGGTGCGGCCGTCGGGTCCTTCGACGGTGGACACCCCCTCGGTGGTCAGGAGCCGATACTCGGTGGGGTCTTCCCCGATCGGCAGCAGGTCCTCGTAGAGGAAGTCGGCCATTGTTTCTCCTGGAAGAGGGCTGGTGATCGCCATACACGTTAGCGGCGCGGACGCAAGGGGTTGACAACGGGGCATGTGACGGACTCGGCCTGCACTCCGAATGTGACCCGGATCTCGCGGTGTTCGGGGGTGTGTCCATGACGTCGAGAGTGGGAATCCTGAAAGGAATCGAGGCCGGAGTGGTCTGCGTCACGGCGCCCGGCCGGCCCCGAACCGTACACTTGACCGGATGTTCGAGAATTGCCGGAGGGATTGCACGTGACCGTAGAAATCGAACGGTTGCCCTCGCCCGAGGCCGGACGCCTGCCGTCGCTGGCATGGCTGCCCCGTTTCCACGCGTGGATCGATCTCGCCGTGGTGATCACGGTGCTCGTCACCACCAATCTCATCGCCCACTTCACGACGACGTGGGCGTCGATCGCGACCGTGCCGATCGCAGCCTGCGTGCTGGTCGCGATGATGCGTCGACGCGGCATGCGCTGGTCCGAACTCGGCCTGTCGCCCCGGCACTGGAAGCGGGGGACGCTGTACTCCGTCGCGGCCGTGGTTCTCGTCCTGACGGTAGTCGCCATCGGTATCGCTCTGCCCTTCACCAGGCAGTTCTTCCTCTCCGAGCGCTACGCCACGATCTCCGGCGCCCTGGTCGCCTCGATGATCATCATCCCGCTCCAGACCGTCATCCCCGAGGAACTCGCCTTCCGCGGAGTGCTCCACGGAACCCTCGAGCGGGTGTGGGGCGCGCGTGGGGTCTTCGCCGCGGGATCCCTGTTGTTCGGCCTGTGGCACGTCGCGTCGTCGTTCGGGCTCACCGCGGGCAACGCGGGCCTCAGCGCGTTCCTCGGCGCCGGCCTGCTCGCGCAGGTCGCCGGCATCGTCGGCGCGGTGATCGCGACTGCCGCGGCGGGCTTCGTCTTCACGTGGCTGCGCCGGCGCAGCGGCAGCATCCTCGCGCCCATCGCCCTGCACTGGTCGCTCAACGGGGCGGGCGCGCTCGCCGCCGCACTCGTCTGGCACGCGACCCTCAACTGATGGCGCTGGCGGTCTGCCTCCTGTTCGACACCGAGACCGATCGCGCGATACGGCGATTGTGGGGCCGGCTCGAGGACGACGGTATCCCCACCCTGCTCACCCACACACACCGCAGACACGTCCCGCATCTCTCCTATGCGGTGCTGCGAAGCTACGACCTGCTCGACGTCGTCGCGGCTCTCGGGGACGTGCCCGACGGGGAACCGGTCCGGGTCTACATCGATGCGCTCGGATTGTTCCGGCGCGGCCGCGCGTCGCTCGTGCCGGCCCCCTCGGCCGAACTCGTGCAGCGGCAGGCCCGCGTCGTGCAGGTCGTGACGGCGACGGGAGCGGACCTGCACCGCTACTACATACCCGGACGCTGGACCCCGCACTGTTCGCTGAGTCCTCGAACCAGACGCGAGGAACTCGACCGTCTCGGTGCCGTCGTATACGACGTGCTCCCGATGGAGGCGACGCTGGACCGGGCGGTGCTGATCGACACCGCCACCGGCGAGCACACACCGTTACGGGTGATCCCGTGACAGGAATTCAATCCTCGGGATTCTCCACCCACGGCCCGTACGGCGGCGGTCCCTCGCTCTGGATCTGCAGGCCGAAGTGCGGACAGTGCTTCCACACGTAGCCGTGCAGGACGTGTTCCTCCGAGGTCGCGGTGTTCACCAGTACGACGTCGCCGGAAGGGCGATGTTCGAGGGCGAAGCCGGAACCCCGCTCGTCGAGAACCCACCATTTCGCAGTACTCATGTCGGTGTCCTCCGCATGATCCGCTCGGCAGCAGCGCACCTCCCACGTTAGCGCGGAACCTCCACATACGAGGCGGGATCGAGATGCGAACCCCGCACGAGTGCCTGCGACGTCGCGGCGTCGGCCGGGTAGAACGCCTCGATCGCGAGCTCGGATACCGTCACGTCGAGGGGAGTGCCGAACAGGGTCGTCGTACTCAGGAACGACAACTCGCCGCGCTCGGTGCGCAGACGGAACGGCACGACGAGAGAGTGCGGGACGTCCTCGGGGGCCGGGTCGTCGCAGGGATAACCGACGAGTTCGCCGTGCAGCCGCTTCAGCTCCGGATCGCCGGTCGCCCCGATCTGGTGCTGCAGGCGGGCGAGGAGGTGGGCGCGCCACTGCCCCGCATCGGCGATGCGCGGGGCGAGGCCGCGCGGATGCAGGGTCAGTCGCAGGACGTTCACCGGTGGCTCGAGCAGTTCCGGAGCGCACCCCTCGACGAGTGCGACGACCGCGTCGTTCGCGTCGACCATCGTCCAGTGCCGGTCGACGACGAGCGCAGGAAACGGGTTGTGCAGGGTGAGAATCCGGGTGATCGCATCGGAGACCGCGGACATCGGTACATCGCCGAGGTGATGCTCGGGATAGGCCGGTGCCAGACCCGCCGCCAGGAGGATCGAATTGCGTTCGCGCAACGGAACCTCCAGATGCTCGCACAACGTGAGCACCGTCCTGCGCGACGGACGCGACCTGCCGGTCTCGACGAAACTGAGATGTCGCGGCGAGATGCCGGCGGTGTGCGCCAGGGCGAGCTGGCTCAGCCCGCGTCGTTCCCGCCACGTCCGCAGCAGCGCGCCGGCATGGGGAGCGTCGACCGTGGTCATGCCCCGAACGTAGACGGCAGGGGGAGCGGTCACCATTACTTTTCGGGTAATCGACTCCGTGCACCGAGGGGAGCACGGTGGTCCCCATGAACGCATACGCAGTGGCTCATCTCCGCAAGGTCGACTTCGGCGACGACATCGTCCGGTACCTCGAGAGGATCGACGATACGCTCGTTCCGTACGGCGGTCGCTTCCTCGTGCACGGCACCGATCCCGAGGTGATGGAGGGGCCGTTCCCCGGCAATCTCGTCGTGATCGAGTTCCCCGATATGGAACGAGCGCGCGGCTGGTACCACTCGGCGGAGTACCAGGAGATCCTTCCCCTCCGCACCGAGAACTCCGATGGATCGGCGATCCTGGTGCAGGGCACCCCACCCGGCTACCGCGCGACACACTTCCTCGACAAGGTGCTCGGCGCCGAGCGGTGACCGGTACGGGCGGCGGGAGTTCAGGGCACGATGCCGGCGGCCCGTGCGGGTTCGGCGTAGGCCCGCGCCAACGAGTCGACGGTGTCGTGGGCGTTGAGTCCACTCGGATTGGGCACCACCCACAGCGGGACGTCGCCGATCGTGTCGTCCTGCCGCCCGGCCTTCGCCTTGCGCCGCCCGAAGGCCGCGCGGTAGGCGGTGATGCCCGCAACCGCCACGGCGCGGGGCCGGAACTCCGCTACCACCTTCGCCAGATGACGTCCGCCCTCGCGGAGTTCCTCGTCGGTGAGTTCGTCGGCGCGGGCCGTCGCGCGCGGCGCCAGATTCGTGATGCCCACACCCCGCTCGAGCAGGTGGTCGCGGTCGGCGTCGCTCATGCCGGACGACGCGTCGATGAGCCGGTCGACGATGCCGGCGCGGAACAGGGCGGGATAGAAGCGATTTCCCGGCCGCGCGAAGTGGGCTCCCGTCGCCGCGGTCCACAGACCCGGATTGATCCCGACGAACAGCAGGCGGCAGCCGGGTGCGACGAGATCGGGGATCACCGCGTCGCGGAAGGACTCGAGTTCGGCTCGTGTGAAACCCATCCTCCCAAACTAGCCGGAGTCACACTCCGTCCGACGGGAGCCAGGCCCCGTGCAGGCCGGCCGGAACGCGGATCGGCAGACGCACCCGCGCGATCGGACCCGCCGCCGGGTCGGTCTCGGGGAAGACGAGGAACCAGCTCGTCATATCCGCCCGGTCGGTCGCGATCGCGCCCCAGTAGCCGCCCGATCCGCCGCTCAGACAGGCGGGTTCGCCGGGGGAGAGCGTCTCGTGCGCCCAGACCGATTCCGTGCCGGACGCGACGTCGAACCAGAAGAGTGAATCTGCTGCTCCTGCAGGGAGTTTCTGTGATCCGCTGCGTCCGATGGTCGCGACGACGGAGTGTTCGAGGGTGGTCGACCGGTCGTCGATGCGGGGGAACTCGATGTCGCGTTCGTACAGGGTCGTGCGGGTCACGCCGTTGCGGCCGATCACGGCGCGACGCAGCACGGAGCGGTTCGGGCCCGACTTCTCGGTCAGCGCGCCCGGATAACTCCACTCCACGTAGTCGAGCGCGACATCCCCGTCGGGCAGGTCGAACGCGTTGGCGGTGTGCCACATCCAGAAGGTGTCGGTCGAGAACCAGCGCACCGTGCTGCCGTCGCGGGGCACGAGCGCGACCCGCACCCCCAGGTCGGGCTTCCAGTCGAGCGGCGACCCGCCGGAGAAGATCTGCGAGAGATCGAACACGAGCGGAGCCAGGATCAGGACGATATAGGTCGGCGTGAGCGCCATGTCGTGGATCATCAACGGCCGGTCGGCACCGTCGACCGGGGTCGCCGCCCGCGTCACCGTCCCATCCGGTGCGACGGCCGACCAGGTCAGATACGGCGGGTCGAGCATGTAGCAGAATGCGATCATCTCCCCGGTGCGCGGATCGATCTTGGGGTGCGCCGTCAGCCCGACCGGCAGGGTTCCGTCGAAGGTCTCGCGTCCGAGCGTCTCGAGTTCGGATCCCAGGGCGTAGGGGGGCGCGGCCTCGGCCATCGCCATGAGCCGTCCGCCGTGCCGGACGATGTTGATGTCGGGCAGTTCACGCATGGTGTTCGCCAGATCCGGGCCGACTTCCTCCTCCGGAGGAAAATAGGGATCGGTGATACCGGCCCACAGGGCACGGCCCGCCTTCTCCTCCGCGACGACCTGCGGGGTTCGCACGAACCGGTTCGTGTAGCGGGCGGTGCCGTCGGAGATCTGCACGCGGTGGACCATGCCGTCGCCGTCGATCGGGTGGACGTAGTGACCGATCGGGTCGAAGCGCGGATTGGGACCGTTGCGGAGATAGCTTCCGTGCAGGTCGGCGGGGAGTTCCCCGCGAACCTCCAGATCGCGGACGTCCACTTCCTCGCGTTGAGGTGCGAACAGACCACTGAGATGCGGATGGTGTGCCAGGTCGACAGGCGCCGGACGATGCATGGCGGCTCGCTTCGGTGGAGGCGAAAGGTTCCGTGGGGAAATCCTAGGACCGTGGGTGGGGGTTCGGTTCGTGATTCGACTCGCCAGGTCCTTCACCCGCGGGTGGGGGCCGTGCATCGGATAAGGTTGTTGCCTACGTGCAGGACCGATAGTGCGGCCGCACGGCCGCGACGTTAGGGGAAGGTGTGCAGCGCCGGAACGCGATCGGACACTCCGTCCGGAACACCGGGGGTGGCGAGGCCACGGTGCCGCCGTACACGGATCTTCTCTGGCCGACCGTGCAGGCGGTGATCGAGCTCGGCGGGTCCGGTGTCATCGAGGAGATCGATTCCGCCGTGATCACCCGGACGGGACTGTCCGAGGCCGCGCAGGCGGTGCTCCACGGCGACGGCCCCGGGACCGAGATCGAATACCGGCTGGCCTGGGCCCGGACCTACCTCAAGGGCATGGGCCTGCTGTCGAACACGCGCCGCGGCGTGTGGAGCGTGACCGAGCGCGGTCGCGCCGTGCGCGAGTCGGAGATCAAGCCCATGCAGGTCGCGTACACCGCCGAGAAGCGGCGCAAGCGGCTGGTACGCAACGTCTCGCAGGGCGCGCAGGTCGTGCCGCTCGCGGCTGCCCCCGAGGATCCCGAACTGTGGCGTGAACCGGTCCTCGCTGCCGTCGCCGACCTCTCGGAGGACGGTTTCGAACGACTCGCCACCGCGGTTCTGCGCGCGGCGGGATTCACGACGCTGACGATTCCGGCACCGGGTGGATCCCCCGCCCCGGAGAGCGCCGGCCACGTCGAGGGCACGGGTGTCCTGCGCATCTCGCTGCTGAGCTTCTCCGTCTTCTTCCGTTTCCTGCGCGCACCGGAGAAGGCGGGTGCCGACGTGGTCCGCGAGTTCCGTGCCGCGATGGTCGGGCGCGGAGAGAAGGGCCTGCTCGTCTCCACCGGATCGTTCACCGAGGACGCGCGCGCCGAAGCGCACCGGCACGGTGCTCCGCCCATCGATCTCGTCGACGGCGACGGCTTGTGCGATCTGCTCGAGGAACACGGCCTCGGTGTCCGTTCCACCGTGCGGACGGTGGAGGACGTCGCCCTGGTGCCGGCCTTCTTCGCCGAACTGTCCGGTCGCTGAGCACGCCCGCTTCCCCGGGACCGGCGCCGGAGCGGCGACCGGTCGAATTCCCCGGTGTGGCCGGTGGGACGCCCGTGATTGTGATGCAATACGGCGGACGTACACACGGCGATACGAAGGACAGGTTTCGATGACCCTTTCGCGGCGGGACATGTTGCGGTACGCGACGCTCGGATCGGGCGTCGCGTTGATCTCTGCGCTCGGCGCACCGGGACTCGCCCAGGGACGCCAGGTGCTCGGAACCATCGTCGACTATTCGGCCGCCGTGCCGTCGCCTTCCTCGATCCGGGCCGCCGGCCACATCGGCGCCATCCGATACGTGTCCGATGCGCGGCCCGACGCCGCGTGGATGCGGGCCAAGCCGCTCACCGGATCGGAGGCGGACGCGCTGATCGGCAGCGGACTCGAAGTGGTCTCGTGCTACCAGTTCGGCAAGGCCGGGACCGCCGACTGGCTCGGCGGCTACGAGGCGGGTCTGAAGCACGCCCGGCGCGGTCTCGAACTGCACTATGCGGCCGGGGGACCGGCGGGCCGCCCGATCTACGCCTCGATCGACGACAACCCGAACTTGGAGCAGTTCACGACCCGCATCGTGCCGTACCTGCTGGGCTGGCAGGAGGTCGTGGGAGCCGGGAATCTCGGTGTGTACGCCAATTCGCCGACCATCGACCGGGCGTCGGCGGTATCCCTCGGATCCTTCTACTGGCAGCACGACTGGGGCACGCCCGAGGGCTACATCCATCCGAGGGCGAACCTGCACCAGATCCCTGGCGAGGTCCGGATCGACGGTATCGGCGTCGACATCAACCACGTGCTCACGCCCGACTACGGCCAGTGGTCGCTCGCAGGAAGCGCACCGAGCACCGACCCGGGGCTCCTGGGCAGCTGACGCCCGGAGTCAGATCTCGTCGGCGGCTCGCAGCGTCCGGCCCGCCGACGGAATCAGCGCCGTGAACACGAGTGCCAGCACGGCCGCTGCCACCGCGACGAGGAAGGTGGCGCGGAAAGCGTCGAGGGCGGGGACGACGGCGTCTCCGATCTGCTGGGTCATCGCCGCGAGGATCACGCCGATCACGGCCGCGGCGCTCGTCGTGCCGATCGAGCGCATCAGGGTATTGAGACTGTTGGCCGCGGCGGACTCGCGCAGCGGAACGGCACCCATGATGAGCGCCGGCATCGCGGCGTAGGCGAGGCCCACACCGGCGCCGATGAGCATCGACGCGCCTACGATGTGCCAGACCTCCCGGTACAGCACATACGCCATGAGGTAGCCCAGGCCTACGAACACCGCGCCGCAGCCGAGGGTGACGCGGGCCCCGAACCGCGTCGTGATGCGGGCGGAGACGGGAGACAGCGCCATCATGACGATCCCGGCGGGGGCGAGCGCGATCCCGGCGGTGACCATCGTCTGCCCGAAGCCGTAGCCGGTCTCCACGGGTGCCATCAGGAGTTGTGGGAACGCCAGGATGTTCGAGTACATCGAGAACCCGAGTGCCACCGACGCGAGGTTCGTCATCAGGATCGGCCGGCGTGCGGACAGCCGCAGGTCCACGAGCGGTCGCGGCACCCGCAGTTCGTACAGGCCCCAGCCGAGGAACACCACGAGCGCCCCGGCGAGCATCCCGACGGTGGCAGGGGAGGTCCACCCCCAGTCGTTGCCCTTGGTGACGGGCAGCAGCAACAGCACGAGAGCGACGGAGAGTGCCAGCGCCCCGGCGATGTCGAAGCGTCCCGGATTGCGGCGCGACGACTCGGGTACGACGAGCAGGATCGCGGCGATGCCGACGAGTCCGAGCACCAGGGACGCGACGAACAGCATGTGCCAGTCCGTCGCCTGGGCGACGAAGGCGGCGAGAGGCAACCCGATCGCGCCGCCGACACCCATCGTCGCGCTGATCGTCGCCATCGCGCCGGGCAGGCGGCGCGGGGGCAGTTCGTCGCGGAGGATCGCGATACCGAGCGGGATGGCGCCCACCGCGGCGCCCTGGAGGGTACGGCCCACGACGAGCGGGATCAGCGTGGACGACAGTGCGCACACGGCCGAACCGAGGACCATCGTCGCCAGCGAGGCGAGGAGCATTCGGCGCTTGCCGAACATGTCGCCGAGGCGACCGCTGATCGGGGTGACCACCGCGCCGGCGAGCAGAGTCGCCGTCACGGCCCAGGATGTGTTCTGAGGAGTCGCGGCGACGAGCACCGGAAGCCGGGGGAGGATCGGGACGATCAGGGTCTGCATGAGCGCGACGCTGATACCGACGGTCGCGAGGACCGGCACGATGCCCCGCGGAGCGGGAACCTCCCTGGTGGGGATCGGTGTCTCTACGGCCATGCGGCTCCTCGGTCCGGGGCCGGGTGACGCGGCCGGCGACAATTCGTGCGCGATACGAATGATGATCACATCGTGTCTAACACGGCGGAACCGACGATCCCTAGCATCTTCCCGCAGTGCGGTCCGGTGCAGACCCCCTGCCGTCAGGCCTGACAGTGCCGGTCGGGCTCGGATTCGACGACGGTGACGAAGAACGGCGGATGGTCGTCGGGTGCGGAATGGTCGCCGCGCCACGACAGCAGCGACCAGCGCGACAGGCCCGACAGCGCCGAACCGGGGCTCGCGAACGACAGCGAGGACAACATCGAACCGAACGATCCCACGGAACCGACGGACAGGACCGACCCGCAACTACCGATCGACAGGATCGAATACGAGGAACCGATCGACAGGATCGACCGTTCGGACGCGATCGAGAGGATCGAACGGTCGGAGAGAACCGAGCGGTGGGAATTCACGGACTTCGACGGGCTACGCGACGCGGTGAAGGCCATGCTCCGGTCTATCACGCACGGCGGCCGCGAGGGAAGGGACGGAGGTCGAGGAGAAACGACGAAGACCGCCGGAAAGTGTTTCCGGCGGCCTTCGATGCGTCGAAGTGTTCTTCGTTCGATCAGGGAACCGCGACGAGACCCACGGTGGGCAGGAAGGTGCACGAACGCGGGTCGGCGCCTTCGGCCTGCGTGGTGATTCCACCGGAGATCACGGCGAGGACCTGACCCGAACCGGTGTCGGCGATCGTGCTCAGCGTGGTCGGGCCGTCGGGGTTGATCCGCGCGTCGTTGGTGAGCGGCTGCGTTCCCGTGCGGCCGTTGGAGACATTGACCCAGCTCAGCGTGAGCGGCTGCTCCTGCACGTCGGCCGCGGGAGCGGTGCCCAGAGCCGTGAAGACGAAACCGGTCTGGCCTGCGGCCGGGCCGGGCGGGGGCAGCTGGGACGGACCTGCAACCGCGAGGGCGGTGCCCACGGAGTCCCGGCCGTCGCCGATGCAGCCCTTGCCGATGGTCGGGTACAGGAACTGCGAGATCACCACGGCACCGGGCTCGGGAAGGTCGGGTCCGCCGCCGCCGCTACCGTCGAGGAACTTGATGACGCGCTGGAGCGTGCTCTTCACCGACTCGGGGAGCTGGGAGTTCTCGAGCAGTTCCTTGGCCTGTGCCAGCAGATCGTTCTTGCCGTCGGCAGCGTCGGCGACATCCGCGGGGCCCGCGGCGGCGCCGATGATCGCGGGTGCGAGGGATGCCAGTGCCTCGACCTCTTCGGGATTCGCCCGGACTCCGGCCAGAAGGTCGGTCAACGACTCGACGGACAGATCGGCGGGAATCTCGAACCGGGGCAGCTCGACGAGCCTTGCCAGATCCGGCAATGCGGGTGGAGCCGGTTGCGCGACGGCCTGCGTAGGCACGGCCAATCCCGCGGTGGCAGCGAGCGCGCACAGCGTGAGCGCCCGTCGCATTCCTCGAGTACGAAGCACTGTTCCCCATCCTTGTCGTTGAAGCATCCGGACGTTCGGTACGAACGGTCGGATGCTGACGGCTCGAGGAGACACTCTATGGACCCCCCGCACACGGGACAAGCCTTCCGTTTCGGAACGGCGCGCCCATCGCTGGTTCGGGATTGTAACCACGGGCTGTTCCGTTCCTCGGATCCTGTCGAACATAACCCGCCCGGCCTGAGAAGATTGTGACTGTAGATGAAATCGTTACGGGAGTGAAGTCCGGTTCGTTCGCATGCCGATCGGAACGGTAATCTCCTTCGCCGGGTCCGGTTCACCGGACGGACGTTCGACGGGAGAGGCCGCACCGCAGTGCCACGAGGGTTTGCTTCGCACCGGATGCGGTGGTGCGCGGCGTTACTGGCGCTGTCGGTCGTCGTCCGTCTGGCCTGGGCATTCATCACGCCCAACGGGATGAACCTCGTCGACCTGCACGTCTACGTCGACGGATCGGCCGCCTTGCTGCAGGGGAACCTCTACGGATTCACCTATTCGGAGGACACCCCCGACTTCCCGCTGCCGTTCACCTATCCGCCCTTCGCCGCGCTCGTCTTCCTGCCCCTGCACCTGATCCCGTTCGGTGTCCTGGGCGTGGCATGGCAGCTGCTGACGGTCGCTGCGCTCTTCGCCGTCGTGCGGATCGCTCTCGAACTCGTCGTGAGCGACGGTGATGTCGACGAGGACGGCGCTGCCGCGCCGGCGCGGAACCGGTCGTGGACCGGTACCGCGATGGTGTGGACGGCCGCGGGGATCTGGACCGAACCGGTTCGCACCACACTCGACTACGGGCAGATCAACGTCTTCCTCGTCCTCGGCGTGATGCTCGCGGTGCGCAGTTCGCGGTGGTGGCTGTCGGGGGGTCTCGTCGGTGTGCTCGCCGGCATCAAGCTCACGCCCGCGATCACCGGGTTGTACTTCCTCGCGCAACGGCGCCGGCGTGAGGCGGTGTTCTCCGCCGTCGTCTTTGCGGGGACGGTCCTGGTGAGCCTGCTCGTGCTCGGCTCCCAGGCCGCCACCTACTTCGGCTCCCTCCTGGGCGACGCGGACCGGATCGGGCCGGTCGTCTCGGTGTGGAACCAGTCGCTGCGCGGAGCCCTGAGCCGCGTCGCCGGTGAGGACGTGGGTCTCGGCCCGGCGTGGCTGCTCGCCGTCGTCGTCTGCGCCGTCCTCGCGTTCGCGGCGTGGCGGTCGCTGCGGCCGTTGCCCGACGGAACCCACGATCGCCTCGGCACGCTGCTGGTCGTGCAGCTGTTCGGTCTGCTCGTCTCACCCATCTCGTGGGTCCACCACTGGGTATGGGTGGTTCCGCTGCTGCTGTGGCTGGTCTACGGACCTGCGGCACGCACGCTCGGCGCCCGCGTCGTCGCCGTGTGCTGGGCGGCGGTCACGCTGATCGGCGTCCCGTGGGTGCTCAGCACGGCGCAGGACTCGATCTGGGACGTCGAACGCCCCGCTCCGCTCGCCTGGCTGGGCGCGGTCAACGTGGTGGGTGTCCTTGCCGTCTACGTCGTCATGATCCTCGCTGGGCGCACGGGACGGGACGAGCAGGCGACTACGGACCCGAGTGTCGGGCCTCCTCGTCGATCCGGCGCGCAAGAGCCGGATCCGACTCCGTGATGCCACCGGCGGAGTGCGTGCTCAACGCGAAGGTCACCTTCCGCCACCTGATGTCGATGTCCGGATGATGGTTCGCCTCCTCGGCGACGACGGCCACCCGGTCGACGAGCGCGATCGCGTCGGGAAAGGTCGGTGCCTCGATGGTGCGGACGAGCGACCGTCCCGCGCGGTGCCAGTGCGGCAGCTCGGCCAGCGCGGCGTCGATCTCTCCGTCCGTCAGCAGCTGGGACATGACTCATTCTGGGACGATGCGGGTCATGTCTGCAAGCACATCGTCTGCGAGCACACCGGCGCCCGACGGGCACGTAGTGGCCGGCGCCGTCATCCGGGACGGACGCGTGCTGCTCGCCCAGCGTCTCCGGCCCGCCGACCTCGCGGGACTGTGGGAGTTGCCCGGCGGCAAGGCCGAACCGGGGGAGAGTGCGGAAGCGGCGCTCGTGCGGGAGCTGAGGGAAGAACTCGGTGTCGAGGTGCGCGGCGCGGAACGTCTGGGCGTGGCGGTGCCGTTGGCGGGGGGCCGGGAGTTGTGTGCCTACCGTGTCGAACTCGTCTCCGGTGATCCCGAGCCGCTCGACCACGCGGCGTTGCGGTGGGTCGACGCGGACGAACTCGGGCGGATCGATCTCGTCCCGGCCGACCGCGCGTGGATCCCGGACCTGCGGGAGCATCTGCGGCGCTGAGTCAGGCGGCACGGGCCCGGTCGAGATATTTGCGCAGTTCCTTCTTGCTCAGGCCGTCGTTCTCGACCTTCCTCATGCGCATGACGACGACGGGGCATTCGAGGCACCGCGTCTTCTTGCGGCAGCACTTCTTCTTCGGCTTCAGGCCTGCGACCTTGCTCGCCTTCACCTTCCCCATACGTCCCGCCTGCCTTCCACGGACCAGCGCGCGGCGAATCCACCGGCGGGCGAAGGTTAGCATCCCCTTACTCATGGGCCAAGGGGTGGATGAGGTGCCGGATTCGGTCCTCGCGTCTCCCGCGGAAGTGTCGAACGTCACCCCGATCATTGCCGACCTGCGGATATCGGCTGAGGTAGACGCAGCGACCTACGAGCGGCCTGTAAAGTGTATTGACGGCCGCAGTACTTGCACGCCGAGTTTCGGGCGGAGCAGGTAGCTCGCAATCTCGCGTCGCGGCCATCGAGACGAACGCCGTACGGGCGAGGTGCCGACCGGGTCCAGTGCCGTGTGGCCGGACTACAGCCAGGAGAGCTATCGCGTGAGCACCGCTGATTTTCGGAACGTCGCCATCGTGGCGCACGTCGACCATGGAAAGACCACTCTCGTCGACGCCATGTTGCGCCAGTCGGGCGCGTTCGCCGAACGTGCGGAACTCGTCGACCGGGTCATGGACTCGGGCGACCTCGAGCGCGAGAAGGGCATCACCATTCTCGCGAAGAACACCGCTGTGCACCGGCACAACCCCGACGGCACCGTCACGGTCATCAACGTCATCGACACTCCCGGCCACGCCGACTTCGGTGGTGAGGTCGAGCGCGGCCTGTCCATGGTCGACGGTGTCGTCCTGCTCGTGGACTCCTCCGAGGGGCCGCTGCCGCAGACCCGTTTCGTGCTGCGCAAGGCTCTCGCCGCGTCGCTGCCGGTGATCCTCGTGGTCAACAAGACCGACCGGCCCGACGCCCGCATCGCCGAGGTCGTCGAGGAGAGCCAGACCCTGCTGCTCGACCTCGCGTCCGACCTCGACGACGAAGCCGCCGAAGCCGCCGAGCTCGCCCTCGGCCTGCCCGTCCTCTACGCCTCCGGCCGTGAAGGCAAGGCATCGAAGAAGCAGCCCGAGAACGGCCAGGTCCCCGACGCCGAGAACCTCGACGAGCTCTTCGAGGTCCTCATGGAGTGCATCCCCGCACCCAAGGGTGATCCGGTGGCCCCGCTGCAGGCCCACGTCACCAACCTCGACGCCTCCGAGTTCCTCGGTCGTCTCGCGCTGCTGCGCATCCACCACGGCGAGCTGCGCAAGGGCCAGACCGTCGCGTGGATGCACGCCGACGGCGTCAAGAACGTCAAGATCACCGAGCTGCTCAAGACCGTCGGTGTCGAGCGCCAGCCGGGCGAGGTCGCGGTCGCCGGCGACATCGTCGCCGTGGCCGGCATCCCGGAGATCATGATCGGCGACACGCTCGCCGATCCGGAGACCCCGGTGGCACTGCCGCGCATCACCGTCGACGAGCCGGCCATCTCGATGGTCATCGGCACCAACACCTCGCCGCTCGTCGGCCGGGTCAAGGGCCACAAGCTCACCGCGCGCATGGTCAAGACGCGACTCGATTCCGAACTCGTCGGCAACGTGTCGCTGCGCGTGCTCGATATCGGACGTCCGGACGCATGGGAGGTGCAGGGCCGTGGCGAACTCGCCCTGGCCATCCTCGTCGAGCAGATGCGCCGCGAAGGCTTCGAGCTGACCGTCGGCAAGCCGCAGGTGGTCACCCGGACCATCGACGGCAAGCTGCACGAGCCCTACGAAGAGCTGACCATCGACAGCCCCGAGGAGCACCTCGGCGCGATCACCCAGCTCCTCGCCAACCGCAAGGGCAAGATGGTCCAGATGACCAACCAGGGCACCGGCTGGGTCCGCATGGAGTTCATCATCCCGTCGCGCGGCCTGATCGGTTTCCGCACCGACTTCCTCACCGAGACCCGCGGCACCGGCATCTCCAACGCGATCTTCCACGGCTACGCGCCGTGGGCCGGCGAGATCCGGGCGCGCCACACCGGTTCGCTCGTCTCCGACCGTGCCGGTACGGTCACCCCGTTCGCGATGATCCAGCTCGCCGATCGCGGCACCTTCTTCGTCGAACCGGGCAGCGACACCTACGAGGGTCACGTCGTGGGCATCAACCCGCGCGCCGAGGACCTCGACATCAACGTCACCCGCGAGAAGAAGCTCACCAACATGCGCTCTTCGACGGCCGATGTGATGGAGACCCTCGCCAAGCCGATCGAGCTGACCCTCGAGGCCGCGCTCGAGTTCTGTGCCGCAGACGAGTGCGTCGAGGTCACCCCGGAGGACGTGCGCGTGCGGAAGCTGCACCTGTCGCAGACCGACCGTGCGCGTGCGCGGTCGCGGGAGAAGGCCCGTAACAAGTAGTCCAGGTGTGGGTGGCCCCGGCGAGCGCATGCTGGCCGGGGCCACCCATGTACCACCTGCCTCACGGAAGGAGCCCGAGTGTCGCGTACGCGCGCTCGTCGCCGACTGATCGGGGCGACGGCCGGCACGGCCGTGGCTGTGCTGGTCCTGACCGCCTGCACCGCCGACCCGCCCCCGCCGATCGAACAGGCGGAGCCGACCACGACTCCCGCTCCCCCGCCGCAGCGCAGCACGGTGGTGGTCGCGATCGACGAGGTCGGCTCGGGCTTCAATCCGCATCTGCTCGCCGATCAGTCGCCGGTCGCCAACGCGGTCGCCGAACTCGTGCTCCCCAGCGCCTTCCGGGCCGTTCCCGACTCGCAGAACCCCGCGGTCACGCTGCTGGTTCCCGACGACTCGCTGCTCCTGTCCGCCGAGGTCACCGACGAGGCCCCGTTCACGATCACCTACCGCCTGCGCGACGAGGCCCAGTGGTCGGACGGTGCACCGATCGCCGCCGAGGACTTCCGGTATCTGTGGCGGCAGATGGTCACCCAGCCCGGCGTGGTCGATCCCGCCGGTTACCGGCTCATCGACGACATCCGGTCGTCGGGTGGAGGCAAGACGGTCACCGTCACGCTGCGCGAGCCGTATCCCGCCTGGCGCGAACTGTTCACCGATCTGCTGCCCGCACACCTGGTGAAGGACACGCCGGGTGGTTTCTCCACGGGGCTGTCCGAGACCATCCCCGTGTCCGGTGGGCGGTTCCACGTCGACAACGTCGATCGCGGGCGCGCCGAGGTCCTGCTCGAACGCAACGACCGGTTCTGGGGCACCCCGGCCGGACCGGACGAGCTGCTGATGCGCCGCGCCGGCACCGATGCCCAGGTGACCGAATCCGTGCGCAGCGACGACGCGCAGGTGGTCCAGAGTGCGGGCGGAGTCGCCCTGGAAGCGCAGCTCGCCGCCGTGCCGGGCGTGCGCACCGGCGTCCAGCTGCAGCCGCGCACACTCGACCTGATCCTCAACACCCGCACCGCCGAACTCGCCGATCCGCGGGTCCGGCGAGGCGTGCTCGGCCTGCTCGATCCGGACCTGCTCGGGCTCGTCGCCACCGGTGACAGCACCGAGATCGTGCGCGCCCGTGCCCAGGTGCTCGCGCCGTCCGATCCGGGATACGCCGACACGATGCCGCCGCGACCGTCCCGGGAGGAGGCCCTCGGCCGTCTCGCCGAGGCCGGATATCTGCCGATCCCACCCGCCGATCCGCCGGCACCCGCAGACCCGGCCGCGCCCGAGACCAGGACGTCCGCATCACCGGCGAGCGGGACTCCCGAGCCGGGGAGTGCGGGCGCTGCGACGTTGCCCGAGGGCACCCTGGCCCGGGACGGAGAACCGTTGACGCTGGTGCTGGGCGTGCCGGAGGGAGACGAGACCGCGCGGGCCGTCGCACGCACCGCCGTCGACCTGTGGCGCGGTGCCGGGATCGACGCGTCGGTCGACGAACTGTCCCCGGACGAGCTGTACGGCGAGGCCCTCGTCGAGGGCGGCGTGCACGCGATCGTCGGCTGGATGCGTGCCGGAGGCGATCCCGCCACGGCCGCGCTGTCCCGGTTCGGATGCGTACCGGTGGCCGCGGCGCCCACCGCGGCGGGGGAGGACCTCCCGCCCACGCCCGTACCCGCCGCCCAGGAGACGACACGGCCGTCGGACGGAACACCGCCGGACCCCGCGACCACCACACTCGACGAGGACGACGTGGAGGAACGCGAGGACGCCGTCGCAGCGCAGCTCGAGGCGCCGAGCAACCTCTCGGGTGCCTGCGACCCCGGGCTCGAACCGGACCTGCTGGCGGCTCTGAACGGCGCCGCCGATCCGGCGGACGTCGTCGCCGCCGCACAGCCGAGGCTGTGGGATCTCGCGGTGAACCTGCCGATCCTGCAGGACAGGACCGTCGTCGCAGCCGGTCCGGGTGTCGAGAACGTCTCGCTGACAGCCGCTGTCGCCACCGGTATTCTCGGCGACGCCCATCTGTGGGGAAGGACCACACCGTGATCGACACTCCGGGGGCCGTCCCCAATGCTGCGGATCGCCGGCTTCTGCTCGTCCACGCCCATCCCGACGACGAAACGCTCACCACCGGCGGCACCATCGCCCGGTACGTCGCCGAAGGCGCCGAGGTCACCGTCGTGACCTGCACGCTCGGTGAGGAAGGTGAAGTGATCGGCGACGAGTGGGCCCAGCTCACCGCGGATCGTGCCGATCAGCTCGGCGGCTATCGCATCCTCGAACTCACCCGGGCGCTCGACGCGCTCGGCGTCGACCGACCGCGTTTTCTCGGCGGTGCCGGGCACTGGCGCGACTCCGGGATGGCGGGCACCCCCTCCGCCGACAATCCTCGCGCCTGGGTCAACGCCGACCGCGACGAGGCGGTCGAGGCGCTCGTCGCCGTGATCCGCAAGATGCGTCCGCACGTGGTCGTCACCTACGACCCGTTCGGTGGCTACGGGCATCCCGACCACATCGCGGTGCACGAGCGGGTGACCGCGGCCGTCGAGGCGGCGGGAACCGAGGACTACCCGTCCGCCGGCGCGGCCTGGACTCCCGCGAAGGTGTACTGGACCGTCACCGAACGGTCCGCACTCGAACGTGGCGTCGCGGCCATGGGATCGCTGCCCGAAGGGTGGCGCAGACCCGAGCCGGGCGAACTGCCGAGCGTGCCCGACGAGGAGGTCACCACCGTCGTCGACGTCCGGTCGGTTCTCGACGCGAAGCGAACCGCGATGGCGGCGCACGCGACCCAGGTGCTGGTCGCGCCGGACGGTGAGCAGTTCGTGCTCTCCAACCTCGTCGCCCAGCCCGTCCTCGACCACGAGCACTTCGTGCTCGTTCGCGGTCGGCTCGGTCTCACCGACCCGACGGGACGAGAAGACGATCTCTTCTCCGGCATCGGCTAGTGTGATCCGAGTCGTCAGTGGGATCGGCAGTGGCGCGGGTCACTCGTCCTCGCGTCGCGCAGACACACACCGTGCAGGGGGTTGTCGATGTACAACTGGTCCGTCCAGAACCAGATCGTCGCGTTCGTGGACTCGCTGAGGCCCTACGCCGACGAGATCCGAGCCGACTACTGGCACGCGTTGTACGCCTTCGCCGACCAGCAGAGCGCCCTGCTCACCATGCTCGGATACCCGCCGGTTCCCTGACGTCCCGTGGGTGAGCGGCGGACGGTTCCGCAGACCCCGGTTGCGTCGGCGCCCGTCCGGTAGCGCACCATCGAAGCATGACGGTCGATCCAGCAACCGCTGCCCCCCTCGAGTCACCGGCGGACGTCCGGCCACGCCGGGGCCTCGTCGCGTTGCTCGTGCTCGACGGTGCGCTGTGCGCCCTGTTGTCGGTCTTCTACCTGGGCCTGTACATCGCCGGGATGCCCTTCCCGATCACCATCCTGCTGGCCGGACTCGCGAACCTGCTCCTGGTGGTGGCCGTCCGCGCCGAGACCGGCTCCCTGCGCAGCGCGACCCTGCCGCTGGTCGCGTGGGCCGTCGTCTTCCTCGTCTGTCTGGCGGGAGGGCCGGGCGGCGATCAACTCGCGCTCGGCGATTGGCGGACCCTGCTGCTGCCGGTGGCGGCGCTCGTCCCGGCCGGCGGCTACCTGTTCTCGGCGCGTATCAAGGAGATCACTCGGGCGGTGGGAGCGGCTCGCGCGGTAGGAGCGACGCAGCCCGAGCCGCGTCCCTGAGCACGTCGGTCACCATCTCCTGCGTCAGCCGGCCGGTGAAGGTGTTCTGCTGGCTGACGTGATAGCAGCCGAACAGATGCAACGGGTGCTCGCGCGCCTCGGTCGGAGACAGCAGCGCGTGCGCGCCGTGCCCGAACTTCGGGCGGGGAACGGGAATCGTCCACCCCGCGGCCGACAGGACGGGCAGTAGCGCCTGCCATCCGAAACCGCCGAGGACGACGACCGCGCGCAGCGTGGGGGAGAGCAGGTCGAGCTCCTGTTCCAGCCAGTGCCGGCAGGTGTCGCGTTCGACGACGGTGGGGCGATTCGCCGGCGGTGCGCAGTGCACCGGGGACGTGATGCGCGTGCCGAACAGTTCGAGGCCGTCGCCGATGTGCGTCGCGGTCGGCTGCGACGCCAGACCCGCGTCGTACAGGGCCGCGTACAGCACGTCGCCCGACCGGTCGCCGGTGAACATCCGTCCCGTGCGGTTCCCGCCGTGCGCGGCGGGCGCAAGCCCGACGATCAGCAGGGACGCATCGGCAGGACCGAAACCCGGGACGGGCCGGCCCCAGTACTCCTCGTCGCGGAAGGCTGCTCGTTTCTCCCGCGCGACCTGCTCGCGCCATGCGACCAGCCGCGGACACGCGCGGCAGTCGACGAGCACATCGTCGAGTTCGGCCAGCGTCGCAGGAGGGGCGCCGTGCAGGGGTCCCCGTCCCGAGGGAGGGATCATGTCTTCATCCATGCTTCTCCCATACCCGGTGTGACCTCCTGAACCAGAGCCCACGCCTCGTCCATCGGGATGTCGATCACCTCGTAACGGCCCGCGCCCGCCGGGGTCGCCGCGACGACGGTCGCGAGGCCGGCCCGTCGCTGGAAGAATGTCTGCCTCACCGTCCATCCGATCACACCCTTCGCATCGAGGCAGATGCGTTGCCGGTCGATCGAGCCGCTGCGGGCCACGAGATGTCCGTCGACGACGGTATGACCGAGACCCCGGTACCGGTCCTGCGCCAGCGCGCACGCCCCCGCGACCAGCAGCACGATCACCGTGACGATCACCGGCAGGGGCACGTGCCGCCCGGTGACGGTGAGGGCGACGAGCCCCGCGACCACCACGACACCCACCGGCCACAACGTCCGCGTGTAGCGGCGACGACGGGCACGGGGACCGTGGCTGCGCAGCGGCGCATCGAGTGGTAACCGCTCGGTGAGCACCTCGGCCGCGACCCGTCGGACCTCCCCGTCGGGCGCCGGCGGCAGGACCAGCGACGAACCACCCTGCTGCGCCGTCCTGCCCGTCATGACGGCGTCGAGCCGCGCGGCACCGACCAGTCGCAGTGCCAATGGTTCGTGCAGTGCGACACCGCGCAGCCGCGCCCGGTCGAGAGTGGTGTGACGGGTCGTGAGCAGGCCGTGCGCGATGCGCAGGACCCGGTCGTCGTCGGTCACCCGCAGGTCGCCGTAGACCATCAGGTAGCGCACACACGCCGCCGGACTGGCGACGAGCACGACCACCAGGACGAGGATCACCAGTGCGACCAGCAGTCCCAGATCCTCCGCGGCCTCGACCGCGCGGCGGACGACCTGCGACTCGGCGATCCACCGGCCGAGCCCGAACTGGAAGGCGGCACCGGTAATCGCCGCGACGGCCAGCAATCCCGTCGTGGAGAAGGGGGCGTAGCGCACCCAACCCGGATCGAAGCGCGCCAGCTGCCGCTCGGTGGGGGCCGCGGACGTCGGTGCCGGCTCGGACGGTTCGGCGCCCCGCTCCCCGCCGGTCAGGAGTACGGCACGCAGCTCGGGGACGGCGGCGATCGGGAGGCCGTCGAGTTCGAACCGGTTGCGGTCGGCTCCTCCGCCCTGTCCGGTACCGATCTTCACGACGGCCAGGCCGAGAACGCGGTGCAGGAGGCGTTGTTCGACGTCCACCGAGCGGATGCGGCTGCGGGGGATCGACAACTCGCGTCGCTGCAGCAGTCCGCGGCGGAGTTCGACGTGCACGGGCCCGACACGGTAGGTGGTGGTGAACCAGCGCGACAGCCCGACCAGCACCAGCACCCCTGTCGCTGCGAGTCCCCACCCGGGATTTCCGCTGGTGGTGCCGATGACGAACGATCCGGCGAGCACGGGCAGCAGGCGCAGGATCTCCTCGATCGGATGGATCAGCAACATCCTGCGGTCCAGGCGCGACCACGGCACCTGCTCGTCCGTCTCGGCCGCGGGCACGGCGGTGTCGTTCATGTCGCGTCCGTCCGGTAGCGGGTCGCGAGCGCGGTCAGGTGGGCGACGGTCTCGTCGGCGACGCGGCTGTCGAGTCCGACGATCTCCACCGCACCCGCCGCGGACGCGGTGGTGACGGTGACGGTGGTCAGATCGAGCCAGCGGTCGAGCGGGCCCCGTTCGGTGTCGACGGTCTGGATCCGGGAGATCGGCGCGATGCGGTGTTCCTGCGTCCACCAGCCCGACCGCGTGTAGACCGCCGTGTCGTCCATCTCCCAGCGATGGACACGGAAACGCCACGCCGGCACCACCGCGACGTGCAGTCCGCCGAGGACGATCGTCGCTGCTGCCGCGGCGATGTGCCATCCGGCGCCTCCGGGTGCGACGATCACCCACACGACCTGCGCGACGACGAGCGGAATCCACATCAGTGCCGCGCTCACGGCCCAGAGCACACGCGCCTTCGGGCTCGGCCGCCACGAGGGTTCCCGCATGACCACACTCGCCTCCGGCCGCGCCCCGTCGACCGCCACCTCGTCGTCCTCCACCCATGCCTCCTGCTCCGCCGGGACCGGTGTCCGGTTCCACGCTAGGCTGGGATCCGTAGAACCCGGCCGGACTCGCCCCGATCCGACGAGTGCGGATCGCCCGTTCAGAAGAGGAGATCGCCATGACAGAGTCGAATGCGCTCGGCATCGAGATCCAGTCCGACAACGATTCCGAGGCCGACCGGCTCGAGCAGGCCACTCCCGTCTACGACGATCCTGCCGACGATCTGCCCTCGGACGTGCCGCTGGAGGCCGACCCCGCCGACACCTACGAGCAGAACCGCGAGGTCCCCGCGGACGACGACTACCCGCACGAATAGACCCCGAGGTGGCATGGGGGTGCACGCAGGCGCATGATCGGGCGCATGACCGATTCCGCAGACGACATCCCGCAGTCCGCGATGCTCCCGACCCCCACCGTGCGCCCCGGTGCCGCGTCCCGCTCCACGGTGACACCGTCGGGAATGCGTCGTGCGCTGCGCCGGGCACGCGACGGGGTCGCTCTGAACGTCGACGAAGCGGCGGTCCTGCTGCAGGCGCGGGGCGCCGATCTCGAGGATCTCTGCGCGTCGGCGGCGCGGGTGCGCGACGCCGGGCTGCTCGCCCAGGGACGTCCCGGCTCGGTCACCTATTCGCGGAAGGTGTTCGTGCCCATCACCCGGTTGTGCCGGGATCGATGCCATTACTGCACCTTCGTCACGGTCCCCGGCAAGCTCCGCGCCGAGGGGCGCGGCATGTACCTCGAACCCGACGAGATCCTCGAGATCGCCCGTCAAGGAGCCGAACTGGGGTGCAAGGAGGCCTTGTTCACGCTCGGCGACCGGCCCGAGGACCGGTGGCCCGAAGCGAAGCAGTGGCTCGACGAGCGTGGATACGACTCCACCCTCGACTACGTGCGGGCGATGGCGATCCGCGTCCTCGAGGAGACCGGCCTGCTGCCGCACCTCAACCCCGGGGTGATGAGCTGGGCCGAGATCTCCCGGTTGAAGCCGGTCGCCCCCTCGATGGGCATGATGCTCGAGACCACCTCCGAACGGTTGTTCGCCGAGAAGGGGCAGTGCCACTACGGCAGCCCCGACAAGGAGCCGGCGGTGCGGCTGCGCGTGCTCACCGATGCGGGACGTCTCGCGGTGCCGTTCACCACGGGGATCCTCGTCGGGATCGGTGAGGACTTCACCGAGCGCGCCGAATCGATCCACGCGATCCGCAAGTCGCACAAAGCTTTCGGTCATATCCAGGAAGTGATCGTCCAGAACTTTCGTGCCAAGGACGACACCGCGATGCGCGAGCACGACGACGCGGAGCTCGACGAGTTCCTCGCCGCGATCGCCGTCGCGCGGCTCGTCCTCGGGCCGGGCATGCGTATCCAGGCACCGCCGAACCTCGTGTCGCCGGACGAGTGCCGCGCGCTGCTCGGGGCGGGCGTCGACGACTGGGGCGGTGTCTCGCCGTTGACCCCCGACCACGTCAACCCCGAGCGGCCCTGGCCCGGTCTCGACACCCTCGCGCGCCTGAGCGCCGAGGCCGGCTTCGAACTCACCGAACGGATCGCCGCCCAGCCGCAGTACGTGCTGGCCGGCCAGCCGTGGATCGATCCACGCATCACCGCCCACGTACACGCCCTCGCCGACCCGGCCACGGGCCTGGCGCGCGAGGTGATCCCGTCCGGACTGCCCTGGCAGGAACCCGACGTCGACTGGGAGTCGTCGGGGCGGGTCGACCTCAACTCCGAGATCGACGTGACCGGACGCAACACCGAGCACCGGTCGGATCTGGGGAGTGCCTTCGGCGACTGGGAGACCGTCCGTGAACAGGTGCTCGAGCTCGGTGCCTCCGCGCCGGTGCGGCTCGACAGCGACGTGCTCTCGGCGCTGCGCTCGGCGGAGCGCGATCCGGGCGGCTGCTCCGACGCGGAGTACACGGCCCTCGCCGACGCCGACGGGGCCGGTCTCGAAGCGCTCGTGGCACTCGCCGACCAGTTGCGGCGCGATACCGTCGGCGACGACGTCACCTACGTCGTCAACCGGAACATCAACTTCACCAACATCTGCTACACCGGCTGCCGGTTCTGTGCGTTCGCGCAGCGCAAGGGCGACGCCGACGCGTTCACCCTCTCGGCGAGCGAAGTCGCCGACCGGGCGTGGGAGGCCCACGTCGCCGGTGCCACCGAGGTGTGCATGCAGGGCGGTATCGATCCGGAACTTCCGGTGACCGGTTACGCCGATCTGGTCCGCGCAGTCAAGGCGCGGGTGCCGTCGATGCACGTCCACGCGTTCTCGCCGATGGAGATCGTCAACGGTGTCGCGCGCAGCGGCACCTCGATCCGCGAGTGGCTCACCGAACTGCGTGCGGCCGGACTCGACACCATCCCGGGCACCGCCGCCGAGATCCTCGACGACGAGGTTCGGTGGGTGCTCACCAAGGGCAAACTCCCGACGGCCGAGTGGATCGAGGTGGTGACCACCGCACACGAAGTGGGTCTGCGCTCGAGTTCGACGATGATGTACGGGCACGTCGACCAGCCGCACCACTGGGTGGGTCATCTGAACGTGATCCGCGGGATCCAGGACCGCACAGGTGGGTTCACCGAGTTCGTGTTGCTGCCCTTCGTCCACCAGTCGTCGCCGCTGTATCTGGCCGGCGCGTCGCGCCCCGGCCCGACCATGCGCGACAACCGTGCCGCGCACGCGCTCGCCCGGGTCATGCTGCACGGCCGGATCGACAACATCCAGACCAGCTGGGTCAAGCTGGGTGTCGCGGGCACGCGGGCCATGCTCGAAGGCGGGGCCAACGACCTCGGTGGCACCCTGATGGAGGAGACCATCTCGCGCATGGCCGGATCGCAGCACGGTTCGGAGAAGACCGTCGCCGAACTCGTCGCGATCGCCGAGGGTATCGGCCGGCCCGCCCGTCAGCGGACCACGGCGTACACGCCCGCGGAGATCCCGTCGACCTCGCGCTGACCTCGGGTCACGACTCCGGGCGTGGTAGGGGACCCTTACTCCGAAGCGTTGCGGAGGGTCGGGGGATACTGGAGGACCGTGGGCGTCGAGAACGCTCCTTCGGCGAGGCCGCGCAGGTCGGCGGGCTGACAGAGAGGCAGGGAGAACAGCAGTGACGTACACGATTGCGGAACCGTGCGTGGACGTGTTGGACAAGGCATGCATCGAGGAATGCCCCGTCGACTGCATCTACGAGGGCGGTCGCATGCTGTACATCCACCCCGACGAGTGCGTCGACTGCGGTGCGTGCGAGCCCGTGTGCCCCGTCGAAGCGATCTTCTACGAGGACGACGTTCCGGACGAGTGGTCCGATTACGTCAAGGCCAACGTCGACTTCTTCGACGATCTCGGCTCGCCCGGTGGCGCCGCGAAGCTCGGCAAGGTCGACTACGACCCGCCGTTCGTCAAGAACCTCCCTCCCATGGGCGAAGAGTGACGAACGGACCGGTGGAACTGTCGTGAGCACGCGTGTCCGCCGTTCGGTGGCGAAGAACCTGCCGGACTTCCCCTGGGATTCCCTGACCGACGCGAAGGCGAAGGCCGCGGCGCATCCCGAGGGCATCGTCAACCTGTCGGTGGGCACACCGGTCGACCCGGTCGCTCCCGTGATCCGGGAGGCGCTCGTCTCCGTCGCCGAGGAGCCCGGCTACCCGACCACGCACGGCACCGCCGAACTGCGGCGGGCGGCCGTGGGTGCGCTCGAGCGCCGCTACGGCATCACCGGTCTGGACGACGCCGCGATCCTGCCGGCGATCGGTACCAAGGAGATGATCGCCTGGCTGCCGTCGCTGTTCGGTCTCGGCGCCGACGATCTCGTCGTCATCCCCGAACTGGCGTACCCGACCTACGAGGTGGGCGGCCTGCTCGCCGGCACCCGCATCATCCGCGCCGACGGACTGACCCGCCTCGGACCCGAAGTGGCGTCGCTGGTCTTCGTGAACTCGCCGTCGAACCCCACCGGCAAGGTGCTCGGTCCCGACCACCTGCGCAAGGTCGTCGACTGGGCGCGTAGCCGCGACGCGATCGTCGTCTCCGACGAGTGCTATCTCGGTCTCACCTGGGAGGGTGAGGCCCTGTCGATCCTGCACCCGAGCGTGTGCGGGGGCGACCACACCAACCTCCTCGCGGTGCACTCGCTGTCGAAGACCTCGAATCTCGCGAGTTACCGGGCCGGTTTCGTCACCGGCGACGCCGACCTCGTCGCCGACCTGCTCGAGGTCCGCAAGCACGCCGGCATGATGCTGCCGCTGCCGATCCAGGCCGCGATGACCGCGGCACTGAACGACGACGAGCACGAGAACGCGCAGCGCGAAAAGTACCGCACGCGTCGCGAGGTGCTCCTCGAGGCCGTGCGCGGCGCCGGCTTCACCGTCGACCACTCGGAGGCGGGCCTGTACCTGTGGGCGACGCGCGGTGAGGAATGCCGCGCGACCGTCGACTGGTTCGCCGAACGAGGAATCCTCGTGGCGCCCGGCGAGTTCTACGGTCCCGGCGGTGTCCTGCACGTCCGGATCGCGCTGACCGCCACCGACGACGACATCGCCGCGGCCGCTGCCCGGTTGCGCTGATCGAGCGCGGTCACCCCTCTCGACCCGACGCCCGGCGGGCAGGTCGCCGGTAGATTGGCCCCGTGAGTTCGTCCGGTGAGGATCCGCTGCTGTGGGTGCTCTACGTCGCCGTCGTGGCGATCACCGCGGTGAGTGCGTCGCGTTCCTGGTCCGGGAGTGCCGCGCACGCGAGGGCCCGATCGTTCTGGTGGCCTCCGCCGGTCGCGGCCACGATCCTGTGGTCGGTGGTCGCGGTGATGTCGCTGGCCCGGCTGATCTTCCCGGAACTGCTCGACCTCTTCAGGCGGCAACCCGTCCGCACCCGCGATGCGGGGGAGTGGTGGCGCGTCCTCGCCGCCGGTCTGGTCGAGGACGGCGGAGTGCTCCTCACCGTGGTGAACCTCGTGCTGCTCGCGGTGGTCTCCGTCGCGATCGTGCGGGTGTGGGGGTGGTACCGGGCGATCGGGTTGTTCGTGGTCGGTCAGCTGCTGTGGGGATTGTTCACCACCTTCGTCTTCCCGTCCGACGGCGCGGGAACGACCGGCGCGACGCTCGCGTCGGCCGCGACCCTCGCGGGACTCTGGCCGGTCGTCGGGGCGACGCGCCCGCTGCTCGTCGCCTCCGCGGCGACCTTCGTTCTCGGCGTGGTGCTCGTGGTCGCGGGCGACGCGCACGGCGTGGCGATCCTGATCGGGATGCTGCTGGGCGCGGTCCTGGCCACTGTGCTTCCCCCGCCGCGCCTCACGCGGGCATCGGTGTCGGCGACGCGCGGCGACGTCCGCACCTGACCGCCCCGATGGGAGTGCGGCGCGATATGGGATCGTGGCTGCTGTGTCTGCACTGCTTCGTTCGCTGAACCCGCTGGCCGTCGCGCGCGGCGACGATCTCCCGGACGCCGTTCGTATCGACGGTCACACCTTCTCCCGCAGCGATCTGCTCGGCGCGGCGACCGCGGTCGCCGCGCGGGTGGCACGGGCCGATCGGGTGGCCGTGCTCGCCACTCCCGGCGCGGCCACCGTCGTCGCCGTGACGGGCGCTCTGCTCGCCGGGACGACCGTGGTGCCGGTGCCTCCGGATTCGGGGCCGGCCGAACTCGCACACATCCTGACCGATTCGGGCGCACAGGCCTGGCTCGGTCCGGCCCCCGAGGTGCAGCATCCCGACGTCCCGGAACTGCCGGTACTGCCGGTCCGGTTGCACGCCCGCGACTGGCATCATCTGCCGGAGCCGAACCCGTCGCGAATCGCCTTCGTGCTCTACACCTCCGGTACCACCGGTGCCCCGAAGGGCGTGCTCCTGAGCCGGCGTGCGATCGCCGCCGGCATCGACGCGCTCGCCGAGGCGTGGGCCTGGACCGAGCGCGACACGCTCGTGCACGGACTTCCGCTGTTCCACGTGCACGGACTCGTGCTCGGAGTGGTGGGTGCGCTGCGCGTCGGCAGCCGACTGATCCATACCGGCCGGCCGACGCCGAAGGCCTACGCGGAAGCGCGGGGTTCCCTGTACTTCGGGGTGCCGACAGTGTGGACGCGCGTCGTCGAGGACGAGGAATCCGCCCGCGCGCTGAGCGGTGCGCGACTGCTCGTCTCGGGCAGCGCACCGCTGCCGGTGCCGGTCTTCGAACGACTGCGTGAGCTCACGGGCCTCGTCCCGATCGAGCGGTACGGTATGAGCGAGACGATGCTGACCCTCAGCACGCGGGTCGACGGCGAGCGCCGCCCCGGCTGGGTCGGTACGCCCGTGGCCGGTGTGGAGACACGGTTGCGCGACGAGCAGGGCCGCGACGTGCCCCACGACGGGGAGAGCATCGGTGTCCTGCAGGTACGCGGGCCGATGCTGTTCGACGGTTACCTGAACCGACCCGAGGCCACCGCGGCGGCGTGGACCGAGGACGGATGGTTCGTCACCGGTGATGTGGCGGTCGTCGACGAGGACGGATTCCACCGCATCGTGGGCCGGGAGTCGACCGATCTGATCAAGACGGGCGGGTTCCGGGTGGGCGCGGGAGAGATCGAGACGGTCCTGCTCGGGCACCCTGCCGTGCGGGAGGCGGCCGTGGTGGGGCTGCCCGACGAGGATCTCGGTCAGCGGATCGTCGCGTTCGTGGTGCCCGCGGCCGGCGGTCCGGAGGCCGACGAGGAAGAGCTGATAAACCTTGTCGCGCAACAACTGTCCGTCCACAAGCGGCCCCGGGAGGTGCGCCTGGTGAGCGACCTTCCGCGCAATGCGATGGGCAAGGTGCAGAAGAAGAAACTGGGCTGAGAAATCCGGCGGGTGATCGTCGGCAGGTAGGTTCCTGTAACCGGGATGGCGTGGAAAATCGGCCACAGGGGTTGCATGTGTCACACTCCGAGGCGGATTCTCTACTGCACCGTATGTAGATCTACTCACTTCGATGGGGGTTCGAGGGATGTCTGTAACGGATCAGGTCCGGGTGCCCGGGCGCGATCGTCGGGGGGACGGTGATCACGCCCCGCTGTTCCTGGTGGACGGCAAACCCGCGTCCGTTCCGCTGCGCGATCTGCCGGCGGTGGCTCGCAAACTCGTGGCGCATTTCGCCGACAACGTGGCTCCGTGTTCGCTCCGGCCGGGGGAATCGCTGCGCGGCGACGTCACCGAGGTCACCGTGCGCTGCCTGCGCATCGCGATCCATCTCCTCGATTCGGGAGAACTGCCGTCCGACGCCGAACTCGCCGACCTGCGCAGCAGCGCCGCCCAATGGGCCCGCGCAGGATTCCGGCTCGAATACATGCTCCGGATCTATCACGAAGGCATCAGGCTCGGCTGGGAACTGGTCACCGATCGGGCTCGGGAGGGCGATGTCTCCTCCGTTGCCGATGCGTCCCGCCTGTGGATGGCCCTGCTCGAGAAGGTCACCGTCGCCGCCACCACCGGTTTCGTCGCCGAACTCGACGCGATCCGGCGCGAACGCGACGTCGCCGCGCAAGAGCTGGTCACTGCCCTGCTCAGCGGGCAGGACGCCGCGACGGTCGCGCAACGCTCGGGTCTCGTGCTCGCCGACACCTACACCGTGCTGGCGGTCTCGCTCACCCGTCATCCCGACGAGCGCAATCCGCATGTGCGGCCCGAGGTCGTCGCGCGTCGGACCCTGCGCCGGGTCGAGACCGAACTCGAAGCGATCTGCGAGGGCCGCCACCTCGCGATGCTCGGCCCCGAGGGCGGCACCGTCCTGTTGCCCGAGTCGCCCTCGACCGAGGCGATCGAGGAGTTCCGGCAACGCATCGAGACCGTCGCGGGTGTGTCCGTCACGATCGCTCTCGTCCACGCGCCCGTCCGGGAAGTACCCATCGCGGCGAAGCAGGCCCACGAACTGCTCGATCTCGCGCGACGGCTCGGGCGCCCCGTCGGTGCCTACGGCATGCAGGATCTCGCCCTCGAATACCAGCTCACCCGCCCCGGACCGGCGCGCCGGCATCTCGCGCGCGTGCTCGATCCGCTCGACGAATCACCCGAACTCGTCGAGACGCTGGAAACACACATCGCACACGACCTCAGCCGGCAGCTCACGGCCAAGACCCTGCACGTCCATGCGAACACGGTCGACTACCGGCTCAAGCGGGTCGCGCAGCTCACCGGTTTCGATCCCACCCGGCCCTCGGGGCTGCGGCAACTGCAGGCGGCACTGACCGCTCGGCGACTCGAACAGGAGAGCTCCGAACAGGGCTGACATCGCGCCGGATTCGGCTTCCCGCGGCGTCTCGGTCGATATCATCGGTCTCGGGCGACCGAGGGGGCGTCACCCGGAGTGAGCGCGAGGGGGCCGGCGCATGGCGAGGGAGTCCGAACCGTCCGATCCGGATCCGCCGGTCCGTCGTGGCGGGAAGCGCGAAGGTGCACGGCCGGGCAGGCGCCGGATGCGCCGGCTCGTCGTCCCCGCGATCCTCGTCCTCGCAGCAGGCTCGATCGCCTTCCTCGTCGTGGAGGAAGGACGCGACTGCGACGTGGTCGAGCGGTACACGGTGGCGGTGTCCTCCGATCTCGCCCCGGTGATCGGGGAGATCGCGCCCCCGGCGTGTGCCGAGTTCGAGGTCGTGGAACAGGAGCCGGGCGAGGTATCGGCGCGGATCGCGGCGGACGATGCCCCGGACCTGTGGATTCCGGCGGGTGGCTGGTGGGCGTCGTGGGCGGGAACGAACGCCTCGGGGCCGGTGCGCACGGTGTCGACACCCCTCGCCACGACGCCGCTCGTGCTCGCAGGTGAACCGGGCGGCGTCGAACCGGTGCCCGACTGGCAGAGCGCTCTGTCCTCACCCGATCTCGTCTTCGGCAATCCGCTGCGGTCCGGTCCCGCCGCGGGGGCCATCCGCGCCGTGCTGGCCGAAGCCGCCGGTGATCCCGTCGCGATCGGAACGGTCCGTCCGGTCATGGCACCGCTGGCCGAACGTGAGCTGGCCCGCGACGAGGAGGCGCCCGCCGGTTCGGAACTGCTCGAAAACGTCGTCTCGGACGGTGGGAAGGTCGTGAGCACCGAACAGCAGGTGGACACCTATCGCCGTGTCCACGAGCGGGATCTCGGTACCGCGGTACCCGGAACGGGCACCCCACTCGTCGACTATCCATTGGTCGTGACGGCGCGCGGTGAGCGATACGACAGGGTGGCCTACGCCGCGACCCTGCTGATCGACGCGTTGCACACACCCGAAGGGCTCGACAGGTTGGCTCGGTACGGGTTCCGGGACGGGAACGGTCGGGTGCTCCCCGGCGACCGTGGTGTGGGACCCGTTCCCGTGCTGGAGCTCCAGGACGAGAGCGTCGCGGAAGAGGCGATGAACGTGTGGGCCCTGCAGGCGCTTCCCGTACGCACCGTCTTCGCGGTGGACGTGTCCGCATCGATGAACCGGAATCTCGGCGACGAGAGCCGGATCGAACTGGTACGGCGCGCCGCGCTGGCTGCCAACGACGTCCTCCCGGGGAGTGTCTCGGCCGGCCTGTGGTTGTTCGGCGGGGGAGCAGGTGGCGCCGAATACGTCGAGGCGGCACCGATACGACGCTTCGATTCGGTCGTCGAGGGCCGGACACACCGCGATCGACTCACCGCACTCGTGGCACAGATGGCCGGAACGGCCGACGAGAGCACAGCGCTCTACGACACGATCCTCGCGGCCTTCCGGTACGTGCAGGACAGTTACGACCTGCGAGCAGCCAACAGTGTCGTCGTGGTGACCGACGGGGCCGACGAGGGGTCGCGGATCTCGAAGGGCGAACTGCTCGCCACCCTCGCCGGTGAGAACGAGCCGCCGGTCCGGGTCGTGACGATCGGACTCGGCGAGGACGTCGATTCCGTGGCGCTCGAACAGATCGCGGAGGCGACCGGAGGAACGAGTTACCGGACGAGCGACCCGCTCGACATCACCGATCTCGTGGTCGCGGCGCTGGCCGATCGGACGGGTGGCTGAGGGCCGCCCGGTCGTGGGTGCGGTGCCAGATCAGTCCGAGCACAGTGATGATCAGGAACAGCACGAAGGTCGAGGCGAGCTGAACCCTCGCTGCACTATCGGACAACATCAGCGCGATGAAACCGATGAGCATCGCCAGGGTGAACCAGCTGAGATAGGGGAACAGCCACATACGCAGGCGCAGGGTGCCCTCCTGTTCGAACCTGCGACGCAAGCGCAGATGCGAGACGACGATGAACAGCCAGATTGCGATCAGCGCCGATCCGACCGCGTTGAGGAGGATCCCGAGGATCGTGTCGGGCAGCAGCCAGTTGAGCCACACGCTGACGAATCCGAAGAAGACCGAGACCAGCACGGCGTTGCGGGGCACCCCGTGGTGGGTGAGCTTGCTCAGCCATGCCGGGCCGTCGCCTCCGCGCGCCAGCGAGTACGCCATCCGCGAGGTGCCGTAGACGTTGGCGTTGAACGCCGACAGCAACGCGATCACCACGACGAGTTCCATGAGCCCGGACACGTAGGGGATACCGGCGATGTCGAGCACCGACACGAACGGGGACGTCTCGCCGCTCGCCGCGGTCCACGGCAGCACGAGCACCATGATCGAGATCGAGCCGAGGTAGAAGACCGAGATCCGCCAGACCACGCTGCGCACGGCGGTGGCGATGGACCGTTCGGGGTCCTTCGATTCGGCCGCGGCGATCGTGACGATCTCGATGCCGCCGAAGGCGAAGGCCACCGCGAGCAGGCCGGCGGCGACACCGGCGATGCCGTTGGGTGCGAAGCCGTCGCCGTCGCCGAGCAGGTGGGTGGTGCCCACGGGTTCGGTTCCCGGGAGCAGGCCGAAGACGAGCAGGATGCCGATGATCAGGAAGCCGACGATGACCGCGACCTTCAGCGCCGCGAACCAGAACTCGAACTCACCGAAGTTGGCGACCTGCGCCAGGTTCACGACCGCGAAGAAGGTGACGAACCCCAGCGCGACCACCCATTGGGGTACGCCCGGTAGCCATGATTGGACGATCGCCGAGGCGCCGGTGATCTCGACACCCAGCACCATGATCAGCATGAACCAGTAGAGCCAGCCCATGCTGAATCCGGCCCACCGGCCGATGCCGATCCGCGCGTAGTGCGAGAACGATCCGCTCACCGGCAGTGCGGCACCCATCTCGCCGAGCATGCGCATCACGAAGATGATCATCACGCCGGCGAGCAGGTACGACACGATGATCGCCGGACCGGCGGCAGCGATACCCACACCGGAACCGAGGAACAGGCCCGCACCGATGGCGGACCCGAGTCCCATCATGGTCAGATGACGGACCTTCAGGCCGCTCCCGAGATGTTCGACCTCGGAAGCGGGCCGCTGGGTTTCACTCACGGTTTCTCGGTTCCGAATCTGTTGTCGCGTGCAGAGAGCTGGTCGTTGGCGCGCAGAGCTAGTCGTTGGCGTGCAGAGCCGCATTCAGTTCGACGCCGCTGCCCTTGTTCGGCACGACCTCGACCGCGCCGCTCACCGAGTTGCGCCGCAGCAGCAGGTTGGACGCGCCGCTCAGGGTCGCGGCCTTGACCACCGTGCCGTCCGGGCCGGTGACCTTGGTGCCGGCGGTGACGTACAGGCCGGCCTCGACGATGCAGTCGTCGCCGAGCGATATGCCCACACCCGCGTTCGCGCCGAGCAGGCAGCGCTTGCCGACGGAGATGACCTCCTTGCCGCCACCGGACAGGGTGCCCATGATCGAGGCGCCACCACCGATGTCGGAGCCGTCGTCGACGACGACCCCCGCGGAGATACGGCCCTCGACCATGGAGCTGCCGAGCGTGCCGGCGTTGAAGTTGACGAAGCCCTCGTGCATGACGGTGGTGCCGGAGGCGAGGTGCGCGCCGAGGCGGACCCGGTCGGCGTCGGCGATGCGGACGCCGGAGGGAACGACGTAGTCGACCAGGCGGGGGAACTTGTCCACGCCGAAGACGGTGACCGGTCCGCGGATGCGGAGGCGCGAACGCACGGTCTCGAAGTTGTCGAGCGCGCACGGGCCGTAGTTGGTCCACACGACATTCGCGAGCAGACCGAAGATGCCGTCGAGAGCGAGACCGTGCGGGCGGACGAGGCGGTGCGACAGCAGGTGCAGGCGCAGGTAGGCGTCGTGGGTGTCGACGGGAGGCTTCGACAGGTCGGCGATGTCGGTGCGCACCACGACCTGCTGGACCTCGCGCGCCTCGTCGTGACCGGCGAGGAGGGCCAGGTCGGACGGGATGTCTGTGCCCTCGAGGCGTGTCGTTCCGGTTTCGCTCGGCTCGCCGAGGGCGGGTGCCGGGTACCACGTGTCGAGGACGGTCCCGTCCTCCGTGATGTTCGCGATGCCTACTGCTGATGCTCCGTGTGCACTCACGGGTGAGAAGCGTACGCGAGCCGGTCCTGGGCCTGTGTCCCCCCTGAGAAAATCGTGTGCGGGGTCTGAGGGGCATACGCGTTTCGTATCGTGCAGGTATGCCCGTACCGCAGTTGGACCTGCACGCCGACCCCGTCGAACTGACCGCCGCGCTCGTCGACATCCCGAGTGTGTCCCGGGACGAGACGCTCATCGCCGACGCCGTGGAGGCGGCCCTGCGGGAGCAGACCGACGGCTTCGAGATCGTGCGCAACGGCAACTGTGTCCTGGCGCGGACGAACCGGGGACTCGGCAGCCGCGTGATGCTCGCCGGGCACCTCGACACCGTCCCGATCGCCGACAACGTGCCGTCGCGACGCGACGGCGACCTGCTGTGGGGATGCGGCACCTCCGACATGAAGGCCGGCGACGCCGTCTTCCTGCACCTCGCCGCGACCGTCACCGATCCCGCCCACGACCTGACGATCGTGATGTACGACTGCGAGGAGATCGCGGCGTCGTTCAACGGGCTCGGGCGGATCGAGACCGAACTGCGCGACTGGCTCGATGCGGACGTCGCGATCCTGGGCGAGCCCACTTCCGGTGAGATCGAGGCCGGTTGCCAGGGCACGCTGCGGGTGCGGATCACCACCGACGGCGTGCGGGCGCATTCGGCGCGCTCCTGGCTCGGTGACAACGCGATCCACAAGCTCGCTCCCGTGCTCGACCGTCTGTCCCGGTACGAGGCGCGGTCGGTCGACATCGACGGCTGCGTGTACCGGGAAGGACTGTCGGCCGTGCGCATCGAGGGCGGTGTCGCGGGGAACGTGGTGCCCGACGCGGCCGCGCTCGACGTGAACTTCCGGTTCGCCCCGGATCGCAGCCCCGACGACGCTCTCGCGCACGTCCGCGAGGTGTTCGACGGCCTCGCGATCTCGATGGAACTCACCGACATGTCGCCGGGCGCGTTGCCCGGACTGTCGAATCCGGCGGCGGCCGCGCTCGTCGAGGCGGCGGGTGGGAAGTTCCGGGCCAAGTACGGCTGGACCGACGTCTCGCGGTTCGCGGCGCTGGGCATTCCGGCCGTCAACTACGGCCCGGGCGATCCCAACCTGGCACACAAGCGCGACGAGCACGTCGAGATCGGACGGATCACCGAGGTGACCTCCGTTCTGCGCTCCTATCTCACGCGATAGCGTGACCGTCATGTCCGGCGACAACTCTTTCGAAGGCGGTTCCCGTCGCGAGATCGTGCAGCGGGGGCCGGTGCAGTTGCGCGGCGAGCGGGCCCGCGAGGCGACCACGATGGATCAGCGGTTGCTCGATCGCCGGGGTCCGTCCGACTGGGTGCACACCGATCCGTGGCGTGTCCTGCGGATCCAGAGCGAGTTCGTCGAGGGTTTCGGCGCCCTCGCCGAGGTGCCCCGTGCCGTGGCCGTCTTCGGTTCCGCGCGTACCCCTGCCGACCATCCGGAATACGAGATGGGCCGCAAGCTGGGAGCCGCGCTCGTCGACGCCGGGTACGCCGTCGTCACCGGTGGCGGACCGGGTGCGATGGAGGCGGCCAACCGGGGCGCGAGCGAAGCCCGGGGATTCTCGATCGGGCTCGGTATCGAGCTGCCGTTCGAGCAGAGCCTCAACGAATGGGTCGATCTCGGGCTCAACTTCCGGTACTTCTTCGCACGTAAGACGATGTTCGTGAAGTACTCGCAGGCGTTCGTGTGTCTGCCCGGGGGCTTCGGCACTCTCGACGAACTGTTCGAGGCGCTCACCCTCGTGCAGACCCACAAGATCACCCGGTTCCCGATCGTGCTGGTCGGCTCGGAGTACTGGAGCGGCCTGGTGGACTGGCTGCGCGAGACCCTGGTCCGCGACGGCAAGATCGCAGCGGGTGATCTGGATCTGCTGTTCGTCACCGACAGCGTCGAGGAGACCGTGAGCATCATCCGCGAAGCGCATCGCGGCGAGGACGAGGGCGAACTGCACGGACAGGAGAGTGGATGGTGACCGAGCCGTTGTCGGTCTGCGTGTACTGCGCGTCGGGGCCTGTCGACCCGCAGTTCCTCGAACTCGCGGCCGCGGTGGGGACCGAGATCGGCCGACGGGGCTGGCAGCTGGTCTCCGGCGGCGGCAACGTGTCGATGATGGGCGCGGTCGCCGAGGCGGCCCGCGCGGCCGGGGGGCGCACGATCGGCGTCATCCCCAAGGCGCTCGTGCACCGCGAGGTCGCGGACGTCGAGGCCGACGAGCTGATCGTCACCGAGACGATGCGCGAGCGTAAACGCATCATGGAGGACCGCGCCGATGCCTTCCTGACCCTGCCCGGCGGCATCGGAACCCTCGAGGAACTGTTCGAGACGTGGACGGCGGGGTATCTCGGTATGCACGACAAGCCGGTCGTGCTGTTCGATCCGGTGGGGCACTTCGACGGTCTGCTCACCTGGCTCGGTTCGATGGTCGACACCGGCTTCGTCGCGCGACGCGCACTCGACGGTCTCGGGGTCGCCACCGACCTCGCCGATGCGCTCGACCGATGCGCAGCGCCGTACGCAGCGGTCTGAGTTGTTCCACTTCGCCGCGCGCCTATCTACTCTTCGGTAAGTTCGGGGGACGCCGTGGGTGTCGCCCGAGCGAACCCACCCGCCCCCGACGCCGCCGTGAGGAAACCTGTCGTGACCACTCGATCCGATCGAGACAACGCCCCCGTCGTATCCCTGCCCGGACTCGTCTCGAAACTGCCCCGGATGGCTACCGATCTCCCCATCGTGCTGCGCGGAGCGGCCGGGATGACCCGGAAGCCGAGCGCCCGCGAGACGATCGGCTCGGTCTTCCAGAAACTCGCCGAGCGCCACCCCGAGCGGCCCTTCCTGCGGTTCGAGGGCGGTTCGATCGGCTACGGCGAGGCCAACGCGCGGGTCAATCGGTATGCCTCGGTGCTCGCCGATCGTGGTGTCGGCAAGGGCGACGTCGTCGGCATCCTCATGGGAAACCGGCCCGAGACACTGCTGGTCGCGCTGGCCGCGGTCAAACTCGGCGCCGCCGCCGGGATGCTCAACATCAACCAGCGCGGCGAGGTGCTCGAGCACAGCCTGTCGCTGCTCGACAGCGCCGTCCTGGTGATCGGGGAGGAGTGCGAGGAGGCCGTCGACTCCCTCGGGGACGAACCGCAGGCCCGCACCGCGCTGCGCTTCGGTGAACTGGACACCGCCGCCCGCGACGCCGACGCGTCGAATCCTGCCGTCACCGAGAGTCTCCGGGCTTCCGAGACCGCTTACTACATCTTCACCTCCGGCACGACAGGCCTGCCGAAGGCCAGCCGCATGACGCACTTCCGGTGGTTGAAGTCGATGTCGGGACTCGGCAGCCTCGGGGTGCGCCTGCGCAGCACCGACGTCCTGTACTCGTGCCTGCCGCTCTACCACAACAACGCGCTCACCGTCGCGTTGTCCTCGGTGCTCGCCGCCGGCGCCGGTTTCGCGCTCGGCCGGAAGTTCTCGGCCTCCAACTTCTGGGACGACGCGGAGCGCAACGGCGCCACCGCCTTCATCTACATCGGCGAGATCTGCCGCTACCTGCTCAACCAGCCGCAGCGGGAGGACGACGCGGACCACGGGATCCGTCTGGCCGTCGGCAACGGTCTGCGCGCCGAACTGTGGGACGAGTTCACCGAACGCTTCGGCATCGACCGCATCGCGGAGTTCTACGGGGCCAGCGAGTGCAACATCGCCTTCATCAATGCGCTCGACCAGAAGCGCACCGCCGGAATCTGCCCGCTGCCGTACGCCGTCGTCGAGTTCGACCCGGACTCCGGGCAGGCGCGGCGCGGTGACGACGGCCGGTTGACGAAGGTCGGCAAGGGCGAGGTCGGGCTGCTGCTCGCGAAGGTCACCTCCCGCGCACCCTTCGACGGATACACCGATCCGGAAGCCACCGAGAAGAAGCTGCTGCGCGACGCGTTCTCCGACGGTGACGTGTGGTTCGACACTGGCGACCTCGTCCGCAACCAGGGCTGGATGCACGTCGCCTTCGTGGACCGGCTCGGCGACACCTTCCGCTGGAAGGGCGAGAACGTCGCGACGACGCAGGTCGAGGCCGCGGTGTCGTCGCACGAGACGGTCGCCGAGGCCGTCGTCTACGGCGTGGAGGTCGAGGGAGCCGACGGTCGCGCCGGGATGGCCGCGATCACCTTGAAGGAGGGTGTCGAGCTCGATGGGGCGGCACTTGCGAAGTCACTGCACGACGCGCTGCCGGACTACGCGGTTCCGCTCTTCGTCCGCGTCGTCGACGAGCTCGAGTACACGACGACCTTCAAGAGCCGGAAGGTCGATCTGCGCAAACAGGGCCACACCGAGACCGGCGAGGACGCCGTGTACGTGCTCGCGAGTCGCAGCGAGGGGTACCGGCCGATCTTCGACGGCTTCGTCGACGGCGTCGCGAAGGGTGAATTGCCCGGTCGCTGAGCATGTCAGGATGGGATCATGAGCGGCCCCGCGACCGATGTCGACGAGCAGACCCCCGTGACCCGCCCCGGTCCGGCACCGTCCACCCTGTGCGGGCGCCCGGTCGCCACCGACCGTGCGCTCGTCATGGCGATCGTCAACCGCACGCCCGACTCGTTCTACGACCGGGGAGCGACCTTCGAGGACGACGCGGCGCTCGCAGCCGTCGACCGCGCGGTAACCGAGGGTGCCGATCTCGTGGACATCGGTGGGGTGAAGGCCGGGCCGGGCGAGGTCGTCGACAGCGACGAGGAGATCCGGCGCGTCGTGCCGTTCGTCGCCGCGATCCGTGAGCGGTACCCGGATGTGCTCATCAGCGTCGACACCTGGCGCAGCGAGGTCGCGCGTCGCGCCCTGGGTGAGGGTGCCGATCTGATCAACGACACGTGGGCGGGCGCCGATCCGGAGCTCGTCGCGGTCGCCGCCGAACTCGGGGCCGGCATCGTCTGCTCCCATACCGGTGGTGCCGTGCCGCGCACCCGGCCGCACCGCGTGAGGTACGCCGACGTCGTGGACGAGGTGGCGGCGGAGGTCGCCGCGGCCGCGGATGCCGCCGCCCGCGCCGGCGTGGCGAGCGACTCGATCCTCATCGATCCGACCCACGATTTCGGAAAGAACACCCATCACGGACTCGCTCTGTTGCGGCACGTGGACGTTCTTGTAAAAACCGGGTGGCCTGTGCTTATGGCGCTGAGCAACAAGGACTTCGTGGGGGAGACTCTGGGAGTCGAACTCGCAGACCGGTTGGAGGGCACATTGGCAGCGACAGCTTTGGCCGCAGCGGCCGGCGCACGGATGTTCCGGGTACACGAGGTGGCAGCCACACGTCGGGTGGTCGACATGGTCGCGGCGATCGCGGGCACGCGTCCGCCGGTGCGCACGGTGAGGGGGCTGGCATGAGTGCACCTGCACGCACGTGGGGCGAGGCCAACAGCTGGGACCGGCCCACCTGGGCGATCGATGAACTGATCGAGGCCAAGGCGGGCCGCACGGTGACCGTGGTGCTGCCCGCCCTCGACGAGGAGGACACCGTCGCGGGAGTGATCGACACGATCCACCCGCTGCTCGGTGGTCTCGTGGACGAACTGGTGGTTCTCGATTCGGGTTCCACCGACGAGACCGCGTCGCGGGCACGGGCGGCGGGCGCCCGCGTCCTGTCCCGGGAGGAGGCGGTACCGGGCATCGAGCCCGTCCCGGGCAAGGGCGAGGTGCTGTGGCGGTCGCTTGCCGCGACCTCCGGCGACATCATTGCCTTCGTCGACTCCGATCTGATCGATCCCGACCCGGCTTTCGTGCCGAAACTGCTCGGGCCGCTGTTGCTCGGCGACGGCGTCCACCTCGTCAAGGGTTACTACCGGCGGCCGTTGCGCACAGGGGGAGGCGAGGACGCACACGGCGGTGGCCGGGTCACCGAACTCGTCGCACGGCCGTTGCTCGCGGCGCTGCGGCCGGAGCTGACCTGTGTGCTGCAACCGCTCGGCGGTGAGTACGCCGGCACGCGGGAACTGCTCGAGTCGGTCCCGTTCGCACCCGGTTACGGAGTGGAGATCGGGTTGCTGCTCGACACCTACGACCGGTTCGGTCTCCACGCGATCGCACAGGTCAATCTCGGAGTCCGCAAGCACCGCAACCGCCCGCTGTCCGAGCTCGGGGCGATGAGCCGGCAGATCGTGGGCACGATGCTCGCGCGGTGCGGAATCGCCGACTCGGGTGCGCCGCTCACCCAGTTCCTGGTGGAGGGCGACGCGTTCGTGCCGTTCGAGACCATCGTCGATCTCACCGACCGGCCCCCGATGGTGACGGTCACCGGCTGAACCGACGGCCGGTACCCCGGCCGGTGTCGGCCGCTCGTGCCAAGATCGGAGCATGCTCACGGTTCTGCTGTACGTGCTCGTGATGGCGGGCGTCGCCGCGGTGCTGTTCTTCGTCGCGAGCGCCGTCTTCGGCCGGGGCGAGACGCTGGCACCGCTGCCTCCGGGCACCACCGTCACGGTGCTGCCCGCCACCGACGTCACCGGCACCGACATCCGCGACCTGCGGTTCCAGCAGACCGTGCGGGGTTACAAGATGAGCGAGGTCGACTGGGCGCTCGATCGTCTCGCCCGCGAGGTCGACGATCTGCGGGTCCGGCTCGCCGATGCGGAGGCGCGTGCGGCGGGAGAGTCGTCGGTCGACGGCGCCGAGGAGGACGTCGAGGCAGAGGATGTCGAGACAGAGGATGTTGCCGGGGCCGGGGCCGGAGACGTCGATGGGGAGAGCGTCACCGAACGCGCGTCGTCGGAGTCGACGGGGGAGTCACGGTGAGGCCCGACGAGCAGGGGGCCGTGATCGACACCGGCGACCGCGTGCGGTGCCCGTGGGCCGTCGACGGTCCCGGTTCGTCGCTCTACCGCGACTACCACGATTGCGAGTGGGGCCGGCCGCTGCACGGGCGCGACGAGATGTTCGAGCGGCTCTCGCTCGAGGCGTTCCAGTCGGGCCTGTCGTGGCTGACGATCCTGCGCAAGCGCGAGGCCTTCCGCGCGGCGTTCCGGGGGTTCGATGTCGATGCGGTCGCCTGTTTCACGGAGGCCGACGTCGAACGACTGCTCGCCGACGCGGGCATCGTGCGCAACCGCCGCAAGATCGAGGCGGTGATCGCCAACGCGCGGGCCGTGCTCGAATTACCCACCGCCCTCGACGACCTGTTGTGGTCGTTCGCACCGCCGCGACGCGCGCGACGGTTGCGCACGATCGAGTCGGTTCCGGCGGTGACAGCGGAGTCCACGGCGATGGCCCGTGAGCTGAAGCGTCGCGGCTTTCGATTTGTGGGCCCTACCACTGCATATGCGCTGATGCAGGCCACCGGGATGGTCGACGATCACCTGGAATCGTGCTGGGTGTCACTCGGTCCGCAGAACCCGGAAGGGTCTCTTACCCAGGAGTCAGCTACGCGCACGTATTCCGGATAGGGAAGAATGAGAGGGTGCGCGTCGCCGCGATCGGCGATGCAACCACACGGTAACCCACGCGCCCGGCGGTCGGGTGCAGATTTGGAGGGAGCAGAGGATGGCGGCCATGAAGCCCCGGACCGGGGACGGTCCCCTCGAAGCAACCAAAGAGGGACGAGGAATCGTCATGAGGGTTCCACTCGAGGGCGGCGGACGTCTGGTCGTCGAGCTCACGCCGGAAGAGGCTGCGGCACTCGGCGACGAACTCAAGAGTGTCACCAGCTGATCGGCCCCTCTCAGGGCACTCCGGGCCCCGCGCTCCTCGGCGCGCGGGGCCCGGTGTCGTCCTGAGAAGACGATCGGAGGCGCGATGCTCGCCGATGTGATCGACCTTCTCGCGTGCCCACACTGCGAGTCCGCGCTCGACCTCGACGACAACGTCGTGGTGTGCGATCGCGGGCACAGCTTCGACGTCGCGCGCCAGGGTTACGTGTCGCTGCTCGCCGGGGGTTCGACACCCTTCACCGGCGACACCGCCGAGATGATCGCCGCCCGCGCCGATTTCCTCGGGGCCGGGCACTACGACCCGATCCGTGATGCGGTGGCCGACGTGTGCGTCGAATCGACGGACGACACGGTTGCGGCAATCCTCGAGGTGGGTGCCGGAACAGGTCGGTACCTCGCGAGCGTGCTCGACGCGATACCGGCGGCGCGCGGCATCGGACTCGACGTCTCCAAGCCCGCGGTGCGACGCATCGCCCGCAGTCATCCGCGGACCGGTGCGATCCTGGCCGACGCGTGGCAGCGGCTGCCCGTACGGTCGGCCTCGCTCACACACGTGCTGTCGATCTTCGCGCCCCGCAACGCGGCCGAGAGCCACCGCGTGCTCGAGCCCGGAGGGACGCTCGTCGTCGCCACGCCCACCTCGGAGCATCTGCGTGAGCTGGTCGCGCTGCCCGGCATGGTGAGCGTGGACGACAAGAAGACCGAACGGCTGTCCTCCGCGCTGTCGGGACACTTCGAGCGGGTGGGACGAACGGACGTGCGCTTCACGGCCGCCCTCCCGCGCGACGTGCTCGGTCTCGTCGCGGGGATGGGCCCGTCGGCGCACCACGTCACGTCCGAGCGGCGCGAGCAGCTGCTGGCCTCGCTGCCCGACCCGTTCGCGGTGACGGTGTCGGTCACCGTCACCGCGTGGCGACGGATCGACACGGCCGGCGAACTCAGCGCGCCGTGAGCACCTGCTGGTAGACGGCAACGGTCTGGCGGGCGATCTGCGCCCACGAGAATTCGCTGACGGCGCGGTTGCGACCGGCCCGACCCCATTCCGCGGCGCGATGGCGGTCGCTCGCCACCTCGTCGACGGCCGCGGCGAGGGCGCGCTCGTAGGTCTCGGTGTCGAAGGCGTCGTAGTGCACCAGGCGTCCGGTGACTCCGTCCTGCACGACCTCCGGGATACCGCCCACATCGGAGGCGACCACGGCGGTCTCGCAGGCCATGGCCTCGAGGTTGACGATTCCCAGCGGTTCGTACACCGAGGGGCAGACGAAAACGGTCGCCGCCGAGAGCAGTTCGCGGACCGACTCGGTGGGCAGCATCTCGCGTACCCAGTGCACCCCGTTGCGGGCGTCCTGCAGGGCCGCCACCGCGCGTTCGGTCTCCGCAGCGATCTCGGGGGTGTCGGGGGCGCCGGCGCACAGGACGAGCTGGATGTCCGGATCGAGGTGGTGTGCCGCGGCGATCAGGTGCCCGACGCCCTTCTGCCGGGTGATGCGGCCGACGAACACGGCGATCGGGCGGTCCGGGTCGAGACCGAGCCGGGCGACCGCGGATTCGTGACCGGGGGCGGCCGGACCCGGATGCCAGACGGTGGTGTCGATCCCGTTACGCACCACGTGGACCCGTGCGGGGTCGACGAAGGGGTACGCGTCGAGCACGTCGAGGCGCATCCCGTCGCTGACGGCGATGACGGCGTCGGCGTACCGGACGGCGTTGCGTTCGGACCAGGAGGAAATGCGGTAGCCGCCTCCGAGCTGCTCGGCCTTCCACGGCCGTCGCGGCTCGAGGGAGTGCGCGGTGAGGATGTGCGGAACGTCGTGGAGTTCGGCGGCGAGATGTCCGGCCAGGCCCGTGTACCAGGTGTGGGAGTGCACCACGTCGACGCCGGAGGCAGCATGCGCCATGCGCAACCCGGCGGACAGGGTCGTCAGAGCGGGATTGGCGTCGCGGAGCGCCGGGTCGGGGGAATGCACGAACGCGGTGTCGCGCGGTGCGCCCGTGCAGTGCACGTCGACCTCGACCAGTCGGCGCAGTCGGTCGACGAGTTCGGTGACGTGGACCCCGGCCCCGCCGTACACCTCAGGCGGATATTCCCGCGTCATCATTGCCACCCTCACCGCCTCAAACTAGCGGGCCGCGCGGGTTCCGGCCACCCGGCCCGGACTGTGTGATCCGACGCCGAGATCCCGCTTCGCTGGCGGCGGCCTGGGTCGGGGGATAGGTTGAAGCGTGTGAGGAGCCAGCCCCATGTGCTTGGAATCGTTCTCGCCGGCGGCGAGGGCAAACGTCTGTATCCGCTGACCGCGGACAGAGCCAAGCCAGCAGTGCCGTTCGGGGGCGCGTACCGCCTCATCGACTTCGTGCTCAGCAATCTCGTGAACGCCGGCTATCTGCGCATCTGCGTTCTCACGCAGTACAAGTCGCACTCCCTGGACCGGCACATCTCGCAGACCTGGCGCCTGTCGGGCTTCACGGGTGAGTACATCACCCCGGTGCCGGCCCAGCAGCGTCTCGGTCCACGCTGGTACACCGGCAGCGCCGACGCGATCCTGCAGTCGCTCAACCTGGTCTACGACGAGGATCCCGAGTACATCGTGGTCTTCGGTGCCGACCACGTCTACCGGATGGATCCCGAGCAGATGGTGCGTCAGCACATCGAGTCGGGAGCCGGCGTCACCGTCGCCGGTATCCGCGTGCCGCGCAGCGAGGCGTTCGCGTTCGGATGCATCGACAGCGACGAGAGCGGCAGGATCACCCAGTTCCTCGAGAAGCCCGCGCACCCGCCCGGGACGCCCGACGACCCCAACGTCACGTTCGCGTCGATGGGCAACTACGTCTTCACCACGAAGGTCCTCGTCGAGGCGCTGCGCGCCGACTCGGAGAATCCCGACTCCGACCACGACATGGGCGGCGACATCATTCCCGCGCTCGTCGAGCAGGGTGAGGCCCACGTCTACGATTTCAACGACAACGTGGTCCCCGGCGCGACCGAACGCGACCGTGCCTACTGGCGCGACGTCGGCACGCTCGACGCCTTCTACGACGCCCACATGGACCTCGTGTCGGTCCACCCGATCTTCAACCTCTACAACCGGAGGTGGCCGATCCGTGGGGCGGCCGAGAACCTTCCGCCCGCGAAGTTCGTGCAGGGCGGTCTGGCGCAGGAATCGATCGTCGGTGCCGGCAGCATCCTGTCGGCCGCCACGGTCCGCAACTCGGTGCTCAGCTCGAACGTCATGGTCGACGACGGAGCGACCGTCGAGGGCAGCGTGCTCATGCCCGGTGTGCGCATCGGCAAGGGCGCGGTGGTACGCCGAGCGATCCTCGACAAGAACGTCGTCGTCGGCGACGGTGAGATCATCGGCGTGGACCTCGAGCGCGACCGGCAGCGGTTCGCGGTCAGCAACGGTGGTGTCGTCGCCATCGGCAAGGGCATCTGGATCTGAGCGCCCGCTCGCCGGGGACGTTCTCGGCCCGGGCGCACCCGCGCAGATCAGCTGAGGCGCACCGCGCAGATCAGCTGAGTCGCACCGCGCAGAGGAGCCCGTCGCCGAGCGGCAGGACCACCGGTGCGAGACGCTCGTCGTCGGACACCGCACGGGTGGCCTCCCGCACCGCGAGCACCGTCGCGTCGCGCGCGGCCGGGTCGGCGACCCGCCCGTCGAGCAGGGCGTTGTGCAGCACGATCACCCCGCCCGGCCGGAGCAGGCGCACCCCTTCGCGCACGAAGTGCGGATGGTCGGCGGGGGTCGCGTCGACGAAGACCATGTCGTAGCCGGAGTCGGCGAGTCGCGGCAGCACGTCCAGCGCCCGGCCGTTGATGAGCCGGGTGCGCGACGCCACGATGCCGGCTTCACGGAAGGCGATCTTCGCCGCGCGTTGATGTTCCGGTTCGCTGTCGATCGTGGTGAGCACGCCGTCCTCGCGGAGACCGTGCAGCAACCACAGCCCGCTCACACCCGCACCGGTGCCGATCTCCACCACAGTCCTGGCGTCGAGCATGCGGGCGAACATCGCAAGGGCGGCTCCGACGGAGGGGGAGACCGGGTCGGCACCCAGATCTTCGGCACGGTCACGCGCCGCGGCGAGTTCCTCGTCCTCGACGACGATGTTCTCGGCGTGGGTCAGAATGCGATCGGCGTTGGTCTGCACCTCACCGAGGCTATCCTCGGCGATTCGCTCGCGCAGGCAGGCGCGCACGGAATGGTGCCGTGAGTTGTGTGATTCCGAGGGGGATCACGCCCGGGGCGGTTTTCTCAGGGACGTTTCAGGCTACTCATACGGCGACCACATCGCCGCGAGGAAGACTGACGATCGACGAACCAGACGATCGCTCCGGTTCACGACTTCGAGGACACACCGCCGCGGGGGACGTTCCCACGAGGAATATCCCGCGCAGATCGAGTGTTGCAGGCCCCGAAGCCCGTGTCCGTCCGCGGTCCCGACGAGGAGGATCCAGCGATCCACATGACCCGATCCCACACCGTTCCCGAGTACGACGCCTCGGCGCTCGACGCTGCCTTCGAGGCGGACCTGAGCGGCACCGCGGCGTTCGATGCCACCGGGGATCGCACGGCCATGCCGTCGTGGGACGAGCTCGTTCGTGAGCACGGCGACCGTGTCTACCGCCTCGCCTACCGTCTTTCCGGTAATGCCCAGGACGCCGAGGATCTCACGCAGGAGACCTTCATCCGCGTCTTCCGATCGTTGCAGAACTACCAGCCCGGCACGTTCGAGGGCTGGTTGCACCGCATCACCACGAATCTCTTCCTGGACATGGTGCGCCGCCGGAACCGCATCCGGATGGAAGCGCTCCCGGACGACTACGATCGGGTACCGGCCGCAGGGCCGAACCCCGAGGAGATCTATCACGACGCGCGTCTCGGCGCCGATCTGCAGTCCGCACTGGACTCGCTCGGACCCGAGTACCGTGCCGCGGTGGTGCTCTGTGACATCGAAGGTCTGTCCTACGAGGAGATCGGTGCCACACTGGGGGTGAAACTCGGTACGGTACGAAGTCGTATCCACCGAGGCCGCCAGGCACTCCGCGAGTACCTGCGCGAGCACGGAAAGGCCGAAAACGGTCGCGTCGATGCGGGGTAGCCGCCGGGAGGTAGTGATGACGATGGTGCAACCACCTCGCAGGTTCGGCTCCACGGAACATCTCGCCAGCGAGGCAGTTGCCGCATTCGTCGACGGCGAACTGCGCATGGCGGCCTACATGCGGGCCGCCCAGCACCTGTCGATGTGTCCCGAGTGCGCCGCCGAGGTCGAAGCCCAGCAGCAGGCCCGCCACGCACTCCGGTCCGCCGCCGATCACGTACCCCGTATGCCGAGTTCGCTGCTGGGAACGCTGAGCAGCATTCCTTCACACCTGTGCGATCCGTCCCCGCATCCGCAGGCGGACGACCGGTTCGCCGCGCGCCGGTGGTCGATTCTCCGGCGCCGGTGACCGGACGGTCGGTAACAGGTGATCCGATGCCATCGGTGATACTGGGCTGCGTGACGGACCTATACGGGGGAGACGGGCACGCGTGACGGCCGAATCTGCGCAGCACACCGAACGACCGGCCGGCGACGGCCCTCGTCGTGGCGACGAGCTGCCCCATGCCTCGTCGGGGAGAGGCTCGTCCGGCAACGCCTCGTCGGCCGGGCCCGACCTGCCGGACGGCGCGATCCCCCGTCCTGCCGACGCGCCTCGCCTCGACCCCCGGCCCGTCTACCGCCCGGCCGTCGATCCCGCTTCGGCACGTGTCTTCGGACGCCCGGCCGGCGCCGACGGATCGTTCGACTCCTCGGCTCATCCCCGCGTCGCCGACCCGCGTGTCCGTCAGGCGCCTCCGCCCGACGCGATCTTCGCCGAGGCCTACGGACGGCCGTCCGATGCCGACGAGACACTTCAGCGTCCCCCCTCGGAACCGGCGGGCGAGGCCGAGAACGAGGCAGAGACCGATCCCTGGCGCGACCCCGACTCGGCGGTGCGGCTGGGTCCGCCCATGGCCGGTGAGACCGAGGCGCGGGAGCTTCCTCCGGCACCCGGACTCACCCTGCGCGAGGTGTTGTTCGACCGTCGTGTCCACCCCCGCGCTCTCGCGACACTGGCCGCGGTGGCCGTCGTCATCGGCATGGTCGGCGGGCTCGTCGTCGCGCTGGCGACCGCCGACAACGGTTCGCTGACCAGTCGTGGAGTGACACTGAGCCAGTCGGGCTCCGACGAGGAACGGCCGACCGGCGCGGTCGCGCGGGTCGCCGACACCGTGCTGCCCGCGGTCGTCTCCATCCAGACCACCGTCGGCGGCGACGCCGGCACCGGATCGGGCGTGGTGATCGACGGTGCCGGCTATATCGTCACCAACAACCACGTGATCTCGATGGCCGCCGGCAATCCCGACGCGAAGGTGCAGGTCACCTTCGACGACGGCACCAAGATTCCCGCCTCGATCGTCGGACGCGACATCAAGACCGACCTCGCGGTGCTCGCCGTCGAGAACGTCGACAACCTGGTCGTCGCCGAACTGGGCCGCTCCGACGACGTCCAGGTGGGCGAGGACGTCGTCGCGGTCGGGTCACCGCTCGGCCTGAGCAAGACCGTCACCCGCGGCATCGTCAGCGCGCTGCACCGGCCCATGCGGCTCAGCGGGCAGGGCACCGACACCGATGCGGTGATCGACGCCGTGCAGACCGACGCCTCGATCAACCCCGGCAATTCCGGTGGCCCCCTCATCGACATGGAGGGTCGCGTGATCGGGATCAACTCCGCGATCAAGTCGGAGACCGGTGGCTCGGTGGGGCTGGGCTTCGCGATCCCCATCGACGACGTCACCGAGGTGGCGCAGGAGCTGATCCGCAACGGGGAGATGCGGCATCCGGACATCGGCGTGAACGCGCGCTCCGTCGTCAACGACGTCGCGAGCGGTGCGGAGGTCGCCAACGTGCGGCAGGGCAGCCCGGCCCAGCGCGCCGGGATCGTCGAGGGCGATGTGATCGTCAAGGTGGGTGACCGCGAGGTCACCAGCGCCGATGAGCTCGTCGTGGCGGTCCAGCAGCAGGAGATCGACGAGCCGGTCACCGTCCAGCTCGTGCGCAACGGCCGCCTCGTGGACGTCGAGGTCACCCCCGTCTCGGACTGAGCGGTCCCGTCGCGTGATGTGACCTTCCTCGTAGGTGATGCGATTCGGACGCGACCACGTACCCTGGATGCGTGTTCGGCAACATCGGTTGGGGCGAGTTCCTGGTACTCATCGTGGCGGCCCTCGTGGTGCTCGGCCCGGAGCGGCTGCCCGGTGCCGTCTCGTGGGTGGCCAGGTCGCTGCGCCAGGTGCGTGATTACGCTTCGGGTGCGCGCGACCAGCTCCAGCAGGAGCTCGGGCCGGAGTTCGACGACCTGCGGCAACCGCTGTCGGAACTGAACCAGCTGCGCGGCATGACTCCCCGGGCCGTGATCACGAAGCATCTGCTCGACGGCGACGACGCGATCCTCACCGGCAATGTCGACACGCCGTCCGCGACGTCACCGGGAACCCCGACCAACGGTGCGGCCCGGCCGAATCTGTCGAAGCCGCTCGCACGCGACGAGAAGCCACCCATCGACCCCGACGCCACCTGATCGCCGCCGGCCGAGACCGGATCGGCGCTCTACCTATATCGAGCCCCTGCCGTGACAACGGCAGGGGCTCGATCGGTTCTCGTCCTAGATGTGGCGCGTGGTGTCGATTCCCAGCGACATGCCGGCCAGGCCGCGCTTGCGCACCGCGAGCTTGTCGGAGACCTCTTTCAATGCCACCGCGGGTGCCGAGTCGGGCGCCGCGAGGACGATCGGAGTGCCGGAGTCGCCTGCTTCGCGCACGGCCGGATCGAGCGGGACCTGGCCGAGCAGCGGCACCGTCGCACCCACGGCCCGGGTGAGTCGCTCGGCGACGGCCTGACCGCCACCGCTGCCGAAGACATCCATGCGGGTGCCGTCGGGCAGTTCGAGCCACGACATGTTCTCCACCACGCCGGCGATGCGCTGGCGGGTCTGCAACGCGATCGAACCCGCACGCTCGGCGACCTCGGCGGCGGCCTGCTGCGGCGTGGTCACGACGAGGATCTCGGCGTTGGGGATCAACTGCGCCACGGAGATCGCGACGTCGCCCGTGCCGGGCGGCAGGTCGAGCAGCAGGACGTCGAGGTCGCCCCAGAAGACGTCGGCGAGGAACTGCTGCAGCGCGCGATGCAGCATCGGGCCACGCCACACCACGGGGGTGTTGCCCTCGGTGAACTGGGCGATGGAGATCATCTTCACGTCGTGCGCGACCGGCGGGATGATCATCCGCTCGACCTGCGTCGGCTTGGCCGACGTGCCGAGCATCCGGGGGATCGAATGACCGTAGATGTCGGCATCGAGGACACCGACCGACAGACCGCGCGCGGCCATCGCCGCCGCGAGGTTGACCGTGACCGACGACTTGCCGACTCCGCCCTTGCCGGAGGCGACAGCGTAGACGCGGGTCAGCGACCCGGGCTGGGCGAACGGGATGACGGGCTCGGTGGAGTCGCCGCGCAGCGACTTGCGGAGTTCGGTGCGCTGCTCGTCGCTCATGACGTCGAGGGTCACGCGCACCTCGCCCACTCCGGCGACGTCGGCGACGGCCTTGGTGACGCGCTCGGAGATCTCGGTGCGCATCGGGCACCCGGAGGTGGTCAGGTAGATGGCGACATCGACGCTGCTGTCGGCGCCGATCTCGATGCTCTTGACCATCCCGAGATCGGTGATGGGCTTGCGGATCTCCGGGTCCTGGACCCGTGCGAGCGCACTGCGGACGTCGGACTCACTGACTGCCATGACGCCCATGGTAGGCGGCAGAGAGGTCGCGTCCGGACACGGGTGCGGTCGTCAGTGGATGCGGGGGAGATCCGCCGGGCTCGGGTCGATGCCGGTGGAGTAGGCGGTCGACCAGGCGAGCACGTTCGCCACGTACGCCATCGAATTGTTGTAGCGGTGGATCGCCTTCGTCGAGTGCGCGAGGTTGCGCATGTCGAGGCCACCGTCGCACAGGTACTTCGCGGTGGTGAGCGTCGAGTCGTAGAGGTTCTGGGGATCGGCGACACCGTCGCCGTTGCCGTCGCCCGCGTACTGGTTCCACGTGGTGGGGATGAACTGCATCGGCCCGACCGCACGGTCGTAGACCGTGTCGCCGTCGAGTGCCCCGCCGTCGGTGTCGGGGATCGTGGCCTGGCCGGGCAGGCTGCCGTCGAGCGGCAGTCCGATCACGGGTTCGAACAGGTTGCCCTTGGCGTCGGCCTTGCCGCCGTTCGCGTGGCCGGACTCGACGCGGCCGATGCCGGCGAGAAGCGTCCAGTGCATGCCGCACGTGGGATTCTCCTCGGAGAGGATGCGCTCGGCGTTGCGGTAGGCGGCGTAGTTGATGCCGGGGATGCCGAGGGGGCCCTCGCGGAGGACCTCGGGCTCGGGTTCCGGTTCGGGAGCCGCCTTGAAGGTGCGCACGGGTGCCGGTTCGGGCTCGAGCATGATGGTCTGTACCGCTGCCACCGCTTCCGGAACCGCGCTCGCGAGGTCGGCGGTGCCGGCGGACGATGCGGTGGGCTCGGTCTCGTGCTGCGCCACTCCCATCAATGCTCGCGGCGACGCACCCGCCGTGGTCGCCGCCGCGGCGACCAGGCCGACCGGAACGAGTCCGGTCATCGCGATCACGGAATTTCGCCGAAGCTTCGAATCCGACGGTTTGACGTGGCGGCCCAATGGATAACCCTCCCTCGGGTGCCTCGGAACGAGACACCTCCGTTACGTGCCGGGCCGAGGCTACAGCATTCGATGCTCTTCTGTTACGCAACCGTGATGTAACGGGAGTGCACGCGTGGGGACGTAGCCGATCCGTGCTGGTCGAACGCACCGCGCGTCGGGAGAGAAAATGATGACGACACGCGCGTCGCGCGTGTCGTCATCACGGGGTGTGCCCGGGAGTCACCCGCAGAAGGCAGTTACTCGGAGAAGGCAGTTACTCGCAGAAGGCGGGGACCAGGCAGGGGAGCTCGGGTAACCCGGGCATCGGAGGCGGGGCCGGGGCGGTCTGCCCGGCGGGCGCCTCCTCGGCCGGAGGATCGGACGGCAGGGGCGGTGCGGCCGGAGCAGGTGCGGGTGCTGGTGCCGCTACATCCGCTGCATTCGGAACCGGACGCGCCGGAATCGGCGCGAGGTCGGCAGGTGCCACCTCGGCGGCCTTCGCGTACGCACCCGACCAGGTCCGGACGTTCGCGAGGAAGTCGGGAGACGGATCGAACGACGCCACCGCACGCGCTTCGCCGTCGGGCTCACGCAGGTTTCCGCCCGCCGCGCACATCCGGGCACCCGCGGCCAGGGTCGCGTCGAAGACGTTCTGCGGATCGGCGGTGCCGTCCGCGTTGCCGTCGGCGGAGTACTGCTCCCACACCGACGGAGCGAGACGCATCGGTCCGAGCAGGCCCTCGGGGGTGACGACCGGCGTGGTCACGGTGCCCAGGATGTCGATGCGACCTCCGTCCGCGTGCCCGGAGTTCAGGCGTCCGACGGCGGCGAGCAGGTTCCACGGCAGGCCGCACTCGGGGGAATCGATGGCCAGCTGCATCTCGGCCGCACGATAGGCGTAGAAGACGAGTTCGGGGATCGCGAGCGGCCCCTCGCCGAGAACCGCCCCTCCTGCAGTCGGTGTCACGGCCTCGGGGGGAAGCTGGGCGAGCGGGTCGCTCGGGCTGCGCAGCGGCTGCGCCTCGCGCGCTTCGCCCGGGACCAGGCCGACCGCGGGAGCCGCGCTGGGCTCCGCCTCGGCGGACGTCGTCTCCGCGACCACAGTCGCCGACGACGCCGTCGCCGCCAGTCCGGCAGCGACGATCACCGGCATCGCCAGCGCGAACTTCCACCGCACGCGATCACCCTCCTCCGGTCGTCCCTCCGAGTGTTGTGACGAAGGTTACAGAAGGATGTCGGGTTGTGTGCAACCGGTCGTGCCGGACAACCGGCGCGACGCGCGCTTCAGCGCCGGGGCGCGCGCATACGCGGGCCGCCGGTGTCGTCCTCGTTCTCGTCGTCGACCAGCAGGGCGCGAAGATCGTCGAGCTCGCGACGCAGGTAGTCGCGGGTCGCGACCTCGCCCACCGCGAGTCGCAGGGCCGCGAGCTCCCGTGCCAGGAACTCGGTGTCGGCCTTGGTCTGCTCGGCGCGGGCACGGTCCTCCTCCAGCGACACGCGGTCGCGGTTCTCCTGCCGGTTCTGCGCCAGCAGGATCAACGGGGCCGCGTACGCGGCCTGCGTCGAGAAGGCCAGGTTGAGAAGAATGAAGGGATAGGGATCCCACTGGAGTCCGACCGCGGTGATGTTCAGGGCGATCCACACGATGACGACGATCGTCTGGATGGCGAGATAACGGCCGGTTCCGAGGAACCGCGCGATCGACTCGCTGACCCGGCCGACCGCCTCGGCGTCGAAGTTGAACCGGAACCTCGACGACTGGGGGGTCTCGAGGCGCGAGCGGCCCTGCGTGCTGCGGTCACTCATCCTCGATGTCCTCCTCGCGCCAGTCCTCGGGCAGCAGATGGTCGAGCACGTCGTCGACGCTCACCGCGCCGAGCAGATGCCCCTCGTCGTCCACCACCGGACCGCACACCAGGTTGTAGGTCGCGAAATACCGGGTGACGGTGGTCAGAGCGTCGTCGGGGGCCAGGCGCGGCAGGTCGTCGTCGACGACCCCTCCCACGAGGCTCGCAGGCGGTTCCCGCAGCAATCGTTGCAGATGGACGCAGCCGAGGTATTTCCCGGTGGGAGTCGCCGTGGGTGGGCGCACCACGAAGACCATCGACGCCAGGGCCGGACTCAGGTCCGGATTGCGAGCGCGCGCCAGGGCTTCCGCCACCGTGGTCGCCGGGGTCAGGACCACCGGCTCGGGCGTCATCAGACCACCGGCGGTGTCGGGCGAGTGCTCGAGCAGGCGGCGCACCGACTCGGAATCCTCGGGGTCCATGCGCTGCAGGAACGACTCGGCGTCCGTGGCGGGCAGCTCACCGAGGAGGTCGGCGACGTCGTCGGGATCCATCGCCTCGAGCACCGCGACCGCCCGGTCGAGGCCGAGCTGGGTGAGCAGGTCGGTCTGGTCGTCGGCGGGCAGCTCCTGCACGATGTCGGCGAGGCGCTCGTCGTCGAGCGCTGCGGCCACCTCGGTGCGTCTCTTGATCGGCAGGTCGCGCAAGGCATTCGCGACGTCCGCCGGGCGCATGTCCTCGAACTGCAGGAGCAACTGCGCGACACCCTGTCCGGGCATCGACAACGCCTGCTGGGTGAGTCCGTGCACATGCGGCCATTCCACGATGTGGATGGGGGAGCGGCGCGCGAGCCGGCCGCGATGCCGACGCACCGCGACCCGGGCGACGACCCAGTCGCGGGTGCGCATGAGCTCGAGTCCCAGATCCACCACGACGGCGTCGACACCCATCAGGTCCGGCAATTCCGGGTCGTCGACCCGCACACGGGAATCGAGGACCTGTCCGAGGGCGAGCACCTCCGAGGGGCGCTGGGTGAACCGGCGCAGACTCACGTTGCCGGTGACGAGGGTGACCGCCCCCGGCTCGATCGCGGTCACGCGCAACATCGGTACGAAGATCCGTTTGCGGGTGGGCAGTTCGACGACGAGCCCCAGCGCACGCGGGGGCTGACGTCCGACGCGGATGGTCAGCACGACATCGCGGACGCGGCCGATGGACTCGCCGTCGGGGCCGAGTACGACCAGTCCGGCCAGCCGTGCGACGAAGACCTTGCTCACTGCTGCCATGATTGTCAGGCTAGAGCGTGCCCACGCTGTTCCCGGAACTCGGAGGTCTGGTCAGGTCATGTCGTTTTCGTTCAGGCCCCGGAGGTCGGTGCTCGCGGTTCCGGGCAGCAGCCGGAAGATGATCGACAAGGCCAAGGGCCTTCCCGCCGACGAGATCTTCCTCGATCTCGAGGACGCCGTCTCACCGCTGGCGAAGGAGCAGGCGCGCACGACGATCGTCGAAGCGCTGAACGAGGACGGCTGGGGCGACCAGATCAAGGTCGTGCGGGTCAACGACTGGACCACGGACGCGACCTATCTCGACGTCGCGACGGTCGTCGGTGGTGCCGGGGCGAACCTCGACGCGATCCTGCTGCCGAAGGTGCCCGACGCGAGTCACGTGAAGGCGCTCGACCTGCTGCTCACGCAGGTCGAGAAGGCCCACGGTCTCGAGGTGGGGCGGATCGGCATCGAACCGCAGATCGAAAACGCCCTCGGGCTGACGAACATCGACGAGATCGCGACGGCGAGCCCTCGTGTGCAGACGCTCGTGTTCGGCCCGGCCGACTTCATGGCGAGCATCAACATGCGCACTCTCGTCGTCGGTGAGCAGCCCGAGGGTTACGACGTCGGCGACGCCTATCACCACATCCTCATGACGATCCTCATGGCGGCGCGTGCCCACGGGCTGCAGGCCATCGACGGTCCCTACCTCCAGATCCGCGACGTCGACGCCTTCCGCCGGTCGGCGCAGCGCACCGCCGCGCTGGGCTTCGACGGCAAGTGGGTGCTGCATCCGAGCCAGATCGATGCGGCCAACGAGGTCTTCAGTCCCCGCCAGGAGGACTACGACAAGGCCGAGATGATCCTCGACGCCTACGAATGGCACACCTCCGCCGAGGGCGGCGCCCGCGGTGCCGCGATGCTCGGCGACGAGATGATCGACGAGGCGAGCCGGAAGATGGCTCTCGTGATCTCCGCGAAGGGCCGCGCCGCCGGGTTGCAGCGCACGCAGAAGTTCGAGCCGCCGGCCTCCTGATCGGGACGACCGGTAAAAAGAACATATCGGGCGAACCAGTGCGGCGAGCCGGTCCTCGTCGAGGCAGAATGGGGACCGGCGCCGCGCCGCGACGGTCGGCGCGTATCGCGAAGGAGCCGAACGACATGACGAATCCCCTCGGACCCGGTCGCCAGGTACCCGGTCTGCCGACCCCTCCCACGGGCTGGCCCGTCGGTTCGTACCCGACCTACGTCGAGGCGCAGCGCGCGGTCGACCATCTCGCCGACCAGAACTTCTCGGTCGAGGACGTCACGATCGTCGGTGTCGATCTCATGCAGGTCGAGCGGGTCACCGGGCGGCTCACGTGGCCGAAGGTGATCGGCGGCGGCATCGTCTCGGGCGCGTGGCTCGGCGTCTTCTTCGGTCTGCTGCTCGGCATCTTCTCCACCGACTTCCTCGGCCCGCTGCTCGTCGGCCTGGTCGGCGGCATCGTCTTCGGGCTCATCTCGGCGACCATCCCGTACGCCGCGACCCGCGGCCAGCGCGACTTCTCGTCCACCATGCAGCTCGTCGCCGGCCGTTACGACGTGCTGTGCCAGCCGCCCACCGCCGAGAAGGCGCGCGACATCCTCGCCAAGCTCGCGATCTGATCGTCCGGTGGTCACGAGTCCGCCGAGGACGAGACTCGTCGCGGCCTGCCCCGCGCCACTACTGTCGATTCCATGCCCGATCTCGATTCGGTGGCCGACGCCCTCTACGGCCTCGACCCAGGCGACTTCGTGGCGGCCCGCTCCGAATTCGCGGCGCAGGCACGTGAAGCGGGCGACCGCGAACTGACGGTGGCCATCGGCCGGCTGCGCAAACCGACGGTCGCGGCCTGGATGGTCAACCTGCTCGCGCGCGAACGGGCCGACGAACTCGCCGCGCTGCTCGACATCGGAGCGGCTCTGCGCACCGCGCAGCGCCGACTGTCCGGCAGCGAGATGCGGACACTCTCCGAGCAGCGGCGCCGGGTGGTCGCCGCGCTCGAACGCGATGCCGGACGGCTCGCCGCCGATCGTGGCCGCAGCGCCTCGGAGAGCGCCCTGCGGGAGGTTGGACGCACCCTCAACGCGGCGCTCTCGGATCCCGATATCGGCGATCAGGTCCGCCAGGGCCGGCTCGACGCGATCGTCGAGTCGGACGGTTTCGGCGACCTGTCCGCGATGCCGCTCACGGTCGTCCGCGGCGGGTCCGACCGGAAGGACGAGGAAGACCGGACGGCGTCGTCGCGCGAGAAGGCGGGAAAGCACGAGGATGCCGAGCGGGCCGCTCGGGAGGCACAGATCGACGAGGCCGCCGCCGCGCTCGACTCGGCGCGCAGCGCAGCCGAGGAGGCGCGCGAAGGGGCGGCGACAGCGGAGCGGGAACTGGCCCGCCACGAAGACGAGGTCGCCGATCTGCGGGCGAAGCTCGAACACGCCGAGCAGCAGCGCACCTTCGCGCGTCGTGCCGCGGCCGAGGCGAAGAAGCGGGTGGTGGCCGCCGAACGCGCCGTCTCGGCCGCGGAAGCGCATCTGGCGCGGACGAAGAACTGAGCGGTCAGGTCTTCGTCCGCGCGACGAACCGGCGCTGCCAGGGCGTCTCGACCGCGCGCGGATGGTAGTGGCGGCGCACGAAGTCGACGGCTTCGTCGGGGGAGAGGCCGTCGAACACGGCGAGGCATGCCAGTGCGGTGCCGGTCCGGCCGCGCCCACGCCCGCACGCGATCTCCACCCGTTGCCGTCCCGCCCGGATCCACGCCTCGTACAGGACGGCGTGGGCGTCCTCCGGGTCGCGCGGCGTGCGGAAGTCGGGCCAGTGGATCCACCGCGACTCCCAGTCGAACGGCGCCGGTGGACGCGCGAGGAGATACACCCCGAAGTCGGGAAACGGCTCGTCGAGCTCCGGACGACGTATCCCGCGTCCGCGCACGAGTCGGCCGGAGGGCAGCTGCAGCACCCCGGTGTCTGCTGGATCCCACTCGCGTCGCACGGTGGAAACCTACCCGCCCGCGCCGGTGTACCGAACGTCACGGCCTTTCGCCCGCGTCCCGGGTTCGCTGTCGATAGTGTCGTTCCATGGGTGAACGAACGGAACCGGAGATCAGAGTTCTGGAGTCGGAAGCCGAACTGCGGGAGGCGTCGGCGCTGTTCCGGACAGCGATGGTGGGACTGCCGTCGTGGCCGGAGGTTCCCGACGGGACGGTGAACGACTATCTCGAGGCCGGTCGCACCTGGGGTGCCTTCCTCGACGGCATGCTCGTCGGCACCGTCGACGCCACGAGTGGGAAGTTGACCCTGCCCGGTGGCGCCCGGGTTCCGCACGCGGCGGTCACTCACATCGGTGTGCTGCCCACGCACACGCGTCGCGGCGTGATCTCCGGACTCGTGCACCGGCAGCTGAGCGACGCGCGGGACCGCGGTGAGGTCCTCGCGACGCTGCGTGCCTCGGAAGCGACCATCTACGGCCGGTTCGGCTACGGGGTCGCGTCGACCTCGGTGTCCGTCGACGTCGACGTGCATCGCGCCACGCTGCGTCCCGGCGTGCCCGACTCCGGGCCGGTGCGCCTGCTCGCCTATCCGGATGCATGGGATGTCTTGGCGCAGATACATTCCCGTCACCTGCCCTCGCGTCCGGGCGCGATCGACCGGTCGGAGTACTGGTGGAACTCGCGCCGGTGGCGCGCCGACTCGCTCACCGATCCGATGTACGTGGCGGTACATGGTGAGCCGGGGCAGGAGGACGGCTTCGTCCGGTACCACCCCGTCGACACGCAGGCGTGGTTCACCAGCCGCAACCGCACCGTCGTGGTCGACGACTTCTTCGCCCCGTCACCCGAGGCGTATGCCGGTCTGCTCCGTTTCCTGCTCGGCCTCGATCTGGTCGACACGCTGCGGTTCACGGCTCTTCCGCAGGACGATCCGATGCCGCTCGTCCTCGGCGACGCGCGTGCGGTGCAGTTCCGTTCGGTCTCGGACGAGACGTGGTTGCGCATCCTCGACCTCGATCGGGCGCTGTCGGCGCGGAGCTACCGGGGCTCGGGGTCGGTGACCGTCGAGGTGTCCGATCCCGTGCTCACCGACAATGCCGGCGTCGTCGAGATCTCCGCCGACGGCGCGGTGCGTACCACCGGACCGGCCGATCTCGCGGTGGACATCGCCGACCTCGGTGCGCTCCTCCTCGGCCGGCCCGGCTGGAGTCGGATGGCCGCCGCAGGGCGTGTCCGGGTGCGGCGGCCCGAGGCCGTCGACACCGCCGACCTGCTGTTCTCCTGGCCGAACGCGCCCTTCGCGGGCACGTCCTTCTGATCGCTCCGGCGCGTCGAAATCGCTCCGGCAGTACGCCCCGCTCGTTTTGCTACGGCTGGCCGGTACGGGCGTTATCGTCGGATCACGAGGGTCCCCGATGGAGCGGAGTCGCGCATGAGACGAACGCGCACGAGACGGCGGGTGAGCCGGGCGGTCACGGCTTCTGCGGCCGCGGTGCTCCTGGCATCGGGTCTGGCCGCGTGCGGCAGCGACGAGGAGGGCGTGGTCCTGTCCTTCTACACGGCCGCCGACGGTGCCGAGCAGTACGCGCAGGCCGCGGAGGCGTGTACGGCCGCGGCCGGGGGCCGGTATCGGGTGGAGCAGAGGACACTTCCGAAGAACGCCGACGACCAGCGACTGCAGTTGGCGAGGCGGCTGACCGGCAACGATCCGGGTCTGGACCTGATGACCCTCGACGTCGTGTGGACGGCCGAGTTCGCCGAGGCCGGATGGGCGCTGCCGCTGCCCGACGACGTGGCCGCCGCGGTCTCCGAGGGCACCCTCGAGGGCCCGCTCGAATCGGCGACCTGGAAGGACCGGCTGTACGCCGCCCCGCTCAACACCAACACCCAGTTGCTCTGGTACCGAAAGGATCTCATGCCGGACGGGAAACCTCCGGAGACGTGGGACGAGATGATCGGCATCGCGAGCGGACTCGCCGAGGAGGGCCGCCCGTCGTGGATCGGTGTGCAGGGCCGGCAGTACGAGGGACTCATGGTGTGGTTCAACACCCTGCTCTCGAGTGCCGGAGGCTCGGTGGTCGGTGAGGACGGGGTCACCGTCACGCTCACCGACAACGACGCGGCGGTGACCGCGCTCGACATCATGAAGCGCGTCGCGACGGCGCCCGGCGCCGATCCTTCCCTGAACCAGGCCGACGAGGCGGCCGTCCGCCTCGGCATGGAGAGCGGGCGCACGGCGTTCCAGGTGAACTGGCCGTTCGTGCTCCCGGGCATCATCGAGAACAAGGATGCTCTCCCGTTCGTCGACGACAACGGCAACGTCACCTCGCAGGACACCGGGAACACGGTCCTGACCGTCGACGGGGAACAGAATTTCCTTCCCGCACCGTATCCTTCGGTGACCCCCGGTGAGCCCGCCCAGGTCACCATCGGCGGTTTCAACATTGGCGTCGCCCGTACGAGCACCCACCCGGATCTCGCGTTCGAAGCGATGCAGTGCCTGCGCAACGAGGAGAACCAGCGCAACAACGCCATCGGCGGCGGTGTCCCGCCGACACTCGCGGCGCTCTACGACGATCCGGCCTTCCAGGAGGCCTATCCGGCCTGGCGCGAGGTCCGCGCCGGTCTCGAGAACGCCGCGGTGCGTCCCGCTTCACCTGCCTACCAGAGCATTTCGACACTGGTGACCGCCACCCTCAACCCGGTCGACCAGATCGATCCGCCCCGCACCGTCGAGGAACTCGCCGAGCAGGTGCGCAAGGCGGTCAACTCGGAAGGACTGATCCCGTGACCGCCGTCGAATCGAAGCCGACCGACGAGACCCCCGAGGAATCGTCGCCCAGGACGAAAGTGGCGCTGTCCGAGGGGAAGAAAGCCGAACGCCGCCTCGGCCTCATGCTCGTCGCACCCGCAGCGATCGTGATGCTCGCCGTGACGGCCTACCCGGTGGGCTACGCCGTCTGGCTCAGCCTGCAACGCTACGATCTGCGTTTCCCCGACGAACGCCGCTTCGTCGGACTGTCCAACTACGTCGCGGTGCTGAGCGACGGATTCTGGTGGCAGGCCTTCATCGTCACCTCGCTCGTCACCCTCGTCTCCGTCGCGATCGAGTTCGTGCTCGGCCTGGCGATCGCACTGGTCATGCACCGCACCATCGTCGGGAAGGGCGTCGTGCGCACGGTGGTGCTGATCCCGTACGGCATCGTCACTGTCGCCGCCGCGTACAGCTGGTACTACGCGTGGACCCCGGGCACGGGCTATCTCGCGAATCTGCTCCCCGACGGCAGTGCCCCACTCACCGACCAGATCCCGTCCCTGGCGATCATCGTGCTCGCCGAGGTGTGGAAGACCACGCCGTTCATGGCGTTGCTGCTCCTCGCCGGTCTCGCGCTCGTCCCCGACGATCTGCTCAAGGCCGCGCAGGTCGACGGCGCCGGCGCGTGGACGCGCCTGGTGCGCATCATCGTGCCCTTGATGAAACCGGCGATCCTGGTGGCCTTGCTCTTCCGCACACTCGACGCCTTCCGCATCTTCGACAACATCTACGTCCTCACCCGCGGTTCCAACGGCACCGGGTCGGTGTCGATCCTCGGCTACGACAACCTGTTCCGGGCCTTCAACCTCGGGATCGGATCGGCGATCAGCGTCCTGATCTTCCTGTGCGTCGCGATCATCGCGTTCGTGTTCATCACCTTGTTCGGTGCGTCCGCACCCGGCTCGGACGAAGGGGGCCGATGATGGCCGAGACCAGGAAACGGACCCTGTCGTGGTCGGCGGTGAACCTCGTCGTCCTGCTCTACGCACTCGTTCCGGTGCTGTGGATCGCGAGCCTGTCGTTCAAACCGCCCGGCACCATCCAGGACGGCAGCTTCATCCCGCAGCAGTGGACACTCGACAACTACCGCGGGATCTTCCGCACCGACGCGTTCACCAGCGCCCTGGTCAACTCCATCGGCATCGGCCTGATCGCCACCGTCATCGCCGTGCTCCTCGGGACGATGGCGGCCTACGCGATCGCCCGGCTCGATTTCCCCGGTAAGAAGCTCCTGGTGGGTGTGGCACTGCTCATCGCGATGTTCCCCCAGATCTCCCTGGTCAGCCCGCTGTTCGAGATCATGCGCGGACTCGGACTGTTCGACACGTGGGCGGCGCTGATCCTGCCGTACATCACCTTCTCGCTGCCGCTCGCGATCTACACCCTGTCGGCCTTCTTCAAGGAGATCCCGTGGGAGCTCGAGAAGGCCGCGAAGATGGACGGCGCGACACCGGGCCAGGCGTTCCGCAAGGTGGTGGCTCCGCTCGCGGCTCCGGGCATCATCACGGCGGCGATCCTGGTGTTCATCTTCTGCTGGAACGACCTGCTGTTCGCGATCTCGCTGACCTCCACCGAGCGGTCCATCACCGCGCCGGCCGCGATCGCGAACTTCACGGGCGCTTCGCAGTTCGAGGAACCGACCGGATCGATCGCGGCGGCGGCCGTGGTCATCACGATTCCGATCATCGTGTTCGTCCTGATCTTCCAACGTCGAATCGTGGCCGGACTGACCTCCGGCGCAGTGAAGGGGTGACTACCGTGGCCGAGATCGTGCTCGACAAGGTGACGAAGGAATATCCGGACGGCGCGAAAGCCGTCAGCGACGTGGATCTCGAGATCGCCGACGGCGAGTTCATCATTCTCGTCGGCCCGTCGGGCTGCGGAAAGTCCACCACGCTCAACATGATCGCCGGTCTCGAGGACATCTCCGACGGCGAACTGCGCATTGCGGGGGAGCGGGTGAACGAGCGGGCACCGAAGGACCGCGACATCGCGATGGTCTTCCAGTCCTACGCGCTGTATCCGCACATGTCGGTACGCGACAACATCGCCTTCCCGCTCACCCTCGCGAAGGTGCCCAAGGACGAGATCACCCGAAAAGTCGACGAAGCGGCCCGGATCCTCGACCTCACACAGCATCTCGACCGGAAGCCCGCCAACCTGTCGGGCGGTCAGCGGCAACGCGTGGCCATGGGACGTGCGATCGTGCGCAGCCCCAAGGCCTTCCTCATGGACGAACCGCTGTCGAACCTCGACGCCAAACTGCGCGTGCAGATGCGCACCGAGATCGCGCGCCTGCAGAAACGTCTCGGCACCACGACGGTGTACGTCACCCACGACCAGACCGAGGCGATGACGCTCGGCGACCGCGTCGTGGTGATGCGCGGCGGGTTCGTGCAGCAGGTGGGCGCCCCTCAGGACCTGTACGACCACCCGAAGAACCTGTTCGTCGCCGGCTTCATCGGGTCGCCGTCGATGAACTTCGTTCCGGGACAGATCGAGAACGGTTCGGTCCGTACCTCGTTCGGGGAGTTCCGGCTTCCCGACGAGCGGTGGGAGGTCGTGCGCCGCAACAATCCGTCGCGCGAGGTGGTCGTCGGTATCCGTCCGGAGCACTTCGAGGACGCCGACCTGCTCGACCCGACCCAGCGGGAAGCGGGCGTGACCTTCTCCGCGGAGGTCGACGTGCTCGAGTCCATGGGATCCGACAAGTTCGCGTACTTCACGGCCGAGGGGCCGGGCGTGCAGTCGAAGGATCTCGACGAACTCGCCGCCGACGCGGGCGCCGACATGTCGGCGGAATCGCTGGTCGCGCGGTTGTCCGTGGAGTCGCAGGCCGCGAAGGGCAGGACCGTGCAGTTGTGGTTCGACCCGGCGAAGATCGCGCTGTTCGATCAGGACACCGGAGCGAACGTCACCCTCTGACAAGACGGACTTCGGTGGCTCCGCCCCCGCGATACGGGGTCGGATCCACCGAACTCGTCGGTCAGCGGGGCGCGCGGGTCCGGAGTTCGTCGACGATCTCCTCGCTCCACACGTGCCGCCGCACCAGGCGGTAGCGTTCGCTCGCGATCCACAGGTACACCTCGGCGTCGGTGCGTGAGCGCAACATCCCCGCTTCCCGGGCCATCGCGACGACGGGGACGAATTCCTCCTCGTACCAGCGCCGCGCGACCTCCTCGCGGGTGAGGTACTCGCCGAGATCCTGCATCAAGCGGAAACCCCACGCCTCGACGGCCTCGGCCAGTTCGGCGTATCCCCACGGGTCGGACACGCGGATCGTGTCCTGGGCCGCGCCGTGCAGGGGAACGCGGCCGAGAAACATCCTGAAGTGGTCCTTGCGCACGAGATCGGGACGGGCGGTGATGCCCTCCGCGGGCACCTTCGTGGTGATCTCGGTGACGTAGGCGTCGATGGTGCGGTCGCCCTGCGCGTAGGCGATGGACACACGGTGGTGCCCGTCCTGCACGAAATGCATCGGTCCCACCCGGTACACGGAGATCGGGGGCATGGCCTCGCCGCGCCGCCGCGCGGCCGCGATGCGTTCCCACCGGGCGCGCAGGCGTGCCGAGGTGGGGCGGAAACGGCGGTCGAAATCGTCTGCGCGGTCGACGCTGCCCACGATCGAGGCGACCTCGATGATCTGCAGCCCGAGTCGTCGTTCGCCGAGGCGTCCGAGTGCGGCGACGACGTCGTCGAAGGGCAGCACGGTGTTGATGTCGGCCGGTTCGCGGCGCAGCCATGCGATCAGCCGGGCGTACTCGGCGCGCCGGCGTTGCCGGGCGAAATCGTCACCGGCGTCGGAGACCGGAAAACCGGTGTCGCGAGCCACGCTTCGACGGTACCGGGCAGTGCGGAGGTGCGGGTGGGAACCGCATGTGCGGGGCGGGGGTTACATTGCAGGAGTGACCGACGCAGTACTCCCCGCAGTTCGCAGCCACCTCGCCGAGCATCTGACCGTGCCGGGGGATCCGGAGCCGGAATCGGCGTCGGTGACCTTCCTCGGTCTCGAACCGATCGAGGTCCTCCGCTTCCGTGGCGCAGAGCTCCTGCGGTACGCCACTCTGGGGTGCTCGCGGCATCCGATGGGCGATCCGACCGACATGGTGGCCGACCCGACGCGCGGACCACGCGCCGAACTGCTGCTGAGCCTGCGCGACAACGAGGGCATCACCGCCGGGGCCCATCGCACGCTCGCGGTGCTCGCTGCGCTGCCCGCCGTGGAGGGCGTGGTCCTCACCGACGACGCGCTGCTCGATCTCGGTGAGCCGCTGTGGCCGGGCGCTCCGTTCACCGCGGTGTTGCTCGAGACGGCCGACGTGCCGTCGCTGGAACTGCCCGAGCCCTCCGACCCGGTCCACTTCTTCGAGGCCCGCCCGATCACCGGTACCGAAGCGGCATGGAAGCGGCTGAAGGGAACCGAGGCGCTGCGCGAGGCGTGGGAGGAAGCGGGCATCGACCTGAGCGACCCGCGCCGGGCGCAAGCACGTCTGTGACCGCCCCGGTTCTCACCGACCGCGCGCTCGGACGCGCCACGCTGGCCCGCCAGCACCTGCTGCGACGGAGCAGCACGGATGCCCTGACGATGATCGAGCACCTGCTGGGACTGCAGGCCCAGGCACCGCTCGCACCGTACTTCGCCCTGTGGACCCGCATACGGAATTTCCGGCCCGAGGCGTTGTCGGACCTGCTGGAGTCGCGTGCGGTGGTCCGGATCGCGTTGATGCGCGGCACGGTGTTCGCGGTCTCCGGCGCCGACGCGCACGCGCTGCGCCCGTGGGTGCAACCGGTGCTCGACCGGGGTGTCGACGCGAACAGGGCTCACCGGGCCGGGCTCGACGGTCTCGACAGGACCGCGCTCGTGTCGGTTGCCCGGGAGCTGCTGGCGGGCACTCCGAGGAGTCAGGCCGAACTGCGCCCGCTGCTCGCCGAACGGTTCCCGGATCAGGATCCGGCCGCGTTGTCCCATGCGGTGCGGTGCCTGCTCCCGCTCGTGCAGGTGCCGCCGCGCGGGCTGTGGGGGCGATCCGGACAGCCGCGCCTGGCGCACCTCGACGAGTACGTGGGCCCGCCGCCCGTGCTTCCCGGTCCCGATCGGCTGATCCTGCGGTATCTGGCCGCCTTCGGTCCCGCGAGTGTCCAGGACGCACAGGCCTGGTGCGGCCTGACCCGGCTCGGCGAGATCGTCGATCGGCTCCGCCCACAGCTCGTGGTGTTCCGGGACGAGCGCGGGGCGGAACTGTTCGACCTTCCCGACGCGCCGCGACCCGACCCGTCGACCCCTGCCCCGGTGCGCATCCTCGCGCCGTTCGACAACGTGCTGCTCTCGCATTTTGATCGCACCCGATTCGTCTCGGATGAGGACCGCACGCGGATCATGACGCGGAACGGGATCATCGCGCCGTTGCTTCTCGTCGGTGGCACGGTCGCGGGCAGTGCCCGCGTGATGAACGGCCGGACCACCGCCACCGTGGAGATGACGCCGTGGCGGACGATCACCGCGTCCGGCCGGTCGGCGCTCGAGGCCGAAGGCATGCGCCTGCTGAACTTCGCGGCTCCGGGGGCCGACACGCACGACGTGCGGATCCTGGACACGGCCTGAGCCGCTCGGCTGTCAGCCCTGCGGGACGACGACCCCGAGCGATCCGCCACCGAGACACACGGTGGTGCCGGGTGTGGACGAGCGCGCCTGCAACGCCGACCCGTCTCCGGAGACGCGGACGTACACCGTGCCGAGCCCTTCGGTGACGGGAACCGTGACGGAGTCGTGGCCGGGGAAACCGAGATCGATCGTGCCGTCGGCGGACGCCCGGTAGTTCACCTGCACCGTCCATTCCCAGTCGCCCGCGGGGGAGTCGAGCGGAAGGGCCGTGACGGCGTCGGCGGTGACGAGGCGGCCGCAGTCCGGCTCGGGACCGGGCGGGACGGACCGCAGCGGCAGCAGCTCGGCGGGTGCGCGGTGTCCGCGATCGTCGAGGACCCACAGGTCGGTCGTGTAATCGCGGACGTCGGACCGGTCCGGCAGCGCGGAGAAGACGGATCCCACCAGGTTGTGCGGATAGGTGACCGGCAGCAGGATCCACACCGACACCGGATGGTCGAGCACGGTGTCGTCGGGCCGGGCGGTCAGCGCAGCCTTCGCCGCCCCGAGATAGTCGCCGGTCGGGTTGTCCGACCAGCTGCGCGCGAACGTGACGGTCGACCACAGCGAGCCGGCGGTGAACACGGCCGCACAGGTCCAGGCGGTCGCACGAACGGCGCGAGGGTGGCTCGTCGTGCCCCGCCGCGGGGCGCGCAGGATCAGCGCCGCGGCGATCGCGACGACCACGGCCGAGTCGGCGAAGTAGCGCAGTGTGCGCGCGAGTTCGTAGGTGGTCTCCGGGCCGAAGCGGGTACTGATCATCGCCGCGAGCGACGCCAGCACGTAGGCGATCACCGCGATCCACACCGGGCCCGTCCGCCGGCGCCGGCGCACACTCCACCCCGCCGCGAGTGCGACGGCGAACCACCCGACGACGACGAGCACGACCGGGGGATCGGCCCACGGCGGGCTCGGGTTCCACCGCTCCCACCCCCACGGACCACCCAGCAGCGACGGCAGCAGCCCGTAGGACAGCCCGTGATGGGTCAACCCGGCCACCATCGACCACGGCGGAACTCCGAACCGGGATTCGACCACCGCCGTGTAACAGAGCGCCCAGCCGACCAGCACGGCCGCCGACGCGAGCCACAGCGGGCGCGCCCGCGCCCAGGTGCGGCGGACCGGTCGCGCGAGTCCGTCGACGTGGGACGCGAGCGCGACCGTCGCGAAGGCGGCGAACGGAACGAGGACGGACTTCTCGAAGAACAGCAGGGCAACCACGGTGACGACGAGTGCGCTCACGAGATGGCGTCGTCGCCCGGTCCTGCTGTACTGCAGCGCATCTCCCGCGACCCAGGCCAGCGCTGCCTGCAGTGGCAGCGCGTTGAGCGCGGCGGCCCACCAGGCGAAGGCCGGCAAGGTCAGCGGGGTGAGGAGGTAGAACAGCAGCGGTCCCCACAGGGCGCGTCGCGGACCGAGCAGCAACCAGAGCACCCGTAGCACCGCCAGCGATGCGAGCAACTGCCCGATCACGAGCGAGGCCGCCGCCGGCCACCATGCCAACGGCGCGACGGCCGTGGCGATCCCCGCTACGAGGAAGGCGGCGGGCATCAGGTGACCGTCGTGGTCGTACCGCAGGAATGCGTCGGACAGCAGCGGATACGACCCTGCCCGGCCGACGAGGATCAGGTCGTCCCAGTAGAACTCGCCGGTCGCGGCCACCACGGTCCGGAGGATCGTCTGCAACAGGATCAGCACGAGGGCGACGACGAGCACGTGGCGCCGCGGCGATCGCGCCGGCCGTGTGGTGGGCGTCGCAGAGCTGTCGAGTTCGGTCGTCACAACCAGTTGTTGCGCCTGAAGGTGACGAACAGTCCCACGGTGATCGTGACGATCGCGGCGAGCACGACGTAGTAGCCGTACTCCCAGTGCAGTTCCGGCATGCGATCGAAGTTCATGCCGTAGATCCCGGCGATCATCGTCGGAACGGCGGCGATCGCGACCCACGCGGAGATCTTGCGCATGTCGGTGTTCTGCTGCACGGTGACCTTCGCGATCGCCGCGTCGAGCAGCGTGCCGAGCGTTTCGTCGAAGGCGGCGATGCGGTCGGACACCGTCGTGTGGTGGTCGGCGACGTCGCGAAAGTATCGTCGGACGTCCTTCGGGATCGGGTTGCCCGGCGCCCGGATGAGCTGTTGCAGCGGTTCGGCGAGCGGAACGACGGCTCGGCGCAACTGCACGATCTCGCGCTTGAGCATGTAGATCTGGTCGACCGCGATCCGCGTGTCGGGGGTGAACACGAGCTCTTCGATGTCGTCGACGTCGGGCTGTACGGCCGTCGTGACGGCGAGATAGGAGTCGACCACGTGGTCGGCGATCGCGTGGAGCACGGCCGCCGGACCGCGGGCCAGACGGTCGGGATCCCGCTCGAGGCGCTTGCGCACCTGCGACAGTTCCGAATGGTCGCCGTGCCGCACGCTCACGATGAAGTCGGGGCCCGTGAACAACATGATCTCGCCGGTCTCGACGATGTCCTTGGTGGTCGCCACCGACTCGTGCTCGATGTAGCTGACGGTGCGCAGCACCAGGAACAGCACGTTGTCGTAACGCTCGAGTTTCGGTCTCTGATGGGCGTGGACGGCGTCCTCGACCATCAGTTCGTGGAGTCCGAAGGTGTGTGCGACGCTCGCCATCTGCCGTTCGTCGGGATGGTGCAGCCCGAGCCACACGAATCCGGTGCCGCGCCGGTGCACCTCTGCGACCGCCTCGGTGTGGGTGTAGCGGCCGGGCAGCCGGTGCCCGTCGACATAGACCGCGCAGTCGATCACCGCTCGTTCGGTGAGTGCCGGGGGAGTGGGGCCGCGACGAGGGGCACGAGAAGGCTGGTGCGGCATGTTGTCCTTCCTCACGGCATGCCGCTGCGGCGCGGCCGGTCGCGTCGTCATGCTAGCCCGCCGACCTGACAGACTGGGGGCGTGCGTATCGATCTCCACACCCATTCGACCGCATCGGACGGTACCGACGCTCCTGCCGACCTGGTCCGCGCCGCGGCCCGGGCGGGTCTGGACGTGGTGGCCCTGACCGATCACGACACGACCGCGGGGTGGGACGAGGCCGCGACGGCTCTGCCGGCGGGGTTGCGTCTCGTCCGGGGGATGGAGATGTCCTGCACGGGTCGCGGAGAGGACGGCGCCCCGGTCGCCGTGCACCTGCTGGCCTATCTGTTCGACCCGCACGACCCGGTGTTCGTGGCCGAACTCGAGCGGCTCCGGGGCGAACGGGTGTCGCGGATCCGGGCCATGGGTGTGCGGATGGCTGCCGACGGTCTGCCGATCGACGTCGACGCGGTGCTCGCCGAGGCGGGTCCGGCCGCGGGCCGGCCACATCTGGCGCGGGCGCTCGTCGCCGCCGGTGTGGTGCCCACGGTCGCCGATGCCTTCACCGAGCTGTTGTCCCCGCGCGGTCGCTACTACGTACCGAAGGCCGACACCCCGCTCGTCGACGCGGTGAAGATGGTGACGGCCGCGGGCGGTGTGCCGGTGGTGGCGCACGCCCGGGCGCGTTCTCGCGGGCGGCTCCTCGCGCTCGATCACATCGAGGAACTCGCCGAACTCGGACTCGGCGGTGTCGAGGCCGATCATCCCGACCACAGTGAGCAGGACGTGCGGACGATGCACGATCTCGCACGGTCGCTCGGGGTGGTCGTCACGGGATCGTCCGACTATCACGGCGACAACAAGGACGTGAGGCTCGGCAGTTTCACCACCGCTCCGGCGGCCTACGAGGCGCTGCTCGACCGCGCGACCGGCGTGGAGGTGATCGCGGGATGAGGCGGCGGGGTGCGCGATACCCGGACGAGGGGCACGGGTCGTGGAACGACGAAAACTACTACGCCAGTGAGTACGACGAGCCGTACTACGTGGACGACGGGTACCACCCCTATCCCTACGACGCCGCACCGCTGCGCCGGTCGAGCCTGCCGGTGCGCGCCGCGCGCGCGATCTCGGGTGTGGTGTGTGGTGCGGTGCTGGTCCTGACCGCCGTGGTGTGCGGGGCCCAGTACCTGGCCGGCGACCGCGGTTTTCCCGGTCCGGGGACCACCGCGGTGGCCGCGCACGTCGTTGCCTCGCTCGTGGCCCTGATCGCGCAGGTGACGGCGGATCGCCGGTCCGGTGGCGCGGCTCTCCTGTCGAGTGCTGTGGTGATCTTCACTGCATCGATTCTGTTGCTCACCCAGTGGTGGGGATGACGGCTCCGAGTGCCATCACCGCTACCCGCCGGTAGCCGTCGTGTAACTGCGGAAATTCGTGTCGATGTGCCGTCGGGGCCGTGGTCCCGGCACGTAAACTCACAGGTGAGACGACAAAACCGTGAGACCTTCGCAATCGATGCCGATTTGATTGTTCGTCTGCGAAGGTGGCAAACTTACGGCAATCCGAAAGCCGGAATACCCCGGACTCGGACGAAGGATGGCAGACCCACCCGGGGCTCGATCACCCAGGGCTCGATGCCAGGGCCACCCGCCCCGGCTCCATCACGTTCCGGAAGCCGTACAACCTTGTACAGCGGCAGTCGTGATCGCGCCCGGAAGCTTCAACCAATGTCCTTGGCGAAGCGCTGCAGACTCGATGCATGGATCGATGTGAAATGCATGGGACTGCGGTGTTTTCGCAGCCACCGAGTCCAGAGGTCGACTCGGCACACGCAGGAGTGTCATCGTGTCAATTGTGTCTGATGCACCTACCCCTCAGAAGCTCGAGTTGACGGACGAGGAGATCTTCTCGGGTCACGTCGACGGCAAGCTCTCGGTCGAGTTGACCGCGCCGCTCGAGAACCAGCGCGATCTGTCCATCGCGTACACCCCCGGTGTCGCCCGGGTCTGCCGCGCCATCGCTGCCGACGAGACCCTGGTCGACCGGTACACCTGGACGAACCGCCTGGTCGTCGTCGTGTCCGACGGCACCGCGGTCCTCGGTCTCGGCAACATCGGCGCCCGCGCCTCGCTGCCCGTGATGGAGGGCAAGTCGGCGCTGTTCAAGAAGTTCGCCGGCCTGAACTCCATTCCGCTGGTGCTCGACACCACCGATCCCGACGAGATCGTCGAGACCCTCGTCCGGCTGCGTCCGTCCTTCGGTGCCGTCAACCTCGAGGACATCTCCGCCCCGCGCTGCTTCGAGATCGAGAAGCGCGTCATCGAGGCGCTCGACTGCCCCGTCATGCACGACGACCAGCACGGCACCGCGATCGTCGCCCTGGCCGCACTCAAGGGCGCGCTGAAGGTGCAGGGACGCGACATCGCCGACCTGCGCATCGTGATCTCCGGCGCCGGCGCTGCCGGCGTGGCGTGCACCAACATCCTGCTCGCCGCCGGTGCGCGTGACGTGGTGGTGCTCGATTCGAAGGGCATCATCTCCGCCGACCGCACCGATCTCGGCGAGATCAAGACCGACCTGGCCGCCCGCACCAACCCCGAGGGCCGCAAGGGCGGCATCACCGAGGCGCTCGACGGCGCCGACGTCTACCTCGGCGTGTCGTCGGGCACCGTGCCCGAGGAGATCGTCGCGACGATGGCCGACGACTCCATCATCTTCGCGATGTCGAACCCGGATCCGGAGATCCACCCCGACATCGCCCACAAGCACGCCGCGATCGTCGCGACGGGTCGCAGCGACTTCCCGAACCAGATCAACAACGTGCTGGCTTTCCCCGGTGTGTTCAAGGGGGCGCTCGACGCCGGTGCCCGCCGCATCACCGAGGGCATGAAACTCGCCGCCGCCGAGGCCATCCTCTCGGTCGTCGGTGACGAACTGGCCGCGGACAAGATCGTCCCGAGCCCGCTCGATCCGCGTGTGGCACCCGCCGTCGCCGAGGCCGTCGCGGCCGCGGCGAAGGCCGAAGGTGTCGCCGACTAGGGATTCGCTCCCGGCGAGATCGCACCGAACGCCCCGATCCGAACCGCACAAGGGTTCCGGACCGGGGCGTTCGGCGTCCTGTCGGTTGGGAGGCCGGGGAGGCCGGGGGGTGGGCAGGCGCGGGTGGCAGGAGCCCGGTGGGCGACAATGGCCGCCGTGGCGAACGAATCGAGACCGACCCGGCCGGTCGCGGCGACAGTGCTCACCGCATGCGCGGTGGCGGCCGTGCTCCAGGGATGCGCGTCGCCCGTCCTCGACGGGGCGGCGCCGTCGGCGACGGTGATCGTCGGCGCGGGGGAGCGACCCGACGAGGAGCTGCTCGCGCACCTGTACACAGGAGCCCTGCGCGGCAGCGGGATCGACGTACAGGTGCGCTCCGGCGTCGCCGATCCGCCCGCAGCACTCGACGCCGCCGAGCTCACACTGATCCCCGGTTACACGGGACGTCTGCTCGCGTCCTACGACCCGGGTTCCGACTCCACCGACGCAGAGGACGTCTTCGAGGCGCTCGCGCGGGCGCTGCCCGACGAGCTGACCATCTCCGATTACGCGTCGGCGCAGGACCGCGCGGTTCTGCTCGCCGACCGCGAACGGCTCGCGCAGTGGTCGGTGAGCCGGGTGGCCGACCTCGTCGACCGGTGCCCCGAGCTGACGTTCGCGCTGACCGAGGACTTCGGCTCCGCGGGTGGACTCGACGCGCTCGAACGCGCCGGCTGCCGTCCGCGCGAGGTACGGCGGATCGAGGATGCGCAGTCGGTCGCCGTCGCATCCGAACCCGGTACCGTCGTCGGAACCACCACGACGTCACCCGCTCTCGCGGAGATCGATGCGGATTCGCCTGTGAGCACCGTGCCCGACGCACCCGACCGCGCCCCGCAGGACGACACGAAGGCAGACGACGCCCCGGCACCGGTACTGCCCGCCCAGAACGTCGTCCCGGTCTTCCGCAAGGGCACCCTCGACGAGGCGCAGCTCGACGCGTTGCGGACCATCGCCGGAGAGCTGACGACGAGCGATCTCACCGAACTGCGCGCGCGACTCGACGCCGGCGAGGATCCCCGGTCCGTCGCCGAGGAATGGCTCGCCGAACACAGCTGATCGCGGACGCCCGGTGCTCAGCCCGTGCGGGTGCCCATCCGCTGCCGGAGGAACACACCGAAGTCGCTGATCGCCGCGGCGGCCTCGGGAACGAGCGACGCCTGCAACGGCGCGACGTGCCACAATTCGGGCTGCGCGACGAACGTGACGTCGACGCCCGCCGTCCGGAGTTTCTCGGCGTACCGCCGGACCTGCGGGTAGAACATCTCCGCGGTGCCCACCTGGATGAGCGTCGGCGGCAGCCCCGTGGGATCGGCGTGCATGGGCGCGTAACCGGGATCGGTGGGATCGCCCCCGGCCAGATACGCCTCGGCCGAGGAGTACACCCAACCCTTGTTGAGGACGACGTCGTTCACGTCGGGCAGGTCGCGGGCGGCCGGATCGGTCCACGGCGACAGCAACCCGAGCGCGGGCGGGGTGATCGCGTGCCGGTCGATGAGCCGGCGCGCGGTGGCCGCCGCGAGACCACCGCCGGCGGAGTCGCCGGCGATCGCGGTGCCCGACACCTCGAAGCCGTGCTCGCCGACGAGTTCGAGATAGGCCGCTTCGGCGTCGTTCGGCGCCGCCGGATAGGGATGCTCGGGAGCGAGCCGGTAGTCGAGGACGTACACGGCCGACTCCGCCGCCGCGGCGAGATGCGCCGCGAGTGAGCGGTGTGTGGCGAGCGATCCACCGGTGTACGCGCCGCCGTGCAGGTACAGGATCGCGGTGGTTCGCTCGGTGGCGCCCACGGTGATCCGCTCGGCGGGGCGTCCCGCCAGACGGATCGGGCGCACCACGGTGTCCTTCGGGAGGAACTGCAACGGCGCGGCGAGGTCGAGCAGTCGGCGTTGCGTGGCGAACGACCAGCGCGGTGACAGCAGGGCACGGAAGAGAGGCCGCAGCGCGGTACGCGCCACCCGCGGTGACAACTGGGGTGTCGGAGGCATGCCGCAGCCTATCCCTTCGGCACGACCCGGGAGGTCACGGTGGCGACGACACGCTGATAGGCCGGTCCGGCCACACGGACGAAGGCGTCGAGCAGCTTCGCGTCGGCGCCGACGAGTACGCGGGCCTTGTTCTTCCGCACACCGGCGAGGATGGTCTTCGCCGCGTCCTCGGGGGTCGTGCGCGCGAGCTTGCGGTCGAAGAACTCCGCGAAGGTCGCCTGGTCGTCGCCGTCCGGGACGGCGGCGTTGCGCGCGATCGCGGTCTTGATGCCACCGGGATGCACGCACGTGACCTGCACGGGATGCCGGGCGACGAGCATCTCCTGCCGCACCGCCTCCGTGAAGCCGCGCACCGCGAACTTCGCCGAGTTGTATGCCGCCTGGCCCGGGATGCTCAGCAGGCCGAACAGGCTCGAGACGTTGATCAGGTGGCCGTCACCGGACGCGATGAGGTACGGCAGGAAAGCCTTGGTGCCGTTGACGACTCCCCAGAAGTCGACGTCCATCACGCGCTCGATGTCCTTGAACTCGGTGCGCTCGAGGTCGCCGTGATAGGCGATGCCCGCGTTGTTGTACACCTGGTGGACCGCACCGAAGTGGGCGGCGACCTGCTCGGCGTACTCGAGGACCTTCTCCCGCTGGGTGACGTCGAGATGGTCGGCCTTCACCTCGGCGCCGAGATCCCGTGCGCGACGGGCGGTCTCCTCGAGTCCGGCGGTGTCGACGTCCGAGATCGCCAGTCGGGCGCCCTCGGCGGCGAGGGCGAGCACGAGGGCCCGCCCGATCCCGGAACCCGCTCCCGTGACGACCACGACCCGGCCTGCGACATCACTCATCGAACTGCTGCCTCTCGGGACGTGCGCTCCTGCGCGGGACGGTCGGTGGCGACGGGGAGATCCGACCCGGCAACGCTGCGGTACGCGTCGAGGTCGAATCGCCTTGTGATGCGACGGAATTCGAAGGTGAATCCCGGCCACAGCGTGGTGTTGTTGCCGTGCTTGTCGAGATACCAGCTCGCACACCCGCCGTTGTTCCACACGCTCGAGCGCATCGCGCGCTGCAGCTCGCGGTTGTACTCGTCCTGCACGTCCTCGCGGACCTCGACCGTGCCGATGCGATTGCGGTCGATCGTGCGGATCGCGTCGACGACATAGCCGAGCTGCGACTCGATCATGTACACCATCGAGGTGTGGCCGAGTCCGGTGTTCGGGCCGACGAGGAAGAACAGGTTGGGGAAACCGGCGACCGAGCTGCCCTTGTACCCCTGCATGCCGGTCTCGTCGAAGACCTCGGCCAGTGAACGGCCGTCCTTGCCGAAGATACCGGCGAAGGTCGGGGAATCGGTGACGTGGAAGCCGGTCGCGACGACGATCGCATCGACCTCGCGTTCGGTGCCGTCTTTCGTGACGATGCCGCGCGGGGTGACGCGGGCGATGCCGTCGGTGACGAGATCGACGTTCGGCCGGTCGAGCGCGGGATAGTAGTTGTTCGAGATCAGCATGCGCTTGCAGCCGATGCCGTAGTTCGGCGTGACCTTCCGTCGCAGTTCCTTGTCGCGGATCTGCCGGCGGACCTGGAGGCGCGCGGCGAGTTCGAGCGGCTTCATGAAGGCCTGTGCCTTGGCCAGGCCCACGACCTGGGTCTCACGGGCGGTGTACTGCAGGGCACGCGAGAGGCGCTGGAAGCCGGGGACGTACCGGAAGGCGAATCGCTCGGGCGCGGTGTACTCGCGGTCGAAGCGGGGAAGGATCCACGGTGCCGTGCGCTGGTAGACGTCGAGGTGTCCGACGGTGCCCGCGATGGCCGGCACGATCTGGATGGCGGAGGCTCCGGTGCCGATGACAGCGACCCGCTTGCCGGCGAGATCGGCGTCGTGGTTCCACCGGGCCGAATGGAAGATCTCGCCTTCGAAGCCGGCGATGCCCTCGATGTCGGGCAGCGACGGCTCGCACAGTGCGCCCACCGCGGAGATCATGACCTTGGCGCTGTACCGCCCGCGTGTGGTGGACACGTCCCAGCGGTGCGTCGCGGTGTTCCAGCGGGCCGACTGCACGTCGCATCCGAAGACGGTGCGGCGCCGGACGTCGTACCGGTCGGCGACGGAGCGGATGTACTCCTGGATCTCCGGTTGCGGCGAGAACGAGCGCGTCCAGCCCGGGTTGAGGGCGAAGGAGTAGGAGTAGAGATTCGACGGCACGTCGCACGCGGCGCCGGGGTAGGTGTTGTCGCGCCAGGTGCCGCCCACCTCGGACGCGCGTTCGAGTACGAGGAAGTCCTTGCCTGCCTGCGACAGTCGGATGGCCGCACCGAGCCCGGCGAACCCGCTGCCGATGATCAGCGTGTCGACCTGACGGATCTTCGCGTCGGCGACGGTATCTGTAACCGGAAGACTCATGTACTTGAGGCTAGAGCGTTCCAGTGACCTGGTCAACACTTGTTGACCATAATTCAATAACGGTGTTTGCATGGGGGGCGTGGCAGAAGACAGTCCCGAACCCCGCCGGACCCGCCTCGGTCCCGCGCAACGCCGGGCCCAGCTGATCGGACAGGGGCTCGAGTTGCTCGCCGAGCGGCCGCTCGAGCAGATCTCCGTGGAGGAGGTCGCCGACCGGGCCGGGGTCTCGAAGGGCCTGCTGTTCCACTACTTCGCCTCGAAGCACGACTTTCACGTCGAACTCGTGCGGTGTGTCGGCCGGGACCTCGTCGAGTACACCGCGCCGGACGAGGACCTCGAACCCGTCGAGATGCTGCGGGGCACGCTCGTCGCGTACGTCGACTACGTCACCCGGCGCCGCGACATGTACGTGTCGATCCTGCGCGGCGCCACCAGCGGCGATCCCGACATGCGCGCGGCGTTCGAGGACACCCGCACGGCGATGGTCGAGCGGACCGTCGCGCACCTGCCCGCCATCGGGATCGAACCGGCCCCCGCCGTGCGACTCGCGGTCCGTGGGTGGGTGGCCTTCGTCGAGGACACGACCATCGCGTGGCTGCGCGACCCCGAACTCACCCGCGACGAGTTCGTCGAGCTGGCCATCGCTGCGCTGTCCGGCGTGGCCCTGGCGGCACATTCGCTCCAGGATCACGCCGGGGGCGATCTCAGCGGTCGTGCCCGGGAAGGTACTCCTGCAGCTTCGTCTTGACGCCCTGTTTCACGAATCCCCAACGGTTCTCGTCACCGGACAGGACGGCCTTGGCGACGTCGGTGAACTGTTCCCACGTCGCGTGCGGCGGGATCGGCGGCATGTCCGGATCGGTGTACACGTCGAGCACCGTCGGACGATCCGCAGCCAGGGCGCGATCCCAGGCCGGGCCCATCTCGTCCGAGGACTTCACGGTTTCGCCGCCCAGCCCGAGGCTGCGCGCGAAGGCGGCGTAGTCGACGTCCGGAAGCGACTGGGACTCCGCGAATTTCGGTGCCCCGCCCATCGCACGCATTTCCCAGGTCACCTGGTTGAGATCATTGTTGTGGATGATCGCGACGACGAGCCGCGGATCCGCCCACTGCTGCCGGTACCGCTGGATGGTGATCAGTTCGGCCATGCCGTTCATCTGCATCGCACCGTCGCCGGCGAAGGCGATCACCGGACGGTCGGGGTGCCCGAACTTCGCGCCGATTCCGTACGGCACGGCCGGTCCCATCGTCGCGAGGGTGCCCGACAGCGAACCGCGCATGTCGCCGCGGAACCGCAGTTGGCGCGCATACCAGTTGGCGGCCGAACCCGAATCGGCGGTGACGATCGCGTTGTCGGGCAGCCGCGGTGAGGCCTCGGCGAACATCCGCAGCGGGTTGACGAACTCCGTCTCCACCTCGGCCTGCTGCCCCATGATCTGCCACCAGCGCTGCACGTTCTGCTCGATGCCTTCGCGCCACGAACGGTCCTCTTTACGCCGGAGCAGGGGGATGAGCGCGTCGAGCGCCGCCTCGGCATCGGCAACGAGGTTGACCTCGTTCGGATAGCGCATCCCGATCATGCGCGCGTCGATGTCGATCTGCACGCTGCGTGCCTGCTCGTATTCCGGAAGGAACTGGCTGTAGGGGAGACTCGAGCCGACGATGAGCAGCGTGTCGCACTCCGTCATCATCTCGTGGGTGGGGCGGGTTCCCAGCAGTCCGATCGATCCGGTGACCCACGGCAGGTCGTCGGGCAGCACGTCCTTGCCCAACAGGGCCTTCGCCACTCCCGCGCCGAGCAGATCCGCAACCTGCTCGAGTTGCGCCCGGGCGCCGCGAGCACCGCTGCCGACGAGCATCGCGACCTTGTTCCCCGCGTTGAGTACGTCGGCGGCACGTGCGATCGCGTCGTCGTCCGGCGCGACGCGGGGCCGGTCGAAACCGATGCTCGACGGCACCATCTTGAACTCGTGGCCGGGCGGGGCGTAGTCGAGTTCCTGCACGTCGCCGTGGATGATCACCGCCGTCGGCGTGCGGTACGCGATGGCGGTGCGCATCGCCCGGTCGAGGACGTTGGGCAACTGCTCGGGCACCGTCACCGTCTCCACGAAGGCCGACGCCACATCCTTGTACAGCGTGTGCAGGTCCACTTCCTGCTGGTACGACCCGCCCATCGCCGAGCGGTCGGTCTGGCCCACGATCGCCACCACCGGCACGTGGTCGAGTTTCGCGTCGTAGAGCCCGTTGAGCAGGTGGATCGCGCCGGGGCCCGAGGTGGCCATGCACACCCCGGGCCTGCCCGTGAACTTCGCGTAGCCGACCGCCTCGAAGGCACTCATCTCCTCGTGCCGCGACTGCACGAAGACCGGATCGTTGCCGGTGCGGGTCCAGGCGGCGAGAATCCCGTTGATGCCGTCCCCGGGATAGCCGAAGACGTGGTCCACCCCCCATTCGCGCAGGCGGTGCAACAGGTAGTCGGCCACGGTCCGGTTCGCCATCGGTAGCTCCTCGCAGGACGCGATCGGGGGTCTCCGGAAGGGTGCCCGTCACGTCCGGGCCGAAACACCCCGGAAAAGGCGTGAGCCGGGTCGATCGCCCCTGAAGGGGACGACCGACCCGGCTCACATGAGAACCGTCACGGGCCCGAAGGGTCCGAAACGGGGCTTCTAGCGACCGAAGGCCTTCTCGAGGATCTCCTGCTGCTCGACAGCGTGGACCTTGCTCGAACCGGACGACGGTGCCGACATCGCACGACGCGACACGCGCTTGATCCCGCTGAGCTTCTCGGGCAGCAGTTCCGGCAGGGCGAGGCCGAGGAACGGCCACGCACCCTGATTCGCCGGCTCCTCCTGCACCCAGAAGAACTCGGACGCGTTCGGGTACTGCTCGAGGGTCTCGGCGATGCGACGACGCGGCACCGGGTACAGCTGCTCGATGCGCACGATCGCGACGTCGTCACGACCTTCCTTCTGCTTCTTCGCCAGCAGCTCCCAGTAGATCTTGCCGGAGGTCAGCAGCACGCGGGTGGCCTTCGACCGGTCGGCCGTGCCCTCCTCGTAGGGAACCTCTTCGAGCAGCGAACGGAACTTGCCCTGCGTGAAGTCCTCGACGTTGCTGACCGCGGCCTTGTTGCGCAGCATCGACTTCGGCGTGAACACCACCAGCGGGCGCCGGATGCCGTCGAGGTGGTGACGACGCAGCAGGTGGAAGTAGCTCGCCGGGGTCGACGGAACCGCGACCGTCATCGAGCCCTCGGCGCACAGCTGCAACCAGCGCTCGATGCGACCCGAGGTGTGGTCGGGACCCTGGCCCTCGTGGCCGTGCGGCAGCAGCAGCACGACGTCGGAGAGCTGCCCCCACTTGGCCTCACCGGACGAGATGAACTCGTCGATGATGGACTGCGCACCGTTGACGAAGTCGCCGAACTGCGCCTCCCACAGCACGAGCGCGTCGGGGTTGCCCACCGAGTAGCCGTACTCGAAGCCCAGACCCGCGAACTCGGTCAGCGCCGAGTCGTAGACCATGAAGCGACCGCCGTTGCCGGCCTGGGTGGCCAGCGAAGCCAGCGGGCTGTACTCGTCGCCGGTCTTGCGGTCGATGATGACCGAGTGGCGCTGCGTGAACGTGCCGCGACGCGAGTCCTGACCGGCCAGACGCACCAGGGCGCCTTCCTCGGCCAGCGAACCGAACGCGAGCAACTCGGCGAACGCCCAGTCGATCTTGCCGTTGCGCGACATCTCGCGACGCTTCTCGAGCACCGGCTTGACGCGCGGGTGGACGGTGAAGCCCTCGGGTGCCTCGGCGAAGGCGTCGCCGATCCGCTCGAGCACCGAACGGTCGACGGAGGTGTCGAGACGCTTGGGCGGGGTCTGGTCGAGCTCGACCGACTCCGACGGCTCCGGCTGGTACTTCTCGAGTTCGCGGACTTCGTTGAAGACGCGTTCGAGCTGTCCCTGGTAGTCGCGCAGGGCGTCTTCCGCTTCCTTGAGCGAGATGTCGCCGCGGCCGATCAGTGCCTCGGTGTAGCTCTTGCGGACGCTGCGCTTGGTGTCGATCACGTCGTACATCGCGGGCTGGGTCATCGACGGGTCGTCGCCCTCGTTGTGACCGCGACGGCGGTAGCAGATCATGTCGATGACGACGTCCTTGTGGAACTTCTCGCGGAAGTCCACGGCGAGCTTCGCGACCCACACGCAGGCCTCGGGATCGTCGCCGTTGACGTGGAAGATCGGCGCACCGATCATCTTCGCCACGTCGGTGCAGTACTCGGACGAACGCGAGTGCTCCGGCGCGGTGGTGAAGCCCACCTGGTTGTTGACGACGATGTGCACGGTGCCGCCGGTGCGGTAGCCGCGCAGCAGTGCGAGGTTGAGGGTCTCCGCCACGACACCCTGACCGGCGAACGCAGCGTCGCCGTGCAGCAGCAGCGGCAGGACGGTGAAGCCGTCCTCGCCCTTGTCGAGGATGTCCTGCTTGGCGCGGACGAGGCCCTCGAGCACCGGGTTGACCGCCTCGAGGTGCGAGGGGTTCGCGGTGAGCGAGACCTTGATGTCGTTGTCGCCGAACATCTGGATGTAGGTGCCCTCGGCGCCGAGGTGGTACTTCACGTCGCCGGAACCGTGAGCTGCGGCCGGGTTCAGGTTGCCCTCGAACTCGGAGAAGATCTGCGAGTACGGCTTGCCGACGATGTTGGCGAGCACGTTCAGGCGGCCACGGTGCGGCATCGCGATGGCGACCTCGTCGAGCGTGTGCTCGGCGGCCTGGTCGATGATCGCGTCCATCATCGGGATGACCGACTCGGCTCCCTCGAGCGAGAAGCGCTTCTGACCGACGTACTTGGTCTGCAGGAACGTCTCGAACGCCTCGGCGGCGTTGAGGCGGCTCAGGATGTACTTCTGCTGGGCGACCGTCGGCTTGACGTGGTGCGCCTCGACGCGCTCCTGCAGCCACTGCTGCTGCTCGGGCTCGAGGATGTGGGTGTACTCGACACCGACGTGGCGGCAGTACGCGTCGCGCAGCACCGACAGCACGTCGCGCAGCTTCATCTTCTGGCGGCCGTGGAAGCCGCCGACGTTGAACTCGCGATCGAGATCCCACAGTGTCAGGTCGTGGGTCGTGACGTCGAGGTCGGGATGCGAGCGGAACTTGTCGCGCACGAACTGCAACGGATCGGTGTCGGCCATGAGGTGGCCGCGGCTGCGGTAGGCGGCGATGAGCTCGAGCACACGGGTGTGCTTGTCGACGAGGCCTTCCGGCACGTCCTTGCGCCAGCGGACCGGCTCGTAGGGGATGTGCAGGGTGTGGAAGACGCCGTCGTAGAAGTCGTCGCTGATGAGCAGCTCGTGGATCTTCTTCAGGAACTCACCCGACTCCGCGCCCTGGATCACGCGGTGGTCGTAGGTGGAGGTGAGCGTCAGCAGCTTGCCGATCCCCATCTCGGCGATCCGCTCGTCGGACGCGCCCTGGAACTCGGCGGGGTACTCCATCGCACCGGCGCCGATGATCGCGCCCTGGCCCTGCATCAGACGCGGAACCGAGTGCACGGTGCCGATGCCGCCCGGGTTGGTCAGCGAGATCGTGACACCCGAGAAGTCGTCGCCGGTGAGCTTGCCGTCGCGGGCGCGGCGCACGATGTCCTCGTAGGCCGAATAGAACTGCGCGAAGTTCATCGTCTCGCAGTTCTTGATGGCGGCCACCACGAGCGAACGCTGGCCGTTCTTGCCCGGCAGGTCGATGGCGAGACCGAGGTTGGTGTGCTGCGGCACGACCAGGTTCGGCTTGCCGTCGATCTCGGCGAAGTGGTTGTTCATGTTCGGGAACGCCTTGACCGCCTGGACGATCGCGTAACCGAGGATGTGGGTGAACGAGACCTTGCCGCCCCGGGTGCGGGCGAGATGGTTGTTGATGACGATGCGGTTGTCGAACATCAACTTCGCGGGGACCGCGCGAACACTGGTGGCCGTCGGGATCGACAGCGAGGCGTTCATGTTCTTCGCAACGGCAGCAGCGGCGCCGCGCAGAACCTTCTTCTCCTCGGCGGCCGGGGCCGACGGGGCAGCTGCCGGCTTCGGGGCCGGCTTCGCCGGCGCGGCCTGGGCCTTCGGCTGGGTTGCAGGCTTGGTCTCGGCCTTCGGTGCGGGCTTCGCCGGCGCGGCCTGGGCCTTCGGTGCGGGCTCGGTGGGGGCCGAAGCGGAGGAACTCGGCGCAGATGCGGTGCTCGGCGCGGGCTTCTCGGTCGTGGCGGTGTCGGAGCCGTTGGTACCTCCGGCCACCGCAGCTTCCGGCGAATAGTCGGTCAGAAATTCGTGCCAACTCGCGTCCACGGACGACGGGTCGTCCTGGAAGCGCTGGTACATCTCGTCAACCAACCACTGGTTCTGTCCGAACTGTGATGTAGAGCTGCTGCTCACGGCAGTTGTTCGCCTCGTTTCTTTCTTCGGTACCCGATCGGAGCGCCTGTGAATATGAGGCTAGCCCGTGGCATGTGACGATCCGAACTGACCGCTCATGTCGGTGGGCTAGCTCACAATCTGGTGCGATGGGGTCTCCATCGATGACGGTTCTCGAGAGCCGATTATTCCCTCAAAGGTGCATCGGCGCAGCGCGCACCCCGTTACAAACGTGAGGACGATCTCATGTTCGATCCTTCCGTTGCAGATGTGAGCAAGGCCTCGGGCTCCTCCGGAACGAGACCACCGGTAGCGAGTTGCCACAAAGTGGTGTACAGACCTCCCGCTCGGCGCAGTTCGTCGTGGGGCCCGCACTCGACGATACGGCCGTCGTCGATGACGACCACGAGATCGGCGCGAGCGGCGGTCGCGAGACGGTGCGCCACCACTACGGCCGTTCGCGAACGCGCCACCCGCGCACCCGCCTCGAGCACCGCCTTCTCGGTGGCGGGATCGAGGGTCGCGGTGGCCTCGTCGAGCAGCAGCAGGTCGGGGTCCACCAGTTCTGCGCGCGCGAGCGCGATGAGTTGCCGCTGGCCCGCCGACAGACCCTGCCCGCGCTCACCCACCGGATGATTCATGCCGCCGGAGAGCCCCGCGACCATGTCGAGCGCCCCGACGGCCCGCGCGGCAGCCTCGATCTCCTCGCGTGATGCGTCGGGCCGGCCGTACGCGATGTTGGTCGCCACCGTGCCCGTGAACAGGTGCGCCTCCTGCGGAACGACGCCGAGCCGGCCGCGATAGTCGCGCAGGCGGTACCGGCGCAGATCGGTCTCGTCCACCCGCACCGAGCCCGAAGTGGGGTCGTAGAACCTCGCGAGCAACTTGACGACCGTCGACTTCCCGGCGCCGGTCCGGCCCACCAGAGCGACCGTCGACCCGGCCGGGATCCTCAGGTCCACCCCGCTCAGGGCTTCGCGTTCGGCCTCGCGGTACCGGAAACCGACCTCCCTCAGGTGGACGTCGCCGCGGAGGTGCCCGGTGACGGCCACCGTGCCCTCCTGCGCCGACTCGAGCGAACTCTCGGTCCGCAGGAGGTCGCCGATCCGGTGCAGACCCACCCTCGCCTGCTGGTAGCCGTCGAAGACCTGCGACAACTGCTGGATGGGTGCGAACAGCAGGTTCAGGTACAGCACGAACGCGATCAGCACACCCGGGCCGACCGCACCCGACGCCACCTCGCGCGCCCCGACGAAGACGACTGCGGCGAGCGCGAGGTCGGACAGGAAGGTGATGAACGGGAAGTACAGCGAGATCGCCCGTTGCGAGCGCAGGCGGCTGCGCCGATAGGCCTCCGCGCGCTCGGCGAAACGACGGGCGGCGGTCTCCTCCCGGCGGTAGGCCTGCGCGGCGCGCAGACCCGTGACGTTCTCCTGGAAATCCGCGTTCACCACGGATATGCGTTCGCGGGACTGCGCGTATGCCGTCCCGGAGATCTTCCGGAACCACAAGGTCGCGACCACCAGGACGGGCAGCACCGCCAGCACCACCAGGGCCAGGGACAGATCGGTCGCGATCAACGCGACCGAGATGCCGGTGAGCGTCAGCACCGCCACCACCGCGGTGGACAGGCCGGTCTGGATGAACTGCGACAACGCGTCCACATCGGTCGTCATCCGGGTCATGATCCGGCCCGACAGTTCGCGTTCGTAATAGTCGAGTCCGAGTCGCTGCAGGTGTGCATACGAGCGCACGCGCAGCCCGAACAGCACCCGCTCGCCCGCGCGCGCGGTGAGCACGGTGAGGATCGCGACCGCGATCCAGCCGAGCAGCGCGAGGACCACACCCGCGGCGGTCGCCTGCCACAACCGCGACGGCTCGCCCGGGGTCACCCCGCGGTCGACGGCGAACCGCACGAGCGACGGGAACGCGATGCTCGTCAGCGACTCCACCGCCAGGCACAGCACGACGAGCGCGAGCAGGGCACGCACCGGGCGCAGCGTCGTCCACAACCGGAACTGCGGGTCGGGCAGGCGCAGGGAGTCGGACTGCAGGGCCGGATCGCTCCCCGGGGTCTCGGTGGCGGGGGGGAGGGCCGCGACCGCGGCGCGCAGTTCCGGTGTCGGGGCCACCGCGCCGAGCGCCCCCGGCATCGGTCCGCCGCGACCACCGCCCCCCGGTCCGCCACGACCACCACCGGGGGCCGCCGTGTCGACGACGGCGCCGGACGGCTCGTCCTCGTGGCCCTCCGGCCACAACTCGCCGGCCGCCACCGGACGCTCCGCATCCGGCACGACGTCCTCGTCGGTCGAGAGCAGACGCCGGAAGACGGGACTGCGTTCGTCGAGTTCGTCGACCGTCCCGATGTCGACGATGCGCCCGTCGTCGAGCACGGCGACCCGGTCTGCGAGCGCGAGCGTCGATCGCCGATGGGCGAGCACGAGCGTCGTGCGTCGCCGGCCGGCCCGCAGCGCGCCGTAGATCGCGGCCTCCGTCTCGGCGTCGACCGCGGAGGTGGCGTCGTCGAGGATCAGCACCCGCGGATCGACGAGCAGGGCCCGTGCCAGCGCGACGCGCTGTCGCTGCCCACCGGAGAGCGTCAGGCCGCGTTCGCCGACGACGGTGTCGTAGCCCTCGGGCAGCGCGTCGACGAAGTCGTCGGCGCGCGCCGCTGCCGCAGCGGCCCGGATCTCGTCGTCCGACGCGTCGGGCCGGCCGAGCGCGATGTTGGACGCGACCGAGTCGGAGAACAGGAACGGCTCGTCGAAGACGAGACCGACCGCACCGCGCAGGTCGTCGGCGCGGAGGGTGGCGACGTCGATGTCGTGCCCGTCGGCGGTCAGGCACACCGACCCGTGGCGTGGCGCGTAGAAACGGGGGAGCAGCAGCGAGAGAACGGTCTTGCCCGAGCCCGCCGGACCGACGATCGCGACGGTCTCGCCGGGTGCGATCTCCAGGTCGAGCCCGCGCAGCACGTCCCGGTCGTCGTCGAAACCGAACGTCACATCCTTCAGGTGCACCCCGAGCGGACCGTCGGGCAGCGCGACGGGATGCGGGGGATCGGCGACGTCGGGTTCGGTGTCGATCACCTCGTACACCCGCTCCACGGCGGCGCGGGACAACTGCGCCATGATCACGACCTGCGACAGCGTGCGGGTCGTCGCCGTCATCGTCGCCACATAGGCGGTGAACGCCACGAAGGTACCCACGGTGATCCCACCGTCGAGGGCGAGCCAGCCGCCGAGCGCGATCGTGGCGACGAGCCCGAACTGCGGGATGGCACCCAGCGGTGCCGAGAACCACGCATTGATCCGGGCCGCGCGCAGACGCTCCGCGTACAACCGGCGACCGTGCTCCTCGAGCTGGTCGACGGCGCGGGACTCCTGGCCGAATCCCTTCACGACCCGCACCCCGGTGACGGTCTCCTCGACGTGCTGGGCGAGATCGGCCGCGCGCTGTTGCGCCGACCACGTCGCGGCGAACAGCTTCGGGCGCACCACCCGGACGAGGCCGCCGATGATCGGGACCGTGACCACCGCGACCAGCGTGAGCAGGGGCGAGAGCGACATCATGATCACCAGCGCGAGCACGAACTGCAGCAGCGCTCCCGCCGACATCGGCACCATCGCGAGCAGACCCTGGACGAGCTGCAGGTCGGTGATGGACCGCGAAACCACCTGACCGGTGCGGATGCGGTCCTGACCGTGGCCGTCGAGACGTTGGAGCGAGCCGAGCAGACGCAACCGCAGGTCGTGCTGCACGTCGAGCGACAGGCGTCCGGCGAGCATGCGCCGCCCGTACTGGCAGCCGAACCGGATCACCGCGCCGGCCGCGATCGCCCCCGCGGCGAGACCGATCAGACGCAGGTCGTCGGCGGGCACCTCGCCCTGTCCGGTCGCGCTGTCGACCGCGACTTTCGTCAGCAGCGGAAAGGTGATGTCGATCAGGGCGGCGACCACGGTGACGGCCAGCGCCCCCACGGCTGTTCTGCGGTGTTTCAGGCATTCGGCGACGAGCCGGGAAATCCATCCCGGTGTGCGCGGAATCGGGTCGTGTGCCATCGAACCGACATTAGCGCCGCGCGACGACAGACCGGGTCGGAGCCGGTCGCAGACGGTCGCTGCGCAGGGAGGTGCGTCAGACGATGTCGGCGGTTCGGGTCCGCCACCAGCCGAGACCGCCCAGCATCACGGTCCAGAGGACCAGGACCAGCGGTGCCAGCGGCCACGTCATCTCCAGCGTCACGTCCTCGGGCATCGACACCGCCGAGAACAGCACGTACCAGGTGGCCTGTGCCGGCAGGTACGACGCGAGTGCCCCGAGACCGAGACCGTGCAGGACGAGCGAGACGATCAGTTCACCGAACGGCACCCATGCGCAGATCGCGAGCACACTGCCCGTCGTGGACCGTGTGAGCAGGCCGAGCCCGGCTCCGATGAGCGACCACATCAGCGCGCAGAACAGGCCGATGCCCAGCACCTGGACGACCGATCCGAGGTCGGCGCCCTCGAAGCCGCCTCCGAACAGCACGAGCGTCGCGGCCGCCGCGAGTTCCGTGACGATGCAGTACAGCAATCCGATCACGGCAACGGTCGCGAGCTTCACACCGACGACCCGATCGCGGCCGCTCGTGGTGAGGAAGGTCGTCATGATCGTGCGGTGCGCGAACTCGCTGCCGGTCGCCACCGCGCCGAAGATCGCGGCGAACAGGAAGACCAGCGACAGGGCGAGGGAGATGCCGACCGCGGCGGCGACGGCTTCGGCGACACCGTCGCCGAAGCCGTATTCGAGTTGCCGCGCGACCGGCAGTGTCAGCGCCCCGCAGAACAGGCCCACCATCAGCGGTGCGATGCCGAGGATCCACCAGTAGCGCAGGCTCAGGACCTTGCGGAACTCGGCGGTGAGAAGCGCGGTCATGCGGTGGGGCCTCCTTGTCCGGTCGGCGGTCGGTTCGGCTGTCCCCACTGCGACTGCGGGTACTGCTGGGCCTGCGGGTACTGCTGGGCCTGGGGTCGGTGGGGTCCGTGCCCCGGGTACTGCGCAACCGGAGCGGCCGCGTAGCGACCCGCCGTCATCGCCAGGTACACCTGCTCGAGATCGACGTGCTCGACACTCGTGCCGAACAATGTCACCTCCGCGGTTCCGGCGATCTCGGCGATGCGGTCGGGAGCAGCACCGACCACCGCGAGCCGTCCGTCCTGCTGCACCTGGGCATCGGTGTGCCCCGCTGCGGCGAGCGCCGTCGCGAGGCGGGCGGGGTCGGAGGACGCGACGAACACCCGCGAGCGGTAGGTGTCGCGCAGGTCCGTCATCGAGGTCTCCGCGACCAGGTGCCCGTTCGCGATGACCACGAGACGATCGGCCATCTGTTCGACCTCCCGCAGGATGTGACTCGAGATCAGCACGGTCCCACCGTTGCCGGCGAAGGCGCGGAGGAAGTCACGCAGCCAGGCCATGCCCTCCGGGTCGAGTCCGTTCGCCGGTTCGTCGAGCACCAGATAACGCGGTTGCCCGAGCAGCGCCGTCGCCAGGGCGAGTCGCTGCCGCATGCCGAGGGAGAACTCGCCGATGCGGCGTCGCGCGACCGATCCGAGGCCGACGAGGTCGAGCTTCTGCTGCGCCCGCTCGTCGGGCACACCGATCGCGGCGCAGTAGATCTGCAGGTGCGTCAGCGCCCGGTGCTTGGGGTGGGCGCTGCGCGCGTCCAGCACGGCACCGACGACCTGCGCCGGCTGCTGCAGGGCCGTGAACGGCACGCCGTCGACGACGGCGTTGCCGGCACTCGGCCGGATGAGACCGAGCATCATGCCGAGTGTGGTGGTCTTACCCGATCCGTTGGGACCGAGGAAACCTGTGATCGACCCGGGCGGAACCGTGAACCACAGATTCGACACGGCCGCGTGGTCGCCGAACGCCTTGCTCAGGCCGTGGACGGCGATCCCCGCGCCGGGCGCCCCCGAGGGCACCCGGGGATCGGGTGTGCCGTACGGCGGTTGCGCTGACGGTGCTGTCACGGATACGGACCCCCGCGTCGTCGAGATGTGGGTGCGGCTCGTGCCGCGGTCGCCGTGAGCTTACGGGTCATCCGAGGAAGGGCAGGACGGCGTCGAGGAATTCGCGCGGGGCGTCGAGCTGGGGGCAGTGCCCGGCATCGGGGATGATCACGACTCGTCTCCTGCCGCCGGCCTGCACGCGCCGCGCGGCGTGAGCGGGTGTCAGCCGGTCGCGCGCACCCCACACCAACAGGGCCGGCATATCGAGGGCGTGCACCATCTCCGGGATCGGCAGCCGGCCGAGTTCGCCGATGGCGTGCCGGCCGACCGTCAGCAGGGTGTCGACCTGCTCGCGCGTCGCGTAGTTCGCCGCGAACGCCGTGCGCACGGCCCGGTCGAAGGTGCCCCGTCGATGCACCGCCGCACGCCCGTACAGGGTGCCCATGACCTGCTGCATCACCGCGACGGGCAGCGGACGCAGCAACGTGCGCGACAGCTCGACCGGCATGCGTGCGCCGCGTGTCCACCACCGGGGGATCCCGGCGAGCCCCGGCATGTCGGCGAGCACCACACGATCGACGCGGGACGGGTGGACGGAGGCGAACACCAGCGCCGTCACCGCACCGAGCGAGTTCCCGACCAGCGACACCGGCTCGGGCACGTCGTCGACGAGTTCGGCCACGATGTCGACGTAGTGGTCGAGCACCGGTGTCTCCCAGTGCTGCGCGCTGCGCCCGAAACCGGGCAGGTCGACCGTGAGCACCCGGTGACGCTCGGCGATCGCCGGTGCGACCTTGCACCATGTACCACCGTGGTCGGAGAAGCCGTGCAGCAGTACGACGGTGCGCGCTCCCGCACCGGACTCCCGGACGTACACCTTCCCGTCGGCGGACACCGTCAGTCCTTCGATACCGGAACCCCGGCGTCGAGGACCGGTGCCTCTCCGTTCACGGGGAGGACGGGACGGGCGATGGGCCACGCGGGCGGGGGAGGGCCGAAGGCGTCGCGCGCGTGCTGGATCGTGCGCTTGCCCAGCGCGCGGTTACCCACACCACCGATGGCGGCACCGATACCCGCGGGCACGAGCTTGCCGATCAGCAACGGACTCCGCTTCGCGACGTACCGGCGGATGAACTTCTTGACCAACGAATTGTTCAGCGTCTTCAGCTGGGTGCCACCCGTGCCGGTGGTCAGTGCCTTGGGCCAGTTGCGCAGCGACGCGCCGGTCGCGGTCGCGACGATCTCCCGGCCGGCATCACCGAGGGAGACGGCGAGCACCAGCGCACGGCGCTGTTCGTGGTTGTGGGGTTCGATCCCGTGCACCGATGCGATGGCCAGGGTGAGCAGTGCGGACGCCTCGAAGAAGAAGGCCGTCTCGGCGCCCACCGCGCCGATGGCCGCGAGTGTCCCGACGCCGGGGAAGGCCGCGGTCGCGCCTGCCGCCGACCCGCTGCCCGTGACGCTGAGCAGGAACTGCTTCTCGAGCCGCTCGATGATCTGCGCCGGGGACTCGTCGGGATGTGCGCGACGCATGAGATCGACGTACTTCGCCACCGCAGGTCCCTGCAGCTTCGCGCCGTTGTCCAGCATCTTGACGATGAAGGCCTCTGCGATGCCTGGTTTGCTGCTCATCGTGCCCCTGTTCTCCGGTGCTCTTGTCTTCCGGACTGCTCTCATTACGCTGGTGCCATGACCGGGTCCGCAGTCGGGGTGTCGGACGGCGCCAGGCGGCGTCCGGCGCCCGTGCTGACACCCTACGTACGGTCGTACGAGGGGTATCGGCTCGACGGTTTCCCGCCGGGGACCCACCTGGGTATGCCCTCTCCGGAGGTCACCGTAATCCTCACGATCTCCGAGCCGGTCGAACTCTCCCGGGGCGACGGGCGGTCCCCGGAGCGTTTCGATGCTCTCGCCGGAGGTCTGTCGACGCGCCCCGTGCCCATCGTCCACGACGGGCGCCAGCACGGAATGCAACTGTCCCTCACCCCGGCGGGTGCCCGCGCGCTGCTGGGTGTGCCCGCTGCCGCACTCGGCTCGTGGGCCGTCGACCTCGAGGACGTCATCGGTGCCGACGGGCGAGAGTTGTTCGACCGGATCTCCGCGTGCGTGTCCTGGGACGAGCGGTTCGCCGTCCTCGACCGGGTGCTCACGCGGCGCCTGATCTCTGCCCGGTCGACGGGTCCGGACGGGCACCTCGCGCACGCCTGGCACGTGCTGGTGTCCGATCCTGCCCGTCCGGTCCGTGCCGTCGCGGACGAACTCGGATGGAGCAGACGCCACCTCACGAATCGGTGCACCGCCGAGTTCGGGCTGTCGCCGAAAGAGGTGGCCCGGGTAGCGCGGTTCGACCGGTCCCGGAAGATGCTGCGTGCCGATCCGACCCGGCGTCTGGCGGACATCGCCGTCGTCTGCGGCTTCTACGATCAAGCACACCTCGCCCGCGACTGGCGCGACCTGGCCGGCGTGCCGCCGTCGCGGTGGCTCGAGGATGAAGTGTTCCCATTCGTCCAAGACGACTGAGGTGGCGGCGCCGACACTGGACGGCATGACGAACACAACGAATTCCCCGCAGCAGTCGGCCACCGTCACACCCACCGTCGACTCGGTGTGGCCGTGCTTCGCCTACACCGACGCCCGGGGCGCGATCCGCTTCCTCGTGGACACCCTCGGGTTCGCCGGGACGGAGGTCTACGGGGAGGGCGAGCGCGTCGACCACGCAGCCCTGCTCTGGCCGTACGGCGGAGGCGTCATGCTCGGATCGACCGGTCGCGGGTCTCCGCTCGACCAGCACGCCGACACGGGTACCGCCTATCTCGTGCTTCCCGACGACGCCACCGTCGACGCCCTGTACGAGAGGGTGCTCGCCTCGGCGCAGGCCGACGACACGGCCGTTCGCGCGACCGTGACCGTCGAACTCCGCGACGAGGACTACGGCTCGCACGGGTTCACCTGCCGCGACCCTCACGGGGTGTACTGGAGCCTCGGCACCTATCGGCCGCGCCGGCCGTAGGAACCGTCGCAGGGATCAGCGGGCGATGGCGCCGTGCCCGTCGGGGACCACCTCGCTCGGGCGCGGCGGAGGCGGCGGCGTGCCGTCACCGAACGGCCGCCCGCCGAGAGCCTCACGACCGTGCGGGTCGAGCCAGTTCGACAGGCCCGGCCCCTTCGGCACGATGCCGGTCGGATTCACGTCGGTGTGCACGAGGTAGTAGTGCTGCTTGATCTGCACGAAGTCGACGGTGTCGCCGAAACCGGGGGTCTGGAACAGGTCGCGCGCGTATGCCCACAGTGCCGGGAAGTCCACCAGCCGGTTCCGGTTGCACTTGAAGTGCCCGTAGTAGACGGGATCGAACCGGACGAGCGTGGTGAACAGGCGCACGTCGGCCTCGGTGATGCTCTCGCCCACGAGATAACGCCGTGCTCCGAGGCGTTCCTCGAGCCAGTCGAGTCGGGCGAACAGGCGGTCGAAGGCTCTGTCGTAGGACTCCTGCGAGCCGGCGAAACCGCACCGGTACACGCCGTTGTTGACGTCCCGGTAGACGAGTTCGGCCACTTCGTCGATCTCGTCCCGCAGATTCTCCGGATACAGATCCGGGGCGCCCTCACGGTGGAATTGCGTCCACTCGGTGGAGAAGTCGAGGGTGATCTGCGGATAGTCGTTCGTCACGACCTGCCCGGTGGGGACGTCGACGACTGCCGGGACGGTGATCCCGCGGTCGTATCCCGGGTAGCGGGCGAAATAGGCGTCCTGCAGTCGCGGGATCCGGAGGACGGGATCGACCCCGCCCGGGTCGAGATCGAACGTCCAGCTGCGCTCGTCGTGAGTCGGGCCGCACAATCCCAGCGACAGGGCGTCCTCGAGACCGAGCAGTCGCCGCACGATCAGGGTGCGGTTGGCCCACGGGCAGGCGCGGGCGGCGACGAGCCGGTACCGCCCGGCCTCGACGGGATAGCCGTCGCGCCCGTCGGCGGTGATGCGGGTGGGGATGTAGTTGGTGTCGCGGGTGAACTCCGCACCCGGCTCGACGTACTTGTTCTCGGTCACCTGCGCATCCTTCCGCACTGTCCTCATCGTCCGGGTGGTACCCGAACCGACACGAGGGTTCCCCAGATGTCGTATCCCGACACCGCCGCGACGGTCCGGGCACCGCGGTTGTCGCGGCGCATGCGGGCGAGCGGCACGAGTCCCGCGTCGAGCGCATCGTGGGTCGCCAGCGTTGCGACGGTCGAGGCGAGACCCCGGCGACGCGCGGCGGGTGTCGTCAGCACCCGCACGTCGGCCAGCAGTGAGCCGAGTTCGCTGTAGGCGGCGGCAGCCAGGGGGCGGTGGTCGTCGTCGAGCAGCACGAACACACGCGACGGCCCGCCCGGCGACAGTTCGGCCTCGGTGACGTCGTCGGGCGGGCAGCACCGCAGCAGTTCGGCGAGGTCCCCGGGATCGTCCGAGACGAGCGGGTTGTCGACGCGTGTCGCGTCGATCCAGTCGGTACACAGACCGAGGATCTCCGTGCGACCCGCGTGGCCGGAGACGACGACTTCGGCGTTCGGTGCGTCGAGTTCGGCGGGGTCGGGTTCGGCTGCGAGACGGGAGACCGCGGTATCGGGACCCACGATCGCCGTGGCGCGCCCCACGGCCAGCACCCGCACATCGCGGACCGAGTCGTCGACCCGTGTGACGCAGGCGGGTTCGGCGAGGGCACCGTCGGGCAGGCCCAGCGCACGACACCACGCGAGGGCGGCGATGCTCGAGATGTGCGGGTCCACCCCGCTACCGTAGACCGCCGACGAGGGGAGAGGTCCGGTGAGGGAGAACAGCGAGGTCGACACGCGCCGACGCGGGTCCGAGGTGGTGGCGGAGATGTCGGACGGTGCCCGCTGGGCGGCGTTGGGGGCACTGTGCCTGGGTTTTTTCATGATCCTGGTGGACAGCACCATCGTCGCCGTCGCCAACCCGGCGATCATGCGGACCTTCGGGGCCGACATCGCCGCCGTCGTGTGGGTCACGAGCGCGTATCTGCTCGCGTACGCGGTGCCGCTCCTCGTGACGGGCCGCCTCGGCGACCGCCTGGGGCAGCGACGGGTCTATCTCGCCGGGCTGGTGCTGTTCACGATCGCGTCCCTGTGGTGCGGTGTCTCGTCGACGATCGAGATGCTCATCGTCGCGAGGGTCTTCCAGGGTTTCGGCGCGGCGCTCATGTCGCCGCAGACCATGGCCGTGGTCACGCGGATCTTTCCGCGTGAGCGGCGCGGGACCGCGATGGGACTGTGGGGCGCAGTGGCCGGTGTCGCGACGCTGGTCGGCCCCTTGGTCGGCGGTGTCCTGATCGACGGCCTCGGCTGGGAGTGGATCTTCTTCGTGAACGTGCCCGTGGGAATCGTCGGGTTCGCGCTGGCCGTGCGGTACGTGCCCGTGCTGCCGACGAGTCCGCACCGGTTCGACGTGCTCGGGATGCTGCTCAGCGGCGCCGGTCTGTTCTGTCTCGTGTTCGGCATCCAGGAGGGAAACTCGTTCGAGTGGACCGCCCGGGTGTGGGTGCTGATCGTCGCGGGCATCGCGTTGCTCACCGTGTTCGTCGCGCAGCAGTCACGCAACCGGGGGGAACCGCTCGTGCCGCTGTCCCTGTTCCACGACCGCAACTTCGGTCTCGCGAACATCGGCATCGCGACGATGGGTTTCGCCATCACCGGCGTCATGCTGCCCATCATGTTCTACGCCCAGTCGGTGCGTGGACTGAGTCCCACCGGTGCGGCGCTGCTCATGGTGCCGATGGCGGTGTTCAGCGGCGTGCTCGCGCCGCTCGTGGGCAGACTCGTCGACCGCCTCCACCCGCGATCGATCGCAGGCACCGGATTCTCGCTGCTCGTCGTCGGGCTGGGATGGCTCGCCTCGGTGATGACCCCCGACGCGGAGATCTGGCAGTTGCTGCTGCCGATCGCTCTGATCGGTATCGCGAACGCGGGGATCTGGTCTCCGCTGTCGGCCACCGCGACGAACGGGCTCGCGCCGAGTCGAGCGGGCGCGGGCTCCGGTGTGTACAACACGACGCGTCAGGTGGGTGCGGTGATAGGCAGTGCCGCTCTGGGCGCGATGATGGCGACCCGGCTGTCGGCGAACGGCGTCGGCGGGGGCGGGGGTGCGTCGGAGATGCAGACGTCCGTCCTGCCGGAGCCGCTGCGTGTGCCGTTCGCCGCCGCGATGGCGGAATCGCTGTGGCTCCCCGCCGGTGTCCTGATCGTCGGACTCGTGGCCGTGCTGGCCTTCGACCGCCCCGCGAGTCAGAAGGAACAGCGTGCCCCGGAGGGCAGTTCGGCGCCGGCAACGGCCTGACGACAGTCCGCAGTACGGCTGACAGGTGTCCGTGACCCGCAGTTTCCTCACACGGCTGTGATCCGCGCCATATAGTGCAGGCACGCACGCCGGGTGGGAGGTGGCATGTCGGTGGCCGTAGTGGAGATTCCTGCAGGCAGTCGTTGGCTCCGGGACGATCGGATCATTCGCTGCGCGAGCGGCATCCTGCAGTACGACGGCCTCGAGCCGTGCCTTGCGGAGTTGCTCGACCGGAGTGCGCTGCGTTTCGCCAACCGGGTCGCCGTGGTCGACCGCTGCGGCCGCGCGCTCACCTACCGCGAACTGTGGGCCGCCGCCGCCCGCGTCGCCGGTGGCCTCCTCGACCAGGGTGTCGGTCCCGCCGACCGCGTGGTGGTGAACCAGGCGAACAGCATCCGCTGGCTCGTCAGTTTCCTCGGAGTGGTCCTCGCCGGCGGCGTCCCTGTGCTCCCCGCCCCGAGTTGCAGCGCGGAGGAGGCGGCGGAGATCGAAGTCCACAGCGGTGCAGTGCTGACCCTGGATTCGGACCTTCCCGACGGCGTCGCCTTCCTCGACGGCGGGGCCTCGCCGGACGAACTCGCGGTGCTCTACTACGTGCGCGCCGCCGGTGGTGCCCTGCGTGGCGTCGAATTGACCAACACCAACGTGCTGTCGACGATCGAAGCCGTCGCACACGCGATGGACCTCGTCGGCGACGGCGTCCGGACCGTGCTGACGGCTCCGCTGTCCACGGCGGTCGGATGCAGCGTCCAGTTGCTGCCCACGCTCGCGTTCGGAGGCACCGTGATGGTCTCGGGGTCCCGGGTGATCCGCGCACCGTGGCGGCATCTGCGCGCGGCCTTCCCCACTTCGCGGTGCGTGCGGGGTTGGGGGGTCGCCGAGACGGGCGGGATCGGTCTGCTGCTGCCCTCGGAGCATCGCTCCCGTCATCCTCGCAGCATCGGAGTGCCGTTCGGCGGGATCGAGGTCGCGCTGCTCGGACCCGACGCCGAGAACGGCGTCGGCGAACTGCTCTGTCGCGGGCCGAGCGTGGCCCGGCGGTACTGGCGCGAACCGTGCGCGACGGCCGACGCGTTCAGGGAGGACGGCTGGTTCCGCACGGGAGATCAGGTGCGCATCGACGACGAGGGCTTCGTCGATCAGCTCGCCGTCCGGGTGTCGTGACTACTGGAACACGTTCTCGTCCGGTATACAGCCTGTAACCGGATGATCCGGCATTTTCCGTAGTGGAGAGGTATGTCCATGTCCGATGTAGTCCTGCTCGAACGACGCGATCGTGTTCTCGTCATCACCATCGACCGGCCCGACGCACGCAATGCCGTCAACGCCGCGGTGAGTCACGCCCTCGCCGAGGCGGTCGACGAACTCGACGGCGACGACTCCCTGTCGGTGGGGATACTCACCGGTGCCGGTGGCACCTTCTGTGCAGGTATGGACCTCAAGGCGTTCGTCGCGGGCGAGAACGTGGTCGTACCGGGCAAGGGCCTCGGGTTCACGGAAGCGCCTCCGCGCAAGCCGCTGATCTCGGCGGTCGAGGGGTTCGCGCTCGCCGGTGGAACCGAACTCGTCCTGGCCACCGACCTCGTCGTCGCGGCGAAGGACGCGAAGTTCGGCATCCCGGAGGTCAAGCGCGGCCTGGTCGCCGGTGGTGGTGGCCTGCTGCGCCTGCCGTCGCGCATCCCCTACCAGAAGGCACTCGAGCTCGCGCTCACCGGGGATGCGTTCACCGCCGAGGAAGGCTACGGCTACGGTTTCGTCAATCGCCTCACCGAACCCGGCGGGGCACTCGAGGGCGCACTCGAGCTGGCCGAGCGCATCACGGCGAACGGACCGCTCGCCGTGGCGGCGACCAAGGAGATCATCGTCCGCTCGGCCGACTGGTCGCGCGAAGAGGCGTTCGCGAAGCAGATGGAGATCATGGCGCCCGTGTTCTCCTCGGAGGACGCGCGTGAAGGTGCCACGGCCTTCGCCGAGAAGCGGCCTCCCGTGTGGAAGGGTCGCTGAGCGGTCGGACTCGCGAGGGCGACGGAACGAGAGATGGTGAGAATCAGGTGACCGACGGTTTCGCCGAATTGCACGTGCACATCGAGGGCACGCTCGAACCCGAGCTGATCCTCGCCCTCGCCGAGCGGAACCGCGTCGCTCTGCCGTATCGGGATCTCGACGACCTCCGCAGTCGGTACGAGTTCACCGATCTGCAGTCGTTCCTCGACCTCTACTACGCGAACATGGAGGTCCTGCTTACCGCGCAGGACTTCGCCGACCTCGCCCGCGCCTATTTCGCACGTGCGGCGCGGGCGGGTGTCACCCGCGCGGAGTTCTTCTTCGATCCCCAGGCCCACACCTCGCGCGGTGTCGCGCTGCCCGAGGTCGTGGCCGGGCTCGCCGACGCGGTCGCCGGTGCTCGCCGGGAATTCGGGATCGATGCGGCGATGATCGCGTCGATCGTGCGCGATCGTCCGGTGCCCGAAGCGCACGAGGTGTTCGGTGAACTGCTGCGTCTCGGCGCGCCGATCATCGGGCTCGGCCTGGACTCGGCAGAGGTCGGCCACCCACCCTCGCTGTTCGAGGACGTCTTCGCGCGGGCGCGGGCCGAAGGGCTGCACATCACGGCGCATGCGGGGGAGGAGGGACCCCCGGAATACGTCCGGCAGGCACTCGACCTGCTCGGTGCCGAACGCATCGACCACGGCATCCGCTCCCTCGAGGATCCCGAACTCGTCGCGCGCCTGGTCGACGAGAGCATCCCGATCACGGTCTGCCCCTTCTCGAATGTCCGCCTCCGCGTGGTGGACACCCTCGCCGAGCATCCGCTGCGCCGGATGCTCGAGGCCGGTCTGTCGGTGAGCGTGCACTCGGACGATCCCGCCTATTTCGGCGGTTACGTCGACGACAACCTCGCGGGTCTGAAGGACCAGCTCGGTCTCAGCGATGCCGAACGGGATGTGCTGCAGCGCAATTCGTGGGATGCCGCCTTCCTCTGAGTCCGCCGGAGGTCATTCGCCCAGGACCCGGTGCAGATACGGGTTGGTGAAGGTGCGGTGCGGATCGACGCGGTCGCGTACGGCGAGGAAGTCGTCGAACCGGGGGTAGAGTGAGCGCAGATCGCCGGCGGTCAGGGAATGAAGCTTGCCCCAGTGCGGACGTCCCTGTGCGGCGCGCAGGATCGGCTCGACACCGTCGAAATAGGGTCCGTGATCGCGCCGGTGGTACTGGTGCACGGCCACGTACGCGGTGTCGCGGCCGTGCGCGGTGGACAACCACACGTCGTCGGCCCGCGAGAACCGCACCTCCACCGGGAATCCGATGCGAACATCGTTGCGCTGCAACCACGCATCGATCTCGCGCAGAACCTCCGGGAGGAGATCGACGGGTATCGCGTACTCCATCTCCCGGAACCGCACCCGCCGTTCGGAGGCGAACACCCGGTAGCTGCGATCGACGAACGTGCGCGGCGAGAGCACCCGCGACGCCACCCGGTTCAGGGCCGGGATGGTGGCGGGAGCACGCGTTCCGATCTGCTGGAAGAGCGCGAACGCCCCGTTGGAGAGCAGTTCGTCGTCGAGGAGGGTGCGCACCCGCCCGACCGGCTGTACCGGTTCCGCGCCGGGGAGACGGGTGTTGCGTTTGACGAGCACGCCGTCCGTATGCGGAAACCAGTAGAACTCGAAATGGTCTACGCCGTCACGTAGTTCGTCCAGGGCGTCGAGCGTCGCCCGGAGCGACGAGGGTGCTTCCTCTGCCCGGAGGCGGAAGGCGGGAACGCAATCGAGCGTGACGGTCGCGAGGACGCCGAGTGCGCCGAGTCCGAGACGCGCGGCCTCGAACAGGCCGGCTTCGTGTTCGGGGGAGCAGTCGACGATCCGGCCGTCGGCCAGCACGATCGTCGCACGGCACACGGCTGCCGCGAGTCCTCGGAAGGCCGTACCGGTGCCGTGGGTGCCGGTGGAGATCGCGCCGGCGACGGACTGGACGTCGATGTCGCCGAGGTTGGGGACGGCGAGGTCCTGTGCCCACAGCAGGTCGCTCAGATCGCGCAGTCGCGTCCCCGCCCGCACCGTCGCACGTGCGCCGGCCGGCGACCGCTCCACCGAGACGAGGCCCGACATCCGGTCGAGTGAGATCAGCGTGCCGTCGGTGACGGCCGCACCGGTGAACGAGTGCCCGGCACCCACGGCCTTGACGTGTTCGCCCTGGTCGGAGGCGCGGCCGACGATGCGCGCGAGGTCGTCGACGGTGTCGGGGGTCTCGAAACGACGGGGCGTCGCACTCGCGGTGCGAGCCCAGTTGTGCCAGGTGGACATGCCCCATCTTCGACCTGGACAACCGTCCAAGTCAACACCTGGTCGGAAACAGTTCCCGCCCTCTACGATCGGGGGCATGTCGAATCGGTTGCCTGCCGACGAGCGCCGCACCCAACTCGTGGCCGCGGCACTGGAACTGGCAGAGGGCGGGGGAGTCGGAGCCGTCACGGTCCGTGCCGTCGCCGAGAAGGCCGGAGTGTCACTGGGCGTCGTCCATTACTGTTTCGACAGCAAGGAAGCCCTCGTCGTGGCGATGGCGAACGCCGTCATCGGCGAACTCGCCGGGGCCATGCAGGCCGCGTTCGGCGTACCGGCGGGCGGGCAGCAGACCGGCGGTGTCGACTGTCTGCGTTCGATGCTCCACACCGGTCTCCGGGCGATGTGGTCGGCGATCGAGTCCACGCCGGGATTGCAGACCCTCACCTACGAGATCACGACCTACTCCCTCCGGCACCGCACCGACGGAAGTCCCGTCAGCGGGGACATCGCCGTGCAGCAGTACCGGCTGATGGACGAGCAGGCCCACCAGTTCCTCGACAGTTGCGCCGAGCAGTGCGGCGTCGAATGGTCGCTGCCCACCGCGACGGTCGCGCGGCTGTCACTGGCGCTGCTCGACGGAGTCGTGCTCCGCTGGCTCGTGGATCGCGACGGCGACTCGACGGCAGCCGAACTGGGAATCATCGCCGACATCATCGCGAGCCGTGCCGTAGAACGTTCCTGACCCCGACCCCCGACCCGATCGCACCGAAGGGACCGCCCGTGCTCCGTGCTGCTTCCGCCCCCGACGACGTCCTCGACCGGGTGCAGGCTGCCACGGCCGACCTCGACCCGCCGTTCGCCGCCGTCGACCTGCCCACCCTGCGGCGCAACGCCGACGACCTGATCCGCCGCGCGAACGGTGTGCCCGTGCGGGTCGCGAGCAAGTCGGTGCGCTGTCGTGCCGTCCTCGCCGAGGTCCTCGGCCCGGAACTGACCACCCGCGGCGGTTTTCGCGGCATCATGGCGTACTCGCTCCGGGAGGCGCTGTGGCTCGTCGAGCACGGAGCGCGCGACATCCTGATGGGCTACCCCACGGTCGACCGGGCGGCGCTCGGGAAGTTCGCGGTGTCGCCGGACGCGGTGCAGGCGATCACGCTCATGGTCGATTCGGTCGAGCACCTCGACATCATCCGTACGGCCTTGGGGAAGAACACTTTCCGGGCGAAGGTCTGCCTGGACGTCGATGCGTCGTTGCGGGTGGGTCCGCTCCATCTCGGTGTGCGCCGTTCTCCGCTGCGCGACCCGGAGACAGTCGCCGGCCTGGCTCGTCGCGCCGACGCCGCCGGATTCGATGTCGTCGGAGTGATGTTCTACGAGGCCCAGATCGCGGGCCTGCCCGACTCGTCGCTGCCGGTACGGCTCGTCAAGGGACTGTCGGCGCGGGAACTCTCCTCGCGCCGCGGTGCTGTGGTGGAGGCCGTGCGTGCGGTCGTAGGAGACCTCGAACTGGTCAACGGTGGCGGAACCGGTTCGCTCGAGGTGACCACCGCCGATGGTGTCGTCACCGAGGCCACCGCGGGTTCGGGCCTGTACGTGCCCACCCTGTTCGACGGCTACCGGGCGTTCACTCCGAACCCGTCGATGTTCTTCGCGCTACCTGCCGTGCGGAAACCGTCACCGTCGATCACGACGTTGTTCGGCGGCGGGTACATCGCGTCCGGCCCCACCGGCGCCTCGCGGGTGCCGCGCCCCGTCCGTCCTGCGGGACTGAAGCTGCTGGGGACGGAAGGCGCCGGCGAGGTGCAGACCCCGGTGCGCGGTCGCGCTGCCGCCTCGATCCCCGTCGGGGGACGGGTGTGGTTCCGCCACGCGAAGGCGGGAGAACTGTGCGAGAGGTTCGACCGGGTGTACCTCGTCGACGAGAACGGACGCACCGAGGTTCCCACCTACCGTGGTGAGGGCGGCTGCTGGTGACCTTCCGTCTCCGGCCACAATGAGTTCATGCCGTTGACGTTCTTCCCCGGGTCGGTCGGCCGGGTCCACTGGCGGTGCCGGACCGTCGACGACGCGAGAGCCGGTGTCGTGTTCGCGCACGGCTTCGGGCAGCACACCGGGCACTACCACCGTTTCGCCTCCGGCCTCGCCGCCCACGGCATCGCGTGGTGGGGACTCGACCTCGTCGGACACGGGCTCTCCGAAGGAGAACCCGGCTCACCGGGCAACGTCGAGTTCCACGCCGAGGACTTCGGCGTGCTCACCGGCCTCGCCGCCGAGTCCGGTCTGCCGCTGGTGGCGATGGGCCATTCGCTCGGGGCGGCGACGGTCCTGACGGCGCTGGATGCCGATCCCTCCGGTGGTACCCGTCTCGCGGGCGTCGTGCTGTGCGGTACGCCGCGCACCGCGGCCCTGCCGGAGACGGCCGAAGCGCTCCGCGCGCACGACCTGCCGGTCCTGCTGGTCCACGGCGTCGACGACCGGCTGGCCCCCGTCGACCCGGTACGCGAGTGGGCGTCGTCGGTGCCCCGGGCACAGTGGTGCGAATATCCCGATGCCGGGCACGACCTGTTGCACGAACCCGTGCATCGCAGGGTGACCTCGGATGTTGCCGCGTTCGTGGGCGACCTGGCCGGCCGGATTCCCCGATTCCCCGAGAAACGACCGGGCCCCTCGCGGTGACGAGGGGCCCGGTCGACGGTGTGGAACCTCAGTTGTAGATCGCTGCGATCTCGGCGCCGTGCTTGTCGTGGATGATGTTCCTCTTGAGCTTGAGCGTCGGGGTCAGCTCGCCGCTCTCGATGCTGAAATCGGTCTCGAGGATGCGGTACTTGCGGATCGCCTCTGCCTTCGAGACCTTCTTGTTGGTCTCGGCAACCGCCTCGTCGATCTCGGCGATCAGGTCGGGGTTCTTGATCAGATCGGCGACCGTGGTCTCCGCCGGCAGACCGTGTCGCTCGAGCCAGCCCGGCAGCGCCTCCGGATCGAGGGTGATCAGCGCGCCGATGAACGGCTTGGAGTCGCCGACCACGATGACCTGGCTGATCAGTGGGTGGGCACGCAACGAATCCTCGAGGACGGCCGGAGCGACGTTCTTGCCGCCCGCGGTGACGATGAGTTCCTTCTTGCGGCCGGTGATCGAGATGAAGCCGTCCTGGTCGATCGCGCCGATGTCGCCGGTGTGGAACCAGCCGTCGCGGATGGCCTCCTCGGTGGCCTTGTCGTTCTGCCAGTAGCCGTCGAACACCTGGGGGCCTTTGAGCAGCAACTCGCCGTCCTCGGCGATCTTCGCCGCGCACCCGTTGAACGGCGTGCCGACGGTGCCGATCTTCTGGGCGGCCGGGGTGTTCATGATGATGCCGCCGGTGGTCTCCGTCAGGCCGTAACCCTCGTAGATGGTGACGCCGACACCGCGGAAGAAGTGGCCGAGACGTGCACCGAGCGCAGCGCCGCCCGACACGGCCTTGGTGACGTTGCCGCCGAGCGCTGCCTTGAGCTTGCCGTAGACGAGCTTGTCGAACACGGAGTGCTTGATCTTCAGGCCCAGCCCGGGGCCGCCGTTCTCGAGGGCCTTGCTGTATTCGATCGCGACGTCGGAGGCCTTCTCGAAGATCTTGCCCTTGCCGCCGTCGTAGGCCTTCTGCTTGGCCGAGTTGTAGACCTTCTCGAACACGCGGGGCACCGAGAGGATGAAGTTCGGCTTGAAGACCGCGAACTGGTCGAGCAGCGTCGTCAGGTCGGAGGTATGACCGACGGTGACCTTGCTGTCGAATGCCGCGAACGAGATCAGGCGCGCGAAGACGTGTGCCATCGGGATGAACAGCAGGGTGCGCTGGCCCTCGTGCATCGAGTCGGGCAGGGCCAGGCCGCAGGCCGCGGACTCCGAGGCGAAGTGGCGGTGCTTGAGCTGGACGCCCTTCGGCCGGCCCGTGGTACCGGAGGTGTAGATGAGGGTCGCAGCGGATTCGGCCGTGACCTGGTTACGTCGTTCCTCGACCTGCTCGTCGGTGACCGCCGCACCGCGTGCGACGAGCTCGTCGACCGCGCCCTTGCCGCCCGGAGCGGGCTCGATCTGCAGTACCTCGCGCACGGTCGGAGCGTTCTCGGCGACCTCGCGCACGGTGTCGACGTGAGCCGAGTTCTCGACGATGAGCAGCTTGGTCCCGGAGTCCTCGAGGATCCACTGGGCCTGGTCCGCCGACGACGTCTCGTAGATCGCCACGGTGGCACCGCCCGCAGTCCAGATGGCGTAGTCGAGCAGGACCCATTCGTAGCGGGTCGCCGACAGGACCGCGACGCGGTCGCCGAGCTCGATACCCGACGCGATCAGGCCCTTCGCCACGGCGCGCACCTCGGATGCGAACTGGCGGGCGGTGACGGGAACCCACTTGCCGTCGACCAGTCGCTCGAACGGCACGAACTCCGGCGACTCCTTCTCGTGCCGGAAGACGCTGTCGGCCATCGACGTGTTCTCGGGGATCGAGAACGACTGTGGCACGGCAATCTCACTCACTGTGACCCCTCCATCGTTAGGTACTGTCGGTGTGCATTGCATCACACGCCGTTGGGAAATGCATTACCCTCGGACCGCTTTGCCCCCTTTTTACAGTCCGATAAGCAGTGATCCAGGTAACAATGCTACCCGCCGGTAACGAGGATTACCACTATCGGATCGTCTCGTCGGATTTCCCGGTACCGGAAGTATCAGTATTTCGGAGAAGAAGGACCGCTTCGTCGTCGCCGAGCTGATGGAAGTCGTCGTAGGCGGCGCCGACGCTGTCGGTGTCCACCGGCGTCCACGGGCAGATCACCTCGTCGGCCGTCCGGCCCGCCCGGCGCAGTGCGTCGGGAGAGGCCACCGGCACCGCGAGGACGACCCGGGTCGCTCCGGAGGCGCGCGCGGCGAGACATGCCACCGCGGCCGTCGCACCTGTGGCGATGCCGTCGTCGACGACGATCGCCGTGCGGCCCTCCAGCGGCACCCGGGTGCGACCGGCACGCAGAACATCGGCACGTCGAGCCAGTTCGGTCAGCTCGCGCCGCTCGACGGCGGCCACGGACTCGGGGGCGATCCGCCCGCGCCGGATCACGTCGTCGTTGAGGACGCGGAAGACGGCGTCCTGCGCGGTCGATTCCCCGGCGGTTCCGCGACCCGGTCCTTCGGCGATCGCGCCCATCGCGAGTTCGGGATGCCAGGGCACGCCCAGTTTGCGCACCACGAGGACGTCCAGGGGCGCATCGAGGGCTGCGGCGAGTTCACGGGCGACGGGAATGCCGCCGCGAGGTAGTGCGAGTACCACCGGGTCGGCGTCGCGCAGGTGCCCGGCCGACCGGGCGAGTCGCCGGCCCGCCTCCTCGCGCGTGGCGTACCCCACGCCTCCAGTATGGGACGGTCCGTCCGAGCGGGCGAGCATTCATCGCCCGGACGGACCGAGGAGATCTCGGTCGAGCTCGCCCGACAGGTACGAGTGGTAGGCGGGCAGATCGAGCTGGCCGTGGCCGGACAGGCCGATCACGATCACCTCGGGTTCGGTGAGGCCCCGCGCGTACTCCGCGGCCGCCGCGATCGCGTGCGACGACTCCGGCGCCGGCACGATGCCCTCGTTCCGGGCGAAGAGCACCGCCGCCGAGAAGGCGTCGGTCTGCGCCACGGACTGTCCCTGCACGTAGCCCAGTTCGACGGTGTGGCTGAGCAGCGGCGCCATGCCGTGGTACCGCAGCCCGCCGGCGTGGATCGGGTCCGGGATGAAGTCCTGGCCGAGGGTGTGCATCTTCAGCAGCGGCGTCAGGCCCGCGATGTCGCCGTGGTCGTAGCGGTACTCGCCGCGGGTGATCGACGGACACGCCGCGGGCTCGACGGCGACGACACGCGTCGTCGCCCGCTCGTGGATGACCTCGCGCAGGAACGGGAACGACAGGCCGGCGAGGTTCGAACCGCCGCCCGCACAACCGAAGACCACATCGGCCTGGTCCTCGCCCGCGGCCCGCAGCTGTTCCACGGCCTCGAGGCCGATGACGGTCTGGTGCAGCACCACGTGGTTGAGCACGCTGCCGAGTGTGTAGCGGGCGGCGGCATCCTTCACCGCGACCTCCACGGCCTCCGACACCGCGATGCCGAGCGAGCCGGGGGTGTCCGGGTGCTCGGCGAGGACGGCGCGACCGGCCTCCGTCAGGTCGGACGGGCTGGGATGCACTGTGCCGCCGTAGGTCTCGATGAGGAATCGGCGGTAGGGCTTCGAATCGTAGGAGGCGCGGACCTGCCACACCTCGAGATCGATGCCGAACTTCGCGCATGCGAACGACAGGGCCGAACCCCATTGCCCGGCACCGGTTTCCGTCGTCAGGCGGGTGACGCCGTCGAGCGAGTTGTAGTACGCCTGGGCGACCGCCGAATTCACCTTGTGGCTGCCCACCGGGCTCACGCCCTCGTACTTGACGTAGATGCGGGCCGGGGTGCCGAGGGCCTTCTCGAACGAGCGGGCGCGGAACAGGGGAGTGGTGCGGTAGCCGGCGTAGACCTCGCGCACGGCCTCCGGGATCCCGATGTCGGTCTCGGTCGACAGTTCCTGCTCGATCAGGCCCGAGGCGAACAGCGGCGCGAGATCGTCGGCGGTGATCGGTTCGCGGGTCCCGGGGTGCAGATGCGGCGGTGGCGGCACCTCGAGATCGCCGACGATGTTGTACCAGTGCGTCGGAATGCCGGAATCGGAGACGGACGGAGGTGTCGTCGACGCGTGCGCGGAGGGGGATGCCGTCACTGTGGAATCCTTCGGGTCGGGGACCGATGACATGCCCAGTGTGACGTGCCCCGGGGACCAGGGGCGGCGTGGGGCGTGTCATCATTCGCGCGCTCGCGCCCAGGTCGTAGCAGGGTCCGGGCGCGAAGTGGTGGGTCCATCCGATAAACTGCTGGTCAAATGAGTGAAATTCAAGACGCCCCCGACCAGGAGACCGCAGCTCTCACGTTTGCCGATCTCGACATCGATGCCCGTGTGCTGCAAGCTCTTTCAGATGTGGGTTACGAGTCCCCGTCGCCGATCCAGGCGGCGACCATCCCACCGCTGCTGGAGGGACGGGACGTCGTCGGTCTCGCTCAGACCGGCACCGGCAAGACCGCCGCCTTCGCGGTGCCGATCCTCTCGCGTATCGACACCTCCGTGAAGCGGCCCCAGGCGCTGGTGCTGGCGCCCACCCGAGAGCTCGCGCTGCAGGTCGCGGAGGCTTTCGGTAAGTACTCCGTCCACATCCCGGGCCTGTCCGTCCTGCCCATCTACGGTGGCCAGGCATACGGTGTACAGCTGTCCGGCCTCCGCCGCGGCGCCCAGGTCATCGTCGGTACTCCCGGACGTGTGATCGATCACCTCGCCAAGGGCACCCTCGACATCTCCGAGCTCGAGTTCCTCGTCCTCGACGAGGCCGACGAGATGCTCACCATGGGCTTCCAGGAGGACGTCGAGCGCATCCTCGCCGACACCCCCGACACCAAGCAGGTCGCGCTGTTCTCCGCGACCATGCCGGGCGCGATCCGCCGGCTGTCGAAGCAGTACCTCAAGGATCCGCAGGAGATCACCGTCAAGTCGAAGACGACGACGTCGGCGAACATCTCCCAGCGGTGGGTGCTCGTCTCCCACCAGCGCAAGCTCGACGCGCTGACCCGCGTCCTCGAGGTCGAGACCTTCGAGGCGATGATCATCTTCGTGCGCACGAAGCAGGCCACCGAGGATCTGGCCGAGCGGTTGCGGGCACGCGGTTTCTCCGCGGCCGCGATCAACGGCGATATCGTGCAGGCCCAGCGCGAGCGCACGATCAACCAGCTCAAGAACGGCACGCTCGACATCCTCGTCGCCACCGACGTCGCCGCCCGTGGTCTCGACGTCGAGCGCATCAGCCACGTCGTCAACTACGACATCCCGCACGACACCGAGTCGTACGTGCACCGTATCGGCCGCACGGGCCGCGCCGGCCGTTCCGGCGACGCGCTGCTGTTCGTCGCTCCGCGCGAGCGGCACCTGCTCAAGGCGATCGAGCGGGCCACCCGTCAGCCGCTCGCCGAGATGCAACTGCCCACGGTCGAGGACGTCAACGCCCAGCGCGTGTCGAAGTTCAACGACTCGATCACCGAGGCGCTCGCCTCCGATCACCTGCAGCTGTTCCGCACGTTCGTCGAGGACTACGAGCGTGAGCACGACGTGCCGCTCGCCGACATCGCGGCCGCCCTGGCGGTCCTGTCGCGCGACGGCGAGTCGTTCCTCATGGAGGCCGAGCCCGAGCCGGTCGCTCCGCCGCGCCGCGATCGCGAACCGCGCGAGCGTCCGCCGCGTCGCTTCGACGACGGGCCGAAGGTCGGTCGCGACGGCCAGGAGATGACCACCTACCGCATCGCCGTGGGCAAGCGCCACCGCGTGCAGCCCGGTGCGATCGTCGGTGCCATCGCCAACGAGGGCGGACTGCGCCGCGGCGATTTCGGGCACATCAGCATCCGTGCCGATCACAGCCTCGTCGAGCTGCCGAAGGATCTGTCGCCGCAGACCCTCGATGCGCTGCGCTCCACCCGCATCTCGGGCGTTCTCATCCAGCTGCAGCCCGACTCCGGCGCGCCGTCCGGACGTCCGAGCTCGTATCGCGGACGCGACGACCGGCGCGGTGACGACCGGCGCGGGGGAGACCGCCGCGATCACGGAAAACGCGATCGCGGGGGCAAACGCGAGTACGGCGAGGGCCGGCGTGAATACGGCGAGGGCCGCAGCCGCTCCGGCGACTTCACGCACCGCAGCGACCGCAACGACCGTGGTGGTCGCGGCGGCTACCGCGACTGAGACCGCCTGCCGATCCGCTCGGCCGGGACGTCGGCGGTGGCACCGTCGACGTCCCGGCGCTCAGGCGTCGGGCATCGGTGCCGCGGCCGACATCGTCGGTCGCGAATCGGCGAACTGCGTGCGATACAGCTCCGCGTAGCGGCCACCGGCCGACAGCAGATCGTCGTGGCTCCCACGCTCGACGATGCGTCCGTCCTCGACGACCAGGATCTCGTCGGCGGCGCGGATGGTCGACAGTCGGTGCGCGATGACCACCGATGTGCGACCTGCGAGTGCCTCGGTCAGCGCTTCCTGCACAGCGGCCTCCGAGGTCGAATCGAGATGGGCGGTGGCCTCGTCCAGGATCACCACGCGCGGATGGGCGAGCAGCAACCGGGCGATGGTGAGCCGCTGACGCTCGCCTCCGGAAAGACGGTAGCCGCGTTCTCCGACCACGGTGTCGAGTCCGTTCGGCAGCGACTCGATCAGTCTGTCGAGACGGGCACGCCGCAGGGCGTGCCACAGTTCGTCCTCGCCGGCCTCCGGGCGGGCGAGCAGCAGATTGGCGCGGACCGTGTCGTGGAAGAGGTGTCCGTCCTGGGTGACGAGACCGACCGTCGCGCGGATCGAATCGGTGGTCAGTTCGCGTACGTCTGCTCCGCCGAGCAGCACGGTGCCCGAATCGACATCGTACAGTCGCGGGATGAGTTGGGCGATGGTCGATTTCCCTGCCCCGGACGAGCCGACCAGGGCGACCATCCGGCCCGGCTCCACGCGGAACGACACGTCGTGCAGCACCTCTTCGCCGCCCCGCGAATCGAGGACCGCCACCTCCTCGAGGGAGGCGAGCGAGACCTTGTCGGCGGACGGATACGCGAAGCCGACCTCCCGGAGTTCCACCGAGACCGGACCGTCGGGAACCGGCCGGGCGTCGGGCGACTGCTCGATCAGCGGTTTCAGATCGAGGATCTCGAAGACCCGCTCGAAACTCACCATCGCACTCATGACGTCCATGCGGGCGCTGGCCAGCGCGGTCAGCGGCGAGTACAGGCGCGTGAGGAGCATCGCCATCGCGACCACCGAACCGGGATCGAGTTGATCGCGCAGGGCATAGAAACCGCCGAGGCCGTAGACGAGTGCGAGCGCGAGCGCGGACACGAGTGTCAGAGCGGTGACGAACACGCCCTGCAGCATCGCGGTGCGCACCCCGATGTCGCGGACCCGTTTCGCCCGGACCGCGAACTCCCTCGACTCCTGCGCCGGACGGCCGAACAACTTGACCAGCGTGGCGCCCGGAGCCGAGAACCGCTCGGTCATCTGCGTGTTCATCATCGAATTGTGGTTGGCCGCTTCCCGGCTGAGCTGTGCGAGCCGAGCGCCCATGTGCCGGGCGGGAACCACGAAGATCGGGAGCAGCAGCAGGGCGAGAAGGGTGATCTGCCAGGAGATCCCGATCATCACCACCAGGGTGATCGCGAGGGTGACGATGTTGCCGACCACGCCGGACAGGGTGTCGCTGAAGGCGCGCTGCGCACCGATGACGTCGTTGTTGAGCCGCGAGACGAGCGCACCCGTGCGGGTTCTCGTGAAGAAAGCGACCGGCATGCGCTGGACATGGTCGAAGACCGTGGTGCGCAGATCGAGGATGAGATCCTCACCGATGCTCGCCGACAGCCAGCGGTTGGCAATGGCGAGACCGGCCTCGATCAGCGCGATCGCGGCGATGATCACCGCGAGCAGAATCACCACCGACACCGCCGCATCGTCGACGATCGCGTCGATCACGCGGCCGGCGAGCACCGGGGTGGCGACACCGAGCGCCGCGATGATCACACTCAGGACGAGGTAGTAGGTGATGTTGCGTCGGTGCGGGTGTGCGAAGGCGGCGATCCGCCGCAGGCTCGCACGGGAGAACGGTCTGCGATCGCTCTCGGCGTGCATCGCGTTGTACATCGCGTTCCACGCGGTGACTTCCATACTCATGGGGCGGGCCTCCTCGGGTCGCAGCCGAGGTTAGGACCTCGAGTGCGCTCGAGGTCAAGCCTAGGTGTGATGTCCAGGGACGGGTCGCCGACGCTCGGATGGCGATTCCGTTCAGTGGACTCCGGCACCGGCCACACGGTCCGAGACCGGATACTGCAGCGAATGAACGACCTTTCGGATCTGGCCGGCCGGTACTCGGTGGCGGTCGACACCCGTGACCGGCCTGCGCTGGCTGCCCTGTTCACCGTCGACGCCGAATTCGTCCGGCCTCCCGCCGTGACCCGTGGTCGCGGCGCGGCGATCACGGTCGGCAGGGATGCGATCGTCGCAATGGTGCTGGACGGCACCGCGCACCTGCACGCCACCCACCACGCGGTGCATCAGCGGGTGATCGACGTGGACGGCGACAGCGCCACCGGATGGGTGTACTGCCTCGCCCACCATCTGTACCGGAGCGGGAACGGGATGCGGGACAGCGCGATCACCCTCCGCTACCGGGATGCCTACCGGCGTGAGGACGGTCGTTGGCGGATCGCCCGCCGGGAACTGATCGTCGACATCGTCGACGATCGTCCCGTCACCGTGCCCACGGCCTGAACTGCCCCGTACCGGCAGTCGGTTCGGTCGGGTCCCGTCCCGAACCGACTGCCCGGGATCGGTCAGCGACCGGACGCGAGAACGACCTCGACGAGCTCTTCGACGGCCCGGGCGCAATCGTTGCGATCGTATCCGAGGAGCTGCACTTCTTCGGGCGCCGGCTCGTAGGACAGGCGGTTGCCTCTGCCCTGCACGATCGCAGCGTCGGGCAGGAAGGGATGCGATTCGTCCCGCTCGGGGATGGTGCGATCGCCACCGGCGGCATCGACCATGAGCTGGAAGAACTCCTTGTACAGCAGGTTCTGGTCGCCGACGAGATAGGCCTTGCCGGATTCTCCCCGATGCAGCGCGCCGTGGATCGCCTGGGCCAGGGAGTACGCCGACATGTAGTTGGTGCCTCCCGTGGGAGCGAAGTCCGGGAAGGCCGGTTCCTTACCGGCCGCCCAGGACACCATGCGCCGGTAGCGCCGGGCCGAAGCACCCGGTACCGCCCCGATGATCGAGGGCGGGTTCAGAGTGCACACGGTGAACGAGTCGTCGGCCAGCGCCCGTGCGCCCTCGTCGGCGTCCCGGCGCGCCGCGACGTAGGGATTGGTGTCTGCGAAGGCCGGCTGCAGATGGTGGTAGTAACTGCCGATCTGCACGAAGCGAGCCACCCCGGCCTGCTTGGCGAGGGCGGCGAAGCGGGGCACCCCGACGCTCTGCGTGGTCTCCCAGAACGCTTCGTCGTCGCCCCCGTCCGTGCGATGCCGCGGATCCTGTCCGGCCGCGAAGACGACACCGTCGAACCCCCGGAGTTGTTCCGCGGTGAAGGTGGGAACGGTGTAATCGCCGACCAGGAGCGGAAACCCGGCGACCGGAGAATCGTCGGACAACGCTCCCCGAGCGGCGACCGTGACGTCGTCACCGTGCTCGCGGAGGAGCAGTGCCGCGTGTGCGCCGATCATGCCGGTACCACCGACGAGAAGGATCTTCATGTGCTGCATCTTTCGTTGTCGTGGAACAGGTCAGGGATGCCGGGGGCGATTGGTCCACCCGCCGGAGTGTCTCGGGACCCAGCCTCCGCTCGAATGGGTACCACCGTCGACGTGGATCGTGCCGCCGGTGACGAAGCGCGACAGGTCCGACGCCAGGAACACGGCCACCCCGGCGACGTCCTCGGGGCGTCCGGGGCCACCGAGAGGCGACCAGGTGGGCCACAGTGCCCGATCCTGCTCCGGTACGAGTCGGTCGTACGGAACCTGTACGGAATCGACGAGGTCGGGGGCGATCGCGTTGACCCGGATGCCGTCCGGTCCGACCTCGGCGGCGAGCGACCGGGTGAACTGCGTCAGGGCCGCCTTGTACGCGGAGTAGACGGCGTGGCCGGGAATCGCCCGGTGCGCCTCGACCGTGGTGAGGTTGACGATCGATCCCCCTCCACCCTCGGCCATCCCGGGGAGAAGGGCGTGCGTCAGACGCAGGACGTGGCCGAGATTGATCTCGTGCAGTTCGTCCCACAGTGACGGGTCGTTGTCGGTGAAGCGGTGCGGGGGCCGCAGATAGTGGCCGACGTTGTTGACGAGCACGTCCGGCCGGTGGTCGACGATCTCGGGCGCGCACACCGCCGAACGGACGTCCCATTCCATGATCCGGACGGAACCGCCTGCGGTGGGGTCGAAGTCGAACTCGGCGCCGGTGTCGACATCGACGACGAGTACATCGGCACCGTGTGCGGCGAACGCTGTCGTCACCGCAGCCCCGATTCCTCCGGCACCGCCGGTCACCAGGGCACGCCGGCCCTGCAGCAGAGGTTCGGGGCGCGAGCAGACGGGGTGGGCCATGGGTCGAGTACACAGGAACCGTGGTCGTCCTCGACAGGTCTGTTCCCGGTGTCCGGAAGTTTGCCCGACGGTGCTCTGCCGTGGTGCTACGAAGACCGTGAGGACGACACAGGAGACCGGATGCACATCGACGACCCGCAGACTGTTCCGAAGGGAACGATCCAGCGCACCGCGTTGATCCTTTCCGCGTTGGAGAACGCGGAACGCCTCACCCTGTCCCGGATCGTGGCTGCTACCGGACTGTCGCGTACCTCCGTCCATCGCGCACTGGAACAACTCGTCGAGCTGCGGTGGGTCCATCGGGACGGAATGGACTACCAGCTGGGGTTGCGCATGATCGAACTCGGCTCTGCGGCCGCACAACACAACATGGTGCGACGAGCCGCTCTGCCCACTCTGCACCGGCTCCACCGCATCAGTGGGTGCGTCGTACACCTGGGTGTGCTCGACGGGGACGACGCGGTGTATCTCGAGGCGATCGGTGACGAGGGTTCGGCTGTCTCGAATTCACGGGCAGGCAAACGACTCCCGGCTGCGTCGTCGACCATCGGCAGGGCGCTTCTGGCTGCGCTGGGCAGCGATTCTCCCGAAGCCGAACGTGTCCGGCAGACCCGTCTGGCCTACGACCAGGAACAGTGCAGGAAAGGATTCGGTTGCGCTGCGGTGCCTATCGGCCGGATCGACACCGGACAGGCGGCCGCACTCTCGGTCTTCGGGCCGTCCGCCCGGATCGGTGACAGACGCCTGCTGGCGTCGGCGCAGAGTGCGGCGGCGGAGATCTGGCGACGTATCCAGGCGTCCCCACCGACGGGACGGGTGGCGAGGACGTGGCAGCACGGGAACGGTGCCGCAGTCCGGTCGTGAGGGTGGCCCATGTCGGCCCCGAACGTCACCTCCGGGCCGGTGCCGGGACAGCAGCAGCGGTCACCGTGCCACGTCGATCACCACTCGGGTCGGTCCGGTGAGGGAGAAGACCGAGAACGGGGTGCCGTGCGCGGCGACGCCGATGAACGACTGGGTGACACCTTCGAAGACACCGGACCCGCTGACCTCGACCACCGATCCGCCGGGTTCGGCAAGCACGGGATCCGGGCCGTCGTACTGCTCGACCCCACTGTCGAACGGGTAGGCGGAGCCGTCGATGAGCACCTGCAGCACGGCGTCGCCGGTGACGGGGACCTCCTTGCCGCTGCCGTCCTGGATCGCCTCGTCGACATAACCGACCCGCCATCCCGGCGTGCCCTCGCCGCCGAGTTCGTAGACCACGCGGTCGAAGCCCTCGTGCCGTCCGGTGCGGATGTCCACGACGGTGAGCTTCGCGTCCTGTCCGGCGGGGGAGACCTTGTCGCGCGCATCGCGCGGGACCTCGGCGGAGGTGGTGGGCTCGGGAGCCGAGGACGTCGGGGTGTCGACCGAGACGGCGGGGGAGGGTGCGGGCTCGTCGCCGCCGGCGGAGCATCCCGCCAGGACCAGTGCTGTTGCGGTGACGGCCAGTACGAGACGCGTGTGCTTCATGGGGCTCATGGTACGTCGGAGCGTCCGGCGGGCCCGGCGACGCTCGCGGGGGTTGACCGGATCGAGACATGAGGCGCACAATTCGTCCGAGGATGAATTCGACACTCGATGAATCGAGTGGATCATGAACATCGACCACACCTCCACTACCGTCGACATCCGCGACCTGAACGTCCGGCGCGGCAGCCACCGAGCCCTCGAGGATGTGAGCGTGCGCGTCCCGCGCGGCTCGATCACCGGCCTTCTCGGGCCCTCGGGCTGCGGGAAGACCACCCTGATGCGCACGATCGTCGGCACCCAGATCGTCGAATCCGGCACGGTCACCGTGCTGGGCCTGCCTGCGGGCAGCGCCGCACTGCGCCGCCGCATCGGCTACGTCACCCAGTCGCCGAGCGTCTACCCCGACCTGACCGTCGCCGAGAACGTGTCCTATTTCGCGTCGCTCTACGGACGGAAGGGAACTGCGGTCGCCGACACCGTCGCGGCGGTCGGGCTCACCGACCATGCTCACGACCGGACGTCGGCCCTGTCCGGCGGCCAACTCGGGCGGGTCTCGCTCGCGTGCGCGCTGGTGGGCGATCCCGAACTCCTCGTCCTCGACGAACCCACCGTCGGACTCGACCCGCTCCTGCGGGCCGAGCTGTGGGAGCACTTCCGATCGCTCGCCGATCGCGGCACCACACTGCTCGTGTCGAGTCACGTCATGGACGAGGCCGATCACTGCGACACACTCGTACTGCTGCGCGAGGGCCGGCTGGTCGCCCGGCTGACCCCGGCCGAACTGCGCGAGCAGACAGGGGAGACGGGCCTCGAGAACGCTTTTCTCCGACTCATCCGGAACCGGACGGGAGCACGACCGTGAGCACCGTCGTCTATGCCACCACGACCACACGCATCCTGCGTCAGCTGCGGGCGGACCGTCGCACCGTCGCGATGATCGTGCTCGTCCCGAGTCTGCTGATGACGTTGCTGTACTTCATGTACCAGAACGCCCCCACAGGACCGGGAGGAGTCTCGCTGTTCGACCGGATCGCCGTCACGATGCTCGGGATCCTCCCGTTCGTCGTGATGTTCCTGGTCACCTCCATCGCGATGCAGCGCGAACGCAGTTCGGGCACTCTCGAACGGCTGCTCACCACGCCGCTGACGAAACTCGACCTGCTCGCCGGCTACGGCAGCGCCTTCTCGCTCGCGGCGGCCGTCCAGGCCGGCCTCGCGTGCGCGGTGGCGTTCTGGTTGCTCGACGTCACCAGTGCGGGGTCGGTGCTGTGGGTGCTGGTCGTCGCGGTGCTCGTCGCGGTGCTGGGTGTCTCCCTGGGGTTGTTGTGCAGTGCCTTCGCCCGTACCGAGTTCCAGGCCGTGCAGTTCATGCCGGTGATCGTCATCCCGCAGTTCCTGCTGTGCGGATTGCTCGTCGCTCGGGAAGATCTGCCCGACTGGCTGCGCTGGATCAGCAACGCGCTGCCGTTGAGCTACGCCGTGGAGGCCCTGCAGGAGATCACCGTGAACCCCGGTGTCACCGGGGTCATGGTGCGGGACCTGGTCGTCGTCGCGACGTTCGCTGCCGCGGCACTCGCGCTCGGGGCGGCGACACTGCGCCGCCGCACCCCGTGACGGACCCGGCCGGGCCCCGGCGTCCCGGACGCCGTCCCGGACACTCGGGCGCTCGCGACGAGATCCTTGCGAGTGCACGGGAACTGTTCGCCGTCGAGGGTTACGACAAGGCGACGGTACGTGCGATCGCGGCCCGCGCCGAAGTGGACCCGGCGCTAGTGCACCACTACTTCGGCACCAAACTGCAGTTGTTCACCGCGTCCGTCGCGCTGCCCGTCGATCCGCGGGACGTCCTCGCCCCCGTCTACGCGGCCCCGTGCGCGGAACTCGGCCGGGCTCTCGCGACCGCCCTTCTCGGCGTGTGGGATTCCCCGCACCGCGACGCCGCCGTCGCGATGTTCCGTGCGCAGATCACCGGCGGCGACAGCGGACTGATCCGGTCGTTCCTACTGGAGGTCGCGCTCGCGCCCCTGCTCGAGCGCATCGATCGTCCCGTGGGCACCGGCAGATTGCGCGCCGAGCTCGTGGCCACCCAGATGACCGGAATCATGCTGGTGCGCTACATCCTCGGACTCGAACCGCTCGCGTCGATGCAGTCCGAGCAGCTCGTCGAGATCGTCGCCCCCACGATCCAGCGGTATCTCACGGGCGAGCTGCCCGGGGCATGACCTCCGCCTTCGCGGAACGTGTGCTCCGTCCGGAGACAGAGGCGCGCTGTCGACAAGATGCATCCGTCCGCGCAGGGTGCACCCGTGGAACGGAGTGCGTCGTCAGGAGTGCTCGCGGAGGAAGGCGATGTCGTCGGCGAGTCCCTCAGCCGGGGTCTCGAGCACGATCGGTGCGTCGGCCTGCACCGCGATCTCCGCGAGCAACTGCGGATCGATCTGCCCATCGGTGAGATTGGCATGCCGGTCGCGGGCCGAATCGAACTCGTCGCGGGAATTGTTCAGGTGCACCAGATCGATCCGGCCGGTGACCGCACGCACGCGTTCGACGACACCGACGAGATCCTCCCCGGCCGCCCAGGCATGGCAGGTGTCGAGGCAGAAACCGGGGCCGTGATCGCCGATGGCGTCCCACAGGCGGCCGATCGCGTCGAAATAGCGAGCCATCGCGAAATCGCCACCAGCCGTGTTCTCCACGAGGATCGGCACCCCGAACCCGCCCTTGTCCTCCTGCCGTTCGAACAATTTGCGCCAGTTCTCGACTCCCGCGGCGACGTCCTCACCCGCGCGCACGTGCCCACCGTGGACGACCAACCCGAGAGCGCCGATCCGCGCGGCCGCCTCGGCATGATCGGCGACGGCCTTGCGCGACGGCATCCGCACCCTGTTGTTCAGGCTCGCAACGTTGACGACGTACGGCGAGTGCACCACCACGTCGACATCCGACGCGAGGATCTGCTCGGTGCGCGGATGCACACCGGGCTTCGTCCACTTCTGCGGGTCCGACAGGAACACCTGCACGAGATCGGCGCCGAGATGTTCGCCCTGACCGATGGGATCGTCGTCCTGCCGGACGTGCGCACCTATCCGCATGTCCCACAGGGTAGGGGGATGTCCCGGCGACCGGGACCACAACACCCGGACCTGCCCGGAATCTGGTCGACTCGTCGCACTCGACGACACGACGAACGACGGGAAACGACGACGCATGGGCACACTCGACGGCAAGGTCGCGCTGATCACCGGAGCGGGGCAGGGGATCGGCCAGGGCGTGGCCTTCGCGCTGGCCCGCGAAGGCGCGGCGATCGCGGTCACCGGCCGGACCGAATCGAAGCTGGTGGACACCGTCGAGCAAGTCCGCGCTCTCGGCGGCACCGCGGAGCCGGTGGTGTGCGACATCGCAGATCCGGACGAGATCACGGCCGCGGTGGATCGAACGGTCGAGCTGTTCGGCGGCGTCGACATCCTCGTCAACAACGCCAGCTTCAATCCGCTCGGCCCGCTGCTCGACCTGAAGCCGGCCGTGCTGGAGAAGGCGTACCGCTCGGGTCCGCTCGCGGCGCTGCAGGCCATGCAACTCGTCCACCCGATCATGAAGGCCCGCGGAGGTGGGTCCATCGTCAACATGGTCACCTCCGCCGCCGTGCGGTGGGACACCAGCGGGTACGGCGGCTACGCCTCGACCAAGGAGGCACTGCGGTCGCTGACGCGCACCGCGGCATCCGAATGGGGAATCGACGGTATCCGCGTCAATGCCGTCGCCCCCCACGCCCTCTCCCCGGGCCTGAAGAAGTGGACGGAGACGTACCCGGAGGAGGCCGCCGCGTTCGTGAAGTCCATCCCGCTCCGCCGCATCGGCGACCCCGAACAGGACATCGGCCGCGCCGTGGCCTGGATCGTGAGCGACGACGCGCGGTACCTCACCGGCGCGACGCTCCCGCTGGACGGAGGGCAGGCCCGCTGGGCCTGAGCCCCCGCCCGGCATACGCCCGCATCCCCGAGTCGAAGATCGGGGTCCTCCCCGATGGTGCGAGGGTCCCCGCACCGGGAAGATGGGTGCATGCCACTGCACTCGGCCCCAGCAGCCCGCGCCCAGGACCTGAAGAAGATCTACGGCAGCGGGGAAACCTCGGTACACGCCCTCGACGGCGTGACCGCCGACTTCGCCGCCGGTGAGTTCACCGCGATCATGGGTCCCTCCGGATCGGGCAAGTCGACCCTCATGCACTGCCTCGCAGGTCTCGACAGCGCCACCTCCGGAGCGGTCTTCATCGGCGACACCGACCTGACGACCCTGTCCGACAAGGGGATGACCCAGCTGCGGCGCGACCGCATCGGGTTCGTCTTCCAGGCCTTCAACCTCGTCCCCACTCTCACCGCGCTCGAGAACATCACCCTGCCGGTGGACATCGCGGGCCGCAAGGTCGATCGCGAATGGCTCGACACCGTGGTCGGCCGTCTGGGCCTCACCGACCGCCTCGGACACCGCCCCGGCGAGCTGTCCGGCGGACAGCAGCAGCGCGTCGCGTGCGCGCGTGCCCTCGCCGGCCGACCGGAGATCATCTTCGGCGACGAGCCGACCGGCAATCTCGATTCCCGCTCGTCCGGTGAGGTGCTCTCCATCCTCCGGGCCGCCGTCGACGAGTTCGACCAGACCGTCGTGATCGTCACCCACGACCCGCGTGCCGCCGGCTACGCCGACCGCGTGGTGTTCCTCGCCGACGGACGCATCGTCGACGAGATGCGCGAACCCACGGCCGACCGTGTGCTCGACCGGATGAAGCAGTTCGATCCCGCCTCCGCGGCACCCGTGGCGGAATAGGAGACACCGCGATGAGTGGGAATCCCATCCGCAGAGTTGCCCTGCGCAACCTCGCCGCCCACAAGGTGCGGCTCGCCCTGACCGTGCTCTCCGTGGTGCTCGGCACGGCCTTCATCACCGGCTCGTTCGTCTTCACCGACACGCTGCAGCGCACCTTCGACAACATCTTCGGCGACGTCGCCCAGGGCGTCGACGTCCGGGTCGGCACCGAGGAGAACGGCACCAGCGGCGTACCGATCGCGGCCGTCGACGAGGTCGCAGCCCTCCCCGGCGTCGACCGCGTCTCTCCGACGATCGGTGGCGGCATCATCGTCCTCGACTCCGAGGGCGCCGCGATCCAGACCGGAGGCGCGCCCGCCGAGGGTTACGCCTACATCCCGCCCGACCGTCTCGTCGGCGAACCGGAGATCTTCGTCGCCGGTGCACCGCCCGCGCAGAACGGGCAGATCGCGCTCAACGAGAGCGCCGCGGAACGCGGCGGACTCTCGGTCGGCGACAGCACGACGGTGCTCACCATCTCCCAGGGCATGGTGCCGGTGACCGTCAGCGGCGTCTACCAGCTCGACACCGATACGGGCGGCTATATCGGCGCGTTGTTCACCGAACAGCAGGCGTCCCAGCTGTTCACCGACGGCCGGCACGTCGGTTTCCTCGACGTCGCGGGCGACGGGTCGCTCTCGCCCGACGAGTTGCGCGACGAGATCGCGGCGGCGCTGCCCGATCTGAAGGTCCAGACCGGCGCCGAAGTCACCGAGGAGACCAAGTCGCAGGTCGCCGAGGCACTGAACTTCCTCAACTACTTCCTGCTCGCGTTCGGCGCGATCGCGCTGCTCGTCGGCACGTTCATCATCTACAACACCTTCTCGATGATCGTCGCCCAGCGACTGCGCGAACTCGCTCTGCTCCGCGCGATCGGCGCGAGCCGCAAGCAGGTCGGCCGGTCCGTCACCCTCGAAGCCTTCGTCGTCGGCCTGATAGGCAGCGTCATCGGCATCGCCGCCGGTGTCGCCCTCGCCTACGGCCTGCGCGCGGCGCTGAACGCCGCGGATCTCGGACTGCCGTCCGGCCCGCTGCAGCTGTCCCCGCGCACCGTGATCGTCGCGCTGCTCGTCGGCGTGGTCGTGACGATGATCAGTGCCTACGCCCCGGCCCGGCGGGCGACCCACGTTCCGCCCGTGGCCGCGATGCGCGAGGAATCCACTGCGACGGTCGAATCGCTGCGGCTGCGCACGATCATCGGTGTGCTCTGCGCGATCGTCGGTGCGGCCCTGGTCGTGGTGGGCGCCCAGCAGGTCGGCGGTGGCGCGGCCGCGACCGTCGGCATCGGCGCGTTCCTGCTGATCCTGGCGGTCCTGTTCGCGGCGCCGGCGCTGTCCCGACCCGTCGTGAACGCGCTCGGTGCCGTCTTCGCCCGACCCTTCGGATCCATCGGCCGGCTCGCGCGCACCAACGCGACCCGCAATCCCCGGCGCACCGCCGCGACGGCCTTCGCCCTCACCCTGGGCCTGATGCTCGTCTCCGTCATCGGCGTGTTCGGTTCGTCGGCGAAGGCGAGTGTCGACTCGCTCGTCGACAACGGCGTCGAGGCGGACTTCATGCTCACCGGGCCGCAGATGTTCGGCGTTCCGACGCCCGCCGCGGATGCCGTGCGCACCGTCGACGGCGTCGAGGAGGTCGTGCCCGTCTACGGAGTCCAGGCGAAGATCGACCAGGACTTCGAGTTCGGAGCCGCCGCAGGAGGGCCGCTCGAGGACGTCCTCGACCTGCAGATCACCGCGGGTACCGGCGATGTGTCCGCCGACGAGATCCTGGTCTCGCAGACCGCGGCGAACGATCGTGGCTGGCAGGTGGGTTCCGCCGTCCCGCTCACCAGCCGTGACGGCGACACCGTCGACACCACCGTCGCCGGCATTTTCACCGACAACCAGCTCATCGGCCCGTGGGTGATCTCGCAGCAACTGTTCGAGCAGTTCACGCCTCCGAACAACCGCTCGGCGCTCGTGGTTCTCATGAACACCGTCGACGAGTCGGAGCAGGTACGCACGGCGATCGAGGGTGCCGTCAAGGACTACGTGATCGTGCAGGTCCTCGACCGCGAACAGTTCAAGGGACAGCAGGCACAGCAGATCGACACGATCCTCGCGATCCTCTACGGCCTGCTCGCCCTCGCCGTGGTGATCGCGATCCTCGGCATCGTCAACACCCTGGCACTGTCGGTGGTGGAGCGACGGCGGGAGATCGGCATGCTCCGCGCGGTCGGTATGCAACGCGCCCAGGTGCGCCGCACGATCTATCTCGAATCGCTGCTCATCGCGGTGTTCGGTGCGGTCGTGGGTGTCGTGCTCGGTCTCGCGTTCGGCTGGGCCTTCGTGCGTACGCTCGCCGATCAGGGGCTCGACATCATCTCGGTACCGTGGTCGCAGGTCGTGGGCATGCTCGTCGCGTCCGGCATCATCGGTGTGCTCGCGGCGCTGTGGCCCGGGCAGCGGGCGGCGAAGACACCGCCACTCGAGGCGATCAGCGACATGTAGACAGCGAGAAGTGCCGTGTGGACGTGAGTTGTCCACAGGCAGTGGAGTTGTCCACAGCGACCGGCCCGCGGAGCATTCCGCGGGCCGGTCGTCGTCGGTGCCCCCTATGCTTCCGCGGCAGGGGGTGGTGGTGTGCGGGTGGACGATCTGGCCGGGTGGGACCCGAATGCGCTCGAACGGTTGGGGGCCGAACTCGCGTTGTGCGCCGACGCGGTCGACGCAGTGTCCGGCGACGTCCTGCGGTGGGCATCCTTCGAAGGTGCCTGGCGCGGTGCGGCGCACGACAGTGCACGGTCCGTATCGTTCTCGCACAGCCGGGATCTCGGGGTGCAAGCCGAGTCGTATCGACAGGCGGCCGAGTGCGCGCGGTTCGTCGTACCGCGACTGCTGGAGCTGCGCGCGGAACTGGGCCACCTGCAGTCCCGGGCCGCGGCACGGGGTCGCGTGGTCGACGACGACGAACTGCTCGCGGCGCCGTTACGCGCCCTGCTCGTGCGCGCCGATGCTCTCGACCGGGAGGCCGCCGCCCGGTTGCGCGACGGATCCGCCTCGACGGACACCGTTCCGGGAGAGAGCGACGGTATCCATACCGCGTTCCCACGATCCGGACCGCTGCCGCTGCCGGCCCTGCCGGATCCGGCCACCGACCCCGTCGAGGTCGCGCGATGGTGGCACGGGCTCGACGAGACGGTACGCACCGTGCTGGCCGCCGAACATCCCGAGAAGATCGGCGCGCTCGACGGAATCCCGGCTACCGCTCGCGATCTCGCCAATCGCGCTCTGCTCGACGACGAACGCCGCCGGCTCGGATCGGTCGCGACGCAGTTGCAGGCCGAACTCGACACGATGTTCCCCGGCGTCACGGGATTGTTCACCGACGCCGACGCGGGGTTGGAGCAGACGCTGCGGAAGATCGAAGCCCTCGACGCGATCGACGCGACCCTCGCCCACGGCGACCGGCAACTGCTCGCCCTCGACCTGTCCGGACGTGAGGCGATGGCGGCCGTCGCAGTCGGGGACGTCGACACCGCCGAGCACGTGGCCGTCTTCGTCCCCGGCGCGGGTTCGACCGTGCAGGGCAATCTCGAGGGTTACGACACCCAGGTCGCGGCCCTGCGCGACTCCGCTCGGCTCCTCCTCACCGACGACCCGGGCGACGAACCCGCGGTCGCTGCCGTCACCTGGCTGAACTACCAGGCCCCTCAATGGGGCTGGGGTCTCGCCTTCACCGAACGCAGTCCCGTCTCCGATCTCGCCGCCCGGATCGCCGCACCCCGGCTGGCCGGTTTCCTCGACGGCATCACTGCGTCGCGTCCCGACGACCCGCGCATCACCACGGTCGGGCATTCCTATGGGGCCGTGGTCTCCGGACTGGCGCTGAGGGAGACCGGCGCGGTCGACGCCGCAGTGTTCGCCGGGGCTCCCGGAATCGGGACCGCCGACGTGACCGACCTGCGGATCCCGGCCGGCTCCGCCTATCTCGTCGAAGCCGACCGCGACATCGTCGCCGACGCGGGCACCTTCGGCGGCGACCCGAGCTTCCTCGACGGCCTGACGCATCTTCCTGCCGGTCCCGGCACCACCACCACCGGTGCCCCGCTCGCGGGCATCACCGGCCACAGCTCGTATCTCGTCCCCGGAACGTCGAGTTCCCACCACATCGCCGGTGTCGTCGCGGGCACCGCAGAACGGAGCACACCGTGACCGCCACACCGAGAATCCGCGCCGGGCTGTGCATCGCGCTGCTGACGCCGCTCGTGGCGGCGTGCACCACCACGGTGTCACCGGTCGCGATGCCCGAGCCGATCGCCGCGACCAGCGCGGGTGCGGTCGAGTACTACACCGCTGTGCAGCGCGACGTCCTCACCGCACTGTCCGCCGAGTTCCCCGGGGTCCGATTCGAACAGAAGTACTCGAGCACCACCGCGGGATGCACGCTGCCCGACGGCACCTCGGGTCTGACGGTGCACCTTCCGATCCACGGCTCGGCGCGGCCGGTGCCGGTGGACGAACTCGATCGTGCCGCCGGCATCTTCGAGGACACAGCGGCGCGGGCCGGCTTCCACGGCCGGCACGTACTTCCGCCCGATACGGGCCTCGCCCTCCGGATGTTCGCGGCCGACGGCTCGTACATCACCTTCGGAAGTTACCTCGCTGCGACCGTGGGACTCACCGTCGGTTGTTACCGGAAGTAGGCACCGGCGTCGGTTAGGCTCGTCCGAGCGACGGCCGCTCGGGTCGTCGTGATTCGTGTCGGCAGCCGTGGAGGGACGAACAGATGCGCCCGATGCTCGGCATCTCCGTCGACGACGGTGAAGTATGCGCGGTCCTCGTCGACGCCGACGTGCCCAGTCTCGGTCCGTTCGACTCCCAGCGGGGTTTCGGTGCACCCGGGGACACACCGGCCGAAGCCGCCGCCGCTGCGGCCTCCGCCATGGCCGAACGCGCGTCGGCAGCATCGCTGACCCTGGTCGCCGCCGCGGTGGTGACGGGTCCCGAGAACGACGAGGACGCCGACCCGGTCACCGAGGCCGTCCGGGCCGTGCTCGGCGTCGACGTCGACACGGTCCTGCTCGACGACGCACGATTGGCGTTCCTCGCCGGTGCGCCCGAGCTGGCGGATCTGCCCGTCCTGGCCCTGCACACCCGCACCTACGGCGTCGAATCGGCATCGATGGTCGATGTCCCCTCGCGCGCGGTGCTGTCCACGGTCAGCCCCGACGGCGACGAGTTCGGTCCTTACACACAGTCCCTGCCCGAGGCCATGGACGAAGCGGTCGCCCGCGCCGGAATCTCTCCCCACGCCGTGGTCTTTCTCGATCTGCGTCCCGGCGACGCCCGTCCGGCCCGGGAACTCGCCACGGTTCTCGGTGTCCCCTTCGTGACTCCCCACGGGGTGCCCTGGCATCGCGCAACCGGCGCGGCGCTGGTCGCAGCGGCCCGGCGTGCCCCGACGGTCGTCGCCACGCCCCCGAGTCGTCGTCGCGGCACCGTCCTGCTGGCCACGCTCGTCGCGCTCGTCGCCCTGCTGGGTGGGGGACTGGCGGTCGCGGTGAGCAGCGGTGTGCAAGCGGAGCGCTCCGCCCCCGGACTGCAGACCGCGGTCGCACCACCGCCGTCGCCGGTGCCGTCGCCCGATCGGGCACCCGTCGCCGACCCGTGTTTCGAGGCACGACCGGCCTCGTGGCCGGCCCGCGCCTCCGATCCGGCCGTCGACCCGGCGCCGTCGCCCGAGGCGACGCCCAACGAAAACCCGTGCGGCAGCGCACAGCCCACTGCGCCGTGATCCCTCGCAGGTCGCTCGTGTACGCCGCTCAGGGGCGCACTGTGCTCCGATGCGCCGCTCAGGGGCGCAGTGCGCGACCCGCGCGTGTGAGCGCCGCGGCATCGGACGCCACGACGACATTCTCGAACCGGGCACGGTAGTCGCCGAGATCGTCGCCGACGGAACCGACCACCGCGACCGCCGGTACCTCGCCGCAGCGCGCGAGGATCGCCGAGACGATCTTGCCCGCCCGCGACTGGCCGTCGAGCCGTCCCTCGCCGACGACCACGAGATCGGCGGTGCGCACGGCGTCGTCGAAACCCACTGCGTCGAGCACGAAGTCGGCGCCGGAGCGTAGTTCGGCACCGAACCGCGACCACATGCCGCCGGAGAAGCCACCGGCCGCACCCGTGCCGTCCACTTCCCGCGGGTCGCGCGGGAGAGTCGACGCCGTCTCCTCGAGGCGGCGTGTGAGCAGCGCGACGGCGGCCGGATCGGCGCCCTTCTGCGGCCCGAATATCCGTGCCGCATCGGTGTAGCGGGTCGTGACGTCGGAGAGCACGGTCACGCGTGCGTCGCCGAGTCCACCCCGCTCGTCGATGGCGGCGATCGCGCCCACACCGCCGTCGGTCGTCGCCGATCCACCGGCGGCGACGACGAGATGCCGTGCTCCACGCCGGACGGCGTCCGCCATGACCATGCCGGTGCCGTAGGTATCGGCGGTGACGGCGTCGCGCGGACCGTCGTGCGGGGTGGTGATGCCGCTCGCCGTGGCGAGCTCGACGACCGCTGTCCCGTCCGGCGACATCCCCAGCAGCCCGCGGCACGGTGCGCGCCACGGGTTCACGGTCTCGACCTCGATCCGGGCGAGGCCGAGTGGTTCTGCGAGCGCGTCGAGTGTGCCCTCACCGCCGTCCGCGACGGGCATCCGGATCGCGGTGTGCCCGGCGCTCTCGACGCCGGACGCGATCGCATCGGCGACCTCGACGGCGGTGTAGGTGCCCTTGAAACTGTCGGGGACGATCAGGATGCGGGTCACCGCAGCACCCAGGCGAAGGCCTCGGCCTCGGAGCGGGCGCCCTGCCGCGCACGCGACCGGTTCGGTTCGTCCAGTTCGGCGACGATGTCCTCACCGAGGCGGACCAGGGCGCCGAAGATCTCCGGGTCCAGCCACGACGGTCGCGTCGCGAACAGCAGGTCCTCGCTCGCGGTGTTGCCGCTCGCACCCGGCGCGAACGGGCATCCTCCGAGGCCGGCGAGCGCACCGTCGACGACGGTCGCGCCCGCCTCGATCGCGGCGAGGCTGTCGGCGACACCCAGACCCCAGGTGTCGTGACCGTGGTAGACGATCCGCCGGTCGGGGGATTCGGCGGCCAGTCGCGCGACCAGCGACGACACCTGTCCGGGCACGGCCTGCCCCAGGGTGTCGGCGACGACGATGTCGACGGCCCCGTCGGTGCGCGGGTCGCACGCGATCTCGACGACCCGGTCGGGATCGACCGGACCGTCGAACGGGCACGTGAACGAGGTGGCCAGGCACAATTGGATGCTCCCGCCGGCGGCGTGGGCACGCTCGATCGCCGCGGGCATCGCGGCGAGGCTGTCCTCGGTGTCGCGGCCGATGTTGGCGCGGTTGTGGGCGTCGGATACCGAGAAGCAGTACTGGAACCGGCGGGCCCCGGCCGCGATCGCCTTCTCGACGTGGCGCGGTGTGGCAACCCAGATCCAGCAGCGGTCGAGTTCCTCCTCGGTCAGCGCCGCGACGAGGTCGAGGGTGTTCGCCATCGGGGGCACGAGGTCGGCACGGGCCAGGGATCCGATCTCGAGTTCGGGGACTCCGGCCGCGAGCAGCGCCCGCACGATCTCCACCTTGCGTGCGGTGGGCAGCAGCTTGCCGGTCAGCTGAAGTCCGTCGCGCAGGGTCACGTCGCGCAGGATCACGTCCGTGCGTGCTCGGTCACTCGTCGGTCCCGCCACTGATCCGCCTCCCGTCGTGTTCCTGCCCGGCCCCGCCGTCGCGAACCGCCCCAGTATGCCCCGGTCACCGTGCGGGCACGATTCGTCGACACACCGGAGGGCTTTCGCGAAGTCTGTGACAGATGACACTATCCTCACCGTTCTGATCGTGATTTGCCGGAAGGTGCGCGGACATGGCTTCGGTCCTGGGAAAAGTGTTGCTCTGGATCGCTCTGGTGGGGGGACTGGCCGGGGCGGTGATCGCCGTCTGGGCGCTCCACGTCAACGGACTGGTGGCCTCCCTCATCGTGGCTTCGGTGACGGGACTCGTCCTGCTGCGCCTCCGCCCGGAGGCGCGCGACGACTCGGCGTCCGATATCGCCGTCACCTGACGGCCTCCGACACTGCCGTCACTCGACGGCCTCCGACACTGCCGTCACTCGACGGCCTCCGACACTGCCGTCACCTGACGGGGAACGGTGCGGTCGGACGGTAGGGTGAGAACGGCGTCCGGGTCGAGGGCGCCTCGCGCAGACGCGCTGCACGAGCGCGGCGTCGACGCCGGACAGGGGGCCCGCGGCCTCCGCCGGGCGTGGAAGAGGAGCAACGGTCAGTGTCGCTGTGGTCTCGTGCGATGTCGGTGGACGAACTCGACAGCCGTCGCTGGGTGGATCTGATGCCGTGGCTCGATCGCTACGGTTCGGCCCGCACCGCCGCCCTCGGCGCGCTGGTGTCGTCCCCGCGATGGTGGGAGAACGAGTCGCCCGCCGAGACTTCCGGCCACACCGAGATCCCCGAGCTGTGTGCCGAACTCGCCCACATCTACGTCACCGATCACCCTGATCTGCGGTTCGCGGACGGTCTGCTGCGTGAGGACGAAGTGCCCGTGGCCGCACTCGATCTCGGTCCGGCCGCCGCGACCCTCGTCGCACGCCTTCCCCACGCACCCACCACCGCCGAGTTGTTCAGCCGCAGTCCGGCCGACCTGCTCGGGGTCCGCGGCGCCGACCGCGAGGCGGTGGAGGAGATCGTCTGTGCCGCGCTCGTCACGACGGTCCTCCGCGAGCCGTCCACTCTCGGGGCCGATCCGCGTGCCGCGCGGGTGCCCGCCGTGGCGCTGCTCCTCGACGACCTGGCCGCGCTGGCGCGGTGGCGCAGAGTGTGCGGTCAGGACGACGCCCCCCTTCTGCAGGCCGTGATCGACGACGGCGCGCCGGAGGAGATCCAGGACGCCGCGGCCCGGTTGCGGGCGCTCACCGCCCGCGACCTCCCGGTGGTGGCGCCGTCCGATCCGATCACCGAACTCACCGAGTACCTGCAGGGACTGCCCGACGCGGAGCGCGCGGCGTTGCGGCGCCGCGTCCACGACGACGTCGACGACCCGGCCGGGCCCTCCACCTTCCCGTTCGGCACGGCGGTGGGAGACCTGCTGGCGGCGTTGCGCGTCGACGTGCAGCCGGTGGCGTCGTTCGACCGGGTGGTGCGCGCCCATCCGGTGCTGAACCGGACCGTGCCGGGTTTCGACGTGCCCCTGTGGCGAGTGCTGCACCGGCTCGACGATCGCTTCGAGGTCGCGGACGGGTGGGTCGCCGTACCGGATCTGCCCGACGCCGAGAAGCAGACGCGGGGATTGCTCTCGGAGTTCGAGTCGCCGAACGGTGTGGTGGAGCCGGCCGCGGTGAAGGCGGTGTGGTCGCTTCCCGACGGTGAGTTCGAGGCGTGGACGCAGTACTGCGGCACGACGACCTTCGAACGCCGATTGTTGTCCCCGCCGGACGGTCTCGCGGGTCGTGCCGCACAGGTCCTCGAGGTGCTCGGCGATCCGCTGACCGCCGACACGCTCGTCGCACGGATGGGTGTCAACGCGGACGTCCATACGCTCGTCTCCGAGCTCGCCGACGACGAGCGCTTCACGTCCGACGGCGAGCGGTGGGCGCTGGCCGAGTGGGACGTCGACGTGGTCATCGCGATCCGCAACCGCATTGCGCGGTTGGTCGATGCCCGCGGAGGAAGCGCCGATCGCGACATGGTGGTCGCCGCGCTCGTCGACCGCTTCGGCATCTCCGAGGACTCCGCTCGAACATTTACGGGTGGAGGGGATTTCGAGGTCGTCGACGGTCGCGTCCGGCGGCGTCACCGCTCGCACGTCCCCATCGCCGTGCCCGAGCGCACGCGTCGGCTGTACCGGCTGGGCGACTCCTGGCGGCTGCGGATCCCTGCGACGCGCGACCACCTTCGGGGAGCCGAGTTCACGGTTCCGTCCGCTGTCGCGACGATCGCGAACTGCGCGCCGGGCGGCCATGTGGTGCTGCCGTCCCGGCTGGGAGGGCAGACTTTGCGCTGGACGGGGCCGGCGCCGCGCCTGTCCTCGATCCGCCGTTTCCTCGAGGATGTCGGCGTGGAGGAGGACAACGAGCTGCTGCTCGAGATCCGCACCGACGGCCGGTTCGACGTCCTGCCGCTGCGCACTGTCGCCGACAACGCCGAACCGTTGCGCAAGGCGCTCTCGCTCATCGGCCACACCGAACCGGAGACCGTCCCCGAGGAACGGATCGCGGCGGCACTCGCTTCCGCCCTCGGCCTCGACGGGGAGTCGCGTCCGCGTCGGATCCTGTCGGCCTATCGCGCCCGCCGGGAGACGGAGGTGGTCGCGCTGCTCGAGCAGGCATGGGTGCGCGTCTCGAACTGACCGGGAGACGTGATGCATCCGGACCGCGGACGTAGCACGATTGAGGAATGGCCGACACGTCGAAACCCACCGCCGCAGTCCCCGCCGCCCTCGACGCGGTTCTCGAGGCGTTGCGGGGAGCCGTCTCGTCGGTGGAGGCCGCCGTCGTGCGGCTCGAAGGTGAGGATGCGGCGCCCGGGACCGTCGACCGTGTGCTCGACCTGGCCGGGGCGCCCCCGGCCGGCGACATCGTCGCCACGCACAACATCCTGACCAGGGCGGCATCGATCGTCGACCACACCGGCGGCCTGCCCGACGGGGAGTGGTCGGTCGTCGCCGAGGTGGGCCCGGTCTTCGCCGAGACGGTGATGCGTCTGCGCAGTCACGTCTCGTCGTCGCTGGACGATCTCGGGCTCGACGCGGCGGTGGGTGAGCACATCGAACTGCTGCAGAAGGTTGCGGCGGAAGGAGCGCTGGGGGAGACGCTGCAGTTGCTCGTGATCGTCGAGGACTGCCTGTTCCTGTGGCATCGCGTGCACCTGGCGCGCACGCGCGACGAGGATCTGACCGACGCGCTGACGTCCGCACGGCAGGTTCTGTCCGACCATTTCACGCAGGACGCGGCGTTACTCCGTCGTGCCCGCGCCGCACTGGCCCGGTTCGCGGAGGATCCCCCGATCGAGGTCGTCCGACGCCTGTCGTCGGGACGGACCACGAAGGTGCTCGCCGGTCTGCGCCGGGACATCGACGACTTCCGGTGGGCGTGCCGTGCCGACGAGGCCGGCTGGCTCGACGACGAGGACCCTGTGGTGGCCGAGGCGCTGGACTCGATGAGCAGTCCGCTCAAGGCGGTCGGGGGAGTCCTCGGCGAGGTGTTCGAACGCGGCCGGGCCCGGGTGACGGAGACGTGGAGTCGCTCCGACGAGTCTGCGCCCGCTGCCGAGTCCCGCGGCGAGCAGTAGAACGAGCAGTAGAAGAAGTCCCGGCACCGTTGATGGGCGACCGCGCGATTCGCATACCTAGATCTGCTAGGGTCACCGTTATCCATAGAACTTCTAGGTATGAGGGCGACATGTTCATCGAGAAGGATCTGGTGGCCGCCTCCGCCACCCCGCTCGTGCTCGGCATCCTCGCCGAGGGCGAGTCGTACGGGTACGCGATCATCAAGCGCGTCAACGAGCTGTCGCAGGGCCGGATGCAATGGACCGACGGGATGCTCTATCCCCTCCTGCACCGCCTCGAGCGGGCGGGGCACGTGTCCGCCACCTGGCGGGTCGCCGACAACGGGCGCCGCCGCAAGCACTACGCCATCACCGATGCGGGTCGCGAGGTTCTCGCCGAACGGGCGGCGCAGTGGACGGTCGTCGCCGATGCGCTGCACCAGGTGTGGCAGTCGGCCCAGTTGCCTCCCGCGGCCGCGCCGGGGTGGTCGTGATGACACTCGACGCGCATCTCGAATCCCGGATCGCCGGCTGGCGCCGCTACGTCGCCGACCGTCGCGTGATCTCGTCCTCCGACATCGACGAGATGGAAGACCATCTTCGCGAACAGATCTCGGAGTTCGTGTCGGTCGGATTGACGGCCGACGAGGCGTTCCTGGTCGCGGTCGGCAGGATGGGTGGTCTCGACGAGATCTCCCGCGAGTTCGCCCAGGAGCACTCCGACCGGCTGTGGAAGCAACTCGTCCTCACCCGCCGCGGCGGGGAGGAATCCGGAACCCCGCGTCGCCGTAGGGAACTCGCGGTCGTCCTCGCCTGCGCGCTCGGTGCCGGACTGGCAGTCCGGGCCGGGCTCGAATGGCTTCCCGAGGCCGCGCTCCTGCGCAACGCCGCCGTGCTCGTCCTGCCGTTCCTCGCGCTGTACTTCGCGTGGAAACGGGAGATGAGCCCGAAGAGCGGTGCGCTTCTTGCCGTTCCGTTCGTCCTCTCGGCGGTCGTGCTCAACGTGTTCCCGTTCGAACCGGGTGGTGCCACCGAGATCATCGCGGCGATCCACGCCCCGGTGGTCCTGTGGTTCGTGGTGGGCGCGGCCTACGTCGCAGGACAATGGCGGTCCCATCGCCGACGCATGGACTTCGTGCGCTTCACCGGGGAATGGGCCGTGTACCTGGCGCTGCTCGCGCTCGGGGGCGGTGTGCTCATGGGGCTGACCGCCGGTGCCTTCAGCGCCCTGGAGATCGACCTCGAACCGTTCTTCGAACAGTGGATCGCCCCGTTCGCGCCGGCCGGAGCCATCGTCGTCGCGGCATGGCTCGTCGAAGCGAAACAGCAGGTCGTGGAGAACATCGCGCCCGTTCTCACCCGGGTGTTCACACCCGTCACGATCGTCATGCTGGTCGCACTGTTCGTCGCGGTGGTCGCCTCCCACAGTGTCGTCGACGTCGACCGGGGCCTGCTGATCCTCATGGATCTGATCCTCGTGCTGGTCCTCGGGCTCCTGCTGTACTCGATCTCGGCCCGCGACCCGCATGCTGCACCGGACGTCTTCGATCTGCTGCAGGTCGTGCTGATCGCCGCGGCGCTCGCTGTCGATCTGCTGATGCTCACCGCGATGACGACGCGCATCGCCGAGTTCGGTTTCACCGCGAACAAGGTCACCGCGCTCGGCCTGAACCTCGTCCTGATGGTGAATCTGGTGTGGGCGGGCCGGCTCGGTGTCTCGTTCCTGCGGGGACGCTCCGGTTTCGCGGCCGTCGAGCGGTGGCAGATGCGGTACCTGCCGGTCTACTGCGGGTGGGCGGTGCTGGCCGTCGTCGTGATTCCACCCCTCTTCCGGTTCGTCTGAGCGTCCTCGGCCCGGGGCTACGGTAGGAGCATGCGCAGGACGGACGCGGTGCCCACGTACACGATCAGGCAACTGGCGGCCTTCGTCGCCGTTGCCGAGTGGGGCACCATCACCGCGGCCGCCGACGCGATGCACATCTCGCACTCGGCGTTGTCGTCCGCGATCACCGATCTGGAGAAGGCTCTGGTGGTGAAGCTCCTCGTCCGGCAACGCGCACGCGGAGTCAAGCTGACGCCGACCGGTCACGCGGTGCTCGAACGGGCGAAGATGCTGCTGCACCACGCGAGCGAACTCGAGAGCGATGCGCGCTCGGAGGCGGGCGACGTCGTCGGCCCGGTGGCGGTGGGGTGTTACCTCTCACTGGCTCCGACGTTGTTGCCCGCGCTCATCGCCGAGTTCACCCGCGCCCATCCCCGGGCCGACGTCGACTTCCGCGAGGACACCCAGACTCGTCTGCGGATGCTGCTCGACTCGCACGAACTCGACGTGGCCTTCCTCTACGACCTGGATCTCGAACCGGGACTCGAGACGGTCACCCTCGACGTGCGCGAGCCGATGGTGCTCGTCTCGGCGGATCATCCCTTCGCCGGGGCCTCGCACGTGCGCCTGCGCGACCTCGCCGACGAACCGATGGTGCTCCTCGACGCTCCGCCGAGTTCGGGGCACGCCCTGCGGGTGTGCGCCGAGGCGGGCTTCACCCCGTCCGTCGCGTACCGGACCCAGACCTTCGAGACGGCGCGATCGTTCGTCGGCCGCGGACTGGGGTGGACCCTGCTCGTGCAGCGACCCGCCGTCGACGTCACCTACGAGGGCCGGACACTCGTCCTGCTGCCCGTCGTCGATCCGGCTCCGGAACCCGTGCGGGTCGTGCTCGCGTGGCGCAAGGACGCCCTCCCGAGCCGTGTGGCCCAGACGTTCACCGACTTCGTCGTGGATGTCGCACGGACCGTGCAGGCCCTCTGACGTGGACGAATGTCCGTATTCGCGGAATTTCCGTGAATATTCACCGACTTTGTGCGCTTTGCAAACGATGTGACCGCTCTCATGATTGGTCCATTGCGTCCGAACGCTCGTCGATCGGATGCCTCGGATCGACCGCCGGAGAGGGCACGAACATGACCGTCCTTGACTCGACGCAGCAGACGTCGGCAAGAGCCGCACGCAAAGCCGCACTCGGCAGCTTCGTCGGCACCGCCATCGAGTGGTACGACTTCTTCATCTACGGCACGGCAGCGGCACTCGTGCTGGGCCCGCAGTTCTTCCCCGGTTCGTCCGACGTGGCCGGGACGCTCGCGGCCTTCGCCACGCTCGCGGTCGGGTTCATCGCACGCCCCATCGGCGGCGTCGTGATGGGGCACTTCGGTGACCGCATCGGCCGCAAGTCCATGCTCGTCGTCTCGCTGCTGCTGATGGGCTTCGCGACCGTCGCGATCGGCCTGCTCCCGAACTACGCGGCCATCGGCGTCGCGGCCCCGGTCCTGCTCGTCGCCCTGCGTTTCGTCCAGGGCCTCGGCGTGGGTGGCGAGTGGGGCGGAGCGGTGCTCGTCGCCACCGAGAACGCCCCGGCCGGGAAGCGCGGACTCTACGGTGCAGCGCCGCAGCTCGGTGTCCCTGCGGGCGTGCTGCTGGCGAACCTGGTCTACCTGCCGCTGACCGCCTTCCTCAGCGAGGAGACGTTCGACGCGTGGGGCTGGCGTGTCCCGTTCCTCGCCTCGGCGATCCTCGTCTTCGTCGCCATGTGGATCCGCCTGGGTCTCGAGGAGAGCGCGGAATTCAAGGCCGCCAAGGATGCACCCGCACCGGTCGACGAGAAGATGCCGATCCTCGAGGTGCTCACGCAGCACTGGAAGACCGTGCTGCTCGCCGGCGGCACCTTCATCGCCACCAACGGCATCGCCTACGCCTACATGGTCTACGTCCTCAAGTACGGCGAGGCCACGCTCGGGTTCGGCAAGACCACGATGCTCACGCTGCTGATCGCCTCCTGCCCGTTCTGGATGGCCGGCATGGCCTTCAGCGCATGGCGTTCGGACCTGGTCGGACGCCGCACCGTCTACATCAGGTCGTCGGCGGCACTGGTCGTCGCGGCCGCCCTGTTCTTCCCGCTGATGGACACCGCACTCCTTCCGGTCATGCTCCTCGCGATGGTCGGTCTCGGGTTCACCCTCGGCTGCTGCGCCGGCCCGCAGTCGGCGCTGTTCGCCGAACTGTTCCCGGCGAAGATCCGCTACAGCGGTGCGTCGCTCGGCTACCAGGTCGGCGCGATCCTCGGCGGCGGTCTCGCACCGATGGTGGCGACCTCCCTGTTCGCAGCGACCGGCACCTCGATGTCCATCACCGGCTACTTCGTGCTGATCGCGCTGATCAGCCTCATGAGCATCCTGCTGCTGCGCGTGCCGTCCGCCGGGCACGCGAACACCACCGACTCCCGCCGTTCTCCCGAGGAAGGTGCCTGACCATGTCGACCTACTACCAACCGCCCACGTACCCCGCGTCGGAATTCGAGTCGATGACTCCCGCCGACGAGACGCTGCCCGTCGTCGTGGTCGGTGCCGGTCCGGTCGGCATGGCCGTCGCCCTCGGTCTGGCCCAGCGCGGTGTGCCCGTCACGATCCTCGAAGCCGCCGACCAGGTGTCCTTCGGCTCGCGGGCCATCTGCATCTCCCGCCACAGCCTCGAGGCCGCCGCACGACTCGGCTTCGGTGAGGAACTCGAGAAGATCGTGCTGCCGTGGGTCGGTGGCCGCAGCTTCTACCGCGACCGGCAGGTCCTGCACTTCCAGATGCCGCAGCGTGATTTCGACGTCCGCCCGCCCATGGTCAACGTCTCCCAGTCGGAGTTCGAGCAGATCATGGTCGACACCATCGAGCAGAACCCGCTCGTCACACTGCACTGGCAGGCGCCGATCGCCGGGATCCTGCGTGGCGAGGACGAGGTCACCCTCGAGATCGACACCGCCGCGGGCAAGCGCCATCTGCGGGCACGGTGGGTCGTCGCCGCCGACGGCGGCCGTAGCCGCATGCGCGAGCTCGCGGGACTGCGTCTGCAGGGCACCAGCTACGAGGGCCGCTACGTCATCGCCGACATCCACTGGGAGTCCGATCTTCCCGCGGAGCGCATGGTCTGGTTCGACCCGCCGAGCAACCCCGGCTCGACGATCATCATGCACAAGCAGCCCGGCAACATCTGGCGCATCGACTACCAGCTCGACCCGTCCGAGGACGCCGAGATCGAGACTCAGGAGGACGCGATCCGCACCCGGATCGCCAAACACCTCGACTGGCTGCGCAACGACCTGCCGTGGACCCTGGAGTGGAAGGGCTTCTACAGTGCCCGCGCGCTCGCCCTCGACGAGTTCACCCACGATCGCCTGCTCTTCGCCGGTGACGCAGCGCATCTCGTGCCGATCTTCGGTGTGCGCGGCCTCAACTCGGGTATGGAGGACGCCGAGACCCTCGCGTGGCAACTCGCCGCGGTCGTGAACGGCAACGCCGAACCCGCCCTGCTGAAGGCGTACTCGTCCGAACGCCACAACGCGTGGGAGCAGAACATCGCCAACGCCGGCAAGTCCACGCTCATCATGAGCCCCGGCAGCCACGGCTACCGCACCACGCGCGACGCGATCCTCGCGCTCGCCGTGGGACGCCCCGAGTTCGGGCACCTGATCAACCCGCGTCAGTCCAGCGCCACGCACGCCCGCCTGTCGCCGCTGACCTGGCCGGTCGCCCCCGGAACCGAGGGTGTGCTGCCGGGCGATCCCGTCGAGGACCGCCGGATCCGCATCGCCGGTCGCGAGACGTCGCTGAACGACGCGCGCGGCACCGGATTCGCGGTACTCGGTGTGGACCTCGACACCGCGGGTTCGGCCGCACTCGCTGCCGCTGCGACGAGCCTGGCGCAGGCGCTCGCCCCCGAGAGCGTCGCTGCCCTGGCCGTCGGCAGCGCAGAGGTGGACGGTGTGACGCTCCTCGATGCGCCCGATCTCGTCGAGGCACTCGGCGCGAGGGCCGGTGAGGTCTTCGTGATCCGCCCCGACGGTCTGCTGCTGTGCCGCGTGCCGGTCGCCGACCTGGACGGTGTCGCGGCGTCCCTGCGCTCCGGTGCCGCTCCTGTCGGTGCGGAACTCCCGGCCCGGCCCGCCGAGCAGGTCACCGAGGACGATCAGCGACGGGAGAACGTCTGGCTCGGTCTGTCGACCGCCCTGGACCAGGCCGCCGAGGACGACCGAGAGGGCTTCCTGGCGCGACTGGCGCTGGTGCTCGGTTCGCAGGTCGAACGCCGGCAGTTCGAGGAGGCCATCGCGGCCGCCGCGGACACCTCGCCGCTGCGCGTGGAGGAACTCGCCCCGCAGGCCTGAGTGATCGGATCGCTCGTATGTCCGCCCCCGGTTGCCCCCTGCTACCGGGGGCGGACTGCTGGACGGGGAACTACCTCAGCGCGTCGAGTGCCTCGTCGATCGGGACGTCACCGTTGTCGAACTCGATGGTGCGACCCACCGTCTCCGGGCGCTCGAGTACCGCTGCGGCGACGGCCGCGACGTCGGCGCGCGAGACCTGCCCCTTGTCTCTCGCCCCGTGCCCTTCGATCTGGATGCGGCCCGTGGGCGGATCGAGGGTCAGCGCGCTCGGACCGAGGATCGTCCAGTCGAGGTCGGTGCCCCGCAGATGCGTGTCCGCCGCCGACTTGGCCTCGGCATAGGCGTAGAAGCTGTTGTCCTCGGGGACGCCGTGGTCGGGGCGGGCTCCGAAATACGACACCATCACGTACCGGCGCACCCCGGCCTCCTGCGCGGCGGTCATCGAGGCGATCGCCGCGTCCCGGTCCACCGCATAGGTACGTTCGGGATTCCCTCCGCCCGCACCTGCGGACCAGACCACCGCGTCGTGGCCGCGCAGCAACTCGGTCATCTCGGCGATGTCCATCTTCTCGACGTCGGCCACGACGGGGGTGGCACCGGCAGCGCGTACATCGTCGGCATGATGGGGATTACGGATGAACGCACTGGTCTCGTGACCGGCAGCGGCCAGCAGCCGCTCGAGATGCAGTGCGACCTTGCCGTGTCCTCCGAAGAGTGCGATTCGTGCCATGAAGACCTCCCGACGATCGAATGGTTCCCGTGCTGCATGCCCCGAACCGGCCACCGCGAACCGTGACGTCCACGGCGAACCGCATGATCAGCCGATACGTTCGAGTGCGCGGTCGACGAGATACTCGGCGATCGCCATCGACGAGGTGGCCCCCGGCGACGGAGCGTTGCGCAGGTGCACGACCCGTCTGTGCCCCGTGACGACGAAGTCGTCCTCGAGACCTCCGTCGGAGTTCATCGCCTGGGCGCGGATGCCGCGCGGTCCCGGCCGCACGTCGTCGATGGTCAATCCGGGCATGTACGCGGCTGCGTCGGCGACGAACCGTCGAGTGCTGACGGCCGTGCGCAGTTCCCGACCCGCTGCGGGCAGATTGTGAGCGGCGAACCGCCAGAAACCGGGCCAGGCGACGGCGTCGCGCAGATCCCGCCACGATCCGCGCCGGCCGCGGTAGCTCTCGCGACCGGGGGAAAGAAAGGCGTTCGGCCCCACCATCACCTCTCCGTCGATGCGGCGGGTGAGGTGCACTCCGAGGAACGGGTAGCGGGGATCGGGCACCGGATAGATCAACCCGCGCACCTTCGTCGCCGCCTCGGGTTCGAGCAGCAGATAGTCGCCGAGGAACGGGACGATACGCGGGTCGCGGGTGTCGCCGGAGGTGTGTGCGAGTCGATCGGACTGCAGCCCCGCGCACGTGATCACCAGGTCGAAGGCCAGTTGATCGTCCGGGATGTCGACGACGACCTGCTCACCCGTCTCGCGGATCGCCGTCACGGTGGTGCCGGTCCGCACCGTGCCCCCAGCGGCGGCGACGTCGTCCGCGAGCGCACGGGTGACGGCGACGAAATCGATGATCGCGGTGTGGGGGGAGTGCAGGGCTGCGATCCCGACGGAGTGCGGTTCGATCGCGGTGATCTCGTCGGCGCCGATACGTCCGATACCGGGGACCCCGTTCGCCGTGGCCCGCGAGAAGATCGCGTCGAGCCGGCCGAGTTCCGATTCGGCGAGGGCGACGACGAGTTTGCCGCACTCGTCGTAGGGCAGGCCCTTCTCTGTGGTGAATGCCTGCAACAACTCCACTCCGCGCCTGCACAACCGGGCCTTGAGGCTTCCAGGCGTGTAGTAGAGGCCGGCGTGCACGACGCCGCTGTTGTGCCCCGTCTGATGCGCGGCGAGCCGGTCCTCCTTCTCGAACAGAGTGACGTCGGCGTCCGAGAGGGCGAGTTGCCGGGCGGTCGCGGCACCGATGATGCCCCCACCGACCACCGCGACGCGAAGATTGCGCATACTCGAGGACCGCTCCCTGTTCTCCGCGGATCGTGACGTCCGCCTGCAGTTCGGCGAGTATATGCCGCGACGCCTCGCCGACGAGCACGATCCGGGTAGGGGAAACGGCACTGTTCGAAGCAGTTCTGACCGGAACACTCGGCGAAATCCCCCGAGTGAGGGATGGTCGAGGCACCCGACCCCGGCCGACACTGAATTCACGGAAGAGAGGGGTTCATCGAGAACCCTCGTCGATCGGATATCACCATGAAGAAATATCGATCACGTCGTTCCATTGCTCTGCTCGTGGCGACCTGCCTCGCCGTGGCGATGGCAGGCGTGGCCTCGGCGGTGCCCGCTCCTGCCCACCTGCATTTCGGTCAGGCCGTGAGCGTCGGCGACGGAACTGCGCGTGCGTATGCCACTCTCGACGCGAACGGCGCTCCGACTGCTGTCGGCATCCGTCTCTCGCCGACTGTCCTCGACGGACTGCCCGATGCCGACGGGATGTACATGCTGCACCTGCCCGTTCAGGCGTCCGACACGGTGTTCGACCACGTCATGTTGAACTGGAATCCGCGTGGACACGACCCGACCGTGCTGTTCGGCAAGCCGCATTTCGACGTGCACTTCTACATGACCGACATGGCGTCGATCGAACGGATCGACCCTGCCACACCCGATTACGCCGACCGCGCGGCACGGCTTCCGGACCCGAAGTACATGCCCGTCGATTACGTGACCCCGCCGGGCATGCTCGCCTCCCAGTTGGCGGTACCGCTCATGGGTGTGCACTGGCTCGACGTCACGGAGGGAATGGTCCCCGGCGTCTACAACTTCACCGAGACCTTCATCAACGGATCGTGGGACGGCGACTACACATTCATGGAACCGATGATGACACGGGAGTGGCTGCTCACACGTCCGGCGATCCGCGAACAGATCAAGTTGCCGGCCGCCTATCAGCACTCGGCCTACTATCCCACCGTCTACAGCGTCGGATTCGACGAGCAGGCACAGGAATACGACATCGCCCTCGAAGGGATGGTTCCGCGTCAGGCGTCCTGATCGCGATGTCCGTGAGAACCCTGCGGAGACACAGGAATCGTTCAGTGCGAAATCAATCCGAACGGAGGAATGTCATGCCCGTAACCGAGGAATCCGTCGTCATCGACAAACCTGTCGACGAGGTCTTCGCGTTCTTCGCCGACCCGGAGAGCGCTCCGGTGTACATGACGAATGTGATGGACTACGAACTGGTCTCGGGTGAAGGCGGCAAGGAGGGATCGCTCGCGCGTGCCATCGTCAAGGTCGCCGGACGGAAAATCGAACTCACCGAGGAACTGGCTCGGGTCGAGCCCGGCAGAGCCCAGCACCGCCGCAGCGTGAAGAGCCCGATCCGGTACGAGACCGTCTATCGCTTCGCGCCGGTGGAGACGGGAACCCGCGTCACCTTCCACCAGGACACCGAGGACGTCGGAAGCTTCTTCGGCAGATTCACTCAGCCCGTGGTGGAGAAACTGTACGCACGCGATGTGCGGAACAACCTCGAACACGCGAAACAGCTCCTGGAGGAGGGGGATGCGGACGAAGGGTGACATGAAGTCCCGACCGGCACCTGTCAGGGGGTGCCGGTCGCTTCGCGTGCACTCGTCAGTGGTCTGTTCGTCAGTGGTCGACGAGCGTCAGAACTCGATCGGCCGCTGCCGATGCCCCGTCGACACGCCGGAGCCGAGCGCCGAGTTCCCCTGCCGCCGTGCGATACCCGTCCTCGGTCAGCAGACTGTTCAGGGCAGCGCGCACCTGCTCGGGCGACGCGGTCTTCCGGAGGCGGATGCCCGCACCGGCCTTCGCCACCTCGCGACCGATCATCGCCTGATCCGTCACTGCGGACATGGGCATGATCAGCATCGGAAGACCGTGGGCCAGTGCCCGGAAGGCCGTCGCATGCCCACCGTGCCCCACGACCACCGAGCAGGTCGGCATCAACTCGTGGTGCGGAACGTACCGGTGGACGGCCGCATTGGGCGGTACGCGCAATCCGGTGGGATCGATCGCAGGTCCGGTGGTGACGACGAACTCGGCGTCCATCTCCGCCGCCGCATCGAAGATGCTCTGGTAGGTACGGCGCTGGCCCGGGAAACCCGCCGTGCTCAGGCTGACGAGTACTCGCGGCGGTGTTCGTCCGACCGCGGCGGCCTTCGCGTCGTGGATAGCACCCGTCCAGATCAGCGAACCGTTCGTGTGCCGCCGCCCGGCCGGGTCGAGCACCCGATCCGAGCACACCAACCGCATGTCGGCCTGCTCCCACAGCCGCTTCGGACCCAGGCCGCGCAGACGCGCGCCGATCCCGAACGGCCCGTGACGGAACGAACCGTCGAATGCGGAGAAGAAGGTGTGGAACAGCACTACGTGCGGCACTCCGGTGCGCGCCGCCGCGTCCTGGGCGTTGAACAACATGCAGTCGACGATCACCAGATCGGTCGGTTCCCTGGTGATCTCGTCGTGAACGTCCCGGGCGACCGCGGGGTCCGTCGTCATGGCGAGGGCCATGGTCAGCACCTTCGCAGTGCTCAGCTCGACGTGCGGGGTCCAGGTCGGTGAGTGACGATAGCTGCAGAAGACGAGACCGGCGTCCTCCGCGACCTTCCGTTGCGATTCGTGTCCGAGCACCCGCACGTGGTGTCCGCGGCGATGCAACTCGCGTCCGAGCGCTGCTTCGGGCGGGTAGTTCCCGCCACCCTCCAACGTGACGATCAGGATGCGTGCCACGTTTCACCTCTTCCGCTGCGCATCGACCGGGACGTGTTTCGGGTCCGGCTTCTCGACGAACCACCCGTCCGGTCCGACCGTCGTACCGATCCGGGGGAGACAGTGGGTGAAGAACAACCGTGCGACGAGTTCCTGACGGCTGCCCACACCGGTCTTCGCATAGATGCTCTTCAGATGGTCCTGCACGGTGTACGGACTGATGAACAGTCCACGTGCGACCTCGGTGCGTGATTCTCCCGCGAGAACGCGCGCGAGGACATCGGTCTCTCGCTCGGTGAGGCCGTGGAGCGCGGCCGTGAGGGCCACGAGCTGAGCAGGTTGTGCGGGTTCGATGGCGACGACGATCCGGGCCGATTCTCCTCGGCCGTCCAGCGACCCGGCCCTGAGGACGAGCCACTGACCGTCCTGCGTGCGGGCACGTACGGCACGCGCTGCCGTGCCCTCGTATCGGAATCGAACAGCGATCACCACGGCGAGGAGCATGAAGGAACCTTCGTAGCCGAGACGCTCGAGATACTCCGTCGCCTGGGGAGTGGCCGATTCGGTCTCGTTGTCCGCTCCCACGACCACGACCGCCGGTCCGGAACCGGCAAGCGATTCGTCGGATGCGAGTAGAGGGGATCCGCGCAACAGCGACAACCGGAGTCCGTCACCGATCTCGCTCACGCATCCCGCGAGCGTCGCCACCTCCTCGGCGTCGAAGCGACGGCCGGGACCGCGCATGAGAGTGCCTCCGCCCCAGACGCGGCAGTCGCGACCCCGAAAGACGAGTCGCACTTCGTCGTCCATCCCCTGAGGTTCGAGGATTTCGTTGTAGGGCAGGGCATCGCGGATGTCGCAGTCGAGGGCCTCGCGGATCGTCTGGACACCGGTTCGTGTCCGGGCGAGCCTGCCGTAGGTGTTCGCGAAACACGACGTGCCGTACTCGATGTGCGCCACCGTCTCAGCAGCGCGACCGGAGGGGTCGTCGGCATCGAGCATGGTTACGCCCGTGAACATCATGCTCGCCGGATCGACGAGGGCGACGCATCCGATGTCGTAGCGGATGCGCCGCCGGATCGTGTCGAGGACGGCGTGCCGGAACTCGGCGGGATCGGCGGTTCCGAGAGCGATGTCCCGAACCTCCCTGCGGAGCATCGACGTCTGCCGTGCCGCGGTCATATTTTCATTATGTGCTGGTCACGGACGTTCGGACACCCTTGGGCGCGGGACGAACGCCGCATATACGGCGAATGCCGTCCCCGATCCGTGGATTGGGGACGGCATTGTCCGGAAAGTGACGAATTGCTCTGCGCCGCTGTGTGATCAGCGCTCGCCTAGCGTGATCGCCGCTCAGCGGTTGCGGTCGGAGCTGTAGCCCCAGAGCCAGTCGGTGTACTTGTAGCTCGACGTGTCGCGGATGCGGAACAGCTCGTTGCGGGCCTCGCGACCGGCACCGTCGAGATGCCACAGATCGCCCCACATACGGCCGGTGGTGAGGATGCGGTTGCAGCGCGGTGCGCGTTCGGCATTGACGTCCTGGAGGATCTTCGGCCAGTTCTTCGTATCGCCCTGCAGATCCTCGGCCGCGTAGTCGGCGAGGCACCGGGCGTCCTCGAGCGCCATGACGGCACCGGATGCGAGGTACTGCAGCGGCGGATGCGCGGCGTCGCCGAGCAGGATCATCCGGCCGTCGACCCAGTTGTCGATGGGGTTGCGGTCGAACATCGGCCACCAGCGATCGGTCCACAGGTACTTCAGTGCGGCCTGCACGCTCTCGTGGCAGTGGTCGTAAGCGTGGGCGAGTTCCTCGGGGCTGCCCCACATCTCCTCACCGCGGAGGAAGGCCGGGGACTGGAACACCGCGACCTGGTTGAGCATCTCGCCCTGACGCAGCGGGTACTGGATGAAGTGGCAGCGCGGGCCGATGTAACCGACGACGTCCTCGATCTCTTCCTCGAGCGGAACCTCGTTCATCGGGAAGGTGCCGCGGAAGGCGACGTAACCCGAGCCGACGGGCTTGTCGTCGGAGAGCTTCGGGCGCAGACGCGAGTGCAGCCCGTCCATCCCGAGCGCGACGTCGCCGACGTGCTCCTCACCGTTCTCCAGGATCACCCGCACGGTGTCGCCCTCGGTGACCACGTCGGTCACCGTGGAGTTCGTCCGCAGATCCGCTCCGGCCTTGCGGGCCGCCTCGACGAGCACGGAGTGCAGATCCGAGCGGTGCACGACGAAGTACACACCGCCGTAGTGCTGCTGGTAGTCGCGTCCGAGATCGACCTTCGTGAGGATCTCCGCGGTCACGGCGTCACGGAAGACGAGGTTCTTGGGCAGCACGCCCTTCGCGATGACCTCGTCGTAGACACCGAGCGACTGCAGGATGCGCGAGCCGTGCGGGCCGATCTGGAGTCCTGCGCCCACCTCACCGAACTCGGGGGCACGCTCGAACAGCGTGACCTGGGCGCCCTTCTGCGCGAGAGCGAGGGCATTGGCGACACCGCCGATGCCGCCACCGGCAATGAGAACTCGAGCGTCCTTCAGATCGGACATGACACTCCTTCGGATCGTGTGAAGCAGAGGGGAACGGGGCGCGGTCAGCGCGTATCGATCGCGGCGCGATCGACCGCGGTGTGATCAGTGAGCGGAGACCGGGCGGAGCGATTCGTGGCGTGCGGGGAACTTCTTCCAGATCACCGTCAGCAGCAGCGACGAGATCAGGGCGCTGACACCGAAGAGGACGAAGTTCGAGTGGGCACCGAGGCCGGCGGCGAGCAGCCAGCCACCGATCTGCGGGGCCGCGACGGCACCGATGCGTCCGACGCCGAGGGCCCAGCCGAGGGCGGTACCGCGCAGGTGGTCGGGATAGTAGGACGCGACCGCGGCGATGATCAGTGCCTGCGTGCCGTGGGTGCCCACACCTGCGAGGACGAAGATCAGGTAGACCGCGGCGACCGGCGGGTCGAGCAGCAGGGTCAGCAGGGCGACGCCGGCGATGAGCGCGGCGATGATGCTGGTGGGGACCGAACCCCAGCGGACGCCGCCCCAGGCGGTGATGAACGAACCGGCGACGGCGCCGAGGTTCAGGGCCAGGGAGAACGTGAGGGCGTTGCCGAGATCGGTGCCCTCGCCCTGCATGAGCTTGGGCAGCCAGGTGCCGAGGCCGTACCAGGCGAGCAGGGTCACGACGGTGACGGCCGCGAACATGATGCTGATGGTGCGGAAACGCGAGCCGAGCAGTTCCTTGAAACCACCCGCGGAGTTGTCCGGATGGGCGTTCGAGACGGCGTGCTTCGGCAGCACCTTGATCGCCAGCGGGACGAGGACGAGCAGGGGGATCAGCGCGAAAGCGAACATCGGGCGCCAGCCCCAGTTGGGGATGACCGGGATGCCGATGAGGGCGGCGATCGAGCCGCCGATCGGGACGCCCGACATCATCATCGTCGCGACCGCGGCGCGCCACTTGTCCGGCACCAGTTCGGCGGCAAGAGCGTTCGACGTCGGTACGAGTCCGCCGAGTCCGATACCGGCGACGAGGCGCAGGAGACCGAAGATCACGGGCCCGGGTGCCACCGCGCACAGGGCGGTGAAGACGGAGAGGACGACGACGCAGCCGATGACGGCGTTCTTGCGTCCGATCGCGTCGGAGAGCCGGCCGGCGAGGACCGCGCCGATCATCATGCCCACGAACGCCAGGCTTCCGAGGGTACCGGCGGTGGAGGCGCTGATGCCCCACTCGCCCTGGAGGCTCGATATGACGTTGCCGTAGACGATGAGGTCGTAGCCGTCGAACACGACGAACAGCCAGCAGACGATCACCGCCATGACGTGAGCACGGGGGAGTGTGATGTTGCCTCCGGCCCGCGTCGGTGAAGCCTCGTTCTCCAGATGCATTCTTCAACGGTGGGCGCGCGCCGCCCGGCGATGCAATAAAGTTCTGCTATGCAGAATAAGCCGATGGGCACGATCCGCAAGCCGACCTACATGCTCGAGTCGGTCGACAACGCGTTGCGGCTGCTGCAGTTGCTCCGCGATGCGGGTGCGATCCGGCTCAAGGACGCGGCCGCGGAACTCGGCACGGCGCCGTCCACCGCGCACCGTCTGCTGGCGATGCTCGTCTATCGCGGCTTCGCCGTGCAGGACGAGAAACGGATGTACCACCCGGGGCCGGCGCTCGGCGTCGGCCCGGCCAGTCAGGGGTGGACGCGGGACTTCACCGACCTCTGTCGCCCGCACATGGAAGCTCTCGCCACGTTCGCCGACGAGACCGTCAACCTCGTGATCCGGGTGGGCTCGCAGGCGCGTTTCCTGTGGACGGCGGAGGCGGCATCGATCCTGCGTGTGGGCGATCGCCGAGGTCAGGTGCTCCCCGCCGAGCTCACCGCGGGCGGACGGATCCTGCTCGCCGAGCTTCCCCGTGCGGTGCTCGAACAGCTCTATCTGCGACCCGCGGACGAGCCCCACATCAGTCAGGGGCCGAGCCCCGCCTACGAGACCGACCGCCGGATGGCCATCGGGGAGTTCGAGGAGTTCGCGCACGAACTCGAGGCGGCACGCAAGCTGGGTTTCGCGGTCAACGTCGAGCAGACGGAGGAGGGTGTCGCGGCGATCGGGGTGGCGATCCGCAACGGCCGGGGCACTGCGATCGGTGCCCTGACGGTAGCCGTGCCGGTCACCCGCTACCGGCAGCATCTGCGCGGAAGGCTGGTCGCGCAGATGCAGGCGGCGGTGCGGGGCATCGAGGTCGACGTCGCCGATATCGCCGGTCCGGACGTCCCGAATTCCACTGTGCAGAAATAGATGGATTCCCCGGTTCCGGCGCCCCTAGTTTGGAGACAACGCCGGACAAGGAGATTTCATGACTGCCACCGAGCCTGTCGATCCCGAGCTCCAGAAGCTGTACGACGACTTCGAGACCGAACACCTCAACCCGTTGTGGACCCAGATCGGCGACCTGATGCCGATGGTCCCGACGTCCAAGGCCGTCCCCTTCGTCTGGAAGTGGTCGACGCTGTACCCGCTGGCCCAGCGCGCCGGAGATCTCGTGCCGGTCGGCCGCGGCGGTGAGCGTCGCGCCATCGCGCTCGCGAACCCGGGTCTCGGTGGCGTCCCGTACGTCACCCCCACGCTGTGGGCGGCGATCCAGTACCTCGGCCCGAAGGAAACCGCTCCCGAGCACCGGCACTCCCAGAACGCCTTCCGCTTCGTCGTCGAGGGTGAGGGCGTGTGGACCGTGGTCAACGGAGACCCGGTTGCCATGCGCCGCGGCGACTTCCTGCTCACCCCGGGCTGGAACTTCCACGGTCACCACAACGAGACCGATCGGCCGATGGCGTGGATCGACGGCCTCGACATCCCGTTCGTGCACTACACCGACACCGGGTTCTTCGAGTTCGGCTCCGACGGTGTCACCGACGAGGGCACCCCGGACATCTCCCGGTCCGAGCGACTGTGGGTCCACCCCGGTCTGCGCCCGCTCGTGGGTCTCGACCGCAAGACCAGCTCGCCGATCGCGTGCTACCGCTGGGAGCACACCGACCGCGCGCTGAACGAGCAGCTCGCCCTCGAGGACGAGGGTTACGCCGCCACCCCGGAACCCGGCCACGCCGCAGTCCGCTACACCAACCCCACCACCGGCGGCGACGTCATGCCGACGATCCGCGCCGAGTTCCACCGACTGCGCGCCGGCGCGCACACCCGCGCCCGCCGCGACGTCGGATCCGTGGTCTTCCAGGTCTTCGACGGTGAGGGCCGCTTCCATCTCGCAGACAAGAGTCACGACGTCACCAAGGGCGACATGATCGTCGTCCCGTCCTGGGTCGAGTGGTCGCTCGAGACCGACAAGGGTGTCGATCTCTTCGCCTTCTCCGACGCGCCGATCGTCGAACGTCTGCACTTCAACCGCACCATCATCTCTGAAGGAGCCTGAACCCCATGCGTCTCGCCACCCTCCGCCTCGACGGCGGCACCGCCGCCGTCCGCGTCGACAGCGACTCCAGCGCCACCGTCATCGACGGCTACGCCGACCTGTCCGCACTGCTCGCCGATCAGAACTGGAAGTCGGTCGCCGAGCAGGCATCCGGAAAGACCGTCGACCTCGGCTCCGCCGACTACGCCCCGGTCGTCCCCGCCCCGGGCAAGATCGTGTGCGTCGGCCTGAACTACGCGACCCACATCAAGGAGATGGGCCGCGACCTGCCGGAGTACCCGACCCTGTTCTCGAAGTTCAAGGAAGCCCTCACCGGCCCCTACGACGACGTGGTCGTTCCCGCCTACGCAGGTTCGCAGCTCGACTGGGAAGCCGAGCTCGCCGTGGTCATCGGCAAGCAGGCCTACCAGGTCTCCGAGGCCGACGCCGCCGAGTACATCGCCGGCTACTCCGTGATCAACGACTACACGATGCGCGACTACCAGTACCGCACGCTGCAGTGGGATCAGGGCAAGACCTTCGAGAAGACCAGCGGTTTCGGTCCCTTCCTCGACACCGACTACCAGCTCGGCACCGCCATCGAGACCCGCCTCGAGGGTGAGGTCATGCAGTCGTCGAACACCAACGACCTGGTCTTCACCCCGGCCAAGCTCGTCGACTACATCTCGCACATCGTGACCCTGCAGCCCGGCGACGTCATCATCACCGGCACCACCGGCGGTGTCGGCCACGCCCGCAAGCCCGCGCGGTACATCGGCAACGGCGAGGTCTGCGAGGTCACCATCGAGGGCCTCGGCACCGTCCGGAACAAGACGATCATCAAGTAGGAGAAGCCGACCGTGGGATTCAACGATCTTGACCTGTCCGAGCGACTCCTTATCGCCCGGCGGGGCACGGCCTACCTGTCTCAGCGCCTGGCCGAGCTGACCGACGACGAACTCGACGGTCCCACCCTGCTCGAAGGGTGGGCGCGCCGGCATCTCGTCGCGCACATCGGCTACAACGCCGCAGCGCTGTGCCGGCTCATGGACTGGGCGGCGACCGGTGTCGAGACACCGATGTACTCCTCCACCGAGCAACGGGCGCAGGAGATCGCCGAGGGCGCGACGCTGAATCCCCCTGCTCTGCGGAACCTGTTCTCACACACCGTTGCCCGTCTCGACGAGAAGTGGCGGCAGCTGCCGGAGACTGCGTGGCAGGCGCAGGTGCGCACTGCGCAGGGCCGGCTCGTGCCGGCCGAGGAGACCGCCTGGATGCGCACGCGCGAAGTGTGGATCCACGCGGTCGATCTCGACAACGGTGGTCGCTTCGGCGACTTCCCGCCCATCATCCTCGACTCGCTGCTCGACGACATCGTCGGAATGTGGCGCAAGAAGGATCTCGGCGCGGGCATCGCGCTCGAGGTCGAGGGACGCGAGGCGGTCCGCGTGAACGGCGACGCCGAGACCACCCACACCGTCCGAGGCGATCTCGCCGGTGTCGTCCGCTGGGCGGCCGGTCGCGGAGCCGTCGGCGTCGCCGGCGGAGAACTCACGCCGCCGCGGTGGCTCTGAGGTTCCTGCACGTACGAACGGGCGAAGGCCCTTCCGTCCCCTGGAGGATGGAAGGGCCTTCGCCCGTTCATCGGACGGACCGATCAGCGCGGATCGCGCTCGCACCCGATCCCGTCGTTGTCGCGGTCGAGACGCGGAGCGTATCCGGGGTCGTTGCGGTGGACCGGAGCAGCGCCCGCGTTCCATGCCTCGGTGCAGTTCTTGAACCCGCCGCTCGGTGCGGACGGAGCCGGACGGGGAGCCGGGGGAGCCGGTGCGACCTGCGGAGCCGCCTGAGGTGCAGGCGCGGCCGGGGGAGCCGGAACAGGCGCCGGCGGCGGAGCGAACGGATTGAACGATCCGCTCGGAACGAGATCGGCGATGCCCTTCGGGAGCAGGTCCACGAGAGGGAAGGCGCTGGCGGTCGAGGGTGCGGCGACCGTCAGAGCCACACACCCCAGCGTCGCAGCGACGATGCGGCGGAACTTCATGCGCGAGGCCTTTCTGTACTTCGTCCGGATCCGATGTGCCGGATCCGAACGAAATGTCGGCCTGGATGTCGCGGATGTTACGTCGCCAGGTCGCAGACGACGATCGGCCCGCTCGCGACCGGATGTCGCGAACGGGCCGATGTACTCCGGGCCTGCCGGGGGACGGCCCGGATGCCTGTCGTACGCCGGTCAGCCGGCGTCCGTCGTCTCGAACGGCACGACCACCTTCGGGTCGATCCGCATGACGGTGTAACCCGCCACCGCTCCCGCACCGAAGCCGGGGGCGAATATGCGCACCGGTTCGGTGATCACCCCGTCGCGGACGGCGTCGTGGATCGCGAGCGGGATGCTCGCCGACGATGTGTTGCCGACCTTCTCGATGTTGAAGTACAACTGGTCGGCCGAGAGTCCCGCGTTCGCGGCGAGCTCGATGACCATCGTCTTGTTCGCCTGGTGGGGAACGATGAGATCGATGTCGTCGAGCAGCGACCGCTCGGCGTCGTCGGGGGAGGGGATGGCCTTGATCTCGTCGAGCATCTGCGCCAGGTAACGACCGGCAAGCGTCTTCACCTCCGGTCCGTAGACCGTGATGAAGTTGTCGAAGTCCGGGTTCGGCCAGATGATCGAGTTGACCTCGCTCGTCGGACCGCTCGCGTAGCTGTTGAAGAACTCGAGATCGGGGGCATCGCCCTCGGCGGCGGGCGAGACGACGATCGCCGCGGCACCGTCACCGAAGATCATGCGGGACGGCCGGACGTTGCCGATCTTGTCCGAGAACTTCTCGACGCACACCACGAGGACGGGACGTTTCACCTGCTGCAGGATGCGGGTCGCCTCGGCCAGGCCGTAGGGCATGCCCGCGCACGCCGCGATGAGGTCGAACGAGGCATGGGTCTGACCGATACCGAGTTCACCCGAGATCCACGTGGCGAGCGACGGGATCAGCCGTCCGCTCGTGCACGTGCAGGTGATGACCGCGCCGATGTCCTGCGGACCGATACCGGCGTGGGCGACCGCCTGCTTCGCCGCGATCAGGGCCAGTTCCTCGAAGGTCCCCGAGGTGTACCGGCGCTGTTCGATCCCGGTCTTCGCCGTGATCTCGTCGGCCGACATCGGCGACCAGTTGTAGGCGGTGTTCCGGATCAGGTCCTCGTTGGTGCACACCTGATCGCCGTGGGCCACCGCGATCGCATCGATGCGCGGTGCGACCGGGAACTCCGAGCGCACGTCGACGGCCGGGTAGGGCGTCGACGGGGCAACCGGTTCGTGCCGCGTGAACGAGGTGGCCTTGCGGGTCTTCCCGGAGGCGACCCGGTTGATGAACCGCTGCACCTCACGATTGCGTGGGTGCGACACCACGACGTAGTCGTCGTCCTTCAGATCCGCCACCCGGGCGAGTTCGATCTCGTTTCCGTCCCAGGGCTGCTGGTTGTGCAGCACCATCGACCACCGGCTCAGGGCCTCGAGTTCGGCGACGTCCTCGTGGCAGTCGAGGATCTCGTCGTATCCGAACACGGGGTGGTTCGGATCGTAGTGGCGGATACGCAGGGTGATGTTCTCCGGATCGGAGAGCAGCTGCGCAACAGTGGGTTTGACGCTCGGCAGGTCGCCGGCGAAATGACGTCGCGAGCCGAAGACCGCGAAGAGCCGGTCGAAGATGTGATCCTCCGCGGCGCTGTCCCAGGCGCGGGGGAGCGAGCGGTAGGCCTCCTCGACGGCCCCCAACCGCTCCTCGGCCTCGGGCCAGGGAGTCAGGCGGGGCATGTAGACGTCGTCACGGTTACGGGGCACGTCGCCCCAGCGGGTGACCCGCCGCTCGAACATCATCAGGGCGAAGCGGTCGGCCCAGAACACGTTGAGGGCCATGTCCCGCATGATCTCGAACTTCGAACCGTAATTACCCAGTTCGTGCCGGGCGAGGATCTCCGAGACCGTGGGTGCCTTGGTGTCGAAGTCGCGGCGGATGACGGCGTCGAGATGTTCGACGCTGCTCAGCGTGGAGAAGTCGAGTTCGGGAACGAAATTGGAGGGAAAGACGATTCGGCCGTGCCGGTTGAGCTCGAAGGGCTGCATGTGCGAGAGGGACCGTTCGATTCGAAGTTGTGGTGGGAAAGCCGGATCACATGTCCAACCCGCCGTTGACACCCCACACCTGACCGGTGATGTACGAGGAGGCGTCGGCGGCGAGGAAGTGCACGACCCGGGCGATCTCCTGGGGGTCGGCGAGTCGCTTCACGGGGATGGTGTCCGTGATGCGTGCGAGCACCTTCTCGGGGATGGCTTCGACCATCTCGGTGGCGACGAAGCCCGGAGTGACGGTGTTGACGGTCACGCCGATGCCGTTCGGATCCAGCTTGTCGTTCTTGGCCAGGTAGAAGGCCGCTTCCTTGGCGAGGGTCTTGGTGAGGCCGAACAGACCGGCCTTCGACGCCGCGTAGTTGGCCTGACCGATGTTTCCGGTCTCACCGATGACGGAGGAGACGTTGACGATGCGTCCGGTGCCGCGCTCGAGCATGTGCCGCAGTGCTGCCTGTGCCAGGTAGAACGCGCCCGAGAGGTTCACCCCGAGGACGGTGTCCCAGTCCTCGTCCTGCATCTTCAGCACCGTGCGGTCGATGGTGATGCCCGCGTTGTTGACCAGGATGTCCAGGCGGCCGTGTGTGGCGATGACCTCGTCGATCGTGCGCCGGCAGTCGTCGGCGTCGGCGACGTCGCCGCGATGCACCGAGTAGCGGACGTCCTTGCGGCCGTTGTCGTTCAGGTCTGCGAGGAACTGGTCCGCCTGAGCGGTGTTACGTCCGTAACCTGCGGCGACGGTGGCGCCCTGGCTCGCCAGGCTGCGGCTGATCGCCGCTCCGATGCCGCGCGTGCCGCCGGTGACGAAGGCGACGCGTCCGCGGAGCTTGTTTCCGCCGGCAGCGATCTGTGAGGTGGGTTCGATGGTGCTGGTCATGCTGATCTCCTCGCTGTGCGAGGGGGCGACGGGCGCGGCTGGTCGCCGACGTCGCACAAACGCCCCCTGCGCATTGATTTCCCTGTGGAGGAGCACGTTTCGAATCCCCCTGACTCGAACGCGTGTCCCCGTGAAACGAGCCCTCGTTGGCTCGTATCTCCCTGCGGAAACAATCATGCATCACGTCGAACATGTTGTCACCAGGAACAATTCGAGCTTCGAATTTCGGCAATTTGTCCGAATGTCTCGAACAATGTTGTGCGACAACGAGATATGTAGTTCATGCGGGGTTACCTCACGGTACGAACATGCTGAATGTCCGTAGCCGACCTGGACGTACAGCCTGCACGAATCGGGCCGTTCCGGAATGGCACACCGTGTTACCGGGGAGTCGGCCACAACTGTGTGCACATGGCGTGAACGTGATCGGTCTTCACGAAATGTTCCGAAATGCGTTTCGGCAGAATCGATTCGGAGACGATGCTCGGCCGGGGGGATTGCCGCCGGCCATTGCTCGGGGAGGGCGCACTGCGTGCCGCCCGAGTCCGGCCGGCCGTGCGCCTCTCGGCATTCCCCGTTCGAGAACGAGCCACACCCGTGCCGGTGTGATCCTCGACACTACCGTGGGTGATTGTGTCGAAGCACAGCTCGTCCGGCGGTGAGAGGATGGCCCCGTGAGCAGCACTCGTCTTGTCGAAACACCCGTGGCGGAGCTCGAGGTGCGTGTCGACGGGGAAGGGCCGGCGGTCGTCCTGCTTCCTTCCCTGGGACGCGACTCCTACGAATTCGATCCCATTGCCGGCGATCTCGCGGCAGCCGGATTCACCGCTCTGCGACCGCAACCCCGAGGTATCGGAAGCAGCCGCGGGCCCATGGCCGGCCTCGACCTCCACGACCTCGCCGGCGACGTCGCCGGCGTCATCGAGAACTTCGACGCCGCACCCGCCGTGGTGGCCGGCCACGCATTCGGGCATTACGTGGCCCGGGTACTCGCCGCCGACCGGCCCGACCTCGTCCGGGGGGTCGCCGTGCTCGCCGCCGGTGCCCGCCGATTCCCGGCTTCGCTGACCGAGCGTGTCGCCAAGTGCTCCGACCTGTCGCTTCCCGACGGCGAACGGCTCGTGCACCTGCGCGACGTCTTCTTCGCCGAAGGGCACGATCCGGCGGTGTGGCTCGACGGGTGGTGGCCCGAGGCGATCGTGTCGCAGCGGGCCGCGATGGCCGCGACGGACAAGGAATCGTGGTGGACCGTGGCGTCGTCACCTCTGCTCGACGTACAGGCGGAAGAGGACGTCTTCCGGCCCGCGGAGACCCGAGGTGAGCTCGTCGACGAGTTCGGGAGCGAACTCGTCTCCACGGCCGTCGTGCCGGGTTGTGGGCACGCCCTCGTGCCGGAGGCGCCGCACGAGGTGGCCCGGATCCTGGTCGAGTGGATCCGTACGCGTCTCGAATGACGACCTCGTAGCATCGCTCCGGCCCCCACGACGACGAGACCCCACCGGAAGTGTCCCGGTGGGGTCTCGATCCGTCTGCGTGGGTTACGCGAGCGTGCGTGCCATGCCGCGCTCGACGGCCGCGATGATCTGCGGCCGCAGCTCGACCGCCGGCACGATCGCGTCCACGGACCCGACCTGCTGCGCGCGCTGGATGTTGTGGATCGCCTCGAACTCGGCCGCCACCTCACCGAGCTTCTCCGACCGGACCGCGGTACGCAGCGCGGTGAGTTCGACACCCAGACGCGCCTTGTCGCCGTCCTCCGCGGCCCGTAGCTGGGCTTCGAGTTCCACGACCCGCGGATCGCTCGCGGTGCGCTTGTTGACGTCGCGGGTGAAGACGACCGCTGCCGCGGGAGCGCCACCGAGCACGGAGGCGAACGAACCCTCCACGGCGAGGACTTCCATGTTCTCGTTCAGTGCGCCCGAGAACACCACGAAAGCACCACCGTGGTAGCGGGAGACCACGACGAACACGATCGGACCGTCGAAGTTGACGATGGCCCGGCCGATCTCGGCGCCGTACTCGAGCTGCAGGTTGCGCAGCGACTCGGGGGAGCCGTCGAAGCCCGACAGGTTGGCGAGCACCACGAGCGGACGATTGCCGCTCGCGGCGTTGATCGCCCGCGCCGTCTTCTTCGACGACTTCGGGAACAGCGTGCCCGACGTCCACTGATCCGGTCCGTCGGCGGGGAACCAGCCCTTGCGCGGGATCGCGCGGGACTCGATACCGATGACGCTGACGGGGATACCGCCGAGATGCGCGTCGAACACGACCGAGGTGTCGGCGTCGGCCATGTCGGCCCACCGTTCGAGCACCGCGTGGTCCTGGTCGACCACGGAGCGCATCACCGTGCGGATGTCGAACGGCTTCTTGCGATCCGGGTTGGTCTCGGACGAGAAGATGTCGCCGACGGTGGTGAAATCGCTGGACGGATGCACGTGCGGGTACACGCACACGTTCCGGTCCACCGGGTCGGCGGACACGGCCTTGCGCGGGAAGCGCTCGCCCGGTGCGACGTAGGCGTGGGCGTAGTGCGCGAACAGCGTCTCGATGGCAGCGCTGAGGTTGGGGGCCCAGTACTGCGCCTGGCCGTTGGGGCCCATGACGCGGTCGTATCCGCCGATACCGAAGTTGTCCTCGGCGGAGACGCCACCCGAGTAGTCGAGCGACTGCTTGCCGGTGAGCACCATGGCACTGTCCGGAGTCATGACGAGGATGCCCTTGGTGTGCATGAGCATCGTCGCCTCGGCGTTCCAGTACGGCTGCGCGCCGACGTTGATGCCGGTGACCACGACGTTGATCTCGCCGCCGTCCTGCGTGAACGTGATGATGCGACGCAGACCGCGCGACACCCAGTCCATGTTCTCGGTGCCCGAACCCATCGAGATCGTCGCGCCGGACGACAGGGCGAACCACTCGACGGGGGCGCCGAGGCTTTCGGCGAGATCGATCGCGGCGACCACGCGGGAACATTCCGCTTCCGCGACGGTGCCCAGCGCCTTGGTGGGATCACCGAACAACGCGACGCGCTTCATGCCCTCGGGATAGCGCGGGGTGGGGGTGTCGACGACGCCGACGATCAGACCGGCGGTGTTACGGCCGTAGGGGCGGTCCACCGGCACGAGTGCGCCCTGCTCGTCGAAATCGTATTCGACGAAGCTGCCGTCGCCGCCGGTGAGCAGCGGGATCAGCTCGTACGGGTAGACGGTGCCGCGGGCGCGCGAGCGCTGCACCTTCTGGGTGTACTCGTCGAGCGGCTGCAGCGGCTCCTTCGGAGGCTCGGTGACCCGCACGATGACGCCGGCGCCGGACCGGTACGAGAAGCGCAGAGCGACCTCACGTACCGGCTCGTCGTGGCGCTCGCGCCACGAACCGATGACGGTGATCTCCTCCAGGCCGGCACCCACGGTCAGCGGCGCGGCGTTGTTGCCGATGCGGCGCAGGTCCTCCATGTCGAGATCGACGACGGGCCACACGTAGAGCACCACGCGGTTCGCGTCGAGACGTCGCCCACCGCGGTTCGCCTGGGCGCGGCGCATGCCGTCGAGCGAACCGGCCAGTGCGCGTTCGAAGGCCGGAAGTCCGACGATCCTGCCGGTCTCGTCGCGCTGTGGCGTCAGGTCGCGCACCTCGGCCAGCGCGATGAATCGCTCGTCGGACGGATTGTCCTGCGACACCAGGTGATACAGGTAGGTGTCCGGATTGGCGGGCAGGCGGGTGCCGTCGAAGTTCTTCAGACGCCACAGATCCAGACGCTGACCCGTGAGCGGGTGGATGTCGCGGATGTTGGTCTCCTCCGCGTATCCGGTCTCGTAGGGGCGGAAGGTGAACACGTGCTCTTCGGCGGTGTCGGTGTGGCAGACGGTCACGGTCACGCGTCGGGCCGCACCCGTCACCGTGCGGGCGGCGAGTTCGGTGCGCAGCGCGTCCGCCTGGGCGTCGGCATCGGCCGGAGCGTCGTCCCACGCGAGATACAGGTCGATCACCAGGTTCTTCGTGTCGGGAACCGATGCCGCCGACTCCTCGACGGCGGCGAGCAGCGAGGCGAACTCGGCGTGCGGTGCCTCCGCGGAGATCAGGTACAGACGGGTGCCGCGCAGATCGAAGTTGCCGGTGACGAACTGGTGCCCGGCGACCGTGCACGAGCAGACGTCCTCGAGGGTGCGGATCTTGTACGCCCGTCGGGTGATGACCTCGAGCAACGGACCCGGAACGGTCTCGGGACGCGTGATCTGCTGTGCGAGAAGGTCGATCAGCGGCTCGGGGGTAGCGACCAGCGACTCGATGCGCTGCGCGTAGTCCGCCGCCTGCGCATGCTCGGCCAGGTACGCGAGCGAACCGCGGACCCCGTCGTAGACCTGCTCGCGGGCCTTGCGGATCACGGGTTCCTCGAAGTAGCGGTATCGCAGGTTGCGGGCGGTGTCACCGATGACGGGGAACCGGACCTGGGTCGCGACGATCAGACGGTCGAGGACCTCGTTGAGTTCGTGGGAGATGCCCACCTCGGTGTCGTCGCGTTCGATCCAGCGGTCGAGCAGCGCAGTGACCACGGGAACATGGGCTTCGATGCGCTCGAGTGCGAGGAACAGCCGGTAGACGGCCTCCTCGAGATCCGGGGTGCGATCGAGTTCGAGGACGTCGTAGTGCCGCAGGGCCCGTGCGAGGCGAGCACGGAAGCTGTCGGGCAGCCCTCCGACCTCGACGTCGAGCGACTGCAGGTAACCGTGGAAGAACTCGCGGGGGCTGTGCACCCGATCGTCGCTGTTCTTCTCGTCCTCGGTCGGGCGGTTGCGCGACAGTTCGCACACGTCGGCGAACGTCGTGAGCAGCGCCAGTTCGGCGCGGACGATATCGCACGAGTCGACGGCGCCGGAGAGCTGCTCGTAGTCGGCGATCAGGGCCGCGGTGCGCTTGGCGGACACGTCGTATCCGGTGACCAGCGCGGCCAGCGAGTCGAGGCGGGCAAGGGCGTCGGCGGCGACGTCGTCGCTCAGCGAGGGCGCCGGTGCGGCGAACTCCACCCGCTCGACGGCTTCGGTGACGACCTCCTCGACGATCTGGTCGACCCGCAGGAGCGGTGCACCCGCGTCGACCTGGGCGTTGACGACGGCCAGGATTTCGCGGACCTTCCCGGCGAAGGGGGCGCGGACCGCGGTCTCCATCTTCATCGACTCGAGCACGACGAGGGTCTGACCGGCCTCGACCTCGTCACCGACGGCGACGGGGACCGCGACCACCACGGCGGGGGCGGGTGTGCGCACCACACCGGCCTCGTCCTGGCTGATCTGGTGGCTGATGCCGTCGACCTCGACGAGGAAGTGGGCGGGACCGGCGATCGACACCACGTTGTGGCGGTGGCCGCCGACGGTCAGACGCGACTCGTAGGCGCCGAGCCGCTCGACGTCGACGTCGAACTCGGAGGTGCCGGTGTCGACCCGGTAGCGGTGCGGACCGACCTGTCCGACGACGAGTTCGTAGGCCTGTCCCTGGTAGCTCAGTTCGACCTTGCGTCCGACGGTGTGGCCGGCGCGCGGGCGGCCACCGCGGGCGGAGGCGAGGAAGGCGGCGCGTTCGCGGGCCTCGTCGGTGTCGTAGACGTCGACAGCGGTCGCGATGAGTGCGACGTCGGCGACCTTGGACGGTCCGGTCTCGGTGCCGGCGCCGGTGCGGTCGAGCCAGCCGGTGTCGGCGGAGGCGTCGATCACCTCGGGGCGATCGAGCAGATCGAGCAGGAACGACTTGGTCGTCGTGCCGCCGTCGAGGACGACGGTGGTCTCGCGCAGAGCGGTGCGCAGGCGGGCGAGCGCCTCGTCACGGTCGCGGCCCCACGCGATGATCTTGGCGACCATCGAGTCGTAGTCGGGCGGGATGACGTCGCCCTGGGCGATGCCGGTATCGACGCGCAGGCCGGACCCGAGCGGGAACTTGAGCAACTGCACGGTGCCGGGAGCGGGTGCGAAGCCGTTGGCAGCGTCCTCGGCGTTCAGACGGGCTTCGACGGCGTGCCCGAACTCGCCGGGGCACTCGCCGGGCAGCTTCTCGCCGGAGGCGACGAGGATCTGCAGCTTGACGAGGTCGATGCCGGTCGTGGCCTCGGTGATGGGGTGCTCGACCTGGAGGCGGGTGTTGACCTCGAGGAAGGTGAAGATCTTCAGGTCGGGCTGGTAGAGGTACTCGACGGTGCCGGCACCGGCGTATCCGGCCGCGCGGACGAGATCCGCGGAGACCGCGCGCAGGTGGTCCGACTGCTCCTTGGTGAGCAGGGGAGAGGCCGACTCCTCGATGACCTTCTGGTTCTTGCGCTGGATCGAGCAGTCGCGCACCCCCGGGGCCCACACGTTGCCGTGCTTGTCGGCGATGACCTGGACCTCGACGTGGCGCGCGTCGGTGACGAGACGCTCGATGAACACGACGGGGTCACCGAAGGAACGCTCGGCCTCACCCTGGGTGCGTTCGAGGGCGAGTTCGAGCTCGTCCTCCGCATAGACCTTGCGGATGCCGCGGCCGCCGCCGCCGGAGCGGGCCTTGATGATCAGCGGATAGCCGATGGCCTGCGCGTGGCGGCGGGCGTCGGCGCGGGACTCGACCGGTCCCCCGGACCACGGTGCGACGGGAACGCCGACCTTCTCGGCGAGGATCTTCGCCTCGACCTTGTCGCCGAGCAGACGCATGGCGTCGGCCGAGGGGCCGATGAAGGTGATGCCGAGGCGGGCGCAGAGCTCGGCGAAGGCAGGGTCCTCGGCGACGAAGCCCCAGCCGACCCAGACGGCGTCGGCTTTCGCCTCGAGCAGAGCGCGCTCGAGTTCGGTGTGATCGAGGTAGGGGGTCGCCGCCGTGGTCGACGGGCGGAGGGTCACTCCTTCGTCGGCCTGACGGACGAACATCGCCCGTCGTTCGGCGTCGGTGTGCAGAGCGATCGTCCTGATGTCGTAGCCGTGCTCGGAGTTGAGCTCCCGGACTGCCCGGATGAGGCGTACGGCCGCCTCACCGCGATTGACCACTGCGATCCGCTTGAACATACTCGTTGCCACCGTTCTCCATGGTTTGTGCACGCATCGGGCGCGCGTCTCGAAGCTCCACCCCAATGAGGAGGACAAACTAACCGGTCCTACGTTCCACGTCTCGTGTTGGCGGCGCGAGCGGGAACATGTAGCGGTCGGCTCCTCGTGGTTGGCATGGGCATGCGTGTTCGTCGTCGATCCACCGGGCAGCATCCGCGGTGTCCGAAGGACCGTTTCGAACAGATCTTCGCAGCTACGGCCACCGGTTGCGGCGGTCACGTCCCCCAGGGCGAAGGCTCCGTTCGGATAACAGCATGGAGGAAACATGAGGGTTTGTCACGTTTCGCCTCCCGGTGGGAGGTCTCGCTGCGCCTCCTCGGCCGCAGTCTCCCACTGCCTCTCGGGCGCAGGGACTTTCGGTCGGGAGCGGGGCGCGGGAGGGGGCATCGCGCGTGAGGGCGCGGCCGGTACTGTGCAGTAACACCCATCGGTAACTTGCGGGACCGTTCGTGGCCCGCCTCGAACGACTCCTCGTTTGCGCTGGTACGCAGAGTTTTTCGGGTGCCCTGAACCGGTCTGCGATCCGGGGCCGGGCACATCGTGCCGCACTCGGCCGGAAGTCCTGTGACATCCGTCACGAGATGCGAAAACGTGCAGCTTTCAACCGAACCGGGACGCGCGTGGCGATGCCCCGAATCGGGAGCGTCGGCGGTCCGGGTTCCGGGCCGGTTCCGGGCATCCCTCCGAGTCCTTGCGGAATCTGGAACAGTGGAAGTGTGCGCCTGCGACCCGAGTCGCAGGAGCGTGTACGGCGGACGAGCCCGCGAGGAGGATCCGTGCCCGATCGACCCCACATCCCCGACCGCGACGACGCGCCGGACCACGACGGCACGCCGGTGGACCGGCGCGCCCGGATCGCCGGGCAGGTCCGCCGATGGTGCGAGAGCGGCAGCATCGAGGGCCGGCACGCGCCGCTGTCGGATGCCGCAGCCGTCGCGCTGGCCGCCGGCCACCTCGACGAATCTGCACGCGCGATAGTGGCGAACCGCCGGCGGGCCGGACGCCGCCTGCCCGCGCTCGACGGCTTCGGGGAACTGCGCCGTCTCTCCGACGACCACGCTCGTATCCGCGCGCGCATCGCCGGTCAGCGGCCCGGCGCCGCGCGGCTCGCGCTCGAGTACCGGGCCAACGAACTCGGCAAGCGCATCCGGATGGCGCGGCAGACCGTCGTGCACTCGCCGTTGCACTACGCCCAGGGGGTCCGCGCCGTGCGCCGCGACCGGCGCGACGGACTGCACCTCGAGATCGAGCAACGCGAAGCGCTGTTCGCCGCCCTGCAGCGCACCCCCGCACCCCTGCCGGTCGCTCCGGTGGAGCAGGCGCGCGAAATGGTGCTCGGTGTCGCTGTCGATCGTGTGAGCCGCTGGTCCGAGCACACCCCGCTGGCCGAGGCCGGACGCCGCGTGGCCGAACGGCTCGGGCAGGAGAGACCCGCCGGCGACGATCGCTTCGTCGACCGCTACGACACTCTGCTGTTCCTCGCCGGGTCGCTGTACGACCGCATCGAGGCCTCGGCGGCGTGGCGTTCGGATTATTTCGAGGTTCAACGAGCCCAGCTCGATCTCGCCGAGGAACTCACCCAGATCGCGGTGGACACCGTCGCCCTGCGCGATCTGCTCGACGAGCTGCGGGCCGCCGTCCGATCGGCGCCGGAAGCGCGTTCCGGGCTCGAATCGCGGGTGGCCGCGCTCGCGCCGGTATGGGATCAGATTCTCGCGCGCGTCACAGCCCTTGCGCGTATCGGAGACCTCCTCACGCGGGCCGAGGACCACCTGCACCTCGCGCACATCGCGCAGCGCACCGCGAATCTCGACGAGCGGATCGACGATCTGATCGGAAGGTCGGGTGTGCGCGAGTTATCTGCGGAGAACACCGATTTCGTGGTCGACCAGCTCGGGGCGGCGGCCGGGTCGATGGTCGCCCTCCGCAGTGCCCTGCGAACGGACATCGCGGAGCTCACCGGGAAGGAGTGACCCGGAGTCACTGTCACCGCTCACACCGATTCGGCTGCAGGTCGGGGCGGATACCCGAAGTCGCGGGACGTGACCCGCCTCACTGGTGTATTTGTCCGAACCGGTGGTAGCTTCCTCGGGTCCGGTCGGGGGTCGATCCACAAGGGGGCGCGGTGGCGTCGCGGTTCGTGCGTACAGGTTCTGCGTTGGCTGTCGCTGTGGCGCTGAGTGTCTCGGGATGTTCGGGGTCGACGAGTGTGTCGGTCGTCGACGACCCGAGGCTCGAGGCCGAGTTCGAATCCGTCCTCGTCTCGGGGCAGACCCGCACGCTCGGGGAGATCACGGCCGCCGCGGGCATCGAGTCGTGGGACCGGATGTACTACTTCCGGGTGCCGGTGCTCATGAGCGAGCTCAACCGGATGATGCACACGCCGGGCGTGACCTGGCGCAACCTGCCGGGGGCCGATGCCGAAGGGTTGATCGTCTTCGTCTCGCAGGAGCAGGTCGTGCGCGCGGTCGTCGACCGCGAGCCGTCGCTGTACCTGAGCGGCTTCGGGACCTCCGATTCGAGCGTCACGCCCGATGCGCTCGCCGGAATTCCTCGTCTCGCCGTCGAGTCCAGGGGGCGCTGATCCGGTAGGCGGCACCCGGCTGCCCTGTATGTCCGCTCTCGGGTAGTTTTTCTCGCAACAACGAGTGAAGACTTTACTTTCCCGAAGAGGTGTGGGGTGGCACGGGTAATCGCGACGATCAACCTGAAAGGTGGCGTCGGCAAGACCACGACGACAGCAGCGCTCGGCGAGTTCATGGCGGCGGAGTTCGGGCAGCGAGTGCTCCTGATCGACCTCGACCCGCAGACCAACCTCACCACGATGATGGTGGGGGAGGAGCGTTGGCAGGAACTGAACGAACTCGGGCGGACCCTCGCGACGCTCTTCCGGAAGGCGATCGATCCCGATGCCGACGAGTTCGACATCGAGAAGGCCGTCCAGCGTGGTGTCTCGCCCGTGCGTACGGTGCGTGATCTCGACCTGCTCGCGTCGTCCCTGGACCTCATGGACATCCAGGAAGGTCTCACCCATCAGCAGTACGCCGATCCCGGCTCGCATCGTCCCGTCGAGATCCTGCTGTCGGCAGTGCGGCCCATCGCCGATCGATACGACTACATCCTCGTCGACTGTCCGCCGAATCTCGGCATCCTCACGCTCAACGGGTTGCGTCTCGCCGACGGGTATCTGATCCCCACGATCCCCGACATCCTGTCCACCTATGGAATTCCACAGTTGCAGAACAAGATTCGGGAGCTTGCGAAGCGGACCGGGCACTCGGTGCGGGAGATCGGTCTCGTCATCACGAAATATCGCAGTGCGTCGAATCTGCACCGCACCATCATCGAACAACTCCAGCGCGACGATCGCATCGCGAACGTCGTTCCCGCCTGGGTGCCCGAAGCCAACCAGATCGCGGCGTCCGCCGAGTACGTGCCCTACGGCACGCTCAAGCGCAAGTACGGCAACACCGGCCAGTACGATGCCCTGCGTATCCTCACCGAGACGATCATGATGAATGCGCAGGTGTACCTGTGACGAATCCCGGCACCGATACCGACATGGCACAGGCGCGTCTGCGGGTGCGCATCGGCGAGGCGAGTTCGGCGCTGCTCCGCCTCGACGAGACGGCCCCCGGAACAGCGGGCGCACTGGTCGCCCTCGTGCAGGTGATCGCCGACGAGGCGGCGCGCACGCCGCGCTTCGCGAAGGCGCTGGCAACGGCGCTCTCGGTCACCACCGACGCGGCGGTCCCGGTGTCTGTTCCCGCCCTTGCTGCTCCTGCCGCTGCAGCCAGGACGCCCGCACGCCGCAGTCGGCGTGCACCCGGAGCATTCGATCCGTTCGCGGTGTACCGCGAGAACGGAGAGGCGATTCTGCGGGAGAGGCTGTCGTCCCTCGGCGTCGAGCAGCTCAAGGACATCATCGCCGAGCACGCCATGGACTACGACAAGCTCGCGATGCGTTGGCGCACGCCGTCCAAACTCCAGGACCGCGTCGTCGAACGGGTCAAGGCGCTCACCACGAAGGGTGATGTGTTCCGGTGACAGGTCACAGACGGTTCTTGTTCTGTTCATAGCCACGTATGGTCGGTCGAGACCTCCGGTCTCGACAGAGACCGCAGGACGTGGGTGCATCGAGTCGCGGATCTCGCTCGACCGCTCGATGTGCGCACCGAGAAGAGGAGCCTACATGGGGGACATCGTCCGACAGGGAGTCACGGCCTTCGTCGCCGAGGTATCGGCGCGCGGCGGCCGGGCCGAGCCGATTTCCGGGCAACGGGACGTCCGCGTGCGCGGGACGGACGGCTCCGAACGAGTGGTGCGGGTGTGCTCGACGGCGAGCGATCCGTGGCTCGCGCGACGCCGGGACGGAGTTCCCGCCGCCGACGGCTCCGGGGTGTCGCACTGGGTGTTCGTCGACCTCGCGCCTCCCGCACCCGAGTTCTTCGTGGTGGACGCGGACGATATCGAAGCGGGAATCGAGGAGGAGGTCGCTCTCTGGCTCGCCGACCGTCCCGGCCGGACACCCACCGGTAGCCATCCGATCCAGCGCAGCAACGTCCTTCACGGTCGCGATCACTGGGATCTGCTCGGTCTCGCGAAGACCAGGGATCCCGGGCACGACCCGGCGCCCGCGCCCGAAACGGGCGCCCGCGTGGAACGTCCGGCCGCACCGGCGGTCGCGGAACCCGAGGCCGACGACGGGCGGCTCGCGGTGGTGGCCGACATCGGGGGTTACCGCGTCCAGGGGCGCGTCGATCCGGCGTCGGGGACGCTCGAGATCACCCGGGGGCCGATGGAGGGGCGTCGCTTCCCCGACGCCACGGCCGCGGCACGGGCGCTCGTCGCCTTCTTCGACGACCACGAGACGCTGCCCGACGGAGACACCTTCTGGCGCAGCGAGGTCCTCAAGTGAGAGTGCGCGCTCCCGGCAACGGGGGCGATTCGTTTCGATCTCGGTGACCACAACCGTCGACTCGGACGACGGATGGCGGTGAACTGGTCCGGCGCAGTACACGACGCCCGGTTCAGCTCACCGAAGGGGAGATCGCATGACCATCACCGAACTCGATCGCGACACGACCACCGCCGAATCCGTCTATGCGGCCGGGGGTATCGCGGTCACCCGGCTGGGGCAGCACATCGGTGCTCGCATCGACGGAGTGCGCTTGTCCGGGTCGTTGTCGCCCGAGACGGTCGAGGCCGTCCGCTACGCGCTCGCCGTGCACAAGGCGATCGTCTTCCGCGGTCAGCATCATCTCGGCGACGAGGAGCAGTGGGCCTTCGCGGGTCTGCTCGGAACACAGACCCAGTCGCACCCCACGGTCCATTCGAAGGGCACGCGGTTGTTGCCCATCGAGGGTGCCGCCAACAGCTGGCACACCGATGTCAGCTTCGTCGACCGCATTCCGAAGGCGTCGATCCTGCGTGCGGTGACCCTGCCGCCGTACGGTGGTGCGACGACGTGGGCGTCCACGACCGCCGCCTACGAGCAGTTGCCGGGCGCATTGAAAGCGCTCGTCGACAACCTGTGGGCCCTGCACACCAACCTCTACGACTACGCCGAGAAGCTCGACGTGGGCAGTTCGGATCCGGCACTGACCGAGGAACGCCGTCTCTATCAGGACGAGTTCCGCCGCACCACCTACGAGACGATCCACCCGGTCGTGCGGATTCATCCGGAAACCGGTGAGCGCACCCTGCTGCTCGGTCACTTCGTGAAGGAGTTCGTCGGCCTGAAGCCGTCGGAGACCGCGGCGCTGTTCCAGCTCCTCCAGAGCCGGATCACGAAGTTGGAGAACACCTTCCGGTGGTCGTGGGAGAGTGGCGATGTCGCGATCTGGGACAACCGTGCCACACAGCACTACGGCATCGCCGATTTCGGCGACCACACCCGGCGGCTGCAGCGCATCACTCTCGCCGGCGACATCCCCGTCGGCGTCGACGGCACGCAGGCTCGGGTCGTGCAGGGCGACGCGCGCGAGTACTCCGTGGTGGAGGAGCCGTCGCGGTTGCCCGGTTTCGGCGAGCGCTGAGCCACCGGAACGCGACACGGTCGTCGGAGCGCGAAGCATCCCGCGTCCACGACCGTGTCGCGCCCCTCGCGCCGGCTGTGTCGCGTCGTCGAGGTGAAGATCGGCATGAACGGATCGGTCGGCCCCTTTTCCCGGTACGGCTCGAGCGGGCCGGCGCCGTCGACGAGTGCCCGCCACTCGGGACTCGCGACGTCGACGACGATCACGTGGTAGAACACGTTCTCGTCCGGACACGGGAGGAGTTCCGGCGGTCCGTTCCCGTGCGGATATCCGAGTCGCACTTCCGTCCGCGAACCCGGTGCGTATGTGTGACGGAACGCATACTCTGGGTGCACCTGCAGCATCGCGGGTGGTGATCGTCGCGCGCGCCGATCCCGTCCGCGCCGCACCGTTGCCGCCGCACGGCGGCTCGAGGAGGCCCGATGAACGCGGTTGTCGCTCCCGTCAAGCCCACGCGGCCGTATCCGCCGCGAGCGCACTCCAAGGGGGCGGTCCTTCACGACCTGATCACCACGACGGACCCGAAGAAGCTCGGACTGATGTACATCTTCACATCGTTCGCGTTCTTCCTGTTCGGTGGTCTGCTCGCCCTGTTGATGCGCGCGGAGCTCGCGGTCCCCGGCCTGCAGTTCCTGTCGAACGAGCAGTACAACCAGCTGTTCACCAACCACGGCGGCATCATGCTGCTGATGTATGCGACGCCGGTCGTCTTCGGTTTCGCGAACTACATCCTGCCGCTGCAGATCGGCGCTCCCGACGTCGCCTTCCCGCGCCTGAACGCCTTCAGCTATTGGCTGTACCTGTTCGGCGCGCTCACCGTGGCATTCGGGTTCATCACTCCCGGTGGTGCCGCGGACTTCGGCTGGACGTCCTACATGCCGCTCGCCGACGAGATCCACTCACCCGGTATCGGCGGCAACCTGTGGTTCCTGGGTCTGGCGGTGATGGGTCTGGGCACCATCCTCGGCGGCGTCAACATGATCACCACCGTGGTCTGTATGCGTGCACCGGGGATGACCATGTTCCGCATGCCCATCTTCACGTGGAACATCTTCATCACGATGATCCTCGTGCTCCTCGTCTTCCCCCTCCTCGCCGCGGCGTTCATGGGGGCTTTCGTCGACCGCGTGATCGGTGGCAACATCTACGACCCCGCCACCGGCGGCGTGCTCCTCTACCAACACTTGTTCTGGTTCTTCGGTCACCCCGAGGTGTACATCATCGCACTGCCGTTCTTCGGCATCGTCTCGGAGATCTTCCCGGTCTTCTCCCGCAAGCCGATCTTCGGATACAGCGGCCTGGT
>NZ_SDMJ01000005.1:0-413873 GCF_004153645.1 Rhodococcus sp. Q1 | reverse complement strand
GGCTTGGGGCTGGGCGGCGGTCTCGGTCTCGGTGGGGGACTGGATCTCGGTGGCGCCGTCGGAGCTCAGACCGGGATCGTCGTCGATCTCGCCGCGCAGCTCGGTGCAGCACTCGAAGCCGGTGGTGAGCTCGGCGGGGCGCTGGGTGCGGCACTCGGCGGTGCCCTCGACGCCGGCCTCGAACTCGGTGGCGCGGTCGACATCGGTGGTGCGCTGGCCGGTGCTCTCGAAGGTGGACTCGGTCTCGGTGTGGGTGCCGCTGCCGATCTCGCCGCCGCGATCGACGCCGCCGTCGCGGTGTCGGGTGGACTCGGCGCCGACCTCGCCACCACCCTCGAAGGGGCACTGGGCATCGGAGGCACGCTCGGCGCCGACATCGGGCTCGCTCTCGGCGGGCTGCTGGAATCGGCTGTCGAAGCCGGTGGCGCATTCTCGAGCGAGCTGAACCTGGCTCTCGAAGGCGGCGCCGAACTCGGCGCTGCACTCGGCACCACCCTCGGCGGTGTACTCGGAGTGGGCACGGAACTGACCGGCGCGCTCGGTACGAGCCTCGACGGTGTCCTCGGCGGGGTGGCCGATCTCGGTGCCGGACTCGGATCCGATCTCGCTGCCGGTCTCGATGCCGGAGTGGGCGCTACCCTCGGCCTCGGTGCGTCCCTCTCGGCCCTGCTCGGAGCGGGCGGTGGGGCTGCGGCCGACCTCGGCGCGGCGCTGGGGACCGTCATCGAGAGCAGCGCGCAGGGCGGTCTGCTCGGCGGCGTCGACCTCGACGCGGTGCTCTCCGGAGGCGGCGCGATCGATGCGGAGACCGGCGCCGAGATCGACCTGGGAACGCTGGTCGGCGGGGTGCTCGGCGGCGCGCTCGGCATCGAGACCGCCGCGACCACCGAACTGTCGTCGGCATTGAACATCGCCATCGGCTCGGCCACCGGCGTCGGCGCGACCGTCGATTCGACGGTGCAGGTGGGGACGAGCCTCGGATCGGATCTGTCGTCCGTCCTCGGCTCGACGTTCGCCACCGGAGGTTCGGCCGGTGCCGAGCTCGGCCTGCAGCTCGGCAGCGCACTCGACACGGCTGCGGGCTCGGTGTCCCTCGACGCGGGTGCCGATCTCGGCACGCAGCTCGCCACGACGATCGGCGGCGGCCTCGGTGCCGGTGCCGAAGCCACCGGCCAGCTCGGGTACGCCCTCGACGGCGCCCTGGACGCGGCGGCGGAACTCGGGGCCGGCGCGAACCTGGGGGCAGATCTCGGCGCGGCGATCGACTCGGGAATCGGGGCGGCCGGTGGGCTGGGTACGTCGGTCGACCTCGGTGCCGTGACGGACTTCGAGAGCGCGCTGGAGCCGGGGACGGGCGCCGACCTGGGCGCAGCGGCAGATCTCGGTGTCGCCGCCGGCCTGGAGAGCGCGGCCGACCTGGGTGCGGAACTCTCGACACAGGTCGACACGGCGCTGTCGGGACAGGTCGACACGGCGCTGTCGGGACAGGTCGATACCGCTCTGTCGGGCGGTGCGGAGGGCTGGGCGTCGGTCGGTGAGGACGTCTTCGGATCCGCATCGGGTGAGGCGGGTCTGTTCGGCGAGGGCGGCCTCACCGCAACCTCCGGTCTCGGCGGCGGCCTGTTCGCCGGCGCCGGTGCCGACTCGTCGCTCGGCGCCACCGACTCCACCGAGCTCGACGAACTGCTGCCCTGACCCGCAGCGGTGCGGGCTCCAGGACATAATGTCCGGAGCCCGCACCGACGGAAGGCGAGTCGACGCAGCCCATGCAGCAGTCACCGGATACGCAGCGTTCATCCGATCCCTCGAGACGCCGAGCGCTCCTCGACCTGATCGACTCCGCGATCGACCGCTCCCGTAGCGCCGGGCGCAACGATCTCACCGACAGGCTCACGGCCGCCCGCACGAAGGTCTCCGACCCGCGACTGCGGGTGGTCGTCGTCGGGGGACTGAACCAGGGCAAGAGCCGTTTCGTGAACGCACTGCTCGGCCTCGAGGTGTGTTCCGTCGGCGACGACGAGACCACCGCGGTCGCCACGCTCGTGCAGCACGGACACGAACCGTCCGCCGAACTCGTCCCGTCGGGCTCGGCCCCGCGGATCCCTGTTCCCTTCGACGACCTGCAGCAGGTCGCGCCGCGCAGCGCCGGTCGGGACGTCGACCGGCTCGAGGTGAGTGTGCCGAGTCCGCTGCTCGCCGACGGACTCGTGTTCGTCGACACCCCGGGCGTGGGCGGGCACGGAAATCCGCACACCGCAGCTACATTGACGCTGCTCGCGACAGCGGACGCGGTCTTCGTCGTCTCGGACGCGAGCCAGGAGTTCACCGCGCCGGAGATGTCGTTCCTGCGGCAGGTGCAGACGCTGTGCCCGGCCTCGGCGGTGCTCGTCACCAAGACCGATGTGTATCCGCACTGGCGTGCGATCGTCGACGCCGACCGTGAACACCTGCAGCGAGCCGGGCTCGACCTGCCGCTGCTGCCCGTCTCGTCGCTGCTGCGCGAGTACGCATTGCGCACCGAAGATGCCTCGTTGCACCGGGAGTCGGGTTTCGATGCGATCTACGACTTCCTGCGCGAACAGGTGGTCGCGCGGAACGCCGATTCGGCGCGACTGTCCGTCGCACACGATGTGAAGACCGTCGTCGACCATCTCGCGCTCGGATGCGAGAGCGAACTCGCAGCTCTGCGCGATCCCGAATCCGGCAATGCCGCGATCGAGGACCTGAACCGGGCACGCGCCGCGACCGAAGCGTTGCGCACGCGGGCGGCACGGTGGCAGATCACGTTGTCGGACGGCATCGCCGACCTCGCGGCCGACATCGACCACGATCTGCGCGACCGGTTGCGCACGGTGACCCGCGATGCCGAAGCGTCCGTGGACGAATGCGATCCGGGCAAGGAATGGCCGCGCCTCGGGCAGTGGCTGGCCGAGCAGGTCGCCGAATCCGTCGGCGACAACTTCGTGTGGGCGCACGAACGCGCCGAGTCGCTCGCAGGCAAGGTCGCCGAGCACTTCGCACTCGACGACGACTCCTTGCCGTCGTTGCATCTCGGCGACCTGTCGAGACTGCTCGAACCCGTCGAGAACCTGTCCGATCTCGAATCCGGCCGGATCGGGATCGGCCAGAAGGTGCTCGTCGGCATGAAGGGCTCCTACGGTGGGGTGCTCATGTTCGGTCTCGTCACCACCCTGATGGGCATGGCCCTCGTGAACCCGATCTCGGTGGGAGCCGGAGTCGTGCTGGGCACCAAGGCATACCGCGACGACAAGCAGGTACGGCTCACCAAGCGTCGCGCCGACGCGAAGAACGCGATCCGCAAGTTCACCGACGACGTGAGTTTCCAGGTCGGCAAGGAATCGAAGGACCGGCTGCGCCTCATCCAGCGTCAGCTCCGCGATCACTTCACCGAGATCGCCGAGCAGACACTGCGTTCGCTCGACGAGTCGCTCGACGCGGCCCGGCAGGCCGCGACCGTGCAGGAGCAGGAACGCCGGCGTCGGATCGGTGAACTCGACACGCAGGTCGCGGAACTGGGCCGACTGCGATCCCGCGCCGCGGAACTCGCGGGAGTGCAGGCGTGACCCCGGCTCTCGCCCGCGCCCGCGACCTGCTCGGCCGGGCCCGCGCGTCGTACGGTGGAAACCCGGCTGTCGCAGACCGACTCGACGAGTGTGCCGCGCGACTCGACCAGCCGCTGCGGGTCGCGCTCGCCGGATCCCTCAAGGCCGGCAAGTCGACCCTGCTCAACGCGCTCGTGGGACAGGACATCGCGCCCACCGACGCGACGGAATGCACGCGCGTCGTCACCTGGTACCGCAACGGACCCGTACCGTCGGTGAACGCCTGGTACGACGGGGATCGTCACATGCCGGTGCCCGTGCAGCGCCCCGACGGCCGTCTGACCTTCGACCTCGGTGATCTCACCGCCGATCGCGTCGACTTCATCGACGTCGAATGGCCGGCCAGCGCCCTGGCCCAGACCACCATCATCGACACTCCCGGCACGTCGTCGCTGTCGCGGGAGGTGTCGGCGCGGACCCTGGCCCTGCTCACCCCGGAGGAGTCGGCCTCGGGTGCCGACGCCGTCGTCTACCTGATGCGTTCGCTCGGTGCCGCCGACGTCGAGTTCCTCGAGCGGATCGGCCGGCATGTCGGCGGGGGAGCCGGGCCGCTCGGGATCGTCGGGGTGGTGTCGCGTGCCGACGAGGTCGGGGCCGGTCGCGCCGACGCGATGATGTCGGCGAAGCAGGTCGCGGCGAGGTTCACCGACGAACTCGAACGCACCGGCCTGTGTCAGGCGGTCGTGCCGGTCGCCGGATTGCTCGCGCTCGCCGCACGGACGCTGCGGCAGAACGAGTTCGCAGCGTTCGAGGCGCTCGCGCAGGTCCCGGCGGAGCAACTGCAGGTCGCGATGTTGTCGGCCGACCGCTTCGCGCGACCGGACGTCGACCTTCCCGTCGATCCCGGGATGCGCGCGCGTCTGGTGGACAGGTTCGGTCTGTTCGGCATCCGCACGGCGGTGCTGCTCGTGCAGCTCGGTGCCCGCGATTCACCTTCTCTCGCCGCCGAACTCGTCGCGCGCAGTGGGCTCGACGAGCTGCGTCAGGTGATCGATGTGCAGTTCGGTCAGCGTGCCGATCAGCTCAAGACCCACTCGGCGCTGCTGGCACTCGAACGGGTGCTGGACATGTGCGGCGACCGCGAACTGCTGGGAGTGGTGCGGCGCGAACTGGCCGACGACCACGGTTTCGCCGAGCTCCGACTGCTGGGCAGATTGCGGTCGTCGACGGTGTCGTTGCCCGGCGAAGAGGTTCTCGCGTTGCAGCGCGTGGTCGGTGGGTTCGGGATCGGCGCCACCCGTCGGCTCGGTCTCGTCGACGACGCGTCGCCCGCCGAGATCCGGGCGGCGGCCGTGGATGCGGTGCGGCACTGGCGGTCCCGTGCAGAGCACCCGCTGCTCGATCCGTTCACCGCGAAGGCCGCCTCGGTGGCGGCGCGCAGTGCGGAAGGGCTGGTCGCGGGGGTGCGGTAGCCGCGGGAGGGAGATCGGCGGTCCGCCGGGGGGTCACTCGAGTCGACCGGGCACCGGATAGCTGCGCAGCGACAGGCCGATCTGGCCCGAGACGATCAGGTCGTCGATCGTCTGCTGCAACTTGTGGCAGGTGGGAACCCAGGCGCGACCGTCCCGGGTGGTTCGGGACCGTGCGAACTCGGGGCAGACGCGGTCGGCGTCGTCGAGCCATTGGATGCTGGTGTGCGCCTCGCTGTACTTCTCGACGAGGACGCGATTGCCACACGTGTTGCACCGGACGCTGTCCATGATCGGACCTCCTTGATCGTGACTGCGACGGTAGTCACCGGCGAGCGGCCCGGCTGCCCGTTCTCCCACGGACCGGGAGATCATGTTCCGGCCCGGGTACGGAATCCCGGCTGCCGCACCCGCATCTACCTGGGCTGTTAGGCTTCGAACATGCCCGAGATCGAGCCTGTCGCCGACGTGTCCGACGACAGTTATCCGTCGTTGCCCGCCACGAGCTGGGCTGTTCTGGGCATGCTCACCTTCGGCGAGGGACTCACCGGATACGACCTGAAGAAGTGGGCGGACTGGAGCATCGGCTACTTCTACTGGAGTCCGTCCGTCAGCCAGATCTACGCCGAGTTGAAGAAGCTCGAGTCGGCGGGACTGGCCGAGTCGGAGATGGTGTCCGAGCCGGGGGAGCGGGGCCGCAGGGTCTACCGCATCACCGAGCGCGGCACCCGCGCCGTGCGGAACTGGTCGAGGGACGCGCCCGTGGAGCAGCCGGTCCTCAAACACGGCCTCATGCTGCGGCTGTGGATGGGCCATCTCAACGAGCCCGAGGAACTGAAGAAACTCGTCCGGTCGCATATCGAGAACATGGAGGCGATGCGGGAGCGGGCCGGGTTGCACGGAGAGCACGCGACCCGCGAACCCGCCTGGGCGTTCTCCAGAATGAGCCTGCTGTGGGCCGAACGCTATTTCCAGGCGGAGATCGATCTGGCCAGACAGGTGCTGACCGACATCGACGAGGCGGCCGAGACGTTCTCGGGTGTCCGGGCGCGCGACGAGTTGGGCAATCCGGTTCCGAAGGCGTCGGGATCCTGGCGCGAGGTGGAGGATTTCGTGCTCGGTCTCGAACGGCGTGAGCGGAGCTAGTTCTCCCTTCGCCGGTGGTGGGCACCGACGGCGCAGGATGTGACGGTCAGGCGTATTGCAGGCGGGAGTGCGCTGTCGCGGCGGGCGGACCGAGGTGACGTGGGCGTGGCGCAGCCGGCGCGGTGCGGGGGCGTCCGGTGAGGGATCGGTGGATCGCTTTCGCCGCCATACGGACCGGGGCCGCGTGACGATGATCGAATTCGAGGTGTCCGGTCGGTCCGCAGATGGACAGGGCGGCGACGACATCGCCCACGGGGCCGATCGGGACCGCGATGACGCCGATTCCGCCGGAGATCCGGCTCACCTCGTACGCCACGCCCATCTCCCGGACCTTGCGCAGCTCGGGAGTGAAGTCGGTGAGGTCGTGGGTGCCGTCCGGCGTGTAGGCGAGCAGGGTCTTGCCGATTGCGGAATCACGTGCGGGATAGCGGCTGCCCACGCGGGTAGGCAGCTCCGCGGCGAGTCGGCCACCGACCTTGTCGAGGTAGAGCACATCGGATCCGTCGAGCACTCCGAGATGCACCACATAACCGGTGGCGCGGTGCAGGTCCTGCAGGATCGGAGCGGCCGCGCTGTGCAGGCGGTTCTGGTGCACGGCGATCGAGCCGAGTTCCATCAGGCGGGTGCCGAGCTCGTAGTCGCGGCCTTCGCGGCGTAGCCACCGCATCTCCACGAGGCGTTCGAGCATGCGATGAGCGGAGGAGCGGGGGAGCCCGGTCCGCCTGACGACCTGGGCGAGGGTGAGGCGCCCCGGGCCGTCGAAGGCGTCCAGGACGAGCGAGATTCGTTCGAGAATCGCGGTGGGGGTGGAGTCTGCAGTCGCGGGTGCGGTCACCGATATCTCCCTCGATCCGGGCGAAGATTGCCACGAAACACAGCTGACGTTGGTATTTCTATTAGGAATAGTGACATACTCCTGCCGCTTTGTGAAGTGGATCACCCAGATCGTATGCCGAGGAGAGGGAACCCGTTGTCCTGGCCGGATGGGGTTCCCCCTCCTCGGGGAGCGATCTGTGGTTGTACGGACAGGGCTGCGCAGCGTGTGGCGCTACATCGCTGCGAGAGGTTCGCTGCCGGACCAGTCGTGGCCCCAGTAACTGTCCGCGGTGATCTCCTCGGACGTGTAGAACGTCTCGTCCACCAACTGCCCGTCGGTGCCGAACTCGATATCCCAGCCACCGGGGGCCCGCACGTAGAACGACACCATCTTGTCGTTGGTGTGGCGGCCCAGCGTCGACGACACCGAGAAGCCGTCCTTCACGACACGGTCGAGCGCCTGCCCGACGGCGTCGAGCGTGTCGACCTCGACCATGATGTGCACCAGGCCGGGCGCACCGCCGTGCGGGGCCGGACACAGCGCGAGGCTGTGGTGACGCTGGTTGACACCCAGGAAACGCACCCGCAGCGGGCCGAACTCCGGCGGCGCCGGGATCCGGAAGGCGCCGCGCGGCAGGAAGCCGAGGACGTCGGTGTAGAAGTCGAACGTGCCGTTCGGATCCATCGTCGGCAGCACGACGTGACCCAGACCCTGTGCGCCGGTGACGAACTCGGCACCGAACGGGGTCACGACCGGGCTGTGGTCGAGGACCGCGCCGTGGAAGACCTCGAGTGTGGTGCCGGCGGGATCCTGGAAGGTGACGACCTCCTCGACGCGGCGGGCGTCCGCCTCCTCGAGCGACAGCGGCTTGACCGCGATGCCGGCGCGTTCGACGGCCTCGGTGACCCGGACCAGTGCGGCATGGTCACGGACCTCCCAGCCGACCGTGACGACCTCGTCGGTCTCACCCGGTACGACGACGATGCGCGCGGCGCGCTCGTCCATGCGCAGGTACAGGGCGTCGGGGTCCGGGCCGGAGCCCTTCGCGAAACCGAGCACGTCGAACGCGAAGGTGCGCCAGCGCTCGATGTTGTCGGTCTGGACCTTCACGTAGCCCAGGGCGCGGATGTCGGTGCCGAAGCCGCCGACATGGGGGTTCGTCATGGTATGTCTCCGTTGTGGATTCGAAGTAGTGGTGATCCAGCGGTCAGATCATGGAACGCAGCGGGCCCTGCGGGTCCACGCCGAGGCTGCTCAATGTCGCGGCGTGGTAGACGGTGCCGGGAACGTGGATCGCGTGGTGCAGCCCGGCGTGCGCGTCGCGCCAGAAGCGCTGCATGGGCTTGTCCATGCGCAGGGCGTTGCCGCCGCAGCGGGCGTAGACCTGGTCGATCGCGGTGACGGCCTGCCATGCCGCGTTCACCTGGGTCTCGCGGCCCAGAGCGCGCTGCTCGAACGTCGGGGTCCTGCCGGCGTCGACCAGATCCCACATGCGATCGACGTTGGCCAGCAGCGAATCCCGCGCCGACCGCAGCTTCGCGGTGGCCTCACCGATCGCGAACATCGTGTACGGATCGTCCTTGACCGCGGTGCCCTGCGGGTTGATGCGCTCGCGCTGGTACTCGTTGGCGTGGTGCAGGAGACCCTCGCAGATGCCGATGGTGGCCGACGTAATGCCCAGCGGGAACATGTTCGACCACGGCATCAGGTACAGCGTCTCGGTGCGGCCGTACTTGCGCACCGCGGTCCCGTCGATGACCTCGTCGCAGTCCATGACGCGGTAGTCGGGCACGAACGCGTCCTCGACCACGACGTCCTTGGAGCCGGTGCCGCGCAGACCCACGACGTCCCAGGAGTCCTCGATGATCTCGTAGTCCGAGCGCGGAATGATCACGTGCAGCATTCGCGGCGGCATCTCCATACTGCCGTCCGGGTTGCACGCGAAGGCACCGAGGAACGCCCAGTCACAGTGGTCGGTCCCGGAGGAGAACGACCACCTGCCGGAGAACGTGTAACCGCCGTCGACCGGCACGCACATGCCGCCCGGCATGTACGGCGACGCGAGCCACGTGTCCTGATCCTCGCCCCAGACCTCCTGCTGGACCCGGGGGTCGGCGAACGCGAGCTGCCAGGGGTGCACGCCCACGATGCCGTGGACCCAGCCCGCCGACGGGTTGATCGACGCCATCCGCATGACGGTCTCCGCGAACTCGCGCGGGTGGGCCTCGAGGCCGCCGTGTTCCTTGGGCTGCAGCATGCGGATGCAGCCGGCCTCCTTCATGCGCTTGGCAGTCGCGTCGGCGACCTTGCCGATCCGCTCGGCCTCGATGCCTTCGACGAAGATGTCGTCGGCGGCGGCCTCGATACAGGCCAGGACTTCGTAGCTCATGCTGACTTTCCTTCTGGTGGGTGTGGTTCTGCGCGGCGGGGGGCTAGGACGCCGTGGCAGAACCCTCGGCCTGCTTCGCGATGTTCTCCGCGACCTCCTTCTGCCAGCTCGCGACCGCCCGGGTGGTGTCGATCTCGAACTCGAAGCGCTTGGTCATGTCCTCGGTGACGTCCTCGACGTCGACGTAGAACTGCTGGTACCAGCGGCGCAACTGGTACACCGGGCCGTCCTCCTCGGACAGCAGCGGGTTGTCGATGGGTGCCTTGTTCTTCCAGATCTCGACGTCCTGCTCGAAACCCAGCTGCACACCCTCGGCGAACTGTGCGGCCATTCCGGCCGACGCCTCGTCGGACAGACCCGGCAGCTTCTTGACGATCGCCCCGTACTGCAGCACGAACTCGTCGTTGCTCACCGGGTAGTGACAGTTGATGAGGACCGTCTCGATGGTCTGGCCGTTGGCATCGGATTCGAGCCAGTCGATCATGTACGACGGACCGAAGTACGAGGCCTCAGAACGCAGCTCGGCGTTGGGGTCGTCGTAGTTGGTGCCGGAGATGACGTCCTCCCGGCCGGTGGAGTGCATGTACTGCGTGGCGATGTGGCCTTCGAAGACGTTCTTGAAGTAACGCGGGAACGAGTAGTGGATGTAGAAGAAGTGCGCCATGTCGACGACGTTGTCGACGATCTCGCGGCAGTGCGAGCCCTTGATGCGCAGAGTCTTCCAGCTCCAGTCCGTCCACTCGTCGGTGCCGTAGCCCGCGATCTCGGGGATCGTGACGTCGGCCGGCGGCGGGTTGCCCTGCGGGTCGTTCCACACGTAGAGCTGACCGTTGCGCTCGAGCGTCGTCCACGCGCGGGTCTTGGCGATCGGCGGCACGCGGCGGGCGTAGGGAATGTCGGTGCATCTGCCCTTACCGTTCCAGCGCCAGTCGTGGAACGGACACGCGATGGAGTCACCCTTGATCTCACCGCGGCTCAGGTCACCGCCCATGTGCCGGCAGTAGGCGTCGAGGACGTTGAGTTGTCCCTTGCTGTCGGCGAAGACGGCGAGCTTGGTGCCGAAGGCCTCGATGGAGTGCGGCTTGCCGTCCTGGAAGTCGCGGAGGAGACCGAGACAGTGCCAGCCACGCGCGAAGCGGGTGGGGGCTGCCGCGGCTTCGATCTCGCGGACCTCGATGTCGTCGTCCGAGACTGCCGGGGTTGCGTCGAGAGACATGAATTCCTCCGTACCGTCATGGGGGAGAGATATGTGATCTGCCTCATAGAACTCATCGGCGTGTCGGAGGGAAACAGTTCCTCCCGCTGGATGGAACGCGAAGAACCGAAGGCTCGGACGCGTCCCTCCCGCCACGTGGGAGAAACCCTCCCGAACGCGAGTCCCCGCTGGTTAGCGTCACCTCACGGCAAGCCACGTCGGAAGGAAACACGGATCGTGCGGACGACAGCAGGTGCACCATGCGGATGACGGGGAAGACCGTATTGATCACGGGTGCGGGAGGTGGGCTCGGTCGCGCGTGCGCGACACGGCTGGCCGAGGAAGGCGCCGACATCGTCGCGCTGGATCTGCCGGGTGGTCGCACGGAGCCCGCATTGGCCGAAACTGCCCGCCTCGTGCGGGCCACGGGGCGCCGGATCGTCACCGGAACCGCGGACGTCCGCGACTTCGACGCGGTGGTCGCGGCGGTGCGGTCCGGAGTGTCCGAACTCGGGCCGCTCGACGTCGTGGTCGCCAACGCCGGCATCAGTGACAATCCGGGACCGTCCTGGGAGATCGACGACGAGATCTGGAACCGGTCGATCGACGTCAACCTCACCGGCACCTGGCACACCGTCAAGGCCGGTGTCGCCGAACTCGATCCCGCCGGGGGCTCGGTGATCATCGTCAGTTCCACCGCCGCGATCAAGGCCGTACCGGGGGCGTCGCACTACTCGGCGGCGAAGCACGCGGTCACGGGCCTGGCCAAGACCCTCGCCAACGAACTCGGGTCACGGACGATCCGCGTCAACACGGTCCACCCGGGTGCGGCGGCGACGCCGATGACGCTCAATCCCGCGACCTTCGCGCGGCTGCGCCCCGACCTCGACGCTCCCACCGCCGACGACGCCGCCGAGGTGCTGTCGAGGAAGACGGTCCTGCGCGTGCCGTGGATCGAACCGGTCGACGTGAGCAATGCGGTGTTGTTCCTGGCATCGGACGAATCCCGGTACGTCACCGGCCTGCAGATGATCGTCGACGGCGGTCTGACCCAGAAGGTGGCCTGATGAGTGGACGCCTGGAAGGGAAGGTCGCGCTGATCACCGGTGCGGCACGAGGTATGGGACGCGCCCAGGCCGTGCGGTTCGCGCAGGAGGGCGCCGACATCGTCGCCGTCGACGTGTGCGCACCGGTCGAACATGCGACCACTCCCGGTGCGTCACCCCACGATCTCGCCGAGACCGTGCGACTGGTGGAATCGCTCGGTCGGAAGATCTGTCCCTTCGAGGTGGACGTGCGCGATCAGCCGTCGCTCGACGATGCGGTGGCGCAGGCGGTCGCAACACTCGGCCGCCTGGACGTCGTGTGCGCGACGGCGGGGATCAGCTCCTCGGGCCGGGCGACCGAGATGGACACCGAACGCTGGCAGACCATGCTCGACGTCAACCTGACCGGCGTGTGGCGCACGTGCAAGGCGGCCATTCCCCACATCCTGGACGGCGGGCGCGGAGGTTCGATCGTGCTGATCAGCTCCATCGCCGGTCTTCGTGGGCTCGTGAGTGTCGGCCATTACACCGCCGCCAAACACGGTGTCGTGGGCCTGATGAAATCGCTCGCGAACGAGCTTGCGCCGCAACGGGTGCGGGTCAACACGATCCACCCCGCCAACACCCGGACCCCGATGGTCGAGAACCCGGCCACGATGCGCACCTTCTGCCCGGGTGCCGAGGACCCGACACGGGAACAATTCGAGGCGGCTCTGCAATCGATGCATCTGCTTCCGGTGCCGTTGATCGAGCCCGAGGACATCGCGAACGCGAGCCTGTTCCTCGCATCCGAGGAATCCCGCTACGTCACCGGTGTGACTTTGCCCGTCGACGCCGGCCACTGCGTGAAGTAGGAGGCACCGTGCGATTCGAGGATCTTGCGGGCGGCACCGCTGTCGTGACCGGAGCCGGCAGCGGCATCGGGGAGAGCGCGGCCCGCCGGGCCACCGAACTCGGCATGAACGTGGTGCTCGCGGACGTCTCCGCCCACCGTGCCGAGACGGTCGCGGCGAAGCTGCGAGCCGACGGGCACACGGCGCTGGTGATCCCGACCGACGTCCGTGATGCGGCCGCGGTGGATGCCCTCGCGGACGCGGTGTACTCCGAATTCGGTTCGGTGTCGGTGCTTCTCAACAATGCGGGGCTGGAATCTCTCGGTTTCACGTGGGAGGTTCCCGCCGACGAGTGGCGCCGGGTGATCGACGTCAATCTGCTGGGTGTCTTCCACGGTATCCGCTCGTTCGTCCCGCGGATGGGTGCCGACCCGCGTCGGTCGCACATCGTGAACACGTGCTCGGTGGGTGGCATCGCCATCACACCGCGGATGACGGCCTACGCGGCGTCGAAGCACGGCGTCCAGGCGCTCACCGAATGTCTCTATCTCGAATGCGCCGAGGTGTATCCGCAGATCGGTGTCTCGGTGTTCAGTCCGGGCCAGGTCGCCACGCGCATCTTCGAGGACGTCCCGGTCCGCGACGCGACCACTGACGACGCCGGTTTCTGGCGTGAACAGATCCGGGAAGGCATGGCGCCGGACGACGCCGCGCGGGTGTTGTTCGACGGCATCGTGCGCGACGACTTCTGGATTTCGAGCCACCCCGAGCAGTTCGAGCGCCTGGCATCCAAACGTGCGAGAACCTTGAACGAGAAGTTACGACCGGACGAGTTGTTCGACGGGCGCAACTGATTCCGATCACGCACACCGGGCCGTGCCGGCAGCGGAGCATTCGCGCTCGGCTGTCGGCGCGGCCCGCCGGGTACTCGCGTCGGTTGCAGAACCCGGACGCCGAGGCAGGGAACGGGCTCCGCCGTGTTCCGGCAGAGCCCGCCTCGTGACGTGCGTCGATCGCGGCGAATGTCAATCCTCGATGATCGTGAAGCCCTTGTAACCGGATTCCGCTACCTCGGTGATGATGTCGCGGTAGGCACCGAAGCCGCCGAGGAAGGGCATGAACACGCGGGGTCGTCCGGGGATGTTCGCGCCGACGTACCAGGAGTTCGCGGAATTCAGCAACGACGCCTCGGCCCGGCTGCGGCATTCCTCCACCCAGTCGGCAACGGCCTCCGGGGTGCCCTCGATGCCGGCCGCGCCGCGAGCGTCGAGACAGGCGATGACGTCGGCGACCCAGTCGACGTGAAGTTCGGAGTGCAGCACCATGTTCGCAAGGACAGACGGGCTGCCGGGGCCGGTGAGGTTGAAGAAGTTGGGGAAGCCGTCGATGCCGAGCCCGAGATAGGTCTGTGGTCCGGCGGCCCACTTGTCCTTCAGGCTACGTCCACCGCGCCCCACGATCTCGAGCTTGTCGAGTGATCCGGTCATGGCGTCGAAACCGGTGGCGAGGACGATCGCGTCGAGGTCGTAGTGGGCCCCGGTGGTGATGATGCCGGTCTCGTCCATCCCTACGATCGGGGTGCTGCGCAGGTCGACGAGTTCGACGTTGTCGCGGTTGTACGTCTCGTAGTACCCGCTGTCGGTGACGATGCGTTTGGCCCCGATGGCGTGGTCCTTGGGGATCAGCAGTTCGGCGACCGCGGGATCGTCGACGACCGCGCGGATCTTCTCCTCCCAGAACGCGCGGGCGGTGTCGTTGGCGGCCCGGTCGGTGAGCTGATCCGGGAAGGCTTTCGAGAAGAGGACTCCACCGAGTTTCCAGCGTTCCTCGTAGACGGCGCGTCGCTCCTCCTCGGAGACCTCGAGCGCCGACTTCGGATGTGGTTGATGTGGGGAACCGCCGCCCGACTGCCAGGACAACCGGCGCCGCTCGGCATAATCGGCCTTCTGCTCGGCGCGGGTGGCATCGTCGAGCGGGACGTTGCCGGCGGGGATGCTGTAGTTGGCGGAGCGCTGGAAGACGAACAGTTTCTCGGCCTGCTCGGCGATGATCGGGACGGATTGGATGCCCGACGATCCGGTGCCGATCACGCCGACCCGCTTGCCGGTGAAATCGACCCCTTCGTGGGGCCAGTGGGCCGTATGGAAGACGTCACCGGCGAAGCGGTCGAGACCGTCGAAGGCAGGAATGTTCGCGTTCGAGAGCGGTCCGGCCGCGACGACGAAAAACCGCGCCGAAACCACGTCGCCGGAGTCGGTGTGTACGGTCCACCGCAGGGTGTCCTCGTCGAGAACCGCCGAGGTGACCCGGGTGTCGAACCGGATGTCGCGGCGCAACTCGAATCGGTCGGCGACGTGCTCGAGATAGGCCAGGATCTCGGGCTGGGTGGCGTATTTCTCGCTCCAGTTCCATTCCTGCTCGAGGTCGGGGGAGAACGAGTACGAGTAGTCGACGGATTCGACGTCGCAACGTGCTCCGGGATAGCGGTTCCAGTACCAGACACCACCGACCCCGGATCCGGCTTCGAACGCGCGGACCGTCAGGCCGCGGCTGCGGAAACGATGGATTGCGTACAAACCGGCGATGCCGGCACCGACTACGACGACGTCGAAGTCGGTGATGATCTCGGGTTCCGAATATCGTCCGTTCACTGGGGAAAGCCTTTCCACGAGCGCGAGCCGCCCGGTCCGGACAGGACCGGACCTGGGAGTTCATGAAGTGAATTCACGCTATGACCGAGAGAAGCGGCACGGCACCGGCATATCCCGCCCAGCGGGTCGTTTCGGACGCGGCGGAAGACGAGCCGACAGGATCCGGCGCAGGAGTGATGCTCGTCACCTCCGGAACAAATTCCCACGACCTGCCGTTGGACGAGTCAGACAACTTGAGTGCCACAGGCTCAACTTCACTTGACGACGAGAGTCGCTCCGGTGCAGGCTTGAGTCGACCGCGCTCACCTGAGTCGAACAGGCTCAGGTCGGCATGGAACGTTTTCGCGGTGCACACGCGCCGCGGCAGGAACATTGGAGGAAAATTATGGCTCGTGCGGTCGGCATCGACCTCGGAACCACCAACTCGGTCGTTTCCGTTCTGGAAGGCGGCGAGCCCGTGGTGGTCGCCAACGCAGAGGGGTCCCGTACCACCCCGTCCGTCGTCGCATTCGCGAAGAACGGTGAGGTTCTGGTGGGGCAGCCCGCCAAGAACCAGGCGGTCACCAACGTCGACCGCACCATCCGTTCGGTCAAGCGCCACATCGGCTCCGACTGGACCGTGGCCATCGACGACAAGAAGTACACGCCGCAGGAGATCAGCGCCCGCACGCTGATGAAGCTCAAGCGCGACGCCGAGGCGTACCTCGGTGAAGACATCACCGACGCGGTCATCACCGTCCCGGCGTACTTCAACGACGCACAGCGTCAGGCGACGAAGGAAGCCGGCACCATCGCCGGCCTCAACGTCCTGCGCATCGTCAACGAGCCCACCGCGGCCGCGCTCGCCTACGGCCTCGACAAGGGTGAGAAGGAACAGACCATCCTGGTCTTCGACCTCGGTGGCGGCACCTTCGACGTGTCCCTCCTCGAGATCGGCGACGGCGTCGTCGAGGTCCGCGCGACCTCCGGCGACAACCATCTCGGCGGCGACGACTGGGACGAGCGCATCGTCAACTGGCTCGTCGACAAGTTCAAGGCGCAGCACGGCGTCGACCTGACCAAGGACAAGATGGCCCTGCAGCGTCTGCGTGAGGCTGCGGAGAAGGCGAAGATCGAGCTGTCGTCCTCGCAGTCGACCTCGATCAACCTGCCGTACATCACCGTGGACGCCGACAAGAACCCGCTCTTCCTCGACGAGCAGCTGTCCCGCTCGGAGTTCCAGAAGATCACCGGCGACCTCCTCGAGCGCACCCGCGCTCCGTTCCAGCAGGTCGTCAAGGATGCCGGCATCTCCGTCGGCGATATCGACCACGTCGTCCTCGTGGGCGGCTCGACCCGTATGCCCGCTGTCACCGACCTGGTGCGCGAGCTCACCGGTGGCCGCGAGCCCAACAAGGGTGTGAACCCCGACGAGGTCGTCGCCGTGGGTGCTGCCCTGCAGGCCGGCGTCCTCAAGGGCGAGGTCAAGGACGTGCTCCTGCTCGACGTCACCCCGCTGTCGCTCGGTATCGAGACCAAGGGCGGCGTGATGACCAAGCTCATCGAGCGCAACACCACGATCCCCACCAAGCGGTCGGAGACCTTCACCACGGCCGACGACAACCAGCCGTCCGTGCAGATTCAGGTCTTCCAGGGTGAGCGTGAGATCGCGGCGCACAACAAGCTGCTCGGCTCCTTCGAGCTCGGCGGCATCGCACCGGCTCCGCGCGGTGTCCCGCAGATCGAGGTGACCTTCGACATCGACGCCAACGGCATCGTCCACGTCACCGCCCGCGACAAGGGCACCGGCAAGGAGAACACGATCAAGATCCAGGAAGGCTCCGGCCTGTCCCAGGAGGAGATCGACCGGATGGTCAAGGATGCCGAGGCCCACGCCGAGGAGGACCGCAAGCGTCGCGAGGAGGCCGAGGTCCGCAACCAGGCCGAGTCGCTCGTGCACCAGACCGAGAAGTTCATCAAGGAGAACGAGGACAAGGTGCCGGCCGACGTCAAGGAGAAGGTCGAGGCTGCCGTCAAGGAGGCCAACGACGCTCTCTCCGGCTCGGACATCAACGCGGTCAAGGCCGCCGTCGAGAAGCTCGCGACCGAGTCGCAGGCACTCGGCCAGGCCATCTACGAGGCGCAGGGCGCCGACGGTGCCGCTGCCGGTGACGGCGCGGCCGCAGGTGCCGACGACGTCGTCGACGCCGAGGTCGTCGACGAGCCCAACGATTCGGAGAAGAAGTGAGTGCCGACAAGCCCGAGCAGGAACCGGTGACCGTCACCGACAAGCGACGGATCGACCCCGAGACCTTCGAGGTGCGCGACCCGGCCGACGAGCCGCGCGCCGAGGAGGGGGAGGTGATCGAATCGGTTCCTGCGGAGGGTGAGGCCGAGAAGGCCGGGCAGACCGAGGGGCAGTCGCAGGAGGCGAAGGAACTCGCCGAACGCACCGCCGACCTGCAGCGGGTGAGCGCGGAGTTCGCGAACTACCGTCGCCGCGCCGAAGCGCAGCGCGCGGCGTCCGCGGAGGAGGCCAAGGCATCCGTCGCGGCGAAGTTCCTCGACGTCCTCGACGACCTCGACCGTGCCCGCGCGCACGGCGACCTCGAGTCGGGTCCGTTGAAAGCATTGTCGGACAAGCTCACCGGCGTGTTCGACTCCCTCGGACTGGCCGCATTCGGTGTCGAGGGCGATGCCTTCGATCCCGAACTGCACGAGGCCGTCCAGATGGAAGGCGACGGCAACCATCCGGTGCTCGGGGCGGTGCTCCGCAAGGGCTACCGCTTCGGCGACCGCATTCTGCGGCACGCGATGGTGACGGTGACCGACGGCGATCCGGTGGATACGCCGTCGGGTGAGTCCGGCACAGAGTAAGAACAAGAAAACGCGAGAGGAGGAGACGCCCGGTGAGCCAGCGGGAGTGGATCGAGAAGGACTTCTACAAGGACCTGGGCGTCTCCCCCGACGCGACGCAGGACGAGATCAAGAAGGCCTACCGGAAACTGGCACGGGATCTGCATCCCGACGCCAACCACGGTGACGCGCAGGCCGAAGAGCGCTTCAAGGCCGTCAGCGAGGCCAACGCCGTCCTGTCGGATCCCGCCAAGCGCAAGGAATACGACGAGACCCGGCGCATGTTCGCCTCCGGCGGTTTCCCCGGCGGCGGTGGCTTCCGTGCCGGCACCGGCGGATTCTCCGGTGGCACCGGGGCGACCTTCGACATCGGCGACCTGTTCGGCGGTGGTGGTAGCGGCGGCGACGGCGGGCTCGGCGACCTGTTCGGCGGGCTGTTCAACCGCGCCGGTGGCGGCACCACGCCCACCGCCGGCCGTTCGCGTCCGCGCCGCGGGTCCGATGTCGAGACCGAGACGACGCTCGACTTCCGCGACGCCGTTCAGGGCGTCACGATTCCCCTGCGGATGACCAGCCCGGCGCCGTGCACCACCTGCCACGGCAGCGGTGCCCAGCCGGGAACGAGTCCGCGGGTGTGCCCGAACTGCAACGGAAGCGGTGTGGTCTCCCGCAACCAGGGTGCGTTCGGTTTCTCCGAGCCCTGTGACGACTGCCGGGGCAGCGGATCGATCATCGACAATCCCTGCACCGACTGCCGCGGCACCGGTGTCCAGAACCGCACCCGCACCATCACCGTGCGTGTGCCCGCCGGTATCAAGGACGGCTCCCGTATCCGTCTCGCCGGCCAGGGCGAGGCCGGTCTGCGCGGTGCCCCGTCGGGCGACCTGTTCGTGACGGTGCACGTGCGACCCGACCGCGTGTTCGGCCGTGAGGGCGACGATCTCACCCTCGTGCTCCCCGTCAGCTACGGCGAACTCGTCCTGGGCGCGACCGTGTCGGTGCCGACGCTCGACGGCCGGGTCGGACTGAAGATTCCCGCGGGAACGGCCGACGGCCGGGTGCTGCGAGTGCGTGGCCGCGGTGTTCCCAAGCGCGGTGGCGGCGCCGGAGATCTGCTCGTGACCGTGAAGGTCGCGATCCCGCAGAATCTCGACGAGAAGGCGACGGAAGCACTTCACAACTATCTTCGTGCAGAAGAGGCAGGCGGTTTCGATCCTCGAGAGGGATGGGCAGGTGCGTGATGAGCGAGACGAGAATGCCGCGGGATCTGTCACCGGACCCCGATGCGCGCGTCTACGTCATCTCGGTGGCAGCAGAACTCGCCGGGATGCATGCGCAGACGCTGCGTAATTACGACCGACTCGGACTCGTCACCCCGCACCGCACCAGCGGTGGCGGCCGCCGGTATTCGCCGCGCGACGTCGAACTGCTGCGCGAGGTGCAGCGACTCTCCCAGGACGAAGGCGTCAACCTCGCCGGGATCAAGCGGATCATCGAATTGACCAACCAGGTCGAGGCGCTGCAGCATCGCGTCGCGGAACTCAACGCAGAGGTCGTGCAGTTGCGTTCGACGCGCGGCGATCTGGTGCCGGTGGCGCGCAGCAATGCCCTCGTGGTCTGGAAGCCGCGCAATCGGCGGGACTGACCGCACCGCGGTCGAGCGGGACCGACCGCACCGCGGTCGAGCGGGACCGACCGCACGTTTTTCTCCCGCACAGCGAGATGATCGTGTCGCGACTCTTCGCTGTCTGCCTAGTGTGGCGTGTTCCACACGAACGGTCGACGGAAGGCAGCAGTCATGACGGAGTGGGCGGAAGAATGCGACGTCCTCGTGGTGGGGTCGGGAGCCGGAGGGTGTTGCGGTGCGTACACCGCTGCACGTGAAGGACTTTCGGTGATCCTCGTCGAGGCGTCCGAGTACTTCGGCGGTACCACGGCGTATTCCGGTGGTGGGGGTGTCTGGTTTCCCACCAACGCGGTCTTGCAGCGTGCCGGTGACGACGACACCATCGAGGACGCGCTGACCTACTACCACGCGGTCGTCGGCGACCGCACCCCGCGCGAGCTGCAGGAGGCCTACGTCCGCGGCGGCGCCCCCCTCGTCGACTACCTGGAATCCGACGACGACCTCGAATTCATGGTCTACCCGTGGCCCGACTATTTCGGCAAGGCCCCGAAGGCCCGCGCGCAGGGCCGTCACATCATCCCGTCGCCCCTGCCGGTCGCCGACGACCCCGAGCTCAACGAGTCGGTCCGCGGCCCCCTCGGCCGCGAACGCAACGGTGAGGCCCTGCCCGATGTGCTCATCGGTGGTCGCGCTCTCGTCGGCCGATTCCTCGTCGCCATGCGCAAGTACCCGAATGTGGAGCTGCACCGGAACACCCCGCTCGAGGAACTCATCGTCGAGGACGGTGTGGTGGTCGGCGCGGTCGTCGAGAACAACGGTGAGCGGCGGACGATCCGCGCGCGCAAGGGCGTCGTCCTCGCCGCCGGCGGTTTCGATCAGAACGACGAGATGCGCAGCAAGTACGGTGTGCCGGGCGCTGCACGGGACTCCATGGGTCCGTGGTCGAATCTCGGCAAGGCGCACCAGGCGGGTATCGCCGTGGGCGCCGATGTGGATCTGATGGGCGAGGCCTGGTGGTCGCCGGGTCTGACCCATCCGGACGGACGCTCGGCGTTCGCGCTGTGCTTCACCGGCGGCATCTTCGTCGACCAGGAGGGCAAGCGGTTCACCAACGAGTACGCCCCCTACGACCGACTGGGCCGGGACGTCATCGCCCGCATGGAGCGTGGTGAGATGACCCTGCCGTTCTGGATGATCTACGACGACCGGCGCGGGGCGGTTCCGCCGGTCGGGGCGACGAATGTGCCTCTCGTCGAAACCGAGAAGTACGTCGACGCGGGGCTGTGGAAGACCGCCGGCACCCTCGAGGAGCTCGCCGAGCAGATCGGTGTGCCTGCCGAGTCCCTGAAGGCCACGGTCGCGCGGTGGAACGAGCTGGCTGCGAAGGGCGTCGACGAGGACTTCGATCGCGGTGGCGAGCCGTACGATCTGGCCTTCACCGGCGGCGGTTCCGCGCTGGTTCCGATCGAACAGGGACCCTTCCACGCGGCGCAGTTCGGCATCTCGGACCTCGGTACCAAGGGCGGGTTGCGGACCGACACCGTCGGTCGCGTGCTCGACGGCAACGGCGAACCGATCCCCGGGCTGTACGCGGCGGGCAACACGATGGCCGCACCCAGCGGCACCGTCTACCCCGGCGGCGGCAATCCGATCGGCACGAGCGCGTTGTTCGCGCACCTGTCCGTGATGGACGCGGCGGCGCGCTGACGCACATACGCCGGGCCCGGAAGGATACGCAGGTATCCTTCCGGGCCCGGTGCCGTGTCAGGGGCGGGTGACGGCGAAGTTCGCTGTCATGAACGGATATCCGTCCTCCACGGTCGTCGCGACCGCGAATCCGTGCCGGTTGACTCCTTCGATGTGGGTACCGTCGCCGTTCGCGACGCCCGTGCCGTAGTTGTTGGCCATGAGCGCTACCGTCGCGTCGCCGGGCATCGTGTAGCCGATCCGGATTCCGAATCCGCGGCGATCGGTGCTGCTCGCCGACACCGTCTCCGTCGACCGGGCCGGAACCACGGTGGCCGGCTCGTCCACCCACCTCCCGTAGGGATTGTCCTTCGACGTGAGCACCATCGGTGCGTCGGTGTCGTTGCGGATCGTCACCGAGATGGTGGGTCCGTCGGGGGATGGCGAATCGGCTGCGGCGGTGGCCGGCGCGGTGAGTGCTGCCGCGACGGTGAGAGCCGCGGCGGCGACAGCGCGGGTGCGGTACTTCATTCTGCTCCTGCGATTGACGACTCGGGTTCTGACCGGTCGCCGAAGTGTACCCGCCGGTAGCCTGACGCGTAAGCCCTCGTCGATCAGGCCGGGACCAGGTCGCTGACCTCGGCGACGAGCTCCAGCGAGCGCAGCCAGGCGTCGCGCCCGGGGGCCGAGGAGACGACGATCAGTTCGTCGGCCTGCGCGTGTTCGGTGAAGCGGTCGAGGTAGTCGCGCACCTGGCCGGGAGTGCCCACGGCCGTGTACCGCAGCATCTCGAGCACCTGCATCCCGGCGGGGGAGTCGAGCAGCATGTCGATCTCCTCGTCGGTGAAAGTGCGTCCGCGTCCGACCATCTGCACGACCCGTGCGCGCTTGGTCGCCTCGAACAACGACAGCGCTTCCTCGGTGCTGTCGGCGGCGATGACGCCGACGCCGGCGATGACGTAGGGCTCCGGATGCTCGGGGGAGGGCTGGAACTCGCGGCGGTACAGCTTCACCGCGTCCTCGAGCGCCTGCGGAGCGAAGTGCGATGCGAATGCGTACGGAAGCCCCAGCAACGCAGCGAGTTTCGCCCCGAACAGCGACGATCCGAGGATGTACAGCGGAACGTCGGTGCCCTTACCGGGAATCGCGTCGACCCCCGGTATCCGCGACTCGCCCTTCAGATACGCCTGCAGTTCGAGGACGTCCTGCGGGAAGCTGTCGGCCGAGGTCGGGTCGCGTCGCAGTGCCCGCATGGTCTTCTGGTCGCTGCCCGGCGCGCGCCCGAGACCGAGATCGATGCGGCCCGGATGCAGCGTGGCGAGGGTGCCGAACTGTTCGGCGATGGTCAGCGGCGAATGGTTGGGCAGCATGATGCCGCCCGAGCCGAGACGGATCGACGAGGTGTGCGCGGCGACGTGCGCGATGAGCACGCTCGTCGCCGACGAGGCGATCGTCGGCATGTTGTGATGCTCGGCGTACCAGATGCGCCGGTAGCCCCACTGCTCGGCGAGCCGGGCCATCTTCACGCTGGCGTCGAAGCTCTCGCGGGCGGTCTCACCCTTGCCGATGTGGGCGAGGTCGAGGATGGAGAGGGGAACGGTCACCGGTGATCCTTCGCGTCGGGGCCCGGTATCGGCCGCCGGGCACACCCCCGGAGCAACCTCTACCGGTGACCGTCTATTCCCGTCATCCGCGGTCGAAACCGCCGTAGGTGCCCTGGAAGAACAGCAGGGGGCCGTTGGTGTGCAGTGACGTCAGCCCGGTGACCCGTGCCAGCACGATCGTGTGGTCGCCGGCCTCGTACTCGGTCTCCACCGTCGCCTCGACCCGCGCGAGGGCTCCCTCGATGGCCGGAGCGCCGTTGTCGCCTCGTTCCCAGCGCACCCCGCGGAACTTGTTGCCGCCGCTCACCGCGAACGCACCGCACAGGGTGCGCTGGCTCTCGGACAGGACGTTGACGGCCAGGGTGCCCACCTCCCGGATCTTCGGCCACGTCTTCGAGGTGCGGGCGGGGCAGAACGAGATGAGCGGCGGATCCAGTGATACGGACACGAACGACTGGCACGCGAACCCGAGAGGCTCGTCGCCGTCGAGCGCGGTGATCACCGTGACGCCCGTGCAGAAATTGCTCATCACGTCGCGGATCCGTCGAGGATCGAGCACCGCGTGTTCCGCTGTCATCCAAAAACTCCAATCGATCGGCGTTCGTTCCAGTGTCCGTCACCCACGGCGCAGTGCGCGAACCGTGTCCCGTCGACCGGTCAGCGAACACGCATGTCGCTCGGCGCCCAGACCGCTCGCATGCTGGTGATTCGTCCCTCGTCGTCGAACGTCATGACGTCGATGGGCTCCACTTCGTAGGTCTGTTCACCCGCCGTCGTGACCACGCGGAAGTGGAAGGCGGCGGTCGCTCCGCTGATCCGGAGCGTGAGCAGCTCTGTGGTGTTCTCCGTGGCTTCGACAGCCTTGTAGAACTCGGCGATCGCTGCCTTGCCGACGCGGGGTTCGCTGCCGGCAGGATCCTCCAGGGTGGCGTCGTCGGCATACAGGGCGGCGATGTCGGCCGCCACCCCCGCGGCCACGGCGTCGAGATAGGCGTGCACGGTGGCACGGATGCGCTGCGTACGGGCGTCGGCGTCGGAAACGGTCACGGTCGCTCCTGTGATGGTGCGGGACGAAAGGTGTCGCGCCGACGCTAGCGACCTACCGGCACACGGCATCGACGTTCTCCCGGACAGCGGGAGATGTCGGGGTCACCGCTCGTCGAGATCACCGAATTCCTCGCCGAACAGTTCGGCGAGGGCGGAGAGCTGGTCGCAGTAGTGGTCGGCGGATCCGGCGTCCACACCGGCGCCGACGATCGTCGCGCCCGCTGCGATCGCCCGGTCGAGTCGCCTCCGCGTCGCATCGGGATCGCCGAGCGGGTCGAGCCGGGCGACCGACAGCACGATCTCGAACCCGGGCGGCGGCTGTCTCTTCGCGAGCATCGCCTTCATGTCGTCGAAGGCCAGACCGAAGGGCACCCAGCCGTCCCCGAACTCGCACGCGCGTCGTAGGGAACGCGGGGTGCGGCCGCCGATCCACATCGGCACCCGCGGTTGCACGGCACAGGGGTCGACGACCACCTCCGAGTACTCGAAATATTCTCCACGATAGGAGGGTTCGCGCTGCGAGAGGGAAGCGCGCAGTGCCGCGAGGGCGTCGTCCGCACGGGCGCCACGATCGGTGAACGGCGCATCGAGCAACGCGAACTCCTCCTCGAGCGAACCGACGCCGAGTCCCAGCGTCAGCCGTCCCGAGCTGACCGTGTCGAGAGTGCCGTAGCGCTTGGCGATCTCCAGAGGATGGTGGTAGCCGAGGACGAGAACCTGGGTGACCAACCGGATCCGATCGGTGCGGGCCGCCAGGAAGCCGAGGGTCGCCAGCGGATCCCAATAGGTCCCACCTCGCGTCTCGGCCACCGGCACCGGTACGGCGACATGTTCGCTGCAGGTGAGGTGGTGGAATCCCGCGCGATCGGCGGCGACCGCGATCTGCGACAGTTCCTCGATACCCGCGCCCGCTTCCCATCGGGCGGAGACCCCGGGGACCCGCGTGACGATCGGACTGGTGATTCCGATACGCACCGCCGAACTGCGGTTCGATCCGTCGGTCATACGCTCTCCTTCGTCGATCGGTCCGACAGGGAGTGTGCGCCGAGACGGGACGTGGGGCACGTCCGGTCCCGCTTGCCGATACACGACCCGATGGACGGGATATCGCCTTCCGGTGCGTCCCGGGACGGACCTAGCGTGGCCCGCACGTATCGACTGCGGAGGAGACCGACATGCCGTTGCATCCCGAGGTGGAGTCCATGCTGAAGACCCTGGAGACGGGTTTTCCGGACGTCACGACGATTCCGCCGACGGAACTCCGGGAGATCATCCGCAGTCGTCGCGGTCCGCTCCGGAACCTCCCCGCCATGCGTGAGGTGCACGATCTCGTCGTCGACGGGCCCGGAGGCGACCTCGCGTTGCGCCTCTACCGTCCGGAGTCCCCCGGGACCGCCCTCCCGGTCGTCGTGTTCGCGCACGGAGGTGGGTTCGTCTTCTGCGATCTCGACAGTCACGACGAGTTCTGCCGGTCGATGGCGGACGGCGTCGGGGCCGTCGTCGTGTCCGTCGACTACCGGCTGGCCCCGGAACATCCTGCGCCGGCCGCGCACGACGACATGTACGCCGCGCTCGGCTGGGCGGCCGCAGCCATCGCGTCGTACGGAGGAGACCCGGCGCGCATAGTGGTCGCCGGCGACAGTGCCGGTGGAAACCTCGCCGCCACCGTCGCCCTCGCCGCGCGCGACAAGGGCGGACCGGCAGTGCTCGGTCAGGCATTGTTCTATCCGGTGATCGACGACGACTTCGACACCGAGTCGTACCGGAGGTACGGGACCGGCTACTACAACTCCGCGGCGGCGATGCGGTGGTACTGGGAGCAGTACGCACCGGACGGCACCGACGATCCCCGCCTGATCCCGACCCGCGCCGAAACGCTCGCCGGACTGCCCTCGGCGGTCGTCGTCACCGCCGAACTCGATCCGCCGTGCTCGTCCGGCGACGACTACGCCGCACGCCTCGCTGCAGCCGAAGTGTCCGTGCAGCACCGCAGATTCGACGGCCTGTTCCACGGATTCCTGACCTTCCCTGCGCTCTCGCTCACCGAACCGGCGCGGCAGGAGGTGTGGAAGATGATGCGTGCCCTGGTCGACGGGCGGATCTCCCGGTGACCGGGACGACCGGGCTCGTGTCCTGAGCAACTGCCCTAGCGTCCCGCAGACAACGACGAGAAGGAGACTGTCGATGGCCCCGACATCCGTACCGCCCGTGGTACCCGCCCAGGACACCACCGTCGACCTGCTCGTGATCGGGTCGGGTACAGGTATGGCCGCCGCGATCGCCGCGCACGAAGCGGGACTGTCGGCGCTCATCGTCGAGAAATCCGAATATGTCGGCGGTTCCACCGCCCGCTCCGGTGGTGCCTTCTGGGTGCCGGCCAATCCCGTGCTGAAGGAGTCGGGCTCGGGAGACACCGTCGAGCGTGGTCACACCTACGTTCGGTCGGTCGTCGACGGTACCGCCCCCGTCGAGCGGGGCGAAGCGTTCGTCGACTACGGAACCGAGACGGTCGAGATGCTCCGTCGCGCCACCCCCATGAAGCTGTTCTGGGCCGAGGGCTACTCCGATTACCACCCCGAACTTCCGGGTGGTTCGGCGGTGGGCCGCAGCTGTGAGTGCCGGCCGTTCGACCTGTCGGTGCTCGGAGAGGAACGGTCGCGACTGCGTCCGGGACTCATGGAGGCGAGCCTGCCGATGCCCACCACGGGCGCCGACTACAAGTGGATGAACCTCATGCTGCGCGTGCCGCACAAGGGTTTCCCGCGCATCTTCAAGCGGCTGGCACAGGGCGTCGCCGGACTCGCCGTCAAGCGTGAATACGTCGCCGGTGGACAGGCCATCGCTGCGGGCCTGTTCGCGGGTGTGCTGAAGGCGGGGGTGCCGGTGTGGACCGAGACCTCGCTGGTGCGTCTGGTCACCGAGGGTGACCGGGTGACCGGTGCGGTCGTGGCGCAGAACGGGCGGGAGGTCACCGTGACCGCGCGTCGCGGTGTGGTGCTCGCCGCGGGCGGTTTCGATCACGACATGGCGATGCGGCGCAAGTACCAGTCCGAGAACCTGCTCGATCACGAGAGCCTCGGCGCGGAGACCAACACGGGCGACGCGATCAAGGCGGCCCAGGAGGTCGGCGCCGATCTCGACCTCATGGATCAGGCATGGTGGTTCCCCGCCGTTGCACCGACCCGCCCGGGTAGGCCGCCGATGGTCATGCTCGCCGAGCGTTCCCTGCCCGGTTCCTTCATCGTCGATCAGACCGGACGACGGTTCGCGAACGAGTCGTCGGACTACATGTCCTTCGGACAGCTGGTGCTCGAACGCGAACGTACCGGTGATCCGGTCGAGTCGATGTGGATCGTGTTCGACCAGAAGTACCGCAACAGCTATGTCTTCGCGGCCGGGGTGTTCCCGCGTCAGCCGCTCCCGGAAGCCTGGTACAAGGCGGGCATCGCCCACCGCGCATCCACGGCCGAAGAGCTCGCCGCATCGATGGGGGTGCCGGTGGAGACCTTCGCGGCGACCTTCGGCAAGTTCAACGACGACGCCGCAGCCGGAACGGATTCCGAGTTCGGGCGTGGACGCAGCGCCTACGACCGTTACTACGGCGACCCCACGGTCCAGCCGAATCCGAACCTGCGTCCCCTGACCCGCGGGCCGCTCTACGCGGTGAAGATGACCTTGAGCGATCTCGGTACCTGCGGTGGCCTGCGCGCCGACGAGCGGGCGCGGGTTCTCCGGGAGGACGGCAGCCCGATCACCGGTCTCTACGCGATCGGCAACACCGCAGCCAACGCGTTCGGGCACAGCTATCCCGGCGCGGGTGCCACGATCGGACAGGGCCTGGTGTTCGGGTACATCGCTGCCCGCGACGCCGCTCAGTACGGGTCGTAGCGGATGTTCTCGGCCGGGGTGCCCGTCTCGATCAGTCGCTGAGCGGTGGTGCGCACCATGGCTGCCGGCCCGCACACGAGCACCTGGTGGTCGCCGAACGCGCCGTAGGACGTGACGACCTCGTCGATACTGCCCTCGAGCAGTTCGTCGGGGTCGGGTCCGAACTCGTCGATGCGCGGCGCGATGCGGTCGAACCAGGGGTCGGGGACGTCGGGGATCTCGAGGGTCTCCACGACCGGCACCACCGTCAGCCACGGCAGCGCCTCCGACAGGAGGGTGAGCATGTCGGCGGCGTACAGGTCGCACGGGTTGCGGGCGCCCGTGAACAGGAAGGTGCGGGGCGGTTCCGGCCGGCGCGCCGCGTCGAGGATCAACGACCGCAGCGGCGCGAGGCCCGTTCCGCCGGCCACCATGATGACGATGCGCCCGGTGTCGTCGATGTGGAGGTCGCCGCCGCGGCCCGCGCCGATCTGCCATACGTCGCCCGGTCGGGTGTCGGCGACGATCGCCCCGCTCACCCAGCCGCCCGGAACCGTGCGCACGTGGAACTCGAGTTTGCCGTCCAACGAGGGCGGCAGAGCGGGGGAGAGGCGACGCGGCAGCGTGGGGCGCTGTGGCACAGCGACGTCGACGTACTGGCCGGGGCGGAAATCGACGATGGCGTCGTCGCATTCGAGGCGGACGACGGCGAGGTCGTGCCGGAGACGATGATGTTCGACGACGGTTGCGGTGACTGCCGTCTCGGTCTTGCTCGGTGACGACGTGGCCGACTGCATGCGCGATCCCCCGGGTGGTGTGCTGTGGCAACGAATCGGCGTCGTCGCCGAGGTGAGCGTCCGAATCGGGCGTCGTCGCCGGATGTGCCCAAGACTCTAGGCGAGAAATCACCGAAAAGGCAGGGTGGAACGTGTTTCAGTTTTAGGCTCGGAGCGGTTATCGTGACCATCGGCAGGTGATGGTCACCACAACGCGGAACGCCGACCGGTGACGTCACACAACGGACCGTCACAGCACACCGGAAGGACGACCATGCCCGAGGAGTACGCCGACCTCTACCGTCCCGCATTCACGCCCGATCTCCTCATCACCGCGCTCGATCGCAGCGCCGACCGCCCCGCCCTGCACCTCGGTGACGTCGTCCTCACCGGAGCCGAGATGCGCGCCGCCATCAGCCGGTTCCAGCAGGCGCTCGCATCGGTGGAGGTCGGGCAGGGATCGGCCGTGGCGATGCTGTCCAAGAACCGGCCCGAGGTGCTCATCTCGATGGGCGCCACGATGGTCGCCGGCTGCCGCAACACCGCGCTGAACCCCATGGGGTCGCTCTCCGACCACCTGTACATCTCGACCGACGCGGGGATCGAGACCCTGATCTTCGACCCCGGCCACTTCGAGGAGCGCGCCGCCGAGCTGCGCGAGCAGGTGCCGACCCTGAAGAACTTGTTCTCTCTCGGCCCGTCCTCGGTCGGAACCGACATTCTCGCCCTGTCGGAGCAGTTCACCGAGCAGCGGCTCGTGTCCGCGCCCGTCGACATCGAGGACACCTCGTCCATCGTCTACACCGGCGGCACCACCGGGAAGCCGAAGGGCGTGATGGGCTCGTTCCGTTCGGGCGCGGCCCTCAACCAGATCCAGATGTCCGAGTGGCAGTGGCCCGAGCAGCCCCGCTTCCTCGTGTGCACCCCACTCTCGCACGCCGGTGCGGCGTTCTTCGTCCCCACACTCCTGCGCGGTGGATGCCTCTACGTGCTGCCCCACTTCGACCCCGCGCTCGTGCTCGAAACGATCGAGAAGCACCGCATCAACGCGACCATGCTCGTGCCGACGATGATCTACATGCTGCTCGACCACCCGGATGTCGACAGCCGCGACCTGTCGAGCCTCGAGACCCTGTTCTACGGCGCCTCGGCCATGTCGCCGTCCCGCCTGCGCGAGGGGATCGAGCGGCTCGGTCCTGTCTTCTTCCAGTTCTACGGCCAGTCCGAATGCGGCATGACGATCTCGGTACTGCGCAAGGAAGAGCACCTGGCCGACGATCCGGGGCGCCTCGCGTCGTGCGGCCGGCCCGTGCCGTGGCTCGACGTCCGTCTGCTCGACGACGACCTGAACGAGGTGCCGCAGGGCGAACTCGGCGAGATCTGCGTGCGCGGTCCGCTGGTGATGAAGGGCTATCTGAACAAGCCGGAAGAGACCGCCGACGCGCTGCGAGGCGGATGGCTGCACACCGGCGACGTCGCGCGCGCCGACAAGAACGGCTTCATGACGATCGTCGATCGCAAGAAGGACATGATCGTCACCGGCGGGTTCAACGTCTTCCCCCGCGAGATCGAGGACGCCATCTCGTCGCACCCGGCGGTCGCGTCCGTGGCCGTCGTCGGTGTGCCCGACGCCAAGTGGGGCGAGGCCGTCAAAGCGTGCGTCGTGTTGCGCGAGGGGCAGTCGGTACCGGCCGAGGAACTGATCGAGAAGGTGCGCGCGGCAAAGGGTTCGGTGCACGCACCCAAGTCGGTCGACTTCCTCGACTCGCTGCCGCTGACACCACTGGGCAAGCTCGACAAGAAGACGCTGCGGGCGTCCTACCGCTGACCGTCTCCACTGCGCTGTGCAGTCCGGTTTCCTGCAACAGGTCTCGGCGGCCGCCCGCGGCCGCCGAGAGTTGCTGCCACCCTTGTTCTCTGTCTCACCACTGGTGCGCGACGTCCAGCACCACCCGTGAACCGCTGCCGGGGCCGTCGAGGGTGAACACCCGGAACGGCAGCCGGGCGCGCACGCCGACTCCGAGAGTGGTCTGTCCTTCGAAACTGTTGGCCCATGCCACCTGCCGCAGGGTTCGGTAGCCGGCGACATCGACCACTTCGCGTCGGTCGGCCGGCACGTAGTAGGCGGGAGCGAGGATCACCACCTGGAGATAGGCGCCACCGCGCAGCGGCACCTCGAATCCGGAACCGTCCTCGTAGACGGTGGGGACGTAGCCGACGCGGTAGCCCGCGGCCGGTCCGGCGAGGTCGACGACGATCCGGTCGAAACACTCGTGCCGTCCCGATCGCACGGCGGTGAACGGTGAGGTGACCATCGTCGGGTTCGATGTGTCGAGCGAACCCCAGGTGATGCCGCAATAGGGCGTTGCGGCGGACGCGGTCGGGCCGATCAGTCCGATCCCCGCGATGGCGACGACCATCGCGAGCCACACGTGAATCCTGCTCATGTCCGTTCCTCTGTGTGTGGCTGATGATGGGGCATCGCACAAAGTGTGATCCGCGTTACATCACGCTTCTCTGTTCCGCTGCTGCAGGCGCTCGTCGTGGGGCGTATCTTCCCGGGCACCGGCACCGCGAGGGTGCCGAGCAACGACGCGGGTGTCGCGACCGCCCGTTACACTTTTCGTCCATGGGATTCGGGGGGGATCACGAAAGGCGCTCGCGCGCAAGTACGTCTGGAACCGAAGCGCCGCGACGAAGCGAAGCCGAGCCGGAAGGGGGAGTGGACGTCTTCCTCACCGATCGCGGCGCTGCTCCTGCTCGCCGTGGTGATCCTCGGCGCGGTCGGTGCAGCGCGCGAGAACATGGCGCTGTTCACGATGGCGTTCTTCGGGGGCCTGTGGTCTCCCGCTCTCGGACTCGGAGTCCGGTACATCCGTCAGGGCCGGCTGGGACTCGAAGCCCCGGTCGACGTCTCCGTGCTGGTCGTCGCCGACGCCCATCCGAACTTCGTGCGCGCTGTCGAGGACGGACGTGCGGGGGCCTTCCTGCCTCCGCGCAACCGTATGAGTACTGATCGTCGCGGGCGGTCTTTCACTGCCGGGGGCGTGCTGACATACTCCCTCGCATGGTGAACGGGGACGCCCAGCGGGTCGAGGTGCGGTTGGCGGTCGAGTATCCGGGTTCCGGGGCGACGAACACGCTCGGAGACGGTTCGATACGACCGGTCGATCCCATTCCGCCGATCTGCCCGCGGCACGGCGAACCCGAGACCGGTCGTGTCCGGGTGACGGTCGCGGCCGATGCGTCGGAGCCCCGCGGGGGGTCGAGCCGGATCGGCTCGGCACTCGAAGCCGCCTACGCCGTGCAGGTCGCCGCGGTCGATTGGCCCGTGTGCGCCCGGTGCGTCGCCGTCCGCACGCGCTGGCAGATCGCTGCCGCCGCGACATGCACGGTTCTCGGTGTCATCTTCCTCGCACTGGTGTTCGCTCTCGTGCAGGGCGCCCCGAAGATCTACGGCCTGGCGCTGCTCAGCGTCTTCGGCCTGTCGTTCCTGCCGATCTACGTCGCTCTGCGGGTGCTCGAACCGAAACGGGCGACCCTGGGAATGTCGGTGGCGGAGGACGGTTCGGAACTCGTCGTGTCGCAGGCGCATCCGGAATTCGCGCGGGCGGTCGCGGCGCAGCGGATGTAGCCGCCGAATCCGGTGTCCCCGGTGCGGAACATCCTCGCAGCACGGAAACTGCGCATGCGGATCAGAGCGGGTCGAAGCTGATGTTCTGACGCGGGGTGCCCGCCGCCGACAACGCGTACAGCGTGGTCCGGATCATCGACGGCGACCCGGCGATCTGGATCTGACGATCGGCCCACGTACCGAACTGCCCGGCGACCCTACCGAGCTTCCCGTACACCGGCCGGTTGAGTCCGGTGGGGGGTTCCTTCACGGGAGCCGGGTGCCACCAAGGGTTTTCCTTCTCCTCGAGCACGGGCACGATGGTCAGCCACGGGTTGGTCATGGCGATCTGCCACAGGGTCTCGAGGTCGTACAGGTCGCACGGGTACTTGCCGCCGTAGAACAGATGGACGCGCGGGTTGTCGCCGCGCATCGCCATCTCCATGATCTGCGCGCGCATGGGTGCGAGACCGGTGCCGGAGGCGATCATCAGCACGTCCTGGCCGCTCTCGCGGTCGACGTGCAGGCCGCCGAGCGGCGGGCCGATCGTCCACCGGTCGCCCACGGCGGTCTCGCCGACGAGCGCGGGGCTCACCCATCCGGTGGAGACCCGTCGCACATGGAATTCGATCTGCCCGTGCGGGTTCGGTGGAATGGCCGCGGACAGGTACCGCCACATGTGCGGACGCTGCGGGATCTGCACGCTCATGTACTGCCCGGCGTGATAGGGAATGGGGCCGTCGGTCTCGAGGCGGATGATCGCCAGGTCGGGGAGTACGCGTTCGTGGCCGACGACGGTGGCGCCCCACGAGGCGGGCAGGTCGTCGGTGGCGGCGGCGGTCGCCATGGTCTCGACGAGCCGGTCGATCACCTCGGCCCACGTCCGTTCGAGCGCCGCGGTCCACAGGATCAGGGGGGTGCATTCGCGGATGGCGACGAGCAGGGCGCTGCCGGCGACGCGGTAGTGCACGGGTTCGACGCCGTACTTGCGGTGGTCGCGGGCGAGCTGTGCCAGGAAATTGTCGACGGTGTCGGGTTCGTGGAGACGTCCGACGACCCAGCCGACCGCGGTCGAGAACCGGCGGCGCATGCTCTCCATCCCGGCGGGGAACAGTTCGCGGATGCCGGTGGACTCGGCCCACATGGCCGTGTAGAACGCCGTCGCGAAGCGTTCGGCCCCGGTGGGGGTGGCGATGATCGATGCGAAGCTGAGCTGAACCCGGGCGATGGCGAAAGCCTCCACGCCATCCTCCCTGTATCGGTGCTGCGCGAACGCCGCCACTGTAGTCGTTCGGAGGCCACCGGGCCACTGACCACCAGGTTCGTCGCATCCCGCGAACCGGTTGTGACGAGTGTCACTGAACTCAGGAAAGTTGAGTGGAACAAACTCAACTTATGATCGGTTGGACAGTTCGACACCGCCGAGACCTGTCCACGAGAGGGGATCGGCTGCAGAATCGACATGGGGCACTCGCGGCGCGTGGGTGCACCGAGAAAGAAAGGGGCGCGCAGTGGATTCGTTCAATCCGACGACCAAGACCCAGGCCGCACTCACCGCTGCACTTCAGTCGGCGTCCGCTGCGGGCAACCCGGAGATCCGTCCGGCCCACCTGCTCGTGGCGCTGCTCGACCAGGCCGACGGCATCGCCGGCCCGCTGCTCGAAGCGGTGGGCGTCGACCCCGCCGCGGTCCGCAGGGAAGCCGAGGACCTCGTCCGCCGTCTTCCGCAGACCAGCGGAGCCACCACCACACCACAACTCGGCCGTGAAGCGATCGCGGCCATGACGACGGCGCAGAAACTCGCCACCGAACTCACCGACGAATTCGTCTCCACCGAGCACGTGCTCGTCGGTCTCGCGAGCGGCGACTCGGACGTCGCGAAACTCCTCGCCGGGCACGGCGCGACGCCGACCGCCCTTCGTGACGCGTTCACCACCGTCCGGGGCAACCGCCGCGTGACCAGCGCCGATCCCGAGGCCAGCTACCAGGCGCTCGAAAAGTACTCCACCGATCTGACCGCGCGGGCGCGCGAAGGCAAGCTCGATCCGGTCATCGGCCGCGACAACGAGATCCGTCGCGTCGTGCAGGTGCTGTCGCGGCGTACCAAGAACAACCCGGTTCTCATCGGTGAACCGGGCGTCGGCAAGACGGCGATCGTCGAGGGCCTTGCGCAGCGCGTGGTCGCCGGCGACGTCCCCGAGTCGCTGCGTGGCAAGACCGTCATCTCCCTCGATCTCGGCTCGATGGTCGCGGGCGCGAAGTACCGCGGCGAGTTCGAGGAACGGCTCAAGGCCGTGCTCGACGAGATCAAGGAATCCGCCGGGCAGATCATCACGTTCATCGACGAGCTGCACACCATCGTCGGTGCCGGCGCGACCGGCGAGTCGGCGATGGACGCCGGCAACATGATCAAGCCGATGCTCGCTCGCGGTGAGCTGCGGCTCGTCGGTGCCACGACTCTCGACGAGTACCGCAAGTACATCGAGAAGGACGCTGCCCTCGAGCGTCGCTTCCAGCAGGTCCTCGTCGGGGAGCCGAGCGTCGAGGACACCGTCGGCATCCTGCGCGGACTCAAGGAGCGCTACGAGGTGCACCACGGGGTGCGGATCACCGACTCCGCGCTGGTCGCCGCGGCCACTCTGTCCGACCGCTACATCACGTCGAGGTTCCTGCCCGACAAGGCCATCGACCTCGTCGACGAGGCGGCGTCGCGTCTGCGCATGGAGATCGACTCGCGTCCCGAGGAGATCGACACCGTCGAACGCATCGTCCGGCGTCTCGAGATCGAGGAGATGGCGCTGGAGAAGGAGACCGACGAGGCATCGAAGGACCGCCTCGACAAGCTCCGTTCCGAACTCGCCGACGAACGCGAGAAGCTCAGCCAGCTCACCACGCGCTGGCAGAACGAGAAGACCGCGATCGACTCCGTCCGGGAGATCAAGGAACAACTCGAAACTCTGCGCGGTGAGGAGGAACGCGCCGAACGCGACGGTGATCTCGGCAAGGTCGCCGAACTCCGCTACGGCCGCATCCCCGAACTGCAGAAGAGGCTCGATGCTGCCGCCGAGGTGACCGGTGCGTCGGCCGACGGCGACGTGATGCTCAAGGAGGAAGTCGGGCCCGACGACGTCGCCGATGTCGTCGCCGCATGGACGGGCATCCCCGCCGGTCGCATGCTCGAAGGTGAGACGGCGAAGCTGCTGCGGATGGAAGACGAGCTGCGTCGGCGGGTCGTCGGCCAGGACGTCGCGGTGCAGGCAGTCTCCGACGCGGTGCGCCGTGCGCGTGCCGGTGTCGCCGACCCGAACCGTCCGACCGGCTCGTTCCTGTTCCTCGGACCGACCGGTGTGGGCAAGACGGAGCTGGCCAAGGCCCTCGCGGACTTCCTGTTCGACGACGAACGCGCCATGGTGCGCATCGACATGTCCGAGTACAGCGAGAAGCACTCGGTGGCCCGGCTCGTCGGTGCCCCTCCGGGCTACGTCGGTTACGAGTCCGGCGGGCAGCTCACCGAAGCCGTGCGGCGCCGCCCGTACACGGTGGTGCTGTTCGACGAGGTCGAGAAGGCGCATCCCGACGTCTTCGACACGCTGCTGCAGGTGCTCGACGACGGCCGCCTCACCGACGGTCAGGGCCGCACGGTCGACTTCCGCAACACCATCCTGATCCTCACGTCGAACCTCGGCGCGGGTGGCGATCGGGAGCACATCATGGCGGCGGTGCGGGCGGCGTTCAAGCCGGAGTTCATCAACCGGCTCGACGACGTCGTGATCTTCGACCCGCTCTCGGAGGAGCAGCTCGAGAAGATCGTCGACATCCAGCTCGATCAGTTCGCCGCACGCATGTCGGCACGACGACTGACGCTGGACGTCTCGAGCACCGCGCGGTTCTGGCTGGCGGTGCGCGGTTACGACCCGCAGTACGGTGCGCGTCCGCTGCGCCGCCTCATCCAGCAGTCGGTCGGCGACCAGCTCGCCAAGAAGCTGCTGGCCGGTGAGATCAAGGACGGCGACACCGTTCACGTGGGCGTGAGCGAGGACGGCGATCACCTCGTGATCAGCGCCTGACGGCATCCGTGCGCGGTCCCGGCAGCTCCGGTTGCCGGGCCCGCGCACGGCCTACTCTGGAAGACGTTATGACGAATCCCCAGGATCCGCGCACCCCGCAAGAACGGGCCTACGCACTCGACGAGTCGTCGAACGGGACGGACGACGCCGCGACCCGAGTGCTGCACACCGACGATCCGGCCGAGGCGTACGGGCGGCCGGTGACCAACCCGACGGTGGCGTACACCCGCTACGAGCAGTGGGGCGCACCGGGGAGCGAGTACCAGCCCACGCAGGCCTATCCCTCGTCGCAGCCTCATCCGTCGCAACAGCCTTCTCCGTCCCTGCAGGGTTATCCGCCTCCGCACGGTCATCAGCCCACCCAGGTGTTCCCCGCCCAGGACCGGCCGCCCACGGGCCCGGTACACGGCGCGGATCCCGGGAAGCCGCCGCGCGGGCCGCGCCGGGGACTGCTCGCGCTCGCCGCGGTGGTCCTCGTCGCACTCGGCGGCACCATCGGCTTCCTGCTCAGCCGGCCCGACGACTCCACCTCGCGGGTCGCGTCGGATCGCGCCCCGGCGACCGTCGCACCCCCGCCCACGACGACCCTTCCGCCGCCGGCCGAACCGACCACACCGGGACTGCCCCTGGACCGGCTCCCGGGCGGACTCGGCGAGGTCATGGGTGATGCGGGTGCGGTCGTGGGTACGATCACCGCGAACGACGGCGGCAGCATCACGCTCGGCGTCATCGGCGGTTCGACCGTCACCGTCGTCCTCACACCCGACACCGAGATCATCACCCTGACCGGCAGCACGGCCCGGAGTCTCGAGGTCGGAGCGACCGCCGTGGCGACCGGCAGCGCCGTCGAACAGGGGCGGATGACCGCCGAGACCGTCGTCAGCGCGTCCCTCCCATCCTTCGGTGGTTCGGGCCGCTGACCCGCTAGGCTGACTCGACGATGACTGTCATGTGGTTCTCTCTGGCCGCGGTCGCACTGCTGGGTGCGGTCGCGCTGCTCTACGTCGACCGGACACGGCGGGAGCAGTCGGGTCGCATCCGGGAGATCTGGGCCAAGGCGCAGGGCTACAAGTACACCTCCGCCGAGGACCACCTGCCGTCCACCTGGCACCGCGCGGCGCTCGCCAAGCAGGAGTATCTGGGTGCGATCGACATCGTCCGCGGGGTTCGCCGCGGCGAGGAATTCATCCTGTTCGACATCGAGGAGACCGCGACGATCGTCGCGGTCCGGCGCAAGGTCGGCTCCGACGTCGACATCGACCTCCGGCTGAAGTCGACGCCGCCGCCGAAGGACCCGGACATGAACCTGCTCGGCTCCATCGGGCCGCGCATCGTCTTCGCCACCGACCTCGAGATCGCGCGCCGCGTGTGCGATCAGCGGATGGTCGCGTTCACCGAATCCATCCCCGACCACGTGCAGATGCTGTGGAGCGAAGGCGAATGGACCCTCGGATCGATCCCTGTCGGCAGCACCGGCCGCGAGTGGGACTCGGCCATCGAGACGGTGGCCCGGCTCTCCGGCATCCTCCACGTGCTGCCACCTCTCGTCGAACCCGACGAACTCGATCGCGGCACGCAGGATCCGGGACGTCCGTCCGCGCATCGTTGACAGGTGGTCGGAAGGGGCCGGCGTCACTAGTGTGACGGCCATGACTTCCGCCCGACCTGTTGCGCTCGTGACCGGACCTACTTCGGGAATCGGTGCGGGTTTCGCCCGCACCCTCGCCGGTCGCGGTTACGACCTCGTACTCGTCGCCCGTACCCGTCCCGCTCTCGACGAACTCGCCACCGAACTGAAGCACAAGTTCGGGGCGTCGTCGGAGATCATCGTCGCCGATCTGGCGACCGCCGAGGGCCGCGACCAGGTCGTCGCGCGGCTCGGCCGCGGCGTCGACATGCTCGTCAACAACGCCGGCTTCGGTACGACCGGTGAGTTCTGGACCGCCGATCCGGCCCTGCTGCAGGCGCAGCTCGACGTCAACGTCACCTCGGTCGTCGCGTTCACCCGCGCCGCGCTGCCGTCGATGATCGAGGCGGGCAAGGGCGACATCGTCAACGTCGCCAGTGTGGCAGGTCTGCTCCCCGGCCGCGGCTCGACCTACTCGGGCAGCAAGGCCTACGTCGTGTCGTTCACCGAAGGGCTGGCCGGTGGACTCGCCGGCACGGGCGTGCGCGTGCAGGCGCTGTGTCCCGGCTTCGTGCGCACCGAGTTCCACCAGCGCGCCGGGATCGACATGTCGTCCACCCCGAAGCCGATGTGGCTCGACGTCGATCAGGTGGTGCGTACCTCGCTCGCCGACCTCGACAAGGGCAAGGTCCGCAGCATCCCGGGGCTGCAGTACAAGGTGCTCGCGACGGCCGGACGACTGGTGCCGCAGAACCTCGTGCGGAAGCTGACCAACACCGTCGGCAACGGCCGCGGCCGCACCTGATCGGCTCGGACGAACTGACGGCGAGCGTTCCCAGATCACAGTACGGATACACAGCGCCGGACACGCCGGGTGCGGTATTCGGCGCGATTCGTGCGCTGGGTACATTTCTGCGCGTGACGTCTGTGGCTGTGGTGCTCTGTGTTGCTGTCGTGGTTGCGGTGGTGCTGTGGTTGCGCGCAGGCGTGCGCCGTCTACGGACGTTGCAGCAACGCCACCGGGAGAGCCTTCGTCTGCTCCTCCACGAACTCGACGACCGCTACGATCTGGTGCCCGCGCTCATCGCGGCGTCGGCCGGAGCCGGCGTCGAACGCGAACGTATCCGGCCGATCGTCGGCGCCCGCTCGCTGGCCATCGGCGTGCGAGACCGGCGTCTGGGCCTGACCGAACGCGCCGGCGCCGAGAACGCACTGTCCGCGACGCTGCACGAACTCATCAGTGGACTCGAGGGTGTCAACCACTGGCCGTTCATCCGGGTCGCCCGGGAACTGCAGACCCGCGAGCAACGCATCGCCGGAGCCGTCCGCGTGCACAACGACCTCGGCAGTGCGCTCGACACCGCGATCGGCCGCTTTCCCACCTCGCTGTTCGCGAAACTCGCGGCCGTCGGCCCCGTCGCGCTGTTCGAGGCGCCCGCGCCCGTCCCCGCACCGGGCCGCACCACCGACACCTCCGCGGCGACCGGGACCGAGGTCCGGCAGCCCGAGCCGGTATCCGGCACCGTCGCTGCCTGACCGGCAGGTCGCAGCGACTAGGCTCGTTCCCCGACACGAGCGCGACCGCACCGGCGTCGCGCGCACGAACGACGGGTGAGAACGCAATGAGTGACCGCGACGAACTGGCAGCACTGGTACGCGAGCTGGCGGTGGTGCACGGCCGCGTGACCCTGTCGTCCGGGAAGGAAGCCGACTACTACGTCGACCTGCGCCGCGCGACCCTCCATCACAAGGCCGGACCGCTCATCGGCACGCTCCTGCGCGAACTCGTCTCCGACTGGGATTTCGACGCCGTCGGCGGCCTCACCATGGGTGCCGACCCGGTCGCCCTCGCCGTCATGCACGCCGCCGGCCGCCCCATCGACGCCTTCGTCGTCCGCAAGGCCGCCAAGGCCCACGGCATGCAGCGGCAGATCGAGGGACCGGACGTGACCGGCAAGCGGGTGCTCGTCGTCGAGGACACCACCACCACCGGCAATTCGCCGCTCACCGCCGTCAAGGCGCTGCGTGAGGCCGGCGCGATCGTCGTGGGTGTCGCGACCGTCGTCGACCGCGCGACCGGCGCCGATGCGGTCATCGCCGCGGAGGGCGTCGAGTACCGCTCCCTGCTCGGCCTGGCCGACCTGGGTCTGGACGACGAGTAGCCGCGTGGGGGCGCGGGTCCGGCAGACCGTCACGCGTCTCGCGGACGGCCGGGAACTGATCTACTTCGACGACACCGAGCCGTTCGTCTCCGGTGCCGCGACCCGCGACCTCCACGACGGCCGCGACCTGCCGCCGGTCGCGGCGACCTCCGAGATGCGCCGCGACCCGCTGACGGGGGAGTGGGTGACCTTCGCGGCGCATCGCATGGACCGCACCTTCCTGCCGTCGGCCGTCGACTGCCCGCTGTGCCCGAGCAGGGCGGGGGTGCGCAGCGAGATCCCGGCCGGCGACTACGACGTCGTGGTGTTCGAGAACCGTTTCCCCTCGCTCGGGGCACCGCCGGCCGGTGAGGATCTCGTCGACGGCGACGGGCTGTGGCCGCGGCGACCGGCGACCGGCCGCTGCGAGGTCGTCGCGTTCACCCCCGACCACGACGCCCGGTTCGCGGACCTCACCCTGCCCCGGGCGCGCACCGTCATCGATGTGCTCGCCGCCCGCACCGCCGCGCTCTCGCGTCTGCCGGACGTGCAGCAGGTCTTCTGCTTCGAGAACCGCGGTGTGGAAATCGGTGTGACACTGCAACATCCGCACGGTCAGATCTACGCCTACCCGTTCGTCCCGCCGCGCTCGCAGACTCTGCTGGACCGTGCCCGTGAGCATCGCCGGCGGACCGGCAGGTCGCTGCAAAGCGACATCCTCGACGCCGAACGCCGGGCAGGGACCCGACTCGTGTGGTCCGGCGACACGTGGTCGGCCTACGTCCCCGCCGCGGCCCGCTGGCCCGTCGAGGTGCATCTCGTCCCGCACCGCGACGTCCCGGACCTCGCGGCCCTGGGCGAGCCCGAACGCGACGAACTCGCCCGGGCCTACCGCGACCTCCTCGGCCGCGTCGACCGGTTCTTCCCCGGCGTCGACCGAACCCCCTACATCGCCGCCTGGCATCAGGCACCGATCGGTGCGGGTCGCGAGGAGGTGCGGCTGTTCTGCCAGATCTTCTCGTTGCGACGGGCCCCGGACAAGCTGAAATATCTCGCGGGATCCGAATCGGCGATGGGGGCGTGGATCAGCGACACCACCCCCGAACGGATCGCCACCCGGCTACGTGAGGTGGCGACATGACACTCGCAGAGACCGTCCGCGCGGCGTTCACGGCGGAGTTCGGCACCGAACCCGAGGGCTGCTGGTGTGCCCCCGGGCGCGTCAACCTCATCGGCGAGCACGTCGACTACGCCGGTGGTCTGTGCCTGCCGATGGCTCTCCCACAGGTCACCACCGTGGCGGTGCGTCGCCGCTCCGATCATCTGCTGCGCGTGCGCAGCGCCGGATTCGACCCCGTCGACCTCGATCTGCGCGACCGGCACGTCGACGGCTGGGCCGCCTACGTCGCCGGAGTGATCTGGACGCTCGATCCGCCGGGATTCACCGGTGCCGACATCGCGGTCGCCTCGGACGTGCCCGTCGGAGCGGGACTCTCGTCGTCCGCCGCGCTCGAGACGTCGATCGCGGTGGCACTCGCCGACCTGTGCGGGCTGCCCCTCGACGAGGACGGCCGTGATCGGCTCGCCACGGCGTGCGTGCGCGCGGAGAACGACTACGCCGGTGCACCCACCGGCGGACTCGACCAGCGGATCGCGTTGCACGCACGCCCCGGACACGCGCTGCTGCTCGACTTCGCCGACGGCAGCAGCGAACACATCCCGTTCGACGCGGAGGCGCAGGGACTGACCGTGCTGGTCGTCGACACCGGAACCGGGCACCGGCTCGCCGACGGGCAGTACGGACAGCGCCGCCGTGAGGTCGAGGACGCCACCCGGCTCCTCGGCGTCGGCACCCTGCGGAACGCCGCATCCGCAGACCCGCTCGACGATCGCGTCCTCCGTCGCCGCGCCCGGCACGTGATCGACGAGATCGCCCGGGTCCGTGAGGCCGCGGAATTGTTGCGGGCAGGGCGGATCCGGGATCTCGGCCCGCTGCTCGACGCGTCGCACCGCTCGTTGCGCGACGACTTCGAGGTCAGCTGCCCCGAACTCGACACCGCCGTCGGCGCGGCTGTCGCAGCGGGTGCTCTGGGTGCCCGGATGGTCGGGGGCGGCTTCGGCGGGTCGGCGATCGCATTGTGCGAGAACGGTCACGTCGACCCGGTGCGGCAGGCGGTCGCCGACGCCGCCGCACGTCGCGCCTTCGCGGCACCGACCTTCCTGCGCGCCACAGCGTCCGGCGGTGCGCGCCGCTGCTGATCATCTCCGGGTACTGTGCGCGCATGGGTCGGTTCGATCGAAAGAAGTGGGGCGTCGAGCACGCGGTGTTCGCCGCGGCGTCGGTTGCCACCGTCATCGGTGGGGTGTCCGGGAACGAGAAACTGCAGAAGATCGCCAAACCGCTCATCGCACCCGCGCTCGCGGTGCGGGTGCTGCGCCGATCCCGCGACACCGACCGCGCCGACACCGCCCTGCTGGTCGCGGGTCTCGCCGCGGCCACCCTCGGCGACATCGCCATGATCCGATCCGACGAGGACCGTAGGATCCTGAGCGGTGCAGCCTGTTTCGGTGCCATGCAGACGGCCTACTCGACGATCCTCGCCCGGCACGGTGCGCGCGTGTCGAAGCCGGTCGCGGTGCAGCGCGCCGGTGCGCTGGCCGGCGCGGCCGGTCTGCTCGCCGTCCGCAACCGATCCGTGGCCGCGCCGCTGACCGGATACGGTGCGCTGCTCGCCACCACCGCCACCCTCGCGGGCGATCCCGCCCTCGCCCCCGGTGCGCGAGTGCGCGCGGGGCTGCCCGTGCCGGGCTCGGATCGGCGGAGCCGGCTCGGTCTCGGCGGGCTGATCTTCACGCTCTCCGACGGCTCGATCATCGTTCGCCGCACCCTGCTGAAGGACGAGAAGGCCCGCGCGGCGGCGGAAGGATTCGTCCTGGCCACCTACGCAGCGGCCCAGCTGCTGCTCGTCGAGGGGCTGCTCGCACTCACACGCCGGGAGCTTCAGGGATAGAGCACGATCCGGTCGCGGTCGAGCGGATCCACCCAGATGCTCACGACCTCGCCGGGTGCGTAGCGGTGCAGGTTACGGCGGTCGACCTCGTAGACGACGGTGCCGCGATAGGACTCCGAACCCGGCACCGTGAGTTCGAGATCGAGCCGGGTCAACTGACCGGTCGCGGTGAGATCCAGCGGCGTTGCCGAACGGATGATCGCCCACCCTTCGTAACCCTCGCGTTCGATCCTGCGCAGAGCCTTCGGACTCCGACCCGCGAGCGCCAAGGACAGGCCGAGCACGGTGCCGTACAGACAGACGAGGAAGACCACCTGGAAGCCCTCGGTGCCCGGTTCGGAGATCGGCAGGAACAGGTTCAGCCACAACGCGAGAACGACGACATATCCCGCGGTGACGAATGCGACAGTAGCGACGATACGACGATTCACAGCTCCTCCGATCCCAGCCTATCCCCGCTCGGTCCTGTCGGCTCCCGCCCGCGATTAGGGTGATGCCATGTCCGCTCCCACCGTGGTCGTCACCGGAGCCGCCGCCGGAATCGGCCGCTCCACCGCCCTGCTCTTCGCCCGCCACGGCCACCGCGTCGGTGCTTTCGACGTCGATACCGCAGGGCTCGCGAGCCTCGCCGACGAAGCTGCCTCGATCCCCTCGGGGCAGGTGGTCACCGGTGTCCTGGACGTCACCGACACCTCCGCGTGGACCCGCGCACTCGAAGAGTTCTGCACCGACGGCCGGCTCGACATCCTCGTCAACAATGCGGGCCTGCTGTCGTCCGGCCCGTTCGAGGACACCCCGGCGAGCCGTCACCGGCAGATCGTCGACGTCAACGTCACCGGTGTCGTCCTCGGCTGCCACGCCGCCTTCCCGTATCTCCGCGACACCCCCGGCGCGCAGATCGTGAACATGTGCTCGGCGTCGGCGCTCTACGGACAACCCGACCTCGCCACCTACAGCGCCACCAAGTTCGCGGTGCGGGGCCTGACCGAAGCCCTCGAACTCGAGTGGGCGCGCCACGACATCAAGGTGCAGGCACTGTGGCCGCTGTTCGTCGACACCAACATGGTCGACGGGATGGACATCGGCTCGCGACGCTCCCTGGGCGTGAACCTCGGGGCCGACGACGTCGCCCGCGCGGTGTTCGACGCGACCCGCCCCACGCGGCGCTCCGCACGGGTGCATCGGCCCGTCGGCCGACAGGCCACCGTGCTGGCAATGCTCGCCCAGGTGTCGCCCGGATGGGCGAACCGGCTGGTCAACCGGCGCCTGACCGGCCACTGACGCCGCTCGATAGAGTGACACCCGCACGTCGTCGGGAAGGGTGTTGCGTGAGAATTCGGATGTGGCCGGTCGCAGTCGTCACGGGTGCGGCACTGTTCGTCGCAGGATGCGGAGGCTCCGCGGACGGGCCGGAGGCCGACTCCGGAGCGACGTCGACGACGACCTCGGCGGCTGCCTCGACGACCTCGTCCACGACGGTCGCTCCGAGCACCACCGAGGAGACGACCCCGTCGACGACCGAACCGGCTCCCGAGCCGGAGACCTCCCCGGAGGAACCGGCTCCGCTCGCGCAGGTCGAGTACCAGCGCAACGAGTCGTACTACTTCAGCAGCCCCGACGGCACCTTCGAATGCGGCATCGTCCGGCTGCCCACTCGCACCGAGGCGGGCTGCGAAGGCCCCACCGATCCGATCCCGCCGCGCCCGGAGGACTGCATGGTCAACTGGGGACTCGGCATCCGCGTGCAGGACTCCGGCGAAGGGGAGTTCGTGTGCTCCGGTGGGCCGGTCTACCTCTCGCCCGACGGTGCGAGCCCCACCTTGCCTCCGGGATCGTCGCTCTCGCAGCTCGGCTACACGTGTGCCGCCACCGCAGCCGACGTGACCTGCACCAACGACGCCACCGGTCACGGTTTCCGCGTCGCAGCGGGTTCGAACGAAACGTTCTGACGGTGACCGACACGCATTCCGGGCCGGCCGTCGAGGACGTGGCGGGACCCACCGAATGGGGTGAGCACCCGCACGGCGTCGGACCGTGGATCGAGGAGTTCGGCACCGAGCCGCCCACCGACCCGCGATACGACCCCGAGCTGCTCGCCCACGGCGACCGGCGCAACGTCGTCGACGCCTACCGCTACTGGACCCGTGAGGCGATCGTGGCGGACATCGACGGTCGTCGCCACCCGCTGCACGTCGCCATCGAGAACTTCGCTCACGACGCGAACATCGGCACGGTCGTCCGCACCGCCAACGCATTCGCCGTGGGCACCGTGCACATCGTCGGACGACGCCGATGGAACCGGCGCGGAGCGATGGTCACCGACCGCTACCAGCATCTGCTCCACCACTCCGATGTCGACGCCCTCGTCGCGTGGGCGGCCGAGCAGAACCTCGAGATCGTGGCCGTGGACAACACTCCGGGTTCGGTGCGGCTGGAGACCGCGACCCTGCCGCGCCGCTGCCTGCTGCTGTTCGGCCAGGAAGGCCCCGGTGTCACCGAGCAGGCCCGCGACGTGGCGTCGATGACCGTCTCGATCGCCCAGTTCGGCTCCACACGGTCGATCAACGCGGGTGTCGCCGCGGGCATCGCGATGCACGCGTGGATCCGGCAGCACGCCGATTTCTCGGACGCCTGGTAACACCCGGCCCGCATTCCGGGATGAAAGTCGCGCGGACCGTCGTCGGGACGGCCGCAGGTCGGGCAGTGTGGAGGGTGATGAACACCGCAGCAGCAGTCTGGTCGGAACGGGCCGATGCCGCCGAGGGAGCGATCGTGTCGCGGCATGTCCGTCGGCTCTGGGCGTTGCCCGGCACCGCTCTCGGCGTGGTCGGATGGCCGGCCGTTCGTCGCGAGCGACTGTTCTTGTCCTGGCACTACTGGTGGCAGGCGCACCTGATCGATACCGCCGTCGACGCTGCCGAGCGCGACGCCACCCCGCGCCGGCGTCGCCGCGTCGTGCGGCTCGCGCGCACCCACCGCTTCCGCAACATCACCGGCTGGACCAACAACTACTACGACGACATGGCGTGGCTCGGCCTGTCGCTCGAACGTGCCGAACGGCACCTCTACGTCGACCATCGCGGCGCGATCGCGACCCTCGTCGACGAGCTCGTCGACGCCTGGCAACCGGAGTGCGGCGGCGGCATCCCGTGGCGTCGGCGTGACAACTTCTTCAATGCCCCCGCGAACGGTCCGGCGGCGCTGCTGCTCGCCCGCACCGGCAGGGTCTACCGCGCGGTGGAGATGGCCGACTGGATCCACGACGTCCTGCTCGACCCCGAGACCGGTCTGGTCCTGGACGGCATCCGCGACGGCGTGCACGAACGCGCGATCTACAGCTACTGCCAGGGCGTGACGCTCGGCCTCGAGACCGAGCTGGCCCTGCAACTCGACGATCCCTGCCATCGGCGGAGGGTCCACGCGCTCGTCGCCGCGGTCGACGACCACCTCACCGAACGCAGCGTCGTCACCGGCGGGGGAGGCGGTGACGGGGGATTGTTCAACGGGATCCTGGCCCGCTACCTGGCGATGGTCGCCACCACGCTGCCTGTCGTCGACGGCGACGACGTCCGTGCCCGCACTGTCGCGGCACGGATCGTGCTGGCGTCGGCGGAGGCTGCCTGGGAGAACCGGCTGCAGGTCGAGGAACTGCCGGTCTTCGGACGTGATTGGTCGCAGCAGGCGCGGCTGCCCGGCCTCGGCACCTCGGTGGCGCGGTTCGCGGGCGGCACCGTCCGGGAGTCGGCCGTACCCGAGCGCGACATGTCCGTGCAGCTCGGTGGGTGGATGCTCATGGAAGCCGCCTACGCCGTCGCGGCGTCCCGGTCCCGATAGGGAAGAAGGTGGATTCCGGCCCGTTCGTTCGACGGGCGGGAATCCACCTTCCGAGGTGTGCGGACCGTTCCTACCCGGACCGTTCCTGGTCGGACTCGTCCTACTTGGACTCGAGCCGGTTGATCGGCATGGTCGCGTCGTCGACCTCGGCGACCGGCGCCCGGCCGTTCTTGGCCCGACGCGAGCTGAGCATGCGCTTGCCGACCTCGGTGATGATCGGGATGACCGAGACGAACACGATGCCCAGGAAGATGATGTCGATGTTGTCGGCGATGAAGCTGATCTGTCCCAGCAGGTAGCCGAGCAGCGTCACGCCGGCGCCCCACACGATGCCGCCGATGACGTTGTAGGTGATGAACACGCGGTAGGGCATCTTCGCGGCGCCCGCGACGAGCGGGGCATAGGTACGCACGATCGGCACGAAACGTGCCAGGAAGATCATCGCGGGTCCGTGGCGCAGGAAGAAGCGGTGCGCCTCGTCGATGTAGTCCTGCTTGAAGAGCTTCGCATCCGGCTTGAACAGCCTGGTTCCGCCCTTCGCGCCGATGAGATAGCCGACCTGGTCGCCGAGGACCGCCGCGATCGGGATCGTCACCATGAGCACCCACAGTGGGGCGAACGGTTCGACCTCCGCCGACTTGGCCGCTGCGATCAGGCCCGCGGTGAACAGCAGCGAGTCGCCGGGCAGCAGCGGGAACAGCAGGCCGGATTCGATGAACACCACGAGCAGCAGCCCGATGAGCATCCAGGTCCCGAACGAATTGAGCAGATTGACAGGATCCAGAAACCCCGGTAGCAGGGCCAGATTGGTCACGGACTCCGAGGCTTCGAGCACAGTCACGCGGTCCAGGGTACCGGCGGCGTCCACCTCTCCCCGAATCCCGACACCCCCCGGGACGGCCCGAGTATCGAGCGGGCGTCTCACTTGACATACTGCAAGGACAACCCGGGCACCCACCCTATCCCGGTGGGATGCCCATCGACTCTCATCTGGAGGACAGCCGCTGTGCCTATCGCGACTCCCGAGGTCTACGCCGAGATGCTGGCCCGCGCCAAGGAACACTCCTTCGCGTTCCCGGCGATCAACTGCACCTCGTCCGAAACGATCAACGCCGCCATCAAGGGCTTCGCGGACGCCGGCAGCGACGGCATCATCCAGTTCTCGACCGGTGGCGCCGAGTTCGGCTCGGGCCTGGGTGTGAAGGACATGGTCACCGGTGCCGTCGCGCTTGCCGAGTTCGCGCACGTCGTCGCCGAGAAGTACGACGTGACCATCGCCCTCCATACCGACCACTGTCCGAAGGACAAGCTCGACGGCTTCGTCCGCCCGCTCATGGCGATCTCCCAGGAGCGCGTGAACAACGGACAGAACCCGCTGTTCCAGTCGCACATGTGGGACGGCTCGGCCGTTCCGATCGACGAGAACCTCGAGATCGCCCAGGAGCTCCTCGCTGCCGCCAAGGCCGCGAAGATCATCCTCGAGATCGAGATCGGTGTCGTCGGCGGTGAAGAGGACGGCGTCGAGAACGCCATCAACGACAAGCTCTACACCACGGTCGAGGACTTCGAGAAGACCGTCGACGCGCTCGGCGCCGGCGACAAGGGCCAGTACCTGCTCGCCGCGACCTTCGGCAACGTCCACGGCGTCTACAAGCCGGGCAACGTCAAGCTCAAGCCGTCCGTCCTCGCCGAGGGCCAGGCCGTCGCGTCGAAGAAGCTGGGTCTGCCGGCGGGCTCGAAGCCGTTCGACCTCGTCTTCCACGGCGGCTCGGGCTCACTGAAGTCGGAGATCGACGAGGCGCTCAGCTACGGCGTCGTGAAGATGAACGTCGACACCGACACGCAGTACGCGTTCACCCGCCCGATCGCGGCACACATGTTCAGCAACTACGACGGTGTGCTCAAGATCGACGGCGAGGTCGGCAACAAGAAGACCTACGACCCGCGCAGCTACCTGAAGAAGGCCGAGGCGTCCATGACGCAGCGTGTCATCGAAGCCTGCAACGACCTCAAGTCGGCGGGACGCTCGGTCTCGGCCAAGTAGGAAACCACCGCTGCACGCAGGGCGCCGACGTTCTCGTCGGCGCCCTGCGTCGTCCGGTCGGTGCGCAGGCACCGTCGCGACACGCCGAGCGCACTCGACGACTTCTGCGCGTTCGGCACCGCCGTCGGTCGGGGCTGCCGTTATTCGCTGCAGACCTTCCATTGCTCGCCGTCGAGGGCGAGATCGAAGGTGCGGTCGGTGACATCGGACGGATTGTTCGCGGTGTGCGCGGTGACCTGGGCGATCGCGGTGCTGTCGGTGATCTGGATGCGATCGACGCTCGTCACCACCGGAATCTCACCCTGCTCGACGGCGAGTCGATGGATGTCGCGGAAGTTCTGCGGTTCGACCGTCGCGTAGAAGTCGGAGAGCGCTCCGCAGGTCGACTCCTGCAGGGTCGCGAGGTCGCCCGATTCGAGTGCTCCGACGAAGGTGTCGATGCTCGAGCGGATGCGGCTCTCGGGGGAGTTGTCGGCGCGTTGCTGCACGAACACCACCACCGCGGCCACGGCGATCGCCACCACCACCACCAGCGCGGCTACCGCCCCTGCGGCTCCCAGCCACCGTCGGCGTCCCTTGTCGCGTGCGGGCGGGATGCGCGTGGGTGTGGGCTGGACCGCCACCCGGACAGGCTCGGGCTGCGCCGGCGGTTCCTCACCGCGCGGCGCGATGCGCTGCGGTGGCGCTTTGGGCACATGGTTGCGAACGGGGATCTGCACCGTCGGCGTATCGGCGACGTCGGGCGCGGGTTCGGGCTCGGGAGCCGGGCGGGACTCGACGGCCTCCCGCTCGACGACGGGCATCGCCACGGTCTCGTCCGTGGCGACGCTCTCGTTCGTGTCGCTCTCGTTCGTGTCTGCTGTCTCGTGGGCATCCGCATCCGCATCCGCATCCGAAGGCGTGGCGTCGGCATCCGGCTTCCCGGTTTCGTCGGAGACGGGGGTTTCCGGCTCGTCGGCGGCTGCACGCCGATCTGCCGTGCCCACCACGACGGCCTCGGTCTGCCCGAGGGCCGCCACCTCCCGCTCCCCGGGGGAAATCGCCTTGTCGGCAGGCTCGTTCTCCGTATCCCCGTCCGGTGTTCCCACATCCGGGGTCGTCGAAGTCTTCTCGGGTGTCTCTTCGTTCTTCGGGTCCGACAACGTGCTGCACCTCGCTCGACGGCCTGCGGTTACCCGGGGACTCTATCGAGCCTTCGCGACGGGAGGGCAGAATGACCCCATGACGTCTTTCGGTGATCTTCTCGGACCTCAGCCCACCCTGCTCCCCGGCGACGACGACGCGGAGTCGGCCCTGCTGAACAACGAGGACCCGGCGAAGGTCGCAGCCGACCATCCCACCGCCTCGATCGCATGGGCGTACCTCGCCGAGGCCGCACTCGACGGTGGCGAGACGATCGCCGCCTACGCCTACGCACGCACCGGATACCACCGCGGTCTCGACCAGCTGCGTCGCAACGGCTGGAAGGGCTTCGGTCCCGTGCCCTACAGCCACGAACCCAACCGCGGCTTCCTCCGTTGCGTCGCCGTACTCGCCCGGGCCGCGAAGACGATCGGCGAGACGGACGAACACGCCCGCTGCCTGGACCTGCTCGAGGACTGCGACCCGCGGGCAGCGGAAGCTCTGGGCGTCGAATAGACGCCGCCGTACATGTCTGTGGCCAACAGACTGTCCGTCGCGGCCAGACGCCGTCCCACCCGCCGAGGAGCCCGTAGGCGCCTGACCGACTCGTTCGAACGGCTGCGTTCGTCGGCGCTGCCGATCATCCAGTGCGCGCTGGCGGCGGGTCTGGCGTGGTGGGTGGCGAAGGATCTGGTCGGTCACGCCCAGCCCTTCTTCGCGCCCATCGCGGCAGTCGTCTCCCTCGGGCTCGGTCTCGGCGCCCGGTTGCGGCGTTCCGTCGAACTGGTCTGCGGTGTGACCGTCGGGATCGGCGTGGGCGACCTGCTCGTCTCGCTGATCGGCAGCGGACCGTGGCAGATCGCGCTCGTCGTGACGATCGCGATGAGTACGGCGGTCGCGTTGAACAGCGGCCCGATCTTCGCGATGCAGGCCGGGAACTCCGCGGTGCTCGTGGCGACGCTGTTGCCGCCCGGTGGCACAGGGGGGCCCGATCGCATGGTCGACGCCCTGGTCGGGGGTCTCACGGGGATCGCGGTCGTCGCCATGATCCCCACCCATCCGGTGCGGCGTGCCCGGCGCAACGCCGCCGAGGTCCTCGCGACGGCGAGCGAAGTCCTGAGGAAGGTCGAGGCCGGGCTCGTCGAGAACAATCCGAAACCGATCGAGGACGCACTCAAGCAGGCGCGGGCCACCCAGCCCGCGATCGACACGATGCGCACCCACCTCACGGGCGGACGGGAGATCAGCCGGATCTCGCCCCTCTACTGGAACAGTCGGGGCAGACTCGCGGTGCTCGCCGCCGCAGCCGATCCCATCGACCACGCGATGCGCAACATCCGGGTGCTCGCGCGCCGGTCGCTGACCCTCGTCCGCGACGACGAGATCCTCGATCCGCGGCTCGTGCAGCGTTTCGTCGAGGTGGCCGATGCGGTGGACGTGCTCCGCGGGATGGTTCTGGCGGAGCCGGGGGAGCAGCCCGATCAGGCCGAGGCCGCGCGTGTGCTGCGCAGCATCGCCAAGAAGATGGATCCCGACCTCATCGCCGGGGCGGGGGTGTCGGCGACGGTGGTGTTCGCGCAGATGAGGTCGTTGATCGTGGACTTGCTGCAGACCGCCGGACTCAAGCGGATCTCCGCGATCGCGACCCTTCCGCCCACCGTCGAACACCCGGCCTACGACCCGGACGAATAGGGCCTCGGACAGGTCCTCCACCCACGCCGGGCACCTGGCGTTGAAACATATGCGCATTCATGCATACGATGGCCCGAGGTTTCGGAGAGGGAGATCGATGGGTTCGGGTCACGGGCACTCACACGGCGTCGGCAATGGTCGCGGGGCCGGTCCCACGCGCGGCGTCATCCGGCGCATGGGCTTCGCGCTGGGCATCCTCGGCGCGTTCTTCGTGCTCGAGGCGTTCGTCGGTCTCCTGATCGGATCCCTCGCACTCCTCGCCGACGCGGGGCACATGCTCACCGACGTCGTCGGGGTGTCCATGGGCATGGTCGCCCTCGTTCTGGCCCGGCGTGGAAGTGCCGCCGCTTCGCGTACTTTCGGCTGGCACCGCGCCGAGGTCCTCACCGCGATGGTCAACGCAGTGCTGCTGCTCGGCGTCGCGGGATGGGTCTTCTACGAGGCGATCGACCGCATCGGGGACGCCCCCGAACTCCCCGGTTTCCCCATGATCGTCACCGCCCTCGCGGGACTCGCCGCAAACATCGTCGTGATGCTCATGCTCCGGGCCGACGCGAAGGACAGCATCGCGGTGCGCGGCGCCTACATGGAGGTGCTCGCCGACGCCGTCGGATCGGTCGGCGTTCTCATCGCAGGCGCACTCGTCATGATCTTCGGCTGGAGCCTCGCCGACGTCGTCGTCGGTGTGCTCATCTCCCTGTGGGTCGTGCCGCGCGCACTGCGACTGGCTGCCGAGTCGCTCCGGATTCTCACCCAGACCTCGCCCGCGCACCTCGACGTCGACCTCCTGCGCACCGACCTGCTCGCGCTGCCCGGCGTGTGCGGCGTGCACGACCTGCACGTGTGGACGCTGACCACCGGCATGGACGTCGCCACCGTGCATCTCGTCAGCGACCACGACCCGCAGTGGATCCTCGACTCGGCGCGCACCGCGCTGTCGTCGCACGGGCTCGAGCACGCAACCGTCCAGGTGGAATCGACGGTCGACGGGAAGCAGTGCGAGAAGGACGTGACGTGGTAGCTCACCGCGGGAATCGGTTCGGCCGCAACGTCCACCGGCCCGGTCGGCCGTGCAACCGGACGACGTCCAGCGGCCGCACGTCGACCCGCCAGAACGCGGCCGCCGGAGCGTCGAGAGCGCACACCGTCGCGGCCCGGACGACCGCGGGGTGGGTCACCGCTGCGACACGTTCGTAGCCGTCGCCCTGTGCCGCCAGCCAGGTGCAGACCCGGCCGAGCAGGTCTTCCACGGATTCGCCGCCGTGCGGTGCTGCCGCCGGATCGGTCAGCCACTCCTCCAACTCGCTCTCGGGTACGTCGTCCATCGCAGATCCGGCCCACGTGCCGTAGTCGAGCTCGCGTAGGGCAGGGTCGATCTCGGCGGGGAACCCGAAGGCGTGGACGGTGTCGACCGTGCGTCGCTCCGGTGCACACACCCACCGGTCGACGACCGGTGCGGAGGCGCGCTCGAGTTCGCGTCGGCCTCTGTCCGAGAGCGGCTCGTCGCAGGGGAATCGGGCCTGTTCCGTCGCACAGGTGGATGCATGTGCGACGAGAAACAATCGGGGCACGGCAGGTATGTCCTTTCCGCTTGACATCGCCGACCGAGCGGTGCGAAGGTTCGTCGGTAACGATGTGCCGAGGTGTAGGCAATCCGGTGGGAAACCGGAGCGGTCGCGCCACTGTAACCGGAGAACGCGAGATCTTCGGAAGCCAGAAAACTCCCGCGGCACATGACGGAATCGAATGGGACGCGAAATCCCTGGAGGATTGTCATGGCTGTTGTCCATACACCCGGCGAGTCGCTCGGCTCTGCCGCACTCGCAGTGGCTCTCGCCGCAGTGATCGTGGCGGCATTTCTCGTTCTCTATCTGGTCGGATTCGATCAGGGCGCGATCTCGCGCACCGGCATGTTCATGCACGAACTGATGCACGACGGCCGGCACCTGCTCGGTCTTCCGTGCCATTGAGAACGGGAATCACGATGCCCGGAACCTACACCCGGTTGTTACTGAGGGGCCTGCTCGCCGGACTCGTCGCGGGTCTGCTCGCGGGCGGTGTCGCCTTCGTCGTCGGCGAACCTCACATCGAATCGGCGATCGCGCTCGAAGAGGCTGCAGGCGAATCGCATTCGCACGATCACGATCATGCGACGGCCGCGGGCGAATCCCACGGTCACAGTCACGGCGACGATGCGCTCGTCGGCCGTACCGGCCAGAAGGTGGGGTTGTTCCTCGCGACCGGCCTGGCGGGTCTCGCGCTCGGTGCCCTCTACGCGTCGGTGCTGCACTTCGCGCGCCGTCTCACCGATATGCCGGGCTGGAAGCTCGGGCTGGTCGGTGCGGCCGGGGCGTGGCTGGCGATCGAAGCGGTTCCGTTCCTGAAGTATCCGGCCAACCCGCCGGCCGTCGGCGATCCCGCCACGATCGATCAGCGCACTCTGCTGTGGCTCGCCTCGGTGGTCCTCGGACTCGTCGCGATCGCCGTTGCCGTGGCGGTGGCCAAGGCGCTCGCCACCCAGGATCTGCACACCGTCCGCATCGCCGGTCCCGCAGTCGCATTCCTCGTCGTAGTGGGCCTGGGATATCTCGCGTTGCCGAGCGTCGACGAGGTCGGGGAAGGCTTCCCCGCAACGCTGCTGTGGGAGTTCCGGGTGGCGTCGTTCACCGTGCAGCTCACTCTGTGGACGACGCTGGGCGTGGTCTTCGCCTACCTCACCGAACGCGCCTCCCGTCGCGTGCCGATTCCGGCCTGACCGCATGGGTTCGGGCCTGCTCGTCGCCGGAACGACTTCGGATGCAGGGAAATCCGTTGTCGTCACCGGGATCTGCCGATCCTTGTTGCGGCGCGGCCTGAAGGTCGCGCCGTTCAAGGCGCAGAACATGTCGAACAACTCGATGGTGACGAACGAGGGCGCGGAGATCGGTCGCGCTCAGTGGATCCAGGCGGTGGCCGCACGCGCGATCCCGGAGGCCGCGATGAACCCGGTACTGCTCAAACCCGGTAGCGACCGGCGCAGCCACGTCGTCGTCCTCGGCCGGCCGGCCGGTGTGCTGGAAGCGGGCGAATTCGCCGGTGGTCGACGGCATCTCGCCGAGGCGGCGTTCGGCGCGTTCGACGATCTCCGCGACCGGTTCGACGTGGTGGTGTGCGAAGGTGCCGGTAGCGCGGCGGAGATCAACCTGCGTGCCCACGACTACGTGAACATGGGACTGGCACGGCATGGTTCGATGCCCACCGTCGTCGTCGGCGATATCGACCGCGGTGGCGTTTTCGCGTCGATGTACGGCACGCTGGCTCTGCTCGACGCCGCGGATCAACAGTTGGTCCGCGGCTTCGTGATCAACAAGTTCCGTGGCGACGTCTCGCTCCTGAAGCCCGGGCTGGATTCGCTCGAACAGCTCACCGGCCGCCCGGTAGTGGGTGTGCTGCCGTGGCAGCGCGACCTGTGGCTCGACTCCGAGGACTCGCTCGCCCTCACCTCCCGTCCCGCGCACGACGGCGACGGCGCCGTGACCATCGGTGTCGTGATGCTGCCGCGCGTCAGCAATTTCACGGACGTCGACGCGTTGTGCCTGGAGCCGGATGTGCGGGTTCGTTTCGTCGACGATCCCCGGGCGCTCGCCGGAACCGATGTGGTGATCGTGCCCGGAACCCGCGCGACCCTGGCGGATCTCGCGTGGCTTCGTTCGCGGGGTCTCGACACCGCCATCGTGGAACACGCGAACCGGGGTTATCCGGTCCTCGGTATCTGCGGGGGATTCCAGATGCTCGGTACGCACATCGACGATCCGCACGGTGTCGAAGGTGTGCCCGGCGCGCACGCGGCGGGCCTCGGACTGCTCCCGGTGCGCACCACGTTCGGCCCGGCCAAGGTTCTGCGGTTACCCCGGGGTTCGGCCTTGGACGCCGCTGCCTCCGGATACGAGATCCATCACGGACGCATCACCGTCGACGGCGGCACGGACTTCCTCGGTGGCGTACGGGTGGGTTCGGTGTTCGGCACCATGTGGCACGGTGCCCTCGAAGGGGATGCTCTGCGGTGGGCGTGGCTGCACGAGGTCGCCGCGGCGGTGGGTCGTGAGATCCGTACCGGCGAGGTGAGTTTCCCGGCTGCACGCGAGTCCCGCATCGAGGCACTCGCCGACCTCGTCGACGAGCACCTCGACATGGATGCCCTGCTCGACATGCTGTCCGACGAGCGGACCCTGCCGGTGCTGACGGGGACTCTGCGGTGACGGTCCTGATCCTGGGTGGAACCGGTGAAGCACGCGCGCTCGCCGCTGCTCTGGACGACGACGCGATCGAGTTCGAGTCCTCACTCGCGGGCCGGGTCCGCAACCCGCGCCTGCCCGTCGGCCCGGTACGCATCGGAGGGTTCGGTGGCGCCGAGGGCCTCGCCCGGTACCTGAGCGAGCGCGGTATCCGAGCCGTCGTCGACGCCACCCATCCGTTCGCAGCCGGCATCAGTGCGAACGCCGCTGCGGCATGCACCGTGGCACACGTGCCGTTGCTGCGTCTGCAGAGGCCCGGCTGGCACGACCGGCACGGTCGGTGGACGTGGGTCGACGACCACCACGCCGCGGCCCGTAACGCCGCGACCGGCCGGCGGATCTTCCTCAGTACGGGACGGCAGACGCTCGACCGCTTCGTCGGGCCGCTCGCTGCACACGACGTGCTCGTCCGCGTCGTCGACCCCGTGACGACCGACGTGCCGCCGAGTTGGTCGGTGCTGCTCGGGCGCGGTCCCTACACCAGGGACGACGAACGGAAGCTTCTGCTCGACAACAGGATCGACACGCTCGTCACGAAAGACTCCGGTGGTTCGTTCACCCGCGGCAAACTCGACGCGGCGGACGAGCTGGGCGTGCGCGTGATCGTCGTGCGCCGGCCTGCCGCGCCCCGCGGGGTCGCCACGGTGGATTCCGTGACGACGGCGCGGGACTGGGTTCTCCGAGTCTCGGAGGTCAGACCTGCGGACCTTCGGAACGCAGATCGTCGACCTTCTTCATCGCTTCCCGCAGTTCCTGGAGCCACTGCTCCGAGTGCCGGCCTACGAGCCTGACGGTCCACTTCAGTGCGTCGGAACGGGACCGTGCGACCCCCGCGTCGACGAGAGTGTCGAGTACCTTCCGCTCGGGTTGGCGCAGCCGTGTCATGACCGGGACGGCGAGGTGGGTGAACAGGGCGGTGCGGTCGCCGATCTTCACCCCCCAGGCCACCTTGCGGCCGTAGCGGGCCTCGGCCTCGTCGGCGATGCGCATCCGGTCGGCGCGTGTGGTCTCGCGGAACCGAGCGATGCGTCCGTCGATCTCGGTGTCGCTCGCGCCGTCGGGTACCCCGAGGGGGCCGACGACGAAGATTTCCTCCCTGTCGATCTCGATGTCGGGCTGTCCGGTGAACCAGTCGTCGGGGAGCCTGCCGGCGAACCACTCGGCGGCATCGCTCGCGTCGGGGACGTCGGCCTGCTGCCAACCGCCCGTTCGTCCGAATCCGTGGATGTGTGAATGTCGCATGATGTCCTCCCGGGGACGCGACCGGGGTGCGTGTTGCACTGATTACAGTGTTGCACCGAAAGTGTGATGCGCGCCACTGTCAAGTTGCTGGACGCGAGATCAGCGGCCGTGCCGGGGTGTCAGAACTCCGGCCGTGATCGGAGGATCGCTGCGCAGGGGAGCGGTGGAGAGTACGACAGGCAGCCACACCGCAGTGGAGGCGATCACGGCGCCCCAGCACAGGTACAGGCCCACATGCGGTGCGTGTGGGGTGTGGGCGACCATCCCGGCCTGCGACCAGACGGCGAACAGCCCCACCATCGACGCCGCGCCCGAACCGAGCATCGCGATCGCTGCGGCACCCCAGCGACGACGGAGCAACGCGACGAGCGGTACGAGGATGCCGAACACCACCACGAAAGCGTCGAAGATCCGCACCGGCAGGGCGACGGAGTCGGAATCCCAGCGCACGAGGGTCGTCAGAGACGTCACGGACGTGGCCTGCGGAAGCAGCAGACCTACCACCAGCAGCGCGACACATCCCGCCAGGATCCGGACGCGTGAGCGGCCGACGGTCACCTCACCGGCGACGCGGTGTTCGATGCGATCGAGATCGTGACGGAATTCGGCCAGGTCGTCCATGGTGTACCCCCGAAGGCGCGACGCTTCGGTCCCAGTATGCGACGCAGGTCACACCGGCGTGGGGTCTTCGGCGGGCTCGTTTCGGGAGGACGTGACCGGGCATGCTCCGGAGCGTGAGCCGATACGACGCGTACATCTTCGACGTGCAGGGCACCCTGATGGACTTCTACACCCCGGTCACCCGCGCGGTGGCCGATGCCCTCGGACCGGACGCCGATCCGGCGACCGTGGGCGACCTGGTCCGGGCCTGGAGGAAGGACTACTACGAGCGCATCCTCCGTCTCGACCAGTCGGTGGAGAACTGGTATCGCGTGCAGGACTCCTACGTCGACGGACTCGGCGACGTGTGTGAGCAGTTCGGGATCGACCTTCCGGACGATGTGCGCATCGAGACGGCGCGGGCATGGCAACGCCTCGAAGCGTGGCCGGACGTGCGACCCGGACTGAAGGAACTCTGTTCGCAGGCCGTCGTGGCGACCCTGTCGAACACCGATATGGCCACGATGGTGACCCTCTTCCGCGACCGGCAACTCGAGGCCGACGTCATCCTCACGGCCGAACTGTTCGGCGCCTTCAAACCCGAGCACTTCCTCTACGAACGCACCTGCCGTTATCTCGGAGTCGATCCGTCCCGCGCGGCGATGGTCGCCTCGCATCCCTACGACCTCCGCGCCGCCCGCGAGGTCGGTCTGAACACCGTCTTCGTGTACCGGCCGCTCGAGAACGGGCGCCTCGAGGACGCGGTCGACGACACCGACGGCGAATTCGACCATCGCATCGACGACCTGCGCCACATGCCGTGACACCTGTGTCCTCGGGCGGGAAACCACCGACAAGGCCGGGGGCGAAGGGTCGGGAAGGAGTTATCGACGGCACGCGAGCGCGACGGCGACTGCCGTCACCAGGGCGCCGATTCCCACCTTCGAGGCGAGCCGAGCGGTCCGTCCGATATCGCTCGGCGACGGCGCAGGCCCGTCGCCGAGCGTGCCGCGGTCCTCGACCACTCCGTGATAGACGTTCGCGCCGCCGAGCCTGATGCCGAGAGCGCCGGCGAACGCCGCCTCGACCGGTCCGGCGTTCGGACTCGGATGCTGGTGCGCGTCCCGCCGCCACGCACCCATCGCACCCCGAGAGTCGTCCCCCAGCGCCGCGGCCAGCAGAGCCGTCAGCCGCGCCGGGGCAAGGTTGAGCAGGTCGTCGAACCGCGCCGAGGCCCATCCGAACCGTTCGAGACGCGGCGTGCGGTGGCCGACACGCGCGTCGAGGGTGTTCGCGGCCCGGTAGCCGAGCAGGCCGGCGGGACCGAGGATCGCGCCCCACCACAGCGGCGCGACGACGGCGTCGGAGGTGTTCTCGGCAACCGACTCGATCGTGGCGCGGGCGATCCCGTTCTCGTCGAGCCGGGACGGGTCGCGACCCACCAGGTGGGTCACCTGCCGCCGCGCCGCGGCGAGATCACCCCCGCGCAGCTGGGCATCGATCGTCCGGGCTTCGTGCCCGAGCGAACGGCCCCCGAGCACGATCCAGGTCGCGAGCGCGGTGACCGCGATCGACAGCACCGGGCGACGGCGGGTCGCGCGGTCGGCGACGTACCCCACCGCTCCGACGGAACCCACCAGCACCGAGGTGAAGACCACCCCGGAGGCACTGTTGTCGGCATAGAGCCGGCTCTCGGTGGCGCGCGCCACCGTCCCGAAGCCGCTCACGGGATGCCACCGCTGCGGATCGCCGAAGACCTGGTCGGCGGCGTAACCGAGCACCAGCCCGAGGGCCCTGTGTTTCACAGGATCGTTCTCCACGCCTCGACGAGCGCCCCCGTGGTGGCGGCATCACGCACCGCGATGCGCACCCACTCGTCTCCGAGACCGGGGAAGGTATCGCCGCGACGCAGCGCGAAGCCCCTCTCCCGCAGCTTCTCCCGAGTCCCCTCGGGTACCTCCGCCAACACGAACGGGGCCGTAGCGGCCGGGACCACGCGGATCCCGAGACCGGAGAGCGCGTCGACGAGAACCGCCCTGTCGGCCACGATCTCCCGGGCGATGACGGCGGTCTCGCGTGCCGCCTCGTCGGACGCGCACGCGATCATCGCGGCTGCGGCGGGAGTCGACACCGACCAGGGTGGTTGCTGCACAGCGAGATCCGCGACCACCTCGCGGTCGCCGACGACGTATCCGGCGCGCAGGCCCGGGATCGCCCAGGTCTTGGTGAGCGACCGCAACACCACGAGCCCCGGAACGGGCCGGTCCGTCAGCGAGTCCGTCTCGTCCGGAACGGCGTCCATGAACGCCTCGTCGACGACGACGACCCGTCCCGGTCGCACCAGTGCCAGGAGCGTGCCGGACGGATGCAGCACCGAGGTGGGATTGGTGGGATTGCCGACGACGACCAGGTCGGCGTCCTCCGGAACCGCAGCCGGATCGAGGACGAACCCGTCCTCGCGGCGCAGCACGACCCGCGTGACGCGATGCCCGGCCACCCGCAGCGCCGCTTCCGGTTCGGTGAACTGCGGGTGCACCACCACCGGTTTCCGCCATGCTCGCGCCCTGGCGATCAGCGTGAACGCCTCGGCGCCTCCGGCCGTCGGGAGAACCTCGTCGAGGCTGCGGCCGTGGCGGACGGAAAGGGCGGCGCGGGCGCCGCTCGGGTCGGGATAACGATCGAGACGGTCCAGTGAGGAACGCAGGGCGTCGTCGAGCCAGGCCGGTCGTGGCCGGCGCGAGACGTTGACGGCCAGGTCGACCAGGCCTTCGGTCGCGTCGCGGTCGCCGTGATGGTGCAGGTCGGGTTCGTGTATTCGACGACGTGCCGGTGCGGAGACGGGTTCGGGCGAGGGTTCCGCTGCCCGTGCGGCGTCCGAGAATCGTCGTGCGAGCTCGGGATGGCCGGCCCAGTGCGTGTGCAGATACGACGCGTGCACGGTCGCGGTCGCGACGCCGTCCGGCCGGCCGTCGAGCAGCCACGCCGGGGACGCGCCGGAATCGATCACGGTGCGGTGGAATTCGTGGCCGGTGACGCGGCTGCCGGCAGGAGCGAGAAGAGTGTCCTGCGGGGCGATCGCCGTGCGGTAGCCGAGTGTCAGGCGCGGTGTCATCCGCGCCGAGGCGTCGAGCGCGCCCACCATCTCGTGCCCGTCGACGTCACGACCGAGATAGAGCAGACCGGCACATTCGGCGACGGTCGGAACCCCCGCCGCGATCGCGTCGCGCAGGTGCGCGCGTAGAGGCGCGTTCGCGGCGAGGTCGGCGGCATGTACCTCGGGGAAGCCCCCACCGAGGTAGATGCCTGCGGTGCCGGCGGGAAGCCGTTCGTCACGGAGCGGGTCGAATGCCACGGGCCGGCATCCGTGGGCTCGCAGCAGTTCCTCGGTCTCGGTGTACCGGAAGGTGAAGGCCCGGCCACCGGCGACGGCGATCACCGGTCCGTTCTCCGCGGAGGATCCCGGATCCCAGGCCGTGGCGGAAAGGTCCGGTGCCATCGAGGCGATACCGACGATCTCACCGAGGTCGATGTGCTCGGCGATCTGCGCCGCGAGCCGATCGACCTGCGCTGTCGCCTCGCCGCGTTCCTCGGCCGGCACGAGTCCGAGATGCCGTGAAGGGACGGTGATGCCGTCGTCGCGGCCGAGGACTCCGAGGACCGGGATGCCGGTCGGTTCGAGAGCGCGGATCACCTCGTCCGAGTGTCGCCGGGATCCGGCCTTGTTCAGGATCACACCGGCGATCCGGGTGCCGCGATCGTAGGACGCCATGCCGTGCACGATCGCCGCGATCGACCGGGAGGCGTGCGAGACGTCGACGACGAGGATCACCGGCGCGGACAGCAGGGCCGCGGTATGGGCGGTGGACGCGTACCCGTCGGTGCCGATCATCCCGTCGTACACCCCCATGACGCCTTCGATCACGGCGATGTCCGCGCCGGCGGCGCCGTGCAGGAAGAGGGGGGCGACGAGGTCTTCGCCGACGAGGTGCGGGTCGAGATTGCGACCGGGCCGCCCGGTGGCGAGCGAGTGGTAACCGGGATCGATGTAGTCGGGACCGATCTTGTGGCCCGACACGATGTGTCCGGCCCGTCGCAGAGCGGCCATGAGACCGGTGGCGACAGTCGTCTTGCCGTGCCCGGATGCGGGTGCGGCGACGACCACACGTGGAACTCTCACCACTCGATCCCTCGCTGGCCCTTCTGCCCCGCGTCCATCGGATGCTTCACCTTCGTCATCTCCGTCACGAGGTCGGCGACCTCGACGAGCTTCGGATGGGCCCGGCGACCCGTGATCATCACGTGCTGGCGCCCCGGTCGTGAGGTCAACGTCTCGACGACCTCGTCGATATCGATCCAGCCCCAGTCGATCGGATACGTGAACTCGTCCAGCACGTACAACCCGTGCTGTTCCACGGCGAGACGTCGCTGGATCTCGCGCCACCCGGCGAGCGCATCGGAGGCGTGATCCTCCTCGGTGCCCTCCTTACGCGACCACGACCAGCCCGACCCCATCTTGTGCCACTCGATGGGACCACCGGTACCCCGCTCGTCGTGCAGGCCGGCGAGAGTCTCGAAGGCAGTCTGCTCGCCGAGTCGCCACTTGGCGGACTTGACGAACTGGAAGACGGCGACCGACCATCCCTGGTTCCATCCCCGCAGAGCGAGACCGAAAGCCGCTGTCGACTTTCCTTTTCCGTCACCGGTGTTGACCATCAGCAGAGGCCGGTTGCGACGCTGGCGGGTGGTGAGACCGTCGTCGGGCACGACGGTGGGTTGTCCCTGGGGCATCAGGCAGCCCTTTCCCTGACGATTCCGGTGAGTGCGTCGGCGTCCACCTCACCGACGGGTACGTACTCGGCACCGAGACGCTCGGCCAGACGCATCGCGAGCCCCATCCGGAACCGGCCGGTCTCGGAGTCCACGACGACCGACGAGATTCCCTGAGCGGCAATCACGTCCGCGGCCTCGAGTGAACGACGGACGGCATCGGGGCCGGCGGTGGCGCGACCGTCGGTGACCACGACGAGAAGCGTGCGGCGATCGGGATCGCGCAGCGAATGGCGCCGCACGGTCTCGGCCGCCTCGGTCAGGCCCTCGGCCAGGGGCGTGCGTCCGCCGGCGGGGAGTTCCTGCAGGCGCGCGGCCGCCACGTCCACCGAATTCGTCGGCGGCAGCACGACCGTCGCTCCGGTGCCGCGGAAGGTCACGAGACCGACGGTGTCGCGGCGACGGTAGGCATCGAGCAGCAACGACAGGACTGCCGTCTTGACCTGGACCATGCGATTGCGTGCCGCCATCGAGCCGGAGGCATCGACGCACAGCAACACCAGATTGGCCTCGCGGCCCTCGACGATCTTCCGGCGAAGCTGCCAACCGTCCTTGTCGGCGAACGCCGTGGTGCGAATCGTCGCAGGCAGGTGGACGGGACCGGAATCGCCGCGGCGGCTGCCCACGGTGCGGCCGATCGTGGTGACCGCCCGTGACCGGCGACCGGCCGCACCGTGTCCGACCCGGTCGACGGAGAACACCCTGGTGCGATACGGATCCGATGCCGACGACAGCGTGGAGGACGATCGGCCGGCCGAGTCGGAGGACACATCGCCCGCAGTCTCGCCGGGTGCGCTCTCACCGCCACCGGGATCGTCGGGGCCCGGATCGGGATCCGGGTCGGTGTCGTCCTCGCCCAGCAGTTCGTCGAGTAGATCGTCGCTGCTCGTGGGTGCATCGAAGGGATTGCGCCGCCGCCGATGCGGCAATGCCAGCCGCGCCGCTGCCGCGATGTCCTCGCGCGTCACTTCGGTACGCCCGTGCCACGCCGCGTGTGCGATCGCGGTGCGAGCGGTGACGAGGTCGGCGCGCATGCCGTCCACGTCGAAGGCCGCGCACACCTCGGCGATGGAGACCAGCGCGTCGTCGCTCAGCACGACCTGCGGGACGAGTTCGCGCGCGGCGACGATGCCTCGTGACCATTCGGCGTCCCGATCCGCCCACCGGGCGGTGAATCCGGCGGGATCGGCGTCGAAGGCCATCCGCCGCCGCACGATCTCGGCACGCACCTGCGGGTCGCGGGGCGCGGCCACGTCGACGGCGAGCCCGAAACGGTCGAGGAGTTGCGGACGCAGTTCGCCTTCTTCGGGATTCATCGTTCCGACCAGCACGAACCGGGAAGCATGTTCGACGGACACACCGTCACGTTCGACGGTGGAGCGGCCCATCGCGGCGGCGTCGAGCAGCAGGTCCACCAGGTGGTCGTGCAGGAGGTTGACCTCGTCGACGTACAGCACACCCCGATGGGCGAGGGCCAGGAGACCGGGTTCGTACTCGGCCCGGCGTTCGGACAGCGCCTTGCCGAGATGCAGCGAGCCGGTGACGCGATCCTCCGCCGCCCCGACGGGTAGTTCCACGAGCCGCACCGGCCGGAGATGCGCGGCCGCATCGGCAGGGTGAGGGCCGTCCGGACAGGACGGATCGGGTGCGGTCGGATCGCACGAGAACCGGCATCCCTCGACGACGGTGACCGGCGGCAACAGTGCAGCGTGCGCACGCACCGTCGTCGATTTCGCGGTGCCCTTCTCGCCGCGTACCAGCACACCGCCGATCGACGGCGACACCGCACACAGGGTCAGGGCCAGCGCGAGGTCGTCGGAACCGACCACCGCACCGAACGGATACACGTGCACTTCGACCTCCACAGGCTCCCGCTGGGATGTTCTCCACGGCAAGCTGTTCGAAGGCCGGTATTCGGACTTCCCGGTCGGACGCCGTGCGATCGCCTTCCCGGACGTGTGGTCCAGTGGCTGCGCGTACGCGCATGATCGACGACTCCCGGGTCACCGCAGCGGGCCTGCGCCGGATTCTCACCGGCTTCCCGATTATCCCCGTGAGGGGCACCTTCGATTGTCTTGCCGCGGCCGAGTGTAGCCGCAGCCCGTGGGTTAGGGTTCACCGCCATGGGTTCACGCATCACCGTCGTCGGTATCGGGGCGGAGGGGTGGCCGGGCGTGCCCTCGGCCGTCCGGGAACGAATACTCGCCGCCGACGTTCTGCTCGGCGGCCGGCGGCACCTCGACCTGGTCCCCGCCGGGCGTGCGATGCGTGAGCAGTGGCCGTCGCCGCTGCTGCCGGGCCTCGACGATCTCCTCGAGCGGCACGCAGGCAGGGATGTCGTCGCCCTCGCGTCGGGCGATCCGCTGGTCTCCGGGATCGGCACCACCCTGATCCGTCGACTGGGCCGCGACGCCGTGCGGGTGGTCCCCGCCGTGTCCTCGGTGGCGCTCGCCCGCGCCCGCATGGGCTGGTCTGCGGAGGAATGTGAGACGGTCACCGTGGTGGGACGCGAGATCGACTCACTGCGACGGTTTCTCACACGCGGACGGCGGCTCGTGGTTCTCGTCGACGGAGCGCGGGTGCCGGACGTCGCGGCGCTGCTGTCCGACAGCGGGTTCGGCAACTCCCGTGTCTCGGTGCTGTCGAATCTCGGAGCGGATGCAGAATCCCGGATCGATTCGACAGCAGACGATCTCGTGAACGCATCGGTTCCGTCGTTGAGTCTGCTGTGCATCGAGGCCGACGGTTCCGCAGGACTGTCGGCAGCGCCCGGTCTCGCCGACGAGCTGTTCGAACACGACGGCCAGCTCAGCAAGCGGACCGTGCGTCTGGCCGCGGTGTGTGCTCTCGCGCCGCGTCCGGGGGAGCTGTTGTGGGACGTCGGTGCCGGTGCCGGTTCCGTCGGAATCGAATGGGCACGCACCGATCCCCGTTGCCGCACGATCTCGGTGGAGAGCAATGCAGGTCGCGCCGACGCGATCGAACGCAATGCTGCCGCGTTGGGTGTGCCGTCCGCCGTCCGCGTCGTCCGCGGGCCCGCCCCCGCTGCGCTCGCCGGTCTCGAAGCGCCCGGCGCGATCTTCGTCGGCGGGGGAGGAAGCCGCGACGGCGTGCTCGACGCGTGCTGGGACGCACTGACACCCGGCGGACGGCTCGTCGCGCACGCGGTGACCCTGGAGACCGAGGCCGTCCTGGTGCGGTGGTGGAAGGTGCACGGCGGTGAACTCGTGCGCCTGTCCGTCGAACACGCCGATCCGATCGGAACATTCACCGGCTGGCGCGCGCAACGACCCGTGGTGCAATGGAGTGCAGTGAAAGGTGAACGATGACCGTCCATTTCGTAGGCTCCGGACCGGGAGCGGCCGACCTGCTCACGCTGCGAGCGGTGAACCTGCTCCGTGAGGTCCCGGTCGTTCTGTACGCCGGTACCTATCTCGATGCCGAGACCCTCTCGCACTGCCGTGACGACGCCGAACTGATCGACACGCAACATCTGGACCTCGACGAGATCACCGCCCACCTCGTCGACGCACACCGGCGTGGGCTCGACGCGGTGCGGCTGTGCTCCGGCGACCCGTCGCTGTACTCCGCGCTCACCGAACAGACGCGACGACTCGACGCCGCAGGTGTGCCCTGGAACGTCACACCCGGTGTTCCGGCCTACGCCGCGGCGGCCGCGGCGCTCGGTACCGAACTGACCGTCCCCGAACTCGTACAGACGGTCGTGCTGACCCGCACCCAGGCCCGCTCCACCGCCATGCCCGACACCGAAGCGCTCGCGCGGGTCGCCGGGCTCCGGGCGAGTCTCGTCCTGCACCTGGCGATCACGCGCATCCGCGTCCTCGCCGAGGAACTCACGGTGGAGTACGGTGCCGACTGCCCCGTCGCGGTGGTCGCGTTCGCATCACGCCCGAACCAGATCGTGCTGCGCGGCACCCTCGCGGACATCGCCGACAGTGTCGAGGCAGCGGGGCTGAAGCACACCGCGGTGATCGTCGTCGGACGGGCACTCGGGGTACGGGAGCAACCCGACGTCGCTTGCTCGCACCTCTACGACCCCGCCCGCGAACGTCACGGCCTCGGATAGCGTTTCATCCTCGCGCACCGAAGCGGGGTTCGCCACGGTTGCAGCAGGGGCGAACCCCGCTTCGGCGAGCGAACCTGTCGACGATCCGGGGTGGACACCGCACGTCACGCGGTGGTCGACGATTCCGGAATCCGAACGTCGACCGACCGTTTCGTCCACACGGCACCGGTCGACGTCACCGACGTACCCGCCGCGCCGACGATGAGCAGGCACTTCATGTCGACGCTCGCCGGATCCAGTTTCTCGAGCGTCGTGACCTCGAGCGACTCGCCGGGCCGTCCCACATCGCGCCCGACCACGACGACGGTATCCGCCGGGCGATGTTTCAGCAGTACCGCTTTCGCATCGGCGACCTGCGTGGTGCGCGAGCGCGACGCCGGGTTGTAGATGCCCAGGACGAGATCGGCCTCGGCGACCGCCGCCAGTCGTTTCTCGATCACGTTCCACGGCTTGAGGCGATCCGACAGGCTCATCACCGCGAAGTCACCACCGATCGGGGCGCCGGCGCGCGCTGCCACGGCCTGCACCGCGGAGACACCCGGCAGGACGCGAATCGGTACGGACGCGTACTTCTCGTCCTGCGCGGCCTCGAAGACCGCCGACGCCATGCCGAAGACCCCGGCGTCACCACCGGAGACCACGGCGACCTTCTCGCCGGACAGGGCGAGATCGAGCGCGAATCGCGCGCGGTCCACCTCCACGGTGTTGCCACTCGAATGACGGTGCAGCCCGGTGCGAACCGGAACGCGGTCGACGTACGGTCCGTAACCGACGACGTGATCGACCTGCGCGAGCGCGTCCGCCGCTTCGGGTGTCAGCCACTTCTCGTCGGCCGGTCCCAGCCCGACGACGAGCAACTCGTTCGTCACATCCGCTTCCGGCGACTCCACGGCGACCGGCCGGGACCGGTCGCCGATCTCACGGTTCTTCGGCGCACGGTCGCCGGCGGTGAGGATCACCGAGAAGTAGGGCACCGCGTCCGCGTCGACGTCGGCGACCCGCAGGATGCGTTGCCGATCCATCGATGCGCGTTCGACGTAGACCGCGTCGTCGAGTCGACCGGACTGGGCGAGCGCCTCCCGGACGGCGGGGAACGTCCTGCCCAGCTTCATGATCGCCGCGCCGTCCGTGTCGGCGAGCCGACGTGCCAGCTCCGGGGTGGGAAGTGTGCCCGGCAGGATGGTGAGCACGTCGGTGCGGCGGACCATCGGCTCGGCTGCGGCAGCCGCAGCAGCGGACACCGACGTCACACCCGGTACCACCTCCGTCGGGTATCGCGGCGCGAGGCGGTCGTGCAGGTACATGTACGAGCCGTAGAACAACGGGTCGCCCTCGCACAGCACCACCACGGTGCGTCCCGCGTCGAGATGGGCGGCCAACCGGGCGGCGGACTCGTCGTAGAAATCGGCGATCGCACCGTCGTACCCGCCCGGGTGATCGGTGGTGCCCGTCGTCACCGGGTACACCAGCAGTTCCTCGATCATCCCGTCCGGGATGAGGTCGGCGGCGATCGACCGGGCGATGGACCGGCCGTGCGTGCCGGAATAGTAGGCGAGGACGTCCGCCTCGGCGATCAACCGCGCGGCCTTACGCGTGATGAGTTCGGGATCGCCGGGGCCGAGGCCCACTCCGTAGAACCTGCCGGACACCGTGTCGTTCATTCCTTCTCCTGCGCGAGTGCATTGATCGCGGACGACGCCATCGCCGACCCGCCGCGGCGGCCCCGCACCACCAGATGGGGTATCTGCAGCCGATGGTCGAGCAGTGCTTCCTTGGATTCGGCGGCGCCGATGAACCCGACGGGCACCCCGACGATCGCGGCCGGCCGGGGGGCGCCGGCGTCGAGCATCTCGAGGAGATGGAACAAGGCCGTCGGGGCATTACCGACCGCGACGACTGCGCCCTCGAGGCGGTCGGCCCACAGGGACACCGCCGCAGCGGAGCGGGTCGTGCCCCAGCGCTCGGCGAGTTCGGGGACACGCGGATCGGCGAGCAGACACACCACGTCGTTGCCGGCGGGCAGTCGTGTGCGGGTGACTCCCGACGCCACCATGTTCGCGTCGGTGAGGATCGGAGCGCCCGCGTTCAGCGCGGCGCGTGCGGCCGGAACAAGATCGGGATGGATCACGAGATCCCGTGCCAGATCGGTCTGTCCGCTCGCGTGGATCATCCGGACCGCGACCTTCTCCGCCGTCGCGGGGATCGCGGTCAGATCCGATTCGGCGCGGATCGTCGCGAACGACCGGACGTAGATCTCGGCACCGTCGGTGATGTAGTCGTACCGGCGAGGCGGCGCGGACGCGTGGGCAGGGTGCGGCGGTGGAAGAGTCACGGTGTGCTCCTGGCGAAGGCAAGGCGATGAGGCGAGTGCGGCGCGCCGCAGGCGCGTTCGCAGCCGACGACATGAATTCGGGAATCGATTGTGTTTCCGGCGACGAGCCGGCGAGCCGACGCTCGGGTGTCACCCTCGGCGAGGCTACACCCGGGCGCTCCCGTGCATGCGGTCACCCGCTGCCACGAGGATTCGGCAGCGGTCTCGAAGCCGACCTCCCGTAGCGCAACAGGATTCGATTCCACCGGAAGAACCAGTCCTCGCCAGGGGGTGACGACGACACCCCGATCCGGCAGGGCGGCCACCATGCCCGGGGTGAGAATTCCGAGCGGGACCAGCACCGATACCGTGCCGCCGAGTGTGCCGTACGGCATCGTGCAGGCCGGCGGACGGGGCGCTGGATCCCGGCCCCCGAGTTCGGCTCCGGCACCCGGGAGTTGGCGCACATGCCACACCGAATCCCGGATCCCGGCGAAGTGCCGGGCGAGCCGGATCAGTGTCGCCGGCACCTGCGCGAGCGGCACCGTCGGTCCTCGGAGGTCGCCGATCACGATCGTCGACACGGCGGGGTCGCGGAGGATCGCGGTCAGATCGCAGCGCATCGCGGCGATATCCCCGCGACCGTCGTCGATGCCGAACAGGAACCGTCCCGGCAGGTCGGCGAGCGCCGGATCGGCACACAACTCGGCGTCGAGTTCACGGACGAGCGGACGTACATCGGCGAGTCCTCCGCAGAGCCCCGTGAGGGGAGACGCGACGATGTTGCGCACCCGTTCGTGACTCGGCGAGGGCAACAGACCCGTCGCGGTCACGGCCTCGGACAGGGCCGACGGCACGGCTCCGCACGCGTCGAGTTCGATCCCTCTGATCTGCAGGTTTCCGCGCGACGTCAGGTGCACGTCGCCGTCCGCACAGGCAACCGAGACCGCGGACAATGCCCGAAGCGCACCGTCGGGGAGCTGTCCGCCGGGCACACGCAGGCGCACCAGCGCCCCGTCCGCAGCGACGTGCGGGCGGAGGATTCCGGGACACCGATCGGGAGGAAGAGGGGGTGGGAGAGCATCCACGGACGCACATGCTTGCACACCTTCCCGGCAACGTGCGCTACTCTCGGTTTGCCGTGGTGCTCGGGAAGCCGGTGAGAAACCGGCGCGGCCCTCGCCACTGTGAGCGGATAGTTGCTCGCCCTCGTCCGTACCGGTCCGCCGGTACGGAGGCCACTGGATCTCGGTCCGGGAAGGTCGGCGCAGCAGCGACGACCCGTCAGCCAGGAGACCGGCCACGGCACGTGAGGTCCACGAGGGTTTTGGAGACTGAACATGGCTGTACGCCTGTGTTTTCGGGTTGCGTCGTGACGCGCCTGACTTTGTTGTCGACGTCCGACACCGACCTGCTGTCGGCACGGTCGAGCGGTGCCGACTGGGTGCTCGGCAACCCGTCGCGCCTCGACGTGCCCACCGAACTTCCCGCGCTGCTCGACGGTTCCGGCCTGGTCGTCGTGCGGATCCTGGGTTCCGCACGCAGCTGGCGGGACGGACTCGACACCGTGCTGGCAACCGGGGTCCCGGTCGTCGTCCTGGGCGGTGAACAAACACCCGACGCCGAACTCATGGAGTATTCGACGGTTCCGATCGGCGTTGCGGCCGAGGCACATCGCTATCTCGCACACGGCGGGCCCACCAATCTCGACCAGTTGCACGCCTTCCTGACCGACACCGTGCTGCTCGGCGGTGAAGGCTTCGAACCGCCTGCCGAACTGCCCGAATGGGGCGTACTCGACCGGCCTGCGAGGCCGGCCGGCGAAGAGTTGCCCCGCGTGGGCGTGTTGTTCTACCGCGCGCACCACACCAGCGGAAACGTCCAGTTCGCGCACGATCTCGCCGACGCTGTCGACGCCACCGGCACGGCCCGCGGCGTCGTGATCCACTGCGCGTCGCTGCGCGGCGCGCCCACCGATCTCCTCGCCGAACTCGGTACCCTCGACGCGCTCGTCGTGACGGTGCTGGCAGCCGGTGGAACCAAACCCGCCACGGTGAGTGCCGGCGGTGAGGACGAGGCATGGGACGTCGGGGCTCTCGCCGCGCTCGACATCCCGATCCTGCAGGCCCTGTGCCTGACCTGGAGTCGCGAGGATTGGGCGGAGTCGGACGACGGTGTGTCGCCGCTGGATTCGGCAACGCAGATCGCGGTCCCCGAGTTCGACGGCCGCATCATCACGGTGCCGTTCTCGTTCAAGGAACTCGACGCCGACGGATTGCCCCGCTACGTCACCGACCCGGAACGGTGCCGTCGCGTCGCCGGTATCGCGGTGGCGCACGCACGACTGCGACACGTACCGCCGCCGCAGCGCCGGATAGCGATCATGCTGTCCGCCTACCCGACCAAACATTCCCGGGTCGGCAACGCCGTCGGTCTCGACACCCCGGTGTCGGCGATCCACATGCTGCGCGCTCTACGCGATGCCGGATACGACCTCGGCGACGGATTTCCCGGTATGGACCTCGAGGACGACACCGAGGCCGGCAACACCCTCATCCACGCCCTGATCGATGCCGGTGGGCAGGACGAGGAATGGCTCACCGCCGACCAGCTGGCCGGAAACCCGGTGCGTGTGACCACATCCGACTATCTCACGTGGACCGGCGATCTTCCGGCCGAGCTCACCGACGCCATGGCCGAGACGTGGGGGCCGGCCCCCGGGTCGCTGTTCGTCGACGGCAGCGGTGACGACACGGCAATCGTGCTGGCGACCCTGCAGGCCGGCAACGTGGTGCTGATGATCCAGCCTCCGCGCGGTTTCGGCGAGAACCCGGTGGCGATCTACCACGATCCCGACATGGCGCCGTCTCATCATTACCTCGCCGCGTACAAGTGGGTCGAGCACGGCTTCGGTGCCGATGCCGTGGTTCACCTGGGCAAACACGGTTCGATGGAATGGTTGCCCGGGAAGAACGCGGGCCTGTCCGCGGCGTGCGCGACCGACGCGGCCATCGGCAATCTGCCGCTGATCTATCCGTTCCTCGTCAACGATCCCGGTGAAGGCGCACAGGCGAAACGCCGTGCCCACGCGATCATCGTCGATCACCTGATCCCGCCGATGGCGCGCGCCGAATCGTACGGTGACATCGCGCGTTTGGAACAACTGCTCGACGAGTACTCCAATATCGCGGCGATGGACCCGGCCAAGCTGCCCGCGATCCGGGCTCAGATCTGGACGCTGATCCAGGCCGCGAAACTCGATCACGATCTCGGCCTCGACGACCGCCCGCACGACGCCGAGTTCGACGACTTCCTGCTGCACGTCGACGGCTGGTTGTGCGAGGTCAAGGACGCCCAGATCCGCGACGGCCTGCACGTCCTGGGCGCCGCGCCGGTCGGGGAGGCACGGGTGAATCTGGTGCTGTCGATCCTGCGTGCCGCGCAGGTGTGGGGCGGCAAGAGCAACGCCGTGCCCGGTCTGCGCACGGCACTCGGACTGAAGCCCGATGCCCCACTGGCCGAGGTCGACGGAATCGAAGGCGTTGCGCGGTCGCTCGTGCAGGCCATGGAGGACGACGACTGGCGTACCGAGTCCGCTTCGCGCATCGTCGAATCCGTCCTCGGCCATCCCGATACCGAGGTCGCTCGCGTACTCGCCTTCGCCGCCGAGGAGGTGGTGCCTCGCCTCGCGGGCACGACCGCCGAACTCGACGCCGTCCTGCACGCCCTCGACGGCGGGTACGTCCCTGCCGGACCGTCCGGCTCGCCGCTCCGTGGCCTGGTCAACGTGCTGCCGACGGGCCGCAACTTCTACACCGTCGACCCGAAGGCCGTGCCGAGCCGGCTCGCGTACGACACCGGCGTCGCACTCGCGAACAACCTGATCGAGCGGTATCTCGCCGATACGGGGGAGTACCCGCAGTCGGTGGGCCTGTCGGTGTGGGGGACATCCGCGATGCGCACCGCCGGCGACGACATCGCCGAGGTACTCGCACTGATCGGAGTGCGTCCCGAATGGGACGCCGAGTCGCGCCGGGTCCGTGAACTGACCGTGATTCCGCTCGAGGAACTCGACCGGCCGCGCATCGACGTGACCGTCCGTATCTCCGGTTTCTTCCGCGATGCGTTCCCGCACGTCATCGGCATGCTCGACGACGCGATCCGCATGGTCGCCGCCCTCGACGAACCCGACGAACAGAACTATGTGCGAGCGCATGCCCGGCGCGACGAAGCCGAGCACGGCGATGCCGATCGTGCGGTGCGCCGCATCTTCGGGTCGAAGCCCGGCTCGTACGGTGCGGGCATCCTGCAGCTCATCGACTCCGGCAACTGGCGCACCGACGCCGATCTCGCCGAGGTCTACACGGCGTGGGGCGGATTCGCCTACGGGCGCGGTGTGCACGGAGTTGCGGCCGCCGACGACATGCGCACGAACTACCGCCGGATCGCGGTGGCGGCCAAGAACACCGATACCCGTGAACACGACATCGCCGACTCGGACGATTACTTCCAGTACCACGGCGGCATGGTTGCGACGGTGCGGGCACTGACGGGCACCGACCCGAAGGCGTACATCGGCGACTCCACCACACCCGACGCGGTGCGGACACGCTCACTGGCGGAGGAGACCGCGCGGGTCTTCCGGGCGCGGGTCGTCAACCCGAGGTGGATCGGTGCGATGCGCCGGCACGGCTACAAGGGCGCGTTCGAACTCGCCGCCACCGTCGACTACCTGTTCGGTTACGACGCCACCGCCGGCGTGGTCGAGGGCTGGATGTACGAATCGCTCGCACAGAACTATGCACTCGACCCGGAGAACCAGGAGTTCCTCCGCGAAGCGAATCCGTGGGCGTTGCGCGGCATCATCGAACGCCTCACCGAGGCAGCCGATCGAGGGCTGTGGGCCGAACCGGACCCCGAGACGGTGAGCAGCCTGCAGCAGGCCTATCTCGACGTCGAAGGCGATCTCGAGGACCGCGCTTGAGAGTTCGGCTCATCGGTATCGGACCCGGGGGACCGGACGATCTCACGGTGGCGGCGGTGCGCGCCCTCGAAAGCGTCGACGTCTTCCTGGTGGCCGACAAGAACCGGGGTGTGGACGATCTCGTCGAGGTGCGCGAGGACATCCTGCGCCGCCACACCTCCGGTGCGTACCGGGTGATCGTGGTGGCCGACCCCCCTCGCGACCGGAATCCGGACCGGTACGGCGACGAGGTACGCGACTGGCACGCCGCCCGCGCCGAAGCCTACGAATCCGTTCTGCTCGAACAGGTTCGGGACGACGAAACCGTCGGATTCCTCGTATGGGGAGACCCGAGCCTGTACGACAGTACGATTCGTGTCGTCGACCGCATCCTCGGGCGAGGGAACGTGCGGTTCGACTACGACGTCGTTCCCGGAGTAAGCAGTGTGCAACTGCTGGCGGCCCGGCATCGTCTGGTGCTCAACACCATCGGCGGGCCGATCACCGTCACCACCGGACGCAGGCTGATGCGGGATGTCGCAGGGGGTGCCGCGAACATCGTGGTCATGCTCGACGGCGGCCTCGCCTGTGCAGACCTCGAGGGCCGGTGGAACATCTGGTGGGGTGCGAATCTCGGGACGAGCGACGAAGAACTCGTCGACGGTCCGCTCGCCGAGACGCTCCCCGCCATCCGTGAGGCCCGCATCCGCGCGAAACGGGCACGCGGATGGGTGATGGACACATATCTGTTACGGAAGGAATGGTGAAGAAGCCGACGATCAGCGGGTGACCGGGACGGTTCCGCGCGCGTACCACGCCCGGGCGTCGAGCGAGAAGGAGCCGGAAGGAAGGGCCGCCCGGCACGCGTCACGGACCGCGAGGCGTTGCGGGTCGGGAAGCGTCGCCAGGTATCGGCCTGCCGGTCCGATGCCGAACGTGAACGGCTCCCAGAAGTCGTCGAAGTCGGCGTACTCGGCGCGTGCAGAGAGTGCGCCGTCGACCATCTCGGTCAGGCCGGCCCGGCGAAATCGCTCGGCGATGTCGCCCTCGGCAGTTCCCGCCATCGTCGTCTCACCGGGAGTGTGGGGATCGACCGTTCCCACCGCGGTCCAGAAGATGCGGAGCATCGTCATTCCGCCCGCCGTGGTGTCCCACATACATGCGGCCACGGTGCCCCCGGGGCGTGTCACCCGCACCATCTCCCGCACACCTTCCTCGGGATCGCTCATGAACCCGAGCACCAGACAGGCCAGCGTGGAGTCGAACTCTCCTTCCGCCCAGGGCAGGTGTTCGGCCACACCGACACGTACGTCGATCTGCGGTGCGATGTCGCGGCACGCGGCCGCGAACTGAGGTGCAGGGTCGATCGCTGCGACGTTCGCGGCACCGACCCGCGCGACGAGTTCCCGGGCGAGTCCACCCGGCCCGCAGCCCACATCGCAGACCCGCTGGCCCGCCGTCACCCCGGCGGCATCCGCCAGTGCCGGCGCGAGCGTCGGGGCGTACCTGCCCATGAATCGGTCGTACCGATCTGCAGGTGCCGCGAACTGCATGTACCCAACCTATCGGTCCGAACGGCGTCCTCGTGGCCGTTCACGTCGTATCGGGTGCCGGGCGGTCGTACTTCTCGTCCGAGCGTTCCACCACATCCGGAGCGTTCTCCCGGGTCGCCATGCCGCCGTCGCGGCCGTGATCGACCGGACCCGGCGGGTCCTCGAGCACCTCGTCGTCCTTCTTCTTCGACGTCGTCACTTCCACCTCCGTACGCTGGGCCGACTCGTGTCCGAAGGGGTACCCCCAGATATCGGCCCGCACACTCGGGGTGGCGACGGTGCGACGGGCCTGATCGACTGGATACAACGACACGAGGAGGCAGCATGCAGATACGTGACAAGGTTTTCGTCGTCACCGGGGGAGGCAACGGGATCGGACGCGACGTCGTCCTCGAACTACTCGTGCGTGGTGCGCGGGTCGCGGCGGTCGATCTCCGCACCGAGGCGCTCGACGGCACCCGTGCATTGGCGGTTGCGTACGACGACCGTCTCACCACCCATACGGTCGACGTCTCCGATCGGGCTGCCGTCGAAGCGCTGGTGACCGAGGTGACCGCTGCGCACGGGCGGGTCGACGGTGTCGCCAACGTCGCCGGCATCATCCAGAAGTTCGTCCCGTTCGCAGAGCTGCCGTACGACGAGATGAACAAGGTCCTCGACGTCAACTACTGGGGTGTCGTGCACATGTGCAAGGCGTTCCTGCCCGCATTGCTCACCCGGCCCGAAGCGAGCCTGCTCAATGTCTCGAGCATGGGAGCCTTCGTGCCCGTGCCGGGCCAGTCGGTCTACGGCGCGAGCAAGGCCGCCGTCAAACTTCTCACCGAAGGTCTCTACGCCGAACTCCGCACCACGAAGGTCGCGGTGACGCTCGTGTTCCCCGGAGCCGTCCGCACGGGGATCGCCGAGAACTCCGGCGCCGCGATCCCGGGGCGCAGCACCGATGCGTCCGTCAAGATCACGTCGTCCGCCGAAGCCGCCCGCCGGATCGCCGATGCGATCGAGAAGGGCGCTTTCCGCGTGTGTATCGGCAAGGATGCGACCATGCTCGACCTGCTTGCCAGGCTCATGCCGCGCCGCAGCATCGAGTTCCTGGCGAAGAAGATGGGGTCGCTCGTCGACCGCTGACCTACCGCCGACCGGCCTGCAGCGGATGCGGTCGCGGCGGCACGTCCGTGGGCGACCGGCTCAGCACGACCGGCAGCCACTGGCACGTCATCACGATCATCACCAGCCATTCGGCGATCAACGCGACGGTCGGATGATGCGGTGCGTTCGTGATCATCCCTGCCTGCGACCAGTAGGCGAGCAACCCGAAGAACGACGACAGGCCGGAGCCGAGCATCGCGAGCGACGCCAGCTTCCACCGCCGCAACCACAACGCCAGCGTGGAGAGCACCACACCGAACACCAGGGCCAGTACCGCGAAGATCCGCAGCGGCACAGCCACGGGGGCGGTGTCGCCGAACCAGCTGCCGAAGACCGTCCACGACCACGCCGACGACGTCTGCGGCAGCAACAGGCACACCGTCAGGACGACGACGCAGCCCGCCAGGACCCGGCCATGGCGACCGGCGTCGAACTCACCGGCGACCTTGTTCTCGATTCGGGCGAAGTCGTTCCGATAAGCCGACAGGTCCACGCTCATGCCTCAGCCTCTCCGTTCCGACACATGAGTGGCCATTATGCGCCGGACGCCGATGTGACCTCGCTCATACCGTTCACCTGCAATCGGATCCCGACGCACCCCGTCGGGGCCGGCGCCGGTGTGATGCCGTCGAGGACCGGGTATTGCCGTTCACGAACTCGATCGAGGGAGGGCGAGAATGCCGGAGAAGGACCAATACCGCATGCAGCACCCGGGAGAGCAGCATCCCGTCCCACCGCTCGAGGAACAACCGGAGATCGCCTACCCCGGGGCGACCGCCGATCTCGTCTCCGCTCCCGACCACGGTGAGGAGACGTACCGGGGGAGCGGACGCCTCGAAGGTCGGCGCGCACTGATCACCGGAGGCGATTCCGGTATCGGTCGGGCGGTCGCGATCGCCTTCGCCCGGGAGGGCGCCGACGTCGTGCTGGCCTACCTCGACGACGAGGACGCGGACGGGCGGCGAACCGCCGAACTCGTCGAGCGCGCCGGCCGACGTGCGGTGCGGATGCCCGGGGACATCCGGAAGGAGGAATTCTGCCGGCGGCTCGTGGACACGACGGTGTCCGAACTCGGCGGCATCGACATCCTCGTCAACAACGCGGCCTATCAGCATCTCGAACCCGGCGGCATCGGCGACATCTCCACCGAGCAGTTCGACCGCGTGATGAAGACGAACCTCTACGCTCTGTTCTGGTTGTCGAAGTTCGCGGTCGCCGCGATGCAGCCGGGTTCGACGATCGTCAACACCACGTCCATCCAGGCGGTGAGCCCGTCGCCCGGACTGCTCGACTACGCGACCACGAAGGCCGGCATCGTCGACTTCACCAAGGGCCTCGCCTCGGACGTGGCGAGCAAGGGCATCCGTGTCAATGCCGTTGCACCCGGACCGATCTGGACCCCCCTCATCCCTGCGACGATGCCGAAGGACGCCTACGGGCAGTTCGGCAAGGACACCCCGCTCGGACGTCCCGGCCAGCCCGCCGAACTCGCGCCCGCCTACGTCTTCCTCGCCTCCCAGGAGTCGAGTTACATCACCGGCGAGACCGTCGCCGTCACCGGGGGCGTTCCGTTCACCTGAGGGGCGCTCAGGAGTTCACGGGTAGACGAAGTCGGAAGTGCCGGACCGTCCGGTCGGCCCGGACCCCTGGCAGGGTCCGAGCCGACGAGCCTGGACGGCGAGACTCGGCCGGTCGCGGAGGTCGCCTCGTGGGAGGACTCGGGCGAGTGCCGGCGCTGCAGGAGACCGACGTCGACGACGTCGACGACGACGAGGAAGGCGAGCAGGCTCAGTCCGAGCAGCGGTACGTCACAGTGGGGATCACTTACGACTTCGCCGGGGCCCTTGGGTAACCCGCAGTGGCGGTGTCACCCGTACTCGGGTGCCGCCGAGTCGCCGGGGTCGCTAGGGCAACTCACTTCGCAGAAGTTCGGTCCCAGCAGCGAGCGCGATCATCTTGTCTCGTGCGACGCGTCGGCCCAGCGGCGCCATACCACAATTGGTACTCGGGTAGAGCTTCTCGGGGTCAACGAACGGGAGTGCGCGACGAAGGGTTGCGGCGACCTCTTCGGGCGTTTCGATGGTGTCGTTCGCCACATCGATCGCTCCCAGCATGACCTTCTTGCCCCGAAGCAGTTCGATCAGGTCGACAGGTACCCGCGAATTGTGACTCTCCAGCGACACGATGTCGATCGACGACTGTCGCAGCAGTGGAAACGACTCTTCGTACTGGCGCCACTCGGCCCCGAGCGTTGCCTTCCAGTCGGTGTTGGCCTTGATCCCATAGCCGTAACAGATGTGAACGGCGGTTTCGCAGCTCAGCCCTTCGGTTGCACGTTCGAGCGCCGCCACACCCCAGTCTTTCAGTTCGTCGAAGAACACATTGAATGCGGGCTCATCGATCTGGATGATGTCGACGCCGGCCGCTTCCAAGTCCTTTGCTTCCTGGTTCAGGATGGTCGCGAACTCCCATGCGAGTTTTTCGCGACTCTTGTAGTGGTCGTCGTAGAGCGTGTCGATCATTGTCATCGGTCCAGGCAGGGCCCATTTGATCGGCTGGTCGGTCGCCGCTCGAAGGCGCGTCGCATCCGCTGCGAACACTGACTTTTCGCGGCTCACCGTGCCGACAACCGTCGGGACACTCGCGTCGTAGCGGTTACGAATTCGCACGGTCTCGCGCCGGTCGAAGTCGACGCCACTGAGGTGCTCGATGAACGTGGTCACGAAATGCTGCCGCGTCTGTTCACCATCGCTGATGATGTCGAGCCCGGCACGACGCTGCTCATATGCTGCGAGCGTCTGGGCGTCGAGTTTCCCTTCGCGCAGTTCGTCGTCTCGCAACTTCCACGGCGACCAGAGCTTTTCTGGCTCCGAAAGCCACGAGGGCTTGGGCAGGCTACCGACGATCGAGGTGGGCAGGAGTGTGTTCATCTCTGGTACCTTTCGGTCTCGTATGGTCAGGCGTATTGCTTGGTAGCCCACTGTTCAAGAACAGCGCCATACGGTTTCATGAGATTCACCTCGGTGAACTTTCCCTGGGTGGTCGCGAGCCGAGCGCGCTCGACACGGTCGTAGCTCACTTGCGGAAATGAATAGTTGCCGTTGTCGAGACTCGGCCGGTACACCTCCGAGGCCGCGGTGTTCGCGTTGTAGATCTCGGGACGATAGATCTTCTGAAAGGTCTCCATCGTCGCGATCGTTCCCGCGAGTGCGAGAAACGAATAGTCGTTGAGCAGGTCACCGCGGTGGTAGAAGGCCAAGGGAGCGGCGGCCCCCTGAGGCATGAAGTAGCGAACCCGAAGCCTCATCTTCCCGAAGTACCGATCAGTGAGAGACTGCCCATCCGCTACGTACTCCACTCCGAGAATCGGGTGGTAGTTGGTGAGCCGGCGGTACGTCCTGGAGGTCGAAACGCTGATGCAGATGACCGGTGGCTGCGAGAACCGTTCGCGATACTCGTCCGATTCGAGAAAGCGCTGAAAGACCTGCCCGTGCAGATCGCCGAAGTCGCTGGGGATTCCCGTGTTCCCCGGGAGCCGAACGCTGAAATCGTAGTCGCGAATGTACGAGGAGAAGTTGTTTCCCACGATGCCTTCCGTGCGGCCACCGGTGGTGGTATCGACGATGTCGACGTCGAGCATTTCGATCACCGGAAATGTGGCGTCATCTTCGGCCGATGCGAGATGCAGGTCCACCGAGACGATGTCGAGTTCGAGTGCGTAACGGTCACCACGCGGATTGTCCCAGTGCACCAACTCGTTGACACGGGTGTTCATCATCGTCACCGCGTTGCGCAGATTCTGCCGACGACCCTCGCCGCGTGCGAGATTCGCGAAGTTCGTCGTGCTGCGCGAGTCGGTCGCCGGGGTGTAGTCCTCATCGAAGCGTGTCGTGTCGATGCTGAAGACACAGTCGTTCGTCATGCCGACCAGATGCCCCTAACCATGTGCGGTGAGTGCAGCGACAAGTGCGTCACCGCACAGTTCACTGCCTGAGATTTCGCAGCACTCCACACGAACACCCGATGGGCCAGGGCCGACCTTTCAGGTCGAGAACACCCGGGAGGCGTTCGTCCGAAGTGGCGTGGAAGTCAGTGTAAGTAGACCTGCTGCCATAGGGTAATTGCCGGACATGATGTCTGGGCATAGGTATTCCCTATGTCAGCAGATCGACTCCGAACCCCGAAACCACGTCGCGCATCTCCGCCACGAATCGCTGAGCCTGGGCGGTCAAAGACACCGAGGCGTGACCGATCCAACCGATCTCGATACGCTCGTCCACGTCGAGCGGCACGGCGACGATGGACGGATCGAGATCGTCCGAGATGATGCCGGTAGAGATGGTGTAGCCACCCAAGCCGATCATGAGGTTGAAGATGGTCGCTCGATCGCTCACCCGGATGTCCTGCTTCGATGATCGAGTGGAGAGAATCTCTTCAGCGAGGTAGAAGGAGTTGTTCGCACCTTGGTCGAACGTGAGCCGGGGCACGTCTTCGAGATCACTGAGCGTCACACTCTTTCGCCCTGCGAGAGGGTTCGTGCGGGCGATGAAGATGTGCGGCGATGCCAGGAACAGCGGCGTGAACACCAGCCCTGATTCGCGAATCAGCTTGTTGATCACGTTTGCGTTGAACTCGTTGCGATAGAGCACACCGAGTTCACTCCGTAGCGTGCGAACATCCTCGATGATGTCCCAGGTGCGGGTCTCTCGAAGACTGAACGCATACTCCGCGGCCTCGGATGCCTTCACCATGCGGGCGAAGGCGTCGACGACGAACGAGTAGTGCTGAGTCGATACGGCGAGGAGCCGGCGCGAGGGCCCGCGGCCCAGATACCGCTGTTCCAGGAGTTCTGCTTGCTCGACCACCTGGCGTGCGTAGCCGAGAAATTCCGCCCCGTCTTCGGTGAGTGCCACCCCACGGGTCGAGCGAACGAAGAGCGTACGTCCCACACGATTTTCGAGGTCTTTCAGCGCGGTCGAAAGGGTCGGTTGCGCGACATACAGCAGGTCCGCCGCGGCACTGATGGATCCTTCGGCGGCCACCTCCACGAAGTACCGCAACTGCTGAAGGGTGATTCCCCGCACCGTTCCCCCGATGTCCCGTGCCATTGCAAAAATCTATCGCACCTGTATCCGTCGCCGACGCTGCGGATGACCCGCGTGCCGTCCATGCGCGTGGCAGCGACAACCTGCTCGAGGTCGCCCCGACGATGACAAGACCCGCCCCGGCTTTCGGTCGATCCGAGAGGCCGCCCACGGACGCGCTCACCCACGAAGCCCTCGTGGAGATGCAGCGAGGGCACGCGACCCGAGAGCCGGATGTCAGAGCATCTTGCGTTCGTGCTCGGTCGCTCCGCCCCACACGCCATGGTGCTCACCGGTGGCCAGTGCGTGGCTCAGACATTCGTGGCGCACCGGGCACGGTCGGCATATGAGCTTGGCGGCGTGTTCACGTCGTGCGCGTTGCCCACGGGTTTCGTCATCGGGCGCGAAGAACGGAGCAGGCCCGAAGAATCTGCATGCGGCGGCGTCCCACCAGTGCTCCGATGTCGTGTCTACCGACCCGACGGCGTCGATTTGCAGGGGTATGGTCGAGGTCCGGTTCGTCACTGCGGTGTTTCGGGCGTGTAGGGGACGGTAGTGGCGCGGTTCTCGTCGATGTCCAGGGCCCGGCCGGCTTGCGGGAAGGCGCGCTGGGCGCAGTCGCTGCGGTCGCAGACCTTGCAGCCTGCGCCGATCGGAACGGTCGTAGCGACGTCGTCGAGATTCAATCCTCGGGAATAGACGAGCTTGTGGGCGTGGGTCAGATCGCAGCCGAGTCCGATGGCGAAACTGCGCGGCTGCGACAGATGTCCTCCGGTCGGGTGTTCGTCTGTGGTGCGCGCGATCCACAGATACTTCCGCCCGTCGGGCATCTGCGCGACCTGGGTGCGGATCTTCCCGGGTGTGGAGAAGGTGTCGTGCACGATCCACAGCGGGCAGCTTCCACCCACTCGGGAGAAGTGGAATGCGGTGGCGGACTGTCGTTTCGAAATATTCCCGGCTTTGTCGGTGCGGACGAAGAAGAACGGCACCCCGCGCTGTCCGGGGCGCTGGAGGGTGGACAGGCGGTGGCAGACGGTTTCGAATCCGACCTCGAATGCGTTCCCGATCAGATCGATGTCGTAGTGCAGGCTTTCGGCCGTGCGCAGGAAATGTGTGTAGGGCAGGATGAGTGCTCCGGCGAAATAGTTGGCCAGGCCGATGCGTGCGAGCGCCTTCGACTCGGGCGGCAGATCGGAGGCCGCAGCGACGAGCGCATCGATCGTCCTCTTCTGGGTGAGGAATGCCAACTGGGTTGCCAGGTGGAAGGCGCGTTGGCCGTGGGTGAGTCGACGGGCGAGAGCAAGGGTCCTCGTGGTCGCGTCGTGGGTGCGTTTCGGGCCGGGTGCGCCAGGAGCGTCGGTGCGGATCCGCACGGTGACGGAATGTTCGTCGCGCAGTAGACGAGCGAGCTGCAGGTCGAGACCGCCGAGGGACAGTTCGCGGGAGACGAACATCCGTTCTGCAGCATCGTCGAGTTCGGCGATGTGATTGCGACGGTCGTAGAAGAAGTCCCGCACGTCCTCGTAAGGCCTGGCGAGTTGCGATTCGGTGGTGGTGCCGTCGTGTGTCGGTGACAGTCTTTCGACCTGTTCGGTGGCGCCACGCAGCCTCCGGTGCATGGCGACCAGGATCCGGGCTGCGGCCGGATGGCGGGTGACCAGGTCGTCGATCTCGGTCGCGGTGGTATCGACGGCGTCGGCATGGTCGGCGAACACGTCCTGCAGATCGGCGACCAGGCGGGCGTCGCTGTCGACGGCGAAGAAACCCATATCGAGGTCGAACGTCGAGTTCAGACGCAGCAGGACGGGGACGGTGAGCGGTCGCTGGTCGTTCTCGAGTTGGTTGACGTAGCTGGTGGACAACTGCAGCATCCGCGCCAGCGCGGTCTGGGTCAGTCCCCGTTCCTCACGCAGCCGGCGCAGTCGGGTGCCCGCATACAGCTTCTGCATGGGCCGAACCTAACAGGAACGGTTTCCGCAACTTACGCAGATTCGGTGGTCGGCTTACACACAAATACTCCTGTGCAAGGCATTTCCACGCCGGGGCAGTGTGCATAGCGTGCGAATCGACAGCTGAGATCCTGTGGAAGGTCGTGTAGTGAAAACCCATCTCGTCCGTACCCATCGCTCCGCCGAAGAGTTCCCGAAGCACGAACACCTCGCCTGGAAGATTGCCGAGGTCGCCACCGATGCGGTCGACGTGCCGGGTGACACCGAGGAAATGATCATCAACCGGATCATCGACAATGCCGCGGTCGCGGCGGCGTCGGTGACACGCCGTCCGGTCGCCAACGCCCGCGCCCAGGCGCTGGCCCATCCGTATACGTCGGGTTCCAGGGTGTTCGGCGTGGACGGTGCCTTCTCGCCGGAATGGGCGGCGTGGGCCAACGGAGTCGCCGTGCGAGAACTCGATTTCCACGACACCTTCCTCGCGGCGGAGTACTCGCACCCGGGCGACAACATCCCGTCGATCCTGGCGGTCGCACAGCACACCGGCCGCAGTGGCGCGGACCTGATCCGCGGCCTCGCCACCGGCTACGAGATCCAGGTCGATCTCGTGCGGGGCATCTGCCTGCACGAGCACAAGATCGACCACGTCGCCCATCTCGGACCGTCGGCCGCTGCCGGCATCGGCACGCTCCTCGGCCTCGACACCGAGACCATCTACCAGGCGATCGGGCAGGCACTGCACACCACGACCGCGACGCGTCAGTCCCGCAAAGGCGAGATCTCGAGCTGGAAGGCGTACGCACCGGCCTTCGCCGGGAAGATGGCCGTCGAGGCCGTGGATCGGGCGTTGCGCGGCGAGGGCGCACCGTCACCCATCTGGGAGGGTGAGGACGGGGTCATCGCCTGGCTGCTCGGCGGACCCGATGTGGAATACCACGTGCCGCTGCCGGCCCCGGGGGAGGCCAAGCGCGCCATCCTCGACACCTACACCAAGGAGCACTCGGCCGAGTACCAGAGCCAAGCACCGATCGATCTGGCGCGGCGCATGCGCGAGCGCATCGAAGATCTCGAGCAGATCGCGTCGATCGTGCTGCACACCAGTCACCACACCCACGTGGTGATCGGCACCGGCTCGAACGATCCGCAGAAGTTCGATCCGCAGGCCAGCCGGGAGACGCTCGACCACTCGGTCATGTACATCTTCGCGGTCGCGCTGCAGGACGGCACCTGGCATCACGAGCGGTCCTACGCCCCCGAGCGTGCGCAACGGCCGGACACCGTCGAACTGTGGCGCAAGATTTCCACCGCGGAGGATCCCGAGTGGACCCGCCGCTACCACTCGACCGATCCCGACGAGAAGGCGTTCGGCGCGCGCGCGGAGATCACCTTGAAGAGCGGCGAGGTGATCGTCGACGAACTGGCCATTGCCGATGCGCATCCGCTGGGCGCGCGTCCGTTCTCCCGCGAGCAGTACATCGCCAAGTTCCGCACCCTCGCCGAGGGCGTCGTGGACCCGGCCGAGCAGGACCGCTTCCTCGACGTCGCGCAACGCACCCCCGAACTGGCCGCCGGTGAGTTGAACCAGCTGACCTTCACCGTCTCGGGCGAGGTTCTCGCCCGCGCTCCGAAGTCGCCGAAGGGACTGTTCTGACATGACAGGTCTCATCGCCGCTGTCACTTCCGCAGCCGACAAGCGTGTCGCCCTCCGCGCCTCGCTGGCCTCCGAATCGATCACCAGACTCCCGGGTGCGATCAATCCGCTGACCGCCAAGCTGATCCAGGAGATCGGCTTCGAAGGGATCTACATCTCGGGAGGCGCGTTCTCGGCTGCACTCGGTCTACCGGACATCGGCCTGACCACCCTCACCGAGGTCGCTTCCCACAGCGCCCCGATCGCGCGCTGCACCGATCTACCGGTGCTGGTCGATGCGGACACCGGATTCGGCGAGCCGATGTCGGCAGCTCGCACCGTGACCACCCTTGAAGACGCCGGGGTTGCCGGCCTGCACCTCGAGGACCAGGTCAACCCGAAGCGTTGCGGGCACCTCGACGGGAAGGCCATCGTGCCGACCGACGAGATGGTTCGCAGGGTGCGCGCCGCCGTCTCCGCGCGGCGGGACCCGAACTTCGTGATCTGTGCTCGCACGGACGCCGCCGGCATCGACGGTATCGATGCCGCGATCGAGCGTGCGAAGGCCTACGCGGACGCCGGAGCGGACCTGATCTTCACCGAGGCACTGCACACTCGTACCGACTTCGAGAAGTTCCGCGGCGCGGTGGACATCCCGCTGCTGGCGAACATGACCGAGTTCGGCAAGTCCCCACTCGTCCCGGCACAAGCGCTCGAGTCCATCGGTTACAACGCGGTGATCTACCCGGTCACCACTCTGCGGTTGGCGATGGGCGCGATCGAACGCGGACTGCGTGTCATCCACGAAGAAGGCACTCAGGAAACCCTGCTCGACGAGATGCAGACGCGTTCACGGCTGTACGAGTTGCTCGAGTACGAGCGCTACAACGAGTTCGATTCCGGAATCTTCGATTTCACTCTGTCGAGGAGCCAGTGATGATCGCTGCCCATCGCGGTTCGGGGACGACCGATTCTGCTGTCCCCACCATCTACAAGGGCCTGGCCGGTGTCGTTGTCGACACCACCGCCATTTCCGAGGTGGTACCCGAAACCAATTCGCTCACCTACCGCGGCTATGCGGTCCAGGACCTCGCGGCACACTGCTGCTTCGAGCAGGTCGCCTACCTGCTGTGGAACGGGGAACTTCCCGACGATCGGCAGCTCGAGCTGTTCTGCCAGCGTGAGCGGGCGAATCGGCGCGCCGACCGGTCGCTGCTGTCCCTGGTGGCGAAGATGCCCGAGAGCTGCCATCCGATGGATGTGGTGCGCACCGCGATCAGCTATCTCGGCGCCGAGGATCCCCAGGAATGGGACACCGATCCGAAGTCCAAGCGTGAGAAGGCTCTTCGTATGATGGCGTTGTTGCCGACGATCATCGCGGCCGACCACCGTCGGCGACGCGGCCTGGATCCGATCCCGCCGCACCATTCCCTCGGATTCGCCGAGAACTTCCTGAACATGTGCTTCGGGGAGATTCCGCACCCGCAGATCGTCAAGGCATTCGAGGTTTCGCTGATCCTGTACGCGGAGCACAGCTTCAACGCCTCCACGTTCGCTGCGCGCGTGGTCACCTCCACGCTGTCGGATATCTACAGCGCCGTCACCGCCGCGATCGGCACTCTCAAGGGGCCGCTGCACGGTGGCGCCAACGAGGCCGTGATGCACGACATGCTCCAGATCGGGGAACCGGAACGGGCCGAGGAATGGTTGCGGGACAAGCTCACCCGCAAGGAGAAAGTGATGGGATTCGGGCACCGGGTGTACAAGAACGGCGACTCCCGGGTGCCGGCCATGAAGACGGCGTTCCTCGAGGTTGCCGCGCTCACCGGCGGCGAGAAGTGGGTGCAGATGTACGAGATCCTCGAGAAGACCATGGCCGAGGCCACCGGCATCGAGCCGAATCTGGACTTTCCCACCGGGCCGGCCTACCACCTGATGGGCTTCGACATCGAGGTGTTCACCCCGATCTTCGTCATGAGCCGTATCACCGGGTGGGCCGCGCACATCATCGAGCAGGGTGAGTCCAACGCACTCATCCGTCCGCTGAGCGAATACACAGGGGTGCCGCAGCGGCCGATCGTGGCCTGACACCCGCTCGAACGGCATCCCGGGGCATTTCCGTCACCGTCTCCTGTCCCCGGGATGCATTCGATCATGGCCCGCAGCACGAAAGCTGCGGGCCATGATCGTTCGTGGTGATGTCATCCGCAGCGTGTGTGCGCCAGTTCTGCTCCCTGGTCAAGGGATTCGAGTGTGCGATGGGCGGACATCGTCGAGGACCTCCTTCGTGGTGCGGTAGCTATCTGTTCAGCTCGGCACGCACGGTGGCGGCAGCGGCGACGAGATTCGCCAGTGAGGCCGTGACCTCCGTCGTACCGCGGGTCTTGAGCCCACAGTCCGGGTTGACCCACAGTCGGTCGGCGGGCACTGCCTGCAGAGCCGTGCGCAGCAGTGCTGTGATCTCGTCCTCGCTCGGCACCCGCGGCGAATGGATGTCGTACACGCCGGGGCCCACACCGAGGTCGAACCCGGCGGCGTCGAGATCGTCGAGGACCTCCATGTGCGAGCGGGCCGCCTCGATGGACGTGACATCGGCGTCGAGTTCGGCGATCGCCCCGATCACCTCTCCGAACTCCGAATAGCACAGGTGGGTGTGGATCTGCGTGGAGTCGGCGACACCGGATGTCGCCAACCGGAACGCACCGACCGCCCACTTCAGGTAGTCGGGCTGTTCCGACGCGCGCAGCGGCAGGAGTTCACGAAGTGCAGGTTCGTCGACCTGGATGATGCGCACCCCGGCGGCCTGCAGGTCCACGGTCTCGTCGCGGATGGCGAGCGCGATCTGGTCGGCGGTCTCGGCGAGCGGCTGATCGTCGCGGACGAACGACCACGCCAGGATCGTGACGGGGCCCGTGAGCATGCCTTTGACCGGCTTGTCGGTGAGGGACTGGGCGTAGACGATCCACTCGACGGTCATCGGTGCGCGGCGTGCGACGTCACCGTAGAGGATCGGCGGCCGCACACACCGCGTGCCGTAGGACTGCACCCAGCCGTTGGCGGTGGCGAAGAACCCGTCGAGCTGCTCGGCGAAGTACTGCACCATGTCGTTGCGCTCCGGTTCGCCGTGCACCACAACGTCGAGCCCCAGCTCCTCCTGCAGCGCAACCACTTCGGAAATCTCGTCCCGCATCCGCCGCACATACTCGCCGTGGTCGATCTCGCCTGCGCGCAGCGCTGCACGGGCCACCCGGATGCGGGTCGTCTGCGGGTACGAGCCGATCGTGGTCGTCGGCAACAACGGCAGATCGAGATGGCGACGCTGGATCTCGCGGCGACGGTCGGCGGGTCTGCGGGTGCGATCGGTGGAGATCGATGCGAGGACACCGCGCACCCGATCGTTGCGCAGGCGCGGATCCGAGGCCCGCACCTGTGCGGCGGTACGGGCAGCGTCGAGTTCGTCGGTGACGGCGTCGCGTCCCGTACGTAGAGCGGTGGCGAGAGTGACGATCTCCGAGACCTTCTCGTTGCCGAAGGCCAACCACGTGCGCAGCGACTCGTCGAGATCCGGTTCGGTATCGATCGTGTACGGCACGTGCAGTAGTGAGCACGACGACGACACCGCCACGGCCGCTGCGGAACCGAGAAGTGTGGCCAGCGTCGACAAGGCCTGTTCGAGGTCGGTGCGCCATACGTTCCTGCCGTCGACGACACCGGCGACCACGAGCTTGTCGGCGAGTTCGGGCAGACCTGCGATTCCGGTGGTGGTACCGGCGACCAGGTCGACGGCGAGGCCTTCGACTCCGGTATGTGCGAGTCGCTCCAGCGCCGGCCCGAGGCTGCCGAAGTACGACGCGACGAGAATCGCCGGCCGCTTCTGTGCTTGCGCCAGGGCGTCGTACACCCGTCCGATCGCATCGAGAGCAGGTCTGTCGAGGTCGCGGACCAACGCCGGTTCGTCGAGCTGCACCCAGTCGACCCCTGTGTCGGCGATCTGCGCCAACAGGTCCAGATAGTGGGGAACGAGCTCGTCGACCCGATCGAGCAGCGGTCCTTGCCCGTCGACGGGCTTCGACAGCAGCAGGAAGGTCAGTGGACCCAGGACCACGGGGCGGGCCGGCACACCGAGCTCGCGTGCCTCCGCAATCTCACCCAGGATCTTTGTGGCGTCGAGCTCGAAGACGGTGCCGGGTCCGATCTCGGGGACGAGGTAGTGGTAGTTGGTGTCGAACCACTTGGTCATCTCGAGTGGGGCGATATCGTCGGTCCCGCGCGCTGCGGCGAAACAGCGGTCGAGGTCGTCGGCGATACCCGCGACCCGGGGAGGCAACGCCCCGAGCATGATTGCTGTGTCGAGGACGTGGTCGTAGTACGAGAACGTCCCGACCGGGATCGAGTCCAGCCCGGCCGTGTGCTGACGTGACCACGTGTCGGCGCGGAGTTGCGCGGCAACCGATTCCAGGCCGCCGCGGTCGAGGCGCCCGGCCCAGTAGGCCTCGGTGGCCTTCTTCAGTTCGCGGTTCGGTCCGATTCGTGCGGATCCGAGCACGGTGGCGGTGAACGGGGGTGCTGTCGGAGCAGACATCAGGTTTTCTCCGGTGTTCGTCGCTGGTGGTCTACCGCCCGACGTACGCGCATCCCGAAACGAGCCCCGTGATCTCGACCTGTGGTCGAGGTGTTGCCGATCGGTGCACGCGCCCATTCCACGAGGCGGCATACCGTCGGGCACGGCGTGCCCGACACGATCGGCAGGTCTTCGGACTTGCAGGCACCCATCCCGATTCCGTCGAGATGGACCTAGTGGCCGTCGCTTCCCGGACTCGGTGTCCAGTGCTGAGTGACGGCGATCGTTCCTGCATACCGCTGCGGGACAGTCCCGGATTCCCACCGGGTTCCCTCTCACACCCGGTACCTGTCGGCATCGGGTGCTTCGGCGCGCACACGAGGTCTTCGGGGCTCCTCACGACGACATGCGGCGAACCGATCGCAGCGCCGACTATACAAGGGTCGTCCCCATTCTCGGGACGTGTGGACTCGACGACGACCTCCGAGACCGGAATGCAGTCTTCCGTGAATGAATCCGGAAGAGTCGGACCGCCGGGTCGGCTCGGACCCCGTGGCAGGGTCCGAGCCGACGAGCCGGGACGACGAGACTCAGCCGGTCGCGGAGGCCGCCTCGTGGGAGGACTCGGGCGAGCGTCGGCGCTGCAGGAGACCGACGACGACGTCGACGACGAGGAAAGCGAGCAGGCTCAGTCCGAGCAACGGGACGAACCAGCCGACGACTACTGTCGCAGCCACCACTGCGATTGCCGCGGCCGGAGGGACACGCCTCCACGCACCGCGCAGCGGGGGACGGGGGACCCGGCGCGATCCGCGCGCAGGGCGGCGCTCCCACCACATCAGATAGCCGTACACGACGACCGTGACCAAGGCGATCGCGAGACCGAGCAGCACCAGCTGATTGAGCAGGCCGAACAGAATGCCCATGTGCAGTCCGATACCCCAGGCGGTGAGTTTGGCGGCCAGGGGCCAGTCGGCGAACCGGTTCACGTCGGTCACCGCCCCGGTGGTGGGGTCGATCGCGATCGCGTCGGTGGCGAACTGCCAGGGCTGGCGTGTCTCGGTGACGGTGACGGCGGTGTGCTCATCGGCCGGGATGCTCATCTCGACTCGGCCGCCGACTTCGTTCTCGGCCGCGAGAATGAGCGCCGCGTCGAGGAAGTCGATGGTGCGGTCGAGTGTCCGAGGGTCGGCGGACGCGACGCCGTGTCCACCATGGTCGTCGTGTCCCCCCGACCCGGCGGCAGCGGAGGCACCGAGTGCGGCATCTGTGGACGGGGTGGTCCAACTCAACGTGGTGCGCAGCTCACCGATGTTCTCACCGGCGTACTTCGACCAGGTCAACCCGGTGGCGGAGAGGAAGATCAATCCGATGACGATCCACATGCCGGTAGCACCGTGCCGACCGAGAGTGCGCTTCCGTCCTTGCGCGTTGCGGTCGACGGTCAGCAGACGGGCAGATTCCATGTCCCGCATGCGCTGTGTCCGATAGCGCTGCACCCACAGATACATCCCGCCGAGGGCAACCACCCAGAGCCAGGATGCGGCGAGTTCGCTGTAGAGCCGGCCGGGCTCTCCCAGATGGAGATGCCGGTGCAGCTGGGAGATCCAGGTGCGTACCGGCAGTGCGCTGCTGCTGCCGTAGACCACCGATTCGCCCGTCGACGATGCGGTCACCGGGTCGATGAACACCGCGGTGCGTTCGGATTCCCCCAACGACGGGTCGGTGAACAACACCCGGGTCGTCTCACCGGCTTCGGAGGCCGGGCGCACCGCCGAGACGGTCAGATCCGGCCGTAGTTGTCGAGCTGCCCGTACCTGATCGGCGACCGGCAATGCCGGACCGGAGGTGTCCGCGTGCAGGAGGTCGCGGTAGAGCACCTGTTCGAGAGTCGGAGCGATCGCATAGAGGCCACCGCTGATCGTCGCGATGAGCAGGAACGGGGCGATCAGAACCCCGGCATAGAAGTGAAGTCGCATGATCAGCGGCCGCATGCTGCGAAGCGGCGGAGGGTTCTTCGTTGCAGGCCGGGCGTGTGCCGCGGCGGTGTCGTCCGCGGCGTCTGTACCGCGGTCGAGTTCGGGAACGGACATGAGTGTGTCTCGATTCGGCTGTCGTAAGGCGGTCGCCGTCTGCGCGTTTCCCGGGTGGGTTCACGTGGAAGTACGTGTGCCACGGGAGATGCGGTCGACGAAGCCGCCGTCAGGAAAGCGGGCATCGGGGGACTCGGGCAGATCGAATCCGGTGGACGCCGCTGAGGGCACGCACGCCCTGCGTTCGACCCTCCGGTGGAGGGCGGAGGCGGGACGGCGGAAAGAGAGTGAGGTCGGCCCTGCCGCCGGTGATCGCGTGTTCTCCCGCGCCGGTGACGGGCGCAGCAGAGTGATCGGGAGGGAAACCGACTACGCAGCGGTCGGCGGTCCGCGCGTACCGGCAGCGGTGCCGGCCGACAACCACAGCGACAGCGTCGCCCGATGGATCGGCGTCGCCGACCACACGACGGTCTGCACCGGCGGGACAGAAACGAGCACCAGCAGCACGCGGGTGAAGGCCGCCAGTACGTGCAGGCACGCACCTTCGACGGCGCGCACCAGAGCCGCGGAAACCGCAACAGCGGCAAGGTGGGTGGCGAACATCGCGGACGACAGTCCCAGATCGTGCGCGTGGTCGTCGACCACCGTGAGGGTGGTGTGCCCGACCACCTGTCCGGCGGTCAGCGCCGCGAGGAGAAACGTCCGGTTCCGGTCGCGCACGTCGAAGGCGGCGACCGCGGCACCGACACCCGCGCACGCGGCCAGCAGCAGCACCACTGCTGATTGGCTCGGCGGCATGCCGCCACCGGCCATGCCGTGGGCAGCGATACTCACCGCCCCCGACACCGACGCCACGGCAGCACCGCGCACCTGCGCAAGCACCGGCATCCGTGAGTCCACCCCGCGAGGATAACGGTGATGCCCCTCTGGTCTGTTCTCCGGTTCCGGACAGGGCATGGCGATGACGGCGGCCTCCCGCACCGCGGTGGTACCGACGACGAACAGGACACGACCGCTACGCCGTTCGAGTGGCGTTGCACCACCACCGACCTGCACCGCGTCCGGCTCCTACTTCGGCTACTTCGGCCGAGCCGGAAAATCGGGCATGGCCGGCTCCTGCTAGCCTCGGTGCGTCCATCGCAATGGGATTCGAGGAAGCCGGTGTGAATCCGGCGCGGTACCGCCACTGTGAGCGGCGCTTCGACAAGCGTCTGCGAGCCAGATACTCACCCCATTCGTACCTTTCGGCATCGGGGCGGCATACCCCGAGAAAGGCTGCGCGAAGCCGTGCACCCATCTCTCTCTCATTCTGTCTCCGCTGTGCCTCCTCGGCGTCCGGCTCCTGCCGGAGGGCGCGCCATCGCGAGCGCCCACGCACCGGGAATCGGTGATCGGGTCGCTGCGACCGGCCCCCTCCCTGCCTCGATGCTGCCCGAGTGCCGAGTCCCCCAGCACATCGAGAGGGAGGCCGCCGCGTGACTTCGCTGAACTGTCGGACACTGACCGTCGCCGCTGCATGTCTGACACTGATCAGCGTGAGCGCATGTAGCGCAGGCGAGAAGGAGAGCGCCGCGTCGGCCGACTCCATGACCGTCGAGAACTGCGGGATCGATGTCACCGTGGAAGCGCCACCGGAGCGCGTGTATGCCGCCTACCAGCCGGCCATCGAGATCGCGCATGCGCTGGGGATCAGCGATCGTCTGATCGAGACCGCCTTCCTCGACGCTCAGGTGCTGCCCGAGTACGCAGATGCCCAGGAGCAGGTGCCGTACGTCGAGAAGCTCCCCAGCCGTGAGGCGCTTCTGGCCACCGGGCCCGACTTCGTCCTGTCGGGCTACAACAACGTGTTCACCGAGGACGGCGCCGGCGACGAGAGCTTCGGCACGCGGGCGAGTCTGGCCCGGCTCGGCATTCAGAGCTGGATCCTCAGCCCGCTGTGCCCCAGCGCGGACGGACTGTCGGACGAGGCGATCGACCCCGCCACCGTGAGCGTCGAGACGATCTATGACGACCTGCGCGACCTCGGGGCCCTGTTCGACGTCGAGGAGCGCGCCGAGGAGGTCATTGCCGACCAACAGCAGCGCATCGCGGCGGTCGACCAGGTGCTGGCCGGGGCGGACCGCCCGAGCGTCGCGATCGTCCTGCTCGACGAGGGCGGTGGCATCCGAGTCGCCGGTGGCATCGACTTCGGTAACCGGATCATCGCGCAGGCAGGGGGTGTGAACGCCTTTGCCGACCTTGTCGAGCGACGCCACGTCGCGATCGACCTCGAAGAGCTGATCCGTCGCGACCCCGATGTCATCGTGACCAGCACCTGCTGCGATGCCTCCTATACCCGCCAGGACGGCGCCGAGGAGGCGCAGACGATCATGCAGAACCCGGCGCTCGCGGGCCTGTCGGCCGTGCGGAACGGTGCCGTGCATCCGTTCCTGTTCGCCGACCGCGCCGCCGGAGTCCGCATCGCCCATGCAATCGAGCTGCTGGCCTCGCTGCTGCATCCCGACCTGTTCCCGGCCGTCCCGGACGAGACCGGACAAGACGGGGGCGAGTGAGGTAGGCGGTGACGACGGCGGCAACGACCCCAGAGCGATCTGCGGACGGTCCGGCCACGGCTGCCGGCGCGCCTGTCGTGCGTTCCGGCCTGCTGAGCGGCAACCGTACTCGTCTGCTCGGCCTCGCGGTGGCCACGATTGTCCTGGTGGCCGCGACCCTCGGCTCGGTCCTGTTCGGCACCCTGCCGGTCGGTCTCTCCGACGTGGCCGGGGCCGTGACAGGCTCAGCGGACAGTGACGTCGAGCGCGTGGTGCGATATATCCGCATCCCACGGACCGTGACCGGACTGTTGGCCGGGATGGCGCTGGGCGTCGCCGGCGCGGTGATGCAAGGTCTGACCCGCAACCCCTTGGCGGGGCCCGGACTGTTGGGCATCAACGCCGGCGCGGCACTGGCGGTGGTCTCGGCGATGGTCGGTCTCGGCATCATGAGCGCTGCCGGTTACGTGTGGTTCGCCTTCGCAGGAGCCGCGGTGGCCGCCGTTTTCGTCTACCTGCTCGGCTCGCTCGGGCCGGGTGGTGCCACACCGGTGAAGCTCGCGCTGGCCGGGTCGGCGTTCACCGCGCTCCTGGGCGCGGCCACCACGATGATCACGCTCCAGGACGCCTCCACGATGGAGGACTTCCGTTATTGGGTCGTGGGATCGTTGACCCGTTCGGACAGTGAAACTCTGGCCGCGGTGGCGCCGTTCATCGCTGCCGGCGTCGTCCTTGCCGTGGGCCTGACCCGCGCGCTGAATGCTCTGGCTCTGGGTGACGATCTCGCCCGCAGCCTCGGTGCCCGTATGTGGATCGACCGCACCGCAGGTGCTCTCGCCGTAGTCCTGCTTGCGGGTGGCGCCACCGCTATCGCAGGTCCGGTCGGGTTCGTCGGGCTCGTGGTACCCCACATCGCACGGATGATCACGGGCCCGGACTACCGCTGGGTGCTCGCCTGGACCATCGTGCTCGCGCCCATGCTGCTGCTGATCGCCGACATCCTCGGACGCGTCCTGGTCCGGCCCGAACAGCTGCAGGTCGGAATCATCACCGGCCTGATCGGCGCCCCGTTCTTCCTCTACCTGGTCCGCAACCGCAAGGTGGTCGGCACATGAGTTCGCCGGTGCGCCGCGGTCCGACCCGCGACACGCTCCTGGTGGCCCCGCGAGGTACCCCGGTCTCCTTTCGGATCAGCCGCTCCTCGGTGCTGCTCACCGTCGTCGCCGGCGTGGCCGCCGTTGCGGTCGCCACGGCTTCCTTGGTCCTCGGGGTGTACCCGATCTCGGTTTCCGACGCCCTCACCATCGTGGGCGGCGGAGGCACCCTCATCGAGCGCGAGGTCGTGCTGGGCGACCGCCTGCCCCGGGCACTGACCGGGCTCGGTGTCGGCGCGGCTTTTGCGCTCTCGGGGGCCATATTGCAGCGCATCGCCGCCAATCCGCTCGTCAGCCCCGACATCATCGGCATCAATTCCGGGGCGGCGATGGGCGCATTGACCGTGCTGCTCATCGTGGGGGGCAGCGGTCTGCAGCTCGTGTTCGGTGCGTTGGCCGGCGCGATCCTCGCTGCGCTGATGATCGTGCTCATCGCCTACCGTCGCGGTCTGCACGGCTTCCGGCTGGTGCTGGTCGGGATCGGTGTCGCGGCGATGCTTTCCTCCGCTATCTCCTATCTGCTCACCCGTTCCGACATCCACCGAGCCATGAGTGCCGCCGCCTGGCTGACCGGCAGCCTGGCCAATCGGAGCGGGCTGCACGTGACCATCATCGTCATCGCGCTGGCGGCGACGGTCCCGGTCCTGATCGCGATGTCGCGGCATCTGCGGCTGCTCGAGCTCGGCGACGATCTCACCCGCACCCTGACCGGAGCCGGTCAAGGCCGCAAGGTGTTGTTGCTGCTGCTTGCAGTGGTCCTCGCCGCGATGGCGACCGCAGCTGCCGGACCCATCGGTTTCGTCGCGCTGGTGGCGCCGCAGATCACCCGCCGCATCCTCGCCGAGCGGCAGGTCGGCCTTGCGCCCTCTGCCGCCGTCGGCGCCCTTCTGGTGGCCGGCGCCGATCTGGCGGGCCGTTCGATCTTCGCGCCGTCGGAGATGCCCGTCGGAGTCCTCACGGCGATCCTCGGAGCGCCGGTCCTGCTCTATCTCCTCGCCCGCGCCCACCGCATCGGAGCCGCCGGATGACACCGCAGCCGGCACACGCGACCCGGTCGGTCTCGTTGACGACCGAGCAGCTCAGCCTGGGCTATGGCTCCTCGCTGATCGTCGACCAGGTGAGCACGAGCCTGCCTGCCGGCCGTATCACAGCGATCGTCGGACCCAACGGGTGCGGCAAATCGACGCTGCTGCGGGGCCTGGCCCGTCTGCTGTCGCCGCAGCACGGCAGAGTCCTTCTGGACGGTACCGAGCTCACCGAGATGCCGGCGCGCACGCTGGCCCGCACCCTCGGTCTGCTGCCGCAGCAGCCCCTCGCCCCGGCCGGCATCACCGTCGCCGATCTCGTCGGCCGGGGCCGGCATCCCCATCAACGGTGGTTCCGTCAGTGGAGTGCCGAAGACGACCGGGCGGTGGCTGTCGCACTGGCGGCGACCGGCGTCGACCATCTGGCCGAGAGCCCGATCGACGAACTGTCGGGTGGCCAACGCCAGCGCGTGTGGATCGCGCTGGCGTTGGCCCAGGATCCCGAGATCATGCTGCTCGACGAGCCCACGACCTTCCTCGACCTGGCCCATCAGATCGAGGTGCTCGACCTGCTCGCTTCCCTGAACCACCGCCTCGGGCGCACCATCGTGCTGGTGTTGCACGACCTCAACATGGCCAGTCGCTACGCCCATCACCTTGTGGCGATGCGAGCGGGGACGCTGGTGACCGCCGGACCGCCCAGCGAAGTCATCACTCCCGAGATGGTGCGCGACGTCTTCGGTGTGGAGGCCACCGTGATCACCGACCCCGTCGCAGGCACACCGCTGGTTCTACCCCACCGGTCGGTCGACATCGAGGCCGCCCGGTGACCGGGCGCGTTCTGGTCGGCATGTCGATCCGCGAAGTCAACGCCATCCGGGAGCTGGAGGCCGCCGCAACAGGAGCGGACGCGCGGCTCGCCTTCCTGCAGATCGCCGAACCCACACTGTCGACAGTGCTGACCGAACTCGCCGACCGAGGGGTGACACGGATCGAGTTGCTCGGGGTGTGTTTCGGGCCGCTGGCCCCCGGCTTGTCGTGGCTGCGACGGGTCGCCGCGCACTGGTGGCGCGAGCGCGGCCCCGAGGCACCGGATGTCGTGATCGCTACCGTCCTGGTCGGCGCAGACGTCGCCGTCCCCGGTGTCATCGATACGGCTCTGCAGAATGTACGGCCGGTCCGCGGCACCGAAGCGCCGGTCACCTCACCCGCGTGGGAACAGGTGCCGCCGTATCGTCGCCACGTGACGGTCTGTCGGGGGCCGCGCTGCAGCGCGCGGGGTGCCGAGCAGACCTGGACGGCCCTTGCGGACGGACTGACGCAACGGGGGCTCAAGGACACCGAGGTCCTGATGTGCGCCGCGACCTGCATGTTTCCCTGTAATCAGGCCCCGGTCGTCGCCGTCCAGCCCGACGACGTCTGGTACGGCCGTATCAACCCGGCAGAGGTCGACGAGCTGATCGAAGTCCACCTCGTTGCGGGGACGCCCTTGGACAGCGCACGGATCCGATAGGCCGAGTTCCTGTCAGCCGAGTGTCGGACAGGGTGTTTCTCACTGCGTGGTCCCTGAGCGACGCCGCTCCGCGCCGGACCTCGGTCGGCGCCCGGCTTCACACTCATGTGTGCCGGAAGCCCCTACCTGTGCGGTCGCGCGGATCGGGGTCCAATCCCAGAAACTCCGCCCGGATGCGGTCCCACGCCTCGAGGTGTTCCCAGACCGGTTCCTCCGTCAGCTGCTGGGTGTTGGTGAGGAACGGGGTGGGCAGCATGATCGTGAGCATCTGCTCGTCCCGGCCGTTGAACATGCGCAGACCCCAGGAGGTGACGGTGTCGTCCCTGCCGATCCTGCGGTACAGCTCGGCGCGGCCGCAGCGGCGGATCCGGCCGAGTTCCGGCCCACTCGCGGTGTGTTCGCCGATGCACAGATGGAAATGCCACCGGCCGAAATCGACGGTGACGTACCCGTCGTACATGCCGATCTTCTTCGGCGCGTCGGGGGCCGCGACCTCCAGCGCCGAACCTTCGATGAGCAGACCGAACCACATGTCGTTCCAGTAGTTCTCGAACAACAGCCGGATCAGGCGCAGCAGGCTGTCCTCGTCGGTCGGCAGGGGCCAGCGCTGTTCGCGCCCGCCGTCCTCGGTATCGATGATCTCGGGATCGAAAACGACTGTCACGGAATCTCCTTCGAGCGGTCCTTCGGCGGGGTGGGAAAGACGCAGTCGCCGCACACCCCGCCGGTGGGTGTGCGGTAGTACAGACAGCAGCTGCGACGTCGGCCGGTCGCCGGGTCGAGGGCTTCGGCGAGACGCGGATCGGACAGTGCAGCACCGACGAGAGGTTGTGCAGCCGAACCGATCACCCGTCCGGCGCCGATCAGGGCGGATGCCGTGTTGCCCCACAGCAGGCCGCCTGCCACCACGTCGCGCCACGCACGGACGAGGGGTTCGATCTGGCGGTCGAGGACTTCCGTCACGACGTCGTCGCCGAATCCGGGTTCTGTGATGTGCAGGTGCAGTCCGGCGTCGTTACGCCACAGGAGTTGCCCGGGATCGAGCCGGATGCATCGTCCGGAGTCGACGACGGAACCGATCGCCACCGACCACACGCGTGCGACGTATCCGAAGAAGAGGGTCGATGCGGCCACGCGCGGTTCGTCGGTGCCCATCCGCGCGGCAGTATCGGCCACCAGAGCGTCGCGGGTCGCGGGGTCGGCCAGATCTGCGGTGGGACGCCACCTGCCGTCGGCAGGTCCGGTATTCACGCGGAAGTACGGGCTCCATACGGCGATTCGCTCGAGAACCCCGATCGCATCAGACACGGCTGTCCTCCGCTTCCAGGTCGAACACCATCCTGCGAGGATCGAACCGCATGCGTCCGCGATCGAACGCCGCTCCGATACGGCCGGATTCGGCCAGGGCACCGGGGGTGCCGCATGTCAGTGTGCGGTCCGAGTCGAGCAGCCACATCCGGTCGGACACCCGTACTGCGAGTTCGAGTTCGTGGGTGGACATCACCACCGCGAGATTCTGCTCGCGCGCCAGGCGTCCGAGGACGTCGACGAGTTCGACCCGTGAGGGCACGTCGAGGAAGGAGGTGGGTTCGTCGAGCACGAGCAATGACGGATCCTGGGCCAGCGCCCGGGCGGTGAGGGCGCGTTGGCGCTGGCCGTCGGACAGTTCGGCGAACTGTCGCAAAGCCAGGGGCACGGCACCGACGGCGTCGAGGGCCCGGTCCACCGCGGCCCGGTCTTCGGGTGAGAGTCGGGCGCTGGCCGGCAGATGTGGGGTTCGGCCGAGGGCGACGAGTTCGCGCACGGTAAGCAGCCCCGGGTCGATGCGTTCGGTGAGGACCACCGAGATGCGGGTCGCCAGCTCGGCGGGGCGCACCGTCGCGAGATCGTCACCATCGATGAATACCTGCCCGCTCAACGGTGGTTGCAGTCCGCACAGGGTGCGCAGCAGAGTCGATTTGCCGGCGCCGTTGGGGCCGACGAGGGCTGTCAGTTCACCGCGGCGGGCGACGGCAGTGATGTTCGCGGCGATCGTCGTGACCGCGCTCGAGCGCAGGGCGCGGCGGCGGGTGTAGCCGATGGTCAGGTCGCGCAGTTCCACACCCGCGGGGGTCACAGCGCTGCTCCCAGTGCTCCGCGCCGGGATCGGATCAGCACCACGATCACCACGGGAGCACCCACGAGCGCCGTGACGGCGTTGAGCGGGAAGACGGTGTCGGTCCCCGGCATCTGGCTCACGATTCCGCAGATCACGGCCACCAGGCCTCCGAGCAGGGCTACCCCAGGCAGGAGTACCCGATGATCCGAGGTTCCGAATGCCATGCGGGCCAAGTGCGGAACGATGAGACCGAGAAAGCCGATCGGCCCGCAGAAGGCCGTGGTGGCCCCGGCGAGCAATGCTGCCGACACCACCGTCGTCAACCGGACGGTCCGGATGTCGATGCCCATCGAACGGGCGTATCCCTCACCGAGCAGCAACGCGTTGAGCGCACGCACCGTGAGCAGGGCGACGGCGATCCCGCCGACCACCACGGGGACCAACAGCCTCAAATCGGACCAGGTTGTAGCCGTGAAGCTGCCCAGGCCCCACACCAGGAACTGCTGGCTGCGCTGCGGATCCGCGTAGACCAGGAGGACGGACACGACGGCGGTGGTTGCCGAGCCGAGCATCACACCGATCAACAGCAAGGTCACAGCCGATTTCACCCACCGTGACAACAGCACGATCAACAGAAGTACCGCGGCCGCTCCGAGCGCGGCGGCGATCACCACCCCGGCACGTCCGAGGCCTGCCAGCCCGGCCGTGAATCCGCCGGCGCCGCCACCCCCGGCGACCACCACGACGGCAACCCCGAGGCTCGCGCCGGAGCTCGCGCCGAGGATGAACGGGTCGGCGAGGGCATTGCGGAAGAGCGTCTGCATCTGCAGACCGGCGATCCCCAGGGCCGCACCCACCGCAAGCGCGGTGACGGTACGCGGCAGACGCAGATCACGAAGCACCATGTCCCACCGGGCGTCGGTCGCGACACCGCCGACCAGCACCCGCAGCGTCTCGTCGAGCGGAACGGTGACCGATCCGAGGATCACCGACAGCACTGCCGCGACCACGATCGCGGCCGCCAGTGCCACGAACGTGACGGTGACGCGACCCACCCGCACGGATGTTGCAGGTCGCTGATCGACCGTGACCTCCGAGGTGGTCAGCACCGACGTCATGCCGGTAGCTGCCGGTAGAACGTGAACTCGTGGCCGGGAAGAAGATCGGGGTGCAGGATCGCGACGAGATCGGACAGGATCAGATCCGGGCGCAGCACACCGCGCTCGTAGAAGTCGTTGCCACCGTTCGGCCCGAGTGCCTTGTTGGCGTTCCAGACCCGGCCCGCAGCGGCCGCGGTCAGTGATCCGTAGCGTTCGTCGTCGGCGAGGGCATCACCGATCGAGTTCCAGCTGTTGTTCACTACGAGCCAGGTGGGGGCGTCGGAGGCCTCGGCGACCACGGTTTCGAAGTCGAGGGGAAGCGAACCGGTGGTCGTTACGTCCTGCCACGGCCAGCGGGCACCGGCATCGCTGAACAACCGGCCCATGTAACTGCCGCCGGAGGACATGTACCAGGTGCCCTGCGACATCCCGCCGAGCAGCACGGGCACGGTCTCGACGCCCGCGGCCTTCGCCGCGACGTCGAGATACCGGTCGCGGATACCGTCGTAGACCTCGGCGGCCCGGGTCTCCTTGCCGGTCAGTGCAGCCACGACCTTGATCCACTCGGCCCGCCCCAACGGCGATGCCTCGAGCCATTCGGCGTTGGCGACCACGCCGATCCCGGCCTCGCGCAGCTGCGTGTAGGCGGGGTCGTCGGTGCCGCCGGTCATCACCACGTCGGGCGCGGCCAGCACGACGGCTTCGGTGTCGATCGTGCCGCCCGCTGCGTATTCGGCGATGTCACCGGACTCGATGCGTTCGATCACGGTGGTGTCGGAGACATACGAACCGTTCGAGACGCCGGTGAGCACATCGAGCTCGTCGAGCGCGGTCACCAGTGGCAGATGGGTGGTCGAGCCGGAGTACAGGCTCGTGATCGGCACCTGGATCTGCTGGGCCGTGGCCAGATCGCCCGACAGCTCCGGGGCAGGTGCACCGCACTTGACCAGCACGTACGACTCGGGTTGTGCACCCGTGAACGGCTCGTCGACGGTAAGTACCTGGTAGCTCTTCTCGTAGGTGATCGAGAAGTTCTCGGCGTCGACGATCTCGGACTTGTCGGGAAAATAGTCGACCGAGGGGTCGAAGTCGGTGATACACCCGTCCGAGGCAGCGTTCTCGGTGTCGGATGTGGCCGGCGAACATCCGGCGAGCAGAAGACTTGCGGAGGTCAGCGCGACAAGGAGCGTCGGAAAGGCTGCGCGTACACGCATGGCGATTACGCCCTCTCTCGGGGAAGTCCGCCCCGGGCAAGGAGGTACGGCGACGTGAGTATCTGGCTCCCGGAGATCGCTCTACCGGTCACAGTGGCGGGACCGCGCCGGAATCACACCGGCTTCCTCGTGCGTCGTCGCAATGACGGTGCCGAAATTAGCACACGGCACGAAAAGTTCTCACGGGCCGGTCGTCCGCACCTTCGTCCACCGCTGCGTGTCGGGGTCGAAGGAGACGAGTCCCGTCCGCTCGAATTCGTCGAGCCAGCCCCGCATCGGCCACCAGCCCCAACGCTGCTGGAACAGTGTGGCATTGACGAGAATGTCGTCGAGATGCTCGACCGGCGGAGTCGACACCGGGTGGTACTGGTGGAAGGCGTGGGCGCCCCCGACCCATGCCATGGGGACTCCGGCGCGCGCGGCCTTCTGACCGAAATCGGTGTCCTCCCCGCCGTACCCCCGGTACGCGGTGCAGAAGCCGCCGATACGGTCCCATACGAGTGGCCGGGCTGCGAACGAGAGCGACCAGAACATCTCGTGTGCGTCGTTCAGCACGATCTCGTCGTCGGGTGGAAACGGGCGGGCCGGGTGCGGATCGACGGAGTCACCGAGCCGGGCGAGGTCGTAGCCGCCGGGTCCCGGCTCGGGCAGGTAGGTGACGGGACCGCAGTGAAGCGCGGCGGGATGGCGCACGGCTGCGTCGATGTACCGTTCGAGCAGCTCGGGGGACGGGATGCAGTCGACGTCGAGAAAGACCAGCAGGTCGGACGACGCCGCGCGGGCTCCGAGATTCCGTGCTTCCGCGACCGGTAGGCGCCCGGAACCGACATCCATCGGCACCACCCGCGCCGGCGATTTCGCAGCAGCGACCACATCGGCGACCTCCGGATCACCCATCGCGACGACGATGTGCTCGTCGGGTGTTCGGGTGCTGCGCGCGAGGCCGTCGAGTTGCCGCCGCAGATGCGTGCTGCGACCGGCGGCGACGGTGACGACCGAGACGGTCACGGCGCCCCCGCGAGCTCGTCCAGGATTGCGGCGGCCCGCGCCGCAGCGCCATCGACCTGCCAGCGTTTCCACTCGATCGGGTCGAGACCGCGTGCCCGTTCGATCAGTTCGGGCCAACGTCCGGGGCCGGGCCAGCCGTCGAGTCCCACTGCCAGGCCGGACTTCTCGAGAGCCTTTGCGGTGGAGTGCTGTTCGTCGAACGGACGGGGTTCGGCGATGACGACTGCAGGTCGTGCGGCGGCCGCGATGTCGGCGACGGTGTTCTGTCCCGCGTGCCCGATCACGACATCGGCTCCCGCGAGGACGGGCCACGGGTCGTCGACCCACGGACCCCCGGCGACCCCGAGACCTTCCCACGTGTACTCCGGGAAGCGGGCCGAGAAGCGGAGCAGATCGTCGACCGTGATCGACGACCCGCCGCTGCCGCTCATCACGAGCACCCGCGGCTTCTCGGCGGACGGTCGGGTGGGTGCCGGACGACCGTCGAACCGGCTGATGCCCCCGACATACGATGTCCTGTCCATATACGGGCGCAGCCAGTGCGGGTCGTAGATCTCCTGTGCCCACGGCGCGACGATGTGGTCGGCGATGCGGTACGCGAGTGTGTGCGCGGTATCGGTGCGTTCGCCCGGCATCGCCAGCACCACCACGGGGATGCCGTACAGCCGGGCGAGGAGCGTCACTTCCACCGATACGTCCACCACCAGCAGGCTCGGCCGCGTCGCGGCGATCCACGAACCCAGCGCGTGCATGCGTTCGCGGAGACCGTCGTCATGGCTGGGAACCCAGTGCAGGACGTCGTGGGCCGTCGGGTCCTGTGCGGTGCCGACGGCGAGGTCGTCGCGGGGGAGCAGCACCACGTCGTCGAAGGCATCCGACGCGCTGCCGAGCGGTGCCGACGACAACGCCGTCACCGGCGCCTGCAGATGCGCGCAGATGCTGCTCGCACGGGTACGGTGCCCGTGCCCGTGATGATGGATGTAGTAGCCGATCATGCCGCTCCTGCGAGCTCCCGATACAGCGAGACGTACGCGTCGACCATCGTGCGTTCCGAACAGCGTTCCTCCGCGCGGGCCCGGGCGGAGGAACGGGAGAGGCCGACCGCGCAGGGCACCGCCGCAGCGAGGTCGTCGATGTCGTCCGGCGCGACGAGGCATCCGCTGCTCTCGTCCACCACCTCCGGGATCCCGCCGCGAGCGAAGGCCACCACGGGTGTCCCGCACGCGAGGGACTCGGCGACGACGAGCCCGTACGGCTCGTCCCACTGCGGGGTGATGAGAGACGCCGCCGAATTTCCCACCGCTGCAGCGAGATCGGGTTGGGACAGGTGACCGAGGTAGGTCACGTCGGGGCCGAGGAACGGTTCGACGTGTCGGGAGAAGTACTCGCGGTTGCTGATCGGCCCGGCGATCCGCACTCGGTAGCCGGCTCGCCGCGCGGCCTCGATCGCAAGGTGTGCACCCTTCTCCGGTACGAGGCGGCCGAACCAGATCAGGTCGTCACCCCCCGGGCCGACGGGCCATGCCCCGAGGTCGACGCCGTTGGGCACGACCGCGACCGGACCGGGGGTGGCGTGTTCCCACGCCGCCGCGGTGTGGCGGCTGACCGCGACGAATGTGCCCGGACATCCACCCGGTGTGGCCATCGCCGACTCGAGCCAGGGCGTCGGCGGCGTGTGCAGGGTGCACAGCAGCGGGGTACGCAGTGTCCGGGCCATCGCGATCGGCAGGTAGTGCAGGCTGTGGTTGTGCACGACGTCGAAGGCGTCGGCCGACGGCCCTGCGAGATCGAGCATCAACGACAGGTAGGCGTGGTGGTCGCCGAGGAAACCGTCCGCCGGCGGCATCGACACGTCGCTTCGCGCGAGTTCGCCGACCTCGAACGAGGGCACTTCGAGGAACTCGGCCGGAAGTGTGGGGTCGGAGCCCGGTGCGGCGAAGAGCGTCACCTCGTGCCCGTCCTTGCCGAGCGCGTGCGCGAGGTGCCACACGTGTGCTTCGAGTCCGCCCGCGAAGGGCTGGCGAATCGGATATCTGTTGGACGCGATGAGGGCTACACGCAACGAGGGCGACGTCATCCGTTCCGCCCTCCCGTCGCGCGTAGGTAGATGTCGCGGTGCGCACGGGCGAGTGCACGACGCTCATCCATGCGTTGCGGCCAGGCGGCTCGCGGAAAATCCCTGGTCTCGTACAACTCACGCACGCAACGGTCGAGAGAGTCGGCGTCGAAGGTGTTCTCGTCGAAGGTGTACACGCCGCACCGGCGCTGCTCACCGTAGAAGCCGCAGCTCGGGGCGATCACCGCGGTGCCGAGGTCGTAGCACGCCTCGAGCCAGCCCGAGTGGGTGCCGAAGCGGTAGGGCAGCACCGACACCGACAGGTCCGAGAGGTACTGCCACAGTTCGTTGTCGGAGAAGTACGGATGAACACGCACGTCCACGTGGGGTTGCTCGCCGTACCGCAGGATGCGCGACCCGGCTTCCGGGTTGTACCAGTACGCGTTGTCGGGATCGAAGACCTCGTCGTGCACGTCGATCTGCAGTACGGCGCCCGGCAGGGATCGCATCGTCTCGGCGAGCGTGTCGAGTACGGGGAACAGATCCATGTTCGCCCGCAGACTCTTCGCGTGGACCCCGACGACGAACGGTCCGTCGTTACGGCGCGGTCGCTCGAGCCAGGGCTGCTCGACGACGTGCGGGTGCGGCAGGACCGTCGCCTTCCGCCCCCAGCGCAGACGGATCTGCTCGGCGGCGCCCGGTGTGAGGGTGATCAGTTCGTCCGCAGCGGGAATCAGCACGTCGAGCTGCTTGTGGTGCTCGCCCGGCTCCGGGTGGTGCGGATTGCGCAGATCGTGGACCGTGTACACGAGTGGCTTGTGATGCTCGGCGAGTTCGGCGACGGCGTCCTGCAGTTGTTCCGCGCCGATCGCGTCGAAGCCGAAATGGACGTGGAAGACGTCGAATTCCTCGTGGTGGTCGCTCACCCAGCCCGGTTCGAGCATCAACGGCGGCCACCAGCCACCGGGCACCTTGCGGCCGTCGGCCGGAATCGGGTCCGCACAACCGGATCACGTCGTCACCCTCCGGGCACGCGAGGTGCCGGACGTAGACGTGCGACGCAGGTACCGACGCGACCCGAATCACCACAGCCGACCCCTCTTCTCCCCCGCGCGACATTCGCCGTACACGCCGAATGGCCGGGAACGCCGTCCCCGGCCTTCGTCCGGTGCTCGGCGCATACCCGGGGGAGGAGGCATTCACACGTCCCTGCCCGACTCGTCCGGTCTTCACTAGGGTGGCGGTTAGCAACGATCATCGAGCGAGAGGATTCGGTATGGGTGTGAGCTTGGCCAAGGGCGGCAACGTCTCGCTGTCGAAGGAGGCTCCGAACCTGACGGCGGTGACGGTGGGTCTCGGCTGGGATGTGCGGGCGACGACCGGCGTGGATTTCGATCTCGACGCCAGCGCGTTGCTGACGAGTGAGAACGGCAAGGTCCTGTCCGACCAGCATTTCGTCTTCTACAACAACCTGCGTTCGCCCGACGGCTCGGTCGAGCACACCGGCGACAACCTCACCGGGGAGGGTGAGGGCGACGACGAGAGCGTGAACGTCGACCTCGTCGCCGTTCCGGCGGAGGTCAAGTCGATCGTCTTCCCGGTGTCGATCCACGATGCCGACGCGCGCGGCCAGTCGTTCGGCCAGGTGCGCAACGCGTTCATCCGCGTCGTCGACCGTGCCGACAACCGGGAGCTCGCCCGCTACGACCTCACCGAGGACGCGTCCACCGAGACCGCGATGGTCTTCGGCGAGCTGTACCGCCACGGTGGGGAGTGGAAGTTCCGCGCCATCGGCCAGGGCTACGCGTCGGGCCTGGCGGGCATCGCGCGGGATTACGGCGTGAACGTCGGCTGAGAAGGGTTCAGCGGACGAGCTTCCACTTCTTGTCGTGCCGGTAGAAGGTCGACCGCTTGAGGGCCCTGGGGTTCGCTACCCCGTCGCGGGTGACGACCGTGGCGGGGGAACCCAGCTGCATCGCCCGGCCCGTCAGCCACTTGTATCCGCCGAACCAGCGAGGCCGGTCGATCGCGGCCCGAAGACCGGGCATCGCCGGGGTGGGTTCGACGCGGATGCCGGGCACGGTGCCGGAGAACAGGCGGGTGTCGTCGACGTAGGCCTCTCCGACGAGCGCCTCGTCCTCGTCACCGCACAGCAACGCGCGGCCGACGAGGGCGATGCCGGCGTCGTCGCGGATGAGCGGCAGCGGTTTCGCGACGCCCTGGAGGGCGACGGTGGCGGCCTTGGACCCCGTCCGCAGTCCGTACGCCTCGGTGGCGGGGGTGCGCTTCTCCGGGACGTACGCGATCTCCAGGTCGAGACGTTCGGTGCGCATCAGGCGGGTGACGGTCGCAGCGAAGGCCGCATCGTCGCCCACGAGGACCAGACGGGGGTCCTCCACCGACTCGAGGTGGGCGAAGACGTCCTCGAAGTCGTCCTTCTCGGGGAGGGCAGGCGCAGAAAGTGCGGTCACGGGGGTCAGCGCCAACGGCAATGGCACGTCACCGCATCTGAGCACTACCGGGGTCAACGGGTCTCCTCGAGGGGTCGGGTTCGTCGGGCTCTCGGCTGTGTCCACTGTAATGGGAAGCCGGTGGCCGGGTGGGTCGGCGACCCGCCGCCGCGCGCCGCAGCTCCGGGCGGTTCTGCCGGACCGTCATCCGCGCTCGTCCGAGGGTGGACTACACTGTGGTCCCGGCTGCTGCCCGGTTGGGCAGGACCCTGCAGGCGAGACCGCCCGCACGTAGACACCTGCCTGAGGAGAGCGCGACATGCCGGCAATCGTCCTGATCGGAGCCCAGTGGGGCGACGAGGGCAAGGGCAAAGCTACCGATCTACTCGGCGGACGTCTGCAGTGGGTCGTGCGCTACCAGGGCGGCAACAACGCCGGTCACACGGTGGTGCTGCCCAACGGCGACAAGTTCGCCCTGCACCTGATCCCGTCGGGCATCCTGACGCCCGGCGTCAACAACGTCATCGGCAACGGTGTCGTGGTGGATCCGGGTGTGCTGCTCACCGAACTCGAAGGTCTCGAGAAGCGCGACGTGGACACCAGCCGTCTGCTGCTCTCGGCCGACGCGCACCTGATCATGCCGTACCACGTGGCCATCGACAAGGTCACCGAACGCTTCCTCGGCAAGAAGAAGATCGGCACCACCGGCCGCGGTATCGGCCCCTGCTACCAGGACAAGATCGCCCGTGTGGGCGTGCGGGTCGCCGACGTGCTCGACGAGAAGATCCTCACCCAGAAGGTCGAGGCCGCACTGGAATTCAAGAACCAGGTGCTCGTCAAGATCTACAACCGCAAGGCACTCGACCCGCAGCAGGTCGTCGACGAGGTGCTCGCGCAGGCGGAGAGCTTCACGCACCGCATCACCGACACCCGCCTCGAACTGAACAAGGCCCTCGATCGCGGCGACACGATCCTCCTCGAGGGTTCGCAGGGCACGCTCCTCGACGTCGACCACGGCACCTATCCGTACGTGACGTCGTCCAACCCCACCGCCGGCGGCGCCGCAGTCGGTTCGGGTATCGGCCCCGCCAGGATCACGACGGTGCTGGGCATCCTCAAGGCCTACACCACCCGCGTCGGCTCGGGCCCGTTCCCGACCGAACTGTTCGACGACCACGGCGCCTACCTCGCGAAGCAGGGCGGAGAGGTCGGTGTCACCACCGGCCGCGCACGCCGCACGGGATGGTTCGACGCCGTCATCGCCCGCTATGCGACCCGCGTCAACGGCATCACCGACTACTTCCTCACCAAGCTCGACGTGCTGTCGGGTCTCGACACCGTGCCGATCTGCGTCGGGTACGAGGTCGACGGTGTGCGTATCGACGAGATGCCGATGACGCAGACCGACGTGCACCACGCCAAGCCGATCTACGAGGAGATGCCGGGCTGGTGGGAGGACATCTCCCATGCCCGCACCTTCGAGGAGCTGCCGCAGAACGCGCAGAACTACGTGCTGCGTCTCGAGGAGCTCTCCGGCGCCTACATCTCCTGCATCGGTGTGGGGCCGGGTCGCGACGAGACCATCGTCCGGCGCGACGTCATCCGCTGACGGGGTAGCTTCACGCCCGTTCCGATTTCGTCGTCGGACGGGCGCCCGGCCCTCACTGGCCGTTCACCGACGGTTCGCACGGATTGTGCACGCTCGTCCCGCACAATCCGTCGGACCCTGGAGAAGAAGCATGTACGTGTCCCGTCGAACCCTGCTGCGCACCGTCGCGCTCGGAGCCCTCGCGACTCCGGCGGTGGCATGCTCGTCGGGAAATTCCGGTGCGACGCCGAGCCTGGTCCGTGAGCGGCCGATCCTCACCCACGGTGTGGCCACCGGCGACGTGCGGGCCGACGGGGCGCTCGTGTGGGCGCGTTCGGATCGGCCTGCGCGGCTCGTCGTGGAGACTGCAGCCACCGAATCCTTCACCGACCCCGTGCGGCACGTGGGTGGTCTGCTGACCCCCGAGACGGACGGAACCGGCCGGCTGCGGCTGACGGGACTGCCGGCCGGCGAACAGGTGCATTACCGTGTCGTCCTCGAAGGTGAGGACGGTGCCACGTCCGAACCGGTGACGGGTCTGTTCCGCACCGCGCCGGCCGCCCCGGGCGACATCAGGCTGCAGTGGTCCGGCGACACCGCCGGTCAGGGCTTCGGCATCAATCCCGACCTCGGCGGGATGACGATCTTCGACACGATGGCCCGTCGCGACCCGCACCTGTTCGTACATTCCGGTGACGTCGTGTATGCCGACAATCCGCTGAAGGAGACCGTCGAACTATCGGACGGCCGGATCTGGCGCAACATCGTCACCGACGCCAAGAGTGCCGTGGCGCAGACCCTCGACGAGTACCGCGGCCAGTACGCCTACAACCTCATGGACGAGAACTACCGGCGGTTCAACTCCTCCGTCGCGCAGATCGTGCAGTGGGACGACCACGAGACCGTCAACAACTGGTACGCGGGAGAGATCCTGGATCTCGAGCAGTACACCGAGAAGAACGTGGACATCCTGGCGAAGCGGGCTTTCCGTGCGTTCCACGAGTGGCTTCCGCTCGACCCGGCGGAGGCCGCCGACGGGCGTATCCACCGGGTCGTGCGGTACGGACCGCTGCTCGACGTCTTCGTACTCGACATGCGGACCTACAAGGACGCCAACGGCACCAACGTCGGCGCGGCAGGGCAGGTACTCGGCAGCGCGCAGACGCAGTGGCTCATCGACGAACTCACCCGCTCGACCGCCACCTGGAAGATCATCGCCGCCGACCTCCCGATCGGCCTGGTCGTGCCTGACGGCGACACGGCCTTCGAAGGAATCGCGAACGGGGACAACGGCACTCCGTCGGGTCGGGAATCGGAGATCGCGCAGATCCTGTCGGCGGTCAAGGCGCGCAGCATCACCGGAACCGTGTGGTTGACCGCCGACGTGCACTACACGGCCGCGCATCACTATTCGCCGGAACGCGCATCGTTCACCGACTTCGACGAGTTCTGGGAGTTCGTCTCGGGACCGCTCAACGCGGGTGCTTTCGGACCCGACGAACTGGACGGGACGTTCGGGCCCGAGGCCGTCTTCGTGCACGCGCCTCCGGCGGCGAACACCTCACCGATGGACGGATATCAGCACTTCGGGGAGGTGTTCATCGACGGAGGGACGAGGCAGATGCGGGTCGAGTTGCTCGACTCGCGAGGGACGGTCCTGTTCCGTCAGGTGCTCGATCCACCGGCCTGATCCCGCCCGCGCGGCGCGGGGCATACTGGATCGATGATCACTCGAGCGATCGGAGCCGGTTCGCTCGTCCGCGACCTCGGCAACTGGCAGGATTCGGGGCAGTCGCATTCCCGTCGCTCCTCTCGCCCCGATCCTCGTCCTGCCTACCGGGCGCTCGCGGACAGCATCCGCCTGCTCGTGCACGACGGTCGTGTTCCGCTCGGGGTCGCCCTGCCCAGCGAGCGGGAGCTCGCCGCAGCCCTGTCGCTGAGCCGCACCACCGTCGCGTCCGCCTACGCGGCGCTACGGGAAGAGGGTTATCTGCGCAGTCGACAGGGTGCCCGCAGCACCGTCGCGGTGCCCGCTCGCCGGGGCTCCGAGAACACCGGATCCCGGATGCCGGTCGGTCCGGCGATCGATCTGAGCAATGCCTCGCTACCCGCGCCTGCAACGGAGATCGAGGCGGCGTATGCGGCGGCGCTGCGGTCGATGTCGACCTATCTCGACTCGCACGGCATGGAACCGATCGGGGTGTCGGTGCTGCGCGAGGTCATCGCCCGTCGCTACCGCGAGCGTGGACTGCCCACCTCGCCCGATCAGATCATGGTCACCTCCGGGGCGCAGCACGCGATGCGCCTGCTGCTCGGTGTGTTCGACGATCCCGGCGACCGGGTGGTCGTCGACCACCCCACCTATCCCAATGCGCTCGAAGCGATCCGCCGATACGGCGCCCGTCCGGTGCCGGTTCCGGTGCGCCCGGAGAACGGCCCGCACGGCGGTTGGGATCTCGACGGTGTCGCCAGCGCCGTCCGGCAGACCGCCGCCCGCACCGCCTTCCTCGTCCCCGACTTCCACAACCCCACGGGCCTGTGCCTCGACGAGGACGGCCGTGCCGAACTGGCCCGCATCATGCGCGACACGCGGACCACGCTCGTCGTCGACGAGTCGATGGTCGATCTGTGGCTCGACGCCCCGCCGCCGCCGCCGGTCGCGGCGATGCCCGCCGGAGCGTCGGTGGTGACGGTGGGCTCGACGGCGAAGTCGCTCTGGGGCGGCCTGCGGGTGGGGTGGATCCGCGCCGACCGCGACACGATCGTCCGGCTGGCCGGAGCCCGGACTGCCGTCGACCTGGGCACCCCGGTGATGGAACAGCTCGCGGCCGCACATCTGCTCTCGGATGTCGACGAGCTGCTCGAACGCCGACGCGCCGGCTTGCGGGAGCGACGTCGTGCGCTGTGCGACGCCCTGGACCGGCGGTTACCCGACTGGGAGTACACACCGGGCCAGGGCGGGATGTCGCTGTGGGCGCGGATGCCCGAGCCGGTGTCGACCTCGCTGGCTGCGGCCGCACCGTCTCACGGCGTGCTGCTCTCGGCCGGTCCGCGTTTCGGCGTGCAGGGCGCGTTCGAGCACTTCGTACGCCTGCCGCATACGCAGGACGCGGAGGTCCTCGACGACGCCGTCGAGGCCATGGCCGCCGCCTACGACCAGGTGGCCTCCGGACGCACGCCCGACGAGGCGCGGCTCGTCGTCTGATCCTGTGCGCCAGGACGATCGTCGGAGCGTCGGCGGGCTCGGGCTGCCGGATCAGACCCAGAGGGTGTCGATGTCGGTGGCCTCGGCCGCCGGTGCCCCCGGCTCGCCGGCGGGTGTGCGGGAGAAGCGTGGCGCCGGTGCGTGCTGCACGGTGCCGTCGATCTCGATCAGTGATCCGCGGGCGACGAGATGCTCGTTCTTCTCCGCCTCGGCCCAGGTGAGGACCGGGGAGACGCAGGCATCGGTGCCGAGGAAGATCTCGGTCCACTCGTCGCGCGTCTTCGACAGGAACTTCTCGGTGAAGATCTTCTTCGTCTCCGCCCAGCGGGAGGTGTCGAGCTGGTGCGGCAGGTCGGCCGGATCGAGCTCGAGGCCCTGCAGCAGCAGTGCGTAGAACTGCGGCTCGATGGAGCCGACGGCCATGTACTTGCCGTCCTTGGTCTCGTAGACGTCGTAGAACGGTGCGCCGGTGTCGAGCAGGTTGACGCCGCGCTCGTCCGACCACACACCGCGGCCGCGGAACGCCCACATCATGTGCGAGAGCGCGAGGGCACCGTCGACCATCGCCGCGTCGACGACCTGGCCCTTGCCGGAGGTCTGCCGCTCGACGAGGGCGGAGAGGATGCCGAAGACGAGGAACATCGAACCGCCGCCGAAGTCGCCCACCATGTTCAGCGGCGGCACCGGACGCTCACCCTTACGGCCGATCGCGTGCAGCACACCGGTGAGCGAGATGTAGTTGATGTCGTGGCCGGCCGCGTTCGCGAGCGGGCCCTCCTGGCCCCAACCGGTCATGCGGCCGTAGACGATGCGCGGGTTGCGCTCGAGGACCACATCCGGTCCGAGGCCGAGCCGTTCGGTGACGCCGGGACGGAAACCCTCGATGAGGACGTCGGCGCGCTCGAGCAGACCCAGGACCTTCTCGATGTCGGCGGGATCCTTGAGGTCGGCCTCCACGACACGACGGTTGCGCTGAATCGGGTCGCGCTGTCCCGCCGGCGGGATCTCACCGGGGCGCTGCACGATGACGACATCGGCGCCGAGATCGGCGAGCAGGGTCGCGGCGTGCGGGCCGGGACCGAGCCCCTTGAACTCGACGACGCGGACACCCGCGAGCGGACCCTTCTTCTCAACAGCTTCAGCGGACACTCGACGAACCTCGCTCCGATGTGTAGGGACTGTCGCAACGGAGAGTACCTTAGCGAGCGTTCAGAATATGGTTCCGGTCACTGGGGTTCCGGTCGTCGGGAGTGGCTCACTCCTCGTAGAGGTCGGCCTCGCTCAGTCCGGTCGCCTCGAAGGCCTCGCCGAGATCGGCGTGGCGGACGACGGTGACCACCTGGTCGTCGACCACCCGGAAGGCGATCGCCTCCTCACGAGGCCCCGGATCGGACGCCCAGGTCGCCGTCTCCTCGACCACCACGATTCCGTGGTGGACGAACAGGCGGCCCGGTTGCAGCGTGACCCCTGCCGTCGTCGCCCACTCGCGCAGTTCGTCGAGTCCTTGGTCGGGATCGTCGTCGGGGGTGGGGAGCACGATGTCGTCGCTCGACAACTGCACGAGCGTGTCGATGTCGTTGCTGTTCACAGCGTCGTGCCAGGCCAGGACCGTAGCGATCTCCGAGGTACTCATGATCGAGAGCCTAGTCGCCGGATCGCCGAGGTGGGGGCGTGAATCCGCCGAATCCGCTGTCGCACTCGGGCGCTCCGGAGCACAGTGGACGTATGACGATCACCGGCCAACTCGTGAGCTTCGTCCCGAGCACCGACCTCGACGTCTCGGAGATGTTCTACGTCGACACCCTGCGCTTCCGGAAGCTCTCCCGCGACCCCTTCGCGCTCGTCCTCGACGGAGGCGACGGCGCACCGGTCCGGGTGACCCTCGTGCAGTCGCGCGAGGAGACCGGCTACACCGTGCTGGGCTGGCGGGTATCCGATCTGGACGGCACCGTCGAACGACTGCGCGAGCACGGCGTGGAGTTCATCCGGTACAACGGCATGGATCAGGACGACCACGACGCGTGGACCGCACCCGACGGTATGCGGGTCGCGTGGTTCCGCGACCCGCACGGCAACGTCCTGTCGTTGCTCGAACACCGCACCTGACGCGGCCTCAGCTTGCGAAGGCACCCCACAGGAAGCCGGCGAACAGCACCGCGAAGCCACCCATCTCACCGACGATCAGCGCGGCCATCGCCGGACCCGTCCCGCGCACCGGACGCGCGAACTGATTCGTGGTGTCGCGCAGCGCACCGTGCACGACATAGCTCGCGATCGCACCGACGAAGAACACCACGATCACCGCGGCCGCGGCGAGGTTCACTGCGGTGGGCCACGCGCTGAGCTCGACGAACACCGCGACCAGCAGCGTCGCGAAGGAGTACATCAGGGCCGATCGGTGGGCGATGTCGACGTACGGGTGCGCGAGGTGGTCGTCGGACGTCGCCATCTGCCGGTACTTCCACACGCCGAGAGCGAGCGCGAGGAGGAAGACCGTACCTGCGGCCGTCAATGTCAGTTCGGTGTCGACTCCCAGGACCATCGCGCCAGTATGGACGCATCACCTCAGCTGCAGCCGCTGGTGTTCCCACAGGACGGGCAGGCGTGGCACGATCCGGCCCGTTGCATCTTCACCCCGCACTGCATGCAGTACGGCGCGTCCGGATTCGACGGTGACGGCGCGGCGAACCCACCCGGGGAGTCCGCATGCGTGCTGCGCCGTGCGGTCGCCGGCGGATCGGGATCACGCACCGGCGGCGTGCTCGTGTACGGCGTGAGCGTGGGGGTGTCGGGCACCGAACGCTCGGCGACGGTCAGGATGCCCAGTTCGGCGCGCTCGTCGGGTTCGAGATAGTCGACCGCCAGTCGCCGGAAGATGTAGTCGAGGATCGACGTGGCGATCCGCAGATCCGGATCGTCGGTGATCCCGGCCGGCTCGAAACGCGTACTCGTGAAGGCCCGGACGAAGGTGCGCAACGGGACCCCGTACTGCAGACCGTAACTGACCGACATCGAGAAGGCGTCCATGATGCCGGCGAGCGTCGAGCCCTGTTTGGACACGCGCAGGAACATCTCGCCGGGACGCCCGTCGTCGTACTCACCGATCGTGACGAAGCCCTTGCAGTCCGCCACCCGGAACTCGAACGTCCGCGAAGTGCGGGTGCGCGGGAGCCGCTCGCGGCGAGGCGCCGCGGACGACGCCGCCGCTTCTGCGACAGCAGGGCGCGACGACGTCGACAACGGTTGTCCCAGTTTGCAGTTGTCGCGGTAGATCGCGAGGGCCTTCACGCCCAGCCGCCACGCGTCGACATACATGTCGGCGATGTCGTCGACGGTCGCGGACTCGGGCAGGTTCACCGTCTTCGAGATCGCACCCGACAGGAAGGGCTGCACCGCGGCCATCATCGCGACGTGGCCGCGCGGCGAGATGACGTTGTCGCCCATGGAGGTCGCGAACACCGGTGCGTGCTCGCCGCGAACGTGCGGCGCGCCGGCGAGATCGTGGTGCAGATCGAGATGCGCGACGATGTCGGCGACCTCCGACGGGCCGTAACCCAGACGCGACAATGCGCGTGGCACACTGCGATTGACGATCGTGAGGCTGCCACCCCCGACGAGTTTCTTGGTCTTCACCAACGCCAGATCCGGTTCGATACCGGTGGTGTCGCAGTCCATCGCGAGTCCGATGGTGCCGGTGGGGGCGAGAACGCTGACCTGGCTGTTGCGCACGCCGTGGGCGGTGCCGTCGGTCACCGCGCGATCCCACGCCTGCCGCGCGGCTTCGAGCACGTCGGCCGGGGCGAGATCGGCGTCGATGTCGTCGAGTGCCCCTCGATGCTTGCCCAGCACGTCGAGCATCGGCGCGCGGTTCTCGTCGAACCCGTCGAACGGGCCGAGGCGCCGCGCCAGATCGGCCGAGACGGCGTAGGCGTGCCCGGTCATCAGCGCGGTGATCGCCGCCGCGGTCGCGCGGCCTCCCTCGCTGTCGTAGGGCAGGCCCGAAGCCATGAGCAGCGCACCGAGATTGGCGTAACCGAGTCCGAGCTGCCGGAACCGACGCGACGTCTCACCGATGCGCTCGGTGGGGTAGTCGGCGCGGCCGACGAGGATCTCCTGCGCGGTGAGCATCACCGCCACGGCGTGACGGAAACCGTCGACGTCGAAGGTGCCGTCCTCGCGGAGGAAGGTGAGCAGATTCAGGCTCGCGAGATTGCAGGCCGAATCGTCGAGATGCATGTACTCCGAGCAGGGATTCGACGCGTTGATCCGTCCGGTCGCGGAGGCGGTGTGCCAGGCGTTGATCGTCGTGTCGTACTGGATGCCGGGGTCGGCGCATTCCCAGGTGGCGGATGCTATGCGTTCCAACAACTCTCGCGCGCGCACCGTCCGGACGGTCTCGCCGGTCGTCACGGCGCGCAGGGGCCACTCGGCGTCGGCCACCACCGCGTGCATGAACTCGTCGGTCACGCGCACCGAATTGTTCGCGTTCTGGTACTGCACCGAATGGATGTCGGCGCCGTCGAGGTCCATGTCGAAACCGGCCTCGGCGAGCACCCGCGCCTTGCGTTCCTCGATCGCCTTGCAGTCGACGAACTCCTCGACGTCGGGATGGCCGACGTCGAGGATCACCATCTTGGCGGCCCGCCGGGTCTTGCCGCCGGACTTGATCGTGCCGGCCGACGCGTCGGCGCCGCGCATGAAGCTGACCGGACCGGATGCGCTTCCACCGCCGGTCAGCGGTTCGGCCGACGAGCGGATCCGGGAGAGGTTCACCCCGGCTCCCGACCCGCCCTTGAAGATCACCGCTTCCTGGCGGTACCACTCGAGGATCGAATCGATACTGTCGTCGACCGACAGGATGAAACACGCACTGGCCTGCTGCGGAGTGTTCGGCACCCCGATGTTGAACCAGACGGGACTGTTGAACGAGGCCCGCTGGTGGATCAGCAGACAGGTCAGTTCGGCGGCGAACGCCTCCGGGTCGTCGAGATGGCCGTCGGTGTGCCCCCAGGCGGTGATCGTGTCGACGATGCGCGCGATCACGTCGCGCAGCGAGTGTTCACGATCGGGGTGCCCGAGCTGCCCGCGGAAGTACTTCTGCGTGACGATGTCGGTGGCGTTCTGCGACCAGAAGGCAGGGAACTCCACATCCGTCTGCTCGAAGACGACGCGCCCGGTGCCGTGGTGCACGATCCGCGCGTCGCGTCGCTGCCACTCGACCGTCTCGGCGGGATCGACAGCGGGGGTCGTGAAGTACCGGACGTCGCCGCGCATCGCGGCGGAGCCGGCGTCCGATGCACTCTTCGGGCTGTGAGGCCTGGTACTGCTCATCGCGTCCTCCCGGGGGGCGTGGACCGGTGGCACATATAGTCCCACCATGCTGCCACCGCGTCCCGGTACTCCGCTGTCTTCCGCCCGCTCGGCCCACCCGGTGGCGCCGTGAGTGCCGGGGGCGAACTGCTCGTCGGGCTGGCGATCCTCGTCGGCCTGCTCGGGATCGTGCTGCCGATCCTGCCCGGCGTCCTGCTGATCTTCGGGGCGATCGCAGTGTGGGCGTTCGTCACGGGAGGCACCACCGCGTGGGTCGTGCTCGGCGTGGCGACGGCGGCGTTGCTGGTCACCGGCATCGTGAAGTACACCTGGCCCGGGAAGCGACTGCAGCAGGCGGGCGTGCCGAACCGGTCGCTGATCCTCGCCGGGCTGCTCGGTATCGTCGGGTTCTTCGTCGTCCCCGTCGTCGGCCTGTTCCTGGGCTTCCTGCTCGGTATGTACCTGTCCGAGGTGCAGCGGCACCGCACTCATCGCGACGCGTGGGTCTCGACCGTGGCGGCCACCAAGGCCGTCGCGTTGTCGATCCTCGTCGAGTTGTTCGGCGGACTCGTCGCGGCCTCGGTGTGGCTGGGAGCGGTCCTGTTCACCTGAGCCCGGAATGCGAGGAGGGACCCGTCCGCACGGACGGGTCCCTCCTCGGTCGTCGGGCTCAGGCGCAGATCACGACTTGTGCGGCTCGCTCGCGCGGAACATGTCCTCGCGCTCGACGACCTTGACCCGCTCGCGACCCTCGGCCTCACCGAGGCTGCGCTCGTGCGCGTCGAGGCGGTACCAGCCCTGCCAGGTGGTGTACGGCAGCTGCTTGTCCTCGAGGAACTTCACGATCGCGTCCTCGGACGGATCCTCCGGGTCGTTCAGACGACCGGCGGCACGATCCTCGAGCAGGTTCGCGACGGTCTCGTTCGCGTCGCCCTTGGTGTGGCCGATCAGGCCCACGGGGCCGCGCTTGATCCAGCCGGTGACGTAGGTGTACGGCAGGAACCGGTCCGGGCCCTCGGTCGCCTCGTCGGCGAGCACACGACCGGCCTCGTTGGGCACGGTGCCGGCCTGCTCGTCGAAGGGCAGCTTGGCGATGTTCTGCGACAGGTAGCCGACCGCGCGGTAGACGGCCTGGACGTCCCAATCGCGGAATTTTCCGGTGCCGCGGACGTTGCCGGTGCCGTCGAGTTCGGTGCGCTCGGTGCGCAGCCCGACGACCTTGCCGTCCTCACCGAGGATCTCGTGCGGGGACTCGAAGAAGTGCAGGAACAGTTTGTGCGGGCGGTCGCCCACGTCGCGGATCGCCCAGTCCTGCAGGGTGTTGGCGACCATGTCGACCTGCTTGGAGTTGCGGCGGGCCTGTTCGGAGGCCTCGTCGTAGTCGATGTCCTCGGGGTCGACGATGACCTCGATGGTCGGGGAGTGGTCGAGTTCGCGCAACTCGAGCGGCGTGAACTTGGCCTGTGCCGGGCCACGGCGACCGAAGACGTGCACCTCGACGGCCTTGTTGTTCTTCAGGCCCTCGTAGACGTTCGGCGGGATCTCCGTCGGCAGCAGCTCGTCGCCGGTCTTGGCGAGCACGCGGGCGACGTCGAGAGCGACGTTGCCGACACCGAGGACGGCGACCTTCTCCGCCTCGAGCGGCCAGGTGCGCGGCACGTCGGGGTGACCGTCGTACCAGGACACGAAGTCGGCGGCGCCGTAGCTGCCGTCGAGGTCGATGCCGGGGATGTTCAGCGCGCGGTCCGCGTTCGCGCCGGTGGAGAAGATCACCGCATCGTAGAAACGCTGGAGGTCGTCGAGGGTGAAGTCGGTGCCGTAGTCGAGGTTGCCGAGCAACCGGATCTGCGGCTTGTCGAGCACTTTGTGCAGGGCGGTGATGATGCCCTTGATGCGCGGATGATCGGGAGCGACACCGTAACGGATCAGACCGAACGGTGCCGGCATGCGCTCGAACAGGTCGATGCTGACCCCGGGATCCTGCGCAGTGTCGGACTTCATGAGCGCATCGGCGGCGTAGATACCGGCGGGACCGGCACCGACGATCGCGACGCGAAGGGGACGAGTCTGATCGGTCATCAGGGGATCAACTACCTCTTCGGTGTGCGGACGGACATATCCAGCTTAAATTAAGGCTGCCCTCAGTGGGCCGGGCGCAGGTCGCGCGGGGATGACGGCGAAAGAGGATGAATCGAGCCGTCGAACGAATCGCTTCAGCGACAACACATGTGGGCACCCATACGACACAGGTCGACGGCGAGGCGTCGAACGAGCTGCGTGGTGGCCATGCCCCAATTCCTACCTCGAGAGGGTTTTCAGGGCAAATGTGGTCGTGACAGGCGGCGACCTCGTTCCCACTAGGATCGAGCGCATGGCCAAGCGCGGAGCCCCCGAACCCGATCCCGATCCCGATCCCGGTCCGGATCCCGACGGTCCCACCAGTAGCAGCACAGGGCCCTTCCTGGGAGCCCTCGCGGTCCTGGTGGTGCTCGTCCTCGTCGTCTTCGGTGCCCAGATGTTCTCCCCGCCGGGCGCCGACCTCACGGAGGACGAGATGGTGCGCCGCGCCGTCACCGACTACGTCTCCGCTCACAACGAGAACGACAGACCGATCCTCGACCGGCTGCGGTGCAGCGAACTGTCCCCCGACGATGCGCCGCTCGCGGACGTCGAGGGGCGTGTCGAGCTGCAGGCCGCGCAGAACATCTCCGTGGACGGCGATCGGGCCACCGTGGACGTCCGGACCGGCCTCGACGGGCAGACGCAGACCGAGACGTGGCAGGTCGTCCGCATCGACGACGTGTGGAGGATCTGCCGATTCTGAATCGGTGCCCGTGCGTATACGAAGCGATGCCCGCGTGTACGTCCCAGCGCGAACTGTGAAAACATGTCCGGGTGAGCTACGCAGGTGATATAACGCCGCGGCAGGCATGGGACCTGCTGCACGGTGATCCGGATGCCGTGCTCGTCGATGTGCGGACCGAAGCCGAGTGGAAATACGTCGGGGTCCCCGAAACCTCGTCGCTCGGTCGCCGGACCGTGTTCGTCGAGTGGGTTCGTTACCCCGACGGCGCCCCGAATCCGACCTTCGTCGAGGATCTGCGGGCAGCGGGTATCGGCGGCGGGCCGGTGATCTTCCTGTGTCGCTCGGGTCAGCGCTCGATCGGTGCGGCCGAAGCCGCCACCGCCGCGGGCCTGACCCCCGCCTACAACGTTCTCGAAGGATTCGAAGGCGCTCTCGACGGCGAAGGCCATCGAGGTGCCGAGGGCTGGCGGGCCGCGGGCCTGCCGTGGAGGCAGTCGTGAGTTCCATCCCCCAGGGCGGCGCGTTCAGCAAATCGCTGCCCGACACCGTTCGTCCCGCCACGCTCGGCGTGCGCGGCGGCACCCTCCGATCCGGTTTCGAGGAGACCTCCGAGGCCCTTTACCTCAACTCCGGGTTCGTCTACGAGTCGGCCGAGGCCGCCGAGGCCGCTTTCACCGGCGACGTCGACCATTTCGTCTACTCCCGCTACGGCAACCCCACGGTGAAGATGTTCGAGGAGCGCCTGCGCCTGCTCGACGGTGCCGAGGGAGCGTACGCCACCGCGTCCGGCATGTCCGCGGTGTTCACCGCGCTCGCCGCGTTGCTCGGCAAGGGCGACCGCCTCGTCGCGGCACGCAGCCTCTTCGGTTCGTGCTTCGTCGTGTGCAACGAGATCCTGCCCCGCTGGGGCGTCGAGACGGTGTTCGTCGACGGCGAGGATCTCGACCAGTGGGAGAAGGCACTGTCGGTGCCCACCACCGCGGTCTTCTTCGAGACCCCCTCGAACCCCATGCAGACCCTCGTCGACGTGCGTCGCGTCTCCGAGATGGCGCATGCGGCGGGCGCGAAGGTGGTGCTGGACAACGTCTTCGCCACCCCGCTGCTGCAGCGCAGCCTCGATCTCGGTGCCGACGTCGTCGTGTACTCCGGCACCAAGCACATCGACGGCCAGGGCCGTGTGCTCGGCGGTGCGATCCTCGGACCCGCCGACTACATCGACGGGCCGGTGCAGAAGCTCATCCGCCACACCGGGCCGTCGCTGAGCCCGTTCAACGCGTGGACGCTGCTCAAGGGTCTCGAGACCATGCCGGTGCGGTTGCGGGCCTCGGTCGATTCGACGCTGCGCATCGCGCAGTTCCTCGAATCGCAGGAGGCAGTGCGGTGGGTCAAGTACCCCTATCTCGAATCGCACCCGCAATACGAACTCGCGAAGTCGCAGATGAGCGGCGGCGGCACGATCATCACGTTCGAACTCGACGCCCCGGAGGGCGAGGGCAAGAAACGCGCCTTCGAGCTGCTGAACAAGCTGCGTATCGTCGACATCTCGAACAATCTCGGCGACGCCAAGTCGCTCGTCACCCACCCGGCGACCACCACCCACCGGGCGATGGGACCCGAGGGCCGGGCCGCGATCGGCCTGTCCGACGGTGTGGTGCGACTGTCCGTCGGCCTCGAGGATCCCGAGGATCTTCTCGAAGATCTCCAGCAGGCGCTGTCCTGACCTGCGAAGCCGTGAGCTACGCTGCGGGTGTCCTGCCGATCCGGTAGGGCACCCGCTGCGTTTTCGGTGAAGCCGGTGAGAATCCGGCGCTGTCCCGCAACTGTGAGTCCCGATACGGGGTGAGCCAGGTCGGCCGGCGCGGAGGGTCCGTACGTACTGGTCCTCGGACGAAGGACGGTGGCGTGCCGCAACCGCCTGTTGCAGCCGTGCTGTTTTCGTCCTCCGAACAACGGAGGATGGCTGTGCCCCTCGACAACTCCCGACGGCTGTTCGCCGCCGGACTGACCGCCTTCGCTCTCCTCGCCGCGGGGTGCTCGAACAGCGACGACTCGTCGGCGGCCGGTGACACCGGCACCGCTTCCGCCGATGCTCCGCAGGCCATCGTCTCCCTGAGCCCCACCAGCACCGAGATGCTCTACGCCATCGGTGCCGGTGACCAGGTGGTCGCGGTCGACGACCGATCCGACTACCCGGCCGACGCGCCCGTCACCGACTTGTCGGGCTACACCCCGAACGTCGAGGCGATCCTCGGTTACGAACCCGACCTGGTCGTCGCCAACGCCGACACCGCCGATCTCGTCGCGGGACTCGAACAGGCCGGTGTCGAGACGTTGATCCTTCCCGCCGCCGGGAAGCTGGACGACACCTATGCCCAGATCGAGCAGCTGGGAGCCGCCACCGGACACGTCGGTGACGCCGCCGAACTCGTCGCGCAGATGAAGACGGACATCGACGGGATTCTCGCGGGCCTCCCGGAGCGTGAGACCCCGCTGACCTACTACCACGAGCTCGACAACACCTTCTACACCGTCACCGACGACACCTATATCGGCGATATCTACTCGATGCTGGGCCTGACCTCGATCGCGACCGGCGGCAACGGTTACCCGCAGCTGTCCGCCGAGTACGTCCTCGAACAGAACCCCGACGTGATCTTCCTGGCCGACGGACAGTGCTGCGGCGTCACGCCCGAGGTCGTCGCACAGCGTGCGGGTTGGAACGAGCTCAGCGCCGTCCGTGACGGTCACGTCTACGTCCTCGACGAGGACATCGCGAGTCGCTGGGGTCCGCGCGTCGTGGACCTGATGCGCGAGATCGCCCGGATCGTCGGCGCCATCCCCGCGGCCCAGCCCACGCCTTGATCTCTCTGTCGCGCCGCAGTACCCGCGCCCTGCCACCCGGTGGTGCGCGGGTACTGCCGCGCACCGTGCTCGTGCTGACCGGCGCGGTGCTCGTCCTGTTCGCCGCGATGCTGGTCGGGATCCTCGTCGGACCGGCCGGTCTCACCCCGGGAGGGGTGCTGCTCGACATCGCCGACCGCCTGCCGTTCGTCGACGTCGATTCGGGACTGAGCACGCGTCAGCAGGCCATCCTGTGGAACATCCGGATGCCGCGTGTGGTGCTCGGCGTGCTGGTCGGTGCGATGCTGGCCATCGCCGGCGCGGCCTACCAGGGTGTCTTCCGCAACCCGCTCGCCGATCCCTACCTGCTCGGGGTGTCCAGTGGCGCCGGTCTCGGCGCGACCCTCGCCATCGTCGTGGGCGGCGCGGCCGGGTTCGCCGGGGTCCCCGTCGCAGCGTTCGCGGGTGGATTGCTCGCCGTCGGCGCAACCTACTCGCTGGGCCGCACCGTCGGCGGAAGCCGCTCGGAAGTCGTCATCATCCTCGCCGGGGTCGCCGTCGCAGCCTTCGCCAACGCGATCCAGACGTTCTTCATGCAGCTGCACGACGACACGCTGCGGCAGGTGTACTCGTGGATGCTCGGCCGCCTGTCCACCGACGGATGGTCCGATGTCGTCGTGGTCCTGCCGTACGTCGTGGTCACCGTCGCGATCATCGTGCTGCACCGGCGCACACTCGATGTCATGGCGGTCGGCGACGTCGAAGCCGCGAGCCTCGGGATCGACCCGGCGCGCGTGCGGCTGTTGCTCGTGTGCGTCGCGACGCTCGGAACTGCGGCCGTCGTCTCGGCGAGCGGTCTCATCGGCTTCGTCGGCATCGTCGTGCCCCACGCGGTACGGCTGCTCGCCGGACCCGGCCACCGACTCCTGCTGCCGCTGTCCCTGCTGGTGGGCGCATCCTTCCTCGTCCTCGCGGACGTCCTGGCCCGTACCGTCATGTCGCCCGCCGAACTGCCGATCGGTGTCGTGACCGCGGCGATCGGGGCGCCCTTCTTCCTCGTCGTGCTCAGACGTAGCCGAGGTGTCCGATGAAAAGCGATGTTCTCCCCACCGGGACCGTGACGGTGTCGTGCCGGCAGCTCGGCGCCGAACGCGGTGGCATCGAGGTGCTGCACCGCGTCGACCTGAACGTCACCGCCGGCTCCTGGGTGTCGCTGGTCGGACCCAACGGGTCGGGCAAGACCACCCTGCTGCACGTCCTCGCCGGGCTCGTGCCGGCCACCGGTCACCTGCAGGTCGCCGACATCGTGCCGGGGCGCGCCGGACGTCGGGACATGGCACGCGCGGTCGCGCTGATGCCGCAACGCCCCGTGGTGCCGGAAGGTGTCACCGTCAGGGAACTGATCCACCTCGGCCGCACCCCGCACATCCCGCGCTTCGGATCCGAGACCGCGCACGACCGCGAGGTGGTGGACCGGGTCGTCGAACGGCTCGAGCTCGAAGCGTTCGCACCGCGACTCGCGACCGAACTGTCCGGTGGGGAGCTGCAGCGGGTCGTGCTCGCGCGCGCTCTCGCCCAGCAACCCCGGGTGCTGCTCCTCGACGAACCCACCAGCGCCCTCGACATCGGGCACCAACAGCAGGTGCTCGAACTCGTCGACTCGATGCGCACCGAGGGCGACCTCACCGTCATCGCCGCGATGCACGACCTGACCTCCGCCGCCCAGTACGGGGAACGGCTCGTGCTGCTCGATCGCGGGCACGTCGTCGCCGACGGAGTGCCCGACGACGTGCTCACCGCCGAACGCATCGCGCAGGTCTACGGCGCCCGCGTCGAGATCCTCGACCGCCCGGCGGGTCGTGCCGTTCTCCCGCTCCGCGACACCTCGAAGGACTGCTGATGGAGGTCGTACTCCTGGGGACCGGTGCGGCGGACGGATGGCCGAATCCGTTCTGCACGTGTGAATCCTGTGCGGACGCCGCACGTCGCGGCGAGATACGCGGGCAGACCGCGGCGCTCGTCGACGACGTGCTGCTGCTCGACTGCGGTCCGGAGGCGCCCGGTGCGGCGGTGCGGCACGGCAGGTCGCTGGCGACGGTGCGGCACATCCTCCTGACACACGCGCACGCCGATCATTTCGGGCCGCAGGCGTTGCTGTTCCGATCATGGGTCGCGGGCGGCGACGAGCTCGACGTGATCGGCCCCGCCGACGCCCTCGACACCTGCAGACCGTGGGTGGGCCCCGACGACCCGGTGCGCTTCGTGCCGGTTGAGGCCGGGGATTCGCTTGCCGTCGGTGAGTACGCGGTGCGTGTTCTCCCCGCGCGGCACACGGTGTTCCGTGACGGTGACGCAGTGCTGTACGACCTGTCGGGTCCCGGCGGGTCGCGGCTGCTGTGGGCGTGCGACACCGGGATGTGGCCTACCGAGTGGTTCGAGGCCGTGCGCGACGCGCGGTTCGACGCGGTGTTTCTCGAGGAGACCTTCGGCGACCGCTCCGAACTGTCCGAGGGCCACCTCGGCCTTCCGGAATTCGGCACCATGGTGGACGGCCTGCGCGGTGCCGGTGCCGTCACTCCGGACACCGATGTGGTCGCAGTGCATCTGGGCCACCACAATCCACCCGCCGACATACTTCGGAAACGTCTGCAGCAGGTGGATGCTCGTCCCGGCCGTGATGGTGAGGTGGTCCACGTGGGTGAAGGGACTCCGGTCGTGCCGCATCGGACGCTGGTTCTCGGGGGAGTGCGGTCGGGCAAGTCGCGGCACGCCGAGGAGTTGCTCGCGTCCTGCCCGTCCGTCACCTACGTCGCCACCGGCGGGACACGAGAGGGTGACGCGGAGTGGACGGAACGTGTTGCACTGCACCGGGAAAGGCGTCCCGCTTCATGGTCGACGGTGGAGACGGTCGATGTCGCCGAGGTGCTGTGCACCGCTACGGAACCGCTGCTGATCGATTGTCTCGGAACGTGGTTGACGGCACGGCTCGATATCCACGGTGTCTGGGAGGGCGGTGACCTCGACCCTGTCCACTCCGATGTGGACGAGTTGATCGCGGCGTGGCGGAAATGTGCGGTGCCGGTGGTCGCCGTGAGCAACGAGGTCGGTAGCGGAGTGGTGCCCGCGACCTCTTCGGGCCGACTGTTCCGCGACATGCTGGGCCGGCTCAATGCGCGGGTCGCGGAGGCCAGTGAAGCAGCGACTCTCGTGGTGGCAGGAATTCCTGTTTCGTTGAAGCGGAATTGATTTCGAAGCATCAGCCTTCCGATCCGTCGTCGGCCGGCTCGCCCACAGGAGCATCGTCGCTCGGGGTCGGCGCAGGTTCGGGCGGCGTCTCCTCTGGGACCGGTGAAGGAGCAGGCTCGCCGGTCGGTGCAGGTTCAGGAGCAGGAGCAGGCGGGGGAGCCGGGAGCGGATCGACCACCGCGCTCCTCACCCACGAACCCGAAGCCCTACTGATCACCCATTCCCCCGAACTTCCGGTGATGCGTAGCTCGTCCGTCTCGGCGGCCCAGGCCAGTCCATCACCCTCCGAGGCGCCGGTGCGGTACTCCTCGCTGCCCGTCGCAGCAGTGATGACGGCGTACGTTCCGGCCTCGGATCGGACGAGCCGAGCGGAGTACAGGCCGGACGGTGAGCGGAGCGCGGAGACAATTTCCGTTTCTGTCGGTGCAGACGGTGACCCGGACGTGCTGGGACTCCCCTCGGTGGTCGTCGGACCGAGGGAGGTCGATGTCCCCGGACTTGCGGTCGGGGAGGACGTCGTCGACGTCGTGGTGGTGGTGGAAGCAGAGGATTGCGGCAGTGAGCGTGCTCCTGTCGCTGGTGCCGAGCAGGTGACGCCCGTCGTCGACGTCGTGTCGAGCCTGTACGCGACGAAACCTGTGGAATACGAATCTCCTTGGATCGAGCGGATCTCGGCGTCAGCGGTATTCGCGGTGATGAGAGCGGTGTCGAGGTTGGTCCGGGCGATCCTGGCGGTCACCGGTTGCCCCGCGGCCGTCGGGGTGGTGGTCACCGTGGTGACGTAAGCGAAATTTCCGTCCGACGGATTGCGAACGGTGACCTGGTAAGTCACACCCGTGCCGACGTGGGGCCACGTCAATGTCGCTGCGGTGGCACTTCCTGTGCCGGTCGTGGAGCATGCGACGGAAGCCGGGGGTGCCACATACGCCGGGGTCCCGTCACGTTCCCCGCTCGGGCTGCAGTTGAGGTCCTGGTTGTGGCTGATCAAGGACACTGGTTGGGAGACGAGGCGGCCCCTCCATGCTGCCGACACCGTGCCTCCCGGCAACATCGTGTGTATTTCCGCGTTGTACCGCCAGATGAGGCTGCGGCGAGGAAGACCTGTGCCGTACAGGTCGTACGAGATGGTGCCGCCCGTCGCGGCGGTGATGTCGGTGATGTCGACGGTCCGCCAGACACGACCGTCCATATCTCGCAGAATGATCCGGTATTGATAGGGCGACCCCAGATGCGTCCAGTTCAACGTGACAGGATCGGGTTGGTCGAGAATGAGTTTGCTGTTGCAGCCGACCGTTCCTGCAATTTGTGGTACGTACTCGCTCTTCGAGGCGAACGCTCCGCTTCGCGCGGTCGCGTTGTCGACGAAGGCCGCATCGGTCCCCGGCGTGTGTGAGAGGCCGACCGCAGACACGACGACGAGGACTGCCAGAGGAGTCACGGGGGCCTGGGCGTTCCGGAGGGGCGATCCGTCGGGACGCACCGCGATCCGGATGAGGGCGGCGGCGAGTATCGCCAGCACGACGAGGCCGGGAACGGTCCGGAGCCAGGCGGCAAGGTAGCCGAGGCCGTCGACATGGAAGAGCACCCGTTCGGCCGAGCTCACTCCGTAACTGCGGGGATCGGGTTCCGGATTCGCATCTCCTTGCAGCCGGAGGAGGGCCGTGTTTCCGGCGAACGACTGGACTTCCACGATCCGATGGGTGATGCGACTGCCTTGATCGTTGATCACACTCACCACGTCACCGGACCGAAGGTCGGCTGCGGGGACGGTGTGCGCTATCGCGAGGGAGCCCGAAGGAATCGCGGGTGCCATGGAACCCGAGCGGAAGATCAACGGCGTCAGGCCGAACAGGGCCGATACCGCCGCGACGAGAATGCACAGGCTGCCGAGTACTGCACCGATCGTCAGGAGGGTGTCCCACCCTCTGCGTGGGGGCCGTGCCTGGTGTGCGTGTTCGGTCATTGTCGCCTCACACCGTCGTCTGCGCCGTGAAGGTGAACACGAGGGCGGACACGCTCTGGTTCTGTGTGGGGAGCGGCGTCGACGTGGGCAACGTGACGACCATGCACAGTGTCTCCCTACCGGTCGTGGCCGCCAAGGGGCGAGCAGAAGTGACGATCGGCGCAGCGCCTCCCGCGATCAGGTTCGTCTGTCCGATCTGTGTTCCCGTGCATGTTCCCTTGCGGAGACCGCCGGCAGTGAGGTTCGACGGGGTTCCGTTGCTGAAGACCCGGAGTTGCAGGTTGTTCGCGAGGGCCGGACTTCCGGCGGGTGTCGCGACATTCACCGTGTACGTGACGTCCATCGTCGAGCGTGTGTTCTGCACCTGCAGACTCGCCGCTCGACTCTCGCCCGGCATCATGGAGGACGAGGTCAGGTCGGAGAACGTATAGGACTTCACGTCGTTCGCTCGCAGATCGACCGTGCCGGTGCTGAACGTCCCCGTCGCTACCGCCGAATTCGCCCACGCGGCGAAGGTTCCCACCGCGCCGAGTGCGAGGACCGTTCCGAGCGACAGTAGTGCGCGCACCCGGACGGTGAAGAATGAAGGCGCTTTTCGTAGGTACTTGCGAAGGTGATCGAGGACTTCATCGCCGCGCATCGCTGCCTCCGCCGGTTCGTGCTGCGTCCCGCTCACGTCTGCCATCCCTGATACCGCTGGTGAACAGCACGGTGGCGTAGCCGAACAGTGCGATCGCGATGATCCCGACGGTCCACGAACGCTGTTGCCCCGTCAGCCAGTTGTTCACGTAGCCCAGGTAGGGGATCGAATACCAGACGCGTCCCCGAATCTGTTCGTAGAGAACCGGTTTCTCGTCGGGCACAGTGTTGGCGTCGCCCTGGGTGATGTACGTGCGTTGCCCCTTCGCGGATTGGGCGGACGCGATGATCCGATGCGTCACCACAGTGGGATCCCCCGAACGCAACTGGTACGTCACGGGCATTCCGATCGCGAGTTCGTCGGGTTCGACGGGCTCGACGACGATGAGGGTGCCGGGTGGGTAGGTGGGGTCCATCGATCCGGTGAGCACGGTGAAGCGTTCGCCGCCGGCCACGGCCGGGATCAGGATGGTGACTGCCAGCAGGGTGAGCATGGCGAACAGCAGGGCCCAGGTGAGCATCGAGCCCATCCACCAGAGCAGCCCTGTCCGGTCGTCTTCTTCCCGGGATTCGGTCATATCTGTTGCTCCACTCGAAATTCGAGCGCAAGGGTGGTCGACCTGCCTTGTTCTGCCGCGGCTCCGACGGTCGCCCGGAGACACCACACCTCCGTGGTGCCCGGAGCGGCCGACCGTCCTTCCCCTGGAGCCGGAAAGGCCGTCCAAGGACCGCCGATCGTCGACGTCGGTGTAGCCACCGCTGCACCGGATGACGTCGGGCATGCGTCGGCGGAACCGACGATCCACGCTGTCACCGCGATCGGCAGCCGGGTCGAGCTCTGACGTACCGCTTGCAATCGGTAACGTGCGTGGGCGTCACCCCGAATGCTGACCGTCAACGGCTGTTGCACCACGGATCCCTGCGCCAGGTTGGTACCGCCGAAGTTCGTCCATGTGTAGTCCTGGGAGCCCTGGGCCATGATGGTCAGGCTCCCCGAGATGATCGTGCCGCCCCTGAGTTGTGTGCTGTCGCGCCACAGTGCGCCGGTCTGCTGTGTGGACCAGAGGGTCACGAGCAGAACCGACGCGACTGCGGCGATCCAGGCCCATCTCCGCTTCATGTCCTCACGCGGGAGCGGGGTTCGTGTTCTGCTGCAGATTCAGGCTCAGATTGCCGAGATCGACGGTCTCGTTCTGTCCGGTCGTCCCCGATGTGGCCGGATCGAACGTGATGGTGATGTCGACCGAAATATCCTGAGGCGCACCGCCGTTTGCCACGACCTGAACACCGTCGGCTCCACCGGTGAACGACTGGCCGGCGTACTCGCCGTCGATGGTGGTGATCAGGGCGTTTCGCAAGTCGGTATTTCCCGTGACGCCATCCAGATTCGCGGTGAGTGTGGCTTCCAGATTGTCGCCCTGAGCGGTGAGTGTGGAGGCGCAGGTGTAGCGCACGGTGTCGCCCGGGACGATTCGGAACGATGAAATGTCGCCGATCGTCGCTCCACCATTGCCGACATCGGTCCACGTGCCGCCGCCGGCGCACTCCCCGAGCGTCAGCTGACCGGATGTGATGGTACCGGCGTCACCGTCGGTCTGATCGTTCCAGAACGCGAGACTGCCCAGCCCGCCCAGGAGCAGGATGGCTCCGGCCCCTGCGGCGATGGCCCCTTTGGTCTGTTTCTTCATACGATTGCTCCCCTCGAAGGTCGTGCTCCCGACCTTCGTCAGGTACCCGTTGTGATCGACTCCATACCAACCATCTGGTATTCCTGTGACGGGTGTTGCCCCTGGGGCGATAGGAGACGATTTCGTTACCGTCGGGAAGAAATGACCGGGTCAGAACAACAGCCGGTACAGCCCGATCAGGCCGACGACGACGATGACGATCCGCAACGCGACCGGCGACAGGCGCCGGCCGTAGTGGGAACCGAGGTGACCGCCGATCAAGGAACCCACGGCGATCAGTGCGGCCACGGTCCAATCGATCCGGTCGAACGCCACCAGGATGTACGCACAGGCGGCCACGACGTTCACGACCAGCGACAGCAGGTTCTTCGCGGCGTTCTGCCGCTGGATGTGATCGTGCAGCAACGCGCCGAACAGACCCATCAGCAGAATGCCCTGCGCTGCTGTGAAGTAGCCGCCGTAGATACCGACGGCGAAGGTGCCGACGACGAGCAGCGTCATCCGTATCGGTCCGAGACGGGCGTCGGCGTCGCCACCCGTTCTGCGCGCCACCCAAGCCTGGATCTTCGGCTGCAGCACGACGAGCGTGAGTGCCAGGACGAGCAGGATCGGCACGACCGTCTCGAAGACGGTCTCCGGTAGGTTGAGCAGGAGCCATGCTCCGACCAGCGCCCCGCAGAACGACGCCGGGATCTGCCATCGCAACCGCTCCCACTGCCCACGCAGCTCGCGCCGATAGCCCCAGGTGCCCGATACGCCCCCGGCGACCAGACCGATCGCGTTGGACATCGTCGCGGTCACCGGCGGCACACCGAACGCGACGAGCGTCGGGAACGTGATGAGGGTGCCGGAGCCGACGAGAGAGTTGATCGCTCCGGCTCCGAGACCGGCAAGGGCGACGAGGAAGAGTTCGAGCGGGGTCACCGAGGCGAGTCTACGTCTCGTCGAAGCCGACATCGTTGTCGATGCCGGGGCTCCATGTCGACGACAACACCGGTCTCGACGAGGAACGGATTTCCGTCACGGTGAGAGAAAGCCTGTCCGCGACGCGCCGCACTCCGTAGCTTGAGCCGCGACCATCCAGAGCGACCGAGACCTGGCTCCGAGACGTCGCAGCACCCCCCATGTGCGGGAGCGGGTGCTACCGCCGGGACCCCATGGAGGAACGAGCATGACCCGATGGACCGAGCGCGCTTCATGGTGCCGCCGGCACATCGATCTGTGCCGTGGCACGGCCCACCGGTGTCGTGGCGGTACTCCGCCCGGTGTTGTCGCTGACGTAGACCGTCCGCCGAACTTCCCGTCGTTCTTCGCCGCGTGAGTCCCGGCCCGTCCGAAGGGGGACGGATCGGGACCCACGTCTGCACCCCGTTTTCCTGCACCCCGCTTTCCTGCACCCCAGCATTCCCGAAAGGCCCTTGCCGATGGCTCCCGCTTCCAGGACGTCGCCGTGAGCGCGTCCACCGATCTCCGCATCCCCGACGCACCGGTCGACAACGCCCACGACGAGAATCCGGTCGTCGCCCGGAAACGGCATCCCTGGCGCTGGGTGATCAGCGTCGCCGTGCTGATCCTCGTCGCGCAGTTCGTGCACGGCCTGGCCACCAACCCGGGCTGGGACTGGGCGACCTTCGCCCAGTACTTCACTGCGTCGTCCGTGCTGTCCGCACTGTGGACGACGATCGAATTGACGCTGTGGGGCACCGTCCTCGGCTTCGCGCTCGGTGTGCTCCTTGCGATCGGAAGACTGTCGAACAATCCTGTTCTACAGGTGGTCTCGTGGACCTACATCTGGGTGTTCCGATCGATCCCGCTCATCGTCCAACTTCTGTTCTGGTTCAACATCGCGTACCTGTACAAGACGCTGTCGATCGGCATCCCCTTCGGTCCCGCGTTCTTCGAGTTCGGTGTCGCCGGGGTGATCTCGGGCTTCACCGCCGCAGTCATCGGTCTGGCGCTCCACCAGGCGGCCTACTCCGCCGAGATCATCCGCGCCGGCATCATCTCCGTCGACCACGGTCAGATCGAAGCCGCGAACGCGCTGGGCATTCCGCGTCGCCGGCAGTTCGTGAAGATCGTGCTCCCGCAGGCCATGCGGGCGATTCTCCCGAACGCCGCGAACGAGGTGATCAGTCTCTTCAAGGGCACCTCGATCGTCTCCACCATGGCCATCGCCGAGCTCTTCTACCAGGTACAGGTGATCTTCGGCCGCACCGGACGCGTCGTGCCGATGCTCATGGTCGCGACCGTCTGGTACATCATCCTCACCACGATCCTGTCGATCGGGCAGTACTACGTCGAACGGCGCTACGCCCGCGGTTCGGCACGTGCCCTGCCGCTCACCCCGTGGCAGCGCGTGGTCGCGAAGTACCGCGAGATCCGCGACAGTGGAATCGGCGCACCCCGAGGAGCGACGAAATGACCGCCACCCGGGACGACGTCGACTACGTCGTCGACGTGCGCGGAGTCCGTAAGTCCTTCGGCGCACTCGAGGTGCTGAAAGGCGTCGACCTGCAGCTACGCAAGGGCACGGTCACCGTGATCCTCGGGCCGTCCGGATCCGGGAAGTCCACCCTCCTGCGCACCCTCAACCACCTCGAGAAGGTCGACCGGGGGACCGTTCGCATCGACGGCGAGCTGATCGGCTACAAGCGTCGCGGAAACAAGCTGCACGAGTTGCGCGCCCACGACATCCTCCGTCAGCGTTCCCGCCTCGGCTTCGTCTTCCAGAACTTCAACCTGTTCCCACACCTGACCGCCCTCGAGAACGTCGTCGAGGCACCGGTCTCGGCGCAGGGACGCGATCGCGCGGAGGTCGAGGCGGAGGCGCGCGCCCTGCTCGACCGTGTCGGCGTGGGCGACAAGTTGCATGACTATCCGAAACACTTGTCCGGCGGTCAGCAGCAGCGCGTCGCGATCGCGCGTGCCCTGGCGCTGCGACCTGCCGTGATCCTCTTCGACGAGCCGACCTCGGCGCTCGACCCCGAGCTCGTCGGCGAGGTTCTCGCCGTCATCCGCGACCTCGTCGGCGACGGCGCGACCCTCGTGATCGTCACGCACGAAATCGGTTTCGCCCGTGAGGTCGCCGACACCGTCGTCTTCATGGACGGCGGCGTCATCGTCGAACAGGGACCACCCCACGAAGTCCTCGACAACCCGCAACAGGAACGCACCGCGTCGTTCCTGTCGCGCGTTCTCTGATCCCCCACCACAGCACTCGAGAAGGTAACGATGTTCGCTTCCTCCCGCCGGGTCCGCCTGCTGACCTCGGCCCTGACCGCCGTTGCTCTCCTGGGCGCCGCGGCCTGCAGTTCCGACGCAGAGGCCGGTACCGACACCGACGCCACAGCGGCCGGCTACAACCTCACCGCGGACCAGAACCGCATCACCACCGACCCGGTGGAGGAGATCGCCGCGAAGGTTCCCGAGGAGATCCGCGACCGCGGCACGCTCGTCGTCACCGGCAACGCCGGTACGGTGCCGCCGTTGCGCTTCTACGCCGACGACGACACCACGATCATCGGATCCGAGACCGACTTCGCCCATCTCATCGGAGATGTTCTCGACCTCGACATCGAACTCACCGCCGCGGACTGGGCCCAGAACTTCGTCCGCGTGGACTCGGGTGAGGCCGACGTGTTCATCTCCAACGTCACCGTCACCGAGGAACGCAAGGAGAAGTACGACTTCGCCACCTACCGCCTCGACAGCCTTGCCGTCGAGGTCGGCAAGGACAGCGGCATCACCTTCGACGGACCCGAGGACATCGCCGGCCTGACGATCGGCGTCGGCTCCGGAACCAACCAGGAGGCGCTGCTCGTCGAGTGGAACGAACAGAACGTCGCTGCCGGACTCGAACCTGCCGAGATCCTGTACTACCAGAACGCCGTCGACTACTACCTCGCGCTCGGTTCCGGCCGCATCGACGCGTACGTCGGCCCGAATCCGACGTCTGCCTTCCACGCGCTGCAGTCCGGTGAGACCGAGGTGGCCGGCACGTTCTCGGGAGCCGGTCTCGACCTGCAGGGTGAGATCGCGGTACTGACGAAGAAGGACAACGGCCTGATCCAGGCGATCAACGAGGCGATCAACCACGTCATCGAGAACGGCACGTACGCACAGGTTCTCGACCGGTGGGGCATCAGCAGCGAAGCGATCGAGGTCTCGCGGATCAACCCGCCCGGCCTGCCCAAGACCTCGTAGGCCGGAAACGACAGGAAGACAGCATGACTCGCGTCAGGAGACTCGTCGACGTCGTGGTGGTCGGTGGCGGTGTCATCGGCTCCGCAGCGGCGTGGCGACTCGCCGCACGTGGCCGCACGGTGGTCCTGCTCGAACAGTTCGAGCAGGGGCACCACCGCGGTGCCTCGCACGGCAGTTCCCGCATCTATCGGCAGGCCTACGACGGGCAGTTCTACACCGCGCTCGCCGCTCGTGCCCTACCGCTCTGGCGGCAGCTCGAAGAGACCACGGGCAACCGGGTCCTCGAGCTCACCGGCGCCGTCGACCACGGGTTGCCCGCGGCCGTCCACGCCAAGACGAAGACGCTGTATCAGCTCGGCATCGCGCACACCGTCCTCGATCCCGCCGAGGCGCAGCGTCGCTGGCCCGGCATCAGGTTCGACACCACGGTGCTGCACCATCCCGACGCCGGGCGGTTGCACGCCGACCACTCGGTGGCGGCGCTGCAGCAGGCCGCGGCGCAGGCCGGTGCGGACGTCCGGCACCTCACCCCGGCCCGCACCGTCCGCGAGACCGATCGCGGCGTCGAGATCGTGCTCGACACCGAGGTGATCACCGCGAGGCACGTCGTCGTCGCGGCGGGAGCGTGGACGCGCGCCGTCCTCGACGGGGCGGGCAACGAGACGGCACCCCGGCTGCCGGCCCTGCGCACGACGCAGGAACAACCGGCGCACTTCGTCCCGCTCACCGACGCGCAGTGGCCCAGCTTCGTCCACCACCGTGGCGCCCGACTCGACGGGGAGGGCATCTACGGCCTCGGTTCCGTCGACGGCATCAAGATCGGTGAGCACGGCACCGGCCCGCAGGTCGAACCGGACAACCGTAGTTTCGTGGCGGACCCGGACGGTGTCCGCCGACTCGTCGCCTACGCCCGGACCTGGCTCCCCGGCGTGGACGCCGAGAGTGCACGGGTGGACACCTGCCTGTACACGACGACGCCGGACTCGAACTTCGTCGTCGACCGCGTCGGTGCCGTCACCGTCGCCGCCGGATTCTCCGGACACGGATTCAAGTTCGCGCCCGCCATCGGCGAACTCGTCGCCGACCTCGCCGACGGCACCGCCACCAGCCCCGAACCGTTCCGGTTCGGAGCACGACAGCCGGCGGTGGTCTCGTGACCGGGACCGGCAGACTCGACGTGCGGGCGGTGCGGCAGGACGATCCCCTGGCCGCACCGCTGCTCGAAGAACTCGCGGTCGAGTACAGCACCCGTTACGAGCACTCCTTCGAGGAGCAGTACGAGAGTCTCGTCGGCTATCCGGAGGACCGGTTCGCGCCACCCGACGGTGCCCTGCTCGTCCTCGTCGAGGTCGAAGTGCCGGTCGCAGGCGGAGCCTTCCAGCGCTACGACGAGAGCACCGCCGAACTCAAGCGGATCTGGACGTCGAAAGACCATCGGCGCCGTGGTCTCGGCCGCATCGTGGTCGCCGAACTCGAGGCCGAGGCCTTACGTCGCGGGTACACCCGCATCTATCTGACGACCGGTTGGCGACAACCGGAGGCCGTCGCGCTGTATCTCGCGGCCGGGTACACCGCCCTGTTCGATCCCCGGCGACCCGCCGAGGAGATCGGCCCGCATCCCTTCGAGAAATTCCTGGTCCGAAAGGTGGCCTCCGCGTGAAGTTCCTGCTGCTCAGTCTCATCACCCACCATCCCGACCCCGTGACGGGGGAGTGGCTGTCCCCGTCCGAACGGATCCGGGAGGTCGTCGACACCGCCGTGCTCGCCGAACAACTCGGATTCGAAGGATTCGCGGTGGGCGAGCGGCACGAGAAGCCGTTCCTCGCCTCGTCGCCTCCCGTCGTCCTGGCCAACATCGCGGCGCGGACCAGCACCCTCGAATTGTGGACCGGGGTCACGACTCTGAGTCTGCTCGATCCCGTCCGGGCGTTCGAGGACTACTCCACACTCGACAACCTGTCGGGTGGGCGCCTGCAGCTGATGATCGGCAAGGGCAACGGCACCGCCCAGGCCGACCTGTTCCACGTCACGCCCGACGACCAGTGGGACCGCAACCGTGAGGGTTACGAGCTGTTCCGGGCACTGTGGGAGAACGAGACGGTCACGTGGGAGGGTCGGTTCCGGCCGTCGCTCACCGACGCCGTCACCGTGCCCCGGCCACTGCAACACCGTCTGGCCATCTGGCACGGCAGCGCCACCAGCCGCGAATCCGTCGATCTCGCAGCCCGCTACGGCGATCCGATCTTCTCTGCCAACGTCACCAACCCGATCGAGCCCTACGCCGAGCTCATCGACCACTACCGCGAACGATGGGCGGCCTACGGCCACGACCCCGCCGAGGCGCGGGTGGGTGCGGGGACGGCCGGACTGTACGTCGCGCCGACCTCGCAGGAAGCGATCGACGCCTACCGGACCCAGTTCGAGCAACGACTCGAATTCTCCCGGGAGACGGGACTTCCCGTCGTCTTCGAGACCGTCGAGGACTTCGTCGAACGCAGCTCCGCACTCATCGGGAGCCCGCAGCAGGTGATCGACAAGGTGCTCCGCTACCACGAGCGGTTCGGTCACGAGGTCACGCACGTGACCGCCGACCGCGGCGGGTTCTCGGCGGCCGAACAGCGGGCGAGCCTCGAACTGTTCCAGGCGGAGGTCGCGCCGGCACTGCGTGCGGCGATACCGCACCGCGATGCCGTCACCGCCTGAGCCGGCGGCGTCGGAACCGTTTCGATCGTGGTGAAAAAAACGGTGTGCCCGAGCCCCGTGGCTCCGTAACCTCGCGTAACGAACCATCCAGAGCGACCGAGAGACCCGGCTCGACGACGTCGCAGCAACCCCCTGCCGTGGGCAGGTGAGGGTGCTACCGCCGGGACCGATGGAGGAGAAGATGACGAACGAAGGTCTGGTGGGGGCGTGGGAACGCATCCACGTCGATCTGTGCCGGCACTGCGCCGCCAGGTGTCGTTGCGGCCGAGATCCGCGCTGAACCCCCCGTTCCCCAGGGACGACATCCCCGCCCGCCGGGCGGCATCCACACGGTGATGCCGCCGGAGCCCTGTCCAGATCACGGAGCCCGTCGTTGTCCATCTCGTCCTCCTCCGCGTCCCGGTTCGTCGTCACGGCCGCCGCCACCGCCGTACTGGGCGCTGCCCTCACCGCGTGCGGCACCGGCGCCGTGGCGAACTCGGAGCCCACCGGCGATCCGCAGGCCGGTGGCACCCTGCGGTACGGGTTGTCGGTCCCACCCACCTGCGCCGATCCCGCGCAGGCCGCCAGCAACCAGACCATCTACGTCGCCCGGCAGGTCGTCGACTCGCTCACCGACCAGGATCCCGGGACAGGCGAGATCGTGCCGTGGCTCGCCGAGAGCTGGGAATCGAATGCCGACGGCACGCAGTTCACCTTCCGCCTGAAGGAGGGTGTGACCTTCAGCGACGGAACTCCACTGACCGCGGACTCCGTGAAGAAGAACTTCGACGCGATCGTGAACAGCCTCGGAGGGGTGAAGGCGCCGCAGGCCGTCGGGTATCTCGCAGGATATGCCGGCACCACGGTCGTCGACGACCGCACGGCGCAGATCGACTTCTCCGTGCCGAACGCGCCGTTCCTGCAGGCCACAGCAAGTCATCAGCTCGGCCTGCTCTCGGAGGCCGACACCGCGAAGAGCGCGGAGGAACGTTGCGCCGGCGACCTGTCCGGCACCGGCCCGTTCGTGTACGAGGACTACCAGCAGGACAAGTCCGCCACCCTCGTCAAACGCACGGGCTATTCGTGGGGTTCGGAGGCCTTCGGACACGACGGCGACGCCTACCTCGACCGGATCGAGTTCACGATCGTCCCTGAATCGGGTGTCCGCACCGGATCGCTCGCCTCGGGTCAGCTCGACGCCATCTCGGATGCGCTGCCGCAGGACGCCCCGCAGATCGAAGGGGCCGGCGGCCGCATCCTGACCACCCCGAATCCGGGCATCCCGTTCGGTTTCCAACCCAACGTGAGCCGCGGTGTCCTCACCGACCCGGCCGTGCGCAGCGCGCTCGTCCCGGCGATCGACCGGCAGGAACTGGTCGACACGGTCCTCGGACCGGACTTCCGCCCGGCCACCAGCACTCTCGCCTCCGCGACCCCCGGTTACGTCGAGCTCGCCGACGTCACCTACGACCCGGCGAAGGCCGAGCAGATCCTCGGCGAGGCCGGCTGGGCGCCCGGTCCCGACGGCATCCGAGTCAAGGACGGGCAGCGCCTGAGCTTCCCCGTGCTGTTCAGCTCGGTGTTCGCCGGCAACCAGGCCATTCTCGAACTGGTGCAGCAACAGCTGCGGGCGGTGGGAATCGACCTGCAGCTCGATCTCGTCTCCACTCCGGAGAACACCGCACGCCAGAATGCCGGCGACTACGAGGCGTCCTACTACAACAGCACCCGGGCCGACGGCGACATCCTGCGCACGGCATTCGGGCTCGACGGGCGGAACCTCAACCAGCGCAATCCCATTCCGGATCTCGACGACGTGCTCGCCCAGCAGCTGTCCACGACCGACCCGGCCGCACGTGCCGAGCTCATCGGCCGGGCGCAGCAGCTCGTCCTCGACAACGGGCTGTGGATCCCGACGGTCGAACTGTCGCAGGCGATCGGTGCCGGACCGAACGTCGCCGACCTGAAGTTCGAGGCGTCGGCACGACTGCAGTTCTTCGACACCTGGCTGAGCGAGTAGATCATGCTGCGCTATCTCGGTTTCCGTGTGCTCCAGGCCGTGGGGGTGCTGTGGGCGGCGTTCACGGTGTCGTTCGCGGTCCTGTTCCTGCTGCCCTCCGATCCGGTCTCCATCGCCGCCGGTGCCGATGCCGGAACACCGGTCGACGCCGCCGCGATCGAACAGCTCCAGGCGCGGTACGGACTCGACCAGCCCGTCGCGGTGCAGTACTGGAACGCGCTGAGCAACGCGGTCCGAGGTGACTTCGGCATGTCCATCTCCACCGGACAGCAGGTGACCGACGCAATTGCCGCCGCCCTGCCGAGCACCCTCGTCCTGGCGGGCACCGCCCTGGTGTTCGCCCTGGTGTTCGGCACGGCGGTCGCCTTCCTCGCGACCTACACGCGAACGCACTGGCTCCGCGGCCTGCTGTTCTCGCTTCCCCCGCTGGGGGTGGCCGTCCCGACCTTCTGGGTGGGCCTGATCCTGTTACAGCTCTTCTCGTTCCGGCTGCGGCTGTTCCCGGCGTTCGGGGACCAGGGCATCGAGCACGTGATCCTGCCCGCGATCACCCTGGCACTGCCCACCGGTGCGGTGATCGCCCAGGTCCTCGCGACCAGCCTGCAGACGACGTGGCGGCAGCCGTTCATCGAGGCGGCACGCGCGAAAGGCGCGTCCCGCCTGCGCATCCAGACGCGTCACGCACTGAAGCTGTCGAGCATCCCCGCCTTCACGATCGCCGGCGTCATCGTCGGCAACCTGCTCGCGGGATCCGTGGTGGTCGAGACCGTCTTCTCTCGCGGCGGTGTCGGACGCCTGACCCAGATGTCGGTGATGGCGCAGGACATCCCGGTGGTGCTGGGCATCGTCGTGTTCTCCGCGACCGTCTTCGTGCTCGTCAACCTCGCCGTCGACCTGCTCTACCCCTTCATCGACCCGCGGATCACCCACGGCATCGACCGCGGTGGTGCAGCCGCGTCGACGGAGGACGACCCGACCCACGACGACACTCTCCTGGAGGTCGAGGCACGTGTCTGACACCCTCGTCCGCGAAGCGATACCGGCGACGTCGTTGCCGGAACCGAGCTCGCGCAGAAGAATTCGGATCACATCCATTGCGACGGCGGTGCGACGCAATGCGGTGCTCGTCGTCTCGTCGATCGTGTTGCTCCTCGCGGTGGGCTTCGCGCTGGTCCCGTCGGTCTTCGCGTCGGGCGACCCCCTGCAGGGCGTACCCGCCGAGAAGTTGCAGGGGCCGAGCGTCGCGCACTGGTTCGGCACCGACAATCTCGGTCGCGACGTGTACACGCGCGTCGTGCACGGAGCCGGCCTGTCGCTCACCGCGACGCTCGTCGCGGTCGGGATCGCCCTCGTGGTCGGTTCGCTGATCGGGTTGCTGTCCGGCGCGGTCGGCGGTGCCCTCGACGCGGCACTCATGCGCCTCGTCGACGTTCTGCTGTCCATCCCCGCGCTGCTGTTGTCCCTCGCCCTGGTCACCGCTCTCGGCTTCGGCACGATGAACGTCGCGATCGCCGTCGGTGTGAGCCTCGTGGCGAACTTCGCACGCGTCATGCGGTCGGAAGTGCTGCGGGTACGCAAGGCGCTCTATGTCGAAGCCGCGTTCGCGTGCGGTGCCCGGTGGCACACCGTGCTGCGCCGGCACGTGTTGCGCAACTCGTACGCGCCCGTCGCGGCCCTGGCCGCCGTCGAATTCGGTATGGCCGTGCTGGCCGTGTCGTCACTGAGCTTCCTCGGTTTCGGTGCCGTGCCACCGACACCCGAATGGGGGTCGTTGATCTCGGAGGGCCGCAACTATCTCGCCGCGGCCTGGTGGATGACGACCCTGCCGGGCCTGGTCATCGTCGCCGTTGTGCTCTCGGCCCACCGCGTCGGCCACGCCATCGAGGACAGGAGCGCACGATGAGCCTCCTCGAAGTGCGCGACCTGCAGGTCGCCTACGAATCGTCGCGCGAGCCGGTGGTCGCGGTGAACGGTGTCGATCTCACCGTCGGTCGCGGCGAGGTCGTCGCGGTGGTCGGCGAGTCGGGGTCGGGCAAGTCCACGACGGCGCACGCGATCATCGGGTTGCTCGCCGGAGCCGGTCGCGTCACGGCCGGGTCGGTGACCTTCGACGGCACATCGCTGAACGACCTGTCCGAGCGCGCGTTCGAACGCATCCGCGGCGCCCGGATCGGATTCGTTCCGCAGGACCCGACGATCTCCCTCAATCCCGTCATCCGTATCGGCGACCAGATCGCCGAGGTGCTGCGCATCCACGGTCTCGCCGACCGGCGCACCGCGCGGATCGAGGCGCTGCGCATCCTCGAAGAGGCCGGGCTCGACGACCCGCAGCTGCGTGCGAAGCAGTACCCGCAGGAACTGTCCGGCGGTCAGCGGCAGCGGGTGCTCATCGGTATCGCCCTCGCCTGCCGACCCGACCTCGTCATCGCCGACGAACCGACCAGCGCGCTCGACGTGACCGTTCAGCGCCGCATCCTCGACCACCTCGAGGCGCGGATCGCCGAGACCGGCACCGCTGTCCTGCTCATCACCCACGACCTGGGTGTCGCGGCGGATCGCGCCGACCGCATCGTCGTCATGCAGGGCGGACGGGTCGTCGAGACCGGACCGGCGGCGCAGGTCCTCACCGACCCGCAACACGAGTACACGCGCTCGCTCATCGCGGCCGCGCCGAGCCTCGCGGAACCGGTCGTGCGGCCCGCGCCGAAAGAGGCTGCGCCGATCCTGTCGGTGTCGACGGTGTCGAAGACCTTCCGCATCGACCGGAAGTCCTCGCTGCACGCCGTGCGGGATGTGTCCTTCGACGTACCCCGCGGCGGCACTCTCTCGCTCGTGGGGGAGTCGGGTTCGGGAAAGTCCACGGTCTCGCGCATCGCGATCCGGCTCGAGACCCCGACCTCCGGATCGGTCCGGTTCGATGGTGACGACATCACGGCGCTCGGTGGCCGCGCCCTGCGGGCGCTGCGACGCCGGGTGCAGATCGTGCACCAGAATCCCTACGCCTCGCTCGACCCGAAACTGAGGATCCGCGACATCGTCGCCGAACCTCTCGAGGCGTTCGGTGTCGGCACGAGAGCCGAACGTGCCGAGCACGTCGCCTGCCTCCTCGACCAGGTGGCGTTGTCGACGGCACATCTGGACCGCAGACCCGCCGAACTGTCCGGTGGGCAACGGCAACGCGTGGCCATCGCACGGGCCATCGCCCTGAACCCCGAACTGCTCGTCCTCGACGAACCCGTCTCGGCGCTCGACGTGTCGGTCCAGGCGCAGATCCTCGACCTGCTCACCTCGCTGCAGGCCGAACTCGGAATCAGTTACCTGTTCATCTCGCACGACCTCGCCGTCGTCCGGCAGATCAGCGACACCGTCGCCGTGATGCGCGCCGGTCGGGTCGTCGAATACGGCCCCACCGCAGAAATTCTCGACAACCCCCAACACGAGTACACGCAGACGTTGCTCGAGGCCATCCCCGGGAAGGTCCACCATGTCCGATAGTTCAGAATTGTTGCTGGCCGTCGACTTCGCCGGCACCGGCCTACACCCCTCGTCCTGGCGACGTGACGATTCGTGCGCCGAGGAACTGTTCACCCCCCGCTACTGGGCCGACCTCGTCGGTGCCGCCGACCGCGCCGGCGTCGACTTGGCGTTCTTCTCCGACACCTTCGGCGTCGTCTCGGGCGCGACCACGGTGCAGGGCCGCCTCGAAGCCGTCGGCCTGGCGGCGCGCCTGACCACCGCAACCACGCGCATCGGTCTGATCCCCACGGCCACCGTCACCCACACCGAACCGTTCCACGTCGCCAAGGCGATCCAGACGATCGACCACACCACGCTCGGTCGCGCCGGATGGGAGGTCGCGGTGACGCCGGGCGTCGTGGAGTTGTTCGGCCGCAAGGACGAGCAGGACACCGCGTCGCTGTGGGCCGAAGCGCACGAGGCCGCCGAAGTCGCGGTGCGGCTGTGGGACAGCTGGGAGGACGACGCCGAGATCCGCGATGTCGCCACCGGCCGCTTCATCGATCGCGACAAGGTCCACTACATCGACTTCGTCGGCGAGTACTTCTCCGTCAAGGGCTCGTCGATCGTGCCGCGGTCCCCGCAGGGGCAACCGCTGGTCGCGGCGACGGTGACCGGTGACGAGTCCTTCGGGTTCGCCGCGCAGCGAGCGGATCTCGTGCGTATCCGCGCCACCGACCTGTCCGCAGCATCCGAACTTGCAGGCCGCCTCCGGGCGGCGGCGAAAGGTCGGCAGATCTTCGTGTTGCTCGACCTCGACGTCCTGCTCGGCGACGACGCCGCCGAGGAGCTCGCGCGACTCGAGACGTGGGCCGGGCAGCCCTACCGCTCCGACACGCTCGTCCACGTCGGTGCGTCCGAGAGTCTGATCGAACTGCTCGACGACGTGGCAGGTGTGGACGGGGTGACCCTGCGGCCGCTCGCACTGCCGTCCACCCTCGGCCGGCTCGTCGAGGACGTGCTGCCCGTCGTCCGCCCCGAGGTCGCGCCTGCCACCGGAACCCTCCGCGACCGCCTCGGTCTGTCCCGTCCCGCCAACCGCTTCGCGGCTGCTCACTGAAGGAACGATCATCGTGTCCCGCAACACTGTTCGCAAGCAGATCCATCTCGCCGCGCACTTCCCCGGCGTCAACAACACCACGGTGTGGGCCGACCCCGAGTCGAAGAGCCAGATCGACTTCTCGTCGTTCCTGCATCTCGCCCGCACCGCCGAACGCGGTAAGTTCGACTTCTTCTTCCTCGCCGAAGGACTCCGGCTCCGCGAGCACCGCGGCCGCATCCACGACCTCGACGTCGTGGGACGCCCCGACACCCTCACGGTGCTCGAGGCCCTCGCCGGTGCCACCACCCACCTCGGCCTGGCCGGCACCATCAACACCACTTTCAACGAGCCGTACGAACTGGCCAAGCAGTTCGCGACCCTCGACCACCTCTCGGACGGTCGCGCCGCATGGAACCTCGTCACCTCGTCGGATGCGTTCACCGGAGAGAACTTCCGTCGCGGCGGATTCCTCGAGCACTCGCAGCGGTACGTCCGTGCCTCCGAGGTGGTCGACGTGGTGCGGGAGCTGTGGGACGGCTGGTCCGCCCGCGGACCCGTGATCGACCGCGAGGCCGGAGTCTTCGCTCCCGACGGCGACATCGCGTCGTTCGACATCCACACCACCCAGTTCGACATCGCGGGTCGCTTCGAGGTGCCGCGCAGCCCCCAGGGGCACCCGGTCCTGTTGCAGGCCGGTGACTCCGACGAGGGCCGTGAGTTCGGTGCCGCCAAGGCCGACGCCATCTTCAGCCGGCACGGCACCCTCGAGGAAGGTCGCGCCTTCTACACCGACGTCAAGAACCGCCTCGCGAAGTACGGCCGCAGCTGGGACGAGCTGAAGATCCTGCCCGCCGCGACCTTCGTCCTCGGAGACACCTCCGAGGACGCCCACGAGCGCGCCCGGCACATCCGCCTGCAGCAGGTCGGGCCACAGACGGCCATCGCCTTCCTCGAACAGATCTGGGGTAAGGACCTTTCGTCGTACGACCCCGATGGTCCGTTACCCGACATCGATCCCGAGGACAACGTCACGATCACCCGCGGCCGCGTACGGCACGCGAAGGATCCGTTCGCCGTCGCCCGGCAGTGGAAGGAGAGGGCCGAGGCGGAGGAACTGAGCATCCGGGAACTGGTCGTCGAGGTCACCGCGCGCCAGCAGTTCATCGGAACGCCGCAGCAGGTCGCCGACGAGATCGACCTCTACGTCCAGACCGACGCCGGCGACGGGTTCATCCTCGTCCCGCACCTCACTCCCGGCGGCCTCGACGAATTCGTCGACACGGTCGTCCCGCTGCTGCAGGAACGCGGCAGCTTCCGCACCGAATACGACAGCACCACTCTGCGCGGCCACCTCGGCCTGCGCGACCCCCACACCGTCACCGAAGGAGCCCGGGCGTCATGACAGCAACATTCGATACGTTCGTCGACGATTGGCGGCGGTGGCATGCCGACCGCAACGACGGCTTGCGGCAACCGCTCGGTTGGCTGAGTCTCACCGCCCTCTACTGGCTGGACGAAACCCCCACCTTCTTCGGCGAGGCGCCGGGTCGGTGGCACGTCGACGGCGGGTCGGTGATCCATGAACTCGACGGTGAGACCACCACCTACGAGCCGGTCGAGGGTGCGCCGGGCCTCGAAGCGGAGTTCGACTGCGGTTTCGTCGAGGTCATCCAGCGCACCGGACGATTCGGGATCCGCATCCACGACCGCACCGCACCGGCGCTCGCGTCGTTCACCGGCGTCCCGGCCTACGAACCCGACCCGTCCTGGGTGCTGACCGGCCGGTTCGAGGCGTTCGACGAACAGCAGGTCGTGACGACGGGCGCGGTCGTCGACGGACTCGAGCACCACCATCCCGCAGCCGGGGTCATCCGCTTCGACTACGACGGAGCCGAACACGAACTCGTCGCCTTCGGGGGAGCCGGGGGCCCGCTGCGCGTGTTGTTCACCGATGCGACGAGCGGGGTGACCACTTATCCGGCGGCGCGGATCCTGCAGGTCGGTAGGCCGGCCACCGACGGCGCCGTCGCACTCGACTTCACGCGCGCGGCGAACCTGCCGTGCGCGTTCACCGACGCGGCGACGTGCCCGCTCGCGCCATCGCAGAACCGACTTCCGTTCGCCGTCGAATCCGGTGAACGCGATCCCCGTGTCCGGGAGTCGTTGTGAACGCCGTGAATCCGGTTCCGTTGTCCGTGCTGGATCTTTCACCGGTCAGCGAGGGGTCCTCGGTCCCGGAAGCGCTGCGTAACACCCTCGACCTGGCGCGCCACGTCGAAGCATGGGGGTACACGAGGTACTGGGTCGCCGAGCACCACTTCGTCGCCGTCGCTTCGTCCGCGCCCGACGTGCTCATCGGTGCGATCGCCGCCGCAACCCACACCATCCGAGTCGGTGCCGCCGCGGTCCAGCTCGGGCACAACACGGCGATCGGCGTCGTCGAATCCTTCGGCACCCTCGACGCCCTGTACCCGGGACGCATCGATCTCGGTCTCGGCAGGTCGGGTCAGCGACGGGCGGAGGCGCTGGCTGGTGCGGCCGCTCCCGAACCTGCTCCGCGGGCGACGGAGATCCGCGACGGGCTGATCATTCCGCCGCCCTTCTCGGCGGCGAAGTTGCTGTCGTCCTCGCGTCTCGCCGCGAGTTTCGGTGTCCTGCAGCAACCCGGCGCCGAGTCGCCCGACTTCTCACGGCAGGTCGAGGACATCCTCGCCTTCCTGAACGGCACCTACACGACGCCGGACGGAATTGACCTGCACGCCGGCCCGGGAGAGGGCGCCGACCTCGAGCTGTGGGTGTTCGGGTCGAGCGCCGGACCGTCGGCGGAACTTGCGGGTCGCCTGGGCCTGCCGTTCGGTGCGAACTACCACGTCAGCCCGGGAACGACCGTCGAAGCGGTCGAGGCGTACCGGGCGGCGTTCCGTCCGTCGTCGATCCTGTCGGAGCCGTACGTCGTGGTCTCGGCCGACGCGGTCGTCGCGGACGACGACGCCACCGCGCGCGAACTGGCATCGACCTACGGGCACTGGGCACACAGCATCCGTGTGGGTCGCGGTGCGATCCCGTACCCGAATCCGGACACCACCCCGCCACTGACCGCCGAGGAGCGTACCCTCGTCGACGACCGCATCGTTACCCAGTTCGTGGGGTCGCCGAGCACGGTGGCGGAGCGCCTCGACACTCTCCGCCGAGTGACGGACGCCGACGAACTCGTCGTCACCTCGGTTACGCACGGCCACGAGGACCGTCTGCGTTCCTACGAACTCCTGGCCCACGAATGGGGATTGGCGCGGGTCCGCGCCGCCTGATCGTCCGGCGAGGGGGAGGTTGTGTGTGCTTTCCCGGCGGCGGAGCAGTTCGGCCCGCACGAGTCGGTCGAGCTGGGGGTGCTCGCCGAGCAGCATGGCGCAGCGTGATGCTCACCGTCATCTCCGGCGCCATATGCCCGGCCGGGCACCTCCGGCCGGGCATATGCGCGGGCACATCGGACGGAGCAAAGTTTGCCGTTAGGGTGGGATCCATGAGTGCTGCTGCAGGGTCCGTCTCGAGCATCTACATCGCAGCTCCGGAAGGGGACACGGGGAAATCGACCGTCGCTCTGGGCGTGTTGCAGACGCTGTGCGCGTCCACCGCCCGCGTCGGTGTCTTCCGGCCCATCGCGCGCTCCGACAGCGACACCGACTACATCCTCGAACTGCTGCTCGAACACACCACCGTCGACCTCGGTTACGAGGACTGTATCGGCGTCACCTACGACGACGTCCACGACGACCCCGACGCAGCGCTCAGCGACATCGTCGGCAAGTACCACGCGGTGGCCGACCGCTGCGACGCCGTCGTCATCGTCGGCAGTGACTACACCGAGATCGCCAATCCCAGCGAGTTGTCGTACAACGCTCGTATCGCGGCGAACCTCGACGCTCCGGTGCTGCTCGTCCTGCGTGGCGCCCGGCGCACGCCTGCCGAGGTGGCCCAGCTCGCGGGGGTCTGCGCGAACGAACTCGCCGGGCAGCACGCGCATCTCGGTGCGGTCGTGGTCAACCGCTGCGATCCCGACGCCCTCGACGACATCGCGAAGGCGCTCGGCGACCGCACCGAACCGGTGTGGACGCTCCCGGAGGTTCCCGCGCTGGTCGCGCCGACGATGGCGGAACTGCAGGCCGCGATCGACGGGGATCTCTACAGCGGCGACCCCGACCTGCTGCAGCGTGAAGCGCTGCGCATCATGGTCGGTGGTATGACCGCCGAGCGGATCCTCGAGCGGATCACCGACGGCATCGTCGTGATCGCACCCGCCGACCGCTCCGACGTCATTCTCGCACTCGTCAATGCCAATGCCGCCGAAGGATTTCCGACGCTGGCAGGCATCATCATGAACGGTGGTCTGCTGCCGCACCCGATGATCGCGCAGCTCGTCGCCGCGCTGAAGCCGTCGTTGCCGATCCTGACCACCGACCTCGGCACCTTCGACACCGCCTCGGCCGCCGACCGCACCCGCGGTCGCATGGCACTCGGTGCGCAACGCAAGATCGACACGGCGCTCGCGCTGATGGAACGGCACGTCGATTCCCGCGCCCTGCTCGACCGGCTGCGACTGCCGCGTCCGTCCGTGACCACCCCGCAGATGTTCGAATACCAGCTCATCGACCGGGCGCGGACGCAGCAGCGCCACATCGTGCTGCCCGAGGGCGAGGACGACCGTGTCCTCCGGGCGGCAGGACGTGTGCTCCAGCGCGGCATCGCGAAGCTGACGATCCTCGGCGACGAGGCGGCCGTGCGCCAGCGGGCGTCGGAACTCGGCGTGGACCTGTCGGACGCGCAGATCCTCGATCCGCGCACCTCCGAGCACGCCGACCGTTTCGCTGAGGAGTACGCGCGGTTGCGTGCCCACAAGGGGATGACCGTCGATCGCGCACGCGAGATCATGCGTGACATCTCGTATTTCGGCACGATGATGGTACATCTGGGTCTGGCCGACGGCATGGTGTCGGGTGCGGCGCACACCACCGCCCACACGATCCGCCCCGCACTCGAGATCATCAAGACCGAACCCGGCGTCTCGACGGTGTCGAGCATCTTCCTCATGTGCCTCGCCGACCGTGTGCTCGCCTACGGCGACTGCGCCGTCGTTCCCGACCCGACCGACGACCAGCTCGCCGACATCGCGATCTCGTCGGCCGCGACCGCGGCCCGGTTCGGGATCGATCCCCGGATCGCGATGTTGTCGTACTCCACCGGCGAATCGGGTTCGGGTGCCGATGTCGACAAGGTCCGCACCGCCACGGCATTCGTGCGGGAGCGGCGACCCGACCTGCTCGTCGAGGGACCGATCCAGTACGACGCGGCGATCGAACCGACGGTCGCGAGCGCGAAACTCCCCGGCTCCGACGTCGCCGGTCGCGCCACGGTGTTCATCTTCCCGGACCTGAACACCGGCAACAATACCTACAAGGCCGTGCAGCGCAGTGCCGGTGCCATCGCCGTCGGGCCCGTCCTGCAGGGCCTGAACAAACCGGTCAACGATCTGTCCCGAGGCGCCCTGATCCAGGACATCGTCAACACCATCGCCATCACCGCGATCCAGGCGCAGGAGGAAGACGCGTGAGCAGCCCGAACCCCGCGACCGCAGGGACCGTCCTGGTCCTCAATTCGGGATCCTCGTCGATCAAGTTCCGGCTGATCGAGCCGGAGAGCGGGAACTCACCGGCACACGGACTGATCGAGCGCATCGGAGAGCCGGAGGGCAGGATCGTCTTCCACCACACGACGGGTGTGGACGAACGTAACGACGCGATCCCCGACCACCGGACCGGACTGCGTGCGATGCTCGAGATGCTCGAAGGGCTCGGCCGGCCCCTGCACGAGGTGGGCATCGTCGCGGTCGGCCATCGGCTCGTACACGGCGGCAAGGTCTTCTACGAACCCACCCTCATCGACGACGACGTGGTGCGCGCCGTCGACGAACTGTCGGTCCTCGCGCCCCTCCACAATCCGGCGAACGTCGTGGGGATGGAGGTCGCCCGGGAGGAGCTTCCCGAGGTGCCCCATGTGGGTGTCTTCGACACCGCCTTCTTCCACGGTCTTCCGGCGCATGCGTCGACCTACGCGATCGACCGCGACGTCGCCCGCAAGTACGACATCCGGCGGTACGGATTCCACGGCACGTCGCACGAATACGTGTCGGGGCGTGCCGCGGAGTTCCTGGGACGCGACATCGCGGAGCTGAATCTGATCGTGCTCCACCTGGGCAACGGTGCGTCGGCATCGGCGATCGCGGGCGGGAACCCGATCGACACCTCGATGGGGCTGACCCCGCTCGAAGGTCTCGTCATGGGTACGCGCAGCGGCGACATCGACCCGGGCGTCGTCATGCACCTCAACCGGGCGGCCGGACTGAAGGTCGACGCCATCGACGACCTGCTCAACCGGCACTCGGGCCTGAAGGGACTGTCGGGTGTCAACGACTTCCGGGCCCTGTTGAAGCTCGTCGGCGAAGGCGACGAGGACGCGCGACTCGCGTACGACGTCTACGTGCACCGCATCCGGAAGTACCTGGGTGCCTACACCTTCGAGCTGGGAGGTGTCGACGCGATCGTCTTCACCGGTGGTGTGGGGGAGAACAACGTCGATGTCCGGCGCGACAGTCTCGCCGGTCTCGACCGCCTCGGCATCGTCGTCGACGACGCCCGCAACACTGCCGACGGGGACGGGGAACGCCGGATCTCGGCCGACTCGTCCCACGTGGAGGTGCTCGTGATCCCCACGAACGAGGAGCTCGCCATCGCCCGGGCCGCAGTGCAGTTCGCTCGACGCTGATCCTGGTCAGGTCAAGCTACGCGGCCGGATCGCATTCGCGAGATCGACGAGTGTGTAGCGGTGCGTGCGGGAGGGGGCGTTGCGCGCCAGCTGCCGCAACGCCGCCTCGGCGCCCAGGCGGAGTCCCTTCTCGGTGAACGGCACGTCGAGGATGCGGTCGTATTCGCGACTCGACGCCCGCCCGCTGCGCACCCATTCGAGCGCCGCCCCGAGCACGAGTGCGCGCATCTGCAGGGCGCGGCCCTCGTCGGGTGGCAGCGACGCGATCCGGTGCGCGGCCTCGCGCAGATCGGCCTCCGAGATCTCCTCGACACGACCGCCCCGCAACAGGACCAGTGCGGCGGTCATCGTCGCGGCGCTGTGATGCCGGGAGGTCATCGGAACCTCGTCGAGAACGTCCACGGCGGCGCGGATCTCGTCGCGGGCGGTGAGTTGGCGTGCAAGTCCGAAGGCGGCGCTGACGACGGCGTGATCGGTGCGCCACACCACCCGATAGGACTCCTCGCAGAAACGTCGCCACGCGGCCGGATCGTCGCTCTCCCAATGCTGGAGCGTCAGTTCGGCGGTGGCCCCGAGCGCGATCTTCGGGGCGATCTCGCCCGGGAGGGCCTGCAACACCTTGTCGAACCGCGCGAACGCTGCCTCGTAGTCGTCCTGCAGCAGTTCGGCGATGCCGGCGTACCAGTCCATGCGCCAGTCGTCGCCGAATTCGCGTTCGAGGCGGGTGAGGATCTCGACGGCGCTGTCGACCTGCCCGAGATCGAGATACGCGCGGACTTCGGCCAATGTGATCTCCCTGGAGAACGACACGTCGGATGCTCCCACAACCCGTCCGACACCGTTCTCCCGCGCGTGCCGGAGGGAGTCGAGGGTCTGCTGCGGTTCGCTGTGCACCGCGGCGGCGAGGAGTGCAGCACTCGGATCGTTCGGATCGAGCAGGGGGACGGGCAGCGCGGCCGCGACATCCTGGCCCTGCAGTTTGGCGTCGCGTTCGATTCCGTCGGCGTACACATCGGTGGGCACGAGCGCCTCATCGGTACCGAAAGTGGTCCGGGGCGGACTGAACACACCGGACAGGCCGGGGTGTTCGGTGCCGAGCTTCTTCGACAGGATCTCGCGCAGCACGCCCGTGAGCTGTCCCCGCAGTTCGTCGGCCGACGAGAAACGCTGCCGGGGGTCGGGATTCGTGGCCCGCAGCAGCAGTCGGTGGAAGGAGTCGAACTCGGCGAGCAGGGGCGCCTGCTCGGGAGTGGGGAGACCGTCGCGGTAACGTCCCTTGTCCGACGGCATCTCGAGGGTGAGCACCGCGAGGGTGCGTCCGACCGTGTAGATGTCGCTCGCCACCGTCGGCCCGGTCCGGACGATCTCCGGTGCCTGATATCCCGGCGTCCCGTACAGATAGCCGTATCCCTCGATCGCGGAGACCGCGCCGAGGTCGATGAGTTCGATCTGCTCGTCGGTGACCATGATGTTCTCGGGTTTGAGGTCGTTGTAGACCAGCCCGATGTCGTGCAGATACTGCAGTGCCGGAAGCACTTCGAGCATGTATGCGATGGCCTGCTCGACGGGGATGCGGTTCGGTGGAGGATAGTTGTCGAGCACGGTACGCAGGGTGTGACCACCCAGGTACTCCATGACGATGTATCCCATCGGGGTGCCGTCCGGCGAGGGATGCTCGACGAAGTTGTAGATCTGCACGATGCTCGGATGGCTGACCTCGGCCAGGAACTGACGTTCGGCCACCGCGACCGCCTGGGCTTCGGCGTCGCCGCCCTGCAGCAGGCCCTTGAGGACCACCCAGCGGTCGCTCACGTTGCGGTCGATCGCCAGGTAGATCCACCCCAGTCCGCCGTGCGCGAGGCAGCCCTGGACCTCGTACTGCCCTGCGACGAGATCGCCGTGGTGCAGGGCCGGCGTGAACTCGAAATGGGTGCCGCACTTCGGGCAGTCACCCTCGGTGGGCCCCGGACCCGAAGGGGTACTGCGGCCCACCGGCTGTCCGCACTTCGAGCAGAACCGTTTGCCCTCGGACACGTGGGGGTCGCGGAGCACTGCCTCGAGGGGGTCCTTCGCGGTGGGGACCGGTACGTCGACGAGGCCGGCGATGCGACGACGCTGGGTTCCGCGCGGGCGCACGCGACGGCTCGACGAGCGTTGCGAGGACGAACCGGACCAGATCGAGGACCGCTGGGTGGAGTCGGACCGCGTCACGGGGGCGGGGCTGCGTTCGGCTGCGGGACCGCGTTCGGTGGCGGGGCCGATATCCCCGGTCGCCGGTGCGGTGGCCGGTCCGGAGTCCGCAGCCCGTTCGGTGGCGGGCCCGGAATCGGCCGACGGGGTGCCGGCCGGTTCGGGTTCGTCGGACATGGCCGTCACTCCCGGTAGTTCGGTGTCGGGGGTGGCGGTGTCGGACCGAGCACCCGCAGGTACTTCTCGTACAGCGCCGTCCACGTACCGTCGGAACGGATCCGCTCGAGGGTCGCGTTGACGAACCGTACGAGATCGTCGCTCCCCAGCCGGATCCCGATACCGTACGGCTCGGATCCCAGGGAGGGACCGACGAGTTCGAGATAGGGGTCCTGCGAGGCGAGGCCGGCGAGGATGGTGTCGTCGGTGCTCACGGCGTCGACCTGCTGTTGCTGGAGGACGACGAGGCAGTCCGCCCACGACGGCACGGTGAGGATCGACGCCGACGGCTGCACCTCCCGCATCCGGAGCAGCGAGGTGGTGCCGTCCACGATGCACACGCGCCGCCCGGCGAGATCGGCGGCGGTGCGGATGTCGGAACCCTTGACGACGAGTACTCGTTGTTGCGCGCGGAAGTACTCCGTCGAGAAATCCACCTTCTCGCGTCGGGCACACGTGATGCTCATCGTCTTCGCGACGATGTCGACGGTCGAATCCTGCAGCGCCTTCTCGCGTTCTGCCGAGCTCAGGATGCGGTAGTCGACGAGGTCGGGGTCGCCCAGGAGGTCGCGGGCGATCTCGCGGGCGATGTCGACGTCGAAGCCCGTGATCCGTCCCGTCGCGGGATCGCGGTAGCTCATGAGATTGCTGCCCGTGTCGAGTCCGACGACCAGTCGGCCGCGCGCCCGGATCCGATCGATCGCAGGTCCGGTCACGCCCGGATCAGGTGGCAGGGATGCGGTGGGATCACCGCAGTCGGGAGCGGGCGGCGTGGCCACCGAGGACTCGAGCAGCCGCGCGTTCTCGGGAAGCGGGACGGACGTCGTCGACCCCTGGAGACCGGGCGCGCGCGGTGGGGGCTCGGTCGCGCACCCGGCGGCGAGTGCGGCGACGACGCACAGGCCCGCGACGAGAACGCGCTGTCTCACTGGTACTCCTTCAACCGTGGCCGGAGACCGACCCACACTCCGACGAGCGCCACCGTCAGCAGGATCACCGACATCGGTGTGAGGCCGGCGAGGGTCCGCGACGCGCGGAACTCGTTGTCGCGCAGTTCGGTGCGGGTGCCGTCGATCGCTTCCGTCAAGGCTTCGTCGAGGGCGACGAACCGGGCGGTGGATTCGCCGGGACCCGCCCCGACCGCGAGGACCGAGGCAGCCGCGTAGTCACCGCGCGCGAGTGCGTCGACCATGCGTGCGTGCGAGTTGATCCAGGCTTCGTGCGCCGACCGGGCCGCCGTGACCGCGTCGGCGCCCGCCTCCAGGGCGGACTCGCGTCCGTACACGTCGAGGATGTCGCCGAGTCGCGACATGTTGGTCCCGAAGGTGTCGTCGTACGCGCCGGTGGTGTCGCGCCGGGCGATCAGCAGGGTTTCGGCGGTGCGCGACTGCTGGGCGAGGATCCGTCCCTCGGTGAGATCGGCGAGCGGTGCCGCGCCCCGCTCGATGGCGCGTTCGGTGGCGCTCGACGACGCCAGGCCGGCGACGAGCAGCCAGCCCAGCAGCGCCCCGGTCGCGCCGATCGCGACGATGAGCCCGGGATTCAAGGTGCGACGACTGCGGCGGCTCACCACGACGTGCGCCGCGCACAGCGCGGCGACCGTGACGAGGAGCAGTCCGATGGCGAGCCAGGGCGGTCGTACCGCGTCGCGCTGGGTGTCCTCGACGGCAGCGACACCGCGCGTGTGCAGTTCCTGTGCGGCCGGGAGCAGTTCGGTCTGCATCAGATGCGAGGCCTCACCCAGATAGGCGGAACCGACCGGATGCCCGGTGCGATTGTTGGTGCGGGCCGTCTCGATCAGCCCGGTGTAGACGGGCAGCAAGCGCCCGATCTCGGTGAGGTTGTGCGCCGTCTCGCGGTCGGCGTCCGTCAGCCCCGTCGCAGCGATGACGAGATACTCCGCCGCCTCGTCGGTGGCCCTGATATAGCGACTCCGCACCGCCTCCGGTTCGAGCCCGCCCGAGATGAACCCCGTCACGGCGGCCGCGTCGGCCACCGAGAGCGCGCTGTAGAGATTCTGGGCCGCGCTCGCGAGCGGTTCGACGGACACGAGGAGACGGTCGTGGGTGGCCTGCCGGCCGGACACGGTGGTCGCGGACACCGCGGCCGAGGCCACGAGCAACACGGTGAGCACCGCCCCGAGTATCAGCAACCGGACCGGGGTCGATCGCAGCAGGGCGCGGAAGCGATCGACACGGGCGTCCGGATCGTCCGTACCGGCAGTCTCGCGCACGTGGCTCCCGATGGGAGCGAAAGGAGGGGTGATCCGCACGTCCACCGGGCACTCCCTTCCTCGTGTCGAGCGGTCTGAGGGGAGCATATAAGCAGCCCGGCGGTATTGTTGCCGTCCACGGACGGCGGGATCCGGTACCGGGCACAGGCCCGGGCGAGGCGGATCGGAGAGGCGGACGTTATGCGTGGAGACGGCGACGGCTGGGCGGCCGGCCCGGACGGCGGGAAGCGCTGGGGACGGCACGGCGCCGCAGGCCTGCTGCTGCGCGCTCCGCTGGCGGACGGTCGGCCCGCGGTACTCCTGCAGCATCGGGCGGCATGGTCGCACCAAGGTGGGACCTGGGCCCTTCCCGGTGGTGCCCGCGACTCGCACGAGAGCACCGTCGACGCAGCCGTGCGGGAAGCGCACGAAGAGGCGGGTATCGACGTCGAGGCGGTGACGGTGCGTGCCGAACGCGTCACCTCCGGTCTCGCCGGTGGGTGGACCTACACCACCGTCGTCGCCGATGCCGCCGAGACGCTCGTGACCAGCCTCAACCAGGAGAGCACCGAACTGCGCTGGGTGCCGGAACCGGACGTCGAGACGATGCCGCTGCACAGCGGTTTCGCCGAGGCATGGCCGTCGCTGCGCACCGCGCCGGTGCGCATGCTGCTCGACACGGCGAACGTGCTGGGGGCCGGTGGCCCCACCGGGTGGTGGCGCGACCGCCCCGGTGCGACCGCCGCCCTGCTCGCCGACCTCGCCGCGGCGCTGCCCCGCACCGTCGAGTTTCCCGACGGGTCGTTCGGCTGGGTGCCCCGCGTCGAGGCGGTCCTCGAAGGCCACGCCCGCGCCGCGACGATCGACGACGTCCGGATCCCGGTGCACACCGCGGACGGCAGCGGCGACGACGAACTGGCCCGGCTCGCCGCGACCGCGACGGCCGTGGTGGACCCGGGAGTGACGGTCGTGGTCACTGCGGATCGCGGTCTGCGCGCGCGGTTGCCCGAGGGCACGCTCGCGATGTCGCCCTCGGCCGTGCTGGGCTGGCTGTAGCGCCCTGCCGTACCGGTCTTCAGACCGGCAGAGCCGCTTTCAGTGCAGCCGCGGCGGCCCGCGGATCGTCTGCCTTCGTGATCGCCCGGACCACCGCGACCCGCGTGGCACCGGCGTCGAGCACCTCGGGGAGCCGTTCGAGGTCGATGCCGCCGATCGCGAACCACGGTCGTGCCGGCTGCGACTGCGCGACCTCGCGCGTCACCTCCAGCCCCGCCGCGGTACGGCCCGGCTTGGTCGGGGTGTCCCACACCGGTCCGGACGCGAAGTAGTCGACGCCCTCCTCGATGTCGGCGAGCGCGGCCTGCGCCCGGCTCGACGTCGACCGGCCGATGACGATCTCGTCGCCGAGGATCTGCCGCGCGTGCCGCACCGGCAGGTCGCCCTGACCGAGATGCAGGATGTCGGCGCCCGCTGCGAGCGCGATGTCGGCGCGATCGTTGACGGCGAGGAGTGCTCCGTGGCGTGCACACGCCTCGCCGATGATCTCGAGGGCCGCGAGTTCGTCGCGTGCCTCGAGCCGTCCGAACTTCTTCTCGCCGGCCGAGTCCTTGTCGCGCAACTGGACGATGTCGACCCCACCGGCGAGGGCCTCCTCGACGAACCGTGCGAGGTCGCCGGTGTCCCGGCGGGCGTCGGTGCACAGGTACAGCCGGGCGGTGGCGAGTCGGCCGCGCGGGTCGGGATGGTTGCCGCGATAGGTGGTCACGGACAAGACGGTAGCCTCTAGAGCGAAAGTGACGACACGGGAGTCCCGGGGATCGCGGGGCTGAGAGGGGGCCTGCCGGCCCCGACCGTTATGACCTGACCCGGATCATGCCGGCGCAGGGAGTGAGGTGGACCAATGGCAACTGTGGCCGTCGTGGGTGGCGGAGTGATCGGGCTGTCGATCGCATGGCGCGCGGCCCGCGCGGGACACATCGTGACCGTGCACGACCCGAATCCTGGTAGCGGAGCCTCGTGGGTGGCCGGAGGAATGCTGGCACCGCTGTCCGAGGGCTGGCCCGGTGAAGACCACGTCCTGTCCCTGGGAGCGGCCTCCCTCGACCGCTGGCCCGGCTTCGCGGAGGCGCTGCGCACGGAGACCGGCGTCGATGTGTTCACCGCCCAGGCGTCCCTGACCGTCGCGCTCGATGCGGCCGATGCGGCCGACCTGCGGACCGTCGCCGAATGGGTGGGGGAGCAGGGGCACGAGATGCGGCTGCTCTCCCGCGCCGAGATCCGGGAGTTCGAGCCGTCCCTCGGTCCGAAGGTCCGTCTCGGACTCCTCGCCCCCACCGAGTCGTCGGTCGACAACCGTGCGCTCGTCGACGCCCTGCGCGTCGCGGCGACCGGCGCCGGAGTGCGTTTCTCGGACGCCGCCGTGCACGACCCGGCCGACCTGCCGGACGACCAGGTGGTGCTCGCGGCCGGGGTGGCCTCGGCACGTCTGTGGCCGGACCTTCCGGTCCGCCCGGTCAAGGGCGAGATCCTGCGCCTGCGGGTGCGGCCGGGCGCGACCCCGCCGCCGCAACGCACCGTGCGCGCGAGTGTCCACGGGCGTCCCGCCTACCTGGTTCCGCGCCACGACGGTCTCGTGGTGGGGGCGACGCAGTACGAGGCGTCCGACACGCAGGTCACGGTGGCGGGTGTGCGCGATCTGATCGCCGATGCCGAGATCATCTTTCCGGCGCTCGGCGAGTACGAGCTGCTCGAGGCGAGCGCGGGCCTGCGCCCGATGACGCCCGACAACCTGCCGCTGATCGGCCGGGTCTCCGATCGTGTCGTCGCCGCGACCGGGCACGGTCGCAACGGTGTGCTGCTCACGCCCCTCACCGTCGACGCGGTGCTCGCCGAACTCGGCGGGCGGTCGCTGGCCGATGCGAAATACGCCTGTCCCCGACGAATTACGGAAGCGAGTGTGGGATGACGAACGAGGTGTCCGTGGGCATCACCGTCAACGGTGAGGACAAGTACTACGACGCGGCGCCGACGGTGGCGCAGCTGCTGAACGAGCTCGGTCTGCCCGAGAAGGGAATCGCGGTCGCCGTCGACGGTGTCGTGTGCCCGCGAGGACGATGGTCGGAGCCGGTGCCCCGGGGTGCGAGCATCGAGATCCTCACGGCGGTCCAAGGTGGCTGACACACGCGATCCCGGCGCAGATCTGCCGGAGCTGACCATCGCCGGCCGCACCTTCGGCTCGCGGCTGATCACCGGTACCGGTGGTGCGGCGAACCTGGCCGTGCTCGAGGAGGCGCTCGTCGCGTCGGGCACCGAGCTCACCACCGTCGCGATGCGCCGCGTCGACGCGGCCTCCGGAACGGGTGTCCTCGATCTGCTGCGTCGCCTCGGTATCGAACCGCTGCCGAACACCGCCGGTTGCCGTGGTGCGAAGGAAGCGGTGCTGACCGCGCAACTCGGCCGGGAGGCATTGGAGACCGACTGGGTGAAACTCGAGGTCATCGCCGACGAACGGACACTGCTGCCCGACGCCATCGAACTCGTCTCGGCGGCCGAGCAACTCGTCGACGACGGGTTCGTCGTCCTGCCGTACACGACCGACGACCCGGTCCTCGCCCGGCGACTCGAGGATGTCGGATGCGCCGCGGTGATGCCGCTCGGCTCGCCGATCGGCACCGGCCTCGGTATCTCGAACCCGCACCACATCGAGATGATCGTCGAGGCCGCGGGCGTGCCGGTGATCCTCGACGCGGGGATCGGAACCGCCTCCGACGCCGCGCTCGCGATGGAACTCGGGTGCGACGCAGTCCTGCTCGCCACCGCCGTCACCCGCGCGAAGGATCCCGCGCTGATGGCCGCCGCGATGCGGCACGCCGTCGAAGCGGGATTCCGTGCCCGGCACGCCGGCCGGATCCCGAAACGCTTCTGGGCCCAGGCATCTTCGCCGATGGAGCCGTGACCGGTACGGGAAACCCCTGAGCACCTTGGTGTTCAGGGGTTTTCCGATTATTGCGCGACGGGTTACCGATCGGTCTGTACGATCCCCGGGCATGACAGTTGCACACAGAATTCTCGCTGCCGCCGCTGCCGGGCTCATGGGCACTGTCGTCGCCGTCGCGGCGCCGGGTGTCGCGGGCGCCCAGGAACCGTGTCAGATGGGCTGGTCGAACACCGGACCGAGGTCGTGCGCGACGACGGAGTTGTCCACGCCACCCGTGCTGACATTGGGCGACGGCATCTGCGCCGGCATCGTGCGCGCCGGTGGAACCGCCTTCGACGGCCCGCTCTACGAGTACTCCTCGGCGCCGGGTGCCACCCACGGGATCGAACTGCGGATCACGCAGGGCTACTCGCTTCTCGGCGAGTGGACGCCGAGCATCCTGAACTGCGACGTCACCGTCGCTTTCGACTGGCACAACCTCGACACCGGTGCCCACGGTACGGAGACCCGCTTCGTGCCGGCCTTCCACACGAGCACCCGGCCGTTGTTCATGCACGTGTTCCCCGGGCCCGGCCGCGTCGCCCTGACGATGCGTACCGAGCGACCGAGCATCCCGGTCACCACCGAGGTCTTCGTCCCCTGACGCACCGCGTGCGGCTCCGGGGAGTGTGATCGGATGCGCTCGCCGGAGCCGCACGTAGGGTGGTGCGCATGATCGAAGTGACCGGCTTGACCAAGACCTTCGGGTCCACGACCGCGGTCGACGACCTGACGTTCACGGTCCGTCCCGGCATCGTCACCGGCTTCCTCGGCCCCAACGGGGCGGGGAAGTCCACCACGATGCGCATGATCCTGGGACTGGACCGGCCGACCTCGGGAACCGCACTGATCGAAGGGAAGCCGTACCAGGAGCTGACGCGGCCGCTCACCACCGTCGGGGCGCTGCTCGACGCGAAGTGGGTGCATCCCAACCGATCGGCGCGGTCCCATCTCGCCTGGCTGGCCGCGTCGAACGGCCTGCCCGCCTCCCGCGTCGACGAGGTGTTGCGCCAGGTGGGACTGACCGAGGTCGCGGGCAAGCGTGCCGGTGGTTTCTCGCTCGGGATGTCGCAGCGCCTCGGTCTCGCCGCCGCGCTGCTCGGCAACCCGCGCGTGCTGCTGTTCGACGAACCGGTCAACGGCCTCGACCCCGAGGGCATCGTATGGATCCGGCGGTTCATGCAGGCGCTCGCCGCAGAAGGCCGCACGGTGCTCGTGTCCAGCCACCTTCTCTCCGAGATGGCTCAGACCGCCGAACATCTCATCGTCATCGGCCGCGGCCGGCTCATCGCCGACACCTCGGTGAAGGAGTTCGTCGACCGGGCGTCCGACTCGTTCGTGGTGGTGCGCAGCCCGCAGCTCGGCGAGCTGCGCACCGCGCTCGCCGAACGCGGGCACACCGTCCGGGAGGACGACGGCGCCCTGCACGTCTCGGGAGCTCCGGCGGCGGAGATCGGCGAACTCGCCGCGGCCCGGTCGATCGTGCTGCACGAACTCGCGGGACGACACGCGTCCCTCGAGGAAGCGTTCATGAAACTCACCGGTGGCGAGGTCGAATACCACGGATCCGGAGTCGACGACGTCATGAAGGGTGGACTGTGATGAGTACGGCGCTCGATACACTGCGGGCCGAACGGATCAAGCTCACGTCGGTGCAGTCGCCGCTGTGGTGCACCGTCGTCATCGTCGCCCTCGGGCTGGGGCTCGCCGCGATCCTCGGTTCGGTCTCCCGCGCGTCGGTGGGGATGGACGACGAGATGGGGCAGTTCTATCCGACCGTGGATGTCGCGGTCAGCGGCGTCACCGGCTTCGGCGTGCTGGTACTCATGATCCTCGCGGCGCTGTCGGTCACGAGCGAGTACCGCTTCGGGGTCATCCGCACGACCTTCCAGGCCACCCCGAACCGCACTCTGCTCCTGACGATGAAGGCCCTGCTCATCGGGGTGCTGGGCGCGCTGTTGACGGTCGCGGTCTCGTTCGGGGCCTTCTACCTCGCGAAGGTGCTGGCCGGTCCCGACGCGGGACGTGATCTCGTCCTGAGCGGCGACACCGCGTGGCGTGCGGTCTACGGCACCGCGATCTACGCGTTCCTCTGCGTCTTCCTCGCGGTCGGCGTGGGCACCCTGTTGCGGCAGTCGGCGGGCACGATCGCACTGCTCATGCTGTGGCCGCTGCTCCTCGAGTCGTTGTTCGCGCTGTTCGGTTCCGTGGGCCGCGAGATCCAGCCGTTCCTGCCGTTCGCCAACGCGAACAACTTCCTGGGTATCGGTCAGGGAATCGAATTCCATTGGGGTCCATGGGGATCGCTCGTATACTTCGCGGCCTTCGCATTCCTGGTATTCGCGCTGTCGCTCGTGGTGGTCAACCGCCGCGACGCCTGATACTCCCGCACCGCCGCACTGCGCCGCACGGATTCCCCGTGCGGCGCAGTGCTTTTTTGTACGCTCGGACGATGGCGCGGGCGCGGGCGAGATACGGCATACGGGGAGCGGCTCTGCTCGCCGCCGGAGTACTCCTGACGGCAGGATGTTCGGAAGGGGAGGTGGAGGCGTCACCCGTGGATCCGGCGGCGCTCGCCGACGCCGTGCAACTCGACGCCGTCACGACGCACCTGACGGAACTCGAACGCATCGCCGGCGAGAACGACGGCAACCGTGCGCTCGGTACCGCCGGTTACGACGCGAGCGTCGATTACGTCGCCGGAGCTCTGCGCGACGCCGGATTCGACGTGCAGACACCGGAGTTCGATTCGACGCTGTTCGCGGTCGAGAACGAGCAGCTCGTCGTCGACGGGGACCCGACGGGGGTGAGCGCACTCGGCATGTCGCCGTCGACGGGACCGGACGGACTCACCGCGCGCGTCGTGCGGATCGCCCCCGACGGCACCCCCGGGTGCGAACCCACCGATTACGACGGGGTCGACGCGACCGGCGCGGTGGTGATCGTCGATCGCGGCGTGTGCACCTTCGCCGTGAAGGAGCAGGTCGCCGCCGACCGGGGAGCGGCCGCGCTGATCGTCGCCAACAACGAGGACGGCCCGCTCGACGCCGCCGGTCTCGGGGCGGAGTCGAACCCCCGTATCCCGGTCGGGGGTGTGGCCGGGGCCGACGCGGAGCGTCTCTCCGCCGCGACCACCGTGACGATGACGCTCGAGACCCGCACCGAGGATCAGAAGTCACGCAATGTGATCGCCCAGACCCGCACCGGCTCGACCGACGACGTGATCGTCGTCGGCGCGCACCTCGACAGTGTGCCCGAAGGGCCGGGGATCAACGACAACGGCACCGGCGTCGCCGCCGTCCTCGAAACCGCGCTGCAGCTCGGCAGCGAACCGGGAGTGACCAACGCCGTGCGGTTCGCGTTCTGGGGGGCCGAGGAGGTCGGGCTGGTGGGCTCCACCAGGTACGTCGAGTCGCTGTCCGAGGAGGAGCGACTCGACATCGCGCTGTACCTGAACTTCGACATGCTCGGCTCACCCAACGCCGGATATCTGGTGTTCGACGGCGACGACTCCGATGCCGTCGGCGAGGGACCCGGGCCGGAGGGCTCGGCGGGGATCGAACGGACCTTCGCGCAGTTCTTCGACGAACGCGGAATCGACGTCGGAGGAACGGATTTCGACGGTCGTTCCGATTACGGTCCGTTCGTCGCCTCCGGTATCCCCGCGGGCGGGGTGTTCACCGGTGCCGACGACGTCAAGACCCCCGAGCAGGCCGAGCTGTGGGGTGGCACCGCCGACCAGCCCTTCGACCCGAACTATCACACCCCCGAGGACACCCTGGCCGGCATCGACCGCGACGCGTTCGCGGCAGCGGCCGCCGCAGTCGCCTACGGCACGGCCGTCTACGCGAACTCGGTCGACGGACCCGACGGGGTCCCCACCGGCGACCGGCGAGCACAGGTGCGCGCCGAGTTCACCGAGTGAGGGTGGGCGTCGTCAGCGCTCGTGCAGGCGCCACAAGGGGTTGACCGGCCCGTGGCCGTGCCCGAGGTCGTAGGCCCACTCGAGGCACTTCGTGATCCATTCCTTCGCGAACTCGACGGCTTCGGGCACCGACCGGCCGTGGGCCAGGGCCGAGGTGATCGCGGCCGCGAGCGTATCGCCGCCGCCGTGATCGTTGCCGGTGTCGATGCGAGGCGTGCTGAACTCGAGGAAACGGTCGCCGTCGAACAGCAGATCGGTGCTCATCGCCGAGCTGCGCAGATGGCCGCCCTTGACGATCACCCACCGGGCGCCGAGTGCGTGCAGGGCTTCGGCGGCGCGGCGGGCCGAGGCGTCGTCGACGACGTCGATGCTGGTGATCAGCCGTACCTCGTCGAGGTTGGGGGTGACGACGGTGGCGAGGGGGACGAGCACACCGCGGATCGCGTCGAGCGCATCGGCGTGCAGCAGGGGATCGCCGTGCATGGACGCGCACACCGGGTCGACGACGAGCGGCACCGCCTGGTCGCGGCCGATGCCCACCTCGCAGCACACCTGGGCGACGGCCTCGATGATCTGCGTGGAGGCGAGCATGCCCGTCTTCGCCGCGGACACGCCGATGTCCTCGACCACGCAGCGCACCTGATCGGCGACGATCTCGGCGGGAATCTCGTGGAACCCGCGGACTCCGACCGAGTTCTGGACCGTGACGGCCGCGACCGCGACGCATGCGTGCACACCGCACATCGCCATCGTGCGCGAATCGGCCTGGATGCCGGCTCCACCTCCGGAGTCGGTGCCGGCGATGGTGAGGGCTCGAACCGGGGTCTCGCCTCGGGGCGACAAGGGCAGAAGTTCCACGCAGACACCCTACCGAGGGTGTGTTCGATCACGGCCGGGCGGCGCTGAGGCGGGCTCCCGTTGCGAAACACGACAGCGTTACCGGCGGTTCACCCCTCAGTGTTCTATAGTGGCACAGGTCACAGTTCGATTACGCAAGACGCTTTTGGAGGCGCTCATGAACACGAGTTCGCCGGACCTCGACGTGGTGGACAATGCCGACCAGAACCGGTTCGAACTGCGCCTCAACGGTGACCTCGTCGGCATCCTGGGGTACTACGACTTCGAACGCGCTCCGGCACCGAACCCGCCGGTCGTCGACTTCATGCACACCGTGATCGTCGAAGACTTCGGTCATCGTGGTCTCGCGGCCGTCCTCGTCGGCGGGTCGCTCGATCTCGCGCGCCGGCGAGGTTGGCGGGTGCGGCCGGTGTGCACCTATGTGCAGCGGTTCCTCGCCTCGCACGAGAACTACCGCGACGTCGTCGTGCCCCTCGAGCCGCATCGCAAGGAACCGCAGCGTAACGATCGGCAGCGTAAGGTGCCCGCCCGCAAGGCCTGATCAGACCTCGAGGTCGACGATCACCGGGGCGTGGTCGCTCGCGCCCTTGCCCTTGCGCTCGTTGCGGTCGATCTCGGCGCCGGTCACGCGCGCCGTGAAGGCCGGCGACCCGAGGACGAAATCGATCCGCATGCCCTGCTTCTTGGGGAATCGCAGCTGGGTGTAATCCCAGTAGGTGTACACCCCGGGGCCGGGGGCGTACGGACGGACCACATCGGTGTAGCCGACCTCGGCGAACGCGTGGAAGGCGTCGCGCTCGGGCTGCGAGGTGTGCGTCTTGCCCTCGAAGAAGGCCGGATCCCACACGTCGTCGTCGGTGGGGGCGACGTTCCAGTCGCCGACCAGGGCGATGGGCTGCTCGGGAGCCGCAGTTGCCCAGCCGTGGGCGTCGGCGCGCAGCTTGGCGAGCCAGTCGAGCTTGTAGGTGTAGTGCGGGTCGTGCAGGTCGCGGCCGTTGGGGACGTACAGGCTCCACACGCGCACACCCGCGCACGTCGCGCCGATCGCCCGCGCCTCGAGTGCGGGTTCGGCCTCCGGGTCCTTGGAGAAACCGGGCTGGTCGTCGAATCCGATCTGCACGTCGTCGAGGCCCACCCGCGAGGCGATGGCCACACCGTTCCACTGGCTCAGCCCGACGTGCGCCACCCGGTAGCCGAGTTCCTCGAAACGCTCGTGGGGGAACTGCTCGTCCTTGCACTTGGTTTCCTGCATCGCGAGCACATCCGTGCCGGTTCGCTGCAGCCAGTCGAGGATGCGGTCGGTACGGGCACGGACGGAGTTCACATTCCAGGTAGCAAGGCGCACACGCCCACTGTAGGTGACCTATCCGACGGGTTCGGAGGCATACCGGTAGCGGTGGTGGTCGACGAAGCCGAGTTCGCGGTACAGGGCGCGGGCCGCTGTGTTCGACTCCTCGACCTGCAGGTATGCGTGGGTCGCGCCCTGCTCGCGGGCCCAGTGCAGGACGGCGCCGCACACGAGCGTGCCGAGTCCGCGGCGCCGGTGCTCGGGCGCGACCTCCACGGCCGACAGACCCACCCAGCGGCGTCCGTCCGGGGCGTCGGTGACCGCCGCGCGGCAGATCGCCAGGGGCGGCTGCCCGGGCGCCCCGATACGGCCGAACCCGAGGATGCCCGCGGCCACCGCGCCGAGCACGTCCTGCGCGACCACCGGATCGTCACCGGTCCGGTGGAGCGACATCCAGTCGGCATCCGGCCGGTCGGTGATGGTGACCGGGGTGGGCTCCGGGGGCAGCGGCACGTTCGCGAGGTCGGCTCCCATCACGAGCACCGGCTCCGAGGTCGGCCAGCCCTCGGGGATCCGGCCGAGCCGATCGGGCACCGACAGCCGCAGCGGCAGTCCGCGTGCCGCGAACCATCCGCGCAGCCGGGCCCGCACGGCCGGATCGGCGGGATCGGCCACGGTCCCGCGTTCACCCAGCGGCGTCGCCGAGTTGGCGCGCCGGGTGAAGCCGTGCCCGGCCCGCACGAGCCACCCGTCCACCCAATCCGACTCCAGACCGGGCCACCCCGCCGCGGCGGCGTGTTCGAGCGCACGGATCTCCGAGACGCGGATGGGCCGCGCCGCGATCGGTTTGAGAGCGACGACCGAGGCGGGGGACACCTGGACGACACGACCGTCGGCGCTGCGCACCGCGACCACCGGCTCGACGGAGACGAGTTCGCCGATGACGTCGGTCATCGGGTGGCTGTAGCCGGCGGGCAGGCGGTACCGCAGCACCACCCGGGTGCCGAGGGGTACGGGTGCGGCCGGACGGTCGGTCGTCATCGACGGTTCGCCGGTCGTCTCGTCAGTCGTCCTCGTCGTGGCCGAACGGGTCCTCCACCGAACCCGGCAGCCAGGTCAGGCCCGGAACACCCCATCCGGCCCGCTTGATGGTCTTCTTCGCGGCGCGGGCGTTGCGCCCGATCAGCACGTCGACGTACAGGAAACCGTCGAGATGCCCGACCTCGTGCTGCAGCATGCGGGCGAAGAAACCGTGGCCCTCGATCTCGACGGGCTCCCCGTTCTCGTCGGTGCCGGTGACCTTCGCCCAGTCGGCGCGTCCGGTGGGGAAGTTCTCGCCGGGCACGGACAGGCAGCCCTCGAGATCGTCCTCGGGGTCGGGCATGGTCTCGGGGATCTCGGAGGTCTCGAGGACCGGGTTGACGACGACGCCGCGTCGCCGGACGACCGAGCCGGACCCGTCGCGGTCGGGGCAGTCGTAGACGAACAGTCGCTTGCCGACGCCGACCTGGTTGGCGGCGAGTCCGACGCCGTTGGCCGCGTCCATCGTCTCGAACATGTCGGCGATCAGCTCGGCGAGTTCGGCGGGTGACTCGGTCACCGGCCGGGTGGGATTGTGCAGGACGGGGTCGCCGACGATGACGATCGGAAGAATGGCCATGGTGACACAGGATAATGGGACGGACTCGCGGCGTTCTCGGACCGGTACGTGTCCCTACCCCGTGGTTGAATGACTTCCGCCGAGACGCAAGGACTCTTCGTCACGGTGTGATCCAGTCAGTCGAGGAGGGAAATGGACGGCGCAGCAGCGCACGGCAACGACCGGTCCGATCTCGTGTCCCCGCAGGGCGACGGCGCACTCGCGCAGGAGCCCACCGGCGACGAGGCGAACGGCCTGAGCCGTCGCGATCTCGACATCCTGGCGTTCGAACGGCAGTGGTGGAAGTACGCGGGTGCCAAGGAGGACGCCATCAAGGAACTCTTCGGTCTCTCCGCCACCCGCTACTACCAGGTGCTCAATGCCCTGGTGGATCGTCCCGAGGCGCTCGCCGCCGATCCCATGCTGGTCAAGCGGCTGCGGCGGTTGCGTGCGAGCCGTCAGAAGGCCCGCGCGGCCCGCCGTCTCGGTTTCGACACCCGTTAGTCCGGGCACCTCGTAGGAGGACACGGCGAAGTCGACACGCACGGCCGGTCGGCAGCGCTGTGTGTGCTCGGGCAACTATGGTCGAGGTCGTGAGCAGAACCCCCGAGATCCCCAGCCGCGCGCCCACACCCTCGGGACCGCCTCTGCGTGCGTTCGCGATGGTCCTGATCGCCCTGGGCATCCTGTTCGCCGGTCTGGGTTTCGCCGCCCTGGGTAATTCGGACGACGAGCCTGCTCCCACGGCCGCACCCACGACCACTGCCGCACCGGCCGCGCCCTCTCCGCGCTCGGCCGCGGTGCCCTCCGCGCCTGCTGCCGGGAACGGGGCTACGTCCGCCCCGGCGCCGGCCGGCGCGAGCACCTCCGCTGCCGTGTCCTCGGTTCCCTCCCTGCCCGCGGCGAGTGGAACCTCGCTCGCCGCCGGCGCGTCTCCGGCCGCGACGGCTCCGATACGCGTGTTCAACAATTCGGAGGTCGCGGGCCTCGCCGCGCAGACCGCGGCCTACCTCGAGGACGAGGGATTCACGATCAGTGAAACGGGCAACTACAGCGAGGGTCTGCTCCCGCAGACCGCGGTGTTCTACGGGTCGTCTCCCGGAGAGCAGCAGACCGCGACAGCCGTCGCCGAGTCGCTCGGTGTCACCGCGCAACCGCGCTTCGAGGGCATCCGCGACGCCGCCCCCGGAGTGATCGTCATCGTCACTTCGCGTTAGCGCCGGAACCGTGTCGGTCCGCCACCGGGTGGGCGCCGGAGACGCCCGGTTATGATCGGGTGACTTTTCGGCACTTCGAAGGAGCGGTTTGATGGTCTCCAGTTCCACCCGTCGCATGTCCTGGCGTGCTCTGGCCCCGATCGTCGCGATCGCCGCGGTGGGCCTGACTGCGTGCTCGAACAGCGAGGAGGCGAGCACCGAGCCGGGGACGACTCCGCCGGTGTGGACGGGATCCGCCGCGCCCGCTTCCGAGGCCCACGGCGACGACCAGGGCACCGAGGGCGGAAGCGAGTCGCCGGCCGGTGGTGCTGCTGCAGCTTCCGCCGCTGCGCTCACCGCCGAGCTGACCACGGTCGACGGTGCATCGGCGGGCACCGTGTCGTTCGCCGAGAACGGTGGCGACGTCGAGGTGACCATCGAGGTCGAGGGTCTCGAGCCCGGCTACCACGGTGTCCACATCCACGAGTTCGGCCGGTGCGAGCCCCAGTCCACCGCGCCGAACGGCGGCGAGCCCGGCGCCTTCCTGTCGGCCGGTGCCCACCTGCAGGCCGGTGGCAACACCTCCGTCCCGGAGAGCGGCGACCTGGTCTCGCTCGTCGTCCACGAGGACGGTACCGCCACCGCCACCGTCACCACCTCGGCCTTCGGCCTCGAGGACCTCGAAGGTGAGGACGGCGCCTCTGTGGTCGTGCACCAGGACAACCTCGGCGCCCGCCTCGCATGCGGCGTCATCGGGTGAGCGGGGTTCGAATCCCCTGAAGCTCGGTACCCGGGTAATTCCTGACACAGGGCCCCGCGACGGACATCCGTCGGCGGGGCCCTGTGGTTGGATCGAGACGTGGCAGTCGCGTTTCCGGGATCACCTCGTCCCACGATCGGCGTGGAATGGGAGATCGCTCTGGTGGACAAGACCACCCGCGATCTCTCGAACAGCGCGGCGGTCGTCTTCGACAGGGTGGAGGAGATCGCCGGGGAGACCCCGCGGCTGACCAAGGAGTTCCTGCGCAACACCGTCGAACTCGTCACCGGTGTACACGACACCGTCGCCGAGGCCGTCGACGATCTGTCCGAGTCGCTGTCGTTGCTGCGCCGCGCCGCCGATCCGCTCGGAGTGGACCTGATGTGTGCCGGCACCCATCCGTTCGCGCAATGGACCGACCAGACCGTCACACCCTCCCCGGATTACGAGGAGATGATCAACCGCACCCGCTGGTGGGGACGGCAGATGCTCATCTGGGGAGTGCACGTCCACGTGGGAGTCTCCTCCGCGGAGAAGATCATCCCGATCCTCAACGCCATGCTCGTGAAGTACCCCCACATGCTCGCGTTGTCGGCCTCGTCGCCGATCTGGGCGGGCTACGACACCGGCTACGCGAGCAACCGTGCGCTGATGTTCCAGCAGCTGCCGACTGCCGGCCTGCCCTATCACTTCGCCGACTGGCCGCAGTACGCGAAATTCATCGCCGACCAGCTCGAGTCCGGTGTCATCAGCCATCCCGGAGGCATGCACTGGGACATCAGGCCCGCGCCGAAATGGGGCACCCTCGAGGTCCGGGTCTTCGACGGCATCACCAACCGCGCCGAACTGGCCGCCCTCGTCGCGTTCGTGCATTCACTCGTCGTCTACTTCGACGAACGTCTCGAGCGCGGTGAGGAACTTCCTGTGCTGCAACCGTGGCACGTCAAGGAGAACAAGTGGCGTGCGGCGCGGTACGGACTCGATGCCGAGGTCATCCTCGACCCGGTGTGTACCGAACGGCTCGTCACCGACGACCTGAACGATCTGCTCGAGCAGATCATGCCCACCGCGGTACGGCTCGGATGCGCCGACGAACTCGCGCGAGTTGCGGACATCCCGGTGCGGGGAGCGTCCTATCAGCGTCAGCGCAGGCTCGCGGAACGGACGGACGGCGATCTCGTCGCGGTGGTGGACTCGCTCGTGCAGGAACTGAAGGAGTGATCGTCCGAGGACGTCCCGGCCGTCAGCTCCTCGTCACCTGTCACGCACCGCCGGGAGCGTCCTCGTCGAGCAGGCCGTCGCGACCGAGCTGCTCCCGGTAGGCGACGCGACCGACGCGGTGCGCGATCACCGGTGCCGTGAGGACCATGAACATGCCCGCCAGCGCCATCATCCAGATGTCGACGGAACTGCGCAGGATGATCATCGCGCCACCCAGCACGAACAACAGACCCACCACCTGCGGCTTGGTGGCCGGATGCATGCGCGACAGGGTGTCGCGGAAACGCACCACGCCGATCGCAGCGGTCAACGAGATGACCGCCCCGATGAGGATCAGGAGGTGGGCGAAGGTGTCGATGATCGTCGTCATCCTTCGTCACGCACCCGGAATCGAGCCACGGACACCGACCCGATGAAGCCGACCAGGGCGAGGGCCACGGTGGCGGGCAGCACCGACGTGTCGCGTGTGTACACCGCCCAGATCGCGATGCCGCAGATGCCGAGCGCGAGCAGGGCGTCGACGCCGACGAGCCGGTCGAGGGAGTTGGGGCCCGCGATCACGCGGTAGGTGATCAGGATTGCGGAGACGAACAGCAGCGCCCCCGCGATCGCCAGTGTCACGGTCACGTCAGTTCCTCCGTTCCGCTGCGCCAGGGGCTGGCCTGCCATTCCGACTCGCGTTCGAACGTCCGGATGAGGAGGCGCTCGATGAGGCGGGCGGAACGGTAGAAGTCGGCCACGGCCTTGTCGGTACTCACGTCGAGGACGTGCACGTACATGATCCGCCGCACCTGGTCGATCTCGAGCACCATGGTGCCCGGGATGTTGTTCATGATGTCCGTCCACAGTGTCAGCACCAGGTCGGACTTGATGGTGAGCCGGCAGCGCAGCACGCCTGTGACCGGCGGCGGGGACGGCCGGATCGCGAGCCACCCCACGTTGATCGTCGAGCGGATGGTCTCGCCGAAGATCACCGCGCCGAGTCGCATCGCGGACCACACGTGCACGCGACCCTCGACGGGTACACGCGGCAGCGGCAGCACGAACATGACGACGAGCGAGACGACCACACCGCCGAGGATGTTGGCGATGCTGAAGGTGCCCCACAGCAGGACCCAGACCAGCGTCGTCCATCCCACGACGAACATGCGCAGGATGTTGGCGCGTTTCATCATTCCTGCTCACCCCCCAGCACGGCCTCGATGTACACCGTGCGGTCGCGCAGGTTCTCCGCGGCACGGTTGCTGATGTCGAGCAGGGGACCGGCGAAGACCGTCAACGACACACCGATCGCGACGAGCCAGACCGTGGGGACGAGCATCGCGGCCGGCATCCGGCCCACGTCCGGGCGTTCCTCGAAGGAGATGTCGGTGGCGGATTCGTCGATCAGCGCCGAGGGGCCGATGTCCGCGAGATCGCCCTCGGGAGCGTCGGCGCGTGCCCGCCAGAACGCCTTCGTCCAGATACGCGCGACGACGTACAGCGTCAGGAGGCTGGTCACGACACCACCGGCGACGAGGACCCAGGCCAGGACCGAACCGTCCTCCGCGCCGGCCTGCAGCAGGGCGACCTTGCCGATGAACCCGGAGAACGGCGGGATACCGCCCAGGTTGAGCGCCGGGATGAGGAACAGGACCGCCAGCAGCGGAGACATGAGCGCGAGGCTGCCGAGGCGTCGCAGCGACGCCGACCCGGCCTGGCGTTCGATGAGACCCACTACGAGGAACAGGGTGGTCTGCACGAGGATGTGGTGGCCGACGTAGTAGACGGCGCCCGCGAGACCGGTCTGCGACGACAGAGCGACACCGAAGATCATGTAGCCGATGTGGCTGACGAGCGTGAACGACAGCAGACGCTTGATGTCGTTCTGTGCGATCGCGCCGAGGATGCCGACGATCATCGTGAGCAGACCCGCGACGAGCAGGACGTCGTCGAGTTCGCCGCCCGGGAACAGCAGGGTGTGCGCCCGGATGATCGCGTACACACCGACCTTGGTCAGCAGGCCGGCGAAGACGGCCGTGACCGGTGCGGGCGCGGTGGGGTAGGAGTCGGGCAGCCACGACGACAGCGGGAAGACCGCGGCCTTGATACCGAAAGCCACGAGCAACACACCGAAGATCGCGGCCCGGGTGCCCGGTGAGATCTCGTCCATCCGCAGTGCCATCTGGGCGAGGTTCAAAGTGCCCGTGGCTGCGTAGGCGAAGGCGATGCCCACGAGGAAGACCAGCGAGGACACCATCGAGACCATGACGTACGAGACGCCCGCGCGGACCCGGTCGGCGCTCGCACCCAGGGTCAGCAGGACGAACGAGGCGGCGAGGAGCACCTCGAAGCCGACGAAGAGGTTGAACAGGTCGCCCGCGAGGAAGGCGATGTTGACACCCGCGGTGAGCGCGAGATAGGTCGGCAGGAAGATCGAGACGGGTTGCTGCTCGTTGCCGTCGTGGATACCCTGGCCGACTGCGTACAGCATCACCGACAGCAGCACGATCGCCGAGACGACCAGCATCAACGCCGACAATCGGTCGACGACCAGCGAGATGCCGATCGGCGCCTCCCACCCACCGATCTGCAGTACCGCGATGCCGTCGGCGTCGGCGTAGTACAGCAGCGCCACGCACACGACGAGCGAGGCGACCAGCGCGAAGACGGTGATCCACCGTTGGACGCGCGGACGGCGGCCGACGATCAGGGTTGCGGCTGCGGCGAGCAAGGGGATGAGGACGGGGAGGGGAACGAGGTTCGCGACGCTCGGGTTCATCGGCGATCCTCCTTCCCGTTCTTCTCGTCGTCTCCGGTCCGCTCGCCCTCGGCAGGGTCGGGGGCCTCGGGGTCGGGATCGTCCGCGCGGACGTCCTCGTCGGCGTCCTCGGCATCCTCGATAGAGCCGGCCCCGCCCGAATCTTCGGCAGAGCCGGACTCGTCCGTCCCCCCCTGGTTCTGCGTGTAGGCCGAGTCGGTGGGGTCGTCGAAGTCGCCGTCGTGCAGATCCTCGTACGCCTCGATGTCCTCGATGTTCTTGAGCTGATCGAGCGGGATCGGGTTGCCCGCGGCGTCGAAGGCGTCGCCGCTCTTGCTCGGGATACCGGTGAGCGGGTCGTCGGAGCGGTCTCGCGACGGTAGATCGGCGAGACTGCGCCGCTGCGACACGAGGGTGTCCTCGGGGTCGTTCTCGATCTCGTCCCGTGCGCGGTAGGTGTAGGAGCGGTAGGTCAGTGCCAGCACGAACGCCGCCACACCCATCGTGATCACGATCGCGGTGAGGATCATCGCCTGCGCGAGGGGATCGGCCATGTCCGGCTCGACGTCGCTCTCCACACCGACGATGGGTGCATGACCTGCGGGGCCGCCGAGGGTGAGCAGCAACAGGTTGATGCCGTTGCCGGCCAGCAGCAGGCCCAGCAGCATCTTGATGATGCTGCGTTCGAGCAGCAGGTACACACCGGCCGCGACGAGCACACCGACGACGGCGAGGAGCGTGATGTTCGCGGTCATCGGCGCTCACCCACGGTCTCGGCGTCGAGGCGAGCACCTAGGCTGCGCAGCACGTCCAGGACCAGTCCGACGACGATGAGGTACACACCGAGGTCGAAGAACAGTGCGGTCACGAGCTTGATGTCGCCGAGCAGAGGCAGCGTGAGCTCGAGGGTCGCCGACGACAGCGCCGGGGCGCCGAGGAACATCGACACCAGTGCGGTGCCCGCGGCGAAGGTGAGTCCGATGCCGAGGATCTTGCCGGCGTCGATGGGAACCGCCTCTCCGAGCTCGTAGCGTCCGCCGGCCAGGTACCTCAACACCAGCGCGAGACCGGCGACGAGACCGCCCGCGAAACCGCCACCGGGCGCGTTGTGCCCGGAGAAGAAGAAGTACACCGACAGGATCATCATGGTGGGGAAGACCAGTCGCGTGGTGACCTCGAGGACCAGCGATCGGTAGCGCGGATCGATGAGATCGCCGCCGAGCAGCCAGGTCGTCTCGTTGCTGGCGGAGACCGCGTCGAGCTGCGCCGCGGGTGCGTCCGCCACACGCGGGGCGGTGCCGAAGCGGCGGGTGCGGAAGACCAGGCTGGCCACGCCGGTCGCGGCGACCAGCAGCACCGAGATCTCGCCCAGCGTGTCCCAGGCGCGGATGTCGACGAGCAGGACGTTGACGATGTTCTTGCCGTCACCGCCGTAGTAGGCGGCGTCGGGCAGCAGCAGCGAGATCGGATCGGTAGTGCGTGCCGCGACGGCGTAGGCGCCGATCCCGGCGACCACCGCGCCCACGGCGATGCCGAGCATCGCGCGGGCGAACTTGCTGCCCATCACCGCGGCCGGGTCGGTCTCGGCGGGCAGCTTGCGCAGGACCAGCACGAACATCACGAGGGTGACGGTCTCGACGAGGAACTGGGTGAGCGCGAGGTCGGGAGCTCCCTGGAGGGCGAACAGCACCCCGAGCCCGTAACCGGTCACGCCCACGACCAACACTGCGCCGAGACGGTTGCGCAGGGCCGTCGCGGTGATCGCGGCGGCCATCATGATCAACCCCACCCCGAGCTGCCAGATCGAGTCCCACGCGCGCGTCGACGGCATCGTGCTCAGCCCGAAGAAGAACATCAGCACCGTCGGGAGCGCCACCAGGGTGATGAGGATGGTCGCCTGGGTCAGGGGGAGCGAACCGCGCTGCAGGAAGGCGGTCAGGCGCAGGGACAGGGTGTCCATGCCCTGGAGGGTCGCGTCGTACATCCGGTCGGCATTTCCGAGCGGCGGGTGCTCGAAGCGCAGACGCGCGATGGTGCGGTGCGCGAGGAACAGGACCGTGCCGCCCACGATCACCACGCCGGTCAGACCCAGCGGCAAGGAGAATCCGTGCCACAACGCCAGGTGGTAGGGCTTGTCGAGTTCGGTGGGCAGCTCGTCGGCGTAGGGGGTGATCAGATGGTCGATCCACGAGCTCGCGAAGCCCGCGGCGAGACCGGCGAACGCGAGGACGCTCGGGGCGGTGAGCAGCAGCGGGCCGGGCACGTGCAGGTTCTGCACCGCGGGGCTCGGACGTTTGAGCTGCTTGCGGCCGAAGGCACCCCAGATGAACCGGATGCTGTAGGCGAGGGTGAGGATCGAGCCCACCACGATGCCCGCAGTCATGGCGATCCGCGCCCATTCGGGGAGCACCTCGGCCACCAGCGACGACTCGAGCGCGGCTTCCTTCGCGACGAAACCGATGAACGGCGGCAGACCGGCCATGCTCGCCGCCGCAAGTATCGCGATCACCATCAGGTAGGGGGCGGCAGAGCCGAGATGCGCGAGTTTGCGGATGTCGCGGGTGCCGGTGGAGTGGTCGATGATGCCGACCACCATGAACAGGCATGCCTTGAACAGGGCGTGGGCGATCACCATCGCCAGGCCCGCCAGGGCCGCTTCCCGGCTGCCCGTACCCACCAGCGCAGTGAGAAAGCCGAGCTGGCTGACGGTGCCGAAGGCCAGGATGAGCTTGAGGTCGAAGGCGCGGAACGCTCGCCAGCCGGCGAGGATCATCGACGCGAGACCGAGACCGATGACGATCGGCCGCCACGCGGCGCTGTCCGCGAAGCCGGGTGCGAGCCGGGCCACGAGGTAGATGCCGGCTTTGACCATCGCCGCGGCGTGAAGATATCCGGACACCGGGGTGGGGGCGGCCATCGCGCCGGGCAGCCAGAAGTGCAGCGGGACCACGGCGGACTTCGACAGTGCGCCGACGAGCACGAGCACCACGGCGACGCCGGCGAGCCATCCGTGAGGTGCCGCCGCGACGACGTCGGAGAGGTTGTAGCTGCCGGCCATCTCGCCGAGGATGATGATGCCGACCAGCATCGCCAGGCCACCGGCCGTGGTGACGAGCAGGGCCTGGGTGGCGGCGCGCCGACTCGACGCTCGCTCGGCGTAGTGGCCCACGAGCAGGAACGACAGGACGGTCGTCAGTTCCCAGAAGATGTAGAGCAGCAACATGTTGTCGCTGACGACCAGGCCGAACATCGCGCCCGCGAAGGCGACCATCTCGGCGGCGAAGATTCCCAGGCGGGGCTCGTCGTCCTCGAAATAACGCGAACAGTAGAGCAGGATCAGCGAGCCGATGCCCAGGACGAGCACGCACATGATCGCCGCGAGCGTGTCGAAGCGCAGATCGATGTTCATCGACAGAGTCGAAGCCCACGCGATCTGCAGTTTCTGCTCGGTTCCCCAATTGGTGACGACCCAGCCGAGACTCGCGAGGGGCACCAGCGCGAGCGGCAGGAATGCGTTTCTCCCCATGACTCTGACCAGAAGCGGCGCCAGAAGAGCAGCAACCGCATGGGCGACGAGTATGGCGATCAAAAGGCACTCCGTCGGGGTCGGGCCTGTCGGCGGGGTGAAACGGACTGCGGGTCGATAGGACTCGCTGTCGTCACAGCGGACGGCACACCGCCGAAACGGGGATCGCCCCGACATGCACGCCGCTCGCCGTCATCGGGCAAAACGGATTGTCCCTATCCTAATGGTTGTCTTCACACGCTTGCGAATCGGGTAGGTGAGAGCATCTAACGCACCTGCCACGCACAGATCACGGCGGCGGCGAACAATGCGAGCGCCGACCACTGTGGCTCCGCCGGCAGCATCCACACCGCTCCCACGACGGCCGTCGCCGGCACCGGCACCGCGAGCCCGAGCGCCGCGACGGAGGCCGAACCCGGCAACGACGCACCGAGCGCGAGACCGGTGCCCAGCGCGACGAGCGCGACCCGCACCGCGAGCGGAATGCCCTCGCCGATCTCCTCCGGCCACCACACCGTCGCCGCCGAGATCGACGCGGCGAGCAGCAGCCCGGGAAGCGCGTACGGCAGGGAGGAGGCGAGCCGGACCCCGGCGACCACCGCGGCCACCGCGACGAGCGACACCCACCACGGCACGCTCGCCGACCGCATGCCCGACCACAACTCCACGAGCACGGGGTATGCCGCGGCCACGGCGCCGGTGACCGCGAGGACGAACCGGTCGTCGCCGGGTGGGACGAGACGCGCGACGATCTCGGCGCCGACGACCGCCACGGCGAGCGCGCCACCGGCGATCAGCCACAGGAGCACACCCGTGCCGGTCGCGCGGGAGCCCACGAATTCACCCAGCAGTCGGTACCCCAGGGAGAGCACCACCGCGGCGGTCACCACGATCGCGAGCAGTCGCGGATCGGCCCGCTGCACGCGCAGGCCCGCGGGCACCGTCAGCGCGGCGGCGACCGTTGCGACGAGTGCGAAGGCCAGTGCCCATTGCGGCACCGTCCAGCGCAGCGCGTGGACCGGAACCTCGGAGCCCACGGCCGCGGCGGTGAGGAAGGCCGCCCACCCGCCGGCGATCAGGGCCCACTGGCCGGTCGCCGAGCCCCACGAGCCCGCGGTCGCCGCCCCGAGCAGCACACCGGTGATCGCCGCGATCACCCATCCGACGACGGTCAGGCTGTCGGCCGAGATACCGGCGGGAACGAGATACCGAACCGAGCCGAGGACCACGACCGACGCGGCGGCCAGCATCCATGCGGTGCGCCGGGATCCGGTCCGCTGAAGCCCGGCCGCCGAGAGGACGGCCAGCGCGGCGGTGACCACGGGAGCCCACTCGCTGCGGGCACCTTCCGGCAGGACCGACTCACCCGCGGCCGGGACGAGGATCGCGACCGCAGCCGCGAGGAAGGCCGCGAGGACGGCTGCCGGACCGGCGACGCGGACCGCGGTGGAGACGGGCATCTCAACGGCCCTCCGCGTAGGCCTGCAGATGTGCGACCTGTTCGGGATCGAGTGAGGGCCGCACTTTCTCCCGGGCCGTCGCGACGTCCTTCGCGGTGACGACGGCGGCATCGACGTTGCGCCGCATCGCCGCGAGCGCGGCCTCGCGCAGCAACGCCGAACAGTCCGCGGCCGAATAACCGTCGAGTCCGGCGGCGAGTTCGTCGAGGTCGACGTCGTCGTCGAGCGGCACCGAACGGCCCGCGGTCTTCAGGATCGCGGCGCGGGCGTCGGCGTCCGGCGGCGGCACGAACACGAGCCGTTCGAGCCGGCCTGGACGCAGCAACGCCGGATCGATCAGGTCGGGCCGGTTGGTCGCTCCCACCACCACGACGTCGCGCAGCGGCTCCACACCGTCGAGTTCGGTGAGCAGCGATGCGACGACCCGGTCGGACACCCCGGAATCCGAGCTCTGTCCGCGGCGCGGCGCGAGCGCGTCGATCTCGTCGAGGAACACCAGGGCCGGTGCCGAGTTGCGGGCACGCTCGAACAGTTCGCGCACCGCCTTCTCGGAGGCACCCACCCATTTGTCCATCAGTTCGGCGCCCTTGACGGCGTGGACGCTCAGGCGCCCGGTGCCGGCGAGAGCGCGGACGAGATAGGTCTTGCCGCACCCGGGCGGGCCGTACAGCAGCACGCCGCGCGGCGGATCGACACCGAGACGCTCGAACGAATCCGGGTGCTGGAGGGGCCACAGCACGGCTTCGGTCAGGGCCTGTTTCGTCTCGATCATGTCGCCGACGTCGTCGAGGCTCACGCTGCCGATCGCAAGTTCCTCCGTGCCCGAGCGCGACAGCGGGCGGATCACCTCGAGGGCGCCGATCAGGTCGTCCTGGACGAGCGACGGTTCGTCGTCGTCGCGGTTCGCCCGGGACGCCGCGCGGAGTGCGGCCTCGCGGCACAGCGCCGCGAGGTCGGCGACGACGAAGCCGGGGGTGCGACCCGCGACGGCGGTGAGGTCGAGGTCGGTGGAAGGCACCGACCGCAGCAGCACGTCGAGCAGGGCGCGGCGGGTCGCGCCGTCGGGCAACGGCAGGGACAGTTCGCGGTCGCAGATCTCTGGTGCCCGCAGCCGGGAGTCGACGTCGTCGGGATGTGCGGTGGTCGCGACGAGCACCGCACCCTCGGTGTCGACGACCCGCCGTAATTCGTCGAGGATCAACGTCGCGACGGGTTCGGTGTCGGCCGGCAGCACGGCGTCGACGTCGGTCAGCAGCAGGACACCACCGCCGCGCACCGATTCGGCCGCGGCGGAGATCCGGCGGAGCCGTTCGTCGGCGGCGAGCGCACCGACGCCCGGTCCGTCGACCTCCACCAGACGCCGGCCCGAGACGACCGATCGCACGAAGGTCGCCTTGCCGACTCCGGCGGGACCGGTGACGAGCACGCCGAGATGCGGCGACGCACCGAGAGTGCACAGCAGTTCGGGTTCGTCGAGCGAGAGGGTGAGCCATTCGGACAGCTTCGCGACCTGGGCCTGCACACCCACGAGGTCCTCGACCGGTGGCGCCGGTGGTGCCGGCGGCGGCGCGGCGGCCGGTTCGGGCCGGACGGTCGCGGAGGAGGAGGCGACGAATCCGGAGACGGACGGCACGGAGGTGGACGGCAGGGCACCCGGGCCGCCACCCCACACCACGGCGGTGTTCGGCTGCACGCTCACCGGCCCGGCCGGATCGACCGACGAGACGGTGAGCAGTTCGGTGGTCCATGCGATCGCGAACGTCCGTGAGAGCGCCCGCGTCGTCTCGGCGTTGCTCGTGCCCGGTCCCAGATCGCGCGGCAGCAACGACACCGCGTCGCCGACGGTGAGGACCTTGCCGAGCAGTGCCTGACGCAGCGTGGTCTCGGGAATCGACTGCCTGGCGAGGGCGGATCCGGTGACTGTCACCGTGCGCGCGCCGTACACCGTCACGGGCGCGACGACGACGGTCGCGTCCTCCTTCAGGCCCGTGTTCGACAGCACCACGTCGTCGAGCAGGATCGTGCCGGTGGGGGTGCCGGCCGGTGCGAGACCCGCCACGACCGCTGTGCGACGCGCCCCCACCAGCGCGATCGCGTCCCATTCCCGTAGGCCCAGCGCGGCCAGCGCTTCGGGGTGCAGACGCACGACACCGCGCCGCGCGTCGGCGGCGGAGGTGTTGAGCCGGACGGTGAGTGAGAGTTGTGGGGTGGTCACCCCGCCGAGCCTAGAACGTGACTAGCGTCCTCGCGGGTCGTGCATGTCATCGCCCTCGCGGACGGCGCAGCCCGAGTCGCGCCTGAGATCGTGCCGTCGTGGCGACGCGCCGGGCCGCGACGCGACGCGGACGTTCGGCGCGGTTACGCGCGCGCAGGGCCCGTCGTTCCGAGGGCTTGATGTCCCAGGTCTCGGGCCGGGCCGCAACCCAGCGCCGGGACCGCACCGCGAAGGGAATGTGCGCGAGGTAGACCGCGACCAGCACGAGCATGAGGATGAAGGGGTAGGTGACCAGCGCGGCCGCAGCCACCGCGACCAGCACGAGCAGCACGACTGCGAGTCGTGCGGGCACCGACGCCGACTTCATCGCGAAGGTCGGGAGCCGGCTGACCGCGAGGCCTGCCGTTGCGAGGGTCCACAGCGCGACCAGAGCGTAGGTGGTCCACCAGCCGTCGCCCCACTGGATGTATGCCGCGACCGGCGCGAGCGCGACGAGGGCGGCCGCCGGGGCGGGCACGCCGACGAAGTACTCGCGGGCGTAGGCGGGGACGCTGTCGTCCTCGAGGAGGGTGTTGAAGCGCGCGAGCCGCAGGATCAGGCTCACCGCGTAGAGCAGGGCGACGATCCAGCCGAAGGGGCTGCCGTCGAGCATCGTCACGTACAGCACCAGCGCCGGTGCCACACCGAACGCGACGGCATCGGACAACGAGTCGAGTTCGGCGCCGATCTTGCTGGTCGCGTCGAGCATGCGGGCGATGCGGCCGTCCAGCGAGTCGAGGACCGCCGCGGCGCCGATCATGCCGAGAGCGGTACCGAATTCCCCGTCGAGCGCGAACTTCACCGCCGACAGACCGGCGGAGAACGCGAGGATGGTGATGACGCTCGGCAACAGGCGGACGACATTGGACCGATTGCGGGACCGTGCGGTCGCGGCCGCGCGCGCACCCTGCGTAGGCGGACTCACGACAGCGTGGGCAGCTGAGCGAGAACGGTCTCGGCGCCGATCGTGCGCTGACCGCGTTCGACCAGCACAGTGCTCCCGGCCGGCAGGTAGGTGTCGACCCGGGAACCGAAACGGATCAGGCCGTAGGTGTCGCCGATCGGCAAGGTGTCGCCGATCTGCGCGTCGTTGACGATGCGACGGGCCAGCAGCCCGGCGATCTGGACGACGGCGACCTCGGCGCCGTCGCGGGTCTCGATCAGCATGCTGGTGCGCTCGTTGACCTCGCTCGCGTCGGCGAGATCGGCGGAGAGGAACTTGCCCGGCGTGTGGACCACCGAGCGGACGGTGCCGCCGACGGGGCTGCGCTGTACGTGCACGTCGAGGACGGACAGGAAGATGCTGACCCGGGGGCGCTCCTCGCTGCCGAGCCCGAGTTCGGCGGGCGGCACGGCGTGGTCGACGAGAGCGATCTCGCCGTCGGCGGGCGCGACGACCACACCGGCGCGGTTCGGGGGCACACGGTGCGGATGCCGGAAGAAGGTGGCGCACGCCAGTGCCGATGCGAGACCGGCGCGGCGCAGCCAGGGCTTACGGCGGCCGAGGGTCGCCACGGCCAACGGAGCGGCGACGAAGGGGATGCCGCCCGGATGCATAGGCGGTACGACATGTCTGACCAGGTCGACCATGTGGGCTACCCCGCTGGTGGGGGGTGTTCCGGCGGGCGTCGGCTTACGTGCCACGGGCTCCTCTTATCGCTGGCGATCGGTGTGCTGTGGACCGCAGTGGACCCGCCCGACGAACGGGCGGGTCCTGTCGGTCCACAGGCACTCCAGCGTACGTGAGCCGAGGGTGGAAGGTCAGACCCGCGCGGCCGTCTCGATCTCGTTCTTGAGACGCGCGAGGGTCGCGTTCATCCCCCTCGTCAGTTCGTCGTCGAACGCCTCGGTGCCGCCGAGAACATACTTCACCAGGGTCTGCGAGAGTGTGCTGGTCCCGGTGGGGGCTTCGCGCCGCTGGGTGACGCGGGTGCCGGTCGCGGTGGGTTCGAGGGTGAACGACCAGATCGTGCGGTTCTCGTTGATCCGGAAGCTCAGGTGGCGGCCGGGTTCGAAGGCGACGACCTTCGCGGTGGTGGGCCACACGAGCAGGCCCTTCTTGTTGATGTTGATCGTGGTGGTGCCGGCGGACACCGGCCCGCCGCGCACGATCATCCGGCGGCACTGCGGGCTCCATTCGCCCATCCGCTTCAGATCGGACACCACGCGCCACACCTGCTCGGGGGAGGCGGCGATCTCGATCGTGGCCTCGAGGGTCTTCGACACGTGTACTCCTGTTCTCGGGGGACCGGGTCCCGTGTATCCGCTACCTGAGGTAACAGGATCGCCGTCGATCCTAACGGACGATGTGAGTGCGGTCACGTCCCGGTAGGGCCGGGTTCGGTCAGGCGCAGGAACGCCCCGAGCTCGATCAGACCGTCGGGAGTCGACGGGAGGTGATCGGTCAGCGCACCGGACCGGACGATCACTGCCGTCCATTCGCCGCGCGAGAGTGCCACGTTCGACCGGTTGCGGGACAGCAGGAACGACATCCCCCGTGGCACGTCCTCGACGGCGGAGGCCGTCATCGACACGAACACCATCGCAGCCTGGCGCCCCTGGAACTTGTCGACCGTGCCCACCTGCACCCGGTGCAGACCCGCCGCGGCGAGATCCTGTCGCAGGCGGGTGACCTGAGCGTTGTACGGCGCGACCACCAGGACGTCCTCCTCGCCCAGGGGCCGCGGCGGCGAGTCGGCGTCGTCCGTCCACGCGGAGCCGAGCACGCCCGCGATCCCGTGCACGATCTCGGCGCTCTCCTCGGGCGAGCAGGTCGCGTTGCCCTCGTGGGCCACCTCGATCAGGCGGACACCGGGCGGGACGCCGTCGAGCGCGCGACGTGCGGTGACCTCGGTCTTCGAGTGCAGTCGTCCCTCGTAGGACAGGTCGGACACCCGCGCGCACAGATCCGGGTGCATCCGCCAGGTCACCGGCAGGAAATAGCCGAGGTCGGCGGGCAGCGCACCGTGCCCCTCGGCGAGCCACCCGAGGGCGGATTCGTCGACCGGCTCGGGGTGGGTGCCCTGGGAGACCTGGGGAAGTTGCCGGGGGTCGCCGAGCAGCAGCAGATTCGACGCGGCCGTGGCCACGGCGATGGTGTGGGCGAGACAGAACTGTCCGGCCTCGTCGATCACCAGCAGGTCGAGGCTGCCGGGAGCGATGCAATTCGGATTCGTGAAGTCCCAGGCCGTTCCGCCCACCACGTAGCCGGCGGTGGATGTACCGATATGTGCCGCAAGCGTCTTCGCGTCCGGGAAGGCGGCCCACGTCGGTTCCGGGTTCTGGCATTTCGCCTTGGCGACCCGCTCGCCCGGCACTCCCGCCGCGACGATGCCGGCCAACATGTTCTCGACCACCGAGTGCGACTGCGCGACCACGCCGACACGCCAACCGTGCTCGTTCACCAGCGACGCCACGACGCGGGCCCCGGTGTACGTCTTGCCGGTGCCGGGCGGACCCTGCACCGCCAGATACGAATCGTCCAGGGCGAGAACGGCCGTGACGATGGTGTCCGCCGTATCGTCACCGAGAGGTGGCAACGCGGCGCCGGAGCGCAGACGGGGAGGGATGCGGCGCAGCACATCCACCGCCGCGGTCGACGGCACCGCCGGCAATCCGCTGCACATCGCCTCGGCGGCGGAAGCGATCGCCGCGTCGATGTTCTTCGCCGCGATGGGCGCGCCGGGCGTGACGGCGACCGGCAGTGCGGAGTACTCCTCGTCCGTCCGCAACAGCTCGTCGACGACGAGCACGTCGGGATGCTCCGTCCCCGTGGTGCGTTCGACGACCTTGCCGCGCGACCACGCGCGCGTCCCGGCGCCGCCGTCGGGCAATCCGTCCGGCCCCGGCGCGTCGTACAGCAGGAAGACGTCCTGATCGGCCCGCAACGCGCTGCCCGGTTCGAGCTCGCCGGCGAGGCGCAACCGGCGCCGGAGCAGTCGCTGCCGGGGGGTGGCCTTGTGCCAGTCGGTCTCGACGTCGGCCGTCGCCGCGACCAGCGTGTCGCGGCCGTCCGCCCACTCGTCGGGGGCCGTGGCCAGACGATCGAAGTGCGCCCACCAGAACGGTTTCCGCTCGCGCCGGTGATAGCCCACGGCTGCAGCCACGAGGGCGGCGGCCTGCTGCTCGGGGGTGCGGTCGCCCGCCAGCGCCCCACCGACGAATTCGAGCAGTTTCGTCTCCGCGGGGTGCGCTTCCGCGTCGGGGGCGGCCTCGTCGTGCGTCACCTCGCTCGGGAAGACGCCGTGGTCGCGGGCGTGGGTGAGCAACCAGTCGCGCAGGCGCAGTGTCGAGACGCAGTCGTCCTCGTTGTAGGAGGCGATCGACGCGAGTTCGTGCTCCGCCTGCTCGTGGCGTCCGGCGTCGCGCAGTGCGCAGTAGTCCGCGTACGCGACGATCGAGGCGCCCGCGTCGACGACATCCCCCTCGCGCGCCTCGGCGTCGCCGGTGTAGAACGGTTCGAGTTCCTTCAGCCCGTACGCCCGGGCACCCACGCGGATCGAGTTGCGCACCACGGGATACAGGTCGACGAGGACACCCTCGCGCAGCAGGTCGTCGACGATCTCCTCACCGACGCCGTACCGACCGGCCAGCCGCAGCAGAGCCGTCTTCTCGTAGGGGGCGTAGTGGTAGATGTGCATCTTCGGGTGCCGGCGCCGGCGGTCGGTGACGTAGTCGAGGAAATCCAGCAGCGCCTGTCGCTCCTGCCGGCGGTCGTGCGCCCAGAACGGCCGGAAGACCGGTGCGTCGGCGGTGCCCTCCACGACACCGAACAGGTACTCGAGTCCCCATTCGGAACTGCCACCCTCGGACCACAGCGGGTCGCCTTCGAAGTCGAAGAAGATGTCGCCTTCGTCGGGGGCGGGCAGGACGCCGAGCGGGGTGGCATCGTAGACCTCGGCGTAGGGAGCGCCCTGCTTCTCCTCCTCGAGCTGGGCCCGTGCCTGCGCCCGCAGGGTGTCGAAGGTGCGGCGCGCCATCCCGCCGACGGGTGTCTCACGTGCGGCGAGATCGTCGATGGTCGACACGCCCGCGTCGATCAGCCGCAGGCGCTGGGTGCTGCGCATCCCGGCGACCAGCAGCAGGTCGCGGTTCCGCTCGATCTCCGGGGCGCACTCGTCGCAGCGACCGCACGCGGTGTGCCCGCCCGATCCCCACCGCGCCGGTCCGGTGGCAGCGCCGTGCGACGTGAGAAGGGTTTCGAGACAGTCGCGTCGGTACCGGTAGACCGGCAGGACCTCCGCGAGCGGGTAGGAGGCGATCGAACCGTTGCCCAGGACGAGATGTACGTGGGAGGACACCGGAGTCCCGGTGCGGGCGAGGGCGTCCGCGTAGGCGGCGAGCTGCAGGAGGGCCTCGACCTTCGCGTGCCGGGACAGTGTGCTGTCGTACACGGCGTAGCCGTCGTCCTCGCGGACGAGGAAGTCGGAGAAGCCGATCATGCCGGCCGGATCCGGGCCGGTCTCGAAGAACGCACCCTGACAGACGACGGGTGCGCCGGCGCGAACGGCCTCGAGGGTGGCCTGCGCGGCTTCCGCGAGGGCCTGCGCGGTGTGGGCGGGCCGGGGGATCTCGACGACCTCGTCCGTGCCCACCTGCGCGCGGAACCGGTCGAGGATGTGCTGTTCGTGGTGTCCGCCGAGTGCGGCGACGCGTTCGAGCATCGCGTCGGGTTCCGCCTCGGGGCGGGGGACGCGGCCCAGTACCGAGTCGAACGTGCGGAGCAGTGCGAATTCGCACGATGCGGCGCGGGTGAGATCTCCGGCGCCGAACATCAGCCTGTCGTCGAGCAGAAACATCGGCGGCTCCGTCTCCGGCGTGCGGGATGCCCGGGATGGGCACGGCTCGTCCCGACTATCGCAGACAGGTCGGACCCGCCGGACCGTTGTTTCCGCGCTTACCGGGCACACTGCGGCGGCCGGGCCCGCCCTCGATCCCGAGCGCGGTGCGCACCGCCAGCACTATGCCCCACGGAACGACGACCCAGATCGGCCAGAAATAGATCGGCGACATGGTGCCCAGCGACACCAGCGCCCACACCGCGAGATTGATCGATCCCACCGCCGCCCAGGCGCCCCACTCGATGCGTTGGTGGAGCGGCAGGCGCAGACGTGTGACTGTGTTCCCGGCGGGCCGGGGCGGGGTGGGAGCAGGCGTGGGCGGCAGGTCGGCGAGGACGGCGCCGGCGTCGTCCCGTGTCGTGGCGCGGTAGACCAGGGCGACGCGCTCGTCGAACTCGGTGATGGTCAACCGTCCGGCGGTGAGGTGGTGCCCCAGTCGCTCGACGATCGTCTCGCGCTCGGCGTCGGAGATGCGGAGCGGTGGGCCCGCGGTGCCGGTACGGGTCGGGGCGGCGGGGGATGTGTGTTCCATGGTGCCCTCCGGGATCTTCCACAATGGAATGTCGCCTGGTTCCAGGGTGGATATGCCACAGTGGAATGTCAAGTGTTTTCGGTGCCCGGATCGAGAAAGGAACCGGCCATGACCGGACGACCCCTCAACGCCACCGCCGCGTCACTGCTCGGGTTCCTCCACGAAGGCCCCAAAACGGGCTGGGACCTGGTATCCACCGCGCAGACCCGCATCGGCAAGTTCTGGTCGCTGACGACGAGCCAGGTCTACCGGGAACTGGCCACGATGGAACGGCAGGGCCTGATCGAGGCGGGTGAGAAGGGGCCGCGCGACCGCAAGCCCTTCCTGTTGACCGACGCCGGGCGCCGGGCCTTCGCCGAATGGATCGACCGCGAACCGGGCGACGAGAACATCAGGCACCCGCTGCTGCTGACCGTCGCCTTCGGCGATCACCTCCCGCCCGAGCGCCTCGCCGCGATGCTCGCCGACCATCGACGCAGACACGAGGAGCAACTCGCCGATTACGAACGGGAGGCGGCTGCGGACATCCTCCCGCCGCACGCCGGAGCGACACTCGATTTCGGCATCCTCTACGAACGGGCGGTCCTCGACTGGTTCGACCGCGTGCGCGACCGGCTCGGAACCGGTCCGGTCAGCGCAGCGGATCGAACGCCCTGAGCAAGGGATCCGGCTCACCGGTCATCGATCCGGCGAGCAGCCTGCCGGTGAGGGGGCCGAGCGCCACGCCCCACATCCCGTGCCCGCCGGCGACGTACACCCGATCCGAGCGGGTACGGCCGATCAGCGGGAGCCCGTCCGCCGTACACGGCCGCGAGCCCACCCACTCCTCGGTACGCCCGTCCCAGTCGACCTCGCGCAGCAGCGGACGTGTCGCGTCGACGATCGCCCGGATGCGCCGCGGGTCGAGTGGGGCGTCGGGGCTGCGGAACTCCATCATTCCCGCAACACGGAACCTGTCGTGGAGGGGTGTGCACGCCACCCGCTGCGCGGGGAAATAGACCGGGTTCTTCGGAATGCTCGGAGGTCGCACGCTGAAGCTGTAGCCGCGACCGGCCTGCACCTGTGTGCGCACACCGAACGACCGGGCGAGCGCTCCCAGCCACGCCCCGTTCGCGAGCACCACGGCATCCGCCGAACGCGGGTCCCCGCCGGCGACGACGACGTCCACCCCGCGACCGGTGTCGCGCACCTCCTCCACGTCGGCGCCCGTGACGATCTCCGCGCCCCGTGCGCGCACGGCGTGCGCCAGCGAGGCAACGAACCGAGGCGGGTCGATGAACCGTTGTCCCCGGATGCGGATACCCACCCGCACCGCGTCCCCGAGCAGCGGTTCGAGCGAATGCAGCGTGTCGGTGTCGAGCAGGTCGAAGTCGATCTCGCTGCCGGCGGTGCGCGCGTGTTCGAACTCCTCGACCAGCACGCGACGGTCGTCGTCCGAGGTGAACGCCGCCAGGAACGGATCGGCCATTCGCGTCGGCTCGGTGACGATCGTGCCCCCGGAACCGCGGGCGAGATCGTCGTAGGCACCCAGGGCGAGGCGATTGGCGCGCGCGAAGATCTCCATCGACGACGTCCAGCGCCGCGTCGTGCAGTGGCGGGCGAAGTCGGCGAGGAAACGCAACAGCCGCAGATCGGTCGTAGGCGGCACGTACACCGGCGACGACGGCCGGAACATCGACCGCAGCCCGTAGCGCAGCACTGCCGGCTCGGGCAGCGGCAAGGTCAGTGCCGGCGCGAGCCACCCGGCGTTGCCCCACGAGGAGTCGCCCGCCACCCCGACCCGGTCGAGCACCGTGACCTCGATGCCGCGCTCCTGCAGGAACCATGCGGTGGACAAGCCCACGATTCCCGCACCGACGACCACCGTCCGACGAACCGTCATCGCAACCTCCTGTGAACGACGAAGCCTGCACCTCCATCATGGACCCGGAAGCGCGAACGGGCCGGGTTCGCGAACGGCTTACTATTTCCGGGGAAGTTCTGCTTGTGGAAAGGGAACCCGGAATGAGTACGAACGTCGAACAGCGTGAATTCCAGGCCGAGACGCGACAGTTGCTGGATCTGATGATCCACTCGATCTACTCGAACAAGGACACCTTCCTGCGCGAGTTGATCTCCAACGCGTCGGACGCCCTGGACAAGCTCCGGCTGGAGTCGTTCCGCGACAAGGATCTCGAGGTCGACACCTCCGACCTGCACATCGAGCTCGAGGTCGACAAGGACGCGCGCACCCTGACCGTGCGCGACAACGGCATCGGCATGAACCGCGAGGAGGTGGTCGATCTCATCGGCACCCTCGCGAAGTCCGGTACCGGCGAACTCCGTCAGAAGTTGCGCGAGGCCAAGGACGCCGCGGCCTCCGAGGAGCTGATCGGTCAGTTCGGTATCGGCTTCTACTCGTCGTTCATGGTCGCCGACAAGGTCACCCTCGTCACGCGCAAGGCGGGGGAGAAGACCGGTACACGCTGGGAGTCCAGCGGCGAATCCACCTACACCATCGCCGAGGTCGACGACGCTCCGCAGGGCACCTCGGTGATCCTGCATCTCAAGCCCGAGGACGCCGAGGACCACCTCTTCGACTACACCTCGCAGTGGAAGCTCGAGGAGATCGTCAAGAAGTACTCGGATTTCATCGCCTGGCCCATCCGCATGGAGGTCTCGCGCACCACGAAGACGGAGGACGGCACCGACGAGGTCACCTTCGAGACCAAGACCCTCAACTCGCAGAAGGCGTTGTGGGCACGCTCGAAGGACGAGGTCTCCGAGGAGGAGTACACGGACTTCTACAAGCACATCGCCCACGCCTGGGACGAGCCGCTCGAGGTCATCCCGCTCAAGGCCGAGGGCACCTTCGAGTACCAGGCGCTGCTGTTCATCCCGGAACACGCGCCCTTCGACCTGTTCGCGCGCGAACGGCGGACCGGGGTGCAGCTGTACGTCAAGCGCGTGTTCATCATGGACGACTGCGAGGATCTCGTCCCCGAGTACCTGCGTTTCGTCAAGGGTGTCGTCGATGCGCAGGACCTGTCGCTCAACGTCTCTCGTGAGATCCTGCAGCAGGACCGGCAGATCCGGGCCATCCGGCGCCGCCTGACGAAGAAGGTGCTCTCGACCGTCAAGGACATGGCTGCGAACGACCGGGACAAGTACCGGACGTTCTGGCGCGAGTTCGGCCGGGTCGTCAAGGAAGGCCTGATCTCCGACACCGACAACCGCGACACGCTGCTGGCGATCTCGTCCTTCGATTCCACCGCGAGCGAGGAGGAGCAGACCACGCTCGCCGAATATGTCGAGCGCATGAAGGACGGCCAGGACGAGATCTACTACCTGACCGGCGAGTCGCGGCACCTGCTCGAGAACTCCCCGCACATGGAGGCGTTCCGGGACAAGGGCATCGAGGTCCTGCTCCTGACCGACCCGGTGGACGAGATGTGGGTGACCTCCGTTCCGGAGTTCGAGGGCAAGCGCTTCCAGTCCATCGCCAAGGGCGACGTCGATCTCGGGACGGAGGACGAGAAGAAGATCGCCGAAGCCGAGCGCGAGGAGAAGGAGAAGGAGTTCGGCGACCTGCTGTCGTGGATGAAGGAGACCCTCGACGAGCACGTCAAGGACGTGCGCCTGTCGTCGCGCCTGACGACCTCCCCGGCGTGCATCGTCGGCGACACCTTCAGCATGTCGCCCGCCCTCGAGCGGATGTACAAGGCGTCGGGCCAGCCGGTGCCGCGGGTCAAGAGGATCCTCGAGCTCAACCCCGGCCATCCGCTCGTGTCGGGTCTGCGCGCCGCCCGGGAGCAACGCCCGGACGACACCACCCTCGCCGACGTCGCCGAACTGCTCCACGGCATGGCGCTGATCGCCGAGGGTGGCGAGGTCGAGGACCCGGCACGCTTCACCCGCCTGCTCGCCGAGCGTCTCGCCGGCAGCGTGTAGGCCGAGCGTTTCTCCGCGAGTCACCGCGCGGATAGGCTCGACGCATGACGCATGTGGACGGGGTGTTGTTCGATATCGAGGGTGTGCTCGTCACCGAGTGGCAGCCCGTCCCGGGCGCGGCGGACGTCCTGGCACGCTTGCGTGCCGACGGCGTCCGCCGCGCCTTCCTCACCAACACCACCTCGCGTACGTGTGCCGAGATCGCGCAGCGGCTCACGGATCTGGGGATGGAAGTGGCGCCGGACGAGATCGTCACGGCGGTGTCCCTCACCGTCGACCATGTCCGGCAGACCTATCCGGGTCTGCGCTGCTGGGTCCTCAACGAGGGCGACATCGCAGCGGATCTCGACGGTCTCGTCCTGGACGCGGACGATCCGGAGGTGGTGATCCTCGGTGGAGCGGGAGATGCCTTCACGCATCGGGCGATGAGTCGCGTCGCCGAACTGATGCTCGAGGACGTCCCGGTGGTCGCGATGCACCGGGCGCTCGCCTGGCAGGCGGCCGACGGGCTGCGGATCGACACCGGTGTCTACCTGGCGGGACTCGAGGAACTCACCGGACGGTCGGTGGTGGCGGTGGGCAAGCCGTCGCTGCGCGGCTTCCTCGTGGCGTCGGAGCGGATGGGCGTCGAACCCGATCGGATGGTGGTCGTCGGGGACGATCTCGCCGGGGAGGTCGTGCCCGGTCAGCGCCTCGGGATGACGGGAATCCTGGTGCGCACCGGCAAGTTCCGGCAATCGGTTCTGGACCTGGCCGTCGATCGTCCCGACCACGTCGTCGACTCGGTCGCAGATCTTCCCGGACTTCTCGCCGGCCTGTGACACGTGGTGTCGCGTGAGACGGATGTGATCGGTACCCTACCGCCGGGGCGCTCGCCCCGTTCAGCGCAGACGCAGCCTTTCGCGTAGAGGCACTCCAGTGCAGAGGAGCCGTTCTTGTCCATTCGTTCCTTCCGTTCCGTTCTCACCGCGCGCCGTTCGTTCCGGGCAGGTGTACTCGTCGCCGTCGGTGTGGCCTCGGCCGCGCTCTTCGGTGGCGGTACCGCCACGGCCGCGCCGGTGACCTGCGTGTCGCCTCCGTCTGCCAACGACATCCTCGTGTCCGATACCGCCAGTTGCGGCGCGACGGCCGAGGGTGCGTTCGCTCGGGCGTATGCGGCCGACAGCGGCACCGCGGTGTCCGTGGCCGAGTCGGCCGGCGCAGCCGAAGCCCATGCGACGGGCTTCGGCACGGCGCTCAGCGCTGCCCGAGACGGCGGTCGTTCGTTCGCGTATGCGCTCGGCGGGGGATTGAGCCACTCGTGGGCCCAAGGTCCGGCGACGACCCTGTCGGTGGCCGGCTGGGGTTCGGGCGCGACGGCCGACACCACCGGCGTCACGTGCGTCGGCGCCCAGTCGTTCGCGGTCAACACGGCAACGGGGCAGTGGTGCGCCGTGGGTGTCGGTTCGACGCCGCGGTGAGTGAGGGCGTAGTAGCTCTTCCGCGGATTTCGTGACGGGGGTGGCGGGTGCCGGTAATCTTGCACTCGCCACCCCCGAGTGCTAAGAATGCACTTAGCACTCGCAACACGTGAGTGCCAGGTCGGTAGGGTGAGACCGGGTTTTCGACACCCCTGGTCGTCCGTCGCGGGCACTGCTTCCGGCCGAAGGCGTACATGGAGCGATCCGACGAGCGATCGCTCCGGTGTCACCCCATACCCGGAGGATCACTTCGCAATGGCCAAGATCATCGCGTTCGACGAAGAGGCCCGTCGCGGCCTCGAGCGTGGCCTCAACAGCCTCGCCGACGCAGTCAAGGTGACGTTGGGCCCCAAGGGTCGCAACGTCGTTCTCGAGAAGAAGTGGGGCGCCCCCACGATCACCAACGACGGTGTCTCCATCGCCAAGGAGATCGAGCTCGAGGATCCGTACGAGAAGATCGGCGCCGAGCTGGTCAAGGAAGTTGCCAAGAAGACCGACGACGTCGCGGGTGACGGCACCACCACCGCTACCGTGCTCGCCCAGGCGCTCGTCCGCGAGGGTCTGCGCAACGTTGCCGCGGGTGCCAACCCCCTCGGCCTGAAGCGCGGCATCGAGAAGGCCGTCGAGGCCGTCACCGCCAAGCTGCTCGACACCGCCAAGGAGGTCGAGACCAAGGAGCAGATCGCTGCCACCGCGGGCATCTCCGCCGGCGATCCCGCGATCGGTGAGCTCATCGCCGAGGCCATCGACAAGGTGGGCAAGGAAGGTGTCATCACCGTCGAGGAGTCGAACACCTTCGGCCTCCAGCTCGAGCTGACCGAGGGTATGCGCTTCGACAAGGGCTACATCTCCCTCTACTTCGCCACCGACGCAGAGCGTCAGGAGGCCGTGCTCGAGGATCCCTACATCCTGCTCGTCAGCTCCAAGATCTCCACGGTCAAGGACCTGCTGCCGCTGCTCGAGAAGGTCATCCAGTCGGGCAAGCCGCTGCTGATCATCGCCGAGGACGTCGAGGGTGAGGCTCTGTCCACCCTGGTCCTCAACAAGATCCGCGGCACCTTCAAGTCGGTCGCCGTCAAGGCCCCGGGCTTCGGCGACCGCCGCAAGGCCCAGCTCGCCGACATCGCCATCCTCACCGGTGGCGAGGTCGTCAGCGAAGAGGTCGGCCTCTCCCTCGAGACCGCCGGCATCGAGCTGCTCGGCCAGGCCCGCAAGGTCGTCGTCACCAAGGACGAGACCACCATCGTCGAGGGCGCGGGCGATCCCGACGCCATCGCCGGTCGCGTCAACCAGATCCGCGCCGAGATCGAGGCGTCGGATTCGGACTACGACCGCGAGAAGCTGCAGGAGCGCCTCGCGAAGCTGGCCGGCGGCGTCGCCGTCATCAAGGCCGGTGCCGCGACCGAGGTCGAGCTCAAGGAGCGCAAGCACCGCATCGAGGACGCCGTCCGCAACGCGAAGGCTGCCGTCGAGGAGGGCATCGTCGCCGGTGGTGGCGTGGCTCTGCTGCAGGCCGCCCCGGTTCTCGACGACCTCAAGCTCGAGGGCGACGAGGCCACGGGTGCCAACATCGTCAAGGTCGCCCTCGAGGCGCCGCTGAAGCAGATCGCCTTCAACGCCGGCCTCGAGCCCGGCGTCGTCGCCGAGAAGGTCCGCAACCTCGAGGCCGGCCACGGCCTCAACGCTGCGACCGGCGACTACGAGGACCTGCTCGAAGCGGGCATCAACGACCCGGTCAAGGTCACCCGCTCGGCGCTGCAGAACGCTGCGTCGATCGCGGCCCTGTTCCTGACCACCGAGGCCGTCGTCGCCGACAAGCCGGAGAAGGCCGCCGCTCCCGCGGGCGACCCCACCGGCGGCATGGGCGGCATGGACTTCTGATCCGCCCCTCCGGGCGGCATGGACTTCTGATCCGCCCCTCCGGGCGGAAAGGACTTCCGATCCGCCCGTAGAGCCACGCGAGGCCCGATCCCACTCCGGTGGGGTCGGGCCTCGTGCTCTTCCCCAATCGTTCCGGCCGCTCGTACCGAACGATGACAAATCCGTTACGAAACGGACTCGGCACACGATGAATGTCCCGAAAGTGCCACTGCATCCGGTTCCGGCGGTTCGTGCCGATCCGGCGCCGGACGGCAGTGTGCAGGTAGACGGATCCACGAGGGGAGAGAACATGCGGTCGTCCCGGTTGCGACGGGTACTGCTCACGATGGCGGTGGCAACGTCGATGGTGCTCGCGACTGCTGGAGGCGCCGTCGCGCGGCCGGGAGAGGCCGGCGAACAGCCGGTGGGGGAGTTGACCTCCGTCGAGCGCGAAAGCGACCGCACCGTGATCGCGAACGTCTACTCGCCGTCGATGGACAAGGTGATCCCGCTCCGGGTCCGGACACCCGCCGACGCAAGCAAACCCCGTCCCACGCTCTATCTGCTCAACGGCTCGGGAGGCGGTCAGGGGATCGCCACCTGGGAGAGGCAGACCGACATCGAGGACTTCTTCTCCGACAAGAACATCAACGTCGTCACGCCCCTCCTGGGTGGGTACAGCTACTACACCGACTGGCAGAACGACGATCCCGTGCTCGGCCGCAACAAGTGGACGACCTTCCTGACGCGCGAACTCCCGCCGGTCGTCGACGCGCAGTTCGGGACGTCGGGCCGCAACGCCATCGCAGGCGTGTCCATGTCGGGTACGTCGGTTCTCGGCCTCGCGACGGCAGCGCCCGAGTTGTACGAGGCGGTCGGGGCGTACAGCGGGTGCGCCGAGACGAGCACGCCGCTCGGGCAGTCGTACGTGCAGGCCGTCGTGCGGGTCAAGGGCGGCGATCCCGAGAACATGTGGGGCCCGGTGGGGGACGCGGGATGGATCGAGAACGATCCGTACCTCCACGCGGAGAAACTTCGCGGGATCGACGTGTACATCTCGTCGGGCTCGGGTCTGCCCGGTGAGTACGAGCGGCTCGGGGCCCGGTCGGTGAACAACGACCCGATCGGACTCGTCGGTCAGGTGGTCGTCGGCGGCAGCATCGAGGCAGCCGTCCATCACTGCACGCAGCGGATGGCACAGCGCCTCGGGGAACTGGACATTCCCGCCCACATCGACATCCGCCCGGCGGGCACGCATTCGTGGGACTACTGGGAGGACGATCTGCGCAACTCGTGGCCGGTGCTGTCCGAGGCGGTCGGACTGTAGGGGTCCTTCCGCGACTCGCCGAATGCCCGGTTCGACCTCTGTCGAGCCGGGCATTTCCGTTCGGTGGCATATTTCCGGTGGACCGGGCAACTCGCCCATAACTGTTCGGGAACGGGATGAAACGGGTCGATCGGAAATATCGAATCCGAAGCGAATCGATCGGTACGAACGTTCCATATTCTTATGCGAGTACTCTGAACTGCTGATTTACGGGGACTCTTCGGGTGAATCTGCGAGTGTGAAAGTCGTCACACCAGTTTTTTGCATTCTCGGGTCGCGAAAGCTCGACGAATGTGACCAGAATCTATTCGAGCCCGATGGAATCCGGTCGGATTTCCGGGTGGGCGTAAAGCGATCGGACGAAATCCGTTCGATATGCGATCGGACGAAGGAGATTCTCATGGAGATCATCGAACTCATCGGCTCCGCCCTCGAACTGCTCGGCGGCACCGAACTTCTGGGCACCCTGCTCGACAGCGGCAGCGCTCTGCTGGGCAGCGCCCAGTCGTAGTGGTTCGCGACTGCCGCTGCCACCTGCACAACATGCGACCCCCGATGATGTCCATCGGGGGTCGCATGTTCTTCGGGCCGGGATGTCGATCAGTGTTCGGGGACGATCATCCACAATGCGAGGTAGAGCAGTACGGCGGTGCCACCCGTGACGAAGGCTGTGAGGAGTGCGCCTGCGCGCACGAGGTTGAGGTCGATGCCGAAGTACTCGGCCAGTCCTGCGCACACGCCACCGAGCATGCGCTGGGACGAGGAGCGGGTGAAGGGGCGGGGGGTCCGGTTCTCGAAGTTCATGCATTCATCCTGTCGCCGAGACGATCCCGCCACATCCGGGAACGGCCCGGATCTTCACCCTGATCTTCGACTCGGGGTCGACCGGACTCTCGCCGGAGAGTGCTGGAATCATCCTGGACAACTCGTCGCCCGGCGTGCTCGGAAGCCGCGAGGATACTCGAGATGGTCTGCGGGACAGTATTTTCGGGCTGGACCGACCTTCGAGGCGGGTCAGCGGCACACGACCGCCAGACCTACCCCTCGCCACACCTGACGCTCGACACGGTCGAACTCGTTGTCGTCGCTGTCGTATTCGTACTCGACGACGGTCCGGTACCCCCGGTCTCGCTGAGCGGTCACCGTGCAGTCGCCGCCGACGGAACCGGACCGGTTGACGATCGTGTACGGCACATCGTTCGCGGCGAGCATCTCGACCGCGTCCTGCTCGCTCATGCCCACGACGCCGGGCGCGGGTTGTGCTGCGGCAGTGCTTGTTCCGAGAAGGAACGCGGCAGTGCCCATCGACAGGACGGCGGCGGTCGCGAGACGGGAGCGAGCGGAAGGGGTACGCATGGGATCCTCCGAAGGGGTGCTGGATCGGACATTTCGATCGTCTGCCGCGACCGGGCCCGAGCACATCCGGGCACGACCCCCATCCCCACCCTGAATTCCGGACTCGGGGTGGAGGAGGAAACCGGCAACCGCCGCGTCCGGATCGGCCTAGTCTGAGCCGGTGGAGACCGTACCGATCCAGCTTCCCGGCGGCACCACGGCGCCGGTGCGCCTCTTCGCGGGACCCGACCACGAACACGAGACACGCCGCGACGCCTCCCGCGCCGTCGTGGTCGTCGTCCCGGGCCTCGGTATCCCCGCCGGTTACTACGAGCCCTTCGCGCAGGCGATCACCGAGCACGGATTCGACGCGGCTGTCTGTGAGCTCGCCGGTCAGGGCGACAGCCGTCCGAGGCCGGGACCGGACAGCACGTACGGCTACCACGAGATCGTCGCGACGCATTTCCCCGCCGTCTTCGAGGTGGTGCGGGAACGTTTCCCCGACTCGACGCCCTACCTGCTCGGTCACTCCATGGGCGGGCAGCTCGGCGCGCTCTACGCCGCGCGCATCCGCGGACGGCTCGGCGGGCTGATCCTCGTCGCGTCGGGCACGCCCTACTACCGGCACCACGGCGGCGTCCGCGGCCCGGGGCTGTGGCTCGGATCGACGGCGATGTCGCTGACCGCCGCGGTCGCCGGGTTCTGGCCCGGCGACCGGATCGACGTCGCCGGCTTCGGCCGGCAGTCGCGCGCCCTGATCTCCGACTGGGCACGATTGGCCCGCACCGGCCGGTTCGAACCGGCCGGCGCGGACATCGACTACGAGGAACGGATCGGGCGGCTCACGCTCCCCGTCCTGTCGATCACGATCGACGGCGACGAACTCACCCCCGTCGCGTCCGCGCAGCACCTGCTCGAGAAGCTGCCGTCCACCGAGATCACCCGATGGCACAATCCGCGGCCCCTGGGCCACAACGGCTGGATCCGCGACAACGACGACACCGTCGCGACGATCGTGGCGTGGTTACGTGACCGCTGATCCCGCGCGGGCGGCCGCGGCGAGCCGGACGTGGGCGTTCGGGGAGCCGTATCCGGTGTAGCCGCCGCGCCGTTCGAGGAGTTCGACCTGGAATCCACCCTGCACCGGGAGCGTGTAGGCGTGCAGGAATTCACCTCCGTCGTCGTTGCGGTCGTAGAGCAGGCCGTTGCTCTGCAGGGCGGCGAGCAGCCCGGGGTCGAGCGCGAACCGCGCATCGAGGTCGGCGTAGTAGTTCGCGGGTGGTCGCAGGAACTCCACACCGCGCGCACGCGCGTGGCGCACCGAGTCGACGACGTCTGCCGTGGCGAAGGCCAGCTGGGTCACGCCGTGCGGCTGTGGCGCCGCACCGGTCTCGGAGACGTTCAACGCGACCCGCAGGTCCCCCTTCTCCGCACGCAGGGCGCGGATACGCAGGCGGCCCAGCGGCTGGATGTACTCCTCGGGGTCCTCCGGGCGCAGCCCGAACAGGGTGCGGAAGAACGACAGCTCCTGGTTCAGATCGTCCGCGGCCACCGTCACGTCGACGTGGTCGAGACCGAGCCATCCCTCGTCCGCCGGGGGAGTGACTGCGGCGTCGTCGGACACGAAAGTGCCCGGGGCGTCGTCGGCCACGAAGTCGTTGTGCCAGTCGTCGGTCTGCCCCGCCTCGGCACTGACGAAGACGTGCAGGCCGGAGGGGGAGGTGATGCCCGGCAGGCCCGCTTCACCCTCCCCGCGGGTGCGGTCGACCGCGGGCCACAACAGGCTGGCGGCGCGTTCGGCCACCGCGGCGACGTCGGGCGCGACGAGCCCCAGCGCGGTCGCGGCAGGGCCCGGCGCGGGCGCTTCGTTGAGGACGACGTTCGCGCCGCCGTTGCGCCACCACACGACGGGCTTGCTGCGGTGCCGGCCGGCGATGTGGAATCCGAGTCCGGTGAGCAGTGCCGGGTAGTCGGTGCGGTCGGGGTCGGCGAGTTCGACGAACGCCGCATCGGTGCGCGCCGGCACCGGCGGCGCGACCGTCACCTTCTCGCGTGCGGGGCCGGTGAGCCGCGCACCGAGCCGGTCCTCGAGGAACAGCAGCGACCGCATCGCGTCGCGCGCGGTCACATGCGGATCCGCTTCGCGCACCACGTCGCTGAAGACCTCGAGCGACAGCGGGCCGTCGTAGCCGGCGTCGAGCACGGCCGCGACGACCCCGGACACGTCGAGCATGCCCTGCCCCGGGAAGCAGCGGAAGTGGCGGCTCCATTCGAGGACATTCATCTCGAGCACCGGGGCGTCGGCGACCTGCAGGAAACCGATGCGCTCGCCCGGGACTCCGGCCAGGGCGCGTCCGTCGTCGCCGCGCGCGAGCATGTGGAAGGTGTCCACGGCCAGCGTCACCGCCGGGTGGTCGGCGCGGTCGACGAGATTCCACGCCTGTCCGACCCGGTTGACGTGCCGTCCCCAGGCGAGGGCCTCGTAGGCGAAGGTGACCCCGTGCGAGGCGGCGAGCTCGCCGACGATACGCAGCTGCTCGGCGGACAGCTCCGGGTCGTCGATCGCGTTCGGGAGCGCGTTCGAGCACGCCAGGAAGGTCGTCGCGCCGAGTTCGTTCATCACCTCGAGCTTGCGGCGGACGCGGTACAGGACGTCGGGGAACCGCCGCGGGTCGACGCCCTCGATGTCGCGGATCGGCTGGAACAGATCGATCGACAGACCGAGATCGGCGCAGCGGTGGGCCACCTCGGTGGGGGACAGCGGCGACGCGATGAGGTCGTTGTCGAAGATCTCGATTCCGTCGAATCCTGCAGCGGCGATCGCGTCGAGTTTGTCGGCGAGAACACCGGAGAGCGAGACGGTGGCGATTCCGCGGCGCATCAGCTGGTCAGCTCCTCGAAGTGTCGGACCATGCGTTCGGCGTCGGGTTCGACGCCCGTGAAGTACTCGAAGGCACCCACGGCCTGGAAGACGGCCATGCCACCACCGGGCACGACGCGGCAGCCGCGGGAGCGGGCGAGGTGGATCAGTTCGGTCTCGAGTGGGAAGTACACGACGTCGGAGACCCACAGGTCCTCGCGGACGAGTTCGGCGGGAACGGGAAGCCCGGGATGACCGGTCATGCCCGTGGGGGTCGCGTTGACCAGGCCCTGCGCCGAGGCCAGGGCCCCGGCGAGGTCGGTGGTCGCGGCGACCCGGTCGTCGCCGAACCGTTTGGCGAGGCGGGTCGCGCAGGCCTGCGCCTTCTCGACGTCGACGTCGACGATGGACACGTGCGCGGAGCCCTGTTCGAGCAGCGCGTACCCGACGGCCGACCCGGCACCACCGGCCCCGACCAGCACGGCGCGGTCGGAGACGGCGTCGGGCAGGCGCCGGCGGAAGGCGCGTCCCCAACCGGACCAGTCGGTGTTGCGGCCGATCGCGCGCCCGTCTCGGAAGACCACGGTGTTGACGGCCCCGAGATCGTGGGCGTCGTCGGACAACTCGTCGAGCAGCGGGATGACGACCTGCTTGAACGGATGCGTGATGTTGAGCCCGTCGAAACCGAATCGCTGTGCCCAGTCGAGCATCTCGGCCAGGTTGTCGACACCGTAGCCGAGACGCTCGGCGTCGACGAGGCGGTAGGTCAGGTTCACACCCGAGGCGAAGCCCTCTCGTTCCTGCATGGCCGGGGTGAGCGAACCGCCGATCCCGGCGCCGAACAGGCCCAGCAGGAAGGATGTGCGTGCGGGCGCGGCGGTGGTCATCGGGAACGGTCCTTCTGTTCGGTATCGAGTGCAAGCGCGGCCAGGTGACGGATGGCGAACGCGTATCCGTCGGGGCCGCATCCGGCGATCACGGCCTTCGCGACGGGAGCGACGAACGAGCGGTGCCGGAATTCTTCGCGGGCGTGGATGTTGGTCAGGTGCACTTCCACGATCGGTGCCGCGACGATGGCCAGCGCGTCGTGCAGCGCAACCGAGGTGTGCGTGTAGGCCGCGGCGTTGACGACGAAGCCTGCCGCCGATTCGCGTAGGTCGTGGATCGAATCGATCAGGACGCCCTCGTGGTTGGTCTGCCGGAAGTCGATGTCGAAGCCCAGGTCGTCGGCGGTGCGGCGACACGATTTCTCGATGTCCGCCAGTGTCGCGGTGCCGTAGAGACGGGGGTCGCGCGTGCCGAGCAGATCGAGATTGGGCCCGTTGAGCACGGCGATGGTGGGACGTGCACTCATGATGCGGCTCCGGCGGGAACCGGCGCGGTGTTCCGGTCGTGGGGGAGCAGGCCGATCTCACGGGTGGGGACCTTGTGGGTTCCGGACGGTCCGGTGGCCACCGCGACCAGCGAGATGACGACGGCGCCGACGCAGAACAGGGCCACGCGGTACCAGTTGTCGGCGTTGCCGTCCATGAGCGAACCGGCGATGGCCGGGGTGAAACCGGCGAGGGCGAAGCCGAACTGGGTGCCGATCGCCATGCCCGACAGGCGGACGCTGGTGGGGAAGTACTCGGCGTAGGTGGCGGGCCACACCGCGTTCGGCATGCTGTAGATCACGCCGGCGAGCAGGATGCCGGTGACGAGCACGAGCGGCACGTCGCCCCGCGAGATCGACCACAGGAAGGCCGTCACCATCACGGCGCTGCCGATCAGACCGGAGACGAAGACCGGTTTGCGGCCGATGCGGTCGGACAGCACGGCCCACAGGGGGATGGTGCCCACGGCGATGATGTTGGCGACGATCGCCAGCCACAGCATCGTGGTGTCGCTGATGCCGATGCCGTACTCGTCGGCCGTGGCGAAGTTGAGGGCGAAGACCTGGAAGGCCGTGTTCACCATGGCGATGAAGGCCGCGAAGAAGACCCGCAGGACGCTGGTCCAGTGATGGCGGAAGAGCACGGCCAGCGGCGCCTTGGGTGCCTCGTCGTGCGCCTTCTCGGCGTGGAACTCGGGGGTCTCGTCGAGGCTGCGGCGGATGAGGAAGCCGATCAGCACGATCACGGCGCTGATCCAGAAGGGCACGCGCCAGCCCCACGACTGCAGCTGCTCCTCGGACAGCAGGGCGATCACGGGCAGGAACATCAGCGGTGCGAGCACCTGGCCGCCCTGCGTGCCGCTCAGCGTCCAGCTGGTGAAGAAGCCGCGCCTGTCGTCGGGGGCGTGTTCGAACGACATGGAGTTCGCGCCGGCCTGCTCGCCCGCGGCGGACAATCCCTGGAGCAGTCGCAGCACGACCAGCAGGATCGGCGCGATCATGCCGACCTGGCCGTAGGTCGGCAGGCAACCGATGAGGAATGTCGAGACACCCATCAGCAGCAGCGTGCCGACGAGGATCAGTTTGCGGCCGAAGCGGTCGCCGATGTGGCCCATCAGGACGGAACCGAAGGGGCGGGCGACGTAGGCGACGCCGAAGGTCGCGAGCGATGCGACGGTCGCGACCGCCTGGTTCCCCTCGGGGAAGAAGATCTCGGGGAAGACGAGTGCAGCGGCGGTGCCGTAGATCGCCAGGTCGTAGTACTCCAGTGCGCTGCCGCTCCAGGCGGCGAGTGCCGCCTTGCGGGGCGTGCGCTGCACGGTGGTGTTTTCGGTCATCGGGTGCCTCGGGGGGTGGGTCTTCAGTATCGGATACAGGGACGGTAGGGGTGTGGCGCAGCACACGGCAATCGTTTGCCATTTTTTTGCCATACTGTCCGCATGTCGGCTGCCCCGCGTTCCCGGAAACGCGCCACCATCACCGATGTGGCCCGCGAGGCAGGGGTCGCGGCGTCCACGGTCTCCCGCGCCTTCACCGACCCGGGCCGGGTCAACGTCGTCACCCGCGATCACATCCTCGAGGTCGCCGACCGGCTCGGCTACGCCCCCAACCCCGCGGCCCGTGCCCTCGAATCGGGACGCACCAACACCCTGGCGCTGCTCGTCCCCGACATCACGAACCCCTTCTTCTCCGGCGTGATCAAGGGGGCCGAGCGCGCCGCCGTCGCCTCCGGCCGGACCCTCGTCCTCGCCGACACGCAGGAGAGCGCGGTCACCGAAGCGCACATCATCCGGCGGTTGGGGCCGGCGGTCGACGGCTTCGTCCTGGCGGCCGCGCGCATGCCCGACGACGAGCTCCGGCGCGTCGCGGAACTCGACGCCGTGACCCTGGTCAACCGCGCGATCCGCGGAATTTCCTGCGTCGTGGCCGATTACGAGACGGGAACACGTCAGATCGTCGACCATCTCGCGTCGCTCGGGCACCGCTCGCTGCTGTTCCTCGGCGGCCCGCCCGAGTCGTGGTCGGGAGCGCGACGGTGGGCCGGTCTGCAGGCGGCGGCACAAGCCCACGACATCGTGGTGCGTCGCTTCGGCCCGTACTCGCCGACGCTCGGAGGCGGTGCCGCCGCGGCCGACGCTGCCGTGGCAGCCGGCGTCACCGCGGTGGTGTGCCACAACGACATGCTCGCGATCGGGGTGCTGCGCCGGCTGCGCGAACGCGGGGTGTCCGTGCCCGGGCACGTGAGCGTGGTCGGTTTCGACAACATCTTCGGGTCCGACCTGTGTCAGCCGTCGCTCACGACGCTCGCCGAACGCACCGAGGACGCCGGGGCGCGAGCCATGGAGATGCTCGCCCGGCAGGCCTACGAGCGGGTCGCGGTGGCCGACGGACTCGTACTCCCGACCCAGCTCGTCGTCCGCGAGTCCACCGGCCCCGCGAGATGAGGGAGGTCGTGTGCGTCTTTTTCGACGAAAACGCACACGACCTCCCCGAAGGTCACCGGTTCGCGAGCTTGTCGGCCAGGAAGGTGAACGTCAGCGCCGACTTGAACGCCGCCTGGGCGTTGTCGGCCGCGCCGCCGTGACCACCTTCGATGTTCTCGTAGTACGAGACGTCGTGTCCCTGTTCCTCCAAACGCGCGACCATCTTGCGCGCGTGCCCGGGATGCACCCGGTCGTCCCGCGTCGACGTGGTGACGAGGATCGGCGGGTAGGCGGCGTCGGGATCGGTGTTCTGGTACGGCGAGTACTTCGACAGGAACTCCCACTCCGCGGGGTTGTCGGGGTCGCCGTACTCGGCCATCCACGATGCTCCGGCGAGCAGCAGGTGATAACGCTTCATGTCGAGCAGCGGCACCTGGCACACGATCGCCCCGAACAGTTCGGGATAGCGCGTGAGCATCACGCCCATGAGCAACCCGCCGTTGCTGCCGCCCTGGGTGCCGAGCTGCGCCGCTGTCGTGATCCCGCGCGCGACGAGATCCTTCGCGACCGCGGCGAAGTCCTCGAAGACCTTGTAACGGTTCTCCTTCAGTGCCTGGGTGTGCCAGGTGGGGCCGTACTCGCCACCGCCGCGGATGTTGGCGATGACGTAGGTGTAGCCCTTCTCGAGCCATGCCCGCCCCACGCCACCGCTGTAGGCCGGCACCATCGAGTTCTCGAACCCGCCGTATCCGTACAACAGTGTGGGCGAAGGGGTTCCGGTGTTGCTGCCGACCACGAAGTAGGGCACCTGTGTGCCGTCGTCGGACGTCGCGAAGTGCTGCTCGACCGTGATGCCCTCGGCGTCGAAGAACGACGGCGCCTGCTTGATCGCCTCCACCGCGCCGCCGACCGTCCCGGACAACAGGGTCGCCGGGATCGTGAATCCGCTGGAGTTGAGGAAGAAGTCGTCGCCGGTGCGCGGATCGACGTCGATGATCGAGGTCGACGTGGCGTCGGGGACGCCCGGCAGTTCCTCGTCGGCCCAGCCGTCGTCACCGGGCGTGAGCACCCGCACGCGGGTCTGCACGTCGCGCAGTGTGACGACGAGCAGGTGGTTCTTCGTCCACGCGTACTGCTCGAGCGAGGTGTGCTCGTCCGGGGCGAACAGCACCGTCATCTCGCGCGAACCGGCTAGGAATGCCGGATAGTCCGCCGCGAGCAGCGTGCCGGCGGGATATCCGAGCCAGTCGGATCGGGTACGCACGAGCAGGTGGTCGCGGTAGACGCTCACCCGCGCGTCGTCGGGAACGTCGAGCCGGACGAGTCCGCGGTCCGCGGTGAGTTCGAACCGGTGCGCCCGGTAGAAGTCGATCGCGCGGTCGACGAAGGTGCGTTCGTATCCGGGAGTGTCGTCGTACCACGCGGAGACGGCGACATCGCTGCGCTCACCCTCGAAGACCGTCTCGGCCTGCTCGATCGGCGTGCCGCGACGCCATTTCTTCGCGAGACGCGGGTAGCCCGAGTCGGTGAGCGACCCGTCGCCGAAATCGCTTCCGACATAGACGGTGTCGGCATCGATCCACCCGATGTCGGTCTTCGCCTCGGGCAGTTCGAAACTGTCCGGGCCCGAGAGGAATCGCCGCTCGACGAGGTCGAACTCGCGGATCACGCTCGCATCGGCACCACCGCGCGACAGGCTGATGAGCGCGCGGGTCTGGTCGGGCCGCAGCACCTGGGCTCCCGACCACACCCAGTTCTCACCCTCCTCCTCGGCGACGGCGTCGAGGTCGACGAGGACGTCCCAGTCGGGTTCGTCGCGCAGATACTGCTCCATCGTCGTGCGACGCCACAGGCCGCGCACATGCTCGGCGTCCCGCCAGTAGTTGTAGAGGTACTCACCCCGCCGACGGGCGTACGGAATGCGGGCGTCGGTGTCGAGCACCTCGCGGATGCGGGATTCGAGGTCGGTGAAGCCGCCGGTGCGGGTGTACGTCTCGACCGTTCGGTCGTTCCGGGCACGCACCCAGTCGAGTTGTTTCTCGCCGGTGACGTCCTCGAGCCACAGGTACGGATCGGTCGTGTCGTCGCTCATGACCCATTCATACCCGCCCCGCACCTGCCGCGGGCGGCAGGCAGACTGTGACCTCGTGCAGATGCATCCGTCGGACGCGCGCCGAGAATGGCTCGGCGACCGAATCCCGGGCGACCTGTTCGCCCTCTACTGTTTCGACGCCCCCGCGGTTCCGGTCGCCGAGGTGCTCGCCGACCTCCGGTCACGGGTGGCGGCGATGGGGGAGCTCCAGGTGCGGATGGTCGAGGTACCCGCGGGTCTCGACTATCCCTACTGGACAGCGCACGCGCCCACCGAGGATCGGTTCGTCGTCCACGAATCCGGCAGCTACGGGCAGGTGCTCGACGTGCTGTCCGGGCTCGTCGCGACCCGCGTCGACGTCACCGTCTCACCGTGGCGCTTGCACATCTTCCAGCAGGTCGCCGATGCTCCGCGCGGAAACGGTCCCGCGCTCGTCGTCGTCCTGCAGATGTCGCACGCCTTCGCCGACGGGGTGCGCACGTCCGCGCTGGCCCGGGACCTGTTGTCGGGCATCGCCACACCCACGACCCCGCCGCGTGCCCCCTCGCCGGCCGGGATGCTCGCGCGCGCTCTCCTGCGGCTGCCTCTGTCGATCCCGCGGGTGATCGCCGACGGGCGACGGGCGGTCGAAGCGCAACGGCAACTCGCCGACCCGTCGGTTCCGCAACCCGCCCCGGGGAGGCCGCTGGTGGCCGTGAACACCGCGCCCGGACCGCGCCGGGCGGTGCGCACAGTCGTGGTCGACACCGCAGACCTGCGCCGCGTCGGCACCGTCACCGTCGGTGCGCTCACCGTGATCGGTGCCGCCCTGTCGGACTTCCTCGGTGTCGGCGAACTGTCCGCGGAAGTACCGGTCGCGGTGCCCACCGCGACCTCCCGCAACAGTTACCGCAACGTCGGAGTCGACCTGCACTGCACCATCCGCGACCCGCACGAGCGTGCCGTGGCGATCGCCGCCGACCTGGCGTCGCAGCGGATCCGCGCGCGCCACCCCGCGATGGCGGTACGCGCCCGCACCGACGATCACGTCCCGGCACCGCTGCTGCGCTTCGGCACCGACCGCCTCGACCTGTCCGTCGTCCCGCCCACCGTCACCGGCAACACCGTCGTCTCGAGTGTCGACCGCGGCCGGGCCGACCTGGAACTCGGTGGCGGCCGGGTGCGGTTCACCTCCGGCTTCCCCGGCTTGTCGCCGGTGCAGGCCCTCACGCACGGCGTGCACGGGATCGGCGAGGCGGTGACCCTCTCGGTGACGACCTCCCCGGAGGTGGTCGATGCGACCGGTCTCGCTCGGTACGTCACCCTGCTGCGCGAGGCGGTCGCCGCGCTGTAGCGTGCCCCGAATCGAACGATGGAGGGGTACATGGCGGTATATGCGGTGACGGGTGCCGCGTCGGGAATGGGCAGGGCGAGCGCGGAACGGTTACGGGCTGCCGGGCACACGGTGATCGGCATCGACCTGAAGGACACCGAGGTCACGGCGGATCTGTCCACCCCCCAGGGCCGCTCCGATGCAGTCCGCACGACGCTCGAGCTGGCGGGCGGCCGTCTCGACGGCGCCGTACTCGCCGCGGGGCTGGGTCCCACCCCGGGCAAGGAGAAGATCGTCGCGCAGGTCAACGTGCGGGGCGTGATCGACCTGCTCGTCGGCTGGCGGCCGGCGCTGGTCGCCTCCGGCAACAGCAAGGTCGTGGTGTTCGGGTCCAACTCGACGACGACGACGCCCGGCGTGCCGAACTCGGCGGTGAAGGCGTTCCTCGCCGGCGACATGGACAAGGGCGTCGCCCGCGCCACGCGCATCCCGCAGACGGGTCCGCCGTTCACCTACGCGGCGTCGAAGATCGCCGTGACCCGGTGGGCGCGCCGGGCTGCGGTAACCCCCGAGTGGGCAGGAGCGGGTATCCGCCTCAACGTCCTCGCACCGGGAGCGATCTCCACCCCACTGCTCGACGCGCAGCTCGACAGTCCCCTCGGGAAGGCGGTCGAAAGCTTCCCCGTTCCGCTCGGCGGCTTCGGGAAGCCCGAGGAGATCGCGCAGTGGGTCGAGTTCATGCTGTCCCCGGCGGCGGACTTCATGACGGGAAGCGTCGTGGTGGTCGACGGCGGCACGGAGGCCTACTTCCGCCCCGACGACTGGCCGGTGCGGGTTCCGCTCCGGTCGATCCCCCGGTACCTGCTCGCCATGCGGAGGTTCGGACGCCGGAAGTGAGGGTCCGCGCGGCGCGGACCCTCACCGGGCTCTCACGTCAGGCGAAACAGTCGCCGAATCCGTAGAACGCGTCGAACGCCCCGGTGGGCATCACGTCCACCGCGTTCACGCGGTAGGACGGGTACGAGGCCTGCATCAGGTCGCGCACGAACCGCAGGGCGTGGATCGCGTCGACGGCGTCGACGGTGATGACGAGCTGGGCGCGGCCGTTGTCGCTGCGCCCCACCGCCCCGTGATGCGGGACGATCGGTTCGATGAGGTCGACGGTCTCGGCGTCGGTCAGGCGATCGAGGTCGGCGTCGATTTCGATCATCGCGTTGTATTCCATGTGGGTTCTCCCGTGTCGAACACCCGAGCGGCCTCGCGCCGCGCGGGTTGATCTCGACGGGGAACACGCACGGCGACATCATGCCCGAACCGGATGACCCACGCCATCATCCGATCGGGGAACGGTCGGGCCGGCCGAACACCGCGCGCTCACGCCGTCGTTGCCGGCGGGAGAACACGGCGGCCATCAACCGCACCGCGAGAGGCAGTTCCCCGCGTACCCGTGCGGTCTCCTCCTCGGTCATCACGGCGAAGAAGCGGGTGAGGTCGAAGTCTGCCCTACCGCCGCGCTGGGCGTCCTTCTCGAACCGCTGCCACGCCTCGGACGGGACATGCCCGGTGATGAGCGGGAAGACGGACCGCTCCTCGTCCGCGATGTGCTCGTGGAGCAGGTCGCTCAGTATGCGGAAGGTACGCGCGAAACCGGCCACCGCCGCCGGTTCGGGGAGCCCGCGGGTGAACTCGCCGAGCTCGTCGAGGAGCGGGTCGAGTTCGTCGTGGTCGTCGGTGAGTTCGGTGAAGTCGACGTGGGGTCCGGCCGAGGCGGTGATCAACGGCCAGAGCGCGAGGTCCTCCACGTTGTGATGGTGGTGGAGACTCGCGACGAACAGGCCGACGTAGTCGGCGGTCGCCGCGTAGCGGGCCCTGTCGAAGCTCGACGGATCTGCGAGCATCCGGTCGGCCAGTTCGCTGAGTCGGGTGACGTCACGGAGGATCACGCGGTGCGCCAGGCGCATTCCGAGCAGCTCGTCGTCGGTGGTGAGGCGCGGGGTGAGGGATGCGGAAGTCATGCCGGTAGCGTGCGCGGCCGGACTTGGAACCCACTTGGCGCCGAGCACACGCCAGGGGCCGGTGCGCACCAAGTGGTCACCGAGAACGTCTCCGCGTGCTCGGTCCGTGAGCATCACTCCACGCTTTCCGTACCGTCCCGGCGCCGGCGGTGTCGTCGTCGCATTCGCACTCGATTGCCGCGCGGACTCCCGTTCGCCGCGGTCGGCGTGCTCATCCCGCGGGCGACCGATCGCTCTCGGCGGGATGCGGCGCCGCCGACCGCCCGGCGCGCAGACGCTCCGCTGTTCGTGTGACGAGTTCCGACGCGGCGGCCTGCCACCGGGTCGCCGCATCGGTGTCTCCCGTGACCTCCGCGGTCTCGGCGAGCGCGAGATCCACGGGACCCGCATAGAACGAGCCCGAATCCAGCCCTGCGATCCGGCCCGAGAACGGGAGGAGTTCGGTGTGCAGTGCGCGCGCTGCGTCGACCTCCCCGAGACGAGCGGCCGCACGGGCGCGGAAGGTCGTCATGGCGAGCCAGTAGTAGTCGCGCGCATACGGTCTGCTCGTCTCCCACAGCCGGCGGGCGCGGTCGTCGTCGCCCCGGTCGAGCAGTGCAAGGATCAAGGGGAACCGGATGGCGTGGGGCCGGACCGTCTCGATGGCGTCCAGTTCCTCCACGAGGGAGGAGAAGTCGTCGCGTACCACGGCGACGCCGATGCGACCGAGCGTGCCGATCCACTGTGCCACCGTCATGCCCTGGGCGTGCAGCGCCGCCGAGATCTCGTCGTAGCGGCACAATCCGTTCTCGAGGCGGCCCGCCATCGTCTCGATCAGCGCCTCGAAGATGGCGAGGACCCCGAGCATCTGTGCCAGCTGGTGGCCGGCCGCGGATCGTGTTGCCAGGGCGGCGCTCTCGTAGGCCTGTCCGAAGTCGGTCTCGGCGGTCGCGGCGAGGAACCGCTGGAAGTGCGCCACCGAGACGAATCCCTCGTCGCCCACCGCGGTCGCGATCTCGAGCAGTCGGGCGGCGTTGCCCAGCCGCTCGTGGACGAGGTCGGGGCCGAAGGCGACATAGCCGACGGCGTTGAGTGCGCGCACGAGAATTACCGGGTCGCCGCATTCCTCTGCTGCCGAGCGTGCTTCGAGCGCCGCGGCGAGGCATTCCGCGTCATCGAGTCCTTCGAGTTCGAAGACGCGGGTCACGAGGAGCAGGGCGCGGTCGCTCGCGGTGACGCCGCCTCGGGCCAGCGCGACGTCGATCGCGTCGAGTATCTCGGAGTCGGGCACGCTGTCGGTCCGGATCGTCCACACCACCGGTGCCGACCACGATACGAGAGCACGTACGAGGGCGTCACCGTCACCGAGCGAGCGGGCGATCCTCACCGCGCGCAATCGCGTCTCCCGAGCGCCGACGATGTCTCCGGTACGGGCCTGAGGGCCCACCCGGCCGACGAGAATCCCGAGCAACAGCCGGTCGTGGGGGTCGACTGCGTCCTCCCACAGCGACAGCGCGGCACTCCACAGTTCGAAGGCGTCCCGGAAGGAGTACTGCCGCTCGGCGGCACGCGCCCCCTCGACGACGTACCCCGCGCATCGTTCGGCGGTCGCGGGCGTGGCCGCACCGATCGCGTGATGCGCGAGTGCCGTGGGGTCCGGTGGGTTCCGGCGCGCCAACGCGTCCAAGGCTGCGGCGTGGATCCTCCTGCGCCGCATGGCGGGTATCGCGTCGTAGAGGGTCTCCCGTACGAGATCGTGGCCGAAGCGGAGGCGATCGGGTCCCGGTTCGGCGAGGATTCCGGTGACCACGGCGGGTTCGAGCGCATCGATCATGCTCTCCTCGTCGTCGTCACCGACCTCGCACAGGATGGACAGGTCGAAGTCGCGTCCGAGCACCGCACCGCGGCGCAGAGTGACGACGGTCCGCTCGGGGAGCCGGGAGATGCGGCGCGCGAGGATGTTCCGCACACCCTCGGGGACGTTGCCCCGCAGCGCGCCGACCCCTTCCGACGCGATCAGGCGGCAGTACTCCTCGACGAAGAGCGGGTTCCCGTCCGTCTGCCCGAGGAGGTCCGTGAGGGTGGTCTCGTCGAGTTCGGGCGCACCGAGGCGTCGCGCGATCGTGCGTGCCTCGTCGCGGCCCACGCCCCCGAGGACGATCCGGGTTCCCGGTGTCCCCGCGGTCGCGGCCCAGGTGGCGTGCAGATCGTCGGTGGTCTCGCCGGGACGGAAGGTGGCCACGACAAGGGTCGCCGACCTGCGGGCGGAGGCCGCGATGTGCCGTAGGACCTGCAGCGTGGGTTCATCCGCGCGGTGGAGGTCGTCGAGGACGAGCACGGTTCGTCGGTCCGGCAGCGACAGCTGTCGTTCGAGTGCCCGGCTCAGTTCGAACGGCGATGCGGGTGGCTCCGGAAGCCCGAGCTCGCGCAGGATCTCGGTCCACGGCCAGGCCGGCGGCGCTCCGTCGATCTCGGGGCACGATCCCCAGGCCGGGGAGCGGCCCGAATCCGCGATCCGTCGCACGAACGCCCCGGCGAGGGCGCTCTTGCCTTCGCCGGCATCGCCGGAGATCCACACCAGCTGCAGACCGTCGGTGTCGGATCGCCGGGCCGCCTGCACGAGGAGGTCGAGTTCGTTTCCACGACCGACGATCTCGTCGTCCGGTTCCGGATCGTCCCGCAGCGGAACGGTCGCCGGGGTGTCGGTGCGCGCCGGTGACAGCGACGCCCGCTGGTTCAGGATGTCGTGTTCGAGTTGTCGTAGTTCGGGCGAGGGATCGATGCCCAGCTCGTCGAGCAGGTACTCGCGGGTGCGGTGCAGGGCGGCCAGGGCCTCGGCCTGTCGGCCGCAGCGGTACCGGGCCAGTGCCAGCACCCGGACGGCGAACTCGCGTCCGGGATTGTTCTGGACGTGGTGTTCGAGTCCGTCGGCCGCGAGTTCGGCGCGACCGTCGTCGAGGTGGGCGTGGGCGCGTGCCTCCAGGGCGGTGGCGTGGACCTGCGCGAGCCGGTCACTCTCGTTGCGCGCCCAGTCGGCGTCGAGGTGCTCGTGGTACGGCACTCCCTTCCACAGGTCCAGTGCCTGCGACAGCATCCCGATGCGCGAGCTGTTGTCGTCGACGGTCAGCGCCTCGGTGACGAGCCGGTCGAAATGCCACGCGTCGACGGCCCGGTGCGGCAACCGCAGTGCGTAACCGGGTGGTGCGGTGACGATCACCGACGACGGTGTGCGCGGAGCTCGCGACGGTTCGAGCAGGCGCCGCAGATTCGAGACATGGACCTGGAGCGCGGCCAGAGCCTTCGGGGGAGGACTGCCGGACCACAGATCTTCGATCAGCAGGTCGGTCGAGACGACGTGACCTGCCGCGACGAGCAGTCGCGCGAGCACCGCCCGGGCCCCGGGACCACCGGTGGGCACCGTCCGGTCGCCGACCGTCACGACGGTCGGGCCCAGCACGCTGATGTGCACGGGCTCGGCGGCTGTCGCGGTCGCAGTCATGATCGCGCCAGATTAGCGGTGGTGCAGGCGCGAACGCGAGAGTCGGCGGCCGATGTCGGTGGGTCGGCGCGATGCCGAACAGGAGCGCGTCGACGCCGGCGCGGAACGCACGATCCTTCACCTCGGTACCGCTGTCAGTGCCGTCGTGGGGGCGTTTCGCGAGCTGCTCTCGGCCTCCGCGCCTGTACCCGCGTATGCGGCGTGGCCGCTGCACCGTCCGGTGTGGTCGGCGCTCGGCTGGTGCGTCGTGCTGCTCGCCGTGACGGTCCCGCTCGCCGGATCCGGGAGCTACCGGACGGTAACCGGACCATCGGCAGACGCCGGAATCGGGCGGGACTACCCTGTATATCCGTGACCTCACACTATGACGTCGTTGTCCTCGGAGCCGGTCCCGGTGGGTACGTCGCTGCTATCCGCGCGGCACAGCTGGGACTGAGCACCGCCATCATCGAGCAGAAGTACTGGGGTGGTGTCTGCCTGAACGTGGGATGCATCCCCTCGAAGGCACTTCTCCGCAACGCCGAGCTGGCACATCTCTTCAACAAAGAGGCCAAGACCTTCGGCATCTCGGGAGATGTGTCCTTCGACTTCGGTGCCGCCTACGACCGCAGCCGCAAGGTCGCGGACGGCCGCACCAAGGGCGTGCACTTCCTCATGAAGAAGAACAAGATCACCGAATACGACGGTAAGGGCTCGTTCGTCGACGCCAAGACCATCGAGGTGGCCCTCACCAAGGGTGGCACCGAACAGGTGACCTTCGACAACGTCATCATCGCCACCGGCTCGGTCACCAAGCTGCTGCCGGGCACCGAGCTCAGCGAGAACGTCGTCACCTACGAGGAGCAGATCCTCACCCGCGACCTCCCCGAGTCCATCGTCATCGTCGGCGCCGGCGCTATCGGCATGGAGTTCGGCTACGTCCTGAAGAACTACGGGGTCGACGTCACCATCGTCGAGTTCCTCGACCGCGCACTGCCCAACGAGGACGCCGACGTCTCCAAGGAGATCGCCAAGGCGTACAAGAAGCTCGGCATCACCATCAAGACCGGTGCCGCCGTGCAGAAGATCTCGGACGACGGCTCGAAGGTGACCGTCGAGATCAAGGACAACAAGTCCGGCAACGTCGAGACCGTCACGGTCGACAAGGTGCTGCAGTCGGTCGGCTTCGCGCCGCGCGTCGAGGGCTACGGCCTCGAGAACACCGGCGTCGAGCTCACCGACCGCGGTGCCATCGCGATCGACGAGCGCATGCGCACCAATGTCGAGGGCATCTATGCCATCGGCGACGTCACCGCGAAGCTGCAGCTCGCGCACGTCGCGGAGGCGCAGGCCGTGGTCGCGGCCGAGACCATCGGCGGTGCCGAGACCCTCGAGCTCGGCGACTACCGCATGATGCCGCGCGCGACCTTCTGCCAGCCGCAGGTCGCCTCCTTCGGTCTCACCGAGGAGCAGGCGAAGGCCGAGGGCTACGACGTGAAGGTCGCGACCTTCCCGTTCACCGCCAACGGCAAGGCACACGGTCTGGGCGATCCCACCGGCTTTGTCAAGCTCATCGCCGACAAGACCCACGGTGAACTCATCGGTGGCCATCTCATCGGCCCCGACGTCTCGGAGCTGCTGCCCGAGCTGACCCTGGCCCAGAAGTGGGATCTGACGGTCAACGAGCTCGCGCGCAACGTCCACACGCACCCGACGCTGAGCGAGGCGCTGCAGGAGGCCATCCACGGTCTCGCAGGACACATGATCAACTTCTGAGGATGCGGGGCCGACCCGAGGCCACGCATTTCCCCTTCTTCCGTGCGGGCGGATCCCCGCTCGGATGTACCGGCTCAGCCCGTGACGACCCGACCGTCGTCGCGGGCTGACGTCGTTCCGGACTCCTGCCGGGGAATTCTCGGATGAGGGTGCCATTACTGCCGGGTGGGAATCCTCTATAGTCGTCGCAAGGACGCCACGGCCGGCCCCTGATCCGCGCAGCGGCCGACCGGATCGTCTCCGTACTCGGAAGTCCGACGCCCGCCGCCGGGCGCTTCGGATGCGATCGGCATCGTCGCCACGAAGAAGGAAGCGTCATGAGTGCACAGCAGGTCGAGGGCAGACTCACCCGTATCGAGGGCCTCGCGCAGCCGAACCCGGGCGAGGGGAGCGGCCCGCGGATCGAGAAGCTGGCGGCGGTCACCGGCGCCACCGTCGTGCGTCTGTCCTTCACCGCCGGGCAGACGATGGACGACCACAAGGCCGGCGCCCCGATCCTCGTGCAGACCGTCACCGGGGACATCGCGTTCAGCACCGCCGACGAGACCGTGTCGCTGCTGCCGGGCACCGCGGTCCACGTCGACGCGGGCATCGTGCACCGCCTCGTCGCGAACGCCGATTCTGTGGTGCAGCTGACGATCCTGCGCTGACGATTGTCCCCGCTTCCACACGGAAGCGAATCCGCACGTGCGGCGTGTATGCACGCGTAGTGTGTCGCCATGGCGGAACGCGGCGCTCGCCCACACGTGCACCCGGTTCGGAGATGGTTGCTGCGCACGGTGCGGCACCTGTTCACACCTCTGCGGCCCGACGACTATCTCGAGATGATCAACCCGCTCTGGACGACCCGCGAACTGCGCGGCCGTGTCGAGCGGGTCGTCCCCGAGGGCGGCGACGCCGCGTCGGTGCTCATCCGCCCGGCCTACGAGTGGCGGGGGCACGAGCCCGGCCAGTACGTGCGGCTCGGCGTGATCATCGACGGCGTCTACCACTGGCGGGCGTATTCGCTCACCTCCGACCCGGATCCGGTCGACGGCCTCATCAGCGTCACGCCCAAGCTCGTCGAGAACGGTGTGGTCTCGCCGTATCTGGTCCGCAAGCTCGAACCGGGCGACATCGTCCGGCTCGGCGAGGTGGAGGGCGTGTTCACACTGCCCGACCCGCTGCCCCGGAAGATGCTGTTCGTCAGCGCAGGCAGCGGGATCACGCCGATCATGAGCATGCTGCGCAGCCTCGACCACCGCGACCGCGTCGACGACGTCGTGGTCGTGCATTCCGCCCGCACCCCCGACGAGGTGATCTTCTCGTCGGCCCTGCGCGAGCTCGACGACCGCCATCCCGGGCTGCGCCTCGAAGTGTGGCTCAGCGGTGAACGCGGCCGCATCACTCCCGGCGACCTCGACGAACTGTGCCCCGATTGGCGCGAGCGCGACGCCTTCTGTTCGGGTCCGCGCGACCTGCTCGACGCCCTCGAAGAACACTGGGACGAACACGGCGATCCCGAAAGATTCCACCTCGAACGTTTCCAGCCGATCATCGGCGGGAATGCCGGGAGCGGCGAAGGCGGCACCATCCACTTCCTCGACAGCGAGAAGGAGGTGGAGTGCGACGGCGGAACACCCATCCTGGTCGCAGGGGAGAACGCCGGCCTGAAGTTGCCGTACGGCTGTCGTATCGGCATCTGCCACACATGCGTCGGAACACTGAGATCCGGACAACTCCGGGACCTGCGAACCGACGAGGTGAGCGAGCCCACCGGGGCGGCGGTGCGTACCTGCATCCACACCGCGGAGGGCGACATCGAAATCGAACTGTGAAGCAACCGGCTTCGAAGCAGGGGGCGTCGTGACGAGAAGCACCGACAGGGCCGATACCGGGTCGCGGGAACTGCAGAGTCCGCTCGCGCATCTGAGCGACGACGATCTCGAGCAGATCGCGAAGGAATTCGACGCCATCCACGACGAGGTGTACTCGAGCCTCGGCGACAAGGACCGGCAGTACATCAAGAACGTCATCGCGGCGCAGCGTCAACTGGTCGTGGCGGGGCGGGTGCTGCTGTTCGCGTCGTCGTCGAAGCCCGCATGGGTGGCCGGGACGGCCTGCCTCGGCCTGGCGAAGATCCTCGAGAACATGGAGATCGGCCACAACGTCATGCACGGCCAGTGGGACTGGATGAACGATCCGGACATCCACTCGTCGGTGTGGGACTGGGACACCGCCTCCACCGCGGAAGCGTGGAAGCACTCGCACAACTACATCCACCACACGTTCACCAACATTCGCGGTCTCGACAAGGACCTCGGCTACGAGATCATGCGGATCGACCCACACCAGAAGTGGCACCCCGTCTACCTCGCGCAGCCCGTCTACAACGCGCTGCTCACCGTGCTGTTCGAGTGGGGTGTCGCGCTGCACGACCTCGACCTCGAGGCGCTGTGGGCCGGAGAGAAGTCGGCCGGGCAGGTGCTCGAGGAACTGAAGGGCATCGCCGGTAAGGCCCGGGCCCAGTTCGTCAAGGACTACGTCGGCTGGCCGCTGGTGAGCGCCGCGCTGTTCGGTCTCGCGCAGGTCGCGCTGCAGGGCCGGTTGCCCCAGCCGAAGACCTCACGTCTGGGGCGGCGACTGCGCTCGACGAGCACGGGGCCGATCGGTAAGGGCCGCCCCGGAAAGTTCCGTACCGCAGCCGATCTCGCCGACCGGTATCTGCCCGGTGTCGAGAAGACCTTCCTCGCGACCGTGCTCGCCGACGTCACGGCCAACATCATCCGCAACGTGTGGGCGCACGCGATCATCTTCTGCGGACACTTCCCCGACCAGACCTACACCTTCTCGAAGAAGGAGGTCGAGAACGAGTCGCGCGGAGGGTGGTACGTGCGGCAGCTCGTCGGCGCCGCGAACATCGAAGGCACCCCGCTGTTCCACGTCATGAGCGGCAATCTCGGCTACCAGGTGGAGCACCATCTGTTCCCCGACATGCCGAGCACCCGCTACGCGGAGGTCGCGCCGAAGGTCAAGGACATCTGCGAACGCTACGAACTGCCCTACAACTCGGGCAGACTCGGCAAGCAGTGGTTCATGGTGCACCGCACCATCGCCCGGCTCGCCTTCCCGGGCGGCAAGCCCCGGCCCAAGCCCGGACCGTACCGACGCTCGCAGGATCCCCAGGGTGGGCCCGCCCCCAGCGAGGCCGCGCGGTTCCGCGACCGCCTACCCGCCGATCATCCCGACGCCGGACCCGAACACGACGGTAGCGGCGTGAAGGTCGACCCGCCGCCCCGTTGACCGCTCACCGAGATCACGACGCCCGGTAGGCCTTCCAGCCACCGAACCCGGTGATGTCCACCGCGTCCTTCGCGGCGTCCTGCGTGCATCCGAAACCGACGACCCACCGCCCGTCCGCCAGTTCGACACTCGTCAACGTCATCGGGGCGGGGAGCGCGGCGAGGAAGCGTCCGAGGCCGGCCTCCGACAGGCGGAACAGTTCGCCGGCGATCGCGGCGCCCTCGCCCGGTGCGTGCCGCACCAGTCCCGGCTTGGGTGGTGTCGTGTTCAGCGCGGCGAGACGGTACGCGTCGGAGGTGTGCACTTCCTCGACGAACCGCGCCCCGAGCTCCTCGAACTGGAAGTGCAGTGGCTGACCGCGAAGGTGCGCTCCGAAGACCGCGAGTTCCACACCGGACTCGACGACGCGCGGCGCATCCACACCGTTCAGCGCGGCCGCGACGTCCACTGCCACCTGATCGGCGAAGGCCGGGACCACGACCATGACCCCGAACGGATCGCCGTCCGCCGTGGGTGCGCCCGGAACGGCCACCGCCGCCATGTCCAGTAGGTTGCAGAAGTTGGTGTAGGTGCCCATCCGTCGATTGACGGCGATCGGATCGGCCTCCACTGCAGCGATCGTCGGGTGTTCCGTCGTCGTCGGGAGCAGCAGCCCGTCGAACCCGGTGAGCAGTTCAGCTGCGAACGCCTTGACGTGGGTGAGGGTGTCGAGGTCCTCGACGAGTTCGTACGCGGCGGGCTTCTTCGCGTCGGCGACGATCGCGGCGACGGTGGGATCGGCGCCCTCCGGCGCCGTCGACAGGAACTCGCCGACAGCGGCGTAGCGCTGGGCCACCACGGCACCGTCGTACAGCAGCAGCGCCGCGTCGAGCAGCGGAGAGATGTCCACCTCGACGATTTCGGCGCCGGCCTCGCGCGTCGTCGCCACCGTGCGGGCGAAGGCGTCGCGGTAGTCGTCGCACAGAGCCTCGAGATCCTCGGCGCGCGGCACCGCGACACGCAGAGCGTTCGACGCGGCGAGTCGCACGTCCGCGGGCCATGCCCTGCTGCGCGTATCTCGGGATTCGGGTCCGGCCATCACCCGGACCGCGGTCGCCGCGAGGTCGAGCGACGGCGCGAAGACCGTGAGGCAGTCGTAGTCGACGCACGCCGGCACCACGCCGTGCGCCGGGATCACGCCGAGGGTGGCCTTGACACCGACGATTCCGTTCAGCGCGGCCGGGACGCGTCCCGAACCGGCGGTGTCGGTGCCCAGCCCGATGTCGGCGATGCCGAGCGCCACCGCGACCGCCGAACCCGAACTCGAACCGCCCGAGACCTTCTCGGGATCCCAGGCGCACCGCACCGCCCCGTACGGGCTGCGGGTCCCGACGAGACCGGTGGCGAACTGGTCGAGGTTGGTCTTGCCCAGGACGACGGCGCCGGCGGCGATCAGGCGCTCGACACCCGAGGCGGTCTCCTCGGGGACGTACGCGAACTCGGGACATGCAGCGGTGGTGGGGATTCCGGCGACGTCCACGTTGTCCTTGACCGCGACGACCAGACCGGCGAGCGGCAGTGACTCACCGGCGGCGACCCGGGCGTCCACGGCGGCGGCCTCGGCGAGGAGATCGTCGGCGCCGCGCAGCGCGATCCACACTTCGGGGCGCTCCACCTCGCCGATACGGCGCAGCGCGGCACGCACGCGATCGGTGGCGGACACCTTCGCCGGGGAGACGGGCGCCGCAGCTGTATACATCGTCGTGGACATGGCTGTATACGCTATGGACCGGCAATGACGCCGTTGTGACGTTGTGTAACAGCCTTGTTAGGGATGTCCTCTCCGGCCGGGTGCGGCAGGGGCGGACGGATCAGAAGTCGCGTTCGATCTGCAGGACACCGATGGTCGTGGCGAGGGCGTCGTATTGCGTGACCAGCAGACAGAATTCGATGAGCCTGCGGTCGTCGTAGTACTGCGCGAGCGACGACCACGTCTCGTCGGACAGCTGCTTCGTGGTCACGAGCTCGTCGACGGCGGCGAGAAGCGTACGGTGCCTCGGCTGCCAGTCCGGAGCGCCGGGTCCGGCGACGATACGGTCGCGCACCTCGTCGGTGATCCCCGCGCGGCGGCCCAGACGGGTGTGATGGTCGAATTCGTAACCGCACTCGCGTAGATGCGCTACCCGCAGGATGACCATCTCCGACTCGAAGCGGCCGAGGCGGCCGAACGGCATGAGCATGCCCGCATAGTGCAGCCATCCGCGGAACAGTCGCCCGGTGCGGCCGAGCGTGCTGAACAGGTGGGCGTCCGAGGTACCCCCGGCAGCGGACAGGGCCTTCCATGTCACCCAGTTGAGCGGGCCGAGTTCCTTGAAACGTCCGGGCTGGATGCGGGGTGTCATGAGCGCCAGTGTGCCCGAACGAGCTCGTCGGGTCACGCGGAACGGTCGGGGCTCCACGGATGCGGGTCAGTCGCGGACGGCGCGGGCCATCCGCGCGAAGGTGCGTGCCTCCTCGGCGCGTCGCACGACCACCGATCGCGAGGTGTCGATGTGGGTGAGCAGCAGGTCGTGGGCGTCGTCGAGCTTGTCGGCGAGAACGAGTTCGGCGACCGCGATGTGCTCGTCGACGGTGGCGGCGATGCGATCGGGGGTCAGGTAGTCGAACATCCGCACCGGACGCACCTTGGCGTTCACCGAGGCCAGGGCGTCGCACAGGGCGCGATTGCCGGAGGCGGCGAGCAACGTCATGTGGAAGCGTTCGTCCAGCGTGACGAAACCGGCGTCCGGTTCGGGCGGATGGCTGCGAATCTCGTACCAGTGGTCGAGCTCGGGGCCGAGGACGTCGGGGTCGTGCCGTACCGACTCGTCCGCGAGCACCCGGCGGATCCCGCGCAGCTCCAGGATGGTGCGCAGCTCGTACAGGTCGGCGAGGTCGTCGAAACGCGGACGGTAGGGATACAGTCCCTGGTCACGACGCTCGACGAGCCCGTCGGACACCAGCCGGGCGAGGGCCTCGCGCACCGGAGTGCGCGACACCCCGTACTGCTCGGCGAGCCGTTCCTCGCTGAGCCGTTCGTCGGGGGAGAGTGTGCCGGACATCAGACGGGCACGCAGCGCCGTGTAGACGCGTTCGCGGCGGGTGTCGGCGGCCATCAGATCGCCATTGCTGCGCGGACGGTGGCAGCGGCGTCGACACCACCTTCCCCGGTGGAGGTGATACGCCCGGATTCGAGGACGTAGTAGTGCAGGGCGTTGTCGAGAGCGAAACCGATGTGCTGTTCGACGAGCAGCACCCCGAGGTCGCCGCTACGGCCGAGTTCGACGATGGTGTTCTCGATCTCGGCGACCACCGAGGGCTGGATGCCCTCGGTGGGCTCGTCGAGGACGAGCATGCGCGGTTCGGTGATCAGGGCGCGGGCGATGGCGAGTTGCTGGCGCTGGCCGCCGGAGAGCAACCCTGCCCGGCGGTCGAGCAGCGGGACGAGGGCGGGGAACAAGTCGAGCATGTCGGCGACGAGCGCGCGGCCGTTGCGCCTGGTGTCCGCGACGACCTGCAGGTTCTCACGGCAGGTGAGCTGGCCGAAGGACTGCTGCCCTTGCGGGACGTAGGCCAGACCCCGGGCGACGCGGGCGGACGGTCGCAGCGAGGTGATGTCCTCACCGTCGAAGAGGATCTTTCCTTTCGTGACGGGCAGCAGGCCGACGGCGGCGCGCAGCAGGGTGGTCTTGCCGGCGCCGTTGTGGCCCATGACCGCGACGGACCTGCAGGTCGGGACGGTGAGGGAGAGTCCGTGCAGGATCTCGGTGCGGCCGTAACCGGCGTGGACGTCGACGAGTTCGAGCATCATGCCTCCTGAGGTGCGGTGGCGGTCCCGAGATAGACCTGCTGGACCTGCGGGTCGTTCTGGACCTGGTCGACGGTGCCGTCGGCGATGACCTTGCCGCGGGCGAGGACGGTGACGGAGGTGGCGAAGGCGCGCATGAAGTCCATGTCGTGCTCGACGACGACCACGGTGCGCTGGGCGCCGATGCGGCGCAGCAGTTGCCCGGTCTCCTCGCGTTCGTCGTGGCTCATGCCGGCGACGGGTTCGTCGAGGAGCAGGACGTCGGCGTTCTGGACGAGCAGCATGCCGATCTCGAGCCACTGCTTCTGCCCGTGGGCGAGGATCCCGGCGGGGGTGTCGCGGTGGGCGGTCAGGCCGATCGTTTCGAGGGCTTCCTCGATCTCGGGCAGCACGCCGCTGCGGCGGCGGAGCAGGTGCCAGGGAGAGCGACCGGCACCGGCAGCGATGTCGAGGTTCTGCAGGACCGACAGTTCCTCGAAGACCGAGGCGGTCTGGAAGGTGCGGCCGACGCCGAGCCGCGCGATCCTGTGGGTCTTCTTGCCGAGCAGTTCGACGCCGGACTTGGTGATCGAGCCGGTCGCGGGCACCAGGCCGGTGACGGCGTCGACGAGGGTGGTCTTGCCGGCACCGTTGGGGCCGATGAGGAACCGCAGGTCGCCTTGGAGGAGGGTCAGGTCCACGCCGTCGACGGCGGTGAAGCCGTCGAAGGTGACACGCAGGTCGCGGATCTCGAGGTAGTCGCTGCTCATACCGGCGTTGCCGCCGTAGACGGGTGTGCTCATCGGGCGCGCTCCATCGCGGGAAGGTCGGCGGGTTCGGGTTGGGGTTCGGGTTCGGATGTCGGATCCGGAGGGGTGGTGCGGCGGCGCCGGCGCAGCAGGGTGATCACTCCGGCCAGGCCGGCGGGGAAGAAGCCGACGACGACGATGAACAGCAGGCCCTGGGCGTAGGTCCAGGCGGAGGGGAAGTTCTCCGACAGGGCGGTCTGTGCCCAGGCGACGCCGATGGCGCCGAGGACCGGGCCGAGCAGGGTGTTGCGTCCGCCGATGGCCACGCCGATGAGGAACGCGATCGACGGGACGATGCCGACGTCGGCGGGGGAGATGATGCCGACGATGGGCACGAACATCGCCCCGGCGATGCCGGCGAAGAAGGCGGCGACGGTGTAGGCCACGACCTTGATCAGGGCGGGATCGTAGCCCAGGAAACGGACGCGCTCTTCCTGGTCGCGCACCGCGACGAGCAGTTCACCGTAACGGGACTGCATGAGCTGGCGGGTCGCGGCGACGACGAGCAGCAGGATCGCGGCGACGATGAAGAACAGCATCCGCTTGTTCACCGGGTCGGACAGGTCGTAGCCGAAGAAGGTGCGGAACCTGTTGAGACCGTTGGATCCTCCGGTGGATTGCTGACCGACCAGCAGGATCGCGAAGGCGGCGGCCAGGGCCTGGGAGAGGATCGCGAAGTAGGCACCCTTGACGCGGCGGGCGAACACCCCGAAGCCGAGCAGGGCGGCGACCAGGGCCGGCACGACCAGGATCGCCAGCAGCGTCACGGCGGGCGAGGTGAACGGCACCCAGTAGGCGGGTAGCTCGCGGATGCCGGCGATCTGCATGAAGTCCGGAACCGAATCGCCGCGGAGCTGCGCGTCGGCGATCTTCAGGTGCATCGCCATGATGTAGGCGCCGAGGCCGAAGAACACACCCTGGCCGAGGGTGAGCATGCCGCCTCGGCCCCAGGCCAGACCGATGCCGACGGCGACGATCGCGAAACACAGGAACTTCCCGAGCAGACCGAGACGGAAATCGGAGAGCAGCGCGGGGGCGAGGCCGAACAGGATCAGTGCGGCGAGCGCGAAACCCGCTGCGGTACGGGCGGGTCCGGGGCGGGTGATGATACGAGCGGGTCCGGGGCGGGTGAAGGTGCGGGTCGAGAAGATCGCAGGCATCAGACCAGGCTCCTCGTCTTGACGGCGAACAGGCCCTGCGGGCGGACCTGCAGGAAGATCACGATGAGCACGAACACGATCACCTTCGCGATCGAGGCGGTCGTGGAGTACTCGATGAACGAAGTGAGCAGGCCCAGTGCGACGGCCGCGAGCACCGCGCCCTCGATCCGGCCGAGACCGCCGATAACGACCACGAGGAAGGCGTCGATCAGGTACGACTGCCCGACGGTCGGGCTGGTGGAGCCGATCAGGGTCAGGGCGACACCGGCGAGACCGGCCAGGCCGGAGCCGAGGAAGAAGGTGGTGATGTCGGTGCGGCGGGACGAGATGCCCACGGTCTCGGCGAGATCGCGATTCTGCACCACGGCGCGGATCCGTCGTCCCATCGGGGTGTACTTCAACGACGCGATCAGCGCGATCACACAGATCACGGCCAGGGCGAGGATGAACAGGCGGGTCTTGGGGACCACCGCCCCGAGGATCTCGACCCCGCCGGAGAGCCAGGACGGTGCGACGACGTTGACGGCGGGGGCGCCGAAGATGTCGCGGGCGGCCTGCTGGAGCAGCAGGCCCACACCGAAGGTCACGAGCAGGGTGTCGAGCGGGCGGTGGTACATGCGGCGGATGAGGGTGACCTCGAGCAGCACCCCCATCACACCGCCCACCAGGAAGCCGACGAGCAGGGAGACGAACAGGGACACCCCGGCCGAGGAGATCACCTGCTGCACGACGAACGCCGTGTAGCTGCCGGCCATGATGAATTCGCCGTGGGCCATGTTGATCACGCCCATCTGGCCGAACGTCAGCGACAGCCCCAGCGCTGCCAGCAACAGGATCGATCCGATACTCAATCCTGTGAAGATCTGTCCTACAAGGACATCCATGTCGTCTCCCTCGTCGGCTCGTGCTGTCAGTTACCGGACAGGCCCGAAGCCCAGTCGTAGGACTCGAGGTACGGGTCGGGCTCGATGGCACCGTCGGACTCCCACACGGTGTGGATCAGCCCGTCGCCGCGGATCTCACCGATGCGGGCGGTCTTGGTGATGTGGTGGTTGTCGCCGTCGATGGTCACGGTGCCCTCGGGTGCTTCGAAGGACACCCCGTCGGCAGCGGCGATCACGTCGTCGACCTCGAACGATCCGGCCTTCTCGACCGTGTTCTTCCACAGGAAGACCGACGTGTAAGCGGCTTCCATGGGATCGGAGGTCGGCTTGTTCGCGCCGTACTTCGCCTTGTACGCCTCGACGAAGGACGTGTTCTCGGGCGAGTCGACGGTCTGGTAGTAGTTCCATGCGGTGAGCTGGCCCTCGATGTTCTGCGCACCGATGCCACCCACCTCCTCCTCGGCGATGGACACCGAGACGACCGGCATGTCCTTCGCGTTCAGGCCGGCGTTGGTGTACTCGCGGAAGAACGCGACGTTGGAATCGCCGTTGAGGGTGTTGAACACCGCGTCGGCGTCGGCGGTGCGCACCTTGTTGACGATGGTGGAGAAGTCGGTGGAGCCGAGCGGGGTGTAGTCCTCACCCTTGATCTCGATGCCGTTGGCCTCGGCATAGGCCTTGATGATGCGGTTGGCGGTCTGCGGGAAGACGTAGTCGCTACCGACGAGGTAGAGCGACTTCACGCCCTGCTCCTTCAGGTAGTCCAGGGCAGGCACGATCTGCTGGTTGGTGGTCGCGCCGGTGTAGAAGATGTTCGACGACGATTCGAGACCCTCGTACTGGACGGGGTAGTACAGCAGCGCATTGCGGTCCTCGAAGACCGGCAGCATCGCCTTGCGGCTCGACGACGTCCAGCCTCCGAACACCGCTGCGACGCAGTCGGATCCGATGAGCTTCTCGGCCTTCTCCGCGAACACCGTCGGCTCGGACGCGCCGTCCTCGGAGACGATCCGGATCTGCTTGCCGAGGACACCTCCGTCGGCGTTGATCTCCTCGACGGCCAGTGCGATCGAGTCGCGGACCGTGACCTCGGAGATGGCCATCGTGCCCGACAGCGAGTTGAGCGAGCCCACCGTGACGGTGTCGCCCGAGGTGTCGACGCACGACGCAGCACCGGCGGCGGTGCTGCCCTCGTCACCCGCGCGGCTTCCGCAGGCGGACAGGACGAGTCCGACTGCGACGAGTGCGGCGGGGGCCGCGATGGCGCGGGTGGCGAGCCTGGACCTGACAACAGACATGTAGAGCCCTTCCTTCGAAGGTGGCGGGAGAGGTCCCGGTGTATCCGGGCGGCGTATACAGCGCTGTATCCGTGAGGCCACACAGTAGAAGGGAGTTGTTGCGCGGGAATATCTTCCGGTCACGTTCTCGTGACGCAGATTTCGCGCGTGTTACACAGCGCGCACAAGCATCGGCTACGGACTTCGCTATCCGCTACGGCAATTGCTGTAGCGGACAGCTGAAGGTGTAGCGATTACCTCCGGGCACGGGCGACGGCCCGATCGAAACGGGCGCGGACCACGTCGAATCGGAACAGCTCCGGCCACGTCCACCGCACCACCTCGAAGCCGAGATCGCGCAGCGCGTCCTCACGTCGCTTCTCCCGTCGGACGGCTTCGATCCCGCCGTCGTCGTACTTGCCCATGCCGTCGAACTCACCGACGACGCCTTCGTCCTCCCAGTAGAAGTCGGCTCGCCCGACGAAGAGTCCGCTGGGAGTTCTGATCTCCTGCTGCAGGATCGGCGACGGCATGCCGACCTCCTGCATGCGCACCCGGCTGAGCGACTCGCCAGGGCTTTCACTGCGACCGTCGACGAATGCTGCCACCCGCCGTGCCGCGGCGATGCCCGTACGAGGGCCCGACTCGGCCAGGCAACGGGCGAGAGCTTCCGCGAACCCCGGCTGACGGGCTGCGGCGGAGTCACCCGCGATCACCGATTCGTCGAAGTCGAGCGTGCAGGCGAGGTCGACGACCGTCCGGGCCATCGACGTGCAGGGAACTCCGTCCACCTCGGAGCGGTCGTCGGCGGGGAGTGGCGCGACGTGCAGGTTGCGACTTGCGGTCCTGCGTCCACCACCCGACCTGTCGCGGGTGACGTGCACCCGCGTGAGGTCCGGCTTCCACAGGGCGAGTCCGTGCAGGACGGCGGCGGACTCGTGGCTGGTCACGGTGTCGGCGGACAGGCGCGCACCGACGGACCGGACGCGCATGCGGTAGCGGTCGAGGTCGTCGAGGGAGGCATCGGCGATGTACACGCCGGGTTCGAGTCGTTCGAGTTCACCGTTGCGCAGGGCTCGGCGGATTTCGGTGTCGCTGAGGCCGGTCGTCAGGGCGTCGGCGCGCAGGAGGGGCTGCATGGTGACCACCCTGCCCCACGTCCGCCGCCGAAAAGCTGCGGACGACGCGGATTCCGATCGATCTGTGGATGAGTCGTCGCCCTGTGGACAACGCATTCGCTACATCTTTCGTCATCTGCTGCAGCTATTTCCGTAGCGAATGGCGAATTCCGTAGCGGATGGGTCAGGAGGGTTCGAGAACCGAGCCCATCACGCGCTCGACCGTGATTTCGATGACGACGCGGCGGGGATTGGCGCGGGGCTCGCGGTAGCGGGCGGCGTAGCGACGCTCGCCTTCGCGGACGTCGGCGGGCTCGCGCGTCACGCGGGCCGGTCCCTCGAGGGTGAGCCAGCGTCCGCCGTCGACCTGGCTGACGACGGCGTAACCGCCGCGCTCGACGTTGAGCGTCTTCTGCGAACCTTCGAAGGTGATGACGCGGGCGAGGCCGGCCTTCTCGTCCCACGTGAACCCGACGGCGACGACGTGCGGCGAGCCGTCCTTGCGGAGGGTCGTGAGCGTCGCGAGGTGGTACTCGGACAGGAACTCGAGTGCCTTCGCGCCTATCGCGTCGGGGGTGCGTGCCATGCGACGAGCCTACCGACGCTCAACGCACCAGATACGGCGAGACCGACGAGCGGTGCTCGTTGATGTCGATCTCCTTGCCGAGGGGTGGGAACGCGCGCTGCGGGCAGTTCATCCGCTCGCACACGCGGCAACCCGAGCCGATCGGCGTACCGGGATTGGAGTCGTCGAGGTCGAGACCGTCGGCGTAGACGAGACGATGCGCGTGCCGCAGTTCGCACCCGAGCCCGATCGCGAACGTCTTCGACGGCTGACCGTACCGCGCGGCGCGACGTTCGACGGTGCGCGCGACCCACAGATAGCGACGACCGTCGGGCATCTGCGCGATCTGCGTCATGATCTTGCCGGGATAGGCGAAGGTCTCGTAGACGTTCCACAGCGGGCACGTGCCGCCGCTCGTGGAGAAGTGGAAACCGGTGGCGGACTGCCGCTTCGACATGTTCCCGGCGCGGTCGACGCGGACGAACGAGAACGGGACACCCCGCAGTTTCGGGCGTTGCAGGGTCGAGAGCCGGTGCGCGACCGTCTCGTAGCTGACGCCGTAGAAGGCCGACAGGCGCTCGACGTCGTACCGGAAGTCCTCGGCGATCTCGTGGAACTGCGTGTACGGCAGGATCAACGCGGCCGCCCAGTAGTTGGCGAGCCCCAGCCGGGCCAGTGCTCGCGAGGGATCGCTGGTGAACGAGCCCTCCGCGACGAGACGGTCGATGAGCTCTCCGCACTCCAGATATGCGAGTTCGATGGCCAGCTTGAACACCTGCTGGCCACCGGACAGTTGCGGCGCGACCTCGAGGACGCGGGTCTCGGGGTCGTAGCGGTGCAGGATGTTCTCGCCGAGGTCGATGCGCTTGACGATCTGCACGTCGTGGGCCGTGGTCAGGCGTCGGGCGATCTCGCCGCCGACATCGCCGCGGTGGAAACGGATGCGGTTGGCCAGTTCCTCGGCGGCGGTGTCGAGATCGTGCAGGTAGTTCTGTCGCTGGTAGAAGTAGTCGCGTACCTCTTCGTGCGGCATCGTGATCGCGCCGCTGCCGCTTCCGTCGCTGTACCGCTCCTCGGTGGCGACGGCGAGTTGTGCGGTGGTGTTGCGGAAGCGCCGGTGCAGGTTGACCATCGCCCGCGCGAGGGTGGGGTGGGCGGCGACCATCTCGGCGATCTCCTGGGCGTCGGCCTCGATGCCCATCTCCCGGTCGAGCGCGACCTCCCGCATTTCGGCGATCAGGCGCGTATCGTCCTGCGAGGAGAAGAAGGTGGCGTCCACCCCGAAGACCTCGCTGATGCGGAGCAGGACGGGCACGGTCAGGGGCCGGACGTCGTGCTCGATCTGATTGAGATAGCTTGCGGAGATCTCGAGGGTCTTGGCGAGCGCCGCTTGGCTGAGTCCTCGCTCGGTGCGTAGCTGCCGCAGCCGGGCGCCTACATAGGTCTTGGCCATTCGCCCAGGGTAGAACTGCCTTGCAGCCTTCGCAAGGTGACGTTTGCAGCATGTTAATCGACGGGGGCCGGTGGCGCTTCGAGGCCGAACCACGAACCGGGCGCGAACGCCTCGAACCGGATCGACGCCGGAGCCACACCGGAGGCGACGAGGTCGGTGCGGATCGCGCGCATGAACGGGATCGGACCGCACACGTAGGTGCGGGCGTCGCCCGGAATCGCCAAGCCGGACAGGGGGGTTCGTCCGCCGCTACGGATCTCGTCGTATTCGGTGTAGCGCACGTGGAGTCGGGCGTTCGGCAGCGAGTCGACCAGGGTCCGGATCTCGGTCCGATGCGGTTGCTCGTAGGGGGTGCGGTCGAGGTGGACGACGTCGACGCTCCGGCCGTCGTGGCGGGACTGGAGGTCGCGCAGCGCGGCGACGGTCATGGTCACGCCCACGCCCGCCGAGACGAGCAGCAGCGGTTCGCTGCCCGAGTCGACCACCACGCTGCCGAAGGGCGGCGACACGAGGAGGCGGTCGCCGGACCGCAGGCCGTCGCACAGCACCGGGGAGACGAGTCCGCCCGGTACGCGCTTGACGGTCACCGCCCACTCACCGCTCGTCCTGCCCGGGAACACCGTGTACTGGCGGATCTGCTCGGTCCCGTCGGAGAGCGCGACCCGCACCGAGATGTACTGCCCCGGAAGGAAGGCCGGCAGTGGCCCGCCGTCGACGGAGCGGAGGTGGAGGGTGGCCGCATGCGCACCGTCGTATTCGTGCTCGGTGACGACCACCCGGCGCCAGATGTCGCCGGGCGCGACGCCGGCCTGCCGGTACAGCTTCGTCTCCTGCTCCACCAGAGAATTCGCCATCAACGTGTACACCTCGTGCCAGGCCACGGCGACCTGCGGTGTGACGGCCGCGCCGAGCACCTCGGCTATCGCGGCGAAGAGGTGGGTTCGCACGATCTCGTAGTGCACGGCCCGCACGCCGAGGGAGGCGTGCTTGGCCGCGATCCGCTCCATGATCGGATCGATGTCGGTCGGCGCATGGCTGACGAGCAGCGATGCGAAGGCGGCCACCGAGTCGGCGAGGGCCCGTTGCTGGGCGCCGTCGGCCTGGTTGGTGCGGTTGAAGATGTCCCGCAGGGAGGGGACGGCACGGAAGAGCCGGTTGTAGAAGACACGTGAGATCGTGCCGATCTCGGCTCCGACCACCGGCAGGGTCGCTTCGATGATCGACCGCGACGTACTCGAGAGAATGTCGACTCCTCGTGTTCGGGGGCTGTTCGACCGGGGCCGGACAGGCCGAGCAGTGCGACGCGCCGGCCCCGATCCGGCCGGAGACATGTTACGGGTGGGATTCGAGGGGTCAATGGGCATCGCGAGGGCAGATCACCTCTTGTGAAGGCGGTCACAGGCGGCTGTCCGATCTGTCCGCCGGTGGGTGATTCGGCGGAGCACTACGTCCCGACGTCGGCGTACGGGAGGGGGCGGCAAAACCCGAGGTAGTTACTACTCGCGGGTAATAAACCTGTGCCCGATTCGGGTAGTTGGACCGGCCATCGATTAGCAAAATTTGCAATGCCTGCTTCGAAAATAACCGAGATTGGCATTAGCAACAGGTAGACGGGGTTTTTGGAGTGTGCCATTGTCGTTCTTGTACATCCGAACGGCACGCAAAGGATGTGAAGTCGTACAGGCGTACTGCTTCATCCGGAGCGGGGCAGATCTAGAGAGTGGAGATTTGATGTCGACCACCGGCACCCCGAGGACTGCAGAAGAGATCCAGAAGGATTGGGACACCAATCCGCGCTGGAAGGGGGTCACCCGCAACTACACCGCCGAGCAGGTCGCCAAGCTGCAGGGCACCGTCGTCGAGGAAGCCACCCTCGCCCGCCGCGGTTCCGAGATCCTGTGGGATCTCGTCAACAACGAGGACTACATCAACTCGCTCGGTGCCCTCACGGGTAACCAGGCCGTCCAGCAGGTCCGCGCCGGCCTGAAGGCCATCTACCTGTCCGGCTGGCAGGTCGCCGGCGATGCCAACCTCTCGGGCCACACCTACCCGGACCAGTCGCTGTACCCGGCGAACTCGGTTCCGCAGGTCGTGCGCCGCATCAACAACGCGCTGCTGCGCGCCGACGAGATCGCCAAGGTCGAGGGCGACACCTCCGTCGAGAACTGGCTCGCCCCGATCGTCGCCGACGGTGAGGCCGGCTTCGGTGGCGCCCTCAACGTCTACGAGCTGCAGAAGGCCATGATCGCGGCCGGCGTCGCCGGTTCGCACTGGGAGGACCAGCTCGCGTCGGAGAAGAAGTGCGGTCACCTCGGTGGCAAGGTGCTCATCCCCACGCAGCAGCACATCCGCACCCTGACCTCGGCTCGCCTCGCGGCCGACGTCGCCGACGTCCCCACGGTCGTCATCGCCCGTACCGACGCCGAGGCCGCGACCCTCATCACCTCCGATGTGGACGAGCGCGACCGCGAGTTCCTCGACGGCACCCGCACCGCCGAAGGCTTCTTCGGCGTCAAGAACGGCATCGAGCCCTGCATCGCCCGTGCGAAGGCCTACGCTCCGTACTCCGATCTCATCTGGATGGAGACCGGCGTGCCGGACCTCGAGGTCGCGAAGAAGTTCGCCGAGGCCGTTCGCAGCGAGTTCCCGGATCAGCTGCTCGCCTACAACTGCTCGCCGTCCTTCAACTGGAAGGCTCACCTGGACGACGCGACCATCGCGAAGTTCCAGAAGGAGCTCGGCGCGATGGGCTTCAAGTTCCAGTTCATCACCCTCGCCGGCTTCCACTCGCTCAACTACGGCATGTTCGACCTGGCCCACGGCTACGCCCGCGAGGGCATGACGGCCTTCGTCGACCTGCAGGAGCGCGAGTTCAAGGCGGCCAAGGAGCGCGGCTTCACCGCCATCAAGCACCAGCGTGAGGTCGGTGCCGGCTACTTCGACAGCATCGCCACCACCGTCGATCCCAACACCTCCACGGCTGCCCTGAAGGGCTCCACCGAGGAAGGCCAGTTCCACTAGGAACAAGCGCCACCGAAGAGGCCACCACCCCGCGGCGGGATCCACAGGTCCCCATGTCTCGCCGCGGGGTGTGTGCGCATCTGGAGCGGTTCGATGCTCCGATGGGCACACCCTCGATGCGTTTCCCCGTGCACCGACGACCCTCGGCCACGACCCCCACAACGAGAAGGAGCTGACGTGACCAGCGAAAAGATTCAGCGCGTCGGCGTGATCGGCGCCGGCATCATGGGCGCAGGTATCGCCGAGGTGTGCGCACGCGCTCATGTCGACGTACTGGTGTTCGAGCAGACCCGCGAACTCGCGGCTGCAGGACGCGCCCGCATCCTCCGGTCGCTCGACCGGGGTGTCAGCAGCGGCAAGATCACCGAACGGGAGCGTGAGCAGGCCGCATGGCGTCTGCGCTTCACCTCCGATCTCGGTGACTTCGCCGATCGGCAGCTCGTCGTGGAGGCCGTCGTCGAGGACGAGAAGGTCAAGAGCGAGATCTTCGCCGAGCTCGACAAGATCGTCACCGATCCCAACGCGGTGCTCGCCTCGAACACCTCGTCGATCCCGATCATGAAGCTCGGTATCGCCACCCGCGCCCCCGAGCGTGTCATCGGCATGCACTTCTTCAACCCCGTGCCGGTGCTCCCGCTCGTCGAGCTCGTCACCACCCTGAAGACCGGCCCCACCGTCTCCAAGCGCGCCGAGGCCTTCGCCGCCGACGTACTGGGCAAGCAGGTCGTGCGGTCCTCCGATCGCGCAGGTTTCATCGCCAACGCACTGCTGGTGCCGTACCTGCTCTCGGCGATCCGGATGGTCGAGTCCGGCTTCGCCACCAAGGAGGACATCGACAAGACGATGGTCCTGGGCTGCGCCCACCCGATGGGTCCGCTCGCCCTGACCGACCTCGTCGGTCTGGACACCGTCAAGTCGATCGCCGACTCCATGTACGAGGAGTTCAAGGAGCCCCTGTACTCGGCACCGCCGCTGCTGCAGCGCATGGTCGAGGCGGGACTCGTCGGCAAGAAGTCGGGCGCCGGCTTCTACGAGTACGCCGACAACGGCCGCACGGTCAAGAAGGCCGGCTAGCCAGGTAGCACCACCGCACACGGCGCCCGTGCCCGGAGACAGTGTCCGCACTGGTCACCGGTGCACGGGCGCGGTGTGCATGAGGGAAAGGTCGACGCCGACATGGCAACTCCTGCCGACGGATACGGATCCAGCATCCTCGGGTACCCGCGCATCGGTCCCCGCCGCGAGCTCAAGTTCGCCCTCGAGGCCTACTGGCACGGTGAGGGCACGCGGGACGAACTCGTCGCGGTCGCTCGCGAGCTCCAGGAGAACACCTGGCGCGAGCTCGCAGCCACGGGTCTGACCCAGGTACCCGGCAACACGTTCTCCTACTACGACCACGTCCTCGACAACGCCCTGTTGTTCGGGGCGCTGCCCGAGCGGTTCCGTCCGCTGGTCGACGAGCTCGACCCGCTCGATCTGTACTTCACACTCTGCCGCGGACGCGAGGACTTCCCGCCGCTCGAGCTGGTGCGCTGGTTCGGCAGCAACTACCACTACCGCCAGCCCGAACTCGACGAGAACACCGTCTTCGGGTTGAACTCGGCGGCAGTGCTCGACGAGTTCGAGCGCGCGAAGGCCGAGGGCGTCGAACTGCGGCCGGTGGTGCTCGGCCCGGTCTCGCTGCTGTTGCTGTCGAAGGTCGCGCCGACCTCGACGAAGGAGGGTTTCCGCACCCTCGACCTGCTCGATGCACTGCTCCCCGAGTACGAGAAGCTCTTCGAGCAGCTCGCGCGGGCCGGCGCGACCTGCGTGCAGCTCGACGAGCCGTCGTTCACCGAGGACCGCAGGGAAGAGGAGCTCGCAGCCCTCGCGCGGGCCTACGACGTGCTCTCGCACGCTCCGCTGCGGCCGCGTCTGCTCGTCACCGGCCCGTACGGGCATCTCGGTGAGGCGCTGCCGATCCTGGCCGCGTCGAAGGTCGAGGCGATCGGCCTGGACCTCGTCAACGGACGCATCGGCGCGGCCGAACTGGCCGCCGTTCCCGGGTTGAAGCGCAAACGCATCTACGCCGGGGTCGTCGACGGCCGCAACGTGTGGAAGGCCGACCGCCACCGCACGCTCGAGTACCTGAAGTCGATCGCCGCCGTCGCACCGGATCTCGTCGTGTCGACCTCGTGCTCGCTGCTGCACGTGCCCTACGACGTGCTCGTCGAGTACGACATCCCCGGAGACGTGGCCGATCGTCTCGCCTTCGCGAAGCAGAAGGTGGGGGAGGTGGTCTCCCTCGCCAAGGCGCTCACGACCGGAGCAGAGGAGCGTTGGCGCAAGCCGCCCGTGTCGGTGCACTTCAAGCAGAAGCACACCGTGCGTGCGCGTCTCAATGCGGTCACACCCGCCCATCGGGTGCGCGCGCCGTACGAGGAGCGGCAGGTCGCACAGAGCGAGCGCCTGAATCTTCCGCCGGTGCCGGCGACCACCCTCGGGTCGTTTCCGCAGACCGCGGAGATCCGCAGGGCGCGAGCAGAACTCGGTCGTGGTCGCATGTCGTACGACGAGTACGTCAAGCGGATCCAGGAGGAGATCGAGTCCACCATCCGTCTGCAGGAGAACATCGGTCTCGACGTCCTCGTCCACGGCGAGCACGAACGCAACGACATGGTGCAGTACTTCGCGGAGTTGATGGAGGGCTTCGCCACCACGCACTTCGGTTGGGTGCAGGCCTACGGTTCACGCTGCACGCGTCCGCCGATCCTCTACGGAGACATCGTGCGCCCGAAGTCGATGACGGTCGAGTGGATCGCGTTCGCGCAGTCGCTGACCGACAAGCCGGTCAAGGGCATGCTCACCGGCCCGGTGACGATGCTGGCGCGCTCGTACGTGCGTCAGGATCAACCGCTCCACGAGACGGCCGATCAGCTCGCGCTGGCCATCCGTGACGAGATCGCCGATCTCGAGCGGGCGGGCATCGCGATCATCCAGGTCGACGAACCGGCCATCCGGGAACTGCTGCCGCTGCGGCAGGACGGGCGCGCCGAGTACCTCGACTGGGCGGTCGATGCCTTCCGTCTCGCGACCGGTGGTGCGAAGCCGGAGACGCAGATCCATACGCACCTGACCTACTCGGGTCAGACGTCGGTGGTCGACGCGATCGAACGGCTCGATGCCGACGTCACGGCGATCGTGGCGACGCGCTCGATCCGCTGGGTGCTCGAGGCGATCAAGGACCGCGCGCTGTCCCACGGTGTCGGCCCCGGCGTCTACGAGTCGCGGTCGGCGCGGATCCCGGACATCGACGAACTGGACGAGCTGCTCACCGAAGCGGCCGAATCGGTGGAACTGGACCGGTTGTGGGCCAACCCGGACGGCGGCCTCAAGACCCGTCACCACTGGCAGCTCGAACCGTCGCTGCGCAATCTCGTCGCGGCAGCCCGCCGACTGCGCCGCCGGGCGGCGCACCAGGCCGACTAGGTCGCCGGGCGGCGCACCGGGCCGGAGAGCGGAACCGTATCGACGACATGCACCCGCGGGAACTACCGCGGGTGCATGTCGTCGTGAGGTGGAGTAGTTGTGGAGGGATGACGTCCACCACCGGTACGACCACCGTCGCCGCCTACGCCGCCACCGCGCCCGATGCGCCTCTGTCGAAGACCACCGTCGAACGGCGTGCCCTCGGCCCGCTCGACGTGCTCATCGCCATCGAGTTCGCCGGCATCTGTCATTCGGACATCCACACCGCGCGGAACGAGTGGGGCGGAACCGAGTACCCGATCGTGCCGGGGCACGAGATCGTCGGCACCGTGGCCGCGGTCGGTCCCGAGGTCACTCGCCACGCCGTCGGCGACCGGGTGGGCGTGGGCTGCTTCGTCGATTCGTGCGGCGAATGCGACCCCTGCCGAACGGGTTTCGAACAACACTGCACCGCTCGTGCCACGGGGACCTACAACTCCGTCGACCGCGACGGCACCGTCACCCAGGGCGGCTACTCGACGCACATCGTCGTCACCGAACATTTCGTCCTGCGGATCCCGGACGGGCTCGATCCGGCTGCCGCAGCACCGTTGCTGTGCGCGGGGATCACCCTGTACTCGCCGCTGAAGCGGTGGAACGCGGGTCCGGGGAGCAGGGTCGCGATCATCGGGATGGGCGGCCTCGGGCACGTCGGTGTGAAGATCGCGGCGGCGATGGGCGCGGAGGTGACCGTGCTCGGCCATTCGTTGTCGAAGAGGGAGGACGGCCTGCGATTCGGTGCGGTCGACTATCGATCCACCGAGGTCCCGGAGACGTTCTCGGAGCTCCGCGGGAAGTTCGACCTGATCCTCAACACCGTCTCGGTCAACCTCGACCTCGACCGCTACCTGTCGTTGCTGCGGCTGCACGGCACCCTCGTCGGCCTGGGGCTGCCGGAGAAGCCGCTGTCGGTGCGGGCATTCTCCCTGGCGATGAACGATCGCGCGATGGCCGGATCGAATGTCGGCGGCATTCCCGATACGCAGGCGATGCTCGACTTCTGCGCCGAACACGGCATCGGTGCGGAGATCGAACTGATCTCGGCGGACCGGATCGACGAGGCGTACGACCGCGTCGTGGCCAGCGACGTGCGCTATCGCTTCGTGATCGACGCCTCGACATTCTGAGCATCACGTTCGGGCGACGGTCGACGTCCCGGGTGCAGACCCGGGACGTCGACCCCGTCAGAAGTTGTCGCCGAGTTGCTCGCGCAGCTGCGCGAGGGTCTTCGTGAGCAGACGCGACACGTGCATCTGCGAGACACCCACTCGCTCGGCGATCTGCGTCTGCGTCATGTTGCCGAAGAAGCGCAGCAGGACGACCGTGCGCTCCCTTGCAGGAAGGGCCTCGAGCAGTGGTCTCAGCGCCTCGTGGTTCTCGACCTCGTCGAGTGCGGCGTCGTAGTCGCCCAGCGTGTCGGCGAGGGTGAGCCCGTCGTCGCCGGACGGGGACGACCGGTCGACCGACACCGTCTGATAGGCGTTGCCGGCGACGAGACCCTGCAGCACCTCCTCCTGCTCGATGCCGAGTTCCTCGGCGAGTTCGGAGGCGGTGGGCGCCCGGCCGAGCTGCTGGGAGAGCTCGGATGTGGCCTTGCTCAGGGACAGGTGCAGTTCCTTCATCCGCCTGGGCACACGAACGGCCCAGCCGGCATCACGAAAGTGCCGACGCACCTCGCCCATGATCGTGGGGACCGCGAAAGAGACGAAATCCGAACCTCGTTCGGGGTCGAAGCGGTCGACTGCGTTGACCAGGCCCAGACGCGCGACCTGCAAGAGGTCTTCGAACGCCTCACCGCGGCCGTCGAAACGACGGGCGATGTGCTCGGCGAGCGGAAGGCACCGGGCGACCACTTCGTCGCGAATGCGGATACGACCGGGGTCGTCCTCGTCGAGCGCAAGGAGTGTTCTGAGAGTTTCGGTGACGTCGGCGTATTCGTCGCTCGACCTACCCGTGTTGCGCGTCACCGATCGGCGCTGCCTTCGGCGATGGACATGTCGATCGTGGCGCGCGAATCGTTGCTGGTCACCGAGATGGACTCGGTCAACGAATTGAGCACGTGCCATCCGAAGGAGCGCGGCTGGCCGATAGCGGAGGCGTCCTCCGTCGGTGCCGACAGGCTGATGTGCAGTAGCGGGAGGGCCGCCCGGAAGGAGCACGCCAGGATCGCGTCCTCGGGCGCGCCCATGATCAGCCGCGTGGCCGCTTCGTCGACAGCGAGCTTCACGTCCGCCACGGTATCGAGGTCGAAGTCGTGCTGCAGCGCGATCGCGGCGGCTACCGCGCGGAGGACCGCGAGCTGATCGGGGTGGGCTTCCACTCGCAATTCGACTACCGGGGGAGTGTGGTCGCGTGCCGATTCGATCGACGCGGATTTTGCCATGAGCCTTGTGTCTCCAGTACGGGGGTGGGGTGAGCGGGTCGTGTCTGTCTGTCTGGTCGTCGTCGGAGAGATTACCCAGATACCGCGAATTCAATCCATCTGCTGTGACCTGCGCAGGTGCCGGCGATCCGCCCGAAATGCACGATCGACCTGTTGAGCGCCGACGGTTGGTGGACTACTGTCGGGAAAGAAGGTTGAGCACACAGCCGAGAACCCGGAAGCGCCACCCGTAACGGGAGGGTTCCGATCGATCACCGGCTGTGCCTGTCTCGTCGGTCGCGCTTCCTGAAATTTTCGATGTTGGGAAGTGCTATGACAGTTCCTCAGCGAATTGCCGCACAGGTAGATCCTGCCGCATCCGCATGGTCGGCTCGGCCGATCAGATCCGATATCCCTGCAGAGCGGGTCGTCGGGGCGGAGTTCAGCGCTCAGCGGATCGAACCGGATCTGGTCTGGGTCGGTGTGCGAGGCGAGATCGACATCCGTAACGCACACGCTCTGCACGCATTCACGCACCGACAGCTCGAAGAGGCGGTCCGTATGGTCGTGGACCTCGCGGCCGTCGAGTTCTTCGGTGCGGCCGGGTTGTCGGTCTTCGACGATCTCGACGAACGTGCTCGTGCTCTGAACGTCCGCTGGGTTCTCCTGAGCGGGCGGCCCGTGGAACGGCTTCTCCGGATCGCCGACGCGGACCTCGCGGCCAAGGCCTGTAGGACACGCGAAGCAGCGCTCGCTGCGGTCGCTCCTGTGACGTAAGAGGTCGGGAGAGTCGACCACACGGCGTGGCCCGCAATCCGCCACGCCCCTCCATACCGTTGCCGTTCGGGACACCCGGGCGGCAACGGTTCCGTTCGAGGCCGGTCCGTCCTGTGCCGTTCGGCTCGACCTGCCCGTTTCGTCGCTTCGACCCCGGGGAACCCGCTGATGAACCCGAGGAGGTCGAGATGGGCACGAACGACTGGATTCTGCTGGTGATAGCGGTGGTCGTCGCGTTGGTGCTGCTTGCGGTGCTGGTGTGGACGCTCCGCAACCGGCGGGCCGAGCGTCGGCGCGCCGAAGCCGAGCGGCTGCGTCGCAGCGTCGAGGAGAACAGGCCGGGAGTCGAGCAGCGGGCCGCGTCGGCCGAACGTACGGAAGCGGAAGCCCGTCGCGCCGCGGCGGAAGCCGAAGCGAAGGCGGCCGAAGCGGAGCGTCTGCGTGCCCGGTCCGAAGAGGAGCGGCACACGGCCGACGCCGCCCGGGCCGAACTCGACGAACGTCGTCGCCGGGCAGAAGAGCTGGATCCCCGTTCGGCAGAGCGTGCCGGGTCGGCCGGCCACCGCGCGGAATCGACTCCGCGCACGGCCGGTTCGTCGGGCCAGGTCCCGAACGGTGTGCCCACAGGTGAGGGGCGGATCGACGACGCCGGCCGTGCGGGCGCCCACCGGAACGATCAGGACCACCGTCGCTGATCGTTCCGGCGTCCTGCCGGACGCTACTGCACACCGGTCCGTGCGGTCCGGTGTGCAGTGCGCCGGACAGGTACGCACCGCTCGTAGGCCCGAAGGGTGTCCTCGGCCACGCGATCCCAGGTGTATCGGGCCAGTACGCGGTCGCGTCCGGCGATCCCGAAGGTTGCGCGCGTCGTGGCATCGGCGAGGAGCCGGCGCGCGGCCGCAGCGACGGCCTCGGGGGAGCGGGTGGGCACGAGAATGCCCGTGGCGTCGTCGAGAACCGTGTCGAGCATTCCTCCGGAGGCCGACGCGATCACCGGACGACCACATGCCATCGCCTGCAGGGCGAGCATCCCGGACGGGTCGTGCCAGGGGGTCGACACCACGGCATCGGCGGAGCGGAGCAGTGCGGGCATCTCGTCCCGGCCGACGTCGTGCCGGATCCGAACGCGTCCGTGCACTCCGCGCGCACGCGCGAGCTTCGTGAGACGGGACTTCTCCTGCTCGTCGGATCGGCGTGACACGTAGGCGGGAGCGGGATGTGCGGCGATGACCAGTTCGGTATCGGGAACACCGGCCAGAGCGTCGATGACGGTGTCGAATCCGGAACCCGGTTCGAGAGGACCGGCGGCGACGAGCCGATGCCGGCGGGTCCGGGTGGTGTCGGGAGCGGCGGCGGTGCAGTAGTGTGCGGCGTCCACTCCACTCGGGACCACCGTGGTGCGCGTGCGCGGAAGTCCCATGCGTGCCAGTTCGAAGACTTCGTCCGAGCTCGTCGCGATCATGCGTGTCGCGCCTCGGGCGATGAGTCGCTCCAAGCGGATTCGATCCCGTGAGTGTGTATCCGTCGAAGGCTTCTCCCGGATCCGTTGTTCGACCGTGCCCAGTGAGTGGAACGTCTGGACCGTGGGAATGCCCAGTGACCGGGTGGCGAGCTGGGTGGCCAGACCCGACAGCCAGTAGTGGGCGTGCGTGATATCGGGTGGCTGCACGCGCCATTCCCGATCCAGGAAGGTGCCGAATTCACCCATAGCGGAAGCTGTTTCGTCGGGATGCAGCGGGGACAGCGGCCCTGCCGGTATCTGCACCACCTCGTATCCGCCGGGGGTCGAGATCCGGTCGGGACCGGTGCTGTCCTCGCGGCGCGTGTACACCACGACCTCGTGGCCGGCCGCAGAGAGGGCAGAGGACAGCCCGTCGAGATGGACATGCAGTCCTCCGGGCGGCGCGCTCGCGGGCGCAGCATGACCGAGCAGGGGATTCACTTGTCCCGCAAGCATCGCGATCTTCACCACAGCAGTATTCCCGTGCGGGAAGGGGGATAAACCCGTCACGGTGGGAGGAGTGGACCGAAATATGCTGTTGTCCAGCGAGTTCGTTCTCGTGGGAGTCGTGGTCTGCGGTGGTCGGAGGGGACGGGGCGGGCTCAGATGACGGCGCGGACGGAGATGGTGGCGTAGGCGACCATCAGGACCAGAAGCGCCCATCCCGCGCCCTGCCAGATCGGCCAGCGCCCCCCACGCTTCCAGGTGCGGTAGGCCGTCAGCAGTGCCCCGAGTCCGCCGAGAAGCAGGACGAGGGTGGGGCCGAAGACCAGGATCCGGCGGGCGGGATCGGTGCAGACCGCGAAGGCCGCATCCGTGCAGTCCTGCCCGGAATTCGTACCCCAGAGGATGGCGACACCCATCAGCGCGAGTGCCACTGCGATCACGCCGACCGCGTAACCCGTCGCCTTACGGGCCGTGCGGGGGTCGTTCCAGCGTTTCTCCACATCCTGGGTCATGGTTCGGCTCTCCTCATGTCGAAAGGCACACGTGCGCGCACCGGGCCGACGCAGTGCCGGGTGCGACTCGACCTTCGAGTACCCCGGACCGCACCGCTCAATCGGGCATGAAGCGATCACGCGATCTCTCGGCCCGGGGTTCGCGCCGGAACCTTCCGGAATCCCATCGGCACATCCGGTATGACCGGATCGTGGTTCTCGGTGCGTTTGTTCGGTTTCCGTCGCGGGTATGGCTACCCGGCCGGACGGTCCGGCGTGTGGTACGGATCGAGGTGAGATCGTGCGATTGTTGAGTCTCGTGGTCCTGGTCTGGTTGATCATCGGCGCGGTGGCGGCCGGTCAGCGCGGCTACTTCGGCGACTCGGACCAGAACTGCAGCAGTCTTGCGACGGTGGCGGTCACGGTCGTGGCGGGGCCGCTCAACTATGTGGGCGTCAACCCCGAGGTCGAGTGCGAGGTGCCGCAGCCGAGTCGGTAGGTCCTGCGGCCCTTCGGGCCCGGGAGCCGGGTATGGGTCCCTCTCCGGTACGCACCGGAGAGGGACCGCGATCAACTGCCGGAGACGCCGACGCGGGCACCCGAGGCAGCCTGCAGATCCTCGAGGAAAGTGCGCGACCATCGGGCGACGTCGTGCTCCATCACGTGGGCGTGCATGGTCTTCATGCGCCGCATGCGTTCGGCGGGATCCTCCTCGATCGCCTCCACGATCGCGCGCTTGACTCCTTCGAGGTCGTGCGGGTTGACGAGGAGGGCGCGACGCAGTTCCGCTGCAGCTCCGGCGAATTCGCTGAGCACCAACGAGCCGCTACCGTCGCCGTGGCAGGCGATGAACTCTTTCGCGACGAGGTTCATGCCGTCGCGCAGAGGAGTGACCAGCATGACGTCGGCGCCGGTGTACATCGCGAGCAACTCGTCGCGGTCGACCGAGGAGTGGAGATAGTGGACCACCGGTGATCCGAGACGTGCGAACTCGCCGTTGATCCGGCCCACTTCGCGCTCCACCTGGTCGCGGAGTTGCGCGTACGCCGTCAACCGTTCACGACTCGGAGTGGCCAACTGCACCATCACGACCTTCTCGGGATCGAGAGTTCCCTCGGCGAAGAGTTCGTGCAGTGCTTCGAGGCGGACGTCGATCCCCTTGGTGTAGTCGAGACGGTCGACGCCGAGCAGCATGACCTCCGGATCGCCCAGATCCCTGCGGATCTCCGCAGCACGATCGCGGATGGCCTTCTCGCGCGAGCGATCCCGGAGGTGAGCAGAATCGATGGAGATCGGGTAGGCGCCGACACGAACCTTCCGGTCGCCGAGATCGACGGTCCCGCCGGACGAGGTTCCGCGCGGTGCCGGGAGCCCGAAGAGCCGGTTCGCGAGATAGACGAAGTTCTGTGCTCCACCGGGAAGGTGGAAGCCGACGAGATCGGCACCGAGCAAACCGTCGACGATCGCCGTGCGCCACGGCAACTGCAGGAAGAGTTCGGTGGGAGGGAAGGGGATGTGGAGGAAGAACCCGATGGTGAGGTCGGGCCGGAGGTCGCGCAGCATCCTGGGGACGAGCTGGAGCTGGTAGTCGTGCACCCACACCGTCGCCCCGGGGGCCGCAGCGCGGGCCGCAGCCTCGGCGAACCGCTTGTTGACGTCGCGATACGTGCGCCACCAGCGGCGATCGAAAGTCGGTGGGATGAGTGCATCGTGGTAGAGAGGCCACAGGGTGTCGTTCGAGAAGCCCTCGTAGTACTCCTCCACTTCCTGCGCGGACAGCTCGACCGGATACAGGGAGAGCCCGTCCTCCTCGAAGGGCTCGAGCGCTACGTCGGGGGTGCCGGGCCATCCGACCCATGCGCCACCGCTGGAACGGAGGACCGTCTCCATCGCGGTCACCAGACCACCGGGGCTGCGTCGCCACACCGGTGGGCTGCCATCGGCAGGCGTCTCCAGATCGACCGGCAAGCGATTGGCGACCACGACGAAATCGTCGGAGTGCGGCTCGTTCATAATCCCGCCTTCGTGCAATGCCTCACGGCGAACCAACCCCACATTTCGAAATCGACCACTTCTTGCTATCAAGGTGGGTCGGGTACCGCAAACCGCGAGAGCGGCTGCGAGCCTTCCGACAGCAGATTTCCGAGATGTCAGCTCTCGCTCGCGACCGGCACCGACGCGTTGTCGAACATCTCGTCGATACGCTTCTTGATCTCTGCGGTACTGAATCGCACACCCTGGGGGAGAGCCGCGGAGGACGAGATGGTGGCGCCGGAAACGGGGTTCTGCTCGAGCATCGTCGAGGTCCTTTCGGAAGGCAGAGGGGAACGACTGCGACCTCCGTGGTCGCAGCCCGGGAACGGACGGGGATTCAGCCTGCGCGGCGCGAGGCGAAGAGATCGATCAGAGCCTTGCAGAAGGCCGGCAGGTCGCCCGGATTGCGGCTCGACACGAGGTTGCGATCGACGACCACCTCCTGATCGACGACGTTTCCGCCGGCGTTGCGGATGTCGGTCCGCACGCTCGGATACGACGTGAGCGTGCGGTCGCGCACCACGTCGGCCTCGACGAGCGTCCACGGTCCGTGACAGATCACGCCGACGGGACGCCCGGACGTGACGAATTCCCGCACGAAGGAGACGGCACTGTCGTCCTGCCGCAGGTGGTCGGGATTCGTGGTGCCCCCGGGAAGGACCAGACCGTCGAAGTCGTCGGGAGACACCTCGGAGACGAGGCGATCGACGATGTACTTCCCCGCGGCGTGGACGTCCTTCTCCATGGCCTGGATCTCGCCCTGCTCGATAGAGACGAGCCGGACGGTGGCGCCCTCACTCTCGAGTGCCTGGCGCGGCTCGACGAGCTCGACCTCCTCGACTCCGTTCGTCGCGAGAATTGCGACGGTCAGTCCGGACAGTCGTGCCCCATCGGCGGAATTCATGGTCGTGTGATCCTTTCTCGGTGCGGTCGGATACCCGGCCGGTCCGGGAGCCAAACGCGGGCTTTCACCTCCGGTTTCACCCTCGGCTTCACCTGGGGGAGAGGTCGCCGGTCGCCGGACCCTCCAACCGGCCGCCGTCGGCGGCGAACCGGGAGCCGTGGAGCGGGCAGTCCCATGACGACTCTGCGTCGTTCCACCGCAGGATGCCGCCGAGGTGCGGGCAGACCGCGCTCACGCGGTGGGTCCGACCGTCGACCGTGGAGATTCCGACGGGTCGCCCGCAGCTGCGCACCACCCGCCCCTGTCCTTCCCCGGGTTCCGAGCCCGAGGACGTCACGGCCTGCCACCAGCCCTTCGCCATGTGCAGCGCGACGGTGGCGTTGAGGCGTGCGGCCGTGGGCGCTCCGGTCACCAGTTCGGTGCGCCAGGCCGCCATGGCAGGAGCCCACGCCTCGACCTCGGGATCCGGCGACTCCGAGAACCGGGACGCGATGATGTGGGCCGCCGCGACGCCGCCGGTCATTCCCCACTTGCCGAAGCCGGTCGCCACCCAGATCCTGTCGGCGCCGGGCAGGATCGGCCCGACCTCGGGCAGGCTGTCCATGTTCGTGTAGTCCTGCGCCGACCAGCGGTACAGCTCGCGGGCTCCGGGGAACGTCCGCTGGCTCCATCGCAGCAGGTCGTCGTAGGCGGTGCGGGCCGAATCGTGCCGGCCCACCACGTGCCCGTTCCCGCCGACGAGCAGCAGGCGATCCGCCGACGCGGACGTGCCCGCCGCGGAGGCGGTGCGGAGCGACCTGGTGGGACTGTCGGCGGACAGGAACATTCCCTCCGGAGGACCGCCGGGCACCTCGACCGCGATGGAGTACGAGCGGTCCGGTTCCATGCGGGCGAAGAACGCGCCGCGGTCCAGGATGGGGATGCCGGTCGCGAGTACCACGCGATCGGCGCGGACATCGCCGTCGTCGGTCCGGACGATGCATCCCACGTTCTCGGTGTCCACGGTCTTCACGCGACGCCCGACGAACACCTCCGCCCCGGCCGTGCGTGCCCGGTCGACCGCCGTGACCAGGAGGGGCATGGGGTCGACCTGGACCTGATCGGGGATCATGACCGCGGCGGCCACATCGAAGGGGAGCGGGATCTCGCCGACCCGTTCTGCCGGCAGTCCGGCGGCGCGGCAGTGGTGGTGCTCCGCGTCGATCATGCTCGCGTTCGACGGGTCCTGCGCGTAGGTGTAGGCGTCCGCGCGGTCGAAGTCGAGTCCGTGCTGCGTGCAGAAGTCGACGACCCACCGTTGCGCCGCGAGAGTGCCGTCCACATAACCCTGGCGTATCGCGCCGGAATGCCTGCGGCCGATCTGCGACAGGCGCGTTCCTTGCAGGACGCTCACCTTGCCGGTCGTGTTTCCGGTGGTCACGGCCCCGATGTCGCGGGCCTCGACGACCGCGACGCGCAGTCCGCGCTCCGCGAGAAGCAGAGCTGTCACGGTACCCGTGATCCCGGCGCCGACGACCACGACGTCGTAGCGCTCGCGGCGGGTCGTCCAGTCGTCGTACGTCGTGGTCTGCGGGGCGCGATCCCGCCACAGGGACACCGTGGTCTCGGTAGGCATACGCGCTGGTTACCTCCCGGCCCGGGCAGGTAAACGGGCCTCACCCGAGTACGGTCGCCCCCCGGGTTCCCGGTTCGTCGCCCCGGTCGGGTGTTTCGATCCCGGACAACTGTGGGTAAACCGCAGTACCACGCTGAGTAAGGCGAAAGAAATCGACGAGTTTCGTGGGGTGATCCACAGGAGGTTCCAGTGCTGTCTTCGGAGATCGACGATGCCGGTGAGTGTGGGGGTATCAGCCGCACCCATCGTGGAGGTAGCGTGCGCTCGCGGGTCGTGCGGGGCGCGGTACGTGCACTCGCGAAGCCGGTCGTGGGGGCATGGATGGCCCGGCCGGACCTCGCGTGGCCCCTGTCGGTCGTCGACGGCGCTGCGTCCTTGCTCCCCAAGCCCTCCGGAGCGCAGTACGTGAACGTCGACCTGGGCTCGTGTAGTGCCGAGTGGATCCGAGCGGAGGGACGGTCGACCAAGCGCGCGGTGCTGTACCTGCACGGTGGCGCGTTTCTCATGTGCGGCCTGAACACCCACCGCTCACTCGCCGTGAGCCTGTCGGATCGCGCGGACGGCGCGGTTCTCAGCGTCGACTACCGGATGCTGCCGAATGCTCCCATCGCCCATGCGGTGGACGATGCCGTACGCGGTTACGAGTGGTTGCGCGAGAAGGGTTACCGGGGGGAGGACATCGTCATCGCGGGCGATTCCGCCGGTGGGTATCTGGCATTCATGACCGCCCTGGCGATCGCGGAGTCCGATCTACCCCGCCCGGCGGGGATCGTCGCACTCTCCCCGCTCGTCGATCTCGACTCGGATCGGCGCGCCGAACACGACATGCGGTCGGCCTGCCCGATGTTCCCGGGATCGGCCGTGCAGTCGCTCGTACGGTACATCGAGGGCACCCACACCCGGCTGACCGTCGACGGGGAGCCCGGGCCGCTGATATGCCCGCTGGACAACGACCTCAGTGTGCTTCCGCCGGTGATGATCCACGCCGGCCACGACGAATTGCTGCGCAGCGACGCCGAATCCATGGCGCGGGCCGTACGGGAGGCCGGGGTGAACTGCGACCTGCACGTGTGGCGACACCAGGTGCACGCGTTCCCGATCTTCGCCGACAGTCTTCCCGAGAGCCGGCGTGCGATCGCCGAGGCCGGTGACTTCGTACGGTCGGTGACGGAATCGGCCGGTCGTGCAAAGAAGTCCGTGGTGACGCCGATCGCCGGTTTCGCGTCGAATTCCGCAGTGGCCTGACATCTTTCGCGGGCCGGAGCGCTCGGTCACGGCCTCCGTGACCGAGCGCTCCGGACCTATTGCTGCGAACTGTCCGAGTGGGCGAACTCCAGAGCGCCGAGGTCGGCGTCCGCCACCTCGAAGGGCATCGTCAGCACGGTGGCGGTCGCCCACCCCCGGCACACGAGAACGGCGTCGCTGTCGTGGGATTCGTCGAGTTCGACCGCCCGGAAGGTGACGGGCACGGCACGTGAGATGTCGCCGTCGTTCTCGACCTCCCCGATCTCCGCCTGGACGGCGCCGAACTCGGCGAGCGGAGCACTGCGCAGTCCGCGGAGTTCGCCGACCGGGATGTCGGGGATGTTGACGTTCAGCACCGCACCAGGACGGCCGTTCTCGATCGCCCATTCCAGAGCCCGACGTGCCACCAGTTCGGCCGTCTCCCACTGGGACGGAGCGGTGCCGTTGAGGGATATCGCGACCGCCCGGGCTCCGTGGCTCGCCGCGGTGAGGGCCGCGCCCACGGTGCCCGAGTGCAGGATGGCGTGACCGGTGTTGGGGCCCAGGTTGATCCCGGACAACACGATGTCCGGCGCGGTCCCGAACGCGCCGTACGAGGCGAGGAAGGTGATCAGAGCCGGAGAAGCTTCCACCGCATAGGATTCCACGTCGGGAAGACCGTCGAGGGGGCGGTGGCTCAACAGGAGTTTTCCTTCGTCCTGGAGAGCGGTCAACGATGCACTCGCACCGCTGCGCTCGACATGGGGCGCCGCCACCTGCACGTCGAATCCCGCTTCGACGGCGATGCGGGCGAGCAGTGCGAGACCGGGGCTGTCGATGCCGTCGTCGTTGACGATCAGTGCTCTCATGAACGCTTCCCCTTCAACTTCCGGACCTGTACTTTCTCGGCCATCTTCTCGACCGCGGAACGATGCCCCGTGGCCAGACCGCGACGCGTGACGTTGACCGCGCCCGCAGCGGCGCCGAGACGCAACGCGTCCTCGAACGTCGCGCCCGCGGCATAGGCCGACGCGATACCTGCGGTCATCGAATCGCCTGCGCCGTGATGATCCACCGTCTGCACCGAGGGGGCCTCCACCTCCCAGAGGTTCCCGTCGTCGAATGCGATCGCCGGGTCGCCCGCCCGGGAGACGACCACCGAGACGGCACCGTCGTCGTGGAGACGGTGCATGGCCTCGATGAGATCGTCGAGGTCGTCGGACTCGGCACGACCGTCCGCGATGAGATCCTCGTGGCTCACCTTCAGGACCGTCACCCCGCCTTCGAGGGCAGCACCGAGGGTGGGGCCGGACAGGTCGGCCACGACCGGTATGCCCAGCGCCCCCAGGTCGGCGCACAACCGTTCGTACACCTCCGTGGGCACGGCTTCGTCGCAGTGCGGTCCACCCAGCATCGCGACCTTCGCACACATCGCCGATGCCAGAGACGCGCTGAACAGGTCGTCGGTCTCGTGCCGGGTGAGCGCCGGCGGGGCGATCTCCACGATCTCCTTGCGCTCGCCTTCCCGACGGTCGTGGATGTAGGAACCGTTGGCCGATGCGGTCTGCACCGGATGCACCGTCAGCCCCTCCCGGTTGATCATGTCCGCGAGGATCGACCCCGATTCACCACCGAAGGGCCCGCACAGATGCACGTCCATTCCCAGAGTCGCGGCCATGCGCCCGATCCAGAAGCCCTGGCCGCCCGGGTGGACGTGCAGTTCGGTGCTTCCGTCCGGCGCCTTCTCGAGCGTGACCGTGAGCAGGGGAGAGGGGGCGAAGACGAAGGCGTACGGGTTCACGGACGTGTTCTCGGGTTCCATGCCGGTCCGGATACCCCCTCCGAGCAGCGATGACACCCGATCTCGTGTGACACCTGCGGTAGCGGGGTATGCGTCTGCCGCAAGCGAGCTGTCGTCCAGAACATGAGGAGTGGGCATGGCCAGGATCGCGACGATCGAGGCACCGGTGACACCGTCGAAGGTCTGGGAGATCCTCGCGGACGGCTGGCGGTACGCGGGATGGGTGGTGGGTGCGTCCCGCATCCGAGCGGTCGACCCCGCCTGGCCCCGCCCGGAAACCCGGATCCACCACTCGGTGGGTCTGTGGCCGTTCCTGCTCGACGACCACACCGAGGTCTGCGCGATGGTGCCCGAACGGGAACTCGTGCTGCGGGCACGCGCCTGGCTGTTCGGTAAGGCCGAGATCGCGATCTCCCTCGAACCCACCCAGGACGGCGGCACCCGCATCGCAATGGCCGAACACGTCGTCGAAGGACCGTACGCACACGTCCCCGATCGTGTGCAGGAGGAACTGGTGTTGCCGCGGAACCAGGAATGTCTGCGACGACTGGTGCTGCTCGCCGAAGGCGCCACCGAATGAGCGACACGACGGTCGATGCGGTCGTCATCGGTGCCGGGCAGAACGGCCTGACGGCCGCCGCTGTGCTCGCCGACGCGGGATGGGACGTCCTCGTGCTCGAAGAGCAACCCGAACCCGGCGGAGCGGTACGCAGCGCCGAGCTCCATCCCGGATTCCGCGCCGATCTGTTCAGTGCGTTCTATCCCCTCGGTGTGGCCTCACCTGCCTTCCGGGCCCTCGATCTGGAGGCACACGGACTCCGGTGGGCGCGATCGCCCAAGGCATTCGGTCATCCGCTCGGACCGCACGACGAGGACGCGATCGTCGTCTCGCCGGATCCGGCGGACACGGCAGCGGACCTCGAACGCCGCTGCGCCGGTGACGGTGCGGCGTGGCTGGCCCTGTTCGAACAATGGAAGCAGGTGCGCGGCCCACTGCTCGAATTGCTCCTCGGGCCTTTCCCGCCCGTCCGGGGCTCCGTCGACCTGATGCGGACCATGAAGACGGGGGACCTGCTGCGCTACGCACGCATGCTCGCGTTGCCCGTCACCCGGATGTCCGCCGAACTGTTCGGTGGCTCGGCGGCGCGGCTGTTGCTCCTGGGCAATGCGATGCACGCCGACACCCCGCCCGAAGCGCCCGGCAGCGGCGTCATGGGGTACATGCTCACGATGCTCGCGCAGGACGTCGGCTTCCCCGCGCCGGTCGGTGGCGCGGGGGCGCTCACCGATGCACTGGTCCGGCGCGGCACCTCGGCGGGTGCGGAGGTGCGGTGCACTTCGCCCGTGGTGGGCATCGAGGTGCAGGGCGGGAAGGTGTCCGCCGTGCGCACCGCGGGCGGCGACCGGGTGAAGGTGCGACGCGCCGTCCTTGCCGACGTCTCGGCTCCGGCCCTGTACACGCGGCTCCTCCCGGCCGCCGCCGTCGGTTCGCGCGTGCTCGACGACCTCCGCAAGTTCGAATGGGACACCCCGGTGGTGAAGGTGAACTATGCCCTCGACGGCCGTGTGCCGTGGCGTTCGCCCTCGCTGAGCGGAGCCGGCACCGTGCACGTCGGCGCCGACACGAACGCGATGATCAGGTGGTCGGCCGATCTGTCCACCGGCGTCGTCCCCGAATCGCCCTTCCTGTTGTTCGGGCAGATGACCACGACCGATGCCACGCGGTCGCCGGAGGGCACCGAAAGCTGCTGGGCCTACACACATCTGCCGCGCGGTGTCACGGACGACGCGTCAGCCGACCGCCTCGCCGAGCGTGTCGACGCGCAACTCGAGTCCTACGCACCGGGATTCGGCGCACATGTGGTCGGACGACACGTCCAACGGCCCGGGGACCTCGAAGCGGCCGACGCGAATCTCGTCGGCGGCGCCGTCAACGGTGGAACCGCGCAGGTCTACCAGCAGTTGTTCCTTCGGCCCACCCCCGGATTCGGCGGACCGCGAACTCCGGTCGACGGTGTCTATCTCGCGGGTGCGGCCGCGCATCCCGGCGGCGGAGTCCACGGGATGGGTGGCTGGAACGCCGCGCATGCCGCGCTCGCGGACGGGAAACGCACTGCTCCGGTGACGCGTCGTGTGCGCAATGCGGCTCGCCGGATGCTGTTCTCGTGACACCGGACGTCACGTGTGCCTCGGTGGCGTGTTTCACACGGAAGTAGCACGGGTATCCGCCCGCGAACGGACGGATCCGGGTTTTCGCCCGGTGTGGTGGAGATGCCGTCGAGCTCGAGATACCGAGGTGGTGTGACGTGACAGCTTCCCTGGCGCTGGACGGATCGGATTCGCCGCGAGTATGGCGTCTTCCGGGGGTGTACCGCCCCCAGGAGGATTCGTACCTGCTGGCCGGCGCGCTTGCGGACGCAGGCGGTGCCGAAGGTGCGAATGTACTCGATTTCTGCACCGGGACAGGATTTCTGGCGGTGAACGCTGCCCTGCTCGGCGCTTCCTCGGTGACGGCCTTCGACATCGACCCACGCGCGGTGCTCAGCGCACGCCTGAACGCGTGGTCGCGCCGGCTGCCGATCCGTGCCCGGCAGGGAAGCCTGGACGACGCGTTGCTCCACGGTCCGTTCGATGTCGTGCTGTCGAACCCGCCGTACGTTCCCTGTGAGGGGCAGAACCGCGACGCGCGCTGGGATGCCGGCGCCGACGGACGCTGCGTTCTCGATCCGTTGTGCGACAGTCTTCCCTCGCTGCTCGCTCCCGGCGGATTCGCGTTGATCGTGCACTCGGAGTTCACCGGTGTGGATGCGACGCTGTCCCGTCTGCGGGATGCGGATCTCGAGGCGTCCGTGGTGGCCCGCAACCGGATCCCCTTCGGGCCGGTTCTGCGCAACCGCGCGGGATATCTGTATTCGACACAGCTGGCGGAACCCGGGGCTCTGACCGAAGAAGTGGTGGTCGTGCGTGCCGACCGTCCCCGCACGAGGGGTTGAGAATGTGAGTGGTACACCGAAGATCACACGGCTCACCGCGGACGGTGAATGCGAAGCACGTGTGGTGCGGCAGGTGAGGGGCGGTCCGACCCTCGTGGAGGGCCCGGTCCGGATCGTCGCCGACGACGGCGCCGAGACGGTGTCGGACCGCTTCGTGGTGGCCGTATGCCGCTGCCACCGCAGCGCCCTGTACCCCCTGTGCGACACCAGTCATCGCGCCCTCCGGAAACCGAAGACGGCAGCTGCGCGCACCGATACCGAACATCACTGAGACGACACCGAGAGACCGAGACGACACCGAGAATGCGGGCCGGCCCCTGTACGGGGCCGGCCCGGATGCCGTTTCCGGGGAGCCGGTCGGCCGGCCGAGGCGGCCTGCGGGGAACCCCCGGCGGTGGACAGGCCGGAAACGACGAATCCCGGGTGCTCGGAAGCACCCGGGATCCGGAGTCCTGTCTCGTGCCGGGAGTCTCCTCCCGGCACGGACTGTCGAATGGGTCAGTACCAGTGTGCGCGTCCGCCGATGGCCCGGCCCGTCGCGCCCAGGATCGCAAGGATCACGCCGATCACCAGGAGTATCACTCCGAGTGTGGTGAGGATGGAGATACCGGTGAAGAACCCCACCACCAACAGAATCAGACCCAGAATGATCATTGTCGCCACCTCAGATGTCATGTCCGAGACCTGGAAGTCTCGGAGCCCGGCGATCGAATAACCGGGTTGGTCCGTTTCCAAACGTTTGTGACAGGAGAAATTCGGACGAAAGTCCTCCCGCGCCGGTCGAAGGTCATCGAGTACGCCCGGATGTTTGGATCTCACTGTGTCCCGGGTATCCGTCTGCCGACACACCCGAGCATTCTGGAGGTAGATATGTCGAAGTCGAGCTACACGGTTCCCGGCCTGAGCGATGCCGACGGTTCGCGCACCGCGCAGATTCTCCAGGAGCGCCTGAGTGCCTACAACGACCTGCATCTCACGCTGAAGCACATCCACTGGAACGTCGTCGGCCCGAACTTCATCGGCGTCCACGAGATGATCGACCCGCAGGTCGAGCTCGTCCGCGGATACGCGGACGAAGTTGCCGAGCGGATCGCCGCGCTCGGTGGTTCCCCCAAGGGGACGCCGGGTGCCATCGAGAAGAACCGCACGTGGGACGACTACTCGGTCGGCCGCGACACCGCGCAGGCGCACCTCGCCGCCCTCGATCTCGTCTACGACGGGCTGATCACCGACAACCGCAAGGCCATCGACGAGGTCGGCAAGCTCGATCCGATCACCGAGGACGTCCTGATCGGCCAGACCGGCCAGCTCGAGAAGTTCCAGTGGTTCGTCCGCGCACACCTGGAGAACGCCTCGGGTGCCCTCCCGAACGCGGATGCGCAGACGGAGAAGGACGCAGCGGACTCGGCCCGCTGACCGGGACACACGGACGGCACGGACGGCACCGACGATCCCGATGGCCTCGACATCACGGACCGGCCTGCCACGACGCATCGTCGTCACCGGAGCGAGCGGAAATGTAGGCACGGCGCTTCTGCGCCGGCTGGCCGCTCATCCCGCACAACTCGATATCGTCGCGATCGCGCGCCGGACTCCTCCGGCGCGCGATCCGTATGCGGCAGCGACGTGGTGTGCCGTCGACCTCGCGGATCCCGACGCCGCACGGGTGCTGGCGCCGATCTTCGCGGGCGCCGACGCCGTCGTCCACCTCGCGTGGGGATTCCAGCCCTCGCACCGTCGCGACTACCTCCGCCGGGTCGCCGTGGACGGCACCCGCGCCGTACTGACGGCCGCTGCCGATGCCGGGGTGCGGCACGTGGTTCACATGTCCTCGGCCGCTGTCTACTCCGGCGGTGCGTACGGCCGGGAAGTGGACGAGTCGTGGGGTCGTGAAGGGGTGCCCACCTGCGTGTACAGCGTCGACAAGGTCGCGGCGGAGAAGTTCCTCGACGACTACGAGACGGGTACGAACGTTCCCGTCCTCACGCGTTTCCGACCGGGATTCATCGGGCAACTGGTCTCCGGCTCGGGCCTCGAACGTTACGTGCTGCCCGAGTTCGTGCCCGCCGGCATCACGAACCACCTGCCGGTCATTCCGATCGACCACGGTCTCACCATTCCGGCCGTGCACTCCGACGATGTCGCGGACGCGCTGGTCGCAGCCCTCGAACGTCGGGTACCCGGTCCGTTCAATCTGGCGGCGCCGACTCCGGTGGGAGCGCGGGATTTCGCCGCTCCGTTCGACTGCCCGACGGTTCCGGTGCCGCGATGGGGGCTGTCGGTGCTCGCCGAAGCGACCTGGCGCCTCCGGCTGCAACCGGTGCAGGGCGGCTGGATCGATCTCGCGTACTCCTGCCCCCTGCTCGACTGCACCAGGGCCCGGGACGAACTCGGGTGGTCGCCGAAACACGACGGTCCTGAAGTGTGGGCCGAGACGGTACGCGGAATGCGCAGCGCGACGGGCACGGACAGTCCTGTCCTCTCTCCGCGCAGCGCGCGGGAACGCCTTGCCGCACTCGTCGAGCGCGGACCGATCGACCGGCGGATTCCGTCGTAACACTCTCCGGCGCAGAGTCATCCGTTCCCGCTCTTGTCGGCCCTGGGTTTCACGGGCGACCGGATGCGGTATCCACGAGCATGACGAAACCATCGAATCGAGCTCACGCTCCCACCACTGCTTCCCGAGCTTCGGGTTGGGTCGGATACGCCTGCATCCTCGCGGGGATCGCTGTCGTCGCTCTCGTCCTCTACGCGGCGGGCGACGGCTTCGAAGGATGGGTGCTCGTCGGTGCCGTCGCCGCGGCCGTGCTCATCGTCGTCGGCGTCGTGATGTCCGCTGTCAATCTCCGTCGACGCCGCCTCCGCGGCTCCGGTGGTACCCCCACACACGAACCCGGTCTCATCGACTGAGCCGGATCCCGGCACGAAGGAGGTGGAGCCTCGGGACGCACCGTCCCGAGGCTCCACCCCGCTGCGTCGTGCCCGGCCATCAGGCCGGCGCCGCGGCCGACGTGAGGAGCGAACTGCGGCCGGCGGCCCAGCTGCCCAGCAGATGACTCCCGAGCCGTCCCTCCAGGAACTCGATGGCCTGCGCGCCGAACGAGATGTCCTGTGCCCGAGCCGGGTCCTGTTCGAGCATGTAACCGACCACGTCGTGCCGCAGGACGAGCTCGTGGACGGCGTCGGCCTCGATGTGTTCGGAGTAGAACAGGATGCAGGCGTCGTCCGCATCCAGGCGTTCGAGGGCCTCGACCATGCGCCGGGCGCTCGGGGCGGTGGTGATCTCGGCGGCGGCGAACATGCCGACCAGCATCGGTGTGTACGCGCGGTGCAGACCGCACAACGACATGAAGTTCACCGTTGCGAGGGTGACGGCAGGGACGACGTCGAGATATCCCAGATAGTCGTCCTTCAGGCCGGCAGCGAGCAGCAGGTCGGCGAACAGCCGCGAATGCATGCGCTCGGCACGGCCGCCGCCGTACTCGTCGAACTCGACGGCGACCAGCGCGGCCTTCGCGCGACCGGACAACCGGGGGATCGCGAGAGCGTGCGGGTCCGCCTCCTTGAGGTGGTAGATCGAGCGATGGACGAAGAACTCGCGCATCATCTCCCACGTGCCGTTCGCGGCGAGTTCGTGGGAGACACCCCACGAGTCGTCGGGTTCGCAGCACAGATCCTCGAGGACGCTCTGCGGATCGTCCGAGGCCGGTACGTCGGCACGCAACCGATCGAGGAGGACGCGCTCGAGGCGCGCCCGGACCCCGAGGAGCCCCGGTGCCCATTCCCACGCGGGATCGACACCCGCGAAACCGCGGTAGTGGAGCTCGTAGAGAACGGCCAGGGCGAGTTGGACGTCCTCGCCGTAGGCCTCCGCGCCGTCGGTCGTCACATTCCACGGGGTATCGTCCACCGGACCGCCGAGACGTTCGACGATCTCGGCGGAGATGGGTCCGCGGGGCGTGGGAAGCGGAGCATCGTGCACATCGCACATCCGGGTCTCGTGGGCCATGAGTCCGGGTTACCCGCTCGGAGGCTCGCAAAAACGACCGGGCGGGCGGCGAGAGCTGCGCATACCGGTCTCCGGACAACGATGCCGGCGGTGAATACCGCAACGGTCTGTGGGTATCCGGCGGCCATGAGCGAGGATCGCGAACGAGAACCCCACACCATCGATTACCCCGGTGACACCGACGACATGGCCGAGCGTCCCGCCGACGAGATGCGCGGCTACGTCGGACGCGGGTTGCTGTCGGGTCGCAAGGCACTCGTCACGGGCGGCGACTCCGGCATCGGACGTGCCGTCGCGGTCGCTTTCGCGAAGGAGGGTGCCGACGTCGCGATCGCGTACCTCGAAGAACACCGCGACGCCGAGCACACCGCCGACCTCGTGCGACGCGAGGGCCGCACGTGCCACGTCATCGCCGGCGACCTCGGCGATGCGCAGCACTGCCGGTCGGTGGTGGCCGAGACGGTCGAGCAACTCGGCGGACTCGACATCCTCGTCAACAACGTGGGCACCCAGCAGCCCGTCGACGACCTCGCCGAGTTGAGCGAGGAACAGTGGCGGCACACCTTCGCCGTGAACATCGACAGCTTCTTCCACGTGACGAAGGCGGCACTGCCGCACCTGACGCCGGGTGGGTCCGTCATCAACACTGCCTCGGTCAACGGGCTGCGTGGCAACAGGACGCTCATCGACTACTCGGCCACCAAGGGTGCCGTGATCGCGCTGACCTATTCGCTCGCGCAGGCACTGCAGGACAGGCGGATCCGGGTGAACTGCGTGGCGCCCGGACCGGTGTGGACCCCGTTGATCCCGGCGACCATGGACGCCGAGAAGGTGTCCGAGTTCGGGCAGCAGGCACCCTTCGGGCGCGCCGCGCAGCCCGACGAGATCGCCCCGTCCTACGTGTTCTTCGCGTCGGAGACGATGTCCTCGTACTACAGCGGTGAAGTGCTCGCCCCGCTCGGCGGCGAGACCATGCCGGGCTGACGCCGAGGTGGGGCCGGGAGAGAGCAAGAACGGTCGGGCGGCGGCAGGGGTCTGCACGCGACACTGAACGCATGACCCTCGGCCGTGACCGACTCCGGGAACTGCTCGACGCCGTTCTCGAGGAGAACAACGCAACACTCGAACGGATGGCGCAGCACGCCTACGCCTCGCCGTGGCATTTCAGCCGCACCTTCGCGGTCGGTACCGGCGAGTCGCCGGTGGCGTTGCGCCGCCGGGTGATGCTCGAACGCGCCGCCTGGCAGTTGCGCCACGGCAGGTCGGTCACGGATGCGGCGTTCGCCGCCGGTTACGACAGCGTCGAAGGGTTCGGACGCGCATTCGCCCGCGCCTACGGGTATCCCCCGAGCGTGACCGCCCGGGTGCTCGGCACCGGTGGCAGCGACCACTGGCTCCCCGCCCCCAACGGCGTCCACTTCCATCCGCCCACCAATCTCTGGGTCGAGGAGGACGGGCAACGGCCCGCGGCACCCGCCCACCCGGAGCCCGAGGTGCTGGCGCAGATGGTGCAGCACGACCTCGCGGACACCCGCTATCTCCTCGGCCGTGCCGCGGAACTCGACGACGACGAACGCGAGCGGATCCGGTTCCCCGGCCTCGTCGTGCTCGGGTGGGACGGCCCCGAGGAGTCCGTGTCGCGGGTGCTCGGCAACCTCGTGCGCGCCAAGGAGGTCTGGCTGGCGTCGATGGTCGGCGCCGACCAACCCGTGGAATCGGGCAGTGGAATCGGCTCGCTGGCAGCACGTTTCGAGGATGTCGCACCGCGATGGGTGGAGACGATCCGCGACATCCATCGCCGTGGCGCCTGGGGTGACGTACTCATCGACGCCCTGTGCGACCCTCCCGAGAGCTTCGTCCTCGCAGGAGTGGTCACCCATGTCCTCACCTTCGCCGCGCACCGCCGCCAACTCGCCCGGCACATGATGCGGGCGGCCGGCCTCGACGTCGACCACGGCGATCCACTCGACTGGAACAGGAGCAGCCCATGACCCGGATGATCTACTACACCGCAAGCACGCTGGACGGATTTCTCGCGACCGAGGACCATTCGCTCGACTGGCTGCTCACCCGCGAGACCGGGGACGGCGGGCCCGTCGGGTACGAGAAGTTCATCGCCGGTATCGGCGCCATCGTGATGGGGTCGTCCACCTACCGCTGGGTTCTCGACCATGCCGGTGCGGACAAGTGGGAGTACGACCTGCCCTGCTGGGTGTTCACGCATCGCGACGACCTGCCCGTGGCCCGGGCGGGGGACGAACCCGGCGACATCCGTTTCACGCAGAAGGACGTCCGGCAGGTCTACGCCGAGATGGCCGAAGCCGCGAACGGCCGCGACCTGTGGATGGTGGGTGGCGGCGACCTCGCCGGACAGTTCGCCGAGCACGGCCTGCTCGACGAACTCGTCGTCTCGTTCGCGCCGGTGACCATCGGATCCGGCCGTCCACTGCTCCCGCGGCACGTGGAGATGCGTCTCACCGAGATCGGGCAGAGCGGGGAATTCGCCGTCATGCGCTACGAAGTGCGCAAGGACGCCACCAGCCGGTTGTGATGTGCGTCACCTGAAGGTACCGTCGGCACCGAGAGGGACACACCTCGTCCAAGGAGGCCGGTCGTGAAACTCAATCTCTTCGTGGCGTGGAGCGCCTACGCGCTCGCGCTGGCCTCGGTCCTGATGATCGCCCTGACGATCGTCGCGGCCGGTTACGGATTCGAGGGCTGGGCGATCGTCGCGGCGCTCGCTGCGGTCGTCGCGCTCGGAGCGGCATTCGGCATGGTCACCGGAACCGTTCGCCGCGACCACAAGCGGCACTACGACACACCGCACCTGTTCTGAAGGCCGTACGCGACGCGAGTCGGTGAGAGCCGGCTCGCGTCCCTACGCCTCGCACGGCCTCCTCGCGACTGTGCGAGTCGGTCATCCTACGACTCTGCGAGTCGGCGTTTCTCCGCTTCGACGTCGAAAGTGGGCTCCGGCCAGTCGAGGTCGAGACGCTCGAACGCGTCGATGAGCAGTTCGGTGACCGCCAGGCGGCTGTACCACTTGCGGTCGCACGGAATGACGTACCAGGGCGCCTCGTCGGTGTTCGTCCGATCCAGCATGTCCTGATAGGCCTGCTGGTACTGCGGCCACAGGGCGCGTTCCGAGACGTCGCTCGGGTCGTACTTCCAATACTTGTCGCGGCGCTCGAGACGTTCGGCGAGGCGCTTCTTCTGCTCGTCCAGCGAGACGAACATCGCCACCTTCACGATGGTCGTGCCCTCGCGGACGATCTCGCTCTCGAACCGGTTGATCTCGTCGTAGCGTCCGCGCCAGACGCTCTCCGGCACCAGCGACCTCACCCGGGCGACGAGCACGTCCTCGTAGTGTGAGCGGTCGAAGACGCCGAGCTGACCGTTGCGGGGGAGTGCCTTCGAGATCCGCCACAGGAAGTGGTGCCGCTTCTCCTCCGCGGTCGGGACACCGAAGGCCGTGTGATCGACGCCCTGCGGGTCGACGTGACCGACGACGTGACGCACCATCCCGCCCTTCCCGGCGGTGTCCATGCCCTGCAGGATCAGCAGCACCGAGCGGGTACCGCCGGTCCGGCCCTCCGCGAACAGCATCTCCTGGAGTCCGGAGAGATCGGCGCCGCGTTCGGTGAGCAGACGCTCGCCGAGAGCCTTGTCGCCGTCGAAACCGGGCGTGGCGTTCGTGTCGATGGCGGCGACGCGCGTGTCGGGCCCTGCCCGGAGGGCTTCGACGATCGAGGCCGGCCGGAACACATCGTCCTTCGTCATCGGCCCAGCGTGTCACACGCGACGAGCCTCAGGTGGGATCGACACCGTTCGCGTCGGCGCTCGAATGGATGCCGTTCGCGTCGGCGTTCGAATGGACGCCGTTCGCGTCGGTCGGCAGCGGGTACGGCGGACGTGAGATGCCGTCGACCATGTGGCTGCCCCACAGATCGATCTCCGAGATGCGGGCGGTCGCAGTCTCCGCCGCGCCCGGGACCGTGATGGTCACGGTGGTTCCCGGCGTGGGGGAGGGGTCTCCGCCGAGAGCCTCGGCGAGCTTACGGATCCGGCCCCGCCACACGTGCCGGCCGAGCAGCGGATCGAACCGGCCGGAGATCTCGACATCGACGCCGACCGTGCGGTCTCCCACGGCAACCTCGGCGGGGCCGCGGTAACCGGGCTCGTCCTGGTCGTGCGGATCGTCCGCATGGTTGCTCATGCCCGCACTATACGTGCTACTTCGAGTAACAGTAAAGCTGTCGATCAGGGAGCGGGCGACGACTCCGGCAGGAGCGGATGCGGCTGCGACTTGAAGCGCATGGGCGATCCGGCGACACCGGCGATGCCGGTCATGCCACCCCAGATCATCATCGTCAGGTAATCGATGAGGTCTTCGGTGGTCATCGACTTGTTCGAGATCCACCAGTGCGTCGCGAGCTGGATGCCGCCGACGATTCCGTACGCCCAGGGCACGGCGCCACCCGAATCCATCCCGAGCAGTCGCAGTCGCTCGCCCAGGACGGTCGCGACGAGTTCGGCGATCATCCGCTCGGAATCGGCCACCACGTCGCGTCCCGCCGACGCGCTGTTGCTCATCACGTACAGGTAGACCTCGGGATCGTCGGCGACGGTCTCGACGTACGCCGTGATCGCCTCCCGGGTGAGGTCGTACTCGTCGAGATCCTCGGCCACCGCCGCGTAGATCCGGGGGGCGAGAACCGTCTCGACGTACCGCAGCATCGTGGCGGTCGTCAGGTCGCTCTTGTCGGTGAAGTACCGGTAGAGCACCGTCTTCGACACGCCGATCTCGGCGGCGATCTCGTCCATGCCGATCTCGTGTCCGCGGGAGCGGATCGCGTTGATGGTGCCGTCCACGAGCTCTTCCCGGCGAGCGATCTTGTGTTCGTGCCAGCGCCGTTTGCGGCCGTCCTGCTTGACGGGCGGGACGACCTCGGTCGAGGTCGGGTTCGGAGTCGTCTGCGGTCTGCTGGACACTGTGTGGCACATCCGTTCGGTGTCGATCGTCGGCTCAGTCTACGATCCGGCCTTCCGTCCTTCAGAACTCGAGGCCGATCCGTCCGCCGAGTGCCGACTTTCGGCACAATCGATCGGGTGCAGCTTCTGACGACCGATGACGAGATCAAACGCCGAGACCTCCGCCGTATGAAGGCGGTCGCGACCGGGTTCCTCGTCGTTGCCGCGATCATCTATCTCTTCTGCCGGTGGCAGGAAACCCGCGGCGCCGGAGCGTGGGTGGGGTACGTGCGGGCGGCGTCCGAGGCCGGCATGGTCGGCGCGCTCGCCGACTGGTTCGCCGTGACCGCCCTGTTCCGGCACCCGTTGCGGATTCCCGTCCCGCACACGGCGATCATCAAGCGGAAGAAGGACCAGCTCGGTGCCAACCTGAGCTCGTTCGTCGGCAGCAACTTCCTCGCCCCCGAGGTGGTGTCCGCCAAGGTCGAGTCGGCGCAGATCCCGTTGCGGGTCGGTAGCTGGCTCGCGGAACCCGCCAACGCCGCCCGGGTCGCCAAGGAGACGTCGACGGTCCTGCGGGGTGTGGTCGGGATCCTGCGCGAGGACGACATCCAGCAGATCATCGACCACACCATCGTCAAACGCATCGCCGAACCGGAGTGGGGACCGCCGCTCGGACGTGTCCTCACCGAGCTGCTCGCCGAGAACCGGCACCTTCCGCTCGTCGACATGCTCGCCGAACGAGCGCACCAGTGGGCGCTCGGGAGTCAGGAGACCATCGATCGCGTGATCAGCCGCGACTCGCCGTCGTGGTCGCCGAAGTTCGTCGACCTGCTGCTCGGCGAGAAGATCCACCGCGAACTCGTGGAGTTCACGTGGAAGGTCCGTTCGAATCCCGACCACGAGGTGCGCCTCGCGGTCAACAAGTTCCTGGCCGACTACGCCCGCGACCTGCAGAGCGATCCCGTGACCATCGCCAAGGCGGAGAAGGTCAAGGCCGAGATCATGGGGCGGGACGAGATCACCGGGCTCGCCGCGGCCACCTGGCGGACGGCGAAGCGGATGATCCTGGACTCGGTGGACGACCCGAACAGCACGCTGCGCACGAAGATCGCGGAGAACGTCATGGCGTTCGGTATCCGGGTGCGCGAGGACGCCGAATTGCGAACCAAGATCGACGGCTGGTTGCTCGACGCGGTGCGCTTCGTCGCGGCCAACTACGCCGACGAGATCACCTCCGTCATCCGCGAGACCGTCGAGCGCTGGGACGCGGAGGAAGCCAGCCGCAAGATCGAGCTCGCGGTGGGGCGCGACCTGCAGTTCATCCGCATCAACGGCACGGTGGTCGGCTCGCTCGCCGGACTCGCGATCTACACGGTGTCCGAACTGCTGTTCGCGTGACACCCGTCACGTGCTAGCAGAGTGCTTGCTGTAGCTAGCACCTGTCCGTAGAGTGGGTCTCGTGTCCACGGAACCAGATCCGATCGAGGGCTCGGACACGCCGGACGACAGTGCCGGGCCGGGGGATATCGCCGCACGGGTGGTCAACAACGCCGCCCAGGACATCGGTGCATTCATCCGGTCCCAGCGCGAGGCTGCTCAGGTCTCACTCCGTCAGTTGTCGAAACTGGCCGGTGTCAGCAACCCGTACCTGAGCCAGGTCGAACGCGGCCTGCGCAAGCCGTCCGCAGAAGTGCTCGCCCAGATCGCCAAGGGGCTGCGGCTCTCGGCAGAGGTTCTCTACGTACGAGCGGGGATCCTCGAGCATCGAGCGGAGAGCGCCGTGCGCGATGCGGTGCTCGTCGACACCGTTCTCACCGAACGGCAGAAGCAGGTCCTGCTCGACATCTACGACTCGTTCTGCCGAGAGAACCGGCAGGACGCCGGCGATGCCCGGCCCGACCATCCGACAGACTTCGACGAGGAGAAATCTCCATGACCGATCCCACCAGCATCCGAACCTCCCTCTACGCCGCAGTCGGTGCCGGCGACGCCGTCGTCCAGGCCGTCGCCGACCTCGTGGCCCAGGCGCGTCGTCGTGCGGAAGCCAACCGCAACGAGGTCGCCGACCGGGTCGAGACCGCCCGCGACCGCTTCGCGGCCCTGCCCGCCGATCTCACCGAGACCGTCGAATCCCTCCGCGAGCGTCTCGCCGAACTTCCGGCGGAGCTGCCCGAGGAGATCGCGGAACTGCGTGAGCGTTTCAGCTCCGACGAACTGCGCAAGGTGGCCGAGGCGTACCTGAAGGTGGCCTCCGACCTCTACACCGCTCTCGCCGAGCGCGGTGAGGAGACCATCGAGCGCCTGCGTACCCAGCCGGGCCTCGAGGACGGCATCGGTCGCGCCGAAACCGTGCTCGGCGACGCCGCCGATCTCACGGAGGAAGCCCTCGGGACGGTGGCCCGCCGGACCCGCGAGGTCGGCGAGCAGGCCGCGAAGCTCGCGGGTCGTGCGGCCGGCCGTATCTCGGAGGCGAGCGACGACGTGAGCGAGGCCGTGTCGAGCGCCGGCGACAAGGCCGCCGAGCGCGTCGTCGCACTCGGTGAGCGTGCCGAGGAGGCGGGCTCCGAGACCGCGGGACGGGTCGAGTCGGCGCGCGGTGAGGTTCGCGAGGCGGCCGACAAGGCCGCCGAGAAGGTCGAATCGGTGGCCACCCCGGCCGAGCCGGTCACGGTGACCCCCGCCAAGGCCCCCGCGAAGGCCCCGGCCAAGGCTCCCGCCAAGACACCCGCGGCGAAGGCTCCGGCCAAGACCCCGGCCAAGGCTCCCGCCAAGACGCCCGCGGCGAAGGCTCCGGCCAAGAAGACCCCTGCCAAGAAGGCGGCGCCGCGCAAGACCAGCGGCTCCTGACCTGCGGCGATCGATCGGCCCCTGCGCGAACTCGCGCGGGGGCCGATTCTCGTAGACTGGGGAGGTGACGAATGTCGATTCTCTTGCCGGTCTGATCATCCTCGCGCTGCAGATCATCGCCATTGCCGGGGCGGGATTCGCGCTGTTCCACGTGGTGCGTCAGCCCGCCGAGGCGTTTCCGGCCGTCGACAAGCTGAGCAAGCCCATCTGGCTCGGCATCCTCGTGGCCGCCCTGCTCGTCCTCGTCGTCTTCGGCGCGGTCGGTCTGCTCGGCATCATCGCGGTGGTGGCGGTGTGCGTGTACCTCGTGGACGTCCGTCCGCGTGTCGAGGAGGTTCAGCGTCCTCGGTGGTGACCGAGGAGGTTCAGCGTCCTCGGTGGTGACCGGGGAGGTTCGGCGTCCTCGGTGGTAGGGCGCATGCGCGTGCGGCCCGCTTGACAAGTGTGATCCAGATAATGACACTTCGGGTAACGGATAATTTCCGAGACGAGGTGGTCGGCGATGACGCTCCTGCGAAAGCACGACAGCCTGCCGGGTGAGCATTCCGCGGACGCCCGGCAGGAGACCGCGCAACGCCTGCTCGATTCGTCGGCACGGCTGTCCTACGATCCCGGGCTCGAGATCGACTGGGACGCACCGCTCGTGGACGGCAAGTACGGCATGACGCCGGAGTGGTGCAGCCTGTACGGCACCGACCTGTGGGAACGCATGTCGGAGGACCAGCGCATCACCCTCACCGAGCACGAGGCCGCGAGCATCGCCGGTACCGGCATCTGGTTCGAGATGATCCTCATGCAGATGCTCGTCCGCGATCTCTACCGGCGCGATCCGGCGACCCCCTACGTGCAGTTCGGTCTCACCGAGATCGCAGACGAATGCCGGCACTCGGTCATGTTCGCCCGGTCGGCGCAGCGGTACGGGATCCCGTCCTATCGTCCCCGGCGCTGGATCCGCGAGACGGGCCGGGTGTTCAAGGCTGTGGCTCGCGGCGCTCTCGCCTACGGCGGCACCCTGTTCGCCGAGGAGATCCTCGACATGATGCAGCGCGACTTCCTGCGCGACGAACGGGTGCAGCCGATCACCCGGACGGTGAGTCACATCCACGTCGTGGAGGAGTCGCGGCACATCCGTTACGCCCGCGAGGAGACCCGCAGGCGGTCGGCGCGACTCGGCCGCCTCGAACGAGCATGGATTCGGCTCCACCTCGGGGTGAGCGCCTACTTCGTCGTCACCAGTCTGGTGAACGACCAGGTGTACGCCGCGGCCGGACTCGACGTCGACGAAGCGAAGAAGGCCGCGCGGGAGAACAAGCACTATCACGACAGGCTCCGTCAGGGCACCCGCCGCACGATCGAGTTCCTCGACGAGGTGGGGCTGATCGGCGGCCCGTCCACCCTGCTGCTGCGTCGCGCGCACGTCCTGTGACACCGCGCCGCTCCACCGGACCGACAGGAGATCTGCACCCGTGAGAAAGCCGTCCCCGACCGCGTCGATCGTCGCGGGATCGATCGTCCTTGCCGCCGCGGCGTCCACCGCCGTCCTCGTTCGCCGGCGTCGCCGGACGGTCGTGCGTGCCGAGGATGTCGCGCCGCACGCCCTGCTGCGGGAGCCGGAGATCGAACCCGAGGTTGTCGACGTGCGCACCGAGGACGGTGCTCGCCTCAACGTGCTCGCGTACGGCGACGCGGACGCCCCCGTGCTGGTGTTCTGTCACGGTTGGACGTGCAATGCCGCCTACTGGACGCCGCAGATCAACGCGTTCGCGGAGAACTACCGTGTCGTGGTGTACGACCAGCGTGGGCACGGCGACAGCGAGGCGGGGGCGCGGTCGCTGGGAGCGGACGTACTCGCCGACGATCTCCAGGCGGTTCTCGACGCCGTGGTGCGTCCCGGCTCGAAAGCAGTTCTCACCGGCCACAGCATGGGCGGGATGAGCATCATCGCGTGGGCCGAGAAGTACCCGGACAACGTCGATCGCACGGTCGCGGGTGTGCTGCTCGCGAGCACCGGCACCGACCGGCTGGTCGCCGACTCGGCAATCGTGCCTCTGCCGCAACGCTTCCCGCGGGTACCGGCACCTGTGGCGAGCCGGCTCATGGGCGCGACGGTCCCGTTGGCGTCGTCCGCCGTGACGACCCGGGCACTGCGTTACGTGGCTCTCTCGCCCGGTGCGAGCGCCGCGGAGGTGGCGTTCTGCGAACGGATCGTGCTCGGGTGCCCGCCGCGCACGCGGGGTGGCTGGGGCAGGGCACTGAGCGCTCTCGACATCCGGGAGGGCCTGCAGAATCTCACCGTGCCGACGACGGTGCTCGTCGGCTCGGCAGACCGTCTCACCCCGCCCGTACACGCTCGGCGCCTGGCCGAGGAACTCGAGCGCGCGGGCAATCTCGAACGTCTCGTGGTGCTCGACGGCATCGGGCACATGAGCTCGGTCGAAGCGATCGACAGGTTCGACGAGGAGCTCGCGCACCTCGTCGAACGAGCCGGAGTGCCCGTCGGCTGAGTCGGTTCGCCGGGGCCGGCCGGTGTTCTACCGGAAGACGACGGTCTTGCTGTCGTGCACCAGCACGCGATCTTCGAGGTGCCAGCGCAGGCCGCGCGAGAGCACCAGCTTCTCGACGTCGCGGCCCTGGCGGACCATGTCGCTGACGCTGTCGCTGTGACTGACCCGGATGACGTCCTGCTCGATGATCGGCCCGGCGTCGAGTTCGGCGGTGACGTAGTGGCAGGTCGCGCCGATGAGCTTCACACCACGCGTGAATGCCTGGTGGTAGGGCCGTGCGCCGATGAACGAGGGCAGGAAGCTGTGGTGGATGTTGATCGCGCGCCCGGCCCAGTGCTCGCACAGCGCCTCCGGGAGTACCTGCATGAAGCGGGCGAGGACCACCGCGTGCGGGTCGTAGGCGTCGACGAGCTTGCGCACCTGTTCGAAGGCCGGGCCGCGCTCGGCGGGATCCTTCGGGAACGACACGTAGTGGAACTCGATGCCGTGCCGCTGCGCGACCGGTTCGAGATCGCGATGGTTGCCGATGACGGCGCACACCTCGGCGTCGAGTTCGCCTGCTGCGACCCGCCCGAGGATGTCGTGCAGGCAATGCGCCTCCTTGCTGACGAGCAGCACGATGCGCTTGCGCTTGCCGGTGTCGGAGAGCGTCCATTCGGTCTGCGGACCGATGTCGGCTGCGACGCCCGCGAACTTCTCGCGCAGTTCGTCGAGGCCGAACGGAATCGACGACGCCCGGACGGCCTGACGGGTGAAGAACCAGCCGGTGTCCTGGTCGGCGTGGTAGGCCGCTTCGACGATCGAACCCCCGACCTCCGCGAGAAAGGTCGAGATGCGGGCGACGATCCCGGTGGTGTCCGGGCAGCCCAGGGTCAGAACGTAACGTCGATCGTCGGCGGAGGAGGCGAGCGTCATGACTCCGATTGTCTCAGGTGCTGCGCAGGGCGCGTCCGCCGGTCGTCAGCCCGAGACCGGAGGACGCCGCACCGTGGCCGTCGCCACGAGAGTGGTGGCGTCGATCGTGTGCAGGCCGCGTGCCGTGACCTCGTCGGCGATCCGGTGCCGTACCGCCGCCACCTGCTCGGAGTCGAGCCCGGTCAGTGCCGCACGCAGACCCGTACCCGTCACGAGCGACCAGCACAGCTCGTCGGTCGCGGGAAGCAGATTCGACAGGGTGCGGACCTCCACGGAATCCGTTCCGGCATCGGTGAGCCACGCCTCGAGAGTCCGCGGAGTGTCGATCCGGTGCAGCGGCATGCGATCGCGCAGAGCGCCGCGGTCGCGCGGCTCGGAGGAGTGGCGGGCCGCGACGTCGAACACGATCGACGAGAACTCCTCCATCGCCCCGCGTCGCCACACCGTCACACCGGCGCGTCCGCCCTGCCGCACGAGGGAGACGAGGCGCCAGAAGGCGCGGTCCATGTCCGGGAGGAAGAACACCCCGTAGGAGACCGCCAGCACGTCGTAGCCGGGAGCGGGTACGTCCGAGGGCGGTTCCCACGTCGAGGCGTCCGCGCAGACGAATTCGATGTTCTTCAGGCCGCGGCGTTCCGCGCTCAGGCGGCCGCGTTCGAGCATCTCGTCGGCGATGTCGACACCGTGGACGAGTCCGTCGGGCCCGACGGCCGCGGCGGCGGGAAGCGCGGACGATCCCGTTCCGCAGCACGCGTCGAGCACCGCTTCGCCCGGGGAGACGCCCAGCTGGAAGACCAGTGCCTGCCCGGCCGGGCCCCACACCGTCGGGGTGAGGTCGTCGAAATCACCACTCGCCGCGTCGAAGGTGCGGGCGGTCTCGGTGGAGTCGGTCCACGGATTCTCGGGCTCGACCCGTCGTTCGTCGTTCATCCCTGGTCCTCGAGATCGTAGAACGGTTCGGCATACCGGAAGGTGCCCCGAAGCGCGGGGTCGTGTGCCGTGAGCGCCCGGGCCTGGAAGTGGGAGGCCCACTCCTCGACGTCCGGGGAGATTCCGAGTTCGGCGGCGGGCACGAAACCGAAACGGGGGTAGTAGCCGGGATGTCCGAGCAGGAGCACGAGCGACTCGTCCAGGGCGTCCGCCGCACCGAGCACGGCGTGGACGAGTGCGCTGCCCACACCGGAACGTTGCAGGTCGGGTCGGACACCGAGCGGACCCAGACCCAACGCGGGCGTGCTGCCGACGTGTCCACGGGTGGCGACGACGTGCCCCACGATCGCGCCCACCCCGTCCTCGGCGACGAGCGACAAGGGTGGCAGCCACGCGTCGCTCGCGCGCAGCGACGCGACGAGACCGGGCTCGACCGGCTCGTGGCCCGGCGCGGCGAACGGAGCGAAGGCGGCGCGGTGCACGTCCGCGATCGCACGGATGTCGGCAGGAAGCTCTCGACGGATCAGCACGCGATCATTGTGGGTGGCCGGAGGACTCCTGCGCGAGTGGATTACCGAAGGCAGGGTGCGGTGCCGGAGAACATGCGGCCGAACGACATGCGGTGCCGAACCGTCGGGCCCGTCGTGTGGGAAGCTGCACTCATGTCCGGAACCCCGCTGACCCGCGCGCAGGTCGCGTCGATGATCGACCACACCCTCCTCAAACCCGAAGCGTCCTCGCAGGACGTGCGGGCCCTCGTCGACGAAGCTGTCGAGCTCGGCGTGTACGCGGTGTGCGTGTCGCCGTCGATGCTGCCCCTGCGGGCCGAGGGGGTCACGGTCGCGACGGTCGTCGGATTCCCGTCGGGCAAGCACCATTCGCTCATCAAGGGCGCCGAGGCGCGACTCGCCGTGGACGAGGGTGCGCGCGAGATCGACATGGTGATCGACGTGGGTGCTGCCGTGAGCGGCGACTACAACGCCGTTCTCGCCGACATCCTCACGGTGCGCGAATCGATCGGATTCGACCCGGTCCTCAAGGTCATCATCGAGTCCGCGGTGCTCTCCGACGAGGCGATCGTGGAGGTGTGCCGCGCCGCGGAGAAGGCCGGGGCGAACTTCGTGAAGACCTCCACCGGCTTCCATCCCGCGGGCGGCGCCACCACCCACGCGGTCGCGCTCATGGCGGAGACGGTGGGCGGCCGGCTCGGCGTCAAGGCCAGCGGGGGAATCCGCACCGCCGAGGACGCGGTCGCGATGATCGAGGCCGGTGCCACACGCCTCGGGTTGTCCGGCAGCCGCGCCGTGCTGGACGGTCTGCAGGGCTGAGCAGGGCCGGACGGTCCACAGGGCCGACCTCGCCGGTCACGACAGCAGGCCGCAGCTGCTCTGCTGTTGCGTTTGCTGTTGTCCCGGCTGTCCCTGCGGGTTCTCCGGCAGCACGAAGCGGCCCCCTTCGAGGCGGAGTTCGACACCCGAGTCGGTGACGCCCACTTCGGTGGCCTGCATGCCCAGCGGGTACTGCTGCAGACCCGAGGTGAGGATCTCCACGACGCCGTCGACGAGGGCCGTCGGGAGCCCGATGCCGAGGATCGTCGCGTCGGTCGTCTCGACCGTCACCACGCCGCCGTTCACCACCGGCCGCGCGGTGAACTCCGCAAGACCCTGCCCGCCGACGGTGAATGTGAGGGTGCCCGCGTTCTCGTCGGCCGTGACATCGGTGACGAGCGCTCCCACCGACTGGCTCTGCACGGTCGCGAGGATCCCGGAGACGGGCCACGACACATCGGCGCTCGAGCTGCCGATGGTGCCGGCACCCTCTGCGGAATCACGCAGGTCGACATCCTCGACCTCGGCGTGCACCTGCATCTGCTGGGCGGGGCCGAAGGCGGTGTCGTCGCTGTCGAGGGACACCGAGGGTACCCGCCGGTCGAGCAGTTGCAGCAGTACCGGTTTCCAGCTCAGGTCGACGTCGACTCCGGTACCGAGCTCGCTCTCGAAGGATTGGGCGAGACAGGTGGTCGCGCGGTTGCGGACGTAGACCTCCGCGCCCACCAGGACGGCGACCAGCGCCGCGACGAGAACGACGGCGATCGTGACGGTGCGGTTGCGCTTCCGTTGCGTCATGAGCGTCGATTCTTCCGGAGAACTCTGAGGATCGACTGAACACACGGCCGCAGGATGAGGAAAATATGTGAGGTGTACCACATTCGTCGGCTACGCTGGGCGCCATGACAGGGTGGACGGATTCAGGTTACGACGCAACCGGGCGGGCCGATGCCGACGACTCGCTGCGGCGCCTCGCCGCCACGCAAGCCGGGTTCTTCACCGCACGCCAGGCCGTCGGCCACGGGATAGCAGCGCACGACTTCGCGGATCGCATCGAGGCGGGTCTGTGGATCCGCGTCGAGACCGAGTTGTACCGCCTCGGCGACAGCCCGCGGACCAAGTTCGACGAGTTCGCCCAGTGGTGCACCTGGTACGAGGGCGAAGCGGTCGTCTCGCACCAGAGCGCCGCCGACCTGCACGGCATGGGGCACCTGCAGCCCCGCTTCCTCCACCTGTCCACTCCCGACCAGCGCACCGTGCCGAGCAACCGGCTCGCGCTCCATCACCGGACGCTGGCGGACGAGGACTGCGAGATCGCCGGCGCATTCCGGATCACCACGCCGGCACGCACCGCGGTCGATCTGGCCGCGGGCGGTGTGTCCCAGGAAGTGCTCGACGAACTCGTCGGCGACGCCCTCGCGCTCGGGCGGGTCGACTCCGATCAGCTGCACGCCGCGGTGGCGAATCAGCCGGCTGCGGTGGCCGACCGGATCGAGCTGGCACTCCTGGCCGCAGGCTGAACGGCCGGGGCCGCGACGGTTCTCAGACCGCGACGAGCGCAGTTCCTCGGCCGGTTCGCTCGGATGCGGCAGGTTCGTCCGTGGGTGCGACCGCGTCCCACGGCACCGTCAGGACGCAGTCGCGGAGGCGGCGACGAGGAGGGCGCACGGGGAAGCCCTGATCGCGCAACAGTTCGAGCGTCGCCTGCCACCGGATCCGCGGTCCGAACGCCGCGTGCGGGGCGCTCGTCGCCCACGCTCGGTCGGCCGCGCGGAGCAGCGCGTGGATCGGCTCGCCCGGAACGTTCCGGTGGATCAGTGCCTTGGGTAGCCGTTCGGCGAGGTCGGATGGTCTGTCCACATGGAACGGGCTCCACGCCAACGTCAGCGATCGGGGGCCGTACTCGTCGAGCAGCACCCACGCGCAACGCCGGCCCAGCTCGTCGCACGTGCCGTCGATGAGCAGCCCTCCGGGAGCGAGACCGGACCGCAGACGCGCCCATGCCGGTTCGACGGCCTCCTCCGGATACTGCCGGAGCACGTTGAACGCCCGCACCAGGGTCGGGCGCAGGCCCGCCAGTTCGAAACCGCCTCGGGCGAACTCGACGCCGTCGCGGCCCGGAACCACCCGTTCCGGATCGATCTCGAGGCCGATCACACGCAGATCGCCGCGTACCCGCCGCAGTCGCGTAGCCAGTTCGAGGGTCGTCACCGGCATGGCGCCGTAACCCAGATCGACCACCAGAGGGTCGACGGCGTGCGTCAGCGCCTTCGCGATGTGGGGGTCGTGCATCGCCCAACGGTCGCTGCGGCGCAGCCGGTTGATGCCGGTGGTGCCGCGCGTGACGACACCGACGGGTCCTCGATTCGGCACTCGGTTACCGTCGCGCGAGCCAGTCGGCGGTGATGGCCGCTTCGGTGCGGAACACGTCGACGAGATTGGTGAGGATGAGTTCTTCGAGCTTGCCGCCGACGAACGGGATGTGCACCTTGGCCTCGGAGGTGGTGCGGAGCGTGGCGCCGTGGTCGTCGGCGAAGAGTTCCATCGTGCCCGTCAGACTGCCCGGGCCGCCGGGGATCGACGCCCGGTAGGTGCCGGTCGCGCGGTCGGTGAACGGCCCGTAGGTCTCCTCGCGCGTGATGACCATGTCCTTCTTGATCACCGTGCGGGCGATCTCCGGCAGGTCGGAGCGGGGGAGGACGTGGTGCAGCACCAGCGCGATGCCCGATTCGGAGGTCGTGAACTCGCGGACGTGGTTCTCCGAGTACTTGCGCATCTCGGTCATCCGCGCTTCCCAGTGCCCGGGATCGGCGAGCGCCTCGTACACCCGCTCCGGTGGGTAGGGGAAGCGGGCAGAGTAATCGATACGCCGTGCCACGACCGGCCAGGTTACCGCGCCGGGTGGTCCGTCCGGAAATCGCGGGTCGCCGTGGGACGACCCGGCGGGGGGTGATCAGGCGGAATGATCGCCGCGGCACCACTGCTCGGTGAAGGTGCGCTCCGCGTCGAACAGTTCGATCAGCTGCTCGACGATCATCCCTTCGATCTTGGAGCCGAGGAACGGGATCTTCACTTCGACGGTGCCCTCGACGACGACGGACGAACCCGCGCCGTCGGCGATCAGCGTCATCCCGCCGGTGACCTCACCCGGCATCCCGTCGACGTGCGCCGAGAACCTGCCCTCGGCGCGACCGTCGGCGAATGCACCCCACGCCTCGTGTCGCCGGATGACGAGATCGCCCGGGCGGATGCTCGTGACCATGCTCGGCAGGTGCTCGGCAGGGATGGCCTGATGGAGATCGAGTTCGATCGTGCCGTCGCCGCTGTCGGCCCGCTCGACCGCCGCGCCCGGACCGCCGACCTCACGCAGCCGGGTCTGCCAGTACTGCGGATCGACGAACGTCGCGTGGACCGCGGCAGGCGGGGACGAGTAGTTCGCAGTGTGGTCGATAGGGCTGCCCATACGGGGCACGCTACCGTTTGCTGGTGCTTGATCCACGTACCAGGGCCCGGCTCGCCGAAACGGGAGCCGCGGTGTCCGAACAGGTGTCGCTGTCGGATTTCACGACCCTCCGGCTCGGCGGCCCCGCCCGGTATCTCGTCGAATGCGCGTCCACCTCGTCGTTGATCGAGGTCGTGCGGCTGCTCGACGAGCAGCGCGTCCCGCTCCTGCTCCTCGCGGGCGGCTCCAACCTCGTCATCGGGGACGACGGCTTCGACGGGGTCGTGGTCCGCGTCGCGACCACCGGTGTCGACCTCCGCGACGATCACATCCGGGTGGATGCGGGAGCCGAATGGGACGCGGTGGTGGCGACCACCGTGGACGCCGGACTCGGCGGGCTCGAATGCCTGTCGGGCATCCCGGGCTCCGCGGGAGCGACGCCGGTGCAGAACGTCGGGGCCTACGGCGTCGAGGTGGGCTCGATCCTGCGCCGCGTTCGTCTGCTCGACCGCGGCACCGGACGGGATTCGTGGGTGGGGCCCGAAGCTCTCGGTCTCGGCTACCGGACCAGCGTCCTCAAGCACACCGACACGGCCGTGGTCCTCGAGGTGGAACTGGACGTGCGGGACGACGGCTCCAGCGCACCGCTGGCGTACCGCGAGCTCGCGGTGGCGCTCGGCGCGGAGGAAGGCGAGCGCAGGCCGACGGCACAGGTGCGCGAGCACGTCCTCGGGTTGCGCCGGAGCAAAGGCATGGTGCTCGACTCGGGCGATCCCGACACGTGGAGCGCCGGGTCGTTCTTCACCAATCCCGTCGTGCCCGACGATCGGTTGCCGGACGTGCTGGCGGCCATCGCGGCGAAGGTGGGCGAGGACGTGCGGGTCCCGCAGTTCCCGGCGGACGGCGGAACCAAGTTGTCGGCCGGGTGGCTGATCGAGCGAGCCGGTTTCGGGAAGGGATTTCCCGCCGCCGACGCGCCGGCGCGGCTGTCGACGAAGCACACGCTGGCGCTCACCAACCGGGGAACGGCATCGACGGCGGATCTCGTGGCCCTGGCGCGCAGGGTGCGCGACGGTGTCGAGGACGCCTTCGGGGTTCGTCTGCATCCCGAACCCGTCACCGTCAACTGCGCGATCTGACCGGGCGCACACCGGAGCGGCAGATCGCCGGTCACCAGCGGTTGCGGACCTGCTCCGCGAAGCCGAGCAGGTTCTCGACCTCGAGCCGGGTGCCGTCGTCGAGCACGGCGCTGCCGGTGAACCGTCCGAAGACCTGGTGCTGCGTGGAGCGCACGAGCAGGGCGTTCACGTCGGCCGCGCGGTCGAGGATCGGCTCGAACTCCATCTCGAAGCGCGCGTCGTTGCTGGTGAACCGCCACGGCGCCCCGTCGTAGGTGTCGCGGGGCAGGTGGAAGTGCACGCGGTCGAGCTTGTGCGCCACACCGTCGTGGAAGAGCATGTTCTCGCTCGCCGCGGTGGTGTCGCCGAATCCGTGGCCGATGTTGAATCCGAAGCGCACCCCGTCGTGGATTCCCGACGCGGAACCCCAGTACCAGGTGTTGTCGTAGGTCCATACGCCGCGACCCCAGTCGAACACGCCGAACGCGGTGGCGGGGTCGAAGACCAGCTCCCGTCCGCCGACGGTGAGCGTGCCCTGCGCGGGCAGACAGTTGATCTTCTGGTTGTAGTAGAAGGCCTTCGGCGCCCGGGGAAAGGGTGTCGCGACGACCATCCGGTCGTCGGGCGGCTGCGCGAGCAGCAATTCGCCGGACAGGCCGCGCCCACCTCCGAAGCGAGGATGGTCGACGACCAGCCGCCGGGCCTGCCCTTCGTGGTGGTACTCGATCCGGAGGCCGCGACGGCCGACGACGGCATCGCCGCGGTCGGCGCTCTGTGGCAGGCGCATCCGGCCGAGCGGGAAGGGAACGAGGGCGTTCTCGGTGGTCTCGGAACGACCGGCGAGGTCGAGCACGCTCACCCCGAGCAGACCCACGTAGCCGTTGTCGGCGACGGTCAGGGCGATTCCGAACGGTCCGTCGTCCCCGTCGGAGAGGACGCAGTAGTAATCCCATTCCTTGATGCGGAACCGCGACGCCGCGACCCGCTGCCGGTCGTAGGTGCGGGTCTCCGTGGTGCTCCAGCCGGCCTCGGCGAGTGTTCCGTCGTCGCCGAGCAGCGGTCCGGGCACGAGGCGTCGTCGGCGCATATCCCGTGACGGTACCGACGATGGTGGGAGTGACGCTCCTGCCGCTCCCACCACCGCAGCGGACTCAGTCGGTCACGCGGTGGAAGCGGCCTGCGCTCGCCTGGTCGCGCGGCTTGACGACGATCTGGTCGAGGTTGACGTGCGACGGGCGGGACGCGACGAATCCGATGATGTCGGCGATGTCCTGGGCGACGAGCGGGGTGATGCCCTCGTACACCTTGTCGGCACGATCCTTGTCGCCTTCGAACCGCACGAGCGAGAACTCGGTCTCGACCGCGCCCGGAGCGATCTCGGTGAGCCTGACGGGCTGCCCGAGCAGTTCGCCTCGCAACGTGCGGTGCAGCACGGCCTGCGCGTGCTTGGCGGAGGTGTAACCGGCGCCGTTGTCGTAGGCCTCGAAGGCCGCGACCGAGGTGATGGTGACGATCAGGCCGTCGCCCGACGCGATGAGCTTGGGGATCAGCGCCTTGGTGATGCGCATGGTGCCGACGACGTTGGTCTCCCACATCCACCGCCAGTCGTCCTCGACGGCCTCGGCGACCGGCGCGAGTCCCTTGGCGCCTCCGGCGTTGTTGACCAGCACATCCACCCGGGGAAGTACCGTGGTGAAGGCCTCCACCGAATCCTCGTCGGTGACGTCGAGCTCGAGCGCGGTGCCGCCGATCTCGTCGGCGAGTTTCTGCAGGCGGTCGAGGCGCCGTGCGCCCACCACGACATGGAAACCCTGCGCGGCGAGCGTACGGGCGGTCGCCTCGCCGATACCGGAGGACGCTCCGGTGACGACGGCGACGCGGGAATCGGGAGAGATGCTCATGGGGCAATCGTAGTGTCGGGCACCGGATGACGCCGTACGTCCCCGCCCGCCGAGTCCTCCCCTGCGAAGTCCCCTCCGTGCGGCTACCCTGCGGCATATGACCACCACCCGCGGTCGATACAGCTCGGGAGAGCAAACCCGGATCAGGCTCGTCGAAGCCGCCGAGCGACTCTTCGCCCGCGGTGGTTACGACGGAGTCACCCTCGCCGACATCCGCAAGGCCGCCGGACAGCACAACTCGTCGGTGATCGGCTACTACTTCGGGACCAAGGAGGGACTGCTCGAGGCGGTCTTCTCCCATCGGTTGCCCGCTGTGAACGCCCAGCGTGAAGCGCTCGTCGCCGAGATGCTTCGGACGCGGGACACGCTCACGGTCCGCGACCTGCTGTGGGCGATCATCCGGCCACTGGCGGGCACGCTCGGCCGCAACAACCACTACGTCGCCTTCCTCGACCGGCTCTCGAACCACGAGCGGTTCGCCGAATGCTTCCGGGTCACCGGACCGACGGGAACCGAGAGCGGCCGCCGGTCCGACACCGCGCTGCGGGCGCTGCTCGGGCAACTGCCCGACGACATCGCCGGACAGCGTCTGCGGCTGGTGTATTCCGGTACCGTCGGTGCCCTCGCGCGATGTCACCGTGCAGGTGAATCACCCACCACCGCAGAGTTGGCGGCGCTCGTCGACGCGTGGGAAGGGTTGCTGCTCGCGCCGGTGTCGGCGGAGACCGCCCGGGTGCGCGGGGATGCGCGGAGGGATTCCCCACCGGAGCGGTGAGGATTGGACACGACCCGGTTCGGGCGATAGTTTGATCGGCATGTCAGTCGGCCACACCTCCGCACCGCCGGTCACCTATGTGACCGCCGCGCTGGGATCACGGCTGCCTCTGGCGCGCGAACTCTGTTGTCGCTGCTGCGGAAAGTAACTCCGCACCGATTCCCCCTCGTTCGGGCGGGTCCGTCCTCCGATCGTGCTTCCACGCCGGGGATTCGGTGCGTCGATCGTCTCCCGCCCGTTCTCCGGTCATCACGTCCGGATCAGCAGCCAAGGATCAGCGCCGTGTCGGTTCCCACTCTTCCGCCGTCCGTTTCCCTTCCCTCCCGATCGTCCGCGCCCCCTCGTGCCGTCGCCTCCGGTGTCCGCGGAGCCACGCGTGCGACCGTGGTCCGGTCTCGAACCTCGCGCGTGCCGAGCCAGGTCAGGATCGTTCCCCCCGACCTGCGTATCGCCGACGGCACCGGAGCGTCGGTCTTCCGTGTCGCCGCCAATCGTGGTCCGGTCTCGCGTGACGTGATCGCGAAGGTCACCGGGGCGAGCATCGCCACCGTCAATCGTCAGGTCTCGGCCCTGCTCTCGGCCGGTCTGCTGCGCGAGCGCGCCGACCTGACCGAGCCGGGTGCGGTCGGCCGGCCGCGCGTACCCGTCGAGGTCGACCACGAGCGTTACCTGACGGTCGGCATCCACATCGGTGCCGTCACCACCGGCATCGTCGCGGCCGACCTGCGCGGTCGCATCATCGGCGCCGTCGAGGTTCCCACCCCGGCCGGCCACCAGGACGCCGCGCTCGCGTCGATCACCGCGAGCGCCAAGGCTTTCGCGGGACGGTGGCACCGCCGCACCCCGCTGTGGGTCGGCGTCGCACTCGGCGGTCGGGTGGATTCGAACACCGCCGTAGTGACGCATCCGCGACTGGGCTGGGTCGACGCCCGCGTCGGCACGATCGTCGGCGGTGGCATGGGCCTGCCGGTCTCGGTGGCCGCGCACGTCGAGGCGATGGCCGCCTCCGAGCTGCTCCTGACCCCCGATCGCGACGCTCCCGAGGTCAAGGGCACCGGGCTGTACTTCTACGTCCGCGAGACCGTGGGTGTGGCAATCACTTTCGACGGGAAGGTGCACACCCCGGCCGGCGGTCCGGGCTCGGTGACGCATGTCCCCACCGGTTCGTCTGCGCGGTGCTCGTGCGGCGGCACGGGCTGCCTCGAAGCGACCGTGAGCGATCGGGCGGTCGTGCAGCGCGCGGTGTCCGAGGGCATCCTCACCGCCGGTGACGACACCATCGGGTCGCTCTACCGCCTCGCGCGGAACGGATCCGAGGCCGCCCACGGTCTGCTCGTCGAGCGCGCCACCGTGCTCGGCCGCACCGTCGGAATGCTCCGTGACCTGTTCAACCCCGACCGGGTCATCCTCGGCGGCCAGGCCTTCACCGAGTACCCGGCCGCGGTTCCGCGCGTCGCCCGTGCGTTCGCCGCCTCGACCACCCTGCCACGCAAGGACATCCGGATCACCGGATTCGGTAATCGGGTGCAGGCCCACGCTGCGGGTGTCGTCTCGCTCAGCTCGTTGTTCTCGGATCCGATCGCGGCGATGAAGCGCACCGAACGCTGACGGATTTCCGTCGTCGTCACACGATCGGTGGGGCGTCCGTCGCGTCCGCGGCGGCGCCCCGCCGATCGAGTTCGGCCCGGGCCCGGCCGAGCCCGCCGTGTTCGAGTGCGGCCGAATGGGATTCGTCCGCCCATACCAGTCTTCCGCGCTCGCGGACCGTTACGGTCATGTGGCCGCCCAGATGTTCGATCGAGCCGGCCACGTTCCGTCGTTCCGCGGGCAGCGGGACCGGCAGGACGTGTGCGGCTCCGATCGGCGAACTCCCCGAGATCTCCACGCTCCACCGGGTGTTGCGGCCGCGCAGCAGCCAGCTCTCGTCGGTGACCGTGGCCTGTACCGGCGAGGTGACGGGATTGCCCAGGCGCACGACGCGCCCGTCCGGAAGCGCGACGACCACCGCGGTCACCTCGGTGCGCAGGGGACCCGAGTGCACCTGCCCGCCGGCGAAGGCCACGCATGCCTGCGGATCGGCGAATCCCTGTGCCTGTCCCCACCACCACGAATCGGGGAAGCCGCCCTTACCCCAGTTCTTCTCACCGTAGACCTGGGATCCGGTCAGCTCCCACTTCTCGTCACCGAGGATCGCGTATCCCTCCGCCCGGCCGCCGAGCAACCAGGAATGCCAGTACTGGTTCAGGGCCGGGACGGAGTGGAAGACGCTCGATGCGCCGAAGCGCCGTCGCGGCCAGGGCCGCAGGTCGGACAACCGGATGTCGAGCCGGGCGTCGTCGCCGAGATCCATCCACACGCGCTCGCTGTCGCCGCGGAAGACATCGCCGGCCGACGCGCCGAGCCGATCGGGATCGGCGGCGGCCACCGGATGCGCGGCGGTGCGCAGGAAACCTCCCGGATGGGCGGCCAGGCCGAGTGTCGCCCACTGTGAACCGGACCCGGCCGAGTCGTCCGCACGGTTGACTCCGCACAGGGCGATGACCACGCGGCCGGTTCCGGGCTGGGTGAAACGCCAGAAGTAGCCCTCCATCGCGACGCCGTGGGCGGCGAGCGGATTCCCGAAAGGCAGATCGGCGCCCGACGCGCGATAGCGGGTCCACAGGTTTCTCGGGGAGAGTTCGTTCGGAGAGAATCGTCCCAGCCGTCCGCGCACCGCCATGCCCGCTCCGTTCCGTCGATCCGTCCGGTCCGTTCTCCGGATGTACCCAGAATGGCCGCTCCCGTCACGGAGCGTGCGGATTCGGGCCTCGATGCCCAGGATGGGGGAGGTACCTGCGCCCGCGCGGCCGGCCGGCCATAACGTTGACCGGACCGATCGGATCGACGAGAACGCGAGAAGTACGTGACAGGACAGAAAGGCGGCTCGTACCGCGAGTTGTTCGCAGCACCGGGCGCAACCGCGTTCTGCCTGGCAGGATTCGTGGCGCGCCTGCCGATCGCGATGGTCGGGATCGGCATCGTCACGATGTTCTCGCAACTCGAGGGCAACTACGCGGTGGGCGGCGCATTGTCAGCGGTGTTCGCCCTGTCGTACGCCGCACTCACCCCGCTCGTCTCCCGCGCGGTCGACCGGTACGGCCAGCACGGAATCCTGCCCGCGGCCGCCCTCGTCAGTGCGGTCTCCACCCTCGCGATGCTCGCGGGCGTCCGTCTCGACGTGCCCACCGTGTGGTTGTTCGTCTGTGGGATCCCGGCAGGACTCATGCCCACGGTCGGTGCGATGGTGCGGGCCCGATGGACACAGCTCTACGGCGGTACCCCGCGGCTCCGCACCGCCTTCGCGCTCGAAGCGGTGGTCGACGAGGTGTGCTTCATCGTCGGCCCGGTGCTGTCGGTGGGCCTGAGCGTGGCGGTCTTCCCCGAGGCCGGTCCGCTGCTCGGTGCGGTGCTGTTGCTCGTCGGCACCGTGGCCCTCTCGGCCCAGCGCGGCACCGAGCCACCCGTGCGACCGCACGTCGAAGGTCGTGCGAGGACGAACATCCTGCGCATGCCCGTCCTCCTGTCGATCGTCGTCGTGATGGTCGCGATGGGTGTGATCTTCGGGGTGATCGACGTGGCGGCCGTCGCGTTCACCGCGGAACAGGGCGCCCCGGGATCCGCCACCCTGACGCTGGCGTTGTTCGCGACCGGTTCGGCGGTGAGCGGCCTGATCTTCGGTACCCGGGTGGGCCCGGGCGCCCCCACCCGTCAGTTGTTCGTCGCCACCGGCATTCTCGCGGTTCTGCTGTGCCCGCTGCTGCTCGCCGGCTCGGTGCCGATACTGACCGTGCTGTACTTCGTTGCCGGATGCGCGATCTCGCCCATCATGATCGTCGCGACGTCGCTGACCCAGCAGATCGTGCCGCCCGAACGGCTCACCGAGAGCATCACGTGGACGGTTGCGGGGCTCGGCGTCGGCGTCGCGGCGGGTTCTGCGCTGGTGGGTCAGGTCATCGACCGTGCCGATGCCGGCACCGGATATCTCGTGGCGGTGGCCGCGGGCATCCTCGCGGTCACATGCGCGGGCGGGATCCACATTCGGGCACGGTTAGAGTGACGCACATGGCAGTTCGTGAAGTGGCCGGCATCGACGGCACCTCCCTCGTGTATCGCGTATTCGGCTCCGACACGGCACCGGTCCTCGTGCTCGTCCACGGATGGGCGCAGTCGTCGCGCTGCTGGGGCGACCGAGTCCTGGACGCGCTCGCCCGGGACTTCCGGGTGGTCGCCGTCGACCTGCGCGGACACGGTTACTCGCAGGCTTCCGAGACCGGATACGCGGACCGTGCCCTCTGGGCCGGTGATCTCGCCGCTGTCCTTGCCGCCGAGAGCGTCTCGGAGGCGAACCCGGCGGTGCTGCTCGGCTGGTCGTACGGCGGCCTGGTGATCTGCGACTATCTCGCCGAGCACGGCGCGGGAGCCGTCGCGGGGCTGGTTCTCGTGGGTGCCATCACGAGCATCGGCCGCGGCGAGAAGGGTGGACGCGTCGGTGCCTCGATGCGCGCCGCGATCCCCGCTGCGATGTCGGAGGACCCCGAGGAGGCGGTGCGTGCACTCGGCTCGTTCGGCAACGCGCTCACCGGTCCTGTCGAGGGCGGTGGTCTCCGCGAGGGCAAGGGCGCGGTGTCGCAGGCGCTGTTCGGTGCGAGTCTGTCCACCCCGCCGCGGGTACGTGCCGCCCTGTTCGATCGCGCGGTGGGCAACGACGACCTGCTCGCGGACCTGGAGGTGCCGGTTCTCCTCCTGCACGGCGACGCCGACTCGGTCGTCGACGTCTCCGCGGCGCACCATGCGGCGTCACTGCTGCGCCGCGTCACGACCTCGATCTGGGAGGGCGTCGACCACGGTCCGTTCGTCGAGGATCCGGACCGGTTCGTCGCCGAGGTCGGAGAGTTCGCTCGGGCCGCGACGGCGGAGTCGACGACACGCGAAGATCGGCAGCAGGGCAGTATGGAGGGGTGACGTCCCAGCCCAGCCGCCCGCACCGCGTGGCCGTGATCTCGGTCCACACCTCGCCGCTGGCGCAGCCCGGAACCGGGGACGCAGGCGGCATGAACGTGTACGTCCTGCAGACCGCTGTCGAGCTCGCGCGTCGCGGCGTGGAAGTCGAGATCTTCACCCGCGCGACCTCGTCGGCAGACCCGGCCGTGCAGCAGGCCGCACCCGGGGTTCTCGTCCGCAACATCGAGGCCGGCCCGTTCGAAGGGCTCGACAAACACGATCTGCCGACGCAGCTGTGCGCCTTCGCCGCCGGTGTGCTGCGCGAGGAAGCGCGGCACCCGCAGGGCTACTACGACCTCGTGCACTCGCACTACTGGCTGTCCGGGCAGGTCGGCTGGCTCGCACGCGACCGCTGGGGTGTGCCGCTGGTGCACACCGCCCACACCCTCGCCGCGGTGAAGAACGCGTCGCTCGCCGCGGGCGACACCCCCGAACCCGCAGCCCGGCAGATCGGGGAGCAACAGGTCGTCGCGGAATCCGATCGGCTGGTGGCCAACACCGCCGACGAGGCAGGGCAGCTCGAACGTATCTACGGGGCCGATCCCGCGAAGATCGACGTCGTCGCCCCGGGCGCCGACCTCAATCGCTACCGGCCCGGCGACCGTGCGGCCGCTCGCGCAGAACTCGGACTCGACCCGCGTGAGACCGTTGTGGCGTTCGTGGGCCGTATCCAGCCGCTCAAGGCCCCCGACGTGTTGCTCGAGGCCGCCGCGCGAGCACTCGCCGACGACCCCGGCATGCCGTTGCGGGTGCTGGTCGTGGGAGGCCCGTCCGGAACCGGCCTCGAGCGGCCCGATGCGCTCATCGAACTCGCATCCGCGCTGGGCATCGCGTCGCGGGTCACCTTCCTCCCGCCGCAACCCCCGGACCGTCTGGCCCAGGTCTACCGGGCCGCCGATCTCGTTGCGGTGCCGAGCTATTCGGAGTCGTTCGGTCTCGTCGCGATCGAAGCGCAGGCATGCGGCACGCCCGTGCTGGCCGCGAATGTCGGTGGTCTCGGCGTCGCGGTGCGCGACGGGGAGACCGGCATGCTCGTCGACGGGCACCGCATCGACGACTGGGCGACCGCGCTGCGTTCTCTGGTGGGCGATCCCGATCGCCTCGCGCGATTCGCGGCGACCGCGCCCGTGCATGCGGAGTCCTTCTCGTGGGAACACACCGCAGAAGGCCTGCTCGACAGCTACCGCCGGGCGGGGATGCGCCGTAACCGGGGCTTCGGTACCGGCGAGCATTCGCTGCGGCGGCAGCGGGGAGTGTGGAAGTTGCGACGGACGAGGGGAGTCACCGCATGAGCGACCGGCTCATCGAATCGATCGAATCGACGCTGCGCGATCGCGGGCTCGAGTTCTCTGTCAAGGAGGGCGGGCACTTCGTCGTCAAGCTTCCGGGTGAGAAGAAGCTCGAGACGACCACTTTGCTCAGTGTCGGACGACACGGTGTGCGGGTCGAGGCATTCGTGTGCCGCAAACCGGACGAGAACTTCGAATCGGTGTACCGCTATCTGCTGCGCCGCAATCGGCGCCTCTACGGCGTGGCCTACACCCTCGACAAGGTCGGCGACATCTACCTGGTGGGACGCATCGCCGCGCACGCCGTGACCCCCGAGGAGATCGACGCGGTCCTCGGGCAGGTGCTCGAGGCGGCCGACCACGACTTCGACATCATTCTCGGCATCGGGTTCATCACGTCGATCAAGCGTGAATGGGAGTGGCGCGTCTCGCGCGGAGAGCCGCTGCGCAATCTCGAGCCGTTCCGTCACCTCATCGAGGGGGAGACCGGTACGCCGTTCGACCCCGAGACGGACGACGACGAACCCGAGGATCCGCGCGAAGCGAACGGGTGACACTCCACTCGGGCGTCGTTATCGCGCCGTGAACATGCCCGGTTCGAGAGGTCTGTACGGGCACATCGTGTGACCATCGCCACAAGTGCGATGTCCCGGAAACGCCCGGGAAACGGTGTGTTCCTGCGAGTCGACCTGGGGATTTCCCGAATGCCCCCGGGAGTTCTCGGACGGCCGTACCGGAAAATCGGTCCGTGACCTCGCCGTGATGAACCCTTACGGTCGATGTAGGCCCGATACCGACGGGCGTTACACACCGGCCCCGCAGCCGCTCGTTCCACCCCCGCGGGATTGTCGGATCCACAACCTGCCGAGGGGTGGAGCGAGAGAGCAACCGGGCGTGCGTCGAGCACCGCACCGTGTTGCCGGCACCGACCGTCCGCCTGTGTGGCGGATCCCTGGGTCGGGGGCCTCGCAAGCAGCCGGAAAGGATTCATCCACATGGCAAAGTTCACGATCAAGCGCGCCCTGGGCACCCTCGCTGCCTCCACTGCACTCGTTGCGACCCCGTTCGCTCTGGGTGCGGGTACCGCCAATGCCGCATCCGGCAACTGGGATGCCGTCGCACAGTGCGAGAGCGGTGGAAACTGGGCGACCAACACCGGCAACGGCTACTACGGCGGCCTGCAGTTCTCGCAGAGCACGTGGGAGGGTTACGGCGGCTCCGGATACGCCCACAACGCCTCGCGCGAGGAGCAGATCCGCGTCGCCGAGAACGTCCTCGACGGCCAGGGCGCCGGTGCATGGCCGGTGTGCGGTCAGTACCTCTGAGCGCAGCCCGAGCAGCTTCCGAACCCCGCGTGCGATTCGTCGCACGCGGGGTTCGTGCGCTCCCGGCAGGCCGGGCGTGGCCCGGCGCCCGGTGCAACCGGTATCCTCACAACGCCTGTGACCGGGTTCACATCACTGCGGTAGTGTGACCTCGACCGAAAGTCGGCACCGCGTGCCGGACAGAATGCTCGGAGGATGAGAATGAGTTTCCGTAGTCCCTTTCCCGACGTCGACATCCCGGCATCGAGTGTCTACGACTTCCTGTTCGGTTCGCTCGACGAGTCCGACCTCGCGCGACCCGCCCTGATCGACGGCGCGTCCGGCGCCGTGACGGACTACCGCACGCTCGTGGCCCACATCGATGCCGTGGCCGGGGCGCTGGCCGCCCGGGGCATCGGTGTCGGGAAGGTGGTCGGCCTGCTCGCGCCCAACGTGCCGGCCTTCGCCTCGGTCTTCCACGGCATCCTGCGGTCCGGAGCCACCGCGACCACGATCAACGCCCTCTACACGGCCGGTGAGATCTCGAAGCAGCTCGACGACTCGGGAGCCGTCGCACTGTTCACGGTCTCCCTGTTCCTGCCGCAGGCGAAGGAGGCCGCCGCGGCCGCCGGCATCCCCGACGAGCTGCTCATCGTGCTCGACGGCGCCGAGGGGCATCCCTCCCTGCGCGACCTGCTCACCGAGGGTGCACCGGCCCCCGCCGTCGAGTTCGATCCGGCGACTCACCTCGCAGTGTTGCCGTACTCCTCGGGCACGACCGGCCGGCCCAAGGGTGTGATGCTCACGCACCGCAATCTCGTGGCCAACGTCTCCCAGATCAACCCGCGCATGGGGATCGGCGCCGACGATCGCGTGCTCGCACTGCTGCCCTTCTTCCACATCTACGGCATGACGGTGCTGCTGAACGCCGCCCTCTGCAACCGTGCCTCGCTGGTGACGATGCCGAAGTTCGATCTCGTCGACTTCCTCACCTACATCTCGGAACACAAGTGCACGTACGTGTTCATCGCGCCGCCCGTCGCGGTCGCGCTCGCCAAGCACCCCCTCGTCGACCGGTACGACCTGTCGAGTGTGCATACGGTGTTCTCCGGTGCCGCACCGCTCGACAAGGAGCTCGCCGGCGCCGTCGCCGCCCGGCTCGGCTGCAACGTCCGGCAGGGCTACGGCATGTCGGAGATGTCGCCGGTGTCGCACGCAATCCCCTTCGACGACAACGACACCGAACTCGATTCGGTCGGTCCGACGATCGCGAACATGGAATGCAAGATCGTCGATCCCGCGACCGGTGAGGAGGTCGAGTACCCCACCGATGAGGGTGTCTCGGCGCCCGGCGAACTGTGGTGCAAGGGACCGAACGTCATGGTCGGCTACCTCGGCAACCCCGAGGCCACGTCCGACACCCTCGACGAGGACGGCTTCCTCCATACCGGTGATATCGCCACCGTCGACGCGAAGGGCGCCGTCCGGATCGTCGACAGGCTCAAGGAACTCATCAAGTACAAGGGCTACCAGGTGCCGCCGGCCGAACTCGAGGCGCTGTTGCTCACTCATCCGCAGATCGCGGACGCCGCGGTGATCGGGGTCCGCGACGACGAGGGTGAGGAGGTCCCGAAGGCCTTCGTCGTCCGGCAGCAGGATTCGACGATCACCGAGGACGAGGTCATCGAGTTCGTGGCCGGGCGGGTCGCGCCGCACAAGAAGGTCCGGCAGGTGGAGTTCATCGACACGGTGCCGAAATCCTCTGCGGGCAAGATTCTCCGCAAGGATCTGCGTGCACTGAACGCCTGACATCTGCGGGGGTGTGGCTCCGGTGCCCGCCGCATCGGAGCCACACCTGTTTTCGATGCCCGTGGACCGCGGAGCACTGTGAACCAGCCTTTCTGGCAACGCACGTTGTCGGATATAGCCGACGATCGGGGGCGCCCGTGGCGAAATCGCCATCCGCGCGTGTCAGGATTGGGCCATGAGTATCGGAACACTTGTTCTGCTCCGCCACGGCGAGAGCGAATGGAATGCGATGAACCTGTTCACCGGCTGGGTGGACGTTCATCTGACCGACAAGGGGATCGCCGAGGGCAAGCGGGCCGGTGCCCTCCTCGCCGAGCACAACGTGCTTCCCGACGTCTCCTACACCTCCCTGCTGCGCCGCGCGATCAGCACCGCCAACTTCGCGCTCGACGCCGCCGACCGGCACTGGATCCCCGTCATCCGCGACTGGCGTCTCAACGAGCGCCACTACGGTGCGCTCCAGGGCAAGAACAAGTCCGAGATCAAGGACGAGTTCGGCGAGGAGCAGTTCATGCTGTGGCGTCGCAGCTACGACACCCCGCCGCCGCCGATCGAGCCGGGTTCGAAGTACAGCCAGGACGCCGACCCGCGCTACGCCGACGTCGACGAGGTTCCCCTCACGGAGTGCCTGAAGGACGTCGTCACCCGTCTGATCCCGTACTGGGAGTCGACGATCTCCCAGGACCTGCTCGCGGGCAAGACCGTGCTCGTCACCGCACACGGCAACTCGCTGCGCGCACTCGTCAAGCACCTCGACGGGATCTCCGACGACGACATCGCCGGCCTGAACATCCCGACGGGCATCCCGCTGCGCTACGACCTCGACGAGAACCTGCGTCCGCTGAACCCGGGCGGAACGTACCTCGATCCCGAGGCCGCGGCTGCCGGAGCGGCCGCGGTCGCGAACCAGGGCGCCAAGTAACGGTTCCGACAGGACCGACAACCGACCCCGTCGCCGGCCGGCGACGGGGTCGGTTGCGTCCGTGCCGGGCGAACAATCGGTGAACAACGCTCGAACAACCGAAAAATGCGGTGTGACGTGCGGGAAATGCCGGCTACCCGGTGTCCGGCGGGGTACCGGTGTCATTACGATTCCAAGTGTGAGTGTTACGCAGGCCGTCATGCTGGCCGTGGTCGCGGCGGTCCTCGGCGGGATCGTCACCGTCGCCGTCGGGAGGCTGGCGCAGCGCCGGGCGCACGGCAGCGACGACGCCGACCTCACGATGCTCGACGTGCTCGACGCCGTCGTCCACGGGTCGTCGACCGGGATCGCCGTGGTCGACAAGTTCCACGACGTCATCCTGTTCAATCCGAGGGCCGAGGAACTCGGACTCGTACGCAACCGTCTCATCGACGATCGTGCCTGGATCGCGGCCACCCGGGTTCTGGAGAGCCGCAAGCCTCTCGAACTCGACCTCGGTACGAAATCCTCGCTCGGACGGGACCGCCTCGCCGTGCGGTGCACGGTGCGGCCACTCCTCGACCGCGACCCGCGCTTCGTCGTGCTCTACGCCTTCGACGACTCCGAACAGGTCCGGATGGAAGCGACTCGCCGCGATTTCGTCGCCAACATCAGCCACGAACTCAAGACGCCGGTCGGGGCGATGGCGCTGCTCGCGGAGGCACTGCTCGAATCGGTCGACGATCCCGACACCGTCCGCCACTTCGGCGAGCGGGTGCAACGCGAGGCGACCCGCCTGGGCAACATGGTGACCGAGCTGATCGCCCTGTCCAGGCTGCAGGGCGCCGAGAAACTGCCCGACCTCGAAGTCGTGGACGTCGACACCGTGGTCACCGAAGCCCTCGAGCGGACACACCTGACCGCCGAGAACGCCTCCATCACGATCAGCACCGACCGGCCGAGCGGGTACGAGGTGCTCGGCGACCGGACACTGCTCGTCAGCGCCCTGACCAATCTCATCGAGAACGCCATCGCCTATTCGCCGGCGGGCTCACCGGTGTCGATCAGCAGGTCGCTGCGCGACGGCAAGGTCGCGATGGCCGTCACCGACCGGGGGATCGGTATCGCGAAGGAAGACCAGGAACGGGTCTTCGAGCGTTTCTTCCGCGTCGACAAGGCCCGCTCGCGGGCCACCGGGGGCACCGGCCTCGGGCTGGCCATCGTCAAGCACGTGGCCGCGAACCACCACGGCGAGATCACCCTGTGGAGCAAGCCGGGCACCGGCTCCACCTTCACCCTGCTCGTTCCCGCCCATGTCGAGGACAGCGACGACGAGACCGTCGAACGCACCGAGAAGGCGGTCGGATCGTGACACAGACCCCACCCGGGCTCCCGGGCGGACGGATATCGAGAAACAGACGGAGGACCAGTTCGTGACGCGTGTGCTGATCGTCGAGGACGAGGAATCGTTGGCGGATCCGCTCGCCTTCCTGCTGCGCAAGGAAGGGTTCGAGACGACGATCGCAGGCGACGGTCCCTCGGCCCTCGCCGAGTTCGACCGGCAGGGCGCCGATATCGTCCTGCTCGATCTGATGCTCCCCGGAATGAGCGGCACCGACGTGTGCAAACAACTACGGACCCGCTCGGGTGTTCCGGTCATCATGGTCACGGCCCGCGACAGCGAGATCGACAAGGTCGTCGGGCTCGAACTCGGTGCCGACGACTACGTCACCAAGCCGTACTCGGCCCGCGAGCTCATCGCACGGATCAGGGCGGTCCTGCGGCGTGGGGCCGACACCGAGAGCGAGACCGCGCCGGACGACGGACTGCTCGAGGCCGGCCCGGTGCGGATGGACGTCGACCGTCATGTCGTCCACGTCGATGGAGAACCGATCGCCCTGCCGCTCAAGGAATTCGACCTGCTCGAATACCTCCTGCGCAATTCGGGACGGGTGCTCACCCGAGGCCAGCTCATCGACCGGGTCTGGGGCGCCGACTACGTCGGCGACACCAAGACCCTCGACGTCCACGTCAAGCGACTGCGCTCGAAGATCGAGCAGGACCCGGCCAAGCCGCGCCACCTCGTGACGGTGCGCGGCCTCGGTTACAAGCTCGAGGCCTGACCGTCTCCCGCTTGTGCTGCCGACGTCGCGGGATGGATCGCGACGAGGCCGAGTCCCTGGCGTCGCCGGCACAGGCGCGCGAGCTCGTCGTAGGCCGCCGCTCCGAGGAGTTCGGTGAGTTCGGGGGCGTACGACTGCCAGACCGGACGCTCGCCGACGTGTGCGTCGGGTGAGCCGGAGCAGTACCAGTCGAGGTCGTGACCGCCCTCGCCCCAGCCGCGCCGGTCGTACTCGGTGATGACGGTGCGCAGCACCTCGGTGCCGTCGGGCCGTTCGACCCAGTCCTGGGTGCGCCGGATCGGGAGCTGCCAGCACACGTCGGGCTTCATCTCGAGCGGTTCGATGCCGCGTCGCAACGCCATGGTGTGGAGGGCGCATCCCTGGCCGCCCTCGAATCCGGGGCGGTTGAGGAAGATGCACGCGCCCTTGTAACGGCGGGTGCGCAGGGCGGGCTCGTCGTCGATCTCGTCCTCTTCGAGATAGCCCTTCTTGCCCAGGCCCTTGTCCATGAACTGCCAATCGGCCGGCGTGAGGTGTTTCACTGCCTTCGCGAGCTTCGTGCGGTCGTCGTCGTCGGACAGGAATGCGCCGTGCGAACAGCACCCGTCGTCGGGCCGGTCGGCGATGATGCCTTGGCACGCCGGGGTGCCGAACACGCAGGTCCACCGCGAGAGCAACCATGTCATGTCTGCGGCGATGACGTGTTCGTCGTTGTCGGGGTCGATGAACTCCACCCATTCCCGAGGGAAGTCGAGAGGGACTTCGGGGGCCGGGTCGAGTTTGTGTGGGGCATGGGACATACCTGCTGTCACAGGTCCCGACGGTAGACCCAGTACCGTGTTGATGTGCGCTTAGGGGTACTCGACGTCGGAAGCAACACCGTCCACCTGTTGGTGGTGGACGCCCATCGTGGTGGGCACCCCACGCCGATGAGTTCGACGAAGGCCACCCTGCGGCTGTCCGAGAACACGGACGACAACGGAGACATCACCACCAGGGGCGCCGACCGGCTCGTCGAGACCACCGCCGAGTTCGCCAGCATCGCCCGCACGTCGGGATGCGGGGAACTCATGGCGTTCGCCACGTCCGCGGTGCGCGACGCCGGGAACTCCGAGGCGGTCCTCCAACGCGTGCGCCGGGAAGCCGGGGTGTCGCTGGACGTGCTCTCCGGTGAGGACGAGGCCCGGCTGACATTCCTGGCGGTGCGTCGCTGGTACGGCTGGAGCGCCGGAAACATCCTCGATCTCGACATCGGGGGTGGCTCGCTCGAGCTCACGTTCGGCGGCGACGAAGATCCCGAGATCGCCTACTCCCTCCAGCTCGGTGCCGGGCGACTCACACGCGACTGGTTCCGTGAGGACCCGCCCGGGAAGCGCCGGATATCGGCTCTGCGCGACTGGCTCGACGCGGAACTCGCCGAACCGGCGAAGATCCTGAGCAGCGCGGGCGACCCGGATCTGTGCGTGGGCACGTCCAAGACCTTCCGGACCCTGGCGCGCCTGACGGGCGCGGCTCCTTCGTCGGCGGGCCTGCGGGTACAACGGACCCTGACGGCGAGCGGACTGCGTCAGCTCATCGCCTTCATCTCGCGAATGACCACGGCCGACCGGGCAGAACTCGAAGGGGTCAGTTCCGACCGATCCGAGCAGCTCGTCGCCGGCGCCCTCGTCGCGGAGGCGAGTATGCGTGCCCTCGGAGTGGAAACGCTGCAGATCTGCCCCTGGGCGTTGCGCGAAGGCCTGATTCTTCGGAAGCTCGATACGGATATGGGTGGCGAACTGGTGGTGGCAACCGGATGAGCGAGAATCGCAGCAACGACACGGGCCAGATCTCCGTGGCCGAGCTGTTGGCGCGTAACGGCCAGAAGGTGGGAACGCGGGCCGGGGGACGACGCCGACGAGGTGCGAGCGGCGGCATCTCGGTCGCCGAATTGACGGGTGAGATCCCGATCACGCGTGCAGCCGACGACAAGACTGCCGAGCAGACGGATCCGGTCGCTCCCGCCGAGACGGAGACCCGCGAACCGGCGACACCGGTGGACCGCACGGCCGAGACGCCGAAGACGGCGACCTTCGCGCTGTCCGATGTCGAGAAGACCACCGTGACGCCGCGGGTCGCTGCCGAATCGAAGACGGCTCCCGCGAAGACGCCTCCGGTGAAGGCTTCCGCGAAGACACCTCCCGTGAAGACCGGATCGACGACACCTCCGGCCGAGACACCGCCCTCTCCCGAGGCGAATGCGACCGTATCGAAGGCGTCCGTGTCGGCTCCGCCGAAGGTCGAGTCGCCGACCGAGATCATTCGTCCCGAAGCGCTTCCGCGCCGCGCGCGGGCGCATCTCGGCGCGGTTGCCGCAACGGGTGCGCAGCCCGGTGAGGCGGTCCCCGACAAGAAGTCCGAGAAGGCGAGTGCGCCGGCGGTATCGGCGCGCAAGGCCGATGTCGCGGAACCGCGACTGCTGTCCGGTCCTGCGAGCGACCTGCAGGGCACCGGCTCCGACCTCGACGACTCGACCGACACCATCGGTGCTGCGGCCGGGACCTCCGATGCGCCTGCGGAGAAGACATCGCCGGCGACGCGTTCGCGGAAGTCCCGAGGCACGGGATCGTCGGCCGCCGCGGCCGTCGACTCGGCACGGAAGAGTTCCGGCGACGCGGATCAAGGCAGCAGCCTCAAGCAGTGGGCGTTGCTGATCGTTGAGAGCGTCGCGGCGATCGTCGCGGGTGGGTTGCTGTTCAAGGGCTTCGAGCGTCTGTGGGATCTCATGCCCTGGGTCGCCTTCGCGCTCGCCCTGCTGGTGATCGTCGGCCTGGTCGCGCTCGTGCGCGTACTGCGGCGCACCGACGACATCACGAGCCAGCTCATCGCACTCGCCGTGGGAGCCTTCGTGTCCTTCGGGCCGCTCCTGTTCCTGCTTCCCGGCGGGTGAGCCGATGCCGACCGCGCAGGGAATCCGGGTAGGGCTGTCCACCGCTTCGGTCTACCCGGAGAACACCGAAGCGGCGTTCCGGTTCGCGGCCGACCTCGGCTTCGACGGGGTCGAGCTGATGGTGTGGGCGGAACCGGTGAGCCAGGATCCCACCTCGGTGGAGCGTCTCGTCCGCGAGTACGGGGTGCCGGTGCTCGCCGTGCACGTGCCGTGCCTGCTGATCTCGCAGCGCGTGTGGGGAGCGGATCCCGCCGCCAAGCTCGACCGTTCGGTGCGTGTCGCAGAGATCCTCGGGGCGGAGACCGTGGTGGTCCATCCACCCTTCCGGTGGCAGCGCCGCTATGCGGAGGGCTTCTCCGATCAGGTCGCGGCACTGGAGGCCGACAGTCGCGTGGCGGTCGCGGTCGAGAACATGTATCCCATGAGGGCCGACGTCGTCTTCGGTGGTCGTGATCGCGGCGCCGAACGTCTGCGCAGACGCGGTCCGGGCCGCGCGGTCTCTGCCTACAGCCCGTCGCTCGACCCGACCGACACCGGTTTCGCGCATTACACGCTCGACCTGTCGCACACCGCGACGGCAGGAGCAGACGCTCTCGCACTGGCGGATCGGATGGGGGAGGGGCTGGCCCACCTCCACCTCGCCGACGGCAGGGGGTCCTCGCTCGACGAGCACCTCGTCCCAGGAACGGGCACGCAGCCGTGCGCGGAGGTCTGCCGCCGAATCGCGGCGAGCGATTTCGGGGGTCACGTCGTGCTCGAGATCAGCACCCAGAGCGCGCGCACACGTGCCGAGCGTGCCGGGATGCTGGCCCGGTCGCTGGCCTTCGCGCGGACGCATCTGGATCGTTCGGCGACGCGCGCGCTCACGGCCGGTCCCGAGAGTCCCCGGCACACGGACATCGCGCGCATACCCGAATCGGAGCGCACCGATTCCGGCGGCGAACACGGCGACGCCTGAGATCAGCACCCGCGGTGAGGGATGCCGGCGAGCGGAACCGCCGAACCGCCACGAACATCCTGCCGAGTCGCTCCGGCGCGGAAGTCCTCTCCACACCTGCTCACCAGGATCCACGTAACTGGATAGTTGTAGTATCCGGTGTCGAGGACGGGAGGTGATCCGTGCGTATCTCGGAACTCGCCGAGCGCTGCGGCATGCCGCTGCCGACGGTGAAGTACTACCTGCGGGAAGGGCTGCTCATGCCCGGGGTGGCGACGAGCGCTACCTCGGCGACCTACGACGACCGGCACGTCCGCCGCCTCGGTCTCGTCCGGGCTCTCGCCGCCCAGGGCCTGCCACTCGAGAAGATCAAGACCGTCGTGGAGCTCGTCGACAACCCCCGCGACGACCTGTTCGTCGAACTCGGCCACGCCATTGCCGCGCTGCCTCCCTACGTCGAGGGCTCGACGGGTCCCGACTACCCCCGGGCCCGTCGGCTGCTCGAACACCTCGGCCAGATCTACGACCCGCGGTTCGCGGCCGTGGCACAACTCGAACATGCGCTCGCGGCACTCGAGACGGCCGGTCTGCGGATGGGACATCGCCGGATCGATGCCTACGGCCGACACGTCCGCGCCATCGCCGAGCTCGACCTCGAGCTGCTGCCGACGGACTCCCGGGAGATCACCGTGGAGGCGGCCGTGCTCGGGACCGCGCTGTACGAACCGGTGCTCACCGCCATGCGCCGACTGGCCCACCAGCATCTCGCCGCCCACATGTTCGGGTCCGGCGATCTCCCCACGACCGGCGACGATCCGGCCCCGAACGACCACCAGGAGCAGCAGTGACCCCCACCGACCAGCCCTTCCGCGACCTGACTTCGGTCACCCGGGTGCCGGGCGGCCACCCCGACGGCACCGCCGCATGGCAAGCCCACATCGCTCCGGTGTGGACCATCGGACCCAAGGTGCACGGCGGCTGCTTGCTCGCGGTCTGCGCGTCCGTGGCCCGCAGGTCTGTGCTCGACGCCGGCGTCGACCCCCTCACCCAGCCCCTCGCCGTCAGCGCCTCGTTCGTCTCCGCGCCCGATCCCGGCGACGTCGAGCTCACCACCGTCCTGCGCAAGCAGGGCAAACAGATCGGTGTCGTGGACGTCGAGCTGTCCCAGGCCGGTCGCGTGGCGGTGCGGGCGAGCGTCACCCTCGGCGCACCGGACACCGAGCAGCCGTTCCACACGGTGCCGCACCGCGCGACCACCATGCCCGCCGACCCGCCGGACGGGTCGGTGCTCGTCACCCCCGAGCACCCCATGGGGCAGATCGTGAAGTTCGCCTCCACCTCCCGGCTCCGGATCGACGCCTCCACCGCGCGCTTCCTCGACGGAGAGCAGGGCGAACCGCTCGTGTCGATGTGGACGCGGCCGTCACCGGGCGACGAGGCCGACGTCGACACCTCGGTACTGTTCGCGCTCATGTGCGGCGACGTGTCGGCTCCCGTGGCGATGAACCTCGGCCGATTCGGGTGGGCGCCGACGGTGCAGCTCACCGCATATCTGCGCCGGGTGCCGGCTCCGGGATGGCTGCGCGTCATCGCCGAGAGCAGCGTCCTCGGCAACACCTGGTTCGAGGAGGACCACACCGTCGTCGACTCGACCGGTCAGGTCGTCGTGCAGTCGCGTCAGCTGGCCATGATGCCGCGCTGACGCACTCCACCGAGGTCGGTCCCGGCAGGCGGGTCGTGCGGTGTGACCGCACGACCGTCACCGTGGTGTGGACCGCACGAGCCGTCGTGGCAGTCTGTCCCCATGACGAGAATCGCAGTGATCGGTGGCGGCAGGATCGGCGAGGCGCTGGTCTCGGGTCTGCTGAAGAACGGTTTCGCGACCAAGGATCTCGTGGTCGCCGAGAAGTTCGAGGAACGACGTGACGAACTGTCACGGACCTACTCGATCCGGGTCACCGACAGCACCGCCGACGCCGCGGAAGGCGCCGACGTGGTCGTCGTGGCCGTCAAGCCCAACGATGTGGACGCCGTCGTCACCGCCCTCGCGGCGGTCGACGCCGGGAACGACGACGAACAGATCCTGGTGTCGCTCGCGGCCGGCATCCCGACGGTCCGCTACGAGACCAAGCTCCCGGCGGGATTCCCCGTCGTGCGCGTGATGCCGAACACCCCGATGCTGGTCGGGGAGGGTGCGAGCGTGCTGTCCGCGGGCCGGTACGTCAAGCAGCAGCATCTCGACACGGTCCGCGAGATCCTCGCGAGCGTGGGGACGGTCTCGGTGGTCCCGGAGTCGCAGATCGATGCGGTCACCGCGGTGTCCGGATCCGGTCCCGCCTACTTCTTCCTCGTCGCGGAGGCGATGATCGATGCCGGTGTCGCGCTCGGTCTGACCCGAGCGGTCGCCACCGACCTGGTGGTGCAGACGATGACCGGTTCGGCGGCCATGCTCGCGCGTTCCGGAGACAACGCCGCCGACCTGCGCGCGGCGGTCACCTCGCCGGGAGGAACCACCGCAGCAGCGATCCGCGAACTCGAGCGTGGAGGGGTGCGCACTGCCTTCTACGAGGCGCTCGACGCCGCAAAGCGTCGTTCCGCGCAACTCGGAGCGGCATCCGATCAGGTGTCGCCCGTGGCCCGGGAAGGGCTCTCCGGGACCGCCTGACAGAGGCCCAGGTGAGGCGTAGCGTGACGACGAACGGCTCGCTCGCCGGAAATTCCCCGGCTGCATCGTCGCACACGAACCATTTGTCACGCTAAGCTCGAATCAGCACGTGCGTGTCTGTTCCGCCGGAGGGGAAGCCGGCGGCGCGGGCGTGCCGGAGGTGTGTAATGGTTTCAGGAAACACGCCGTCGAAGGGTCAACCTCAAGACGGACAGTCGGTTCTCGCCGGTACCCAGTTCCTGACGGTTGCCGAAGTGGCAGCTCTCATGAGGGTGTCGAAGATGACCGTGTACAGGCTGGTGCACAGCGGCGAACTACCCGCAGTGCGGGTGGGACGGTCGTTCCGCGTGCACGCGAAGGCCGTCCACGACTATCTGGAGACGTCGTATTTCGACGTCGGATAAGGGACGGTCGGCGCGTCGTCGGGGACGGCGGTTCGGCGAACGGATCCGGTGCGCGAGGGAAGTCGCGTCCCGGGGCGGACCTCGGTTTCACGCCGGTGGGCCGCCCCGGTAGGATTGCTTGACGTCGTACCGGCCAGCCGGTGTCGTGAGGCGCTGTTACTCGTCGCCACGAGGCCCAGCGTCGACATACATCAGGCGTACGTCACCGGCGTGCGCAGGAACGCTACAAGGAACGTGAGGGATGCCCACATGGGATCTGTGATCAAGAAGCGCCGTAAGCGCATGTCGAAGAAGAAGCACCGCAAGCTGCTCCGCCGCACTCGAGTGCAGCGTCGTAAACTCGGCAAGTAAGCATTGCGCCTGTCCGATGCCCGTCACCATCCATGGTGACGGGCATCGTTCGTCTCCGCATCCCGGCACCCGAAAATTCACCGACCTGTCGTGCGACGGCAGCGAAGTGGCCGTATTGTGGGACGGCATACCGCGCCGGGGCGAATGTGACCGATGACGCGTGTGGTGCAGCAGGGGGTTCACGAGTGGTTTCGCAGGGGCACGAGGCGGCACGTCCGCGAGTCGTGCTGGTCACCGGAGCAAGTCGGTTCCTGGGTGGTTTCCTCGTCACCAGGCTTGCCCAGAATCCGGATATCGAGCGGGTGATCGGCGTCGACACGCAGTCACCGTCGAAGGACATGCTCCGACGCATGGGCCGGGCCGAGTTCGTGCTCGCCGACATCCGCAATCCGCTCATCGGCAAGATCATCCGCAACATGGACGTCGACACCGTCGTCCACGCGTCCGCCGTCACCAAGGCCCCGAAGTCGGGCAGCCGCACCGCGATGAAGGACATGAACGTCCTCGGCGCGATGCAGTTGTTCGCGGTGTGCCAGAAGGCGCCGTCGGTGCGCAGGATCGTGCTGCGGTCCTCGTCCGTCGTCTACGGCTCGAGCGCCAAGGATCCCGCGAAGTTCACCGAGGAGATGAGTGCCCGCCGCCGGCCCACCGGTGCCTTCGCCCGCGACATGCTGGAGGTCGAGGGGTATCTGCGCGGAGTCGCCCGGCGGCGCAGCGACATCGCGACCACCATCCTCCGGCTCGCACCCACCGTCGGGAACCGGCTGCCCGGCTCGGTATCGAGTTATCTCACCTCCTCGCTGGTCCCGAACGTGCTCGGCCGCGACGCGCGCCTCCAGTTGCTCCACGAGGAGGACGCGCTCGGTGCGCTCGAACACGCGGTCGTCGCCGGGCCACCCGGGACGTACAACATCGCCGGTGAGGGCATCGTCATGATGACCCAGGCCGTGCGCCGGGCCGGGGGCGTCATCGTGCCGATGCCCTACGCACTGTTCCGTACCGTGGGGCACGCACTCATGGGTTCCGTGATGAACTCGTTCACCAAGGAAGAACTCGACTATTTCCATTTCGGATGCGGACTCGACACCACGCGCATGTGCGACGAGTTCGGATTCGAGCCACGCTGGACCACGAGAGAAGCGCTCGACGATTTCGCCCGGGGCCTCGCCCTCCCCCGCCTCGTGAAGACCGAATGGGTGGACAAGGCCGAGTCGATGGCGCTCTCCGTGCTCGGAGAGACGAGGGAGACGCGATGACGGAGGTCGCGAAGGTCATCCCGTTGCACGCCGGCAACCGCCGTCCCGGCGAACGGGTCGCACGCACACCCCATCCGTCGATGGGGCCACCGTCCACCCCCGAACGGAGGAGCCGCACCGATCAGTTCCTCGACGACCTGCGCGGAACCCTCGCACAGCAGGTCACCGCTACCGCCGAGTTCGTCCGCCGCCGCATGACCGGCGACTACGAGGTCGACGACTTCGGCTTCGACCCGCACTTCACCGACAACGTCGTCCTGCCGGTGTTGCGCCCGCTGTTCGACAAGTGGTTCCGCGTCGAGGTCCGCGGCATCGAGAACATCCCCGCCGAAGGCCGCGCGCTCGTCGTCGCCAACCACGCCGGCACGCTCCCCGTCGATGCGCTGATGACCTCCGTCGCCGTGCACGACCACGCCGACCGTCCGCTGCGGATGCTCGCCGCCGACCTCGCCTTCGGTCTGCCCGTGGTCGGGACGGTCGCCCGCAAGGCGGGCCACACCCTCGCGTGCCATCCCGACGCCGAACGCCTGCTCGCCCAGGACCAGGTGGTCGCGGTCTTCCCCGAGGGCTACAAAGGGCTCGGCAAACCGTTCAAGGAACGCTACAAACTGCAGCGGTTCGGACGCGGTGGTTTCGTGTCGGCGGCACTGCGCACCCAGGCACCCATCGTGCCGTGCTCGATCGTCGGCTCGGAGGAGATCTACCCGAATCTCGCCGACCTCACCTCGCTCGCCCGCCTGCTCGGCCTGCCCTACTTCCCGATCACCCCGCAGTTCCCGGCGCTCGGACCGCTGGGGATCGTGCCGCTGCCCTCCAAGTGGTACATCGAGTTCGGCACACCGATCGTCACCGACGTGTACGACGACGCGGCGGCGGAAGATCCGATGGTGTTGTTCGAGGTCACCGACCACGTACGTGAGACGATCCAGCAGACCCTCTACAAGCTGCTCACGCGTCGCCGCAACGTCTTCCTCGGCTGAGTGCCGCCGCCTCCGGCCTATGCCGCTCGATCGCGGCGGCGGCCCACGAGGACCGCGACCGCACCACCTGCGGCCCCGAGGCCGAGCGCCGTCGGCACCCCGACCTTCGCGGCCTTGCGCGCCGTCCGGAAATCGCGGATCTCCCACCCGCGCGTACGGGCGACCTGCCGCAGATCCGGATCGGGGTTGATCGCGACGGCCGTGCCCGCCACCGACAGCATCGGCACGTCGTTGTGGCTGTCGGAGTATGCCGTGCACCGCTTGAGATTGAGACCCTCACGGATCGCGAGGGCGCGTACCGCGTGCGCCTTGCCGAGACCGTGCAGGATGTCGCCGACCAGACGGCCCGTGAACACCCCGTTCTCCGACTCGGCGACGGTCCCCAGCGCACCGGTGAGGCCGAGGCGTTCGGCGATGACGTCGGCCAGTTCGACCGGCGTCGCGGTCACGAGCCATACCTGCTGCCCGGCGTCGAGGTGCATCTGCGCGAGAGCGCGGGTGCCCGGCCAGATCTTGTCGGCGATGATCTCGTCGTAGATCTCCGCGCCGAGCCGGCGCAGCTCCTCGGTGGAGCGGCCCTGCACGAACGACAGGGCCTTGTCGCGACCGGACGCGACGTCGTTCATGTTCTCCTTGCCGGTCAGGCGGAACTTGACCTGCTGCCAGGCGAACTCGAACAGGTCGGACTTGTCGAAATAGTTCCGTGCCACGAGGCCGCGGGCGAAGTGGATGATCGACGCACCCTGCACCATCGTGTTGTCGACGTCGAAGAAGGCCGCCGCGGTCAGATCGCGCGGAACGGGCGTGGTGTCGGGCGAGGGCTCGGGTTCGACGCGGGATTCCTGCAGGGCGAGGGCGGCGTCGGCGCTCGCCTCACCTGCGAGATTGGCGCGGACCTCTTCCTCGCTGGGTCCGAACTTGCGGGAGAAGAGCCGGCGTCCGGGACGGATGATGCGCGCCCACGTCTCACCCATGCCCCAGCTGTAGGGGAACGAACGTCCTGGCACTCGCACCTCCGGTGTCGTGACGGGCGGGGCTGTCGAAACGGGCGGGGTCGTGCCCGGCGCGTCCGCGGGCGACCCGCGCCAAGCCTAGCCCGCGATGCCGTTCGTCACGGGGAGGCCGTCGCCCCCGTGACCGGGTGTGACGTTCATCTCGACGGGCCGTGCCGCACAGTGGAGGTATGAGTGAGCATTCGTCTTCGGCAACGGACGGTTCCGCGCGCCGTCATCATCTGACACTTCTCGTCCGTGCCGGATGCGGCGCGTGCGGGCCGGCACGCGAACAGTTGGAGGCGCTCGCCGAGGAGCTCGGCGTCGAGGTCACCTGCATCGACGTGGATCTTGCTGCCGCAACCGATCCCGATCTGCGAGCCGAATTCGGGGACCGCCTGCCCGTCGTCCTGCTCGACGGACGCGAACACAGTTACTGGGAGGTCGACGAGCCGCGCTTGCGTGCCGATCTCGCTCGCTGACGCGACAGGCCCTCGTCGTACAGCAGGTGGGAAGCACATTCGGGGTGCTTCGAGCAACTTTGTGCATGGCTTCACAAGCGGTTACCGTGGTGTGAACGAATTCCCGGATCACCGTGAGGCCAGGCGTGTATCCACCGGCCGGACGAGGAGCCACGTACCGTGACGCAGTTGCACCCACCGCAGGGCGAGGACGCTCGCGGCACCGCCGAGTCCGGCGAGGGTGCCACTTCCACCCCTCCGGTCCGCGATATCCCCCAGGCTACTGTGACGCGTCTCGCGACCTATCTCCGGGTCCTCGGTGCGTTCGCGGAAGCGGGCACGCTCATCGTCTCCAGTGAGGAACTCGCGGCCGCGGCCGGGGTCGGTTCCGCCAAGCTGCGCAAGGATCTGTCCTTCCTCGGGCCCAACGGAGTGCGCGGCGTCGGCTACGACGTCCTGCGCCTGCAGTCCCGCATCGAAGCCGCCCTCGGGCTCGACCGGGGTCACCGCGTCGTACTCGTGGGAGTGGGCAATCTCGGACGGGCGCTCGCCCGGTATCCCGGTTTCGACCGCCGCGGTTTCACCATGGCCGGACTCTTCGATTCCGATCCCGCCGTGGTGGGCACCCGTGTGGGCGACCTCGTCGTCCGGCCCGTCGACGATCTCGAGAGCGGCGCCCGCGAACTCGGCGCGACCATCGGTGTCGTCGCCACCCCCGACGACGCCGCGCAGCAGGTGTGCGACCTGCTCGTGCTCGCAGGGGTGCGCAGCATCCTGAGCTTCGCGCCCGTCGAACTCGAGGTGCCCGAGCATGTCGAGATCCGCCGCGTCGACCTGTCCGTCGAGATGCAGGTCCTGTCCTTCAACAGCACGCGCAACGACGAGACCGCCCGTTCCGCGAGCGCCGACGTCCGTCCGGCAGCCGGCGACGTCCGCCCCGCCGGCATCCCGCGGGTCTCCACCCGAAGCTCTGCACGGCGTACCACAACAGGAAAGGCGGGTCCGATGGGATCGGCCGCGACCAGAAACGGATCGGTGATCGCACCGTGAGTGTTCTCCTCGTCGGGATATCGCATAGGAGCGCACCGGTCCCGGTGCTCGAGAAGGTTGCGGTCACGGACACCGACCGTCCCAAGCTCACCGACAAGATGCTGGCGTCGGACAAGATCTCCGAAGCGATGATCGTCTCCACCTGCAACAGGGTGGAGATCTACGCGGTGGTCGACGCCTTCCACGGTGCGCTGGCCGCGGTCAGCGATCTGCTCGCCGAGCACTCGGGTCTTCCCGTCACCGAACTGCACAAGCACGCCTACGTCCGATACAGCGAGGCGGCGGCCGAACACCTCTTCTCCGTCGCGAGCGGTCTCGACTCGATGGTCGTGGGGGAACAGCAGATCCTCGGGCAGATCCGCACGGCCTACGCCGCCGCCGACGCCCAGCAGGCCGCAGGCCGCACACTGCACGAACTCGCCCAGCAGGCGCTGCGTGTCGGCAAGCGGGTGCACTCGGAGACCGGCATCGACGCCGCCGGTGCCTCCGTCGTCTCCGTTGCGCTCGACAAGGCCGCGAACTTCCTCGGCGGCGACCTCCGGGGCCGCACCGCCGCAGTGATCGGGGCCGGTGCCATGGGCGGTCTCGCCGTCGCACACCTCGTCCGGGCGGAGATCGGCTCGATCGTCGTCGCCAACCGCACCCGCGATCGCGCCGAGCGACTCGCCGAGACCGCGCGGGCCGCCGGTGTCGAGGCCGAGGTCGTCGCGTTCGACGACCTCGCGGCCGCACTGAGCCGCGCCGATGTCGCCGTCACCTGCACCGGGGCCGTGGGCGCCGTCGTCACTCTCGCCGACGCGCACCGTGCGCTCGCACAGCCCGGGCGCGGCGAACGCCCCCTCGCGATCTGCGATCTCGGCCTGCCGCGCGACGTCGATCCCGCCGTCGCGGGTCTTCCCGGCGTGCAGGTCTTCGACATGGAGTCGCTGCAGCGCGACCCGTCGGCCGGCGCCGCGGCGAACGACGCGGACGCCGCCCGCACGATCGTCGCCGCCGAGTTGTCGCAGTACCTCACCGCGCAGCGCCTCGCGGAGGTCACCCCCACGGTGACGGCACTGCGTCAGCGTGCCGCCGAAGTGGTCGAGGCCGAGCTGATGCGCCTCGAATCGCGACTGCCCGATCTCGACGACGGCCAGCGCGGTGAGGTCGCCCGCACGGTGCGTCGGGTCGTCGACAAGCTCCTCCACGCGCCGACGGTGCGCGTCAAGCAGCTCGCGTCGACGCCGGGAGGCGACCAGTACGCCGAGGCCCTGCGGGAGCTGTTCGAGCTGAGGCCGGGTTCGGCCGAGGCGGTCGCGACCCCCACCAAGGACCTGGGCTCGCTGACCGATCCGACCCTCGCGGTGGATCTGTCCGCCGCACTGGACCCCGCTGTCACCACCGAACTCCAGGTCTCACGAAAGGACGGCACCGCATGAGCACCGAAGCCGCATCGGTTTCCCGCGACGACGTTGCTCGGCAGGACCGCCCACTGCGGATCGGTACCCGTGGCAGCGTGCTCGCCACGACCCAGGCCGGCACCGTGCGCGACGCACTCATCGCCGCCGGTCGCCCGGCAGAGCTCGTCATCATCACCACCAAGGGCGATGTCACCCCCGGCCCCGTGCAGCGCATCGGTGTCGGCGTGTTCACCGCCGAGCTGCGCGAGGCACTGCTCGCCGGTGAGGTGGACGTCGCCGTGCACTCCTACAAGGACCTGCCCACCTTCCAGGACCCGCGCCTCGTCATCGCGGCCGTCCCCGAACGGGAGGATCCGCGCGACGCGCTCGTCGCCCGCGACGGACTCGTCCTCGGCGAACTTCCGCCCGGTTCGAAGGTCGGCACCTCGGCACCGCGCCGGCGGGCACAGCTCGCCGCGCTCGGACTGGGACTGCAGATCGAACCGCTGCGCGGCAACATCGACACCCGCATCGGCAAGGTCGACTCCGGAGAACTCGACGCGATCGTCATCGCGCGCGCCGGACTGTCGCGCATCGGGCGCCTCGACCGCGTCACCGAGTCCCTCGAACCGGTGCAGATGCTGCCGGCGCCGTCGCAGGGTGCGCTCGCCGTCGAGTGCCGGTCGGACGATCCCGAGATGATCGAACTGCTCGCGGGTCTCGACCACGCCCCGAGCCGCGCCGCGGTCGTCGCCGAGCGGTCGCTGCTCGCCGAACTCGAAGCCGGATGCACCGCACCGGTCGGGGCGATCGCCGAGGTCGTCGAATCCCTCGACGACGACGGCCGCGTGATCGAGGAGTTGTCGGTGCGCGGGTGTGCCGCCGCCCTGGACGGATCGGATGTGCTGCGAGCGAGCGCGGTGGGGGCGCCGGAGACGGCCGAGGAACTCGGCCGTCGTATCGCGCGCGAACTGCTCGATCTCGGTGCGCGCGAACTCATGGTCGAGCACGGGATCGTTCCCGAGACGAGACCTGCCGATGATTGACCCAGCCGTGACCGTCACCCGATTTGCCCTTATCACTGATTTGACCGCACTGGAGAATGACCGATGAGCCGAGTCCGTAAGCACAACCCCGGGCGCATCCTGTTCGTGGGATCGGGGCCGGGCGATCCTGCGCTGCTCACCGTGCGCGCGCGTGACGTGCTGGCGGGCGCCACGATCGCCTTCACCGACCCCGATGTCGACAAGGGTGTCGTTGCCCTCGTCGGTTCCGACCACGGTGCCGACCCGGAGACCGGTGAACCCGTCGCCGAGGTCCGTCCCGCACTCGGCGAGCCCTCCGAGGTGGCCAAGACGCTCGTCGCGGAGGCGAAGACCGGACACGACGTGGTGCGCCTCGTCGCCGGTGATCCCCTCACGACCGACTCGGTGATCGCCGAGGTCAACGCCGTCGCCCGCACCCAGGTGGTCTTCGAGGTCCTCCCCGGTCTGCCCGCCGGATCGTCGGTGCCGAGCTACGCCGGCATGGCACTCGGCTCGTGCCACACCGAGGTCGACGTGCGCGGAGAGGTCGACTGGGCCGCGCTCGCCGCAGCCCCCGGACCCCTCGTCCTCCACGCGACCTCCGGTCACCTCGCCGAGACCGCCAGCGCGCTGGTCGAGCACGGTCTCGCGCCGCAGACCCCCGCAGCGATCACCGTGCGTGGAACCACCCGTCAGCAGCGCACCGTCGAGGCCACGCTCGCGACCCTGAACGACGCGGGCTCCGAACTCGTCGGGCCGCTCGTCGTCACCGTGGGCAAGGTCGTCTCGCACCGCAACAAGATGTCGTGGTGGGAGTCGCGCGCCCTGTACGGCTGGACCGTCCTCGTGCCCCGCACCAAGGATCAGGCCGGCGAGATGAGCGAACGACTCGTCACGCACGGCGCGATCCCCATGGAGGTGCCGACGATCGCGGTCGAGCCGCCGCGCAGCCCCGCCCAGATGGAACGTGCGGTCAAGGGTCTGGTCGACGGCCGCTACCAGTGGGTGGTGTTCACCTCCACCAACGCCGTGCGTGCGGTGTGGGAGAAGTTCGAGGCGTTCGGTCTCGACGCGCGGGCGTTCTCCGGCGTCAAGATCGCGTGTGTCGGTGAGGCCACGGCCGCGAAGGTGCGCTCGTTCGGCATCATCCCCGAACTCGTGCCCAGCGGCGAACAGTCCAGCCTGGGCCTGCTCGCCGAGTTCGCCCCGTACGACGACGTCTTCGACCCGGTCAACCGGGTGCTGTTGCCGCGCGCCGACATCGCCACCGAGACCCTCGCCGAAGGCCTGCGCGAACGGGGCTGGGAGATCGACGACGTCACCGCCTACCGCACCGTGCGTGCCGCTCCGCCGCCGGCCGCGACCCGCGAGATGATCAAGACCGGTGGTTTCGACGCGGTGTGCTTCACGTCGTCGTCGACCGTCCGCAATCTCGTGGGTATCGCCGGCAAGCCGCACGCCCGCACGATCGTCGCGTGCATCGGCCCGAAGACGGCCGAGACCGCGATCGAGTTCGGCCTGCGGGTGGACGTGCAGCCCGAGACCGCGCAGATCGGTCCGCTGGTCGACGCGCTCGCCGAGCACGCTGCCCGGCTCCGTGCCGAGGGCGCATTGCCCCCGCCGCGGAAGAAGTCCCGCGCCCGCCGCTGATGTTCCGATGACTCGTGCGCGGTTCCGGTAGTCACCGCTACCGGAACCGCGCACGACCCGTATGGAAGGTGTTCTCCCCATGTTCCCCGACATCCGTCCCCGCCGGCTGCGCAGCACCCCTGCCATCCGACGGCTGGTGGCAGAGACCTCCCTCGAACCCCGCCATCTCGTGCTCCCGATGTTCGTGGCCGACGGCCTCGACGAACCGCGCGAGATCGTGTCGATGCCCGGGGTGTACCAGCACACCGCCGATTCGCTGCGCAAGGCCGCGACCGAGGCCGTGGCCGCCGGTGTCGGCGGACTGATGCTCTTCGGTGTGCCCCGGCCCGAGGACAAGGACGCCCGCGGCTCCGCGGCGAGCGATCCCGACGGTGTGCTCAACCGCGCACTGCGTTCGTTGCGCAGCGAACTCGGCGACTCCACGGTGATCATGGCCGACACCTGCCTCGACGAGTTCACCGACCACGGTCACTGCGGCGTGCTCACAGGTTCCGGTGTCGTCGACAACGACGCGACGCTCGAGCGCTACGCCGAGATGGCCGTCGCGCAGGCCGAGGCCGGAGCCCACCTGCTGGGGCCGAGCGGAATGATGGACGGGCAGATCGGTTTCCTCCGGTCCGCTCTCGACGAGGCCGGACACACCGAAGTCGGGCAGCTCGCCTACTCCGCGAAGTACGCCTCGGCGTTCTACGGCCCCTTCCGCGACGCCGTCGGCTCGTCCCTCGAAGGCGACCGCCGCACCTACCAGCAGGATCCGGCGAACCGCCGGGAGTCGATGCACGAGGTGGATCTCGATCTCGCCGAGGGCGCCGACATGGTGATGGTCAAGCCGGCGATGTCGTATCTCGACGTGCTGCGCGAGGTCGCCGACCGTTCGCCCGTCCCGGTGGCCGCCTATCAGATCTCCGGGGAGTACTCGATGATCAGCGCGGCCGCGCAGAAGGGCTGGATCGACCGCGACGCCGCGATCCTCGAATCGCTGGTGGGGATCCGGCGTGCCGGCGCCGACATCGTCCTCACCTACTGGGCCGCCGAGGTCGCGGGTCGCCTGTCATGAGTTTTCCCGCTCCGCCCGTCGGGCCCGGTCCCGCGGCGAACCGTCCCGTCCCCGGAGACGTCACCACCGCCTACCAATTGTGGTGTGGGGTACTCGCTCTCGCCGTCGTGAGTTTGGCGGCAAGTCTCGCCGATCTCCTGAGCCGACGCGACGAACTGCTCGATCTCATGTCCACGATGGCCGCCGATCAGGCCGTCGAGGGCATCACGACGGAGCAACTGGAGTCGGCAATCCCGGTGCTGGTCGTGCTGACCGCGGGCATCGGGCTGGTGATCGTCGGACTGCTGTACCTGGTGGTCCGGCAGCTGCTGAAGGCCAAGAACTGGGCCCGGATGCTACTGACCCTGCTCGGTGTGTTCATGTCGCTGTCGACCCTGCCCACCGTGTTCGGTGTGGGCGTCGGAGAGGGTGGCGCGGGCTGGATACTCGGTGTGGTGGGCATTCTGCAAGCCGTCGCGACCGTCGGAGCGATCGTGCTGATGCACCGGCGCGACGCCAACCGATTCTTCCTGCGGCTGCCGGAAGAATAGACGTACCACTCGGTTTCGTCGCGCGCGGCGGAAGAGTACGGTGGGCTCACCATGTGGGTCCGAAGGCCCTTCCCGTCGAGCGAAAAGGACGTCATGCAGCTGGAACCGCGGCCCTATGGGCGCCGTCGCGAATTGGTGTTGATCGCTCTCATCGCCGTCCTCGGCCTGGTGACCACGGTGCTGCTCGTGATCCCCGGCGCGTTCGCCGCTTGACCGGTCCGTCCCCGTCCGAGGCAGCCGAGCCGCTGTTCCACGAACCCGGCGCGCGATGGCGCACCGTCGCCATCGGCCCGGTCTTCTGCATGGTGGCCCTCGTCGTCGAACTGCTCACCGGCCCGGTCGTGCACTGGGCCGCGTTGCCGATCCTCGCGATCGTGCTCGCCGGTTTCTCCTACGTCATGGTCGTGGCGGCCCGCCGGCACGTCAGCGTCGAACTCACGTCCACGGCCCTGCGGCAGGGCACCGAGGAACTGCCGGTCGCCGAGATCGAGGCGGTGCTGCCGCCGCCCGCCGACCGCGGGGAACCGAAACGATGGGAAACCGCCCGTAGCCTCGGCGAACTGTCCGACGTGCCACGCGGACGCAAGGCCGTCGGACTGCGCCTGACCGGAGGGACGTTCGTGCGAGCGTGGGCGAAGGACGCCGACGAGCTTCGAGCTCGGCTCGGCGAGCTCGTCGGCGATCCCGGTCAGACCGAGACGTCCTGAGGCGGAACGACCGCTCCCTCACGTTCGAGCATGGCCGAGCCGAGCAGGTACTCGGGCACACCCAGACCCTCCACGAGCGTCAGCGCGTGCGGGCGCAGGCTGCGGCACCGCTCGTTGATCCCGCGCGTGACCGCCTTGGCCCGTTCGACCGACAGCAGTCGGTGTTCCATGAACCACGCCTTGTCCTCGTCGATGATCGTCAGCGCGTAGAGATCGCACAGTTCCGACAGCAGGTCGCGGGCGGTCTCGTCCGTGCAGTCCTCGATCGCGGCGACGAACGCCTCGAGCACGACCCGGTCGATGTGCGCGCGGGCGGCGTGCAGCACGTGGTCCTGTACGAAGTTGAAAGCGTCGAACGGATTGTCCTCGCGCTTCATCGCGCCCTGCAGACGCCGGGCGGCGGTGGACAGCAGGTACTGCTCACGGTCCTCGAACATCGTCACCTGCGTGCCACGGTCGAAGAGGCTGCCGTCCTCCTCGTTGTCCTGGCGGGTGTCGACGATCGTCTGGATGATCTGCTGCGCCGCCGTGCGCTTCTTGACGATGTCGGAGATCGTGGTGGCGGCGAACCGCATCCACTCCACCGGGCTCATGCCCTGCACCTCGTCGGCGTAGGCCGTGAGCAGTTCCTTCGCGACCAGCTGGGTCAGGACGTGGTTGTCGCCCTCGAAGGTGGTGAACACGTCCACATCCGCGCGCAGCGCCGTGAGCCGGTTCTCGGCCATGTACCCGGCACCACCGCAGGCCTCGCGGCACTCCTGGATCGCCCGCGACGCGTGCCAGGTGTTGGCGACCTTGAGACCGGCCGCGCGGCCCTCGAGTTCGCGCTGCTCCTGCGCGTCGAGTTCCTGCAAGGACGTCGACTGCAACCGGTGCATCGTCGTGAGCAGCTCGTTCTGCGCGAAACCGAGCGCGTACGAGCGGGCGATCAGGGGGAGCAAGCGCCGCTGGTGGACGAGATAGTCCATGATCGGAACCTCGTCCTCGCGCCCCGGGGCGTCGAACTGACGACGCTTCTCGGCGTAGCGGGTGGCGATGGACAGCGCGACCCGCGCGGCAGCCCCCGCCGACCCGCCGACGGTGATCCGGCCGCGGACGAGGGTGCCGAGCATCGTGAAGAACCGCCGGCTCGGGTTGTCGATATCGGAGACGTACGTCCCGTCCGGTTCGACGTCCGCGTACTTGTCGAGCAGGTTCTCCCGCGGGACGCGCACCCGATCGAAGACGATGCGGCCGTTGTCGACACCCGGCAGACCGCCCTTGTATCCGCAGTCGGAGGTCGTCACACCCGGCAGGTCGTGGCCGTCCTCGTCGCGGATCGGGACGACGAAACAGTGCACACCGTGCGTCTCACCCTGCGTGACGAGCTGGGCGAAGACGGCCGCGAACCGGGCGTGCTGCGCTGCGCCACCGATGTAATCCTTGCGGGACGACGGGGTGGGGGAGTGGATCACGAACTCCTGGGTGTCCGGATCGTAGGTCGCCGTGGTCTCGAGCGACTGGACGTCGCTGCCGTGGCCGGTCTCGGTCATCGCGAAGCAGCCGAGGACGTCGAGATCGATGAGTCGTCTGACGTACTTCTCGTGGTGCCGCTCGGTGCCGAGGTTCTCGATGGCACCGCCGAACAGCCCCCACTGCACGCCGGCCTTGACCATCAGCGACAGGTCGGACATCGCGAGCATCTCGATGGAGGCCACCGCACTGCCCGCGTCGCCCATGCCGCCGGATTCGACGGAGAAGCCTGCCGCGGCGTACCCGTGCTCGGCCAGGAGGCGCATCTGCTCGAGTGCGATGGCGCGGGCCTTGTCGGTCTCGGGGGTGTAGTGCGGTGCGAACTTCTCGTGCGCGAGATCCGTGCGTGCGCGTTCGCGGGCTTCGTGCCACGCACCGTCGAGAGCAATGCGCAGATGTTCGGCTGTGGTCGGCATGCCTCAGACGATAGGTGCGGCATGTCACTCACGGTGTCCCTTTTTCCTGGTACGGGAGAAAAAACACATCAGGTTTGATCACCCGTGTTTTTGGCAAATCTCGCGAAACTACGGACACTGGAAGTCGTGACTGCGACCCCCGATGCTTCGTCCACCCACGACACTCGATCCGCCGCACTCTTCCACCGGGCATCGAAGGTGACACCGGGGGGCGTCAACTCTCCGGTCCGCGCGTTCGGATCGGTCGGCGGCAATCCCCCCTTCTTCGCGTCGGGATCGGGTCCGCTGCTCACCGACGTCGACGGCAATACCTATGTCGACCTGGTGTGTTCCTGGGGTCCGATGATTCTCGGGCACGCTCATCCCGCCGTCGTCGAGGCGGTCCGGTCCACCGCCGTCGCCGGTCTGTCGTTCGGTGCACCCACCGAAGGTGAGGTCGAACTCGCCGAGGAGATCGTCGCTCGCATCGCGCCCGTCGAGCAGGTCCGGCTCGTCAATTCCGGCACCGAGGCGACCATGAGTGCGGTCCGCCTCGCGCGCGGATTCACCGGACGATCGAAGATCGTGAAGTTCGCCGGCTGTTATCACGGTCACGTCGACGCCCTGCTCGCCGACGCCGGTTCCGGTCTCGCGACCTTCGGTCTGCCCACCTCACCGGGGGTCACCGGTGCCCAGGCCGGTGACACCATCGTCGTCCCCTACAACGACCTCGACGCCGTACGCGACGCCTTCGAAGCGAACCCCGGCGAGATCGCGGCGGTCATCACCGAGGCTGCCGCCGGCAACATGGGAACGGTTCCGCCGGTGCCCGGCTTCAACGAGGGCCTCCGCGAGCTCACCCGCGAGCACGGCGCGCTGCTGATCATGGACGAGGTGATGACCGGCTTCCGCGCGAGCCCGACCGGCTGGCACGGCATCGACGGTGTCTCCGGCGACCTGATGACCTTCGGCAAGGTCATGAGCGGTGGTCTGCCTGCCGCGGCCTTCGGCGGTCGCGCCGACGTGATGGCCCATCTCGCCCCGAGCGGCCCGGTCTACCAGGCCGGCACCCTCTCCGGTAATCCTGTCGCCGTCGCCGCCGGCCTCGCGAGCCTGCGGGCCGCCGACGCCGACGTCTACGCCGCACTGGACCGCAACGCCGAGACCCTCGGTCGCCTGCTCGGCGAGGCTCTGGCCGCCGAAGGTGTGCCGCACCGCATCCAGAACGCCGGCACTCTGCTGAGCGTCTTCTTCACCGATGAGCCGGTGACGAACTACGACCAGGCCAAGGCTGCGCAGACCTGGCGGTTCCCGGCCTTCTTCCACTCTCTGCTCCAGCGTGGCGTCTATGCGCCCCCGAGCGCCTTCGAGACGTGGTTCGTCTCGTCCGCGCTCGACGACGACGCGTTCTCGCGGATCGCCGATGCCCTGCCGCACGCCGCCCGCGCGGCTGCGGCGGCGACCGCGCCGTAACCCCACCGCGTTCCCTGCCGACGAACTCCCGCCCCTTCCACACCCCTCGAGGAACAATCGACGTGACCGACGCCGCCCCGTCCGAGACCCGCACGATCGTGCACGTGCTCCGCCACGGAGAGGTCCACAACCCCTCCGGCATCCTCTACGGTCGCCTGGCCGGATTCCGGTTGTCGGTGACCGGCGAAGCGCAGGCACGAGCGGTCGCGGCCTCGCTGGCCGACCACGACATCGCGCACGTGGTCGCATCGCCGCTCGACCGGGCGCAGCAGACGGCCGCTCCGATCGCGGAGAAGCACGGACTGCAGATCCGCACCGACGAGAACCTCATCGAGGCGGCCAACGACTTCGAGGGCCTCAAGGTCTCGGTCGGCGACGGTGCGCTCGCCCGGCCCCGGCACTGGTGGAAGCTGCGCGATCCGTTCACGCCGTCGTGGGGGGAGCCCTACCTGCAGATCGCCCACCGCATGCTCGCCGCCGTCAACGCCGCGCGCGTGGCCGCGGCGGGACGCGAAGCGGTGTGCGTGAGTCACCAGCTTCCGGTGTGGACGCTGCGCCGGTTCCTCGAGGGCGAGCGCCTGTGGCACGATCCGCGCCGCCGCCAGTGCAGCCTCGCGTCGCTGACCTCCCTGGTCTACGAGGGCGACACCCTCGTCGACCTGGTGTACTCCGAACCGGCCGGCGCCTCCGACCCCAACGTCCACGGCGCATGAGAAGAGTGCTCCGGGCGGCCGTCGTTGCGCTCTGCGGCGCCGTTCTTCTCACCTCCTGTGCCACCGGCGACGACGCCGTCGCCACCGGCGGAACGTTCGACTTCGTCTCGCCCGGTGGGCAGACCCGCATCTTCTACGACCCCCCGGCCGAGCGCGGCACCCTCGGGGAACTGTCCGGGGAAGACCTCATGAACGAGGGCGAGACCCTCTCCCTCGACGATTACGAGGGACAGGTGGTCGTGCTCAACGTGTGGGGCCAGTGGTGCGCCCCCTGCCGCAGCGAAGCCGACGATCTCGAACGGGTCTACGAGGCCACCAAGGATCTCGGGGTGCAGTTCCTCGGCATCAACGTGCGCGACAGCCAGCGCGACAAGGCCCAGGACTTCGTGACCGATCAGCGGATCGGCTATCCGTCGATCTACGACCCGCCGATGCGCTCGCTTCTCGCGCTCGGACGGAACTATCCGACCTCGGTGGTGCCGACGACGGTCGTGCTCGACCGGGAGCACCGGGTGGCCGCGGTGTACCTGACGGAGTTGCTCGCCGAGGACCTGCAGCCGGTCGTCGAGCGGGTCGCGGCAGAGCCGGAGACGGAGCGGTGATGACGATCCTGGCGTCGGGTATCGGCGAGACCTTCCAGAACGCGGCCCTGTCGGGTCCGTTGCTGCTGGCGATGGGCGCGTGCCTGCTCGCCGGTCTCGTCTCCTTCGCGTCGCCCTGTGTGGTACCGCTCGTTCCCGGTTATCTGTCCTATCTCGCCGGGGTGGTGGGAGCCGAGGCTCCGGCCGTGACCGCCGAGCAGGCCGGTACCCGTACGACGACGCTCCGCAGCGACGGACGGCTCCGGGTCGCCGGTGCTGCCGCACTGTTCGTCGCGGGCTTCACGGTGGTGTTCGTCCTCGCGACGGTCTCGATCTTCGGTGCGATCTCCGCGCTCGCCGTCAACCGTGAACTGCTCATGCGGGTCGGTGGTGTGATCACGATCGTCATGGGTCTGGTCTTCCTCGGCCTCGTGCCGGCTCTGCAGCGCGACACCCGGCCGACCCCGCGCCGCATCTCCAATCTGGCAGGAGCGCCGCTGCTCGGCGCGGTGTTCGCGCTCGGGTGGACCCCCTGCCTCGGCCCCACCCTCGCGGGGGTGATCTCGCTCGCGGCGGGTACGGAGGGTACGACCGCAGCCCGTGGGGTCGCGTTGATCGTCGCGTACTGCCTCGGCCTGGGACTGCCGTTCGTCGTGCTCGCCCTCGGTTCGGCGCGGGCATTGCGGGGAGTCGGCTGGCTGCGGACGCACGCGCGTACCGTGCAAATCGTCGGCGGCCTGATGCTCGTGGCCGTCGGTATCGCTCTCGTCACCGGCGCATGGGACCTGTTCGTGTCCTGGATCCGTGACTCGTTCATCTCGGAAGTGACTCTGCCCGTATGACCGCGACACACACCCCGACGCCCGCCCCGCAACCCTCGCCTCCGCCCCGGCAGAGCACGGCCGGACGTGCCGCCGCGCTCGTCCGGAACACCTGGCGCGGCCTGACGTCGATGCGGACCGCCCTGGTCCTGTTGTTCCTGCTCGCCCTCGCCGCGATCCCCGGCGCGCTCCTGCCGCAGCGCAGCCTCAACAACCAGAAGGTCGACGAGTACATCGCGGCACGTCCGGCCCTCGGCCCGATCATGGACCGGCTCGAGCTGTTCGACGTCTTCGGCAGCTTCTGGTTCACCGCGATCTACGTGCTGCTGTTCGTCTCGCTGGTCGGCTGCATCCTGCCGCGTTGCGTCGAGCATCTGCGCGCCCTGCGGACGCCGCCGGTCCCCGCACCCCGCAACCTGAAGCGTCTTCCGCATCATGTGCAGACCACAGTGGCCGAGACCCCCGAGGCGGTCCTCGAGCACATCCAGGGGCAGTTGCGCGGATGGAAGATCGCGCGTCGCGAGGGCGGTGCCCGGGAGCGCGACGGCGAGATGACCCTCTCCGCCGAGAAGGGCTATCTGCGCGAGGCCGGCAACCTGGTCTTCCACATCTCCCTCGTCGGACTGCTCGTCGCGGTCGCCGCAGGCAAGCTTCTCGGCTACGAGGGTCAGCGCATCCTCGTGGCGAACGGTCAGGAGTTCTGCACGACATCACCGGCGTCCTTCGACTCCTTCCGGGCCGGTCTCACGCTCGACGGGACCGGACTGAACCCGATGTGCGTACGGGTGCACACCTTCGCCGCCGACTATCTCGACAACGGGCAGGCGGAGATGTTCACCTCCGACATCGAGTACCAGTACGGCGACGATCTCGTCACGAACACCTGGCGCGACGCGCAGTTGAAGGTCAATCATCCGCTGCGCGTCGGCAGCGACCGTGTGTACCTGCAGGGCCACGGCTACGCTCCGACCTTCACGGTCACCTGGCCGAACGGTGAGACCCGTACCGAGACGCTGCAGTGGGCACCGGACGACGCGACGACCTTCCTCAGCAGCGGCGCGATGCGCTTCGACCCGCCCGGCGGCATGTTCCCCGACGCCGACGAGCGCCGGAAGAACCAGATCGCCATCGAGGGACTGTTCGCGCCGACGGCGTCGTTCCACGGCACACTGCTCACATCGATCTTCCCGGCGATGACGGACCCGGCCGTCGCCATCGACATCTACAAGGGCGACTCCGGTCTCGACACCGGCAGCCCGCAGTCGCTGTTCTCGCTCAGCAAGGAACTGATCAATCAGGGACGCCTCGTGAAACAGGACCGCGTCAACCTGCGTCCGGGGGAGAGCGTGACACTTGCCGACGGCACCGAGGTGCGGTTCGACAAGGCCACCGACTTCGTCAACCTGCAGGTCTCCCACGACCCGGTTCAGCAGTGGGTGCTGGTCGCGGCGATCTCCATGATGATCGGCCTGCTCGTATCGCTGCTGGTCAAACGACGCAGAGTGTGGGCACGCGCGTACCCGGACGGTACAGTGATCGACGGTGAACGACGAACCGTAGTAGAGCTCGGCGGCCTCGCACGAACCGATCAGGCCGGATGGGGAGACGAGTTCGACCGTCTGGTCGAGCGCCTTCTCGGCGACAACGCACCTTCCGCCCCGGCGGCACAGGAGAAGAAGAACTGATGACACAGAACGACACCCTCGCGCGGTACAGCGACTGGGCCTTCGAATCGGCGTTCGCGGTGCTCGTGCTGGCGCTGGTGCTGCTCGTCGCCGAGTACGCGACCCACCGGGCCGACCTGGTGGCGCAGCGGGAACGCGAACTCGTGGCCTCCGGCACCCGATCGGCCCCTGCCGGACCGGGACGGATCGACCAGACCCCCGGGCGCACCCTGTCGCAGCGTGTCGGCAACATGGGACGCGCACTGGTCGTCGTGGTCGCCGGACTGCAGGTCACTTCCATCGTGCTGCGCGGCCTGGCCACCGAGCGGTTCCCGCTGGGCAACATGTACGAGTTCGTGGCGATGGCGTGCGCCGCCGCTGTGATCTTCGGCCTGGTCGTCCTGCGCAGGCCGGCCTACCGCACGATGTGGGTCTACCTGCTGGCCCCCGTCCTGATCCTCATGTTCCTCGCGGCGACGGTGCTGTACGCCGACGCTGCTCCCGTGGTTCCCGCCCTGCAGTCGTTCTGGTTGCCGATCCACGTGACGATCATCAGTGTCGGCAGCGGCATCTTCCTCGTCTCGGGCGTGGCGAGTCTGCTGTTCCTTCTGCGGATCCGCTTCCCGAAGGGCGAGGAGCACAGCGGAGTGTTCGCAGCGCTCGCGGAGCGTCTGCCGGACGCCCAGACCCTCGATCGGCTCGCCTACCGCACCACGATCATCGGGTTCCCGCTCTTCGGTGTCGGCATCATCCTCGGTGCGATCTGGGCCGAGGCGGCATGGGGACGGTTCTGGGGATGGGACCCGAAGGAGACGGTCTCGTTCATCACATGGGTGGTCTACGCCGCCTATCTGCACGCCCGCGCGACCTCCGGATGGCGTAACACCCGTGCGGCCTGGATCAACGTCGTCGGGTTCGTCGCGATGCTGTTCAACCTGTTCATCATCAACATGGTGGTCTCGGGCCTGCACTCGTACGCCGGGCTCAACTGAGGCTGCTATCGTCCCCCCGTCGTCCGTGACAGTCGACGGGGGGAGAACGCGGTGGATGGGTCCGGTATCGAGTCGTGGGGGCTCGACGGGAACGCTCTGGATGCGACAGCGCTGGATTCGTCGCTGTTGGTACGGCCGGTCGCAGCCCCGCCGCGGAAGGGCTGGCGGCGGGTGGTCCACCGGGCGACCGGTGGTCGCGTCCACGTCGGGGAGAGTTTCCGGCAGCAACGCAAGGACGAGCTGGCCGAGCGGGTCCGTGCACCGTTGTACGGCTGCCATCGGATCGCCCTGCTGAGCCTCAAGGGCGGGGTGGGGAAGACGACCACGACGGTCACCCTCGGCTCGACCTTCGCAGAGCTGCGCGGTGATCGGGTCGTCGCGGTCGACGCGAATCCGGACCGGGGCACGCTGAGCCAGAAGGTGGCCGACCAGACTCCGGCCACCGTGCGCACACTGCTGCGCGACCAGGCACTGCTCGAGACGTATGCGGACGTCCGCGCCTACACCTCGCAGAACACGCACCGTCTCGAGGTGCTCGCCTCGGACACCGACCCGGCGGTCTCCGAGGCGTTCAGCGCCGGCGACTACGAGCGGACGCTGGGCCTGCTCGACCGGTTCTACAGCATCGTGCTCACGGATTGCGGGACCGGACTCATGCACTCGGCCATGAGCGCGATCCTCGAGAACGCCGACACGCTGGTCGTGATCAGTTCGGGTTCGGTGGACGGCGCCCGCAGCGCCTCGGCGACGCTCGACTGGCTCGACGCACACGGTTACCGCGAACTCGTCGAGCGATCGGTGGCCGTGGTCAACGCGGTGCGGCCGGGATCGGGCAAGGTCGATCTCGACCTCGTGGTGCGGCATTTCGAACAGCGTTGCCGCACGGTACACGTCCTACCTTTCGATCCCCACCTCGAAGAAGGCGCGGAGATCGACCTGGAGCGGGTGCACAGGAGAACGCGGCGTGCCCTCCTCGGACTCGCCGCGGATATCGCAGACGGTTTCGGCGCCCAGCGGAACGAAGGCCGGTGGCGCGACGCGCAGGGACGCGACGGTTCGGCCGGTGGTTCGGTCCGCAGTGCGAGCGGTCAGTCGCCCCGCTCCTGATCGGACTCGGTCGTGCCGTCGCCGCTGCGGCGGCGGTGCACCTCGCGATCGACCTTCCACAGGAAGTCGGGATCGTCGTCCGGGCCGACCACGCGGGTCGGCGGACGAGATGCGGGACCGTACGCCTTCCACAGCAGGACGGCGAGGGTCACCGCACCGATGAGTGCCAACAAATAGAGCACGTTGCACCTCCTGACCGTGGCAGTGCCGGACGAGGATGCGCCCTCGCCGTGCACCTCCGGGCTGCGGCGCGCGCAGCACGGTTCGTCCACAGTCTATGTGTGCGGAACCGGGTCCGGCACGTGGGTTCCGCGAGTGGGCGGACGAGGCCCGGTAGGTGCACGCCGGAAGTGCGATGTGCCGACTCGAAGAGTCGTGCGTGCTCCGATCAGCGCGTTGCTTCGGTGGTGAGCGAGCGGAGGAGTGCCAGGACCTCCGACTCACGGAAGCGGCGGTGTCCGCCCGGGGTCCGCAGCGAGCCCAGTCGGCCGGCGTGGGCCCACCGGGTGACGGTCTTGGGATCCACATGGAACAGGGCCGCCACCTGACCCGGGGTCAGCAGGGATTCCTTCGCGCCGTTGAAAGTGGGTGCGCTCATTGCGAATGTCCTCCCGGTTGTCGTGATCGAGTTGTTCGACGCGATCGAGTTGTTCGATCGGGATGTCCAAGCCCATGGTGGCACCGACACCCCTGGTTGCTCGAACGGTCTACGGTTGGTAAAGCGGAAGTAATAGACAAAACGGACGGATGTCCGACTTCCGGCAATCGTCTCCGAACTCGTGGTCCCGGCGGCCGGTTAACCTGGACTGGTGAACGACGAACGCCGGAACGAACCCTCGGATACCCCTTCCCAGCGCACCCCACACCCTCGGGGCGGGGGCGCCACGGCCGACGGCCGCCGGACGGGGACCGGGTCCCTGATCCGGGACGTCGCGTTGTACTCGGTGGCCCGGCTCGCCCTCGTGGTCGTGCTCACTCTGCTCATTCTCTACGTTCCCCGTGCGTTCGGGGTGGAAATCCCGCTCCTCGTCGCCGCCCTGTTCGGCGTGCTCATCGCGCTGCCCGTCTCGCTCGTGCTGTTCTCCGCGCTCCGCCGTCGTGTCAACGAGGGCATCGCCGCGGTCGACGAGCGTCGCCGCACCGACCGAGCCGACCTCGAGAAGCGCATGCGCGGCGAGAACGGGCGGTGACCACGCCCGGAGCGGTCGTCGACCGCAGCGCAGCCCGGGACTGGGTCGACAACGCCGTCCGGCTCATCGAGGCCGACGCCCAGCGCAGCGCCGACACCCACCTCCTCCGCTATCCGCTCCCGGGGGACTGGGGCATCGCTCTCTATCTCAAGGACGAGTCGACGCACATCACGGGCAGCCTCAAGCATCGTCTGGCGCGCTCGCTGTTCCTCTATGCCCTGTGCAACGGCTGGATCCGAGAGGGAACTCCGATCATCGAGGCATCGTCCGGTTCCACGGCCGTGAGTGAGGCGTACTTCGCGCGCCTCCTCGGCCTCGACTTCGTGGCGGTCGTGCCGCGTCGCACGTCGCCTGCGAAGGTGGCGCTCATCGAGGCCCAGGGCGGCCGGTGCCACTACATCGATCGGCCGCCGGAGATCTACACCGAGGCGCAGCGGCTCGCCGACGAGCTCGGCGGATGCTTCATGGACCAGTTCACGAACGCCGAGCGGGTCACCGACTGGCGCGGCAACAACAACATCGCCGAGAGCATCTACTCGCAGATGCGCCTCGAGCGTCATCCCGTGCCGGAGTGGATCGTCGTCGGCGCCGGGACCGGCGGCACGAGCGCGACCCTGGGCCGATACATCCGCTACCGCCGGCATCGGACGCGGTTGGCCGTCGTCGATCCGGAGAACTCGGCGTTCTTCGGCGGATACGAGACGGGATCGGCCGACTACACCACCGGGATGTCCTCGCGCATCGAAGGGATCGGACGTCCGCGCGTCGAGCCGTCCTTCGTGCCCGAGGTCGTCGACCGGATGGTGCGGGTGCCCGATGCGGCATCGATCGCTGCCATGCGGCACGCGAGTGCCGCGCTCGGACGTCGCGTGGGCGGCTCGACGGGCACGAACCTGTGGGGAGCCTTCGGCCTGATCGCCGAGATGCTCGCCGCGGGCCGCGAGGGCAGTGTCGTGACGTTGCTGTGCGACGGCGGTGAGCGTTACGCCGACACCTACTTCTCCGACGAGTGGGTCGCCGCCGAAGGGATGGACCTCGCCGGGCCGCTCGCGGTGCTGGAGAAGTTCACGGCTACCGGCCGTTGGCCCCGGTAGAACCTCTGCGACCTGCGTACCTGGCGGTTGTCAATTTTCGTTGACGCACCCCCATTGTCAACCTATATTGACAATATGAGTGAAGCCACCACCCTCGCCGCTGCCGTCGCGAGTTCCGATCCCGCAGTGGGTCTACACGCCGTGCGTGCCCTGCGCCGGCTGCTCGAACGGCTCGAGGAGGTCCAGGTGGCGAACGCCCGCGAGCGGGGCTGGTCCTGGCAGGCCATCGCCGACGAACTCGGGGTCAGCCGCCAGGCGGTGCATCAGAAACACACCCGGAAGCGCAGGTGATCGACATGTTCGAACGATTCGCCGACGGTGCCAGATCCGGCGTCGTGGCAGCCCAGCAAGAGGCGATCCGTGTGCACGACCCCCGGATCGAGGCGTCACACCTTCTGATCGGGGTCGCCGTCACCGCGGACGAACCGCTCCGGGTACTGCTCGCGGAGGCCGGCCTGACGGTCGACGGACTGCGCTCCGAACGCGCCGCCCGTACCGCCGACTCGTCGCTGGGGGACGAGGACGCCGCGGCGCTCGAAGCGATCGGGATCGATCTCGACGAGGTTCGCACCCGCCTCGAGGCCGCCTTCGGTGAGGGAGTGCTCGATCGGGGAAGTGCCGACCGCCGGGGCGTCGCGCACCGCTTCGGGCACCTCCCGTTCGACCGGGCCGCGAAGAAATCACTCGAACTCGCGTTGCGAGAGGCGATCGCACGCCGCGAACGCGTCATCCGTCCCGAGCACATCCTGCTCGGGCTGCTGCGCAGCGACGATCTACCGACCACTGCTCTCGTCGAATCGCGGATTCCGCGCGACGAGCTACGGCAACTGCTGAACACGCACCTCGACGCCGCCTGACGCCGACTTCCGGACGGTGCTACCGGCCGGCCTGCGCCGGCACGACAGCGACGGGACGGGCGGCGACGAGCGGAACGACCGTCGCCGCGACGAGCAGGAGGGTGCCGATCGCGATCATTGCGAACGGCCACCGGAGACGATCGGCCGGCACGGCCGCCGCTTCGGCCTGCACGGCCGTGGCCTGCGTGGCCGCGGAATCACCCGCCGCGGTGCGCGGCAGTGCTTCCGTCGCCGACCGGACGTTGTCCGCGATGCCGCCGACGACATCGGCCACCGGGCCGACACCGTCGACGAGCTGGCCGGTGCCGTCCGTGAGGGCCCGTCCGCCGTCGTCGAGGAGGACGAGACCGTCGCGTAGCTGCCTCGACCCGTCGGCCGCCTGCGCCATACCCGCGACGAACTGCGCGTTCGGATCGGTGAGTTCGTAGGCGAGCTGCTGCGCGCCGTCGCGCAACTGTCCGAGCTGGTCGAGGGTGTCCGGTCCGAGGCCCTGCGTGTCCAGGGTCTCGACGAGCCCGCGGAGCTGGGCGGCCGCGTTCCGGGAGATCGGATCCGGTGACGCGCCGAGCGTGGCGGCGACGGAGGTGAGCCGGGCGGTCACGTCCCCTTGCATCTCTCCGAAACCGGAGAGCCGGTCGACGACCTCGTCGACGCCGCCGCTGACCTGACGAGCACCGTCGCCGAGCATGTCGACACCGCCGTCGAGCTGCCCGAGGCCGTCGGCCAGCTGCTCACCGCCGGCGCGTGCCTGCCGGAGGCCGTCCGACAGTTGCCGGGCGCCGTCGTCGAGCTGGGTACTGCCCTCCGTCAGCTGCCCGACCCCGCCGCCGAGCACCGACAACGGCAGTCCGGCCCGCTGCAGATTGCTCCGGGCCTCGTCGACGCCGTCCGCCGAGGGGGCCGGTTGGTCCGCAGCGGCCGCGACCGCCGGCTCGGGGTGATCGGTCCAGGCGAACACCGCACCCGTGCCCACGAGGAGCAGTCCGGCCACGGCGAGGAACAGGGGGAGAAGACGTGAACGCACGCTCGTCGACGCTACCGAGCGTCGCTGAGAGACCCCTGAGGGGGAGGGGTGGCCCCGTGCGCGCCCGATTCGCCCGTTCCGGGACCGGACGCCGTGTGCCACAGTGGCACCATGATTTCTCTGATACTGCGGTTGATCATCAACGCGGTCGGATTGTGGCTCGCGGTCGAGCTGGTCGACGGGATCGATTACACCGATGCCGCGGGCACATCCGACACGACCCGCAAGGTCGTCACCCTCGTCGTCCTCGCACTCATCTTCACGATCGTCAACGCACTCGTGAAACCACTGGTGAAGCTGCTGTCGCTGCCGCTGGTGATTCTCACCCTCGGGTTGTTCCTGCTGGTCGTCAACGCGTTGATGCTGCTGCTCACCGCGTGGCTGAGCGGATTCACCGAGTACGGGCTCACGATCGACGGGTTCTGGGCCGCCCTGTGGGGCGGCGTGATCATCGCGATCGTCAACTTCGTCCTCGGACTGGTCGTGCCCGACGGGGACTGACCTCCCGTCTCCGCGCCCGCGTCACGGTCAGCCGAAGGCCAGCGCGGGTGCGGTGGCCACCGCCCACACCAGCATCGCGACACCCGAATCGCTCAACGCCGGAATCAGCGCGAGACCGAGAGCACCGGCCCGGACCGGCTTGTGCGCGCGGATCGCGAACGGCGCGGCGAGGAAGCCGGCGAGCGCCCAGGGCGTCGCCGCGACCAGCACGAGCGACATCACGAACGGCACGACGACCAGCACCAGGTGCAGTGTGCGGGTCCTCGGGTCGCCCAGCTTGACCGCGAGGGTCCGCTTGCCGGTCTCCGTGTCCGTGGCGATGTCGCGGAGATTGTTCGTGACCAGCACGGCCGTCGAGATCGAGCCGACGGCGATCGCGCACGCCAGGCCCACCCGGTCCATGCGCCCGGCCTGGACGAACTGTGTGCCCAGCACCGCGACGAGCCCGAAGAAGACGAACACGCCGATCTCCCCGAAGCCGCTGTAGCCGTAGGGGTTCTTTCCGCCGGTGTAGTACCAGGCACCGGCGATGCAGACCGCGCCGACGAGGACGAGCCACCACGCGGTGGTGAGAGCGAGGGCGAGTCCCGCGACCGCCGCGATACCGAAGCACACGAACGCCGCGCGCTTGACGGCGCCGGGGCTCGCTGCGCCCGAGCCGACCAGCCGCATCGGGCCGACCCGCTCGTCGTCGGTGCCGCGGATACCGTCGGAGTAGTCGTTGGCGAAGTTCACGCCGATGATCAGTCCGAGCGCGACGATCAGTGCGAGCAGTGCCTTCCACCACACGGCCTCGCCGAGCCACGCCGCAGCGCCCGTGCCTGCCAGGACGGGCGCTATCGCGTTGGGGAGGGTGCGCGGACGAGCGCCTTCGAGCCATTGACCAGCCGTTGCCATGGGTCGATCTTCGCACCCGGGCCGGTTCGGCGAGTCGCGCGCACCGGTCAGGAGAAGCGGGACACCAGGGCGCGGCGATCCACCTTGCCCGGTCCGCGCAGAGGCAGCGCGTCCACGACCTGCAGCTCACGCGGCGCGGCGGTCGCGTCCAGCGTCGCCGTGACATGGTCGCGGAGCTCCGCGAGCGTCGGTACGGCGCCGGGAACGGGCACGACGACCGCCGCGACGCGCTGACCGAGCCGGGTGTCCGGCAGACCCACCACCGCGACCTCCCGTACGGCCGGGTGCTCGACGAGTACGGCCTCGACCACCTGCGGGACCACCGTGAGACCACCGGTCGAGATGGCTTCGTCGAGTCGTCCCAGAATGTGCAGGACCCCGTTCTCGAACGTGCCCGCGTCGTCGGTGCGGAACCAGCCGGGTTCGGCAAAGGCCGGATGGTCGGGCAGGTTCCGGTAACCCGAGGCGAGGGTCGCGCCGCCGAGCCACACGCGCGAGTCGGTGTCGACCCGCACCTGCACCCCGTCGAGGGGCACGCCGTCGTAGACGCAGCCGCCGCAGGTCTCGCTCATGCCGTAGGTACGGACCACCGTGATTCCGGCCGCACGGGCGCGTTCCAGGACCGGCACGGGAGTCGCGGCACCGCCCAGCAGGATCGCGTCGAGGCGGGCGAGCGCCGCGGTCGCGTCGGGATGGTCGAGAGCCTTGATCAGCTGGGTGGGGACCATCGAGCTGTACCTGCGAGGGCCCGGTACGGCGTCCACCGCTTCCGGCAGAACCTCGGGATCGAAACCGGCGGACACGTCGACGACGACGGGTTCGGTTCCCGCGAGGAGGCTGCGCAGCAGCACCTGCATGCCCGCGATGTGATGGGCGGGCAGCGCCAGCAGCCACGAGCCCGTTCCGCCCAGCCGGGCGTGGGTGGCGTCGCCGCTCGCACGCAGTGCGTCCGCGGAGAGCAGGGCGCCTTTCGGGGTGCCGGTCGTGCCGGAGGTTGCGACCACCAGGCCGACGCCGTCCGCGACAGGCTCACCCGGGTGCAGCGCGTCGGTGAGCCGGAGTGTCTCCCGTTCGTCCCCGGCAGGGACGGGGAGCAGTGCCGGTCCGTCACCGTCGAGCATCCGCCGCAGGCCGGGCAGCACGGAGCGGACGGCGGCCCCGGCGGGGACGGGAAGAAGCTCGAGTGTGGTCACAGATCGTATTGTGTCGTGTCCCATCCGCCCGCCTCGAGTTGGCGGCGGACCCGGTCCACGTCGTCGGGCGACGGCATGTTGTTGGTGATCTTGCTGATCAGGACTGCGATGTCGATGCGGGTGATCGAGAGGTCGCCGTCCTCGATCAGCGTGTCCGCGACCTGGGCGACCTCCTCGTCGGACAGGCGCCGCGCGAGCAGCGCGAACAAGGGTACGTAGTCCTGCTCCGGCACCCCTTCGGGGTAACCGGCGCGGAGCCACTCGACGATGGAAGCGAGAAACGGCGGGAGGGCCACCCGTCACTCCGATCAGAAGATGTCGATGCCGAACGTTCCGGCGAGGAAGTCGTCGGCCAGCAGGAGGATTCCTGCCAGGACTGCACAGGCCACCACGGCGAAGCACAGCACGGCCGCGGTCTTGGCCGCGGGATTCGGGGTGCCGTCGCTGCCGCGACCGGTGTCGAGCGCGCGGACCCCCAACGCGAAGAGGCAGGGCAGGCCCGCGCCGAGGAGCAGGCCCACGAGAACCACCTGCCACAACGAGTCGAGGGTGTGCGTCAGCAGGTTCACGAGCGTCCTTCCCCGGTGACCGCTTCGGAGGCACCCGGCGTCGGGGCGAGCGAGTCGTCCCACTCGGCGGTGACGTTGGAGGCGTCGATGGGCTGCCGGCGCGAGCGGAGCCACATGAACAGGGCCAGACCGCACAGGATGGCGAAGACCACGAGAACACCGGGCATCCCGCCGATCATATGAGCGATCGCCCAGCAGACGGCTCCGACGACCGCGGCACACGGCAGGGTGATCAGCCACGCGACGACCATCCGCCGTGCCACCGACCAGCGCACCTCGGCGCCCTTGGTTCCCAGGCCCGTCCCCAGGATCGATCCCGTGGCGACATGCGTGGTCGACAGTGGCAGCCCGAAGTGGCTCGAGGTGAGGATGATCGCCGCCGAGGACGACTCGGCGGCCAGGCCCTGCGGCGGGGCGATCTCGACGAGGCCCTTACCCAGCGTCCGGATGATGCGCCAACCGCCGAGATAGGTGCCCAGGGCGATCGCCACGGCACACGCGACCTTGACCCAGAACGGCATCTCGGTGTCGGCGGTGATGCTGCCGTGCGCCACGAGGGCCAGGAAGATCACGCCCATGGTCTTCTGCGCGTCGTTGGTGCCGTGAGCGAGCGACATCAGGGAGGCGGTGCCGATCTGGCCCATCCGGAATCCCCGGTCGCGGTTCTCGATGGAGACCGGACGCGTGAGGCGGTGCATCGACCAGATACCCACCGTCGACACGAGTGCGGCGATGACGGGCGCGAGCACAGCCGGGAGCAGGACCTTGCCCAGTACGCCGTCCCACACCACACCCTGGACACCGATCGACGCGAGCGCGGCACCGATGAGCCCGCCGAACAGGGCGTGCGACGAACTGGACGGCAAGCCGAACAGCCAGGTCGCGATATTCCAGAGGATCGCGCCCACCAGACCGGCGAAGACGATGAGCAACAGATCGCTACCGCCGACGGTGTCGAGGTCGACGACACCCTTCGCGACGGTCGCGGCGACTTCCACGGACAGGAAGGCGCCGACGAGGTTGAGGGTCGCGGACAAAGTGACCGCGATTTTCGGTTTGAGGGCGCCGGTGGCGATGGATGTCGCCATGGCATTGCCGGTGTCGTGGAAGCCGTTGGTGAAATCGAATGCGAGGGCAGTGACGACCACCACCAGGAGCACGACGAACTCTGCGGTCACGTCTGTCGATTGTGGGGTAGCGGGCAGGTGAATGTACAGCGACGGGGGTGTGAATTCTGTGTCGCGTCGTCGCGCCGCCGTGGTTCTTTCGGACTCCGACCATGCGCGGAGTCGAGAGCAGACCACATGGCTTGTGTGCAAGATCACCGGCGCTGCGGGACTGCTTCCGGACGCAGCCGGGTAACTCGATCCGTCAGCGGAGGTCGCGGCGCAGCGGATGGTCCTCGGGGATGTGCACCAGGACGATCGGAATCCCGTCGGGATCCGCGAGCCACAGCTCGTGCAGCCCCCACGGCTCCTGTTTCGCGCCGCGGACGATGTGCACACCTTTGCGCGCGAGCTCGGCCTCCGCGTCGTGGACGTCGCGCACCTGGAGCCACAGGGCACCGTGGAAGACCTCGCCGGTGTCGTCGGGCCGACCGTGCGCGGCGATCTCGATGAGCGACTGCCCCGCGAAGAAGACCGTTCCGCCGGGATACTCCCGCGCGACGGCCAGCCCGAGCGTCGAGCCGTAGAACTCGAGGGCGGCCTCGTAATCGCGCGGGCGGAGGATCGTGCGGCTGCTGAGGATCTCCACGTCACTGCTCCTCGGCCGGGCGGGCCTCGTGATGCCGGCGGCCGTGCGTGCGCCGCGACTCCTTCATCTCGGCTTCGAACAGGTGACGGCGGCCCTGCACGAGTTCGTCGCGTACCTGCTTCTCGAAATTCCGGAGATCCGACCAGTAGCCGTCGTCGAACTCCTCGACGAGCTGGAAGGTCCAGCGTCCCTCGGCGATGTTGCGTCCGATGATCTCGGTGCCGAGTCGCTCGGCGATGTCGTCGTGCCCGGCCTTGCGCATCAGCTCCTCGGCGTCGCCGGTGAGCAGATCGGCGCGGCCCATCAGCTGGTGGAAGGCGTAGAGATGGCCCCGCGCCTGCTCGACGGTCTCGAGGGCCTCGGACAGTTTGCCGGTCGCTTCGACGGTGGCGTCGGAGACGCCGTGCGGGCGGGTGTGGGCGGTTCGCGGACTCTGGCGGTCGGTCATGACCCACAGTGTGCCCGAGAGCACACGGTTCGAACATAACTGGACATATGTGTTTGACGAAGCTTCGGTTGGGACATTACTGACGGCAACGGGCCCGTGACAGCGCCGGCCTGCCACAGCGGGTCCGTCGCAGCCGCACGCCGTGGCTGCGCGGCACCGCTGACATCGAGTGAGGAGAACTGCCATGGCGACCGACTACGACGCTCCCCGCACCACCGACATCCTGGGCGGCGGTGGCACTGCCCTGGACGAGCTGGACCTGAAGCCCACCGCGGCCGCCGACACCGACGAAGGCGAGATCCTCGAGACCCTCGATCTGCCCGGCGCCGACCTGTCGGCGCTGTCGGCGGAAGAGCTCTCGGTCCAGGTCCTGCCCAAGCAGTCGGACGAGTTCACCTGCATGGGCTGCTTCCTCGTCCAGCACCACAGCCGTCGCGCCACGGGTGACGGCGAGCAGGCATTCTGCGGCGACTGCGTCTGACGATCACACGCCTCACGCGGTGAACCGGGCCGTGCGCCTGCTGTAGCAGGGGCGAAGCCCGATTCACCGCGTCAGGATCAGTAGTAATGCGGATAGGGCGACCAATCCGGGTCGCGCTTCTCGAGGAAGGCATCGCGACCCTCGATCGCTTCGTCCGTCATGTACGCCAGACGCGTGGCCTCGCCCGCGAACAACTGCTGGCCGACGAGACCGTCGTCCTGCAGGTTGAAGGCGTACTTGAGCATGCGCTGGGCCTGCGGCGACTTGCCGTTGATCTTCTGCGCCCACTCCAGCGCGACGTTCTCGAGCTCGTCGTGGTCGACGACCTTGTTGACCGCACCCATGTGGTGCATCTCCTCGGCCGTGTAGGTGTCGCCGAGGAAGAAGATCTCGCGCGCGAACTTCTGGCCGACCATCTTGGCGAGGTAGGCGCTGCCGTAGCCGCCGTCGAAGCTGCCCACGTCGGCGTCGGTCTGCTTGAAGCGGGCGTGCTCGCGGGAGGCGAGTGTCAGGTCGCACGTGACGTGCAGGCTGTGCCCGCCACCGGCGGCCCAGCCGTTGACCAGCGCGATGACGACCTTCGGCATGAACCGGATCAGTCGCTGGACCTCGAGGATGTGCAGGCGGCCGGCACGGGCCTTGTCGACCGTGTCGGCGGTCTCGCCGCTCGCGTACTGGTAGCCGCTGCGTCCGCGGATCCGCTGGTCGCCGCCGGAGCAGAACGCCCATCCGCCGTCCTTCGGGCTCGGGCCGTTGCCCGTGAACAGCACGACGCCGACGTCGGAGGTGGTCCGCGCGTGGTCGAGTGTGCGGTAGAGCTCGTCCACCGTGTGCGGACGGAACGCGTTGCGCACCTCGGGGCGGTCGAACGCGACGCGGACGGTGCCCTGCGTGACGTGTCGGTGGTAGGTGATGTCGGTGAGGTTCTCGAACCCGGGTACCGGGCGCCACAGTTCTGGATCGAAGGTCACCTCGCCACCATAAAGGGCCGGGCACCGGTCCGCCGCGACCTGCGGCCCGATAACGTGCACAGGCATGAGCGAGCAGACCGACCCCCGCGACGACTACGAGCATCACGGCGGATTCCCGGTCTACGAACCGGTGAAGGCGGGGCCGAACTACGGTCGATTCGTCGAAGCGCTGCGACGGCTGCAGGACCTGGCGGTGTCCACCCACGCACCCGACGAGGTGATCGACCGCGCGATCGAGCAGGCCGAGGCGCTCGGTGATCTGCTCGCTCCCCATCGCGTTCCCGAGGGCAGGTCCCCGGCCGGTTTCAATCCCGACCTTCCGGGTCGCGGCAGCCTGCTGATGCTGCCCTGGCAGATCGAAAAGTTCGACGAGGAATCGGTCCGCTCCCGAGGCGTCTTCCGGCTCTATCACCGCGGCGGCAACGGAGCGGCGCACGGTGGAACCCTGCCGCTGCTCTTCGACGACCTGTTCGGCATGGTCGTCCACGCCTCGGGGCATCCCATCGCGCGCACCGGCTATCTCCACATCAACTATCGCAAGATCACGCCGCTCGGGACCGAGCTCGTCGTCGAGGGGAGAGTCGAGCGCGTCGAGGGCCGCAAGATCTTCTGTGCGGCCGAATTGCGCGAAACCGACGGCACGCTCCTCGCCGACTGCGAGGCCCTCATGATCCAGCTGCTGCCGGGCCAGCGGTGACCCCCCGTCCGCTGCCGTCCGCCGACGAACTCCTCGACGGAGCCGCCGTCGTCTCGCTGCCCATGCGTGTCCGCTTCCGCGGTATCACCGAGCGCGAAGTCCTGCTGCTGCGCGGACCCGCGGGGTGGGGAGAATTCGGTCCGTTCCCCGAGTACGGCGACGACGAGGCGGCATATTGGTTGCAGTCGGCGATCGAGGCCGCCTGGCAGGGGTATCCGCCCGCGCGGCGTTCCCGGATCGCCGTGAACGCCACCGTGCCCGCCGTGGGCCCGGAGCGGGTCGCGGACGTGCTCGCCCGTTTCCCCGGTGCGAGCACCGCGAAGGTGAAGGTCGCGGAGCCGGGGCAGGACCTCGCGCAGGACCTCGCCCGCGTCCGCGCCGTGCGCGAACACCTACCGAACGTGCGGATCGACGCCAACGGCGGCTGGAGCGTGGACGAGGCCGTCCGAGCGCTCACGGCGCTCACCGCCGATGCCCCGCTCGAATACGCCGAGCAGCCGTGCGCGACCGTGCCCGAACTCGTCGAGGTGCGCCGGCGCCTGCCCGGCGTGCGCATCGCCGCGGACGAGAGCATCCGCCGGGCCGAGGACCCGCTGCGTGTCGTGCACGCCGGGGGAGCGGACGTCGCGATCGTGAAGGTCGCGCCGCTCGGCGGGGTCCGACGTCTGGTCGCGCTCGCCGGCGAACTGGCCGGTCACGGCGTCGAGGTGGTCGTCTCGAGTGCCCTCGACTCCGCGGTGGGCATCGCCACCGGCCTCGCCGCGGCAGCGGCCCTGCCGGAGCTTCCCTACGCCTGCGGACTCGGCACGGGAGGATTCTTCGAGGCCGATGTCGCCCCCGCTCTGCACCTGTCCGAGGGCGCGCTCGACGTCGTCCCCGTCGCGCCCGAACCGGACATGCTCGATGCGCTGCGAGCCGATCCCGACCGCGTCGAGTGGTGGTGCGAACGGCTGCGGCGTTGCCGTACGGTGCTCGCCGGACGCGGACTGTGATGCGGCGGAATCGTCGTATATCGTTCCCCGCGTCCCAACGGTCACAAGTGTCACATCTACGGAGGCAGTGAAAGTGGTTGCAGCTCTGGGCGATGCCCTCCTCGGCGCCGACAAGTTCCCGGCGGTCAAGGCAGACGTCGAAGCCCTGATCGATGCTGAGGTGTCGGACAAGAAGGGTGCGTCCGGTCTCGCCCTCAAGGGTGGCTACGCAGCAGTGAAGAAGGTCGGCCCGGGCATCGTGCCGGGCGCGGTCGAAGGTCTTCTGCCCGAATTCGTCGAGAAGCTCCAGCCGTTCTGGGTGGAGTACGCAGGCAACGGTTCGTTCTCGGACTACCTGGTCGCCCGCGGCGAGGTCGTCGCCGACGCTCTTCTCGGAGTGACGGACGAGCGCATCGCCGGCACGTCGAAGGCCGGCGTCAAGAAGGTCTACGACTCGCTGCGTCCCTCGGCCAAGAAGCACGTCGTCGAGGCGCTGCCGCGCTTGGGTGATCTCATCCAGAAGCACGCGGGCTGACCCGCCGACACCAGCGACACCAGAACGTCGCGGTCCCGAACCGGTTCGCCGGTCGGTGCCGCGGCGTTCGTCGTTTCGAGGGGATTCGGGCCTTCAGTAGACGGGCTCGCCGTACTTCCAATATCCGATGAAGGTCACCGCCGACCGGTCCCAGCCGCACTCACGCACGAGATGGCGGCGCACGCCGGTCGCGAGCGACGACTCGCCCGCGACGAACGCATGGGTGGAATCCGGCGACGGGGCCGCCTCCCGCACCGCATCGGCGACCAGACTGCCCGGGACGGCCTGCGCATCCGTTCTGATCACCGGATGCACCTGCACGTTCTCGCCCGTCGGCAGGTCCTGGGCGGTGAGATCGTCGGGGTGCGGAACTTCGACGAACACCTCCACGGCCGCGAGGGGATCGGCGGCGAGAATCGACCCGAGGATGCCGGCGACGGCGGGCACCGCGCTCTCGTCACCGACGAGCAGCCACGAACGTGCTTCGTCGAGGGGCAGAGTGCTGATGCCCTCGTCGAGGATGCCGATCTCGTCGCCGGGCTTCGCCCGTTCCGCCCACGCCGATGCCGGACCCAGATCCCCGTGCGACGCGAAGTCGATCTCGATCTCGGAGGTCGTGCCGAACAGTCCCGCGCCCGCAGGTCGCACGCGGCGGATGGTGTAGTTCCGCAGCACCGGGCGGCGCTCCTCGGGCAGTTCCTGATATTCGGGCCACCAGCGGTCGTCGGTCGCACGGGGAAGAGTCGGTTCCTGCCGGCCCGGGGCGGGGAGGAACATGCGGAACCAGTGGTCGAAACCCATGGGTGCGATCGAGTCGACGTCCTCGCCCCCCACGGTGATGCGGACGAAGGTCGGGCTGATCCGTTCGGCGGCGAGTACCTGCGCGCGCACCATGCGCCGGGAGGCCGGCTTGATGTACGGATTGCGCCGCGCGGTTCCCGTGGTCTTCGCCATGCGACCCTCCGTGGGTTGTACGGATGCGCCACACGGCATCCCGACAATCGTTCAGCGAAGCCTAACCTATGTTCGCTCCGGCTCGGAGCGACCTCGGGGAGTGCCGGGACGTTCGAGTCTCCGCACCTCGGGTGTCAGTCCCCATTCCGCCCGTCCCAGCCGACTCACCGCGCCGAGGGCCGCGAAGTCGGGTGCACCGTCCTCCGCCAGCACCGCCGGATCGACCGTCACGGCCAGCACGTCACCCATCACGACGAACGAGTCGCCGATCTCGATCACGCGGTGCAGCCGGCACTCGATCGACGCGGGCGCCTCCGCGACCCGCGGCGGCCGCACCCGCTCGCTCGGCTCGGCGTGCAGGCCCACTTCCGTGAACTCGTCGATATCGTGCGGGAACGCCGCCGACGAGGCGTTGACCTTCTCCATCAACGGCACGGTCGCGATGTTGATCACGAACTCGCCCGTCTGCTCGATGTTCCGCAGACTGTCCTTACGCCCCACGGAGGTGAACTGCACGACCGGCGGTGAGGTACTGGCGACGGTGAAGAAGCTGTACGGCGCGAGATTGAACACACCGTCCTCCGCCTCCGTGGACACCCACGCGATGGGTCTCGGCACGATTGTCGCGGTGAGAAGGCGATAGAAGCGGCCCGGGCTCGACTCGGCGGGATCGAAGACTGTGCGCACGCGCTCCATTCTGACCGCACCTGCCCCCGGCCACACTTGCGGCGCAATTACCCTGGACTTCGTGAATCCGTCCACTGCCCAGGCCACCGCTGTCGTCGACGAACTCGCCCGGGGTGGTGTCCGGGACGTCGTGCTGTGCCCGGGCTCGCGCAACGCGCCACTCGCCTTCGCGCTCCAGGCCGCCGACAGCGCGGGGCGTCTGCGCCTGCACATGCGTATCGACGAGCGCACCGCCGGATTCCTCGCGATCGGTCTGGCACTGGCCTCGGGTCGTCCCGTTCCCGTCGTCATGACCTCGGGTACCGCCGTGGCCAACCTCGCGCCGGCCGTGCTCGAGGCGAATTACGCCCGCGTGCCGCTGGTCGTGCTCAGCGCCAACCGTCCTTACCAGTTGCTCGGATCCGGCGCGAACCAGACCGTCGAGCAGCTCGGATTGTTCGGCAGCCAGGTGCGCGCGACCATCAGCCTCGGTCTCGCCGAAGGCATCGAGCAGAACAGTCAGTGGCGTTCGGCGGTGTCGCGCGTCCTCGCCGCTGCCCGGGGGACCCGATCGGGCAACGCGGGCCCGGTCCACTTCGACATCCCGCTGCGCGAACCGCTCGTGCCCGAGCTCGACGCGAAGGGCCCGGTGCCCGAGGGACGTCCCGGCGGCAAGGCCTGGACCACGACGGTGCACGCCACTCTCGACGTCCCACTCGAGATCGACCTGACCCCCGACACGGTCGTGATCTCCGGTCACGGCTCGGCGCTCCGCTCCGAACTGTCCGGGCTGCCGACCGTCGCCGAACCCACTGCCCCGCTGCACGGCATTCCGCTGCATCCGATGGCGCTGCCGCACCTGAAGCCGCGGCAGGCGATCATCACCGGCCGGCCCACACTGCACCGGCCGGTGTCGAACCTGCTCGCCGACCCCGCCGTCGCGGTGTACGCGCTGACCACCGGTCCGCGCTGGCCCGACGTCTCGGGCAACGTCATCGCGACCGGCACCCGCGCGGTGGTGTCGGGAACACCCGACGAGGCGTGGCTCGAACGGTGCCGCCAGCTGTCGGCGCACACCGACAAGGCCGTGCGCGCCCAGCTCGACGGGCATCCGAAGCCCACCGGGCTGCACGTCGCCGCGATCGTGACGGACGCCTTGAAGCCCGGCGACCAGCTGCTGCTCGGCGCGTCGAATCCGGTGCGCGACGCTGCGCTCGTCGGCTACCCGAAGCCGGAGGTGAAGGTGCTGTCGAACCGCGGTGTCGCGGGGATCGACGGCACCGTGTCCACCGCGCTCGGTGCCGCATTGGCCTACGAGCAGGGACGGACCGTCGCGCTGCTCGGCGACCTGACCTTCCTGCACGACGCGTCGGGTCTGCTCATCGGGCCGTCCGAACCGCGTCCGCAGAATCTCACCATCGTCGTCGCCAACGACGACGGCGGCGGAATCTTCGAACTGCTCGAACAGGGCGACCCGCAGTACGCGGGTGTCTTCGAGCGTGTCTTCGGCACTCCGCACGGCATGGACCTCGCGGCGCTGTGCGCGGCCTACCGAATTCCGCACGAGCGGGTGGATCTGCAGGGACTCGCTCTGGCCCTCGCCGATACGGCGCCGCCGCCCGCAGGCGTTCGCGTCGTCGAGGTCACCACCGACCGGGCAGGGCTGCGCGAACTCCACGCGGCGGTGCGAGCGCAGCTGTGAGCGGATCCGAGCGCGCGCGGCGCGCGGTTCTCGTCGTCGCGGTGGCGATCTCCGGTCTCGCGGTGATCCTGTTCCTCGGCGCACTCCGCAACGACCTCACCATCCGGTCCGACACCGGGACGGCCGTCGCGGAGGTGCTCTCGGCCGGATCCCTCCGCTCGGCGGTGAGTTTCGTCACCCCCGACGGCGTCACGCACAATCCCGAACTCGGGGTCCTGTACCCGACGGGGTTGACCGCCGGTCAGCGGATCGCCGTCGAGTACGCCCGCAGCGATCCCGATCTCGTGCGAGTGACCGGACGCGATGCCCGCGTCGCACTGATCCCCACCGGATCCGTGATCGTCGTCACATGGATGATCGCCACGCCCCTGCTGATCCGGCTCGGGCGGAAGGGCGGCGTCGCTCCCGCTCCCGCTCGCGGAAGGCAGGATCGGCGGCTGCGGATGTGACGAACGGAACGTTCGCCGCGACTTCGCTCGCCGGTCACCGAGGGCGCACCTGCTCGACCCGGAACCTCGCCACGCTGGCGGGGTGCGAGTAGCCATCGTCGCGGAATCCTTCCTTCCGAACGTCAACGGTGTCACCAACTCGGTGCTCCGCATCCTCGAGCACCTCGACCGCACCGGCCACGATGCGCTGGTCGTCGCGCCCGACACGGTCGCCGGTGGTCCGCCCGCTCCGTCCGACCATCACGGGACACCCGTCCACCGCCTACCGGCCGTGCGGGTACCGAGGATCAGCTCCCTCCCGATCGGTGTACCCGGCCCGGAGCTCCTTCCGGTCCTGCGGAATTTCGCACCGGACGTGGTGCACCTCGCGTCCCCGTTCGTGCTCGGTGCCGGCGGTCTCGCCGCCGCGGGACGCCTCGACGTTCCGGCGGTCGCGGTCTACCAGACGGATGTGGCCGGATTCGCCTCCAGCTACGGGCTCGGCCTCGCGGCGCGTGCGTCCTGGCGATGGACGCGGCGCCTGCACCGCGGTTGCGATCTCACCCTCGCGCCCTCGACCGCCGCTGTGGACGCCCTCGTCGCCCACGGCATCCCGCGCGTGCAGCGCTGGTCGCGGGGCATCGACACCGATCGTTTCGCGCCGTCCCGGCGGGACGAGGATCTGCGCGCCCGCTGGGCGCCGGAGGGCCGCCCGATCGTGGGTTTCGTGGGGCGCCTCGCGCCCGAGAAACATGTCGAACGGCTCGCGACCCTCGCCCACGACCCGCGGTTGCAGCTCGTCGTGGTCGGCGACGGTCCCGAACGGTCGCGGCTCGAACGGCACCTGCCGTCGGCCGTGTTCACCGGACAGCTCGGGGGAGAGGAACTGGCCCGTGCCTACGCGAGCCTCGACGTGTTCGTCCACCCCGGCGAACACGAGACCTTCTGCCAGGCCGTGCAGGAAGCACTGGCGAGCGGAGTCCCGGCGATCGTGCCGGACGCAGGTGGCCCCCGAGACCTCGTCGCCCACTGCCGCAACGGTTACCGCCTGCCCGTGGACCGGTTCGCCGAGTTGCTGCCCGGAGCCGTCGACGCGCTGCTCGCTCCCGGGGTCCGGGACGAATTCGGGCGTGCGGCGCGCCGTGGAGTGCTCGGACGCACCTGGCCGGTGGTGTGCGAGCAGCTTCTTGCACACTACAACCGCGTTCAGGGCCTGCCCGTGCACTCTCTCCACGGGGCGGCATGACGGCCGAGGCCCGGCAGGGGAGCGGGTAACGTTTCGGCCGTGGCAACAACTCAGGGATCACGCGCGTCGCTCGACAAGGACCCGCGTGAGGTCGCGTCCATGTTCGACGGGGTGGCTGCACGCTACGACCTGACCAACACCGTCCTGTCGTTCGGACAGGACCGCGGGTGGCGTCGCGCGACCCGGGCGGCACTCGATCTGAAGCCGGGCGAGCGCGTACTCGACCTCGCCGCGGGCACCGGGGTGTCCACCGTCGAACTGGGACGCTCCGGCGCGTGGGTCGTCGCCACCGACTTCTCGAAGGGCATGTTGCACGCCGGCGAGTTCCGCAACGTCCCGATGGTCGCCGGCGACGCGATGCGACTGCCGTTCGCCGACGCGGTCTTCGACGCCGCGACCATCTCCTTCGGACTGCGCAACGTCGCCGACCCGGACGAGGGGCTGCGCGAGATCGCCCGCGTGGTCAAGCCGGGCGGGCGCCTGGTGGTGTGCGAGTTCTCCACGCCCGTGCGGGAACCGCTGCGCACGGTGTACATGGAGTACCTGATGCGGACGCTGCCACGGGTCGCGCGGGCGGTCAGCAGCAATCCCGACGCCTACGTCTACCTCGCCGAATCGATCCGGGCCTGGCCCGATCAGGAACAGCTCGCCCGGCGCATCGAGGCCGCGGGATGGAGCGACGTGAAGTGGCGCAATCTCACCGGTGGCATCACGGCGCTGCACCGCGCGGTGCGCACGTAGCCGCGCGTCGGTACCGCTGTAGTGCGGTAGCGCTGCCGTGCACTGCTCAGGCGAAGAGTGGTTGCCGATCCCATCGCATCGAGAGGTGACCGCTCGTGCGCCACACGCGGGCGACGAGATCGGCGTCCTCGTCGGTGACGAGATTGCCCATCACCCGCACCGCGACCGACATCATCGCCCGCGACCGCATCGCGACCGGGCCCGTCGTCGGCAGGAACTTCGGGATCGTGAGCAGGCTCGCGAGGCGACGTGCGGTCGAGAACGCGCGACCGTAATGGGAGCGCAACGTCGTCGGCCACAGGTCGGTGAGGTCGTCGGCGTCGAGCAGTCCGGCGACCAGCCGACCGCCTTCGAGTCCGTAATCGATGCCCTCGCCGTTGAGCGGGTTGACGCACGCCGCGGCATCGCCGATCAGCGCCCAGTTCCTGCCCGCGACTCCCGACACCGCTCCGCCCATGGGAAGCAGCGCCGACGCCACCCGCGTCACCTCGCCGAGTTCCCACTCGGCGCGGCGCTGCCGCGCGTACAGATCGATGAGTGGGCGCAACGATCCGTTGGCCGGTCGCGAGGCGGTCGCGAGGGTGCCCACCCCCAGGTTCACCTCGCCGGTGCCGAGCGGGAACACCCAGCCGTAGCCCGGCTGGACGGCCCCGGCGTCGTCGCGCAGTTCGAGGTGCGAGGTGATCCACGGATCGTCGCTGCGCGGGGAGGTGGCGTAGGCGCGAGCGGCCACGCCGTAGGTGGTGTCGCGGTGCCAGCGGCGACCGAGAACCTTGCCGAGGGGTGATCGCACCCCGTCGGCCACGATCAGGGTGCGGCACGCGACGGTCCGCGGCCCATCGGCAGTGCGGAAGAGCACGGCCGAGACCCGGTCGCCGTCGCGTTCGGCGTCGACGGCTTTCGTTCCGTCCACGGCGCGGGCTCCCGAGTCGAGCGCGACCTGCCGGATGCGCGCGTCGAGTTCGGTGCGCGGCACGGCACTGCCCACGGTGGGGAACGACGAGTCGGGCCACGGGAGTTCGAAGCGTCCACCGAAGCCTTCGAGGCGCAGACCGCGGTTGACGGTGCGGGTGCGCAGCCAGTCGCCCAGCCCGAGTCGGTCGAGTTCGGCGACGGCACGCGGCGTCAGTCCGTCGCCACAGGTCTTGTCGCGAGGGAAGGTCGCGGCATCGACGAGCAGGACGTCTCGACCGGCGCGGGCAGCCCATGCGGCAGCGGCGGAACCGGCTGGACCGGCACCGACGACGAGAACATCGGTACTGTCGGGAACGCAGGACTGGGATTGCCGCGGATCTCGCGCGGAGTGTTCGGCCACCACCGTTCCATCTTCTCAGGCCGCGATCTGCCGCCTCGACGAGGTGGATCGGGGAACGAACGGCTAGGTTCACTACGGTGAAGTCGAGGCGACAGACAGGATGGGTACGTCATCGTGAGCACTGAGGGGGCGGCTCGGACCGCCGGTTCGGCCGACGCGACGCCGAGCACCGTCGTGGCCGGTGTGGAACTCGGCGATCCGATCCTCGCCGCGACTGTCGGGGACGGCCTCGCGAGCGTCGAGAAACTCCTGGTCGAGGAATTGTCCGACGGTGAGGACTTCTTGACGGAGGCCGCGCTGCACCTGGCGAAGGCGGGCGGCAAGCGGTTCCGGCCGCTGTTCACGATCCTCACCGCACAGCTCGGACCGAAGCCGACCGATCCTGCCGTGGTGACGGCGGCGACCGTCGTCGAACTCGTGCACCTCGCGACGTTGTACCACGACGACGTCATGGACGAGGCGACGATGCGACGTGGAGCACCGAGCGCCAACGTGCGCTGGGGTAACAGCGTCGCGATCCTCGCCGGCGACTACCTGTTCGCCCATGCCTCCCGGCTGGTGTCGACTCTCGGTCCGTCGGCAGTGCAGATCATCGCGGAGACCTTCGCCGAGCTGGTCACCGGCCAGATGCGCGAGACCATCGGCGTGCGTACCAACGACGACCCCATCGAGCACTACCTGCGGGTGATCTGGGAGAAGACCGGTTCTCTGATCGCCGCCAGCGGGCGGTTCGGGGGAACGTTCTCGGGAGCCGCTCCGGAACACGTCGAGCGTCTCGAACGGCTCGGCGACGCCGTCGGCACCGCCTTCCAGATCGTCGACGACATCATCGACATCGCGTCGGACACCTCGGAGTCGGGCAAGACGCCGGGAACCGATCTTCGCGAGGGTGTGTACACCCTGCCGGTGCTGTACGCGCTGCAGGAGAGCGGGCCCGAGGCGGATCGCCTCCGCGAACTGCTCGTCGGTCCCATCGAGGACGAAGCGCTGGTCGCCGAAGCACTCGAGTTGCTCGTCCGCTCGCCCGGCATGAACGCGGCGAAAGCGACCCTCGCGACCTACGCGGCCCGCGCTCACGCCGAGCTCGACGCCCTACCGCAGGGCCCGGCGAACGAGGCGCTGCGGCGTCTCGTGGACTTCACGGTCGCCCGGGTCGGCTGACGGACCGTCGCGCACTCCCGCCCCCTTCGGGGCGGGAACCGCACCGCCTGCTCGTTCGTTGGACGAACGAGTGGGGAATCGTGGTGCGGAAGGGGTGCGACGTGCACGGATACTCGAACCGTCTCAAGACGGCCGGTCTGTTGGTCGGAATGTCCGCGCTGATCGTGTTCGTCGGGTCGTTGTTCCAGAACTCGACCGTCCTGCTGATGTCGATCGTCCTCGCGGTCGGCATGAACGGCTACGCGTACTTCAACAGCGACAAGCTCGCGTTGCGGGCGATGCACGCCCAGCCGGTCACCGAGGTGCAGGCACCGGCGATGTACCGGATCGTGCGGGAGTTGGCGACCGCGGCGCACCAGCCCATGCCGCGGCTGTACATCAGTCCCACCAACGCTCCCAATGCGTTCGCGACGGGGCGTAATCCTCGCAATGCCGCCGTGTGCTGCACGACGGGCATCCTCGAGATCCTGAACGAGCGGGAACTGCGCGCGGTACTCGGACACGAACTCGCCCATGTCTACAACCGCGACATCCTCATCTCGTCGGTTGCCGGCGCGATGGCCGCCGTCATCTCGGGTCTGGCGAACTTCGCTTTCTTCGCGTCGGCCTTCGGTAACCGGGAGGGCGGTGCGAATCCGCTGGCGCTGCTACTGGTTTCCCTGCTCGGCCCGATCGCGGCGTCGGTGGTGAAACTCGCCGTGTCGAGGTCGCGCGAGTACCAGGCCGACCAGTCGGGCGCCGAGCTCACGGGTGATCCGCTGGCTCTCGCGTCGGCGCTGCGGAAGCTCGCGCTCGGCACGCAGGCCGCGCCGCTACCGCCCGAACCGAAACTCGCGGCGCAGTCGCACCTGATGATCGCCGAGCCGTTCCGGGCGGGCGACAAGATGAGCCGGTTGTTCTCCACCCACCCGCCGATGGCCGATCGCATCGAGCGTCTCGAACGCATGGCGGGGATGCGCTGATCCGGGAACTCCACGACCGGGACGACTCCGCCCGCGACGATCGTCGCGGGCGGAGTCGTAGGACGGGAGTGCGTCAGCGGTAGTTGACGAACTGCAGGGCGATGTCGAGGTCGGCGTTCTTGAGCAGAGCGATGACGGCCTGCAGGTCGTCGCGCTTCTTGCTGGTCACGCGCAGCTCCTCGCCCTGGATCTGCGCCTTGACGCCCTTCGGGCCCTCGTCGCGGATCAGCTTGGAGATCTTCTTGGCGTTCTCCTGACTGATGCCCTGCACCAGGGTGCCGGTGATCTTGTACACCTTGCCGGACTGCGCCGGCTCGCCGGCGTCGAACGACTTCAGCGACAGATCGCGACGGATCAGCTTCTCCTTGAAGACCTCCAGCGCCGCGAGCGCGCGGTCCTCGGTCTCGGCCGAGATCGTGATCGCCTCGTCGCCCGACCACTCGATGTGCGCCCCGGTGTTCCGGAAATCGAAGCGGTTGGCGATCTCCTTCGCCGCCTGGTTCAGCGCATTGTCCACTTCCTGGCGGTCGACCTTGCTCACCACATCGAACGACGAATCAGCCACGTCTCACTCCACTTCCGGGTCGATCTGTAAGGGTTCTGTCCACCCGACGCTATCGGGTCGCGCGGAGCTGTGACCACTCGGTTTGCGTTTCGGGGGGGTATGCGTTGTATTCTTCCAAACGCATCGAGGACGCGGTCCCGATAGCACCCGGCAGGTTGCCCGAGCGGCCAATGGGAGCGGACTGTAAATCCGTCGGCTTACGCCTACGTAGGTTCGAATCCTACACCTGCCACCGGAACGGCCCCGGTTCTTCGGAACCGGGGCCGTTCTGCATTTCCGGGTCGTCTCGCATGCCGGTCTCTTCGACGTCGCGTCGTCCTCGGTGGCCACCCTTCGGGTGTTCACCGCCGGCGGTGAACGCGTGTACGCCCACCGACGCAAGGACTCGGCAGGCGCAGCCCGACGGGCAGTGCCCGACGAGCAGTGCCCGACGAGCAGTGCCCGACGAGCAGTGCCCGACGAGCAGTGCCCGTTTATGTGTCTCTACCTGCGGATTTTGCACCGGGACCGAGTGTGTGTAATCTTTTGGAGGCCGCAGCGAGCAGAGATGCTCCGGAGGCCACGCCCCCTTAGCTCAGTCGGCAGAGCGTTTCCATGGTAAGGAAAAGGTCGACGGTTCGATTCCGTCAGGGGGCTCGCTGGATTGAGGTGCCGCCTTCGTAGCGACACTCGGCACCGAGGCGGTGTAGCTCAGTTGGTAGAGCAAACGACTCATAATCGTTGCGTCGCCGGTTCAAGTCCGGTCACCGCTACCAAAAGTTCATTGATCCACCCTGATCGATACTGATCGGATTGACGCGAAAGAAGGCATCCCGTGGCCTCCTCTACTGACGTTCGGCCGAAGATCACCTTGGCCTGCGAGGTGTGCAAGCACCGCAACTACATCACCAAGAAGAACCGTCGCAACGACCCCGACCGGCTCGCACTGAAGAAGTTCTGCCCGAACTGCGGTACGCACCAGTCGCACCGCGAGTCCAAGTAGCCGGTCGGAACGACGTCGACGCATAAGGTCTCCGCAATACCGACCGTGCCAGTTGGCGTCGTCGGGATTGCGGAGGTTTTGCGTATGACGAACGTACTCGAGAACCAGGAATCGGTGGACGCGACCGAACAGGCCGGGATCCCGTTCGATGCCGCCGCGCACGCCAAGTCCATGGTCGGGCACCACTACCGGGTGGACGACTACTACGAGGTGGGTCGCGAGAAGATCCGCGAGTACGCCCGGGCCGTGCGCGATGCGCATCCGGCGCATCACGACGACGACGCTGCCCGCGGACTGGGTTACGACGGGGTGATCGCCCCGCTGACCTTCGTGTCCATCGTCGGCATGATCGCGCAGCGGAAGCTGTTCGAAGAGGTCGTCACCGGATACGACCTGAGCCAGATCATGCAGACCGATCAGCGGATGGTCTACCACCGCCCGATCCAGGCCGGCGACCGGCTCTTCTGCGACGTCTACCTCGACGATTTCCGTCAGGCGGCCGGCAGCGACATCATCACCACGAAGAACGTGATCACGGACCAGTACGACAACCTCGTGCTCACGTCCTGGACGACGCTCGTGGCCCGATCCGGTGGCGAGGTCGACGACAACATCGCACACGCGGTCAAGGATGTGGTGATGCACAGTGACACTCCGTAGCTTCGCGGATGTCGCGGTGGGGGACGAGCTTCCGTCGAAGGTCGTCACACTCACGCGCGGAAATCTGGTCAACTATGCAGGTGTGTCGGGTGATCCCAACCCGATCCACTGGAGCGACAAGGTGGCCGAACTGGCCGGCTTGCGTGATGTCGTCGGGCACGGCATGCTCTCGATGGGCATCGCGGCCGGCTTCGTCACGGAGTGGCTGGGAGACCCCGGCGCGGTGACCGAATACAACGTTCGTTTCACCAGCCCGGTGTATGTGGAGGCCGACAAGGCCGCCGAGATCGAGTTCACCGGCAGGATCAAGTCGGTGGACGAGGAGAGCAAGACAGCAGTGGTCGCTATCGTGGCGAAGTCCGACGGTCGGAAGATCTTCGGGCGGGCCACGGCAACGGTCCGTTTGGCCTGACGGCCGAGCGGATTGGGTTTGTCCCGGGGCAATGCAGTACACTTAGGCTTCTGGGATCGCATAGCAGCGCGCTGCTCTTCGAAGGCCGTCACGGCCCGACGGAGTAGCGCGCGTGTCATGTGGTCGCAGATGGGTCGGTTCCGGACACTCGCTTCGTACGAGTGTGGATGTCCGACCAGAGGGGCGTAGCTCAATTGGCAGAGCAGCGGTCTCCAAAACCGCAGGTTGCAGGTTCAAGTCCTGTCGCCCCTGCCCCCGGACTGCCAGCGACCGAGAGGAACGATGTGAGCGAGGAGCGCGGTCAGCGCCACAGCGGCACCGCAGGGAACACTCCCGGCGACGCTGGAACGGCTACCGGCGCAACCCCCGACGGTTCCTCCGCGGTCGCTCGGCCTACCGGTAAGCGGGTCACCCGTCGTGGTGCAGCCGGTTCCTCGGCGTCCACGACGAGCGCGGTGTCCACGAACAAGACGTCGCGTGCGGCCACGGCCGTGAGCGATCGTCCCGCCGCGAAGTCCGAGAACATCTTCAAGCGTCTCGCGCGCTTCTTCCGTGAGGTCGTCGCCGAGCTCCGCAAGGTGATCTGGCCCAATCGCAAGCAGTTGACCACCTACACGCTCGTGGTCATTGCGTTCGTGACCGTCATGACGGCGTTCATCTTCGGATTGGATCTGGCGTTCGTGCAGGGCGTCAGCTGGTTGTTCGGTTAGCGCCTGTCCGCGCGCGAGACGAAAAATGTGATCGACGAGAGGAAAGTGCCCGGTGAGCACCCCCGAGAACGACTCGTACGAGGCTTCGGCCGAGGAGCACGTTTCGGACGAGGCCTTGGTTGACGACGTGACGGCCGAGTCGGCGGATGCGGACACCGAGGTCTCCGAGTCCGACACTGCTGCCGAGTCCGATGCCGATGTATCCGACGCAACGGATGGCGCCGAAGCCGACGCCGCCGAGGACGAGGTCGACCCGGCCGAGGCCCTCGAGAAGCAGCTGCGGCGCGAGCCCGGCGACTGGTACGTCGTGCACTCCTACGCCGGCTACGAGAACAAGGTCAAGACCAATCTCGAGACCCGCGTGCAGAACCTCGACCTCACCGAGTACATCTTCCAGGTCGAGGTGCCGACCGAAGAGGTCACCGAGATCAAGAACGGCCAGCGCAAGCAGGTCAACCGCAAGGTCCTGCCCGGTTACATCCTGGTGCGGATGGAACTCAACGACGAGTCGTGGGGTGCCGTCCGGAACACGCCCGGCGTCACCGGTTTCGTCGGAGCCACCTCGCGTCCGTCGCCGCTGACGATCAAGGAGGTCGTGAAGTTCCTCCTTCCGCAGCAGGCGAAGAAGAAGCCGGCGGCAGGCGCCCCGGCCGCAGGCGAGCAGGCTCCCGCCGCCGCTGCGAAGCCCGCCATCGAGGTGGACTTCGAGGTCGGCGAGTCCGTCACCGTGATGGACGGTCCGTTCGCCACGCTGCCCGCCTCCATCAGCGAGGTCAACGCCGAGCAGCAGAAGCTCAAGGTCCTGGTGTCGATCTTCGGCCGTGAGACTCCCGTGGAGTTGTCGTTCAACCAGGTGTCGAAGATCTGACGGTCCCCAGGACCCGACGGCGCCGGCATCCGGCGCGCACAGACTTGCAGTAGCAGTACGCAAGAACCACACCGAGCAAGAAACTAGGAATAGAGATGCCCCCCAAGAAGAAGAAGATCGCCGGGCTCATCAAGCTCCAGATCCAGGCCGGCGCGGCCAACCCGGCTCCGCCGGTCGGCCCCGCACTGGGCCAGCACGGCGTCAACATCATGGAGTTCTGCAAGGCGTACAACGCCGCGACCGAGTCGCAGCGCGGAAACGTCGTGCCGGTCGAGATCACGGTCTACGAGGACCGCTCGTTCGACTTCAAGCTGAAGACGCCTCCGGCCGCCAAGCTGCTGCTCAAGGCTGCGGGCGTGCAGAAGGGCTCCGGCGAGCCGCACAAGACCAAGGTCGCCAAGGTGACCATGGATCAGGTGCGCGAGATCGCCAAGACCAAGCAGGAAGACCTGAACGCCAACGACATCGAGGCCGCCGCGAAGATCATCGCCGGCACCGCTCGGTCGATGGGCATCACGGTCGAGGGCTGAGTCCCACCCCAAGTAGTACTCGTGGGAGGGCCGGCCAGGCCCGCTACCACGCCCGAACCATTCACCTGTCGGTGAGAAGTTAGGAAAGAACATGGCAAAGCGCAGCAAGGCATACCTCGCCGCGGCCGAGAAGATCGACTCGGACAACCTGTACAGCCCCCTCGCAGCTGCCAAGCTCGCGAAGGAGACCACCTCGAAGAACTACGACGCCACCGTCGAGGTCGCCATGCGACTCGGTGTGGATCCCCGTAAGGCGGACCAGATGGTGCGCGGCACGGTCAACCTGCCGCACGGCACGGGTAAGACCGCTCGCGTCATCGTCTTCGCGGTGGGCGAGAAGGCTGCCGAGGCAGAGGCCGCCGGTGCCGATGTGGTCGGCGCCGAGGATCTGATCGAGCGCATCCAGGGCGGCTGGCTGGACTTCGACGCCGCCATCGCGACTCCCGATCAGATGGCGAAGGTCGGTCGTATCGCCCGCGTCCTCGGTCCCCGTGGTCTGATGCCGAACCCGAAGACGGGTACGGTCACCCCGGACGTCGCGAAGGCCGTCACCGACATCAAGGGTGGCAAGATCAGCTTCCGCGTCGACAAGAACGCCAACCTGCACTTCGTGATCGGCAAGGCCTCGTTCGACGAGACCAAGCTGGTCGAGAACTACGCTGCTGCTCTGGACGAGGTGCTCCGCGCCAAGCCGTCCAGCGCGAAGGGCCGCTACATCAAGAAGGTCACGATCGCTACGACCACCGGCCCGGGCATCCCGGTGGATCCGCAGCGCACCCGCAACCTCCTCGAGACCGCGGAGTAATTCGCCCTGCAGGCAGCAGATCTTGCATCCGGAACGGCCGGCACAGCATCGCTGTGCCGGCCGTTTTGCATTCGAAGGAGCTCGTCCGCTACAGTGGTCGGGTAGTTCGGCGTGTGCCGATCTTCACCCCGATCATGTTCTACCCAAGACCGTTGGTCACCGAATCCGCGTGCGGATCGGTTGAAGGTCCGGAGTTGTCCGGCGGCCCACGCAGGAGGACGAGGTCAGGAAAGATGCGAACCGCGAACGTGCTCCGCGCGCGATCGATGTTCCTCCTCCTGTACGCCCCGTGTGCCCTGCGCCGGGGCGTTCGTCGTTTCCGGCCACTGCGGTCCCCCGGTGGGGCGTCCCAGTCGGGACACCGGGAAAACGACTGTTACTGAGAGGAGGCGAAGTATGGCAAAGCCCGAGAAGGTTTCCGCAGTTGCGGAGATCACCGAGCAGTTCAAGACCTCCACGGCCGCCGTGATCACGGAATACCGTGGTCTGTCGGTGGGACGTCTGACCGAGCTGCGTCGCGCTCTCGGAGAGGGTGCCACCTACTCCGTCGCCAAGAACACCCTGGTCAAGCGTGCCGCCGCTGAGGCGGGCGTCGAGGGTCTCGACGACCTGTTCGTCGGTCCGACCGCCATCGCGTTCGTCAAGGGCGAGCCGGTGGACGCTGCGAAGGCTCTCAAGACCTTCGCGAAGGACAACAAGGCACTCGTCATCAAGGGCGGCTACATGGACGGCGCTGCGCTGTCCGTGGAGCAGGTCAACCAGATCGCGGACCTCGAGTCCCGCGAGGTGCTGTTGGCCAAGCTCGCCGGCGCGATGAAGGGCAACTTGGCAAAGGCCGCAGGCCTGTTCAACGCCCCCGCTTCTCAGGTGGCCCGCCTCGCGGCCGCTCTGCAGGAGAAGAAGGCGGGCGAAGAAGCCGCCTGACGCTGATCCGCATCACTGCGAATCTGCATCACCGCGAAAGATACATCCACGCGTGCTCCGGTACGCACCATCCCATCGGGTCGCGGATCAGCGACATGGGACTTATCAGGAAGGACCGCCACCATGGCGAAGCTCACCACCGAAGAGCTGCTCGACGCGTTCAAGGAACTGACCCTGCTCGAGCTCTCGGAGTTCGTGAAGGCATTCGAGGAGACCTTCGAGGTCACCGCTGCTGCTCCGGTCGCCGTCGCCGCTGCCGGCGCTCCGGCTGCCGCTGCCGAGGCTGCTGAGGAGCAGGACGAGTTCGACGTCATCCTCGAGGGTGCCGGCGAGAAGAAGATCCAGGTCATCAAGGTCGTTCGCGAGATCGTCTCCGGCCTGGGCCTGAAGGAAGCCAAGGACCTCGTCGAGGGTGCTCCGAAGCCGATCCTCGAGAAGGTCGCCAAGGACGCTGCCGACGCTGCCAAGGCCAAGCTCGAAGAGGCCGGCGCCAAGGTCACCGTCAAGTAGGACGGTTTCCGAACTTCCCCGTCGAGCGTTCGGCGCTCCTCGGGACGGTTCCGCACAAGGGCCGTTTCCGCGAATTCGCTTCGCGGAAACGGCCCTTCTGCATATCGTGGAAAAGAACTCCGAGCTATATGTCCGGTATATCCGAACTGTATTTCACCCGGCGTTCCTGCAGGTCACGGCGTAAGGCGAGATTTGTGTACCCCTTGTACGAGATCCTTACTCATGAGTAGGATCGCTTGTCTCAGGTACCACTATCCATGCGATAGAGTGGCCCAGCCCACACAGGGGGCGACGGTATCGGATAGCGGAGGTAATCGTGGGAGTCGAGGTTTCCGTCGAGGGACTGACCAAGTCCTTCGGCTCGCAACGCATCTGGCAGGACGTGACGTTGACCCTGCCGGCCGGTGAGGTCAGCGCGCTGCTCGGCCCGTCGGGTACCGGTAAGTCGGTGTTCCTCAAGTCGCTGATCGGTCTGCTGCGTCCGGAGCAGGGATCGATCGTCATCGACGGCACCGACATCCTGCAGTGCTCGAGCAAGGAGCTCTACGAGATCCGCAAGCTGTTCGGGGTGCTGTTCCAGGACGGTGCGTTGTTCGGGTCGATGAATCTCTACGACAATGTCGCCTTCCCGCTGCGCGAGCACACCAAGAAGACCGAATCGGAGATCCGGCAGATCGTGATGAGCAAGCTCGAGCTCGTCGGTCTGCTCGGCGCCGAGGACAAGCTGCCCGGGGAGATCTCCGGGGGGATGCGCAAGCGCGCCGGGCTGGCGCGGGCGCTGGTGCTCGATCCGGAGATCATCCTGGTCGACGAACCGGACTCGGGGCTCGATCCGGTGCGTACCACCTACATCTCGCAGACGTTGATCGATATCAACGCCGAGATCGACGCGACGATCCTGATCGTGTCGCACAACATCAATCTGGCGCGCACGGTGCCGGACAACATCGGGATGTTGTTCCGCCGGCAGTTGGTGATGTTCGGTCCGCGTGAGGTGTTGCTCACTTCGGACGAGCCGGTGGTCAAGCAGTTCCTCAACGGCACGATGATCGGTCCGATCGGGATGTCGGAGGAGAAGGACGAGGCGACGATGGCGCACGAGCAGGCGCTCGTGGAGGCCGGGCATCATGCCGGTGGGGTCGACGACATCGAGGGGATCGTGCCGCAGATGCAGGCGACTCCGGGGATGCCGGAGCGGCAGGCGGTGGCGCGTCGGCAGCAACGGGTGCGCTCGATCCTGCACACCCTGCCTCCGGCCGCCCAACAGGCCATTGCCGAATCGCTCGACCACAACGGCACACCACACACCTCTCGTGGCTACGCCGACGACGACACCCAGGTCATCCCCGCCTACACCGGAGAGGGGTACGAGCAGCAGGTCCAGAGGTAGCAACAGCCTCATCAGCAGGGGTACGGCGACAGAAGTAGTGCAGCCGCAGGCTGGAGAAGTAGGAGAGCAGATGGGGGCGGGCAGTTCGCTCGTGCGGCCGGTTCACGGCGCACTCACCCAGGCCGGCAACATCGTCGAACTGTTCGTCGACGTCGTGCGGAACACTTTCCGCCGACCGTTCCAGTTTCGGGAATTCATCGAGCAGGCGTGGTTCATCGCCAGCGTGACGATTCTTCCGACCGCGCTCGTCGCGATCCCGTTCGGCGCTGTCGTGTCGTTGCAGACCGGTTCGCTGATCAAGCAGCTCGGCGCCGAATCGTTCACGGGCGCAGCGAGTGTGCTGGCGGTCATCCAGCAGGGCAGTCCGATCGTGACGGCCCTGCTGATCGCCGGCGCCGCCGGATCCGCGGTCACCGCCGACCTCGGATCGCGGACGATCCGCGAGGAGATCGACGCCATGGAGGTGCTGGGCATCAATCCCATCCAGCGTCTCGTCGTCCCGCGAGTACTGGCGATGGTTCTCGTCGCGCTTCTGCTCAACGGCCTCGTCTCCGTGATCGGCATCGCCGGTGGTTACTTCTTCAACGTGGTGCTGCAGGGAGGCACGCCCGGCGCGTACCTCGCGTCCTTCTCGGCCCTCGCACAGCTACCCGACCTCTATGTCGCCGAACTCAAGGCCGCGATCTTCGGGTTGATCGCCGGCGTCGTCGCGTCCTACAAGGGCCTGCACCCCGGTGCGGGGCCGAAAGGCGTGGGGGAGGCCGTGAACCAGACCGTCGTCATCACGTTCCTGCTGCTCTTCTTCGCGAACCTGATCCTGACGATGGTGTACCTGCAGATCGTTCCTGCGAAGGGATCCTGACCAGATGACAGTCTCCAGAGGCCGCGGAGATCTCGTTCTTCTCCGGGGTCGCCGAGCGGTGCGCGCACCGCTGAACATGCTCGACCGCGCGGGCGACCAGATGTCCTTCTATGCGCGTGCCGTGGCATGGACCCCGCGAACCCTGACCCACTACCGCAAGGAAGTCCTGCGGTTGCTCGCCGAGGTCACTTTCGGCAGCGGTGCACTCGCCGTGATCGGTGGCACCATCGGCGTCATCGCAATGATGTCCGGCTTCACCGGCGTCGTGGTGGGTCTGCAGGGTTACGCCGCGCTGGAACAGCTCGGTTCGTCGGTGCTCACCGGCTTCCTCTCGGCCTACGTCAACACCCGTGAGCTCGCCCCCATCGTCGCGGCGCTCGCGTTGTCGGCGACGGTGGGCTGCGGCTTCACGGCACAGCTCGGCGCCATGAGGATCAGCGAGGAGATCGACGCCCTCGAAGTGATGGCCGTGCCGTCGCTGCCGTTCCTGGTGACCTCCCGGATGATCGCCGGCTTCGTCGCCGTGATCCCGCTGTACATCATCGGTCTCCTCGCCGCCTACCTCGCGACCCGCACGATCAGCACGCTGTTCAACGGCCAGTCGAGCGGCTCGTACGACCATTATTTCTATCTGTTCCTCCCACCCGAGGACGTGCTCTATTCGTTCGCGAAAGTGCTGGTCTTCGCGTTCGTGGTGATTCTCATCCACTGCTACTACGGCTTCCACGCCAGCGGCGGCCCCGCCGGTGTCGGTGTGGCCGTGGGCCGCGCGGTGCGCACCGCGATCGTCACGATCGCCGTTCTCGACTTCTTCCTCAGCCTCGCGATCTGGGGCACGTCGACCACGGTGAGGGTTGCCGGATGAGCGACACGACCACTTCGCCGTTGCGTCGCCGCACCCTGGGCCTCGTCTTCTTCGTGGTGCTGGCGCTGTTCCTCTACGTCACGATTGCGATGTACAACAAGACCTTCACGAAGGTCGTGGAGGTCGATCTCCGCACCGACAGCATCGGAAACGCGCTGCCGCTCAATGCGGACGTGAAGGCGCGCGGTGTGCTCGTCGGTGAGGTCCGCGGAACGAGCGCGGAAGGCGGCGACGTCACCGCGCATCTCGCCCTCGACCCCGACAAGGCCGCCCTGATCCCGGTGAACGCGACCGCCCAGCTGCTGCCGAAGACCCTCTTCGGCGAGCGGTACGTCTCGCTGATCCTGCCCGACGACCCGGACCGCCCCGTCACGAACGGCGACGTGCTGGTGCAGGACACCAGCGAACGCACCGTCGAACTCGGCGACGTGCTCGACGGGCTGCTCCCGCTCCTCGAGGCCGTCCCGCCGCAGGACCTCGCCAACACGCTCGGTGCGCTGGCACAGGGATTGAGCGGTCGCGGTGAGAAGCTGGGACGGACGGTCGACGACCTCGAACGGATCTTCCGCGAGGTGAACGTCGAACTGCCCACCCTGCAGGAGGATCTGCGCGGACTCGCCGACTTCTCACATACCTACTCCGAGGCCGCACCCGATCTCGTCGAGGCGCTGAACAACCTGCGCACGACGGGCGGCACGGTCGTCGAACAGCAGAACCAGATCCGCACCCTGCTCGCGAGCGCGACGGGAGCGTCGTCGCAGACGGCCGATTTCATCGAGCAGAACTCCCGCTCGATCATCACCCTGTCCGCCGATTCGAAGGAAGCGTTGCAGATCCTCGCACGGTACTCGCCGTCCTTCCCGTGCACCTTCGAAGAATTCGCCGCTGCGAAGCCGGCTGCTGTCGACCTGCTCGGCGTGGACGACCCCTACCCGGGAGTGCGCGCGAACATCCAGTTCACCAATCCCAAGGGTCGCTACCTGCCGAACCAGGACGAGCCACGACTCCTCGACGATCGCGGACCGGCCTGTTACGGCGACGTCACCGCGCCCGGCCGCAAGTTCCCGCAGTATCCGGGCGGCTCGATCAACGACGGTTCCTACCAGGTCCCGTCGCGTAATCCCGGCCCGGCGACCGTCGACTTCTTCCCTGCTCCGGAAGGATCCGGCGTGCCCGACGCGGTCGGCGACATCATCGGCACCTCGAACAATGACGCGACTCCGGTCTCGTACGCCGGTTCGCGTATGGAACAGGACACGCTCGACGTGATCTACGGACAGGCCACCGGCGTCGAACCCCAGGACGTACCGTCCTGGACCACCCGGCTCGGGGCTCCGGCGATCCGCGGTACGGAGGTGAGCTTCCAGTGAGAGGCCTGGCAGCACCCCTGATCAAACTCGTCGTGTTCGCTGTCGTCACCGTCCTCGCGACCGGTGTTCTCGCCGCGACCATCGCGAGTGTCGGAGGTGGTGGCGGAACGAAGTTCCACGCGATCTTCTCCGACGTCACCTCGCTCAACCCGGGCGACGACATCCGGATCGCGGGTGTCCGTGTGGGGCAGGTCGAGGAGATCTCGGTCTTCGACGAACGGCAGGCGCGGGTCACCTTCTCGCTCGAGGAGCGCGACTGGCTCCCGGCCGGTGCCACCGCGACCATCCGGTTCCGCAATCTCGTCGGCCAGCGGTACGTCGCCCTCGCTCAGGGCGAGGGCCGGCAGGGCGAGAAGATCACCGGCGGCGCGACGATCCCGATCGAACGCACCAAACCGGCGGTGAATCTCACGACGCTCTTCGACGGCTTCCGGCCGTTGTTCCAGACCCTGAGCGCCGACGACGTCAACAAGCTCTCGTTCCAGATCGTCCAGGTGTTCCAGGGCGAGGCGGGCACCGTCGATGACCTGGTCCGCAGCACCGCGTCGCTGACGAACACCATCGCCGACAAGGATCGGGTGATCGGTGCGGTGATCGACAATCTCAACACCGTCCTCGCCACGATCGACCAGCGCGACGAGCAGCTCGATTCGCTGCTGGTCAACACGCAGGCACTGGTCAGCGGCCTGTCGGCCGACCGGGCCACTGTGGGCTCGGCGGTGCAGTCGATGGCCGGGCTGACGGACGCGGTATCCGACGTGCTCGAACCCACCCGCCCGTCGATCGCGCAGTCGATCACGGCCCTCGATCAGGTGGCCTCGAACCTCAACGCGAATCGCGGCGAGCTCGACCGTGTCCTCGAGACGCTGCCGGTGAAGCTCGACAAGCTCGCACGCGTCGCCAGTTACGGCTCGTGGTTCCAGTTCTATCTGTGCGGTATCGACGTCATCGCAGGTCCCGGCTCGGTTCCGTACCTCAATCTGCCGACAGGGTTGCCGACCGTGAATCAACCCATCTACACGAATGCGGCCAAGCGTTGCTCGCAGGACGGGATGCAGGAGTTGCAGGGACGATGAGCACACGTCGTAGTCCGGCCGCCGCCGGTGCCCTGGGCATCGTCGTGGTGCTGCTGGGGACACTGTCCGCTTTCTTCCTCGACGAACTACCCATCATCGGGGCAGGCGCGACCTACAAGGCCGAGTTCAGCGAGGCCGCGGGCCTCAAACCCACCAACGAGGTGCGCATCGCCGGCGTGAAGGTCGGCAAGGTCACCGGCGTCGACCTCGAAGGCGACCGGGTGATCGTCTCGTTCAAGGTCCAGGACGCGTGGGTCGGGAACGACACGTCCGCCTCGATCCAGATCAAGACCATCCTCGGGCAGAAATATCTCGCACTCGACCCGCGGGGCACGGAGGTGCTCGACCCCGATCACCGGATCCCGCTCGACCGGACGGTCGCGCCGTACGACGTGATCGAGGCGTTCTCGTCGGCGGCCACGACCCTCGGTGAGATCGACTCGGAACAGCTGGCGACCGGCTTCGAGACCCTGTCGGAGGCGTTCTCGGAGACACCCGACGACATCCGGGCTTCGATCGACGGCATCAGCCGCCTGTCCGAGACGGTCTCGAGCCGCGATCAGGAGTTGAAGAGGCTGCTCGACGCGACCGGCAACGTGTCGAAGGTGCTCGCCGACCGCAATGCCGAGTTCACCCGGCTGCTCTCCGACGGTGCCCTGCTCGTCGAGGAACTCAACAACCGTCAGCAGGCGATCTCGCAGTTGCTCGACGGCACCAGGAGACTGTCGGCCGAACTGTCGGGACTCGTCGAGGAGAACCGCGAGACCATCGGTCCCGCCCTGCAGCAACTCCGCGGTGTCGTCGACGTCCTCCAGGAGAACAACGACAACCTCGATCGGGCGATGCAACTGTACGAACCGTTCGTCCGTGTCTACACCAACGTCGTCGGCAACGGCCGGTGGTTCGACCAGGTCATCGTGAACCTCACGCCGCCCGGCCTGCCCGAGATCCCCGGTTACCGCGAGCCCGGTCGCCGTCTGGAAGGGGGCAACTGATGGCACACGCCGAGAACGGCGAGTCCCGCGGCAATCGCGGGCGCATCGCGCTGATCGCAGCCGTCGTCGCGGGCGTGGTGGCCCTGGCCGGAGCGGGGTGGTGGATGTTCACCCGGCTGGGCACCACCGAGATCACTGCCTATTTCGACAAGGCCGTGGGCATCTACGAGGGCTCCGACGTCCGGGTGCTGGGCGTCGAGGTGGGGAAGGTGACGTCCGTGGAGCCGCAGGGCGACCTCGTGAAGGTCGGGCTGCGGGTCGATCGCGGGGTCGACATTCCCGCCGACGCGCGTGCCGTGCAGATCACGCCGTCCGTCGTCGCCGACCGCTACGTGCAGCTCACCCCTGCTTACACCGGTGGCGACACGATGAGCAGCGGCGCGGTGATCGATCGCGACCGCACCGCCACCCCGGTGGAGGTCGATGCGCTCTATGCGAGCATCGACGAACTGTCGCGCGCGCTCGGCCCGAACGGGGCGAACCGCGAAGGCGCACTCACCGACTTCGTGGAGGTCGGGGCGCAGAATCTTGCCGGCAACGGCGAGGCGCTCGGCCAGAGCATCGAGAACCTGTCGGCTGCTGCGCGCACGCTCGACCAGTCGCGCGACGATCTCTACGGGACGATCGAGAACCTGCAGATCTTCGTCAGTGCCCTCGCGGCCAACGACGAGCAGGTTCGCCAGTTCAACGCCCAGCTCGCCGATCTGTCGGGTTTCCTGGCGGGGGAGCGGCAGAATCTCGGCGAGGCCCTGAACACCCTGTCGGTCACGCTCGGCGACGTTGCGACGTTCGTGCGCGACAACCAGGCTGCTGTGAAGGATAATGTCGACGCGCTCGTGCCGATCACGGAGACCTTGGCGAACCGCCGCCAGGAACTCGTGGATTCGCTGACGCTGCTCCCGCTGGCGGTGAGCAACCTCGTCAACTCGTACGACGCCGAAGCGGGCGCGCTCGCCTCACGGCTGGTGCTGCCCGACCTGCAGGATCCCGCGGGAGCGGTCTGCAAGCTCATCGACCTGGGGAAGCTCGTGCCCGGAGACCCACGTTTCGAGCAGCTCGGCCGGCAGATGCAGCCGTTGATCGACCGTTGCCGCGATGTCGCGACGCAGATCACCGAGGACCAGCGGTCCCCGGATCTGATCCTGCCGTTCGGGATCCTCAGCGGTGAGAACATTCAGCGGCAGGTCACTCCGGGCACGGTGCCCGGCGTGGTCTCGCCCCGTTTCGACCTCCAGGGAGAAGATCGGTGAGCGGCGCGAAGAGCGCGGGTCGCGCAACGGCATTCGGCGCGGCCGCGTGCGTGGTCGCGGTGACGGTCACGGGGTGCGGGGGGTTGTCCGACATCCCGCTGCCCGGCGGCGCCGATGTGGGCAGCGACCCGATCCGTCTGTCGATCCAGTTCGACGATGTGCTCGACCTGGTTCCGCAGTCGAGTGTGAAGGTCGACGGCGTTCCGGTGGGGCGCGTCGAATCCATCTCGGTCGCATCCGATTTCGGATGGACCGCCGATGTCGGCATCGTGCTCGACTCGAGCGTCGACCTTCCGGCGAACGCCTTCGCGACCGTCGAACAATCGAGCCTGCTCGGCGAGAAGTTCGTTCAGCTCACCCCGCCGGAGGACGAGCCCCCCACCGGCCGGCTCGCCGACGGCGACGTGATCCCGCTCGAGCGGACTCGGCACGCGACCGAACTCGAACCGGTGCTCGGCGCGCTGTCACTGCTGCTCAACGGTGGCGGTGTGGGTCAGCTCGCGCCGATCGTCAGCGAGCTGTCGACGGCCTTCGACGGGCGCGAAGGCACCACCCGCAGCCTCATCGAGCAGGCCGAAACGCTCATCACCGGCCTCGAGCAGCAGCGCGACGACATCACGCGGGCACTGGACGGTCTCGACGAGCTGACGGTGCGGGTCGCGGATCAGAACGAGAAGATCGCCGCGGTACTCGACGAGCTGCCGGTCGCGACCGAGGTGCTCGAACAGCAGCGGCCCCAGCTCACCCAGTTGCTCGGTCAGCTCGACCGGCTCGGCACCGCGGGTGTCGACGTTCTCGATCGGTCCAAGGAGGATCTGATCGCCGATCTGCTCGCGCTGCGGCCGACTCTCCAGCAACTCGCGGCCTCGGGCGACGACCTCGTCGAGGCACTCGCCTTCGTGCCCACGGTGCCGTTCCCGGACGGCGTCGAGAAGGTCGCGCTGGGCAGCTCGGTGAACCTCTTCCTGCTGGTCGACCTGCAGATCGGCGATGCACTGGCCGCGCTCGGCGTGGGCCAGGGCGAACCGGTCTACCGTGAGCCCGCCTTCGGCAACCCGAAGCCGCTGGTCGATCCGTCCAACCCGTATTACGGCGGCAACGGCCCGGCACCCGGCTGGCCGACGGTGTCGTTGTTGCCGGTGCTTCCCACCCCGAGGCTGCCGGGCGGTCTGAGGCTGCCCGAGGGCGTGTCGCTGCCCGACGGAATCGAGATCCCCGGGGTCACCGAAGCGGGCGCCGACACGAATACCGAAGGTGACGAGACCCCGCCGCCGGGGCCGCTGGACGGTGTGCTGAATCAGCTCGGATTCGGGGGTGGGCAGTGAGATCGCGCCTGGTGAAAGTGCAGCTCGCGCTGTTCGTGATCATCGCGCTGCTCGGCGTCGTGTTCGTCGGCGCCCGGTACGTGCGTCTCGACAACCTGATGGGATTCGGCCAGTACTCCGTCGACGCGCGGTTCCCGAGCGCCGGCGGTGTCTTCCCGAACGCCGAGGTCACCTACCGCGGCGTGCCGGTGGGCCGGGTCGGGCCGCTCACGCTCACGGACGACGGCATCAACGTCGAGCTGCGGCTGGACAACGGCGGCCCGCAGATCCCCGCGTCGGCACGGCCGGTGGTGGCCAACCGGTCGGCGATCGGCGAACAGTACGTCGATCTGCAACCGCCGAACGACGAGGGCCCGTATCTCACGGACGGGTCGGTGATCGTGGGCACCGAGGAGGATCTGCCCACGCCGGTCGAGGATCTGCTCGTGAGCACGAACGACCTCGTGCGCTCGGTTCCGCTCGAACCGCTGCGCACGGTCGTCACCGAACTCGGAGCGGCCTTCGACGGCCGAGGCGACGACCTGCAGGTGCTCATCGACGCGCTTGCCGGTCTCAGCGAGAAGGGGTCGGAATATCTGCCGCAGACGGTCACCTTGATCCGCGACAGCCTCACGGTGCTGAACACGCAGTCCGACCAGTCGTCGGCGATCCGGCAGTTCAGCTCGGACCTGGATCTGGTGACCGCTCAGCTCCGCGACAGCGATCCCGATCTGCGGCGGCTCATCGAGACCGGCACCGACGCGAGCGATCAGCTCTCGCAGTTGATCGAGGGTTCCGGTCCGGGTCTGACGGCCGATCTCGCCAACCTCGCCGCAGTGGCGGAGACGGCCGCACCGCAAGCGACCGCCCTGCAGCCGCTGTTGGCGTTCCTGCCTGCGGTCGCAGCCAGTGCCGGTACGGTCGCTCCGGGCGACGGCGCGGTGCGGCAAGGCATCGTGCTCGAGACCAACAATCCACCTTCGTGCACCATCGGGTACGAGGGGACGCAGGAGATCCTCGCGCAGATGCGCGCGCAGGATCCGAACTTCGACGACACCCAGCAGGATTTCCCGCTCGACACGAACGCGTCGTGCGAGGTACCCCAGGGCAGTGTCACCGGCGTGCGGAGCGCGAACCGCATCGTCTTCGCCGATCCGAACACGATCCAGCCCTGGGATTTCACACCGAAGAAGGACCCGGACAAGCTCAACCTGAATCCGATCGCGACGCAGCTCGCGCCGTTGCTCGGAGTCACCCCGAAGTGAGCAGTAAGTAGGTTTGTGGAGTGAGTGCACCAAGATCCTCCGACGCTCCGCCCGCCCCGCCCCCGTCTGCCGACGACCTGTCGCCGGCGGATGCGCGAGGTGCGGGCGGAGCACGCAGAGCAGCTCTCGCGGCTGTCTCCGTGCTCGCCGCCGTCGCCCTCGGGGCAGCGGTGTGGTTCGGGTACGGCTGGGGGCACGCGCTCCTGGTGGATCGGGCGGCGGCCGAGACGCGCGATGCCGCGTTGTCGGGAGCGATGCAGGCCGCCGTCAATCTGAACAGTGTCGACGCCGACGCTGTCGATGTGTCCCTCGAGAACATGCGGTCGTCGATCACCGGCGACGCCCTGCGCAACGATCTGGCAGCGACCGAGGAGGACATCCGGGCGCGGGTCGCGGAGACCGGCACGAGCATGTCGGCGGAGGTGCTGTTCGGCACGCTCACCGAGCTCAACACCGACGACGATCTCGGAAAAGCGCTGGTGGTGCTCGCGGTGCGCACCGAGACCCCCGAGTACTTCGTGACGAACAAGGTCCCGGTGCTCGTGTCGTTGCGCAAGGACGGCGATGTGTGGAAGGCCGAGACGATCGAACCGCTCGCATCGGCCGAGATGGAGTCGGGACCGGCACCCGGTGCGACGCCCTCGGCTCCCGCTCCGGTCCCCGGCGCGGAGACCGCACCCGAGGGAGAGGCCGGCCCGTGATGTTCGGCAAGTCGACGAAGGAGAACGTGTAGTGCCCCCGCAGCGACGGAAGTCCGGCCCGAGCGGACCCCCGCGCCGCCGGCCGAAGGTCGCCGGATCGTCCCGGCCACCCCGGATGACACCCGCCGACGACGAGCGCTCGGACGCCCCGGACCGGTCGATCGTGTCTTCGGACGCGGCGTCTTCGTCGCCCGAACCGGTCCGGCCCGCCGAGGTGAACCTGGAGAAGCCGGAGAAGACGGTTCCCCGGACCGAGAGCGAGGTCAGGGCGGAGACCGGGAGTTCCGCGATCCCGCGCGAGCCGGCGAACTCACCCGATCGTCCCGCCGGCGACACCGGGGACATCGACGCGCCGCAGGGCGGGTCCGGTGGGTGGCGGCCGGTGGTCGTCGTCGGTGCGGTGGCGGTCGTGCTCGCCGCGGTCGCCGCGGTCGCCGCCTTCCGTCCCGGTGCCGAGGTCTCCAACGCGGCGTGGGTCGACACCGCGGCCACGCAGGAGGTCACCGAGGCCGCGAAGGTCGCGATCGAGACGATGCACGGCTACGACTACCGGACGATCGACGAGGACTTCGCGCAGATCCGGGAACTGCTGACCCCGGAGCGGCTCGAGGAGTTCGACTCGACTGCCGACGTCACCGCGAAGGCCGCGGTCGACACCCGCACCGTCACCGAGGTGATGGTCGAGCACATCGGCGCGACGATGCTCGACGACACCCACGCGGAGGTGGCTGCGTACATCAACGTGAGTGCCACCGGCGACGGCATCGCCCAGGGGAGCGCGGCCGCGCCGCTGCTGGTGAGGATGGAGAAGTCGGACGGACGATGGCTGGTCTCGGAGATCCGCGACCGGTGATGACGACGGCGGACCGCCGTCGTCGGGGGCGGTCTCTCCGGTCGCGACGCGCGGATCGTTCCGGATACTCGGTCTTGACGCGGGCGACGCGAGCGGTCACTCTATCGGTACGCCTGTTCGACTGAAGGCTTCCTCGTGAGCCGCTCGCGGTCGTTTGCCAGGCTTCTTTCAGGCACCCCTGTGGACATTACACCTACTCAGGTGTAGGTTGGTTGTTTGCGCTGGCTGCCTCCTGTTCACCTTCTGATCGCCGAGTCGGAATTCGCCTGTTCGGGCGAGTCCGTCCCGGTGTGTCGGTGGGGTTTCCGATCGGGTTGCGGCCAGCGACAACGCCCCACATGAAGAAGCAGGTACAGCGGCGGTCGCACCGGTTGGAGCGGCCCGCATGAGGTGCTGGAAGGACGCATCTTGGCAGTCTCTAGCCAGACCAAGGCAGTAGCCGGAATCCCCGGAGCCCCGACGAGGGTGTCGTTCGCGAAGATTCGCGAACCCCTCGAAGTTCCCGGGCTCCTCGATCTACAGACCGATTCGTTCGAATGGTTGATCGGCTCGGAGCGCTGGCGCGCGAAGGCTGCCGAGCGCGGCGACGGTCACGTCGTCGGTGGCCTGGAAGAAATCCTCGACGAGCTCTCGCCCATCGAGGACTTCTCGGGTTCGATGTCCCTGTCCTTCTCCGATCCGCGCTTCGACGAGGTCAAGGCCTCCGTCGAGGAGTGCAAGGACAAGGACATGACGTACGCGGCTCCGCTGTTCGTCACCGCCGAGTTCATCAACAACAACACCGGTGAGATCAAGAGCCAGACGGTCTTCATGGGTGATTTCCCGATGATGACCGACAAGGGCACCTTCATCATCAACGGCACCGAGCGTGTCGTGGTGTCGCAGCTCGTGCGTTCGCCCGGTGTGTATTTCGACAAGAACGTCGACAAGAGCACCGAGAAGGACCTGCACAGCGTCAAGGTCATCCCGGGCCGCGGTGCCTGGCTCGAGTTCGACGTCGACAAGCGCGACACCGTCGGTGTGCGTATCGACCGCAAGCGTCGTCAGCCGGTCACCGTGCTGCTCAAGGCGCTGGGCTGGTCCACCGAGCAGATCGTCGAGCGTTTCGGGTTCTCCGAGATCATGATGTCGACGCTCGAGAAGGACAACACGGCGGGCACCGACGAGGCGCTCCTCGACATCTACCGCAAGCTCCGTCCGGGCGAGCCGCCGACCAAGGAGAGCGCGCAGACCCTGCTGGAGAACCTCTTCTTCAAGGACAAGCGCTACGACCTGGCGCGCGTGGGCCGTTACAAGATCAACAAGAAGCTCGGCCTGAACACGGGCCAGCCGATCGAGGCGTCCACCCTCACCGAGGAAGACATCGTCGCCACGATCGAGTACCTCGTGCGCCTGCACGCGGGCGAGAACAAGATGACCGTCCCCGGCGGCGTCGAGGTTCCCGTCGAGGTCGACGACATCGACCACTTCGGCAACCGTCGTCTGCGCACGGTCGGCGAGCTCATCCAGAACCAGATCCGCGTGGGCCTGTCCCGCATGGAGCGCGTGGTCCGTGAGCGCATGACCACCCAGGACGTCGAGGCGATCACGCCGCAGACCCTGATCAACATCCGTCCGGTCGTGGCCGCGATCAAGGAGTTCTTCGGAACCTCCCAGCTGTCGCAGTTCATGGACCAGAACAACCCGCTCTCGGGCCTGACCCACAAGCGTCGCCTGTCGGCGCTGGGCCCCGGCGGTCTGTCGCGTGAGCGCGCCGGCCTCGAGGTCCGCGACGTCCACCCGTCCCACTACGGCCGCATGTGCCCGATCGAGACCCCGGAAGGCCCGAACATCGGCCTGATCGGCTCGCTGTCGGTGTACGCGCGGGTCAACCCGTTCGGTTTCATCGAGACGCCCTACCGCAGGGTTGTCGACGGTGTCGTCACCGACGAGGTCGAGTACCTCACCGCCGACGAGGAGGACCGCTACCTCATCGCGCAGGCCAACTCGCCGATCGGTTCCGACAGCCGCTTCGCGGACGAGCGTGTGCTCGTCCGTAAGAAGGGCGCCGAGATCGAGTACGTCTCCGCCGACCAGGTCGAGTACATGGACGTCTCCCCGCGCCAGATGGTGTCGGTCGCGACCGCCATGATCCCGTTCCTCGAGCACGACGACGCCAACCGTGCCCTCATGGGCGCGAACATGCAGCGTCAGGCCGTGCCGCTGGTGCGCAGCGAGTCGCCGATCGTCGGTACGGGCATGGAGCTGCGTGCCGCCGTCGACGCCGGCGACGTCATCGTCACCGAGAAGAGCGGCGTGATCGAAGAGGTCTCCGCCGACTTCATCACCGTGATGGCCGACGACGGAACCCGCAAGACCTACCGTCTGCGCAAGTTCGACCGTTCGAACCAGGGCACCTGCTCGAACCAGCGTCCGATCGTGGACGAGGGACAGCGCGTCGAGTCCGGCCAGGTCCTCGCCGACGGCCCCTGCACCGAGAACGGTGAGATGGCGCTCGGCAAGAACCTGCTCGTGGCGATCATGCCGTGGGAGGGCCACAACTACGAGGACGCGATCATCCTGTCGCAGCGCCTCGTGGAGGAGGACGTGCTCACCTCGATCCACATCGAGGAGCACGAGATCGATGCCCGCGACACCAAGCTCGGTGCCGAGGAGATCACCCGCGACATCCCGAACGTCTCCGACGAGGTCCTCGCCGATCTCGACGAGCGCGGCATCGTCCGCATCGGTGCCGAGGTCCGCGACGGCGACATCCTCGTCGGCAAGGTCACGCCGAAGGGCGAGACCGAGCTGACCCCCGAGGAGCGCCTGCTCCGCGCGATCTTCGGTGAGAAGGCGCGCGAGGTCCGCGACACCTCGCTGAAGGTGCCCCACGGCGAGAACGGCAAGGTCATCGGCGTGCGCGTGTTCTCTCGCGAGGACGACGACGATCTGCCTCCGGGCGTCAACGAGCTCGTCCGCGTGTACGTGGCGCAGAAGCGCAAGATCCAGGACGGCGACAAGCTCGCCGGCCGCCACGGCAACAAGGGCGTCATCGGCAAGATCCTCCCGCAGGAGGACATGCCGTTCCTGCCCGACGGCACCCCGGTCGACATCATCCTGAACACCCACGGTGTTCCGCGTCGTATGAACATCGGTCAGGTGCTCGAGACGCACCTCGGCTGGATCGGCAAGGCCGGCTGGCAGATCCAGGTGGCCGGCGACGGCAGCCGTCCCGAGTGGGCGCAGAACCTCTCCGAGGAGATGCTCGCCGCCGAGCCCGACACCAACATCGCCACCCCGGTGTTCGACGGTGCCCGCGAGGAGGAGCTGACGGGTCTGCTGTCCTCGACGCTGCCGAACCGCGACGGCGAGGTCATGGTCGGTCCCGACGGCAAGGCGACGCTGTTCGACGGTCGCTCCGGCGAGCCGTTCCCGTACCCGGTGTCGGTCGGCTACATGTACATCATCAAGCTGCACCACCTGGTCGACGACAAGATCCACGCGCGTTCGACCGGCCCGTACTCGATGATCACGCAGCAGCCGCTCGGCGGTAAGGCGCAGTTCGGTGGTCAGCGCTTCGGTGAGATGGAGTGCTGGGCGATGCAGGCCTACGGTGCCGCCTACACGCTCCAGGAGCTGCTCACGATCAAGTCCGACGACGTGGTCGGCCGCGTGAAGGTCTACGAGGCCATCGTCAAGGGCGAGAACATCCCCGAGCCGGGTATCCCCGAGTCGTTCAAGGTGCTCCTCAAGGAACTCCAGTCGCTGTGCCTGAACGTGGAGGTGCTCTCCAGCGACGGCGCGGCCATCGCGATGGCCGACGGCGACGACGAGGACCTCGAGCGGGCGGCCGCCAACCTGGGCATCAACCTTTCCCGCAACGAGTCGGCCACGGTCGACGACCTCGCGAACTAGGAGCCGACCCGATGCGGTACGCCGAACCGGTCTTTCGGAGGCGTACCGCGTCGGGTCCCGGCAGCGATAGCGACAACTAGCAGCAATACAACCCGCACAGGGGAAAGGAAGTTACGTGCTCGACGTCAACTTCTTCGATGAACTCCGGATCGGCCTGGCCACCGCCGAGGACATCCGTAACTGGTCGTACGGCGAGGTCAAGAAGCCCGAGACCATCAACTACCGCACGCTCAAGCCCGAGAAGGACGGCTTGTTCTGCGAGAAGATCTTCGGTCCCACCCGGGACTGGGAGTGCTACTGCGGCAAGTACAAGCGTGTCCGCTTCAAGGGCATCATCTGCGAGCGCTGCGGCGTCGAGGTGACCCGCGCCAAGGTCCGCCGCGAGCGCATGGGTCACATCGAGCTCGCCGCTCCGGTGACCCACATCTGGTACTTCAAGGGTGTGCCGAGCCGTCTCGGCTACCTGCTCGACCTCGCGCCGAAGGATCTCGAGAAGATCATCTACTTCGCCGCGTACGTCATCACGTCCGTCGACGACGAGCTGCGCCACAACGAGCTCTCCACTCTCGAAGCCGAGATGGAGGTCGAGAAGAAGTCGGTCGCCGATCAGCGCGACGCCGACCTCGAGGCCCGGGCGCAGAAGCTCGAAGCCGACCTCGCCGAACTCGAGGCCGAGGGCGCCAAGTCCGACGTCCGCCGCAAGGTCAAGGACGGCGGCGAGCGCGAGATGCGTCAGCTCCGCGACCGCGCGCAGCGCGAGCTCGACCGTCTCGACGAGATCTGGACGACCTTCACGAAGCTGAAGCCGAAGGATCTGATCGTCGACGAGATGATCTACCGCGAGCTCCAGGACCGCTACGGCGAGTACTTCACCGGTGCCATGGGTGCCGAGGCGATCCAGAAGCTCATCGAGAACTTCGACATCGACGCCGAGGCCGAGTCGCTGCGCGAGACCATCCGCAGCGGCAAGGGCCAGAAGAAGCTGCGTGCTCTCAAGCGACTGAAGGTCGTGGCGGCGTTCCAGCAGTCCGGCAACTCGCCCATGGGCATGGTGCTCGACGCCGTGCCGGTGATCCCGCCGGAACTGCGTCCGATGGTGCAGCTCGACGGTGGCCGCTTCGCGACCTCCGACCTCAACGACCTGTACCGCCGCGTCATCAACCGCAACAACCGCCTCAAGCGACTGATCGACCTCGGCGCTCCCGAGATCATCGTCAACAACGAGAAGCGGATGCTGCAGGAGTCGGTCGACGCCCTGTTCGACAACGGCCGTCGTGGCCGGCCGGTCACCGGTCCCGGTAACCGTCCGCTGAAGTCGCTGTCCGATCTGCTCAAGGGCAAGCAGGGTCGCTTCCGTCAGAACCTGCTCGGCAAGCGCGTCGACTACTCGGGCCGTTCGGTCATCGTCGTCGGTCCGCAGCTCAAGCTGCACCAGTGCGGTCTGCCGAAGCTCATGGCGCTCGAGCTGTTCAAGCCGTTCGTGATGAAGCGTCTCGTCGACCTCAACCATGCGCAGAACATCAAGTCCGCGAAGCGCATGGTCGAGCGTCAGCGCCCGCAGGTGTGGGACGTCCTCGAAGAGGTCATCAACGAGCACCCGGTTCTGCTGAACCGTGCTCCCACCCTGCACCGCCTCGGTATCCAGGCGTTCGAGCCGCAGCTCGTCGAGGGCAAGGCCATCCAGCTGCACCCCCTCGTGTGTGAGGCCTTCAACGCCGACTTCGACGGCGACCAGATGGCCGTGCACCTCCCGCTGTCGGCGGAGGCGCAGGCCGAGGCCCGCATCCTGATGCTGTCGTCGAACAACATCCTGTCGCCGGCATCGGGCCGCCCGCTCGCCATGCCGCGTCTGGACATGGTGACGGGTCTGTTCCACCTGACCCGTCTGGTCGAGGACGCCCCCGGTGCCTACACGGCCGCGACCGCCGACGAGCCCGAGCAGGGCGTCTACTCGTCGCCGGCCGAGGCCCAGATGGCCGTCGACCGCGGTGTGCTGTCGGTCCAGGCTCCGATCAAGGTGCGTCTGACCCAGCTGCGTCCGCCGCGCGACGTCGAGAACGAGCTGTTCCCGGAGGGCTGGAAGTACGGTGAGCCGTGGACCGCGCAGACCACCCTCGGTCGCGTGCTGTTCAACGAGCTGCTGCCGACGAACTACGCGTTCGTCAACGACATCATGCCGAAGAAGCGCCAGGCCGCGATCATCAACGACCTGGCCGAGCGGTACCCGATGATCGTCGTCGCGCAGACCGTCGACAAGCTCAAGGACGCCGGCTTCTACTGGGCCACGCGTTCGGGTGTCACCATCTCGATGGCGGACGTGCTCGTTCCGCCGGAGAAGAAGGACATCCTCGAGCGGTACGAGACCCAGGCCGATGCCATCCAGCGGCAGTACGACCGAGGCAAGCTCTCGGAGGACGAGCGTCGCGATTCGCTCGTCAAGCTGTGGCAGGAAGCGACCGAAGAGGTCGGTCAGGTCATGGAGGCGCACTACCCGGACGACAACCCGATCCCCACGATCGTCAAGTCCGGCGCTGCGGGCAACATGACCCAGATCCGCTCGCTGGCAGGCATGAAGGGTCTGGTGACGAACCCGAAGGGCGAGTTCATCCCGCGCCCGATCAAGTCCTCCTTCCGTGAGGGCCTGACCGTCGCCGAGTACTTCATCAACACGCACGGCGCGCGTAAGGGTCTGGCCGATACCGCTCTGCGTACCGCCGACTCGGGTTACCTGACCCGTCGTCTGGTGGACGTCTCGCAGGACGTCATCGTCCGCGAGGTCGACTGCGGCACGCCGCGCGGCATCGAGATGACCATCGCCGAGCTCGCCCGCGACGCGACCGGTCAGCCGACCGGCGAGCTCGTGCGCGACGCTCACATCGAGACCAGCACCTACGCCCGTACGCTGGCGACGGACGCGGTCGACGCGAACGGCAACGTCGTCGTCGAGCGTGGTTCCGACCTCGGCGACCCGGCGATCGAGGCGCTGCTCGAGGCCGGCATCCAGAAGGTCAAGGTCCGCTCGGTCCTGACCTGCGACACCGGCACCGGCGTGTGCGCGACCTGCTACGGCCGTTCGATGGCGACGGGCAAGCTCGTCGACATCGGCGAGGCCGTCGGTATCGTCGCAGCCCAGTCGATCGGTGAGCCCGGTACGCAGCTGACGATGCGTACCTTCCACCAGGGTGGCGTCGGTGAGGACATCACCGGTGGTCTGCCGCGTGTCCAGGAGCTGTTCGAGGCCCGCGTCCCGAAGGGCAAGGCCCCGATCGCCGACGTCTCCGGCCGTATCCGTCTCGAGGACGACGATCGCTTCTACAAGATCACGATCGTCCCCGACGACGGTGGCGAGGAGGTCGTGTACGACAAGCTGTCCAAGCGTCAGCGTCTGCACGTCATCCGCAAGGCCGACGGCACCGAGGGCGTTCTCTCGGACGGCGACCACGTGGAGGTCGGTCAGCAGCTGCTCGAGGGCTCTGCCGATCCGCACGAGGTGCTGCGCGTGATGGGCCCGCGTCAGGTTCAGGTCCACCTGGTCCACGAGGTCCAGGAGGTCTACCGGAGCCAGGGCGTGTCGATCCACGACAAGCACATCGAGGTCATCGTGCGCCAGATGCTGCGTCGCGTGACGATCATCGATTCGGGCTCGACGGAGTTCCTGCCCGGTTCGCTCGTCGAGCGCAGCGAGTTCGAGGCTGCGAACCGTCGTGTGGTCCAGGAGGGTGGCGAGCCGGCTGCCGGCCGTCCGGTCCTCATGGGCATCACGAAGGCCTCGCTGGCCACCGACTCGTGGCTGTCGGCGGCGTCCTTCCAGGAAACCACTCGAGTGCTGACCGATGCGGCGATCAACTGCCGCTCGGACAAGCTGATCGGTCTCAAGGAGAACGTGATCATCGGCAAGCTGATCCCCGCCGGTACCGGTATCAACAAGTACCGGAACATCGAGGTCCAGCCGACCGAGGAGGCCCGCGCGGCCGCGTACGCCATCCCGGCGTACGACGACCAGTACTACTCGCCGGACGGCTTCGGCCAGAACACCGGTGCTGCAGTGCCGCTGGACGATTACGGTTACTCCAACGACTATCGGTAGTTCGCTGCCGTAGTAGACGACGAAGGTCCCGCCCTCTTCTCTTCGGGGGCGGGACCTTCGTCGTTTCTTCTCGGCGCGTGCATCGCGCGGTGTTCCCGGGGGCCGTCGGCCCGGATACGGGAAACGGTGAGGACGTGCCTGTACGGCGTGCCGACGGCGTCGGCCGGACCGCGTCAGCGCGGAATGTGGAAGTCCACGAGTTCAGCCGTGCCACGCGACAATTCGGCCCACGACCCGCTGACGGTGAGTACCGCGATCGCGGAGGTGGGGAACTTCTCGGTGACCTGATGGGCGGCGTCGGTGCCGTGATCGGTGATCAGCCCGAGGACGGTGGCGGACAGCGTCGGCTCGTGCCCGACGACCAGCAGGGTGTGCACGTCGTCGGCCGTTCGCCGGATCTCGGTGACCAGGGTCTTCGGGTCGGCGTGATACAGGCTGTCGCGGAACTCCACGGGAGCCTCGACCGCGGCCTCGGTGAGTGTCTTGCGCGTACGGGTCGCGGTGGAGCACAGCACGGCGTCGACCTCGGGCAGGTTCGCCCGGATCCAGCGACCGGCGAGTCCGGCCTCGCGGCGTCCGCGGGGGGAGAGGGGACGCTCGTGATCGTCCACATCGTCCGGGTACGCGGACTTGCCGTGGCGCAGCAAGATCAGGGTACGGGTCATGGAGTCCACCGTAGAGCGTCCGGATTCCGGCCGATCCACGCGACCGCGCGAGTGTGATCCGCGACCGTGAACCACACCGTCAGCCCGTCCTCCTGCAGGGTCGTCCGCAGGGTGAGGGTCTCGCCGGCGGCCACGGGACGCAGATGTTCGATGACCGCACGGTACGGTGCCTCCGGGATCTCGGGCCGCAGGGTCAGGACCTCCTCGACGCCGTGCCAGTAGACGGCGTTGTTGACGTGCCCGAACGGGTCGAGATCGGTGGCGCGCAGCGGAAAGACGCGTTCGTCGTCCACCTCGTCGGGTGCGCGGTCGGGCAGCCATGCCTTCCACTTCAGGCGCGTGTCCTGCGCGTATCGGGACATGTGCTCGAACAGGCTGTCGCTGATCCGGGTGGGTGCGCCGGTGGTGGGGCCGATGTCGATCCAGAACGCCGCGGTCTCGATCAGCGGACCGCCGGGCACGTCGCCGGGATCGTCGAGTCGGACCCGCACGTTCGCCCACCGCGTCGACAGTGCGTCGCACCAGCGGCGCAACCGGAGTGTCCGGCCGTATTCGGCGGGGCGGTGCACGTCGACGACCGTGCGCCGGACGATCCACAGCGGGTCGGTATCGGCTGCCCCCACGGCGGCGAGATTGTCGGTACCGATGTCCTGGAGATAACGGGCGATGCCGTCGAGCCGGAGTCGTTTGCCGGTGTCGACGTCGCCGGTACGGACGGTGCGCTCGGTGGAGTAGGGATCCGCGCCGTCCGGTAGTGGCGTCAGCGGCAGGGTCCGAGGCAGATCGGTGGTCGGTGTCGACGTGGCCATGTGGTCCCCCCGGGTCGGATGTCCGATCGTGCGATTCTCGCAGTTTCGCCGGGCGGTCGCAGGTTCTCTTGCGAACGTGCGGTGACTCCCGCTACAGTCGTGTTAACTGTTACGCACCGTTACATGAACTTCGCGGACGCTCCGCCCGGCTGGCGAGGACCCCCATGGCCTACGTGATCACCCAGACCTGCTGCAACGACGCGAGCTGCGTCGCGGTCTGCCCCGTGAACTGCATCCATCCCTCACCGGACGAGCCCGAGTTCGCCACCGCCGAGATGCTGCACATCGACCCGCAGACCTGCATCGACTGCGGTGCGTGCGCCGACGCGTGCCCGGTCGAGGCGATCCTGCCCGACGACAAGCTCCGTCCGTCGCAGGCGCGGTTCGCCGAGATCAACGCGGCCTGGTACGAGAACCATCCGATGCCGGAGGGCTGGCAACCGCTCGTGCCCACCCCGGCGCCTCCGCGCGATCGCGGCACGTTGCGGGTCGCGATCGTCGGCGCCGGTCCCGCGGCCTGCTATGCCGCCCAGGAACTCCTCGAGCGGTCCGACGTCGAGGTCGAGATGTTCGACCGGCTCCCCACCCCCTTCGGGCTCGTGCGCGCCGGCGTCGCTCCCGATCACCCGGGGACCAAAGCGGTCACCGAATCGTTCGAACGGTCGTTCCGGCGCGAGGAGTTCGCCCTCCACCTCGCCACCGAGATCGGTCGCGACATCACCCACGCGGAGCTGCTCGACCACCATCACGCGGTGATCTATGCGACCGGTGCGTCGTCCGACCGCCGACTCGGGATCGCGGGCGAGGATCTGCCCGGCAGCCACGCCGCCACCGAGTTCGTCGCCTGGTACAACGGGCACCCCGACCACGCCGGCCAGGCCTTCGACCTTTCCGGCGAACGGGCCGTGATCATCGGGAACGGCAACGTGGCCCTCGATGTCGCGCGGATCCTCACGATGGACGTCGACGAACTGGCGTGCACCGACATCGCCGATCACGCGCTGAAGGCCCTGCGGAAGAGCAACATCCGTGAGGTGGTCCTGCTGGGGCGGCGCGGACCGGCACAGGCCGCGTACAGCAATCCGGAGTTCCTCGCCCTCGGCGATCTCACGGGCGTCGACGTCGTCGTCGACGAGGAGGACCTCGAACTCGATCCGGTGAGTGCCGGGGCCGTGGAGGAGGATCCGGCGACCGCGCTGCGTGTGCGACTCGCCCGCGAGTACGCCGGACGCCCCGTCCGCCCGGGCCACCGCCGCATCGTCTTCCGGTATCTCGCTGCACCGAGCGAACTGCTCGGCGACGACCACGTGACCGGCGTGCGGGTCGAACGCACCGAACTCGTCGACGACGGTGGGCGCCTCGCGGCCCACCCCACCGGCCGGTTCGAGGACCTGCCCGCCACGCTCGTGCTCCGATCGATCGGCTATCGCGGTGTCCCCGTGCCGGGTGTGCCCTTCGACGACGCCCGCGGCGTCGTCCCCAACACCGGCGGTCGCGTCGACACCGGTGTCTATGTCACCGGGTGGGCCAAGCGCGGACCGAGCGGCGTCATCGGCACCAACAAGGGTTGCGCGAAGGAGACCGTCGCGGCGCTGCTGGCCGACTTCGACTCCGGGGCACTCGCCGCCCCGCGCGGCGGTCGCGATGCCCTGAACCGGTTGCTCGCGCAGCGCCGGCCCGATCGCGTCGACCTCGACGGATGGAAGGCCATCGACACCGCCGAGCGACGGGCCGGGCACGCACAGGGCCGTCCACGCGTCAAGGTCACCGACCGTGAGGCCCTCGTCGAACTCGGCCGGCGTCGCCGGCGCCTTCCGCTGCTCGCGTCGCTGCGCCGGTAGCGAACGTGGCGGGTGACGCAGGTCGCGGCCCGTCCGGACGTTCGTCGTTAGGCTCGGGAGAACAGTTCTCTACCCGAACGGACATGTGCATGAGCAGCGACAGTCTCGACCGCACGGCGCTGACCCGCCGCACACTCATCGGCGGAGCGGGCGTGGTGACGGCCGGCGTGGCACTGACCGCCTGCGGATCGTCCGGCGACGCCGGTGAGGACCGACCGGCAGCGCCGGCGCCCACCACGACCGCTCCTCCCGGGCCCGACGCGGAGGTGGTCGCTGCCGTCGCGGACGTACCGGTCGGCGGGGGCGTACTGCTCGAATCGCAGAGGCTCGTCGTCACCCAGCCCGCGGAGGGCCACTTCCGCGCGTTCATCGCGATCTGCAGCCACCAGGGGTGCAATCTCAGCGGCGTCGACGGCGAGCGCATCATCTGCCCGTGCCACGGCAGCCGGTTCGACCTCGAGGGTGTGCCGATCGAGGGACCGGCGAAGCGGCCCCTGAAATCGCGTCCCGTGGCGGCACGCGGGTCGGATCTCGTCGTGGGCTGATCGGTCCGGGATAGAGTCCGCTCTGTGGAGACCCGCGAAGGCTGGCGCCCGAAGGCGCTGCGCGACGGCACCGACCCCGACCCTCGCTTCACGCTGGCCAACGAGCGCACCTTCCTGGCGTGGGTGCGCACCGCGCTGGGTGTCATCGCCGCGGCCGTCGCACTGGAGACCTTCGGGGGCGGCATCGTCTCGGGAGGGCTCCGCACGGTGCTGGCGTGCACCCTGCTCGGGTTCGCCGCCCTGCTCATGGTGTTCGCGCTGATCCGCTGGCACCGTGTCGAGCATGCGATGCGCACGGGTCGTGCTCTCCCGGTGCCGTGGGCCGCCTACCTGCTGGCGGCGGCCCTCGGGGTGGCCGGCGTCGTGCTGGCCGTCGCGATCGCCTGGTGAGAAAGGCGGTGCGGTGAGAAGGGCAGCACGGTGAGGCCGGACGACCTGCGGCACGGCGACACCGGGCTGCAGCCCGAACGGACGAGCCTGGCATGGCTGCGTACCGGTTCGGTGCTCGGCGCGGTGGTGCTCGGATTCATGCGATTCGTTCCCGGCCCGGGCCCGGTCGTCGCGACGATCGGGCTCGTCTGCCTCGTGCCCGTACTCGCGGTGCTACTCGCGTCCCGGACCGGTCACCGTGCGCGCGTACGGGGACTGATCGCAGGTCGCGCCCCCTACTTCTGGTGGCGCAACGTCGCGGTCACCGTCACGGTCGTGGTACTCGCGATCTCGTCGGCCGTGCTGATCCTCCTCGCCCGCTGATCTTCATCGCCCGCCGATCCTCAACGCCCACCCAGCGACCACACGCCGACCAGCGCGATCACCGCGACCCAGAGGGTTGCTGCCGCCGCGAGGGCGATCGGGCGCCACCCCACGCCGCGAAGCACCTCCCGGCGCACCCCCGCCCCCAGGGCGAACATCGCGACCGTCAGCAAAGCGCTCTGTACCGTCCGCGCCGCGTCCACGACGACCGGGTCCAGCACTCCGGCCGAGCGCAGCGCGACGCAGGCGAGAAATCCCAGCAGGAAGATCGGCACGATCGGGGGAGTCCGTCCGTCGCGGCGTCCCTCACCGCGACGGCGGGCGACGACCCCGACGACAGCCACGACCGGAGCCAGCAGTGCCACCCGGGCGAGCTTGACCGTCACCGCCGCGGCGAGCACCCCACCGGCAGTGGCCTCGAGTGCGGTGCCGGTCGCGACCACCTGGGCAACCTCGTGGATCGCCGCGCCCGCCCACAGGCCGGCCGTCTCGGGGGCGAGCCCGAGCATCCCGGCGACGAGCGGAACGAGCGGGATCATCGCGGTACCGAACACGACCACCAGCGCGACGGTGGTCACGAGTTCGCGCTTGCGCGAATCGATCACGCCGTCGACCGCAGCCGCGGCCGCGGCACCGCAGATCGAGAAACCGCACGCGATGAGCAGGCGCTGCGTCCAGCCCACACCGAGCCAGGCCCCGAAGGCGAGCGAGCCTCCGATCCCCGCGACGACGACGGTCGCCGCGACGAGTGCCGTGCCCCATCCGAGGCCGACGAGATCGGAGACCGCGAGCTGCAACCCGAGGAGTGCGACCCCCACTCGGAGCAGGTGTTTCGACGCCGCGCCCAGACCCGGCTCCAGCGCACCGGCGACCCGTGCCGGAAGGCCCGCATTCGCCGTCACCACACCCAGGACGATCGCGACGAGCAGTGGACTCGCACCCGGGATCAGGTGTGCTGCAGCGAAGGCGACGACGGCACCTGCGGCGGCCACCAGGAGACCCGGGACGACGGTCGGCCGGGACGAGGGCGCGTGGACGGTGAGCATGCCTCGACTCTTCCGTCGCCGCGGTGTCCGCGCCAGCCGTCGATCGAGCATGAAGTCATATCGATCGGATATGAGAAGAAGGAAAGGCATATCGTTCGGGCATGACCACCTGGCCGGATCTCGTTGCTCTGGAACTGCTCGTCGGGGTCGACGATCGGGGCGGGCTCGGCGCTGCCGCCCGCGCCGCCGGTCTCGCCCAGCCCAACGCGACCCGCATGCTGCGGCGGCTCGAGCGGCAACTCGGGGCGGTCCTCGTGCGGCGGGGACGGACGGGCTCGGTGCTCACCCCCGAGGGCACGGTGGTCGCGCACTGGGCGCGGGCAGTCCTGGCCGATGCGGAACGCCTGCTCGACGCCGCTGCGGCATTGCGCGTCGCGCAGCAGCCCGAACTGGTCGTCGCGGCGTCCATGACGGTCGCCGAGCACCTCATCCCACGATGGCTCGGCGCCTTTCGCGCGATCCGCCACGACGTCCAGATCCAGTTGCAGGTCCACAACTCCCTGCGGGTCTGCGATGTCGTCGCCGAGGGCGGATGCGACGTCGGTTTCGTCGAAGGACCCACCGTCCCCGACGGACTGCACAGCGTCGCGGTGGCACGCGACCGCCTCGTCGTGGTCGTCCCACCGGGGCATCCCTGGGCACGGCGACGGCGCCCGCTCGCGGTGACCGAACTCGCCGCGACACCACTGGTCGTCCGTGAGGAGGGATCCGGAACGCGCCGCACCCTCGACCTCGCACTGCAGGAGTACGACCGGGCCGCACCACTGCTCGAGCTCGGGAGCGGCGCCGCGGTCCGCACCAGTGTGCTCGGCGGTACCGGACCGGCCGTGCTCAGCACCCTTGCGGTGGAGGAGTATCTGGACTCCGGCCGTCTGGTCGCGGTCGCGGTGGACGGACTCGACCTGCAACGGGTGCTCCGCGCGGTGTGGCGGCCGCCGCGCGCCCTGCCCGGCCCCGCGGGGGAGCTGGTCCGCATGATCACGCGCATCCGCTGACCACGCGTACCGGGCAGGCCCACGTCACGTTCGCGAGGTGCGCAGCGCGCCGATGCCGGCGATCACGACGAGCGCGATGCCCACGAGGGCGAGGGGTTCGACGAGCTGTCCGAGCACCACGACCCCTGCGAGCGCCGCGGCGGCGGGTTCGAGCGCGATGAGGATCGCGAACACTTCCTTCGACAGGTCGCGTAGTGCGCGGATCTCGAGGGTGTACGGGATCGCCGACGACAGCAGCGCCACGGCGAGACCCGCGAGTACGAGGTCGGGCCGGAGGAGTTCCGTGCCGGCCGTCGCCGCGCCGAACGGCAGGACGACGACGGCGGCGATCGCCGTGGCGCCGGCCGTGCCGGCCGACCCGGGCAGGGTCGTCGCCACACGGGATCCCGCCACGATGTACCACGCCCAACCGGATGCGGCGACCAGCGCGAAGGCGACCCCGACCGGATCGAGTCCGGTGGACAGCCCGGCACCGTCACCGACGCCGAGCAGGACCACCCCGGTCAGCGCGAGCACCACCCACAGCGCGTCCCGGACGCGCCGGGACAGGAATGCGGCCAGTCCGAGTGGGCCGAGGAACTCGATGGTGACGGTCGCGGCGAGGGGAAGCCGGGTCAACGCGCCGTAGAACGCCGTGTTCATGAGCGCGAGACTCGCGCCCAGTGTCACCACCGCCCGCCATTGTTCCGGCCTCCACGTCCGTAGCCGAGGACGGGTGATCACGCAGAGGACGACGGCTGCGAAGAGGAGGCGCAGGGTCACGGTGCCGAGGGCGCCCACCCGATCGAACAGCGTTGCGGCGAGCGCTGCCCCGAACTGCATCGACAGCACCGCGGTGAGGACCGCGACGACAGGCGCGACGGTGCGTGTGCGGTGGTCGTCGGCCATTCCGTCAGTCTGTCCGACGGGTTCGAGGAGCGCGCCGGTCCCAAAACAATCACAAGTGCTTGATTTCAGAGGGGCGACGTGTGACGCTTGCCTCATGTCCGATCTGCACACGGTGCTCGACGATCTGCGCGCGGAGGGCGACGATCTCGACGCGCTCGTCGCGACTCTGCCCGAGGAGAGCTGGACACTGCCCACGCCCGCGGCCGGGTGGACCATCGCCCACCAGATCGGCCATCTGCTGTGGACCGACCGGGCGGCGCTCACCGCCGTCCGCGACCCGGACGCCTTCGTGAAGACGGTCGAAGCGGCGTTCGGCGACCCGCTGGGGTTCGTCGACGTGGGTGCCGAGGAGCAGGCGGGCAGGCCGTCCGCGGAGTTGCTCGCCGACTGGCGCGACACTCGCCGCGAACTCGGGGACGCCCTCGCCGGGGTGCCGCGCGGAACGAAGATCCTGTGGTTCGGCCCGCCGATGTCGCCTGCCTCGATGGCGACGGCGCGACTGATGGAGACCTGGGCGCACGGGGGAGACGTCGCGGACACCCTCGGCGTCACACGCGCTCCCACCGCGCGTCTGAAGAACATCGCGCACCTGGGTGTGCGGACGCGCGATTTCGCGTACGTCATCCGCGACCGGACGCCCCCGGCCGAGCCGTTCCGCGTGGTACTCACCAGTCCGGACGGTGGGAGCTGGGAATGGGGACCGGACGATGCGACGCAGTCGGTCACCGGCCCGGCCCTCGACTTCTGCCTGCTCGTCACCCAACGCGTCCACCGCGACGACACCGCTCTCGTCGCCGACGGCCCGGACGCCGAGGAGTGGCTCGGTCTCGCACAGGCCTTCGCCGGCGCCCCCGGCCCCGGGCGCGCACCCACCTCGTCGACCTCCTGAGGTCGATCCCGACTGCCGGAACACCCTCGGAGACAACGTGAGTTCGGAGACACCGTGAACATGTGGACCACCCCCGAGCGTCTCGCCCTGCGCGAAACCGTCACCGGTTTCGTGAAGCGCGAGATCCTGCCCCACCTCGACGACTGGGAGCGCGCCGGCGAACTGCCCCGCGAACTGCACGCCGAGGCCGCGAAGATCGGCCTGCTCGGTGCCGGCTTCCCCGAGGAGGTCGGCGGTTCCGGCGGCGACGGCGCCGACACGCTGACCGTCTGCGAGGCATTCCACGAAGCGGGCGCGTCGGGTGGTGCGTTCGCGTCGCTGTTCACGTGCGGTATCGCGCTACCGCACCTCATCGCGGCGGGCGACCCCGAGCAGATCGACAGGTGGGTACGACCCACCCTCGCAGGCGAACTCGTCGGGTCCCTCGCGATCACCGAACCGGGCGGCGGTTCGGATGTCGGCCATCTGACGACCACCGCGGTGCGCGACGGTGACCACTACGTCGTCAACGGGGCCAAGACCTACATCACCTCCGGGTGCCGCGCCGATTTCGTGGTCACCGCGGTCCGTACCGGCGGGCCCGGGGCCGGGGGAGTCTCGCTCCTCGTGATCGAGAAGGGCACACCGGGTTTCACCGTCTCGCGCAAGCTCGACAAGATGGGCTGGCGTGCCTCGGACACCGCCGAGTTGTCGTTCGCCGACGTCCGCGTCCCGGCCGCCAACCTCGTCGGCACGGAGAACACCGGATTCTGGCAGATCGCACAGGGTTTCGTCTCCGAGCGGATAGCTCTGGCCGCACAGGCCTATTCGGGTGCGCAGCGGTGCCTGGACCTGACGATCGAGTGGTGCCGCGACCGCGAAACCTTCGGCCGGCCGCTGATCACCCGACAGGCCGTGCAGCGCACGCTGTCCGACATGGCGCGTCGCATCGACGTCGCGCGTGTCTACACCCGGCACGTCACCGAACGGGCCGTGGCCGGTGAGACCGACCTGATCGCCGAGGTGTGCTTCGCCAAGAACACCTCGGTCGAGGCCGGCGAATGGGTCGCCCACCAGGCCGTGCAGCTCTTCGGCGGCCTCGGGTACATGGCCGAATCCGAGGTCGAACGGCAGTACCGGGACATGCGCATCCTCGGCATCGGTGGCGGCACCACCGAGATCCTCACCGAACTCGCCGCCAAGCGGCTGGGTTACGGCGCCTGACCCACCTGTTCCCTCACGCGACCGACCACGGCGCGTGTCCCGACACGACCGGAAGGCATTCCCTTGAGCATCATCGAGACCGACGAGCAGAAGGAACTGCGCGCTGCGGTGGCGGCTCTGGCCGCACGCTACAACTACGTGGACTACGTGCTCCCCAAGTCGCGCGCCCACGAGCCGCTCACCGAATTGTGGGCCGAGGCATCCAAGCTCGGCTTCCTCGGTGTGAATCTTCCGGAGGAGTACGGAGGAGGCGGTGCCGGCATCTACGAGCTCGCGCTGGTGCAGGAGGAGTTGTCGGCCAAGGGGGCGGGACTGCTGCTCGTCGTGGTCTCGCCGGCCATTTGCGGCACCATCATCTCCAAGTACGGCACCGCCGCCCAGAAGCAGCAGTGGCTGCCCGGACTCGCCGACGGCTCACGCATCATGGCGTTCGGTATCACCGAGGCCGACGCCGGATCCAACTCGCACAACATCACCACGATCGCTCGTCGCGACGGTGACGACTGGATCCTCTCCGGCAGCAAGGTGTACATCTCCGGGGTCGACCAGGCCGACGCCGTGCTCGTGGTGTCCCGTACAGAGGACGCGAAGACCGGAAAGCTCCGCCCGGCCCTGTTCATCGTGCCTACCGACGCCGCGGGCTTCACGAGGACACCGATGGAGATGGACATCCTCGAGCCGGACTACCAGTTCTCCCTCTTCCTCGACGATGTGCGGCTTCCCGCCGACGCACTCGTCGGTGAACCCGAGGCCGCGCTCATGCAGCTGTTCTCCGGCCTGAATCCCGAGCGGATCATGGGTGCGGCGATGGCGGTGGGCATGGGGCGGTACGCCCTCGACGCCGCGGTGCGCTATGCCGACGACCGCACCGTCTGGAAGCAACCCATCGGCGCGCACCAGGGCATCGCCCACCCCTTGGCGCAGCGCAAGATCGAGCTCGAACTCGCGAAGCTCATGATGCAGAAGGCCGCCGTCCTCTACGACAACGGCGACGATCTCGGGGCCGCGGAGGCCGCGAACATGGCCAAGTACGCCGCGGGGGAGGCCGCGATCGCCGCGCTGGATCAGGCGATCCAGACGCACGGTGGTGCCGGGCTGACCCGGGAGTACGGACTCGCGGCGATGCTCGGCGCCGCGCGCATCGCTCGCGTGGCGCCGGTCAGCCGGGAGATGATCCTCAACTTCGTGGCCCAGCACTCACTGGGTCTGCCGAAGTCGTACTAGACGGAATTCGAGGAGAAGAGGCGGTCTGCTTCGTCCGGTGGGAGCAGCGTCCGCAGCAGGTAGCCGAGCGACCACCGCAACGAGCTCACGTCCTGCAGGGGCACGGTCTGCTGGTAGCCGACGAGGGTGTACAGGGCCAACCGCGCGAACCGATCCGCCTCTTCCCTCGAACCGATGTACTGGGCCACCGCTTCGGCCACCACCGCGTAGCGCAGCTCGTCGACCTTGCTCTGCACCTCGTGGACTCCCGAATCGCTGTGCGACCAGCCGCGGAGGGCGGATTCGGCGGAGTGGGGCAGGCCGCACGCGAGGTCGATGAGCAACCGGAGCCGCCGGGGCAGGGAACCCTCGAGGCGCGCCGCCGCGGTGTGCTGGAGTGTCTGGCTGTCGAGCCAGTGCTGCAGGAACTCCGTCTTGAACTGCGCCCAGCTCTCGAAGTAGTTGTAGAACGAGCCGGTCGTCACTTCGAGATGACTGCACAAGCGTGCCTGCTTGAGTCCGGCATGGTCGTTGGTGGCCAGGATGGCCAGGGCGGCGTCGAAGTAGTCCTCGCGCCTGACGATGGTCGCCACGTGGTGCTCCCCCTTTCGCCCCGACCTGTTATACGAGTGTACGGATGATGAGCTTTGCGTACTGTTCCGGGGTCGCACGAATACCCGCTCGGCGAAAGATCATTCCTGACGGGACAGACAGGTGAGGAGGCCCGATGAGGCGAGAACCGAAGCAGGACCGCAGCCGCGCCACGCGGCGGCGGCTGCTCGAAGCGACGATCGACTGCCTCGCCGAATCAGGTTGGGCCGCAACCACAGTGGGGGTGGTCGCGGAGCGGGCGGGGGTGTCGCGCGGGGCCACCCAGCACCACTTCCCGACCCGGGAGGATCTCATCACCGCGTCGCTCGAGTTCATGTTCGACAGCCGCATCGAACGGGTCCGCACGGAGCCGTTCGACGTACCCGCGGGCGTCGGCCGCACGGAGGCGGTGGTCGAGCGCATCGTCGACCAGTGCACCGGCAGCATGTTCGAGGCGGCCCTGCAGGTATGGACGGCCGCGGCGGCCGACCCGGCGTTGCGCGAGAGGCTCCTGCCGCTCGAGGAGAAGTTCGGACGCGTCTCGCACGCGGTGGCCGTCGAGCAACTCGCCGCCGACGACACCGACCCGGTGGTGCACCGGATGGTCCAGGCGACACTGGATCTCGCGCGCGGCCTCGGCCTGGCCGATGTGTTGACGGACGACTCGGCCCGCCGGCGTGAGATCGTCCGGCACTGGGCCGCGCAGCTCGACGAGGTGCTGCGGGAGTCCTCGAGTCGCCGCACGCGGGAGGGTCCGGCTCGGTAGTCTTCCCGCCATGCCTCTCCCGCGTATCGGAAGGACGGCGGCTGCCGTGGCGACGGCCGGTCTCATCGGTCTCGGTGTCGTCGCGTGCGGGGACTCCGGCGACGCCGGGCAGGCCGAGACCTCGCCGACCGCGTCCGTGACCGACCCCGGCCCGTTGTTCGACGAGTGCGGCGCGATGTCCGACGACGAGGTGGCCGCGGCCTTCGGTCTCGGAACGTTCGCGACGGTGACGCGCAACTCGGTGGGCTGTGAATGGGAGGTCTACGTCGGCGGTCCCAGTGTGAGCTTCTCCTGGTACCGGGGAAGTCCCATCGGACGCGAACGTGCCGGTTCCGATCTCATCGGCCGGCCCGCGGCCGACGTCGAGATCGGGGGACGGGCCGGATTCATGGGGTCGTACCAGAACGAGCTGGGACAGACCACGCTGTGCGAGATCGGCGTGGAGTTCGGTGGCGATTTCGTCCACTGGTCGGTGTCGTACTCGAACCTCACGCCCGTCGCCGACGCGTGTGTCGTCGCCCGCGATCTCGCGACCACGAGCGTGGAAAGGGTGCAGAAGTGATCGCGGGACGCACACGCCGGTGGGGCACCGCGCTCACGGCGGCCCTCGCCACCGGTGCCCTGCTCACCGGGTGCACGCGCACCGTCGACGGGCGAGCCGTCCCGGAGGGGATCGGCGGCGGCGCGGGTGCCGAGTTCACGCGGCTGCTCACCGAGTGCGACGCGGTCGCCGACGAGAAGATCGCCGAAGCCGTGGGAGCGGATTACGTCCTGCGAGGATTCTTCGGCGCAATCTGCCGATGGGACGGTGAAGGACCCACCGGAGTCGTGAAGATCACCTTCAACTGGTTCGAGACCGGTTCCCTCGATCACGAACGCGCCGCCGGTGAGGGGCTCGGATACGAGGTCGAGAACACGACCGTCGAAGGTCGTCGGGCCCTGCAGATGCGCCGGCCCGGCGATCCGCTGTCGTGCGGGGTCAGTTCGGGGGCGTCGACGACCGGCATCTTCGGCTGGTGGGTGCAGTACACCTCCGGAGGAGTGGACCCCTGCGAAGCTGCTGCTACGTTGGCTCGGCTCACACTGAACCTCAGCAGTTGACGGTGTGTGCGGATCCTCGGGAGGGTGTGCGCTCCTCGCTTTGACCTCATGCGCGCCCGCCGGGTATCGTTGTGGGTCGTGTCCGGCATGCCCGGGCCGGTCTGTGTGCCTATGCGAGGTAGTGCCGTGCGCGTGGTCTGTAGATATCTGCAGGAACGAGCCCCCGGCTGCCTGTGTGGGGGTACGCGACACACCCGACCTCGTGTGCACACGAGGGGCGAGTGAGGGGCAGCAGCTTTCTTGCCCCAACCGATGGATCCCTAATTTCAGAACAGCCGAGGTTGCTCGTGGGAGCAGCTTCAGACAACGAAGAAAGCCGGTTAATGCCAACCATCAATCAGCTGGTCCGTAAGGGCCGCCGCGACAAGGCCGCCAAGGTCAAGAGCGCGGCGCTCAAGGGCAGCCCCCAGCGTCGCGGCGTGTGCACTCGCGTGTACACCACCACCCCGAAGAAGCCGAACTCGGCTCTCCGGAAGGTCGCCCGTGTGCGTCTGACCTCCCAGGTCGAGGTCACCGCCTACATCCCCGGTGAGGGCCACAACCTCCAGGAGCACTCGATGGTGCTCGTGCGTGGCGGTCGTGTGAAGGACCTCCCGGGTGTGCGTTACAAGATCATCCGCGGCTCGCTCGACACCCAGGGTGTCAAGAACCGCAAGCAGGCCCGCAGCCGCTACGGAGCGAAGAAGGAGAAGGGCTGATGCCACGTAAGGGTCCCGCTCCCAAGCGTCCGCTGATCGCCGATCCGGTCTACGGATCGCCGCTGGTCACCCAGCTGGTCAACAAGATCCTGCTGGACGGCAAGAAGTCCACCGCCGAGCGCATCGTCTACCAGGCGCTCGAGCAGGCACGCGAGAAGACCGGCACCGATCCGGTCGTCACCCTCAAGCGCGCGCTCGACAACGTCAAGCCCGCCCTCGAGGTTCGCAGCCGCCGCGTCGGTGGCGCCACCTACCAGGTGCCGGTCGAGGTTCGTCCCGGCCGTTCCACCACCCTCGCGCTGCGCTGGCTGGTGACCTTCTCGCGTCAGCGTCGCGAGAAGACCATGGTCGAGCGGCTCGCCAACGAGCTCCTCGACGCGAGCAACGGCCTCGGCGCATCCGTGAAGCGCCGCGAGGACACGCACAAGATGGCTGAAGCCAACAAGGCGTTCGCGCACTACCGCTGGTGAGTCGACGCCGGCCGGGAGGCCCGTCATCACGGACCTCCCGGCCGGCTGCTCGCACAACTGTGTCGGTCCCGTAAAGGCCGGCTGACAACACAAGAACATGTGGTCCGCACCCAAGGACCGACACGAGCTACGAGCGGGGTTACCTGTGGCACAGGAAGTGCTGACCGACCTGAACAAGGTCCGCAACATCGGCATCATGGCGCACATCGATGCCGGCAAGACCACCACCACCGAGCGCATCCTCTTCTACACCGGTGTCAACTACAAGATCGGTGAGACCCACGACGGTGCCTCGACCACCGACTGGATGGAGCAGGAGAAGGAGCGGGGTATCACCATCACCTCCGCAGCCGTGACCTGCTTCTGGAACAAGAACCAGATCAACATCATCGACACCCCCGGCCACGTCGACTTCACGGTCGAGGTCGAGCGGTCGCTGCGCGTGCTCGACGGCGCGGTCGCCGTGTTCGACGGCAAGGAGGGTGTCGAGCCCCAGTCCGAGCAGGTCTGGCGGCAGGCGGCCAAGTACGACGTGCCGCGCATCTGCTTCGTCAACAAGATGGACAAGATGGGCGCGGACTTCTTCTTCACCGTGCAGACGATCATCGATCGTCTCGGTGCGAAGCCGCTCGTCCTGCAGATCCCGATCGGCGCCGAGGAGAACTTCGACGGTGTCGTCGACCTCGTCGAGATGAAGGCGCTCACCTGGCGCGGCACCACCGAGATCGGCACCGCGGCCACGGTCGAGGAGATCCCGGCGGAGCTCGCCGACAAGGCTGCCGAGTACCGCGAGAAGCTGCTCGAGACGGTCGCCGAGTCCGACGAAGAGCTCATGGAGAAGTACTTCGGTGGCGAAGAGCTGACCGTCGCCGAGATCAAGGGCGCGATCCGCAAGCTCACCATCGCTTCCGAGCTCTACCCGGTGCTGTGCGGCACCGCGTTCAAGAACAAGGGCATCCAGCCCATGCTCGACGCGGTCATCGACTACCTGCCGAACCCGCTCGACATCGGTGAGGTCATCGGCCACCAGGTCGGTAACGAAGAAGAAGAGTTGCGTCGTAAGCCCTCGAAGGACGAGCCGTTCTCCGCGCTCGCTTTCAAGATCGCCGCGCACCCCTTCTTCGGCAAGCTGACCTTCGTCCGCGTGTACTCCGGCCGGATCGACTCGGGCACCCAGGTGCTCAACTCGACCAAGGGCAAGAAGGAGCGCATCGGCAAGCTGTTCCAGATGCACGCCAACAAGGAGAACCCGGTCGACGAGGCCGTGGCCGGCCACATCTACGCGATGATCGGCCTGAAGGACACCACGACCGGCGACACCCTGTGCGCGCAGGACGCCCCGATCGTGCTCGAGTCCATGACCTTCCCGGACCCGGTCATCCAGGTCTCCATCGAGCCGAAGTCGAAGGCCGACCAGGAGAAGCTGTCGACGGCCATCCAGAAGCTCGCCGAAGAGGACCCGACCTTCTCCGTCGAACTCGACGACGAGACCGGCCAGACCGTCATCGGCGGCATGGGTGAGCTCCACCTCGACATCCTCGTCGACCGCATGCGTCGCGAGTTCAAGGTCGAGGCCAACGTCGGCAAGCCGCAGGTCGCGTACCGCGAGACGATCACCAAGCCGGTCGAGAAGCTCGAGTTCACGCACAAGAAGCAGACCGGTGGCTCGGGCCAGTTCGCAAAGGTCATCATCGGCCTCTCGCCGTTCGTCGGCGAGGACGGCGCGACCTACGAGTTCGAGAACAAGGTCACCGGCGGTCGCATCCCGCGCGAGTACATCCCGTCGGTCGACGCGGGTGCCCAGGACGCCATGCAGTACGGCGTGCTCGCCGGCTACCCGCTGGTGAACCTGAAGGTCACCCTCCTCGACGGTGCGTACCACGACGTCGACTCGTCCGAGATGGCGTTCAAGATCGCCGGCTCGCAGGCACTGAAGGAAGCGGCCCGCAAGGCCGCCCCGGTGATCCTCGAGCCCCTCATGGCCGTCGAGGTCACCACGCCCGAGGACTACATGGGTGAAGTGATCGGCGACCTGAACTCCCGCCGTGGCCAGATCCAGGCCATGGAGGAACGCAGTGGTGCCCGTGTCGTGAAGGCGCTGGTTCCGCTCTCGGAGATGTTCGGTTACATCGGCGACCTTCGGTCGAAGACCCAGGGCCGCGCGAACTTCTCCATGGTGTTCGATTCCTACGCAGAGGTTCCCTCGAACGTCTCGAAGGAAATCATCGCCAAGGCGACCGGAGAGTAGCCTTCGGGTTATCCCTCGGTCACCTGCACGACCAAGTAATACAAACCGCACTGCTGCATACTGCAAGCAACAACAGTCCAGGAGGACATCCAGTGGCGAAGGCGAAGTTCGAGCGGACCAAGCCGCACGTGAACATCGGCACCATCGGTCACGTCGACCACGGCAAGACCACCACCACGGCTGCGATCACCAAGGTGCTTGCCGACAAGTACCCCGACCTGAACGAGAGCTTCGCTTTCGATCAGATCGACAAGGCACCTGAGGAGAAGGCTCGTGGTATCACGATCAACATCTCCCACGTCGAGTACCAGACCGAGAAGCGCCACTACGCGCACGTCGACGCCCCGGGTCACGCGGACTACATCAAGAACATGATCACCGGTGCCGCCCAGATGGACGGTGCGATCCTGGTCGTGGCCGCCACCGACGGCCCGATGCCGCAGACGCGCGAGCACGTGCTGCTCGCCCGCCAGGTCGGCGTTCCCTACATCCTCGTCGCCCTGAACAAGGCCGACATGGTCGACGACGAGGAAATCCTCGAGCTCGTCGAGATGGAGGTGCGCGAGCTCCTCGCTTCGCAGGAGTTCGACGAGAACGCTCCGGTCGTCCCGATCTCCGCTCTCAAGGCTCTCGAGGGTGACGAGAAGTGGGTTCAGTCGATCGTCGACCTCATGCAGGCCGTCGACGACTCCATCCCGGACCCGGTCCGTGAGACCGAGAAGCCGTTCCTCATGCCCGTCGAGGACGTCTTCACCATCACGGGTCGTGGCACCGTCGTCACCGGCCGTATCGAGCGTGGCGTGATCAACGTCAACGAAGAGGTCGAGATCGTCGGCATCCGCCCCGATTCGACCAAGACCACGGTCACCGGCATCGAGATGTTCCGCAAGCTGCTCGACCAGGGCCAGGCCGGCGACAACGTCGGTCTCCTCGTCCGCGGCATCAAGCGCGAGGACGTCGAGCGCGGCCAGGTCGTCGTCAAGCCGGGCACCACGACTCCCCACACGGAGTTCGAGGGCCAGGCCTACATCCTCAACAAGGAGGAGGGCGGCCGCCACACGCCGTTCTTCAACAACTACCGTCCGCAGTTCTACTTCCGTACCACGGACGTGACGGGCGTTGTGACCCTCCCCGAGGGCACCGAGATGGTCATGCCCGGTGACAACACCGAGATGTCCGTCAAGCTGATCCAGCCGGTCGCCATGGACGAGGGCCTCCGCTTCGCGATCCGCGAGGGTGGCCGCACCGTCGGCGCCGGTCGCGTCACGAAGATCATCAAGTGAGCTAGTTCTCGCTGACGCTCGAACGGCGTCCACCCTCCGGGGTGGGCGCCGTTCGGCGTTTCTGCTCCGGCGCGTGGCGCCGTTCGGCGTTTCCGGACCGGAGGCGATCCGCCGACGACCTTCTTCACCCCACGTACGCTGTCGCTTCGGACGCTGTGGCGGACGGCGCTTCGTCGGCGGTGTCGCTGCCACAGGCGGAGACGAGGACGAAGATCACGGCGGACGACACGATCGGTAGGCGGCGCACGGCGCTCTCCCGGTCGAGACGACGTGCGTCAGGCGCTCTCGATCGCGGCGAGGAGCATCCGCGCCGTCACCGCGACCATCCGGGTCCGATCGGATCTCCGAGGGCGTAGGAGCGCGATCCGTGAGCACAGGCTCGCCGTCGCTCCCATCACGATGAACACGAGATCGTCGAGTGCTGCGTCGTCGAGATCGGGTCGCAGTCGCGCCGGAATGATGCGTCCCAGCGGTCGCAGCGGACCTTCGACCTGGGCCCACGCGAGTCCGAACTCGATCTCCTCCGAGGTGTACGACACCCGGAGCACCGCGGCGTGTTTCTCGAACGCGGCGGTGAGGCTCTCCACGACGGTCACCATGGCCTCCTCCGGTTCCTGGCCCATCGCCCGCCCGATGGCGGTGGACAGCGAGGTGGTGATCGCGTGGACGGCGGTCATGCGGAGTTCGTCGAGCACGGCGTCGACGTCGGGGAAGTACCGGTAGACCGTCCCGATACTCACGTGGGCGTGCTCGGCGAGTGCCGTAGTGCTGATCCGCCCGGTGGGGCTGCGCTCGAGCAACTCGTACGCAGACGTGAGGAGCAACTTGCGGGTGTCGTGACTCCGCTGCTGTACAGGACGCCGTCGAGGTGCTGTGCCTGCGGTTCTGGTGCCGCGCGGGGAGCTCATGAAAAGTGAATAGTAAGTGAGGATTCCTCGTGTTTCCATGGATTCATGGAGCGACGCATCCCTCGTGATCTCGTCAACGCCGACCTTGCGGTGCGCCGATACGCCGATCTCGGCGAGCGCTGGCTCGACGGCATGTGGCAGGCGGACCCCCTGGCCGACGCGGTGGTGAACGACGACTTCGGCTCGACGTCCGCGACGGCCGCCGTGCGTGTCGCGCTCGCCGACGGCGTCGACGCGGTCCCCGGCGCACCCGAATCCCTGCGCGAGTTGTTCGCCTTCCTCGACGACGAACCCGCATGGGTCGACCACGACCGCATCGACAACGCCGCCGACGCGCTCGTGCGGCACACTCCGACCTTCGGCATGGTGCTCGGTGCCGCGTCGCTGCTGCGCGGTGCCGGGAACTTCATCGCCGGAAAGCCGCTCGCACTGACGGGTCGCTATGCGAGTCGGCCGGCCGTGCGGTCGGTCGAAGTCGGGGAGTGGTTACGGCACGTCCTCACTCGCGGTGGAATGCGCCGCGACGGAGGAGGATTCGCGTTCACGGTGCGGGTGCGCCTGATCCACGCCCACGTGCGCAAGGGCATCCTCGCGAGCGGAGTGTGGGACGAGGACGCCTGGGGAGTGCCGATCCCGCAGTCCTACATGGCGTTGACGATGGCCGAGTTCGGGCACATCGCGGTCGAAGCGATGCAGATCCTCGGGGTGCGCTTCACCGACCGCGAACTCGACGACATCTACCACCTGTGGCGATATGTCGGGCACGTGATCGGGATGGGCGAGGAACTGGGCCTGCGCACCGAACGCGACCACATCGCGGTCGAGGACCTGTACCGGCTCACCTCGCCCGGACCCAGCGACGAGGACCGGGAGTTCGTCACCGCACTGACCGAGCAGTATCTCGTCCCCGAGCTGGCGAACCTGCTTCCCGGCGCCGCATCGATCCGGACGCCGGTCGCCCGCACGGTGATGCACTCGCTGCAGCGGGTGTTCATCGGCGACGCCGACGCCGACGCCCTGCACATCCCCGACAGCCCGCTCAAGTACGTCCTCGGACGCGTCGGGCCGCTGCTCGCGCTCGCCAACCGCGTCGAGGAACTCCGCTACCCGGATCTCGAACGCACCACGCAGCGGGCCTACACGGTGCGCGACATGGCGATGGACCGGATGCGCGTGGACTACCGCGTCGAGCACGACCTCGTGGACGCGGCCCGAAGCTGAGCGGCCCCGGGCTGCAGGGAGTCAGTGGACGTCTACAGCCGGGTCGAGATGCACCAGGACCTGCGTCGCCACGTGCGCCCCACCGAGAGCCCGCGCGACCCGCTGGGCGGCATCCTCGGCGGCTTCCGTCAGTTCGGTGACGTCGATGGTCGGGTCGGCGTGGACCACCACCGAGAGCGTCGGCAGGTGGCGTTCGACGACCGCTCGCCCGCGCGCTGCCCGCACTCCGGGCAGGGCCGCGAGTTCGGCCGCCACCCCGTCGGCGACCGGGCCGAGTTCCACGCCGAGAGTGGCGTCGGTGACCTGGTCGTAGAGCTGCACGGTCGACGTGCGCCGTCGCGAAAGGTTGACGGCGAGCAGCGCGATTCCGAGCACGAGACCACCCGCGAAGACCGACCACAGCGCCGGCGTCCACCACGACTGGTCCGGAACGTCGGTCACCCGGGGACGGTCGAGCCGCGAGAGTTGTTCGCGGGCGAGGGGAACCTGCCACACCCATGCCAGGGCGAACGCGCCGGCGCCCGCGAGGGCGAGTCCCGCCGCGAAGGTGACGAGCCGATTGGCCAGCACGGTACGGAGTTTCACCGCGCCACCTCCACGACGAGTTCGACGGGATCGGCGAGCGCCGCGAGGTTCGGGGCGACCGCGCCGCGCACGGATGCGGTGATCTCGGCGACCGGGGTCTCGTCCTCGATCGCGATACGAACCACGGCACGGCGACGATCGACGACGGTGCGGGCGGTGCGTACCCCGGTGAGGGCGGAGGCGTGCGCGCTGCACATGCGGGCGACGTCGGTGCGCCGCATCCACACCGTGGGTACCGCACCGGCGACCTGCAGCGGAACATGGGTGCGCCGTCGGGGTTTGAGGGCGACGACGATCAGGACGATCCCGAGGACGAGGCAGAGACCGGCGACAGGGGCGAGCCAGGTGTGCCAGTGCAGGCGGCCGAACCATTCGAAGGAGTTGCGCAGCCACGGAGCACCGGCATACGTCCCGTTGACGATGAGCAGTTCCCGGGCGGCGACGAACGCCAGCGCGAGCGCCGCGATCGCGACGATCGCGGCGGCCGGTGCTGCCGCGGGCGACGCCAGCGGCGGCAGGGGAGCGACCATGGGGAGGTCGGGGTGCGGAGTGGTCCGCGCGGCGACGATGTCCGATTCCAGGTATTCGACGGGCGGTTGCGACTCGTCGGTCTCCCCGTCCTCGACGAGCGCCGTGGCGACGATGAGCACGTTGAGTTCGCTGACGCGCAGACCCGTCAGTTCGCGCAGCTGACGTTCGACCGCGTCGTGGACCCGGCGGGTGAGCATCGCCGCGTCATACGGCCATTCGGCTGCGATGTAGAGATTCACCGCGACCGCCCTCGCACCGGTGGTGACGTCCGCCCGGGGCAGATCGCGGCCGGTGAGACGGAGGATGCCACCCCCGCTGTGTCGCACCACTCCGGGGACGCCGAGCGCGGCGGCCGCGGCGATCCGTTCGATCGCGCGGTCCTTGACGACGAGGCTGCCACGCTCGCCCGAAGGGACCGTCCCGGTCCCGGAAGCGGTCTCCGCGGGCACGGCGTCCGGTGATGTACCGAGATCGGGCGCGCTGGGGTCAGCCACGGCCCCGGCTCCTCAGCAGGGCGCCGAGGTCGAGGTGGCCGTCGCGGTGGGCGCCGATCGCGGCACCGAGCGCGCCGAGCAGCACGGCGAACAGCAGACCGCTGAACCCGCCGATGATCCCGGCGAGGGCGAGAAGCAGCCCGGCGAGGAGTCCGACGACGGTGTTGCTGACGGGGGTGTGGTTCACGATTGTGCTCCTTCTCGTTCACCGGCGTGGACGTCTTCGATCGTCACTTGGACGGGCACCGTCACCAGCGGGGACACCCGGACGCGGACGGCGTCGGCGACGGCCGGGAGATCGGCGGGGATCCGCACGACGATGTGCACCGCGCAGACCTGATCCGTGAGCCGTACACCCTCGACACGTCGCCCGGGAAGATAAGTCGCGACCTCCCCGAATGCGCCGCGGTGCAGGCCCACGACGCCGGGAACGGACAGCGCGGCGTCCGCGACCAGGTCGGACGCGTGCGCCTGCGCTGCGGACCCGGGATTCACTGCACGCGGGGTTTGACGTCGTCGGTGAGGGCTGCGGCCTCGTCGTGGAGCATGACGTCGAAGACCGTGATGTTGACCTCGGTGACCTCGAGGCCGGTCATGCGCTCGACGGCGGCGATGACGTTGTGCCGGATGGCGACGGCGAGTTCGTGCAGCGCCACGCCGTATTCGGCGACGATGCCGATATCGATGGCGGCCTGGCGTTCGCCGACCTCGACGGCCACACCCTGCCCGTGGTTGATGCGCGCACCGGGGATGCGGTCGCGCAACGCGCCCACCACGCGGGCGGTACCGGCGCCCACTTCGATCACGCCGCTGATCTCGCGGGTCGCGAGTCCCGCGATCTTGGCGACCACGGCGTCCGCGATGATGGTGCGGCCCTGCGGGTCGACGGGGCCGGAGAAGGTTCCGGCACCGAACTGTAGGCGGCTGATACCTGCGCCGCTGTCGCTGGTCATGAGGGCTCCCAAGTAGGTGTACCGGTCGTGTTCCGTGCTCGATCCCATTGTCCTCACGGTGCCTCGAACTCTAGTGGCCGACGTAGGTCTGTCGCGCGTCGTCGCGGTTTGGTAAGAACGTGGGACACACAGGTGGTACACATCACTACCGGACGACACGGGTACTCGTGTCACAGACGATTCGAAGGATGGCCGAAGGTGTCGAACGAGCGGGAGACCGAGGGTACGCCGGAGCGCGTCGTCGTCGTAGGCGCGGGTCTGGCGGCGGTCCGTACCGCCGAGGAACTGCGGCGTGCCGGGTACGAGGGCGACGTCGTGCTCGTCGGCGACGAGACGCACCTGCCCTACGACCGCCCGCCGCTGTCGAAGGAGGTCCTGCGCGGCGATCGCGACGACACGACCCTCCGTCCGAGGGAGTTCTTCGACGAGAACCGCATCGAGCTGCAGCTCGGTGCCGCCGCCCGGTCGGTCGACACCGTGGCGCGCACCCTCACGCTCACCGACGGAACCGAACTCGGATACGACGAACTGGTCGTCGCCACGGGCCTGCGGCCCCGCCGTATCCCCGGTCTCCCGGATCTCTCCGGCGTCCACGTCCTGCGTTCGCTCGAGGACAGCCGAGCACTGCGCGAGGCGATCGTTCCGGGTGCCCGCGCGCTGGTGGTCGGAGCCGGATTCATCGGGTGCGAGGTCGCGGCGAGCCTGCGGGCGCGCGGAGTGGAGGTCGTACTGGTCGAGCCGCAGCCCACCCCGCTCGCGTCGGTGCTCGGAACCGAGGTCGGTGCTCTCGTCACCCGGCTGCACACCGCCGAGGGAGTCGACGTGCGGGCCGGGGTCGGCCTGTCGGAGATCCGCGGCGACGAGCGCGTCACCTCCGCGGTCCTCGGCGACGGCAGCGAGATCGACGTCGATCTCGTGGTGCTCGGCATCGGGTCGATCCCGGCCACCGAGTGGCTCGAGGGATCGGGTGTCGAGGTCGACAACGGGGTCGTGTGCGACGGCACGGGCCGCACCTCCACCCCGCACGTGTGGGCGGTCGGCGACGTCGCGTCGTGGCAGGTACCGGCCGGTGGACGTAGGCGCATCGAGCACTGGACGAATGCCGGCGAGCAGGCGTCCGTCCTCGCGAAGACCATCATGGGCGTCGAGGCCGGAGCGGCCGCACAGGTGCCCTACTTCTGGAGCGACCAGTACGACATCAAGATCCAGGGACTCGGTGCGGTCACGGCCGGCGACACGGTGCATGTCGTGCGCGACGACGGGCGCAAGTTCCTCGCGTATTACGAGCGCGACGGCAGACTCGTCGGTGCCGTGGGCGGTGGACTGCCCGCGCTGGTCATGAAGTCGCGCGCGAAGATCGCCGCGGGCACCCCGATCGACGAGCTGCTCGCAGCCGCCGCATAGGGGAGTGGGCCTGCGGGTCGCTCCCGGCCGCCGTCGGGCCGGGCGGGCGCGACCCGCTAGATTCGTAGGGTGATCGTTGCGCTCATCGACTCGGGTCTGGGGCTGTTGCCGACGTCCGCGTGGCTGCGACGGTTGCGTCCCGACCTCGACCTCATGTTGTCGACGGATCCCGAAGGCGCTCCGTGGGGGCCGAAGTCGTCCGACTGGGTGATCGACCGGGTCGTCACCACCGCCCGCCGCGCCGTCGATCGCGGCGCCGAGGTCGTCGTGCTCCCGTGCAACACCGCCTCGGTGACCGCTCTCGAACACGTGCGTGCCGATCTGGGTCCGTCGGTGCCCGTGGTGGGCACGGTCCCCGCGGTCAAGCCGGCGGCCGCGGCGTGCGATTCGGTGGCGATCTGGGCGACCGCCGCGACCACGGCGAGCAGGTACCAGGCGAATCTGATCGAGCAGTTCGCGAACGGAGCCGAGGTCGTCGGCGTGGCGTGCCATGGACTCGCCGACGCCATCGACGCAGGCGATCGGGTGGCGGTCGCCGCAGCGGTCGCGTCGGCGGCCGAACGCACCCCGCAGGACGTCCAGGGCGTGGTTCTCGGCTGCACCCACTATCCGTTGGTCGCCGACACCATCACCGCGCATCTCCCGGCCGGGGTGCGCCTGTTCGACAGCGCCGAGGCCGTCGCGCGGCAGACGCTGCGCCGGATCGATGCGCTCGGACGACCCGCCACCGGTTCGGGCCGTGTCGACGTGTTCCGCAGCGGTGTACCCGGCGAGCTGCCGCCGGCGGCGGCGGTCTTCGCCGCGGGGCGCGCTCTGCTCGCCGCTCCCGAGGACGTGCGGGACGAGGACGTCGAGGACGCCACCTCCCTCTGAGTCTCCGGTCAGGTGCCCGAGGAATACTTCGTCGAGCGAAGTATGTTGGTGAAGGGGTGTTCACCTGAGTCGCGCGGGGGGCGCATCGTTCGACTTCCGCGCGGAACGCGCCGATCGTTGTCTGGAGGTTCGATGACTGCTCCCGTGCAGCCCCATGGCCGTATCCGTTCGTTCGGTTTCGCCGTGGTCGGCCTGGGAGCGTTCACCCTCACCGCGTCGTCGTCGGCACCGTCACCGCTGTATCCCGTCTACCAGCAGATGTGGGGATTCTCCGCCGCGATGCTGACGGTGGTGTTCGCGGTCTACGTGCTCGCGTTGCTCGCGGCCCTCGTGACGGTGGGGTCGCTGTCCGACCACGTCGGACGCAGACCCGTCATCATGACGGCCCTGCTGCTGCTCGCGGTGAGCATGGTCGTGTTCATCGCTTCCCCGGGTGTGGGGTGGCTGCTGCTCGCGCGGATTCTGCAGGGGCTCGCGGTGGGCGCGGCGACGAGCGCGCTGGCCGCCGCCGTGATCGAGATGCAGCCGAACAGGCACATCGGTCCGCTGATCAACACCGCCGCGCCGTCGCTCGGACTCGCGCTCGGCGCGGCGGGAGCGGGCGTGCTCGTGCAGTTCGCACCCTTCCCCACGGTCCTGAGCTATGCGGTGGTCGGCGTTCTCGCCGTTGTACTGGCGATGGCGCTCGTCTTCGTGCCGGAGACGTCGCCGTCGGTGGGTTTCCCGTCGCGACTCGACGCTGTGCGGAGCCTGGTACCGAGCGCGTCGGTGCCCCGCGAGGTCCGGGGCCGTTATCTGCTCATCCTGCCCAGCCTGATGTCGGCGTGGGCACTCGGCGGGCTGTACATGTCGCTGGGGCCGTCGATCGTCGATTCGGTGTTCGGTATCGACAACCGCCTTGCCGCAGGTCTGGCGATCGGCACGCTGTTCACGGCGGGCACCGTTGCGGCAGTCACCACGGCTCGCCGCGACCCGCATCGCATCGTGGTCCTCGGGGCCGTGCTGCTCGCGACGGGACTGACCGCGGTGATCACCGCGCTCCTCACGGGACGGGTCGCGGTGTACTACGCGGGTACTGCCGTCGCCGGTGTGGGCTGGGGTTCGACCTTCGTCGCGGCCATGGGCGTGGTCGGCTCGCTCGGCCGACCTCACGAACGCGGCCGGATCTTCGCAACGACGTTCGTCGTCTGCTACTTCGCGTTCTCGGTGCCCGCGATGGCCGCCGGGGTGGCGGCCGGATCGTTCGGGCTGACGTCCACTGCCGTCGGCTACGGCGTGATCGTCGCCGTGCTGGCTCTCGTGGCCGGGATCGGCGTGCTCGTGCGCAAGCCGAAGCCCGACTCCAGCGGGATGCGGGAAGTGCCCGTGCCTGTCCGTTCTGCGGCGCCGGGCACTTCCGCGGGGGTGTGAGCCTGCCGGTTCAGAACTCGATCTTGAGGTGGTCGGTCACCGGCCGGGCCTGGCAACCCAGGATGTAGCCCGCCTCGATGTCCTCGGGATCGAGCACGTCGCAGTTCTCCATCTCGACCTTGCCCTCGAGCACGGTGCACGCACACGAGCCGCACTCGCCCTCCTGGCAGGAGTACGGCACGTCGAGACCTTTCGCGAGCATGATGTCGACGAGGGTCTGCTTGCGCGGCCACGACAGCTCGTGGACCACGCCGTCGAGTTCGACCTCGACGGTCGCGGCGTCGGCCGCCTCCTCGTCGCTGATCTCGACCGGTGCCTGGTCGGCGAAGGGATCGCCCGAGAGCGAATTGAAGACCTCGGCATGGACACGGGCGCGGGGCATGCCCACGGTGTTCAGTGCCTGGTGGACCGTGTCCATGAACGGCCCGGGACCACACATGAACGCCTCGTACGACTCGTAGGGCACCGCGAGCGCCGCGAGCTGGTCGGCCGTGGGCAGGCCCTGCACGGATTCGAGCCAGTGGACGACGGTCAGGCGCGTCGGGTACTTCTCCGCGAGCGCGCGCAGCTCCTCCGCGAAGATGACGGACTTCTCGTCGCGGTTGGCGTAGACGAGCACGACCTTGCCACTGCCCTGCGTGAGCGCGGACTTGAGGATCGAGATCACCGGTGTGATGCCGCTGCCGGCGCCGAAGAGCAGGAAGTCGTGATCGAGGGACTTCGGAGTGAAGACACCCGCGGGAGGGAGCACCTCGAGGGTCTGTCCGGCCGCGATGTTGTCGCACAGCCAATTGGAGCCGTAACCGTCGGAAGTGCGCTTGACGGTGACCTTGGGGGCGTCGTCGGTGTACGGCGAGCTCGCGAGCGAGTAGCAGCGGGCCACCGAGCCCGTCTGTTCGCTCGGGATGCGCAGGGTGAGGAACTGGCCGGGCTTGTAGGCGAATTTGTCGCGCAGCTCGTCCGGGACGGCGAACACGATCGACCGCGTATCGGCGGTCTCCTGGACGACGGCGGACACGGTGAGGATCACCGAGCGTGAGCCGTGGGGCACCTCGACAGTCGTCATGGGTGGTTCTCGTCCTCTCCTGCAAGATGGCCGCGCACGACCGAATCTAGAACGTGTTCTAATTCAGGTTACCAGCGCGTATGGGATGAGGAAAACGGTACCGGCACCGCTCGGGTGGGTGTGGCGCCCACCCGGTCAGCGGGAGGCGCCCTACCCGAACGGGTGGTGACCCCACGGCGACCGGACGGTTTCGGCCGCTGTATCTTTCACCTCTCTCGCCTCTGGTCGATGGTGAATCACGGATGAGGTCCACATCACACTCCCGGTCCGGTACAACCCCTCTGCGAGGAGATACACCATGGCAATCGAGCTCAATCAGATCTGGGACTTCCCGATCAAGGAGTTCCACCCCTTTCCCCGCGCGCTGATGGGTGTCGGCGCCCACGACATCCTCGGCGTCGAGGCGAAGAACCTCGGTTTCGAGCGCACGCTGCTGATGACCACCGGCCTGCGTGGCTCCGGGATCATCGAGGAACTGATCGGCAAGATCGAGTACCAGGGTGTCGAGGTCGTCCTCTACGACAAGGTCGAGTCCAATCCCAAGGACTACAACGTCATGGAAGCCGCGGCGCTCTACCAGAAGGAGAAATGCGACTCGATCATCTCCGTCGGTGGTGGCTCGAGTCACGACGCCGCGAAGGGCGCGCGTGTCGTGATCGCCCACGACGGTCGCAATATCAACGAGTTCGAGGGCTTCGCGAAATCCACCAACAAGGAGAACCCGCCGCACATCGCCGTGTCGACCACGGCCGGCACCGGCTCCGAGACGTCCTGGGCCTACGTCATCACCGACACCTCCGACATGGACCACCCGCACAAGTGGGTCGGCTTCGACGAGGCCACGATCGTCACCCTCGCGATCGACGACCCGCTGCTCTACTACAGCTGCCCCCAGCACTTCACCGCGTACTGCGGCTTCGACGTCCTCGCCCACGGCTCCGAGCCGTACGTCTCACGACTGGACTTCGCCCCGTCGCTCGGCAACGCCCTGTACTCGATCGAACTCGTCGCGAAGCACCTGCGCGAAGCGGTCTTCGAGCCGCGCAACCTCAAGGCCCGCGAAGGTATGATGAACGCCCAGTACATCGCCGCGCAGGCCTTCAACTCCGGCGGCCTCGGCATCGTGCACTCGATCTCGCACGCCACCTCGGCCTTCTTCGACAGCCACCACGGACTCAACAATGCGATCGCTCTGCCGCGGGTATGGGAGTACAACCTGCCCTCCCGGTACGAGCACTACGCCCGCATCGCAAGCGCGATGGGCGTGGACACCCGCAACATGACCACCGTGCAGGCCGCCGACGCCGCGGTCGACGCGGCGATCCGCCTCGCGAAGGACGTCGGTATCCCCGACAACTTCGGCCAGGTGCGAGTCGACTCGTACGAGAAGAACCGTATGAACACCGGCAAGTACGCCGGTCGCGGCGAGGTCATCACCGGGGACGAGAAGACCGTCCGGGCCATCTCCGAACATATCCAGGGCGACTGGTGCACCCCGGGCAACCCCCGCGAGGTCACGGTCGACTCGATGATCCCGGTGGTCGACCACTGCATCAACCGGTCCTACTGAGAACCCGCGCTCCCGGGGCGACCCCTGCGCCCCGGGAGCACCTGCTCCGCCGCGACCACGCCAGAGAAGGAGACTCCGGATGACCCCGTTCGCCTCGGGCGCCGAACTGAAGGATGCGCTACGCCGGCACGACTACATCGCCGACGACGAATTCGCGACCGTCGTGCATCTCGCCACCGCACTCGAGCGGCCCTTGTTGCTCGAAGGGCCCGCCGGGGTCGGCAAGACCGAACTGGCCAAGGCGCTCGCCGCGGTCGGTGGCCGGAAACTGGTGCGGTTGCAGTGCTACGAAGGGCTCGACGACAGCCGCGCTCTGTACGAGTGGGACTACGCCGGACAACTGCTGCACGTGCAGATGCTGCGCGACCGTATCGGTGAACTGCTCGCCGGCCACACCGACCTCGCGGATGCGTCGAACTTCCTCGCGCAGCAGGATTTCGGTCTGTACTCCGAGGCGTTCCTGTCGGTCCGCCCGCTGCTCGAGGCCGTGCTCTCCGAGGAGCCCGTGGTCCTGCTCGTCGACGAGGTGGACCGCACCGAGGAATCCATGGAAGCGCTGCTGCTTGAGGTGCTTGCCGAACGGCAGGTGACGATCCCCGAGGTCGGCACGTTCACCGCCCGGTCCACACCGTGGGTGATCCTGACCTCCAACGACACTCGCGAGTTGTCGCCGGCACTCAAGCGTCGCTGCCTGCACTACCACGTCGGCTACCCGACACCCGAACGGGAACGCGAGATCGTCACCGCGCGGGTGCCGGACGTACGACCGGGAACGGCCCACCGGATCGTCGACCTGTCCCGGACCCTGCGCGATCTGCCGCTGCGCAAGAGCCCGTCGATCTCGGAGGTCATCGACGCCGCGCGTGCGGCGACGGTGATGGGACATGACGCCGACGACCCGGATTCCCTGGGCGGCATGCGCGACGTGCTGTTGGCGACGCTGCTCAAGTACACCGGCGACGTCGACCTCGTGAAGGCCCGACTCGGCGATGGGGGAACCGGAACCGCTGCAGCAGAGCCGATGACGTCGGAACCGGTTCCGTCGAACGAACGGGTGACGGTCGCATCGCGCCCGGCGAACACCACGACCGCCGTCTTCCGGGGACGCGGTGGTGGCGGTCGCGACGCCGCGGGTAGCGGACTTCGGGGGTGACCCCGCGATGCACACATCCCGAGTGGGACGGGTGACCGCGCTCGACGAGCGTCGCCCCCGCTACGTGCTCGACGTGGTGGCGGCGGTGTTCGGCATGCTCCTGCGCCGCCACGGTGTCGCGGCGTCGCCGGCCGAGAGCATCGAAGTACGCCGGGTGCTCGACCTGGTTCCCGCCCGCGAAAGGGACGTACTGCGCGCGTGCCTGCGGGCGGTGTGCGCCAAGTATCCGCACGAGAGGGCCGGTTTCGAGCGCGCCTTCGACGAGTTGTTCGGTGCTGTCGACGCCGCGATCGCCGCGACCGGCGGCGGGCCTGCCCGGGCCCGGTTCGCGGAGTCGCTGCCGGCCGCGCTCGAGATCGGCGACGATCCGAGCATCGCGCGCTACGCCGAGTACAACGAACGCGCCGCCGAGGTCGGCGACCACTTCGACACCCCGGAGGCCCGCAAAGGGTTCAACCCGCACAAGGACGACGACGATGTGTCGATGACGTCCTCCGACGCCGACCTGTCGGTGGACACGGGCGCGGACTCGGGTCGTCGCGGCGTCACCTACACCGTCGACGTCGAGAACGCGGCGACCACGACCGTGGGCGATCTGTCCGGTGAACCGGGGGCCGCGGTCGTCGGATCGCTGTCCTGGGACGATCCGGCGACGATCCTCGCGTGGCTCGACGCCTACGACCCGCACCGCACGTACGGGGGAGAGGTTCTCGACGAACCCCTCTCCGAATCGCAACTCGCGCGCCTCGTCGACGCGGTCGAAGCGTTCGTCGCCTCGCTCGCTGCCGCGGTGCCGGGGATCGAAGGCGTCGAGGCACCCGAATCGCACGACACCGCCGGCATCGACCGTGCCGAAATCGAGCTGGCGTGCCATGAAGTGTTGCGCCGGATGCGCGGTCCCGTCCGTCCCCATCCGCGTGAGCGCACCCGCGGACGGCTCGACATGCGCAGGACCGCCCGGGCGGGGATGCGGACCGACGGGGTGCCGTTCAGGCTCGTCGTCCGTGCGCCCCGTCCCGACCGGGTGCGGCTGCTCGTCCTCGCTGACGTCTCGTTGTCGGTGCGCCCCGTCACCGCGTTCACGCTCCGGCTGGCCCAGGCGATGAACGGGCGGGCGCATCGGTGCCGGGTGGTCGCCTTCGTCGATCGTCCGGTGGACGTGACGAAACAGTTGCTCGCCGCCGACGGCGACGGTGCCTTGGCCGCCGTACTCGCCCATCCCGCAGTCGATCTCGAAGCGAGCAGCGACTACGGAAGGATGTTCGACGAACTGCTCACCGAGCACTCCGGATCGATCGACGGCCGGACGTCGGTGCTGGTGGTGGGGGACGGGCGCTGCAACGGCCTGCCTCCGCGCGTCGATCGGCTCGAGGAACTCCGTCGCCGGGTGCACCGTCTCGCGTGGATCACGCCGGAACCGGAGCGGTACTGGACGCAGGCGACCTGCGCGATGCCCGACTACGCCGAACTGTGCGACGAGGTGGTCGTCGCCCGTGACGGTGCGGAACTGCTCGCGAAGGCCGCCGAACTCGGCCACGCACTGCGGTGAGCGGCCGGGTCCGGGGAGCTCAGCGCGAGGCGGTCTCCTGCGCCAGGGCTTCGTCGAGTTGCTCGAACCCCTCGGACAGACCCGTCTCCATGCCCGATTGCGCCATCCCGTCGCGGGCCTCCGTGCTCGGGTACACCGAATGCCCCACGAGCTTGCAGCGTCCGTCGCCGAGGTCGACGAAGGTGAGTGTCTCGAGGCTCACCACGTCGGGGAACCCGAGGTATTCGAAGGTCTGGACGACGAACTCGTTGTCGCGCACGGTGTGGAAGACTCCGGCGAAGCGGTAGCTTCCGCGCTCGTCCGAGTGTCGGTAGCGGTACGAGCCTCCGGTACGGAAGTCGAACTGCTCGATCTCGATCTCCATGGCTCGCGGGCCGAGCCAGCGGGCGACGAGATCGGGATCCTTGTGGGCGCGGAAGACGTCCGCGACCGGGAAATCGAATTCCCGCTCGTAGTCGATGAAGGGGACGCCTTCCGGGACCGAGAGGGTGAGTGCGTTGCTCATGACAGTCCTCCGGTGTCGGGGCGTCACGCGCCCCGGTGATGGTGTTCGGTCCTGTGGTGATGTTCGGCCGCTTCCCGGGCCAGCGCGGCGTCGAGATCGCGGAACTGCTGCTCCTTCACCAACCGGTAGCGGTCGATCCAGGAGGTCAGCATCTCCAACCGCGCGGGATTCAGGTGGACGGGCCGGCGCTGGGCATCGCGTGTGCGCGTGACGAGACCGGCGTGTTCGAGCACCCGAATGTGTTTCGAGATCGCCTGTGTGGTGATCTCGAAGGGTTCCGCGAGTTCGGTGACCGTGGCCGGGCCCCGGCTGAGCCGGGCGACGATGCGGCGGCGGGCCGGATCGGCCAGGGCGGTGAACGCCAGGTCGAGCGCGGTGTCGTCCGTCTCGTCGTCGTGCACGATCGCCTCCGCTTCGTGAACCTTCCGGTTTATCAACCATCCGGTTGAATAAAGGATGCTCCCCGGGCGACGGCTGTGTCAAGGGGTCCGGTGTGCGGACGTGAGCGGATCGCGGTCGAATTCCCTACGGGCACTCACACGCCCGGTTACCGTCGGTGGATGGTCCAGCCCTCGAGAGTCCGGTCCGGTGTCCGCGCGGCCTTCGCCACGGCCGTCTCGATCGCCCTCCTGGGCGCGTGTACATCCGCATCCGGCGATACGGAACCCGACGGCACCGCCGACGTACAGGAGACCGCAGCAGCGGCGACCTGCACCGCGGAACCGAACGGCACCCCGGTCGCCGACACGCAGCAACCGGCGGAGACCGGGGATCGCGACATCTCGACGAATCCCGAGATCGCGACCGGTTATCGCGCCGGTATGACCCCGGTGACCACCTCCTCCTATGCCGTGTCGACGGCCAACCCGGTCTCCACCGAGGCGGCGTGCGAGGTCCTGCGCGACGGCGGGACCGCCGCCGACGCGCTCGTCGCCGCCCAGATGGTCCTCGGTCTCGTCGAACCCCAGTCGTCGGGCATCGGCGGAGGAGCCTTCCTGGTGTACTACGACGCCGAATCCGGCGAGGTGACGGCATACGACGGTCGCGAGACGGCCCCGATGTCCGCGACCGAGAACTATCTGCGCTGGATCAGCGACACCGACCGCACCGAACCCCGCCCCGACGCCCGTGCCAGCGGCCGGTCGATCGGCGTGCCCGGCGCCGTACGGATGCTCGAGAAGGTCCACGAGGAGCACGGACGCACCGACTGGGGCGAATTGTTCCGTCCCGCCATCGATCTCGCGGATCAGGGCATCGTGATCAGCGACCGCCTGGCGCAGTCGATCGCCGATTCCGCCCCGCAACTCGCGGTCGACGACGAGGCCCGCGCCTACTTCCTGCAGTCCGACGGCTCGCCCAAGCCGGCCGGTGAAACCCTCACGAATCCCGCCATGTCCAAGACGCTCTCGGCGATCGCCACCGGTGGCGCCGACGCCTTCTACACCGGCGACATCGCGGCCGGCATCGTCGAGGCCACCGGCACCGACTCCGGTGGGCGTACACCCGGAACGATGACCCTCGAGGACCTTGCCGCCTACGAGGCGAAGGAACGGCAACCGCTGTGCACCCCCTATCGCAACTACGAGATCTGCGGTATGCCCAATCCGTCGTCGGGAGGTATGGCGGTCGCCGCGACGCTCGGCATCCTCGAGAACTTCGATCTCGCCTCGATATCGCCGCACGATGTCGATACCGACGGTGGCGTGCCCGACGCCGAGGCGGTGCACCTGATCTCCGAGGCCGAACGACTCGCCTACGCCGATCGCGACAAGTACGTCGCCGACGCCGACTTCGTCCCCCTGCCGGGCGGCTCGCTCGACACCCTGGTGAACCCGGACTACCTGTCCGAACGCGCAGCCCTGATCGACCCCGGCAAGAGCATGGGGAAGGCGCGGCCCGGCGACTTCGGTCCGGTCCCGCTCGGCATGCCGCCGCAGAGTCCCGAATACGGCACCAGCCATATCTCGGTCGCCGACAGCTACGGCAATGTCGCATCGATGACGACCACGATCGAATCGGCGTTCGGCTCGTTCCACATGGTCGACGGCTTCCTGCTCGACAATCAGCTCACGGACTTCTCGGCCGAACCGGTCGACGAGGAAGGTCTTCCGGTCGCCAACCGCGTCGAACCGGGCAAGCGGCCACGGAGTTCGATGGCCCCGACGCTCGTCTTCGAACGCACACCCGACGGCGGTCGCGGCGACATCCACATGGTGGTCGGGTCGCCGGGCGGTTCGGTGATCATCCAGTTCGTCGTCAAGACGCTCGTGAACACCCTCGACTGGGGACTCGACCCGCAGCAGGCCGTTTCGGCCGTGTCGTTCGGCGCCGCCAACACCCCCGTCACCGGGGTGGGTGGCGAACATCCGGCGATCGACGGGGCCGGCGACGGAGCGAACGACCCGCTCGTGCGGCAACTCCGCGACATGGGTCACGAAGTGTCCGTCGCCCCGCAGTCCAGTGGTCTGAGCGCGCTGCTGCGCCGGGACGAGGGATGGATCGGGGGCGCCGACCCCCGCCGCGAAGGCGCCGTGATGGGCGACACCGGAGGGCAGTGACGTACTCGGCGCGGACAAGGCGGACGCCGGTGACCTACCCTGTCGGACAGGTGCCGACCCCGCCATCGGTCCGGTGCGCCCCGTGCCCGCTCCGCCCGAGAGCCCGCGCACCGTAAGCTGGATCACGCAGGTGCGCGGATCGTCAGGAGCGAACAGTGGCCGTCGTCATGCCGGGACACCAGAACACGACCTCTCCCTGTGCTCACGCGACCCCTCACGGCGGCCGTTCCGGTGCGGGTCCCGCCCTGGTCAAGTTCCACGCACCCGAGATCGTCTTCGGGGAGGGTTCGCTCGTCGAAGCGGCCCACGCCGCCGTCCGGCTGGGCGGTGTCCGTCCCATGCTCGTCACCGATCCGGGGCTGATCGAGGCGGGCTGGGCCGACGAGCTCCTGCAGCACCTGCGTGAGCAGGGGATCGAACCCACCGTGTGGGCCGGTCTCACCCCCAACCCGAAGGACCACGAGGTCGCGGCAGGCCACGAGCTGTACCGGGCGCGCGGCTGCGACGTCCTCGTCGCGCTGGGTGGCGGCTCGGTGATCGACGCGGCGAAGGGTGTCGCGATCCTCGCCGCCAACGGCGGCAACATCCTCGACTACGAGGGAGTCGACCGCGCGCCGCTGCCCATCCCACCGATGGTCATGGTGCCGTCGACGTCCGGCACGGGAGCCGACGTCTCCCAGTTCTGCGTGGTCACCGACACCGCGCGGGGCAGCAAGATCACCATCATCGGGCGGTCGCTCGTCCCCGACCTCACGGTCATCGATCCGCGTCTGCTCACCACCATGCCCGCCGACCTCAACGCCGCCACCGGACTCGACGCTCTCACCCATGGCATCGAGGCGTTCGTCTCCCGTGCCCACAACCCGCTCACCGACCATCACGCACTGCGCGCGGTCGGCATGGTCACCGGCACGCTCGTGCGCACGATCGACGACCCGACCTTCATGCCTGCCCGTGCCACCATGGCCCAGGCGAGTCTCGAGGCCGGGCTCGCGTTCACCAATGCGATCCTCGGCGCCGCCCACGCGATGAGTCACCAGGTCGGCGGTCTGCTCGACCTGCCGCACGGGGTCGTCAACGGGGTGCTGCTGCCGCACGTCATCCGGTTCAACGGCGCCGACGATCCCCGGCCGTTCGTCGAGGTCGCGGCGACCCTCGGTCTGGAGGAGGCGCGTGGCGCCGCACCCGACGCCGTCGAGGCCGTCGCCTCGCGCATCGACGAACTCGCCCGGCAGGTGGGCGTGCCGCGTGGACTGCGGCAACTCGGCGTGCGTGAGGAAGACCTCCCGCGACTCGCCGAGGGCGCTCTGCGCGACGCGTGCATGTCGACGAATCCGCGCACCGCGACCCACGACCAGATGATCGAGTTGTTCCGGACGGCGATGTGAGTGCTCCCGACCTGTCGGCACTGACCGGACTCCGCTCCGGGAAGTCGACCTTCTATCCGCAGTACCGCGGCGCCGCCGAGCGCCTCGAACGCGTCGTCCACGCACTCGAGTTGATCTCCCGGGCTCTGGTGCGCACCGTCGAGGGACCGGAGACGCTCATCTGCGCCGTCGCCGAAGCCGCCCGCGCGCATCTGAGCGCGACATGGGTCGCCTTCGCCCTCGCCGACGGTGTCCTGCCCGATGCCGGTCCGCGCAGGCTCGTGCTCGGCCCCGACGCCACTCCCTTCCTCGTCGACAACGTGGAGGGGCCGCCCCTGCCCGACGAGGTCGTCGCGCTGCTCGACGCCGTGCGCACGGGTGCTGCCGAGCGTCGTGAGCTGGTCGAGAACCACCACGCGTTCGTACCCATCGTCCTGGGCGGGGGAGTCGTCGGCGCCATCGCCGCGTGGACGCCGGATCACCGTGCCCTCGACACCACCGACCGCGCCGTCCTGTCCATCCTCGCCAGCCAGACGGCGGTCGCATTGCAGAACTCCGCGCTCTACCAGCGCGGGCAACTCCTCCTCGAGCGCGCCGAACAGGCCTACCGCGAAGCCAACCGCTCCGCCGCCGACCTGCAGGCCCGCAACGAGGAACTGGAGGACACCCTCGAGAAACTCGCGCTCACACAGCGGCAGCTCGGCGTCGCCCACCGCAACCAGGCGCTCGACGAGGAACGGCATCGCATCGCCCGCGAACTCCACGACAGCGTCACCCAGGCCGTGCTCTCCGCAGGTATGCAGATAGAGGTGTGCCGCAGCGACATCCCCGACGCCGAACGCAGCGAGCGGCTCGACCTCGCCAAGGAGCTCACGCGCGGTGCCGTCGAGCAGTTGCGGTCGGCGATCTACGCGCTGAACCGGCCGTCGGACGCCGAACGCATGTCGTTGCCGGAGATGCTCGAACAGCTCAGCGTCGCCCACATGCCGGGCGAACTCGAGGTGAGGACGAGGATGGCCGGCACGCCGGTCGAGCTGACCGGTGAGGCCGAGCACGCCCTGCTCCGGATCGCCGGCGAAGCACTGTTCAACGCGGCGGTCCACGCCAACGCGAGTCGTGTGGTGCTGCGGCTCGCCTACGGAGGCGACGCGGTCCTGCTCTCCGTGGCCGACGACGGCGACGGCGACCCGGCGCGTCTGCGAGTGATGCTGCGACTGGCCGCCAACGGCCTCGACGGGAATCATCGTGGCCTCGCGAACATGCAAGCGCGCGCCCGGGAACTCGGTGGCGCTCTCGAGGTGCGGCGTTCCAGGCTCGGCGGAGTGCGGATCGCAGCCCGGATCCCGTTGCAGGACAACGCTGTAGTTCAACAGGTGGGAGAATCGTCATGACCGTCACGCCGCCGCAGGCAACCCCCCGGGCTCGGCCCGGCACGGTGCGTATCGCACTCGTCGACGACCACGCGATCCTCCGCCAGGGACTCCGCTCGATCCTCGACCGCGAACCGGATCTCGAAGTGGTGGGGGAGGCGTCGACGGACGCGGAGGCTCTCGCGCTCGTCGACCGCATGCGTCCCGACATCGTGCTGCTCGACCTCAAGCTCTCGGCGGGATCGGATTTCGAGGGATTGGGATTGTGCGGCCGGCTGTCCTCCGCGCATCCGGGGATCGGGCTGCTCGTGCTCACCACCTTCCTCGACGAGCAACTCGTCGTGCGGGCGGTGCACGCCGGTGCTCGCGGTTACGTCGTCAAGGACGTCGACACCACCGAACTGGTGCGCGCCATCCGTGCCGTCTCCCGTGGTGAGAGCGCCTTCGACTCGCGCAGCGCGGCTGCGGTGGTGCGGTCGCTCAACGGGCAGGCCGCTTCCGCGGAACAGTTGACCGGCCGCGAACTCGAAGTGCTGAAGCTCCTCGCCGCCGGCCTGTCGAACGTGAAGATCGGTGCGGAGCTGTTCATCTCGGCCACCACCGTGAAGTTCCACGTCAGCAACATCATGCGCAAGCTCGGTGTGAGTCGCCGGGCGGAGGCGGTCTACGCGGCGAGCAAGCAAGGCCTCATCTGAGGCCTCTCGTCAGCGGTCGTCCGGGACGGAGGAATGTACCGGCACCAGCACCGACAGCGCTCCGGTGCACACCAGCAGGCACAGGAGCGGCCCGCCTCGGAGAATCTGACCGGTGACCTCCCGAATCCGTCGACCCCGATCGTCGCCCGGCGGTGCGGCAAGCACGATCGCGGGGTCGGTCCTCGACCGGGCCGCGGCGACGAGAAGGCATTCCTCCGATGTGGTGAGTACCGGAATGTCGTTCGCGCCGTCCGTCTTCCCGATCGCTACGGCGTCGTAATCGGAGTCGTCCGTGTCGTCGTGATAGACGAGCAGTCGTACGTCCGGTCGCTCGGGAATCGGCCGGCAGTCCATCACCAGGCCGGACGAACCGGCCTTCTTCCTGTCCTCGGGGCAGTGGGGGAGGACGACACGACGTGAGGTCCAGCTGAAGTGGCTCTCGACGTTCTCGCTCATCGTGCCACCTCCTTCCGGCTACACCCGGTATTCGTCGCGGGGATGCAGGCGGATGGGTGACGGAATCAGTCGACGACGAGCCACCCACCGTGGTATTCGAACACCTCGAAGGACCGGCCCGTGGTGCGTCCGAGTTCCTCCAGCGCCGACAGGTCGAAGGTGCGCACGTGTCCGTGGCACGCCGTCGCCTCGTCCTCGAACGGCACCGCGACGACCACCCGCTGCCTGGCGATCCGCAGCGCCTCGGCGAGGATCGTGGCCCCCACGGCGTCGTCGACGTGCTCGAGCAGATGGATGGCCGTCACGGTGTCGGCGCTGTCGTCGGCTACCGGGACGTTCGCCGCGTCGCACACGAGCGTGTCGAGGCGCAGACCCAGTCGCGGCGCGACGGCATCGAGCAGGCGCATGGTGCCGGGCAGGATGTCGGTGGCGGTGACCGCGGTACCGGCGGCAGCGAGCCGCAACGGCAGGAAGCCGAAACACGACCCCAGATCGAGCACGCTCCCGCGCACGAGTTCGGCCGCACGATCGTGGATGGGCGCGAAATCGGCTGTACCGTCGAGCAGTTCGTCGAGCGAGTTGCGGTAGTAGGTGACCCACGAGTCGAGGGCGCCGGGCACCGTGGAGCGGACGAGTCCCACCATCGTCAGCTCGAACTCGTCCTGGCCGAAGGCGGCGTCCTGGATCGAGGCGGTCACCTCGGCGACGAGTCGCTCGCTGATCTGCTCGGCCGTGAGGGAATGCGTGACGTGGAGTCGGTCGTCCTCGCGCCGGACGTTCAGCGGCCCGGCGGTGACGCGTTCGACCGTCACATGGTCGTGTGTCCACAGACCCGGGCTGCAGGGAGCGAGCGAATCGAGCAGGGTCATTGTTTCGCAACCTTTTTCGGAGGCGTGAAAGGGGAGTGGGGGTCACTGTAGTCGAGGCCTGCGGTCAGTGTCCCCATCCCGACGGCCAGGAATTCGTGCAGATCCGATGCGGGTTCGTCGAGCCACGCCTCGTAGGCGGAGATCGCGACGCCGAGCACCAGGTAGCCGACGGTGCGAGGAATGTGGTCGTCGGGTCCGGCTCCGATGCGGCGGGCGACGAACTCGGCGACGACCCGCCTCCACCCCTGGTACATCACCGACGAATAGCCCTGCAGTGCGGGCGTGTGCAGGATGAGACCCATCCGTGCCCGGTGCCGTTCGGCCTCGCTGTCGGGGAAGGTGTTGAAGTCGTGCAGGGCGGTGGTCAGCGCGTCGGAGAGCGGGACGTCCTCGGGAATCGTCTCGAGGCTCGCGCGCATGCCGGCGAGGTGTTCGTCGAAGTTTCCCCAGGCCAGCTCGTTCTTCGACGGGAAGTACCGGAAGAAGGTGCGGCGGGCGATGCCGGCGGCCTCGGCGATGTCGTCGATGCTCGTCTCGTCGAATCCGACCTCCATGAACAGTTCGATGCCGAGAGCAGCGAGCTCCTCCTTCGACGTGGACGGGCGGCGACCTACCCGAGCGGACGGTTTCCGTCGGCTGCGCGTCATTGTTCCTCTCCCCGTAGTGACATTCTGCACTCGATGCCATTACAGTGGTGAAGCGGCTCACAAAGCAAGCCCGCTGTGAAGCCGGGCTCCGATTCCGGAGAGAGAAGATCCGAGGAGGAAACATGTCCGATCGTGACAACGCAGTGATCGAATCCGATCTGATCGAGGAGTCTCTCGTCGAGGAGGTCTCCATCGACGGCATGTGCGGCGTGTACTGACATGACCGCGCCCGGAGCCACCGACGTGTCCCCCGACGCTGTGGGCACAGCAACGTTCGATCCGGGTGCCGGCTGGCGGCTCCACCCGCAGGTAGCGCTTCGCCCCGAACCGTTCGGGGCGTTGCTCTACCACTTCGGCACCCGCAAATTGTCGTTCCTGAAGAACACCGTCATCGTCGAGATCGTCCGATCCCTCGGAGACCACACCTCGGTGCGGGAAGCGTTGCGCGCGCACGGGATCGACGAGAGTGCCGAGCGGCCCTACGTGCGTGCTCTCGGCACCCTGGCCGACTCGCACATGATCGTTCCTGCCTGACGCCGCTCGTTTCTGCCCGACGCCCGAAGGACCAGCCCATGACTTCGCTGCTCGAACCGCCCACCACCCCCACCCCTCCGAAGGTCGGTCGTCTCGTCGACCAGTTCGAAAAGGGTCTCGACGCCCCGATCTGCCTGACCTGGGAGCTGACCTACGCGTGCAACCTCTCGTGTGTGCACTGCCTGTCCTCGTCCGGTAGACGCGACCCGCGGGAACTGTCGACCGAGCAGTGCAAGGCGATCATCGACGAGTTGCAGCGCATGCAGGTCTTCTACGTCAACATCGGCGGTGGCGAACCGACGGTGCGCTCGGACTTCTGGGAACTGGTGGATTACGCCACCGATCACCAGGTGGGCGTGAAGTTCTCCACCAACGGGGTGCGCATCGACCGCAAGGTCGCCGAACGACTCGCCGCCTCCGACTATGTCGATGTGCAGATCTCCCTCGACGGCGCCACCGCCGAGGTCAACGACGCCGTGCGCGGGCCGGGTTCGTTCGCCATGGCCGTACGCGCGCTCGAGAACCTGTCCGAGGCCGGTTTCCGCGACGCGAAGATCTCCGTGGTCGTCACGCGCCAGAACGTCGACCAGCTCGACGAGTTCAAGGCCCTCGCCGACAAGTACGGTGCCACCCTGCGCATCACCCGGTTGCGCCCGTCGGGCCGTGCGGTGGACGTGTGGGACGATCTGCATCCCACCCACGAGCAGCAGCGGCAGCTCTACGATTGGCTCGTCGCCCACGGCGAAGGCGTGCTGACCGGCGACTCGTTCTTCCACCTGTCGGCTTTCGGCGGCGAGGGCGGCGGCTCGCTGCCCGGGCTGAACCTGTGCGGCGCGGGCCGGGTGGTGTGCCTGATCGATCCGGTCGGCGACGTCTACGCGTGCCCGTTCGCGATCCACGAGAATTTCCTCGCCGGCAACATCCTCACCGACGGGGGGTTCTCCTCGGTGTGGACGAACTCCGAGCTGTTCCGCGAACTGCGCGAACCGCAGTCGGCCGGGGCGTGCGGCTCGTGCAACTTCTACGACTCGTGCCGCGGGGGGTGCATGGCCGCGAAGTTCTTCACCGGTCTGCCGATGGACGGACCCGATCCCGAATGTGTGCAGGGCTACGGGCAATCGGCGCTCGAAGCCGAGCGCACCGTGCCGCAGTCGAGTGTCGACCACTCGCGTACCGGCAAGCGCGCCGAGCGGCGCACTCCGGCCGCGCCGGTGCCGTTGACCCTGCTCACCAAGCCCCCCGCCAAGTTCTGCGACGAGAACCCGCTCGCAGGCCTGTAGATTTCCGAGGAGATTCGTCATGGCCAAGCCCTCCTGGCTGAAGAACCCCTGGGCGACCGACCCGTGGTTCGAGACCGTCGCGGTCGCGCAGCAACGCGCGCGTAAGCGTCTGCCCAAGTCCGTCTACGGCGCACTCGTCGCCGGCTCCGAGGCCGGCCTGACCGTCGACGACAACACCGCCGCCTTCCGCGAACTCGGTTTCGCCCCCCACGTGGCCGGACTGTCCGACAAGCGGGAGATGGCCACGACCATCCTGGGCCAGGATGTGTCGCTGCCGGTGATGATCTCCCCGACGGGCGTGCAGGCCGTGCACCCCGACGGTGAAGTCGCCGTCGCCCGTGCCGCCGCGGCGCGCGGCACCGCGATGGGATTGAGTTCGTTCGCGTCCAAATCCGTCGAGGAGGTCGCGGCGGTCAACGACAAGACCTTCTTCCAGATGTACTGGGTCGGCAGCCGCGAAGTGCTCGTCCAGCGCATGGAACGCGCCCGCGCCGCCGGTGCCAAGGGCCTGATCATGACCCTGGACTGGTCGTTCTCCAACGGCCGCGACTGGGGCAGCCCCGCCATCCCCGAACGCATGAACCTCGAGGCGATGGTCAAGTTCGCGCCCGAGGGCATCATCCGCCCCAAATGGCTGCTCGAATGGGCGAAGACCGGCGCCGTGCCGGATCTGACCACCCCGAATCTGACCCCGCCCGGCGGCCGGGCCCCGACCTTCTTCGGTGCCTACGGCGAGTGGATGACCACCCCGTTGCCGACCTGGGAGGATGTGGCGTGGCTGCGCGAGCAGTGGGGTGATGCGCCCTTCATGCTCAAGGGCGTGATGCGGGTCGACGACGCCAAGCGCGCCGTCGATGCGGGGGTCACCGCGATCTCGGTGTCCAACCACGGTGGCAACAATCTCGACGGCACCCCGGCGCCGATCCGGGCGCTGCCGGCGATCGCCGAGGCGGTGGGCACGGACGTCGAGGTGCTGCTCGACGGAGGTATCCGCCGCGGCAGCGATGTCGTCAAGGCGATCGCGCTCGGTGCGAAGGCGGTGCTCATCGGCCGCGCGTATCTGTGGGGTCTGGCCGCGAACGGTCAGGCCGGGGTGGAGAACGTCCTCGACATCCTGTCCGGGGGTATCGGTTCCGCCTTGATGGGGTTGGGCAAGAACTCGATCCACGAGTTGACCCCGGACGATGTGTTCGTGCCGGACGGTTTCCGCCGCGACCTCGGCATCTGACACAGCCGACGACATGGGCCCCGCGCTCACCGAACCGATCACCCTCGCCGGACGCACCGCTCCGTCGAGGGTGATCTTCGGTCCGCACGTCACGAATCTCGGTGACGGCCGGTCGTTCTCGGACCGGCACGTCGCGTACTACGCGCGACGTGCTCGGGGTGGGTGCGGGATCGTCGTGACGGAGACGGCGTCGGTGCACTCGCTCGACCACCCGTACGAACGCGCGCCGCTCGCCGGACACTGCGGAGCCGGATACCGGCGGATCGTCGACGCCTGCCGTCCGCACGGCGCGCTCGTGCTCGCGGGCCTCGGTCATCGCGGGCTCCAGGGTTCGAGCGCGTGGACCCGGGCACCACTGTGGGCGCCCTCGCGCGTACCGGATCCGGCGACACGCGAACTCCCCGTCGAGATGACCGAGCACGAGATCACCGAACTCGTCGAGTCCTTCGCCCGGGCCGTCGCCGTCGCCGTGGCCGCGGACCTGGACGGGGTGGAACTCGACGTCGGCCCGACTTCGCTGCTGCGGCAGTTCCTCTCGGGACTCACCAACCACCGCGCCGACGGATACGGTGACGACCGGCTGCGCCTGCTCCGCGAGGTGATCGTCGCGGTCCGCTCGCAGATGGGCACGGATCGTGTTCTTGCGCTGCGACTCTCGTGCGACGAGAACGCGCCGTGGGCGGGCATCACTCCCGACCTCGCCGCCGGATACGTTCCCGCGATCGCCCCGGCGATCGACCTGCTCACCGTCGTGCGTGGCGGATTGTTCTCCCCCGAGTCGTACCGGCCCGACACGCACACCCCTGCGGGCTTCAACGTCGAAGTGTGTCGGCGTATTCGGGAGGTAGCCGGTAGCGCGGTCCCGATCGTGTTGCAGGGCAGCATCGTCGATGTCGGGCACGCGCAACGCGCGCTCGACGACGGTACGTGTGATCTGGTCGAGATGACCCGCGCCCAGATCGCCGACCCCGACCTCGTCGAAGCCGCCCGTCGTGCTCGCCGGCCACGCCCCTGCGTGCGCTGCAACCAGGCGTGCCTCGTCGACGACTTCCACAATCCGGTCGTGGGATGCATCGCGAACCCGGAGGTGGGTGACGAGACCCGGGCATTCTTCGGGCCGGTGGCCACCGCTCGCGACGTGCTCGTGGTGGGTGCCGGGCCCGCCGGTCTGGAAGCGGCGCGGGTGGCGGCGACACGCGGTCACCGTGTCGTCCTGGTCGAGGCGACGAATCGGATCGGGGGCACGGCCGCCGTGGTCTCGCCCGGCCGCCCCGACTTCCCGGCGCTCGTCGACTGGCTCGAACAGCAGTGCCGCGAGTCCGGTGTCGACATCCGTACCGGCACCGAGGCCGGCGACGCCGATATCGAGGACGCGCTCGCTCGCGGACGTGTGGTCGTGCAGGCCACGGGCGGGATTCCGCGTCCACCGTCCTTCCCTGTGACCGTGCCCGAGAACTACGCGACCGCCGCGGAGGTGCTGTCGGGGACCCGCCCGCCGACGGCACAGCGAGCGGTGGTGTGGGATCCGCCGGGTGGGCCGGTGGCGAGCGCCGTGGTCGATCGGCTCGTGGAGGACGGTGTGGAGGTCCACTACGCGACCGGCGACCTCGTCGCGGGATCACGTCTCGCGCCGACCGGCGATCTCGTCGCCTTCGACGTCCGGCTGCAGCGGGCGGGCGTGACGAGACATCTCGGGTGCCGGGTCGGTTCGGTCGACGCCGAGGGGGTCGTGCTCGTCGACCGTGTGTCCGGGGAGACCGCGCCGGTCTCGGATGCCGTTCTGATCGATTGCGCACCGTTGTTACCGGGCGAAGTGACCGAGCGGCCGGGGGTGTGGTCGATCGGGGATCGGGTGGCCCCGAGGACGATGCGTGACGCGATCCGGGAGGGACACCGGGTGGCTGTGACGCTGTAACGTGAGGCACGCTGAAACATGTTCTAATCTGGGTCGACGGGAAGGGCCGACATGGGAGATTTCGACGGCAAGGTCGTCTTCATCACCGGGATCGCACGCGGGCAGGGCCGCAACCACGCCATCCGGTTCGCCCGCGAGGGAGCAGCCGTCATCGGCGTCGACATCGCGGGCCCGGTCTCGGAATACATCACCTACGAGCAGACCACCCCGGACGACCTCCGCGAGACGGTACGGCTCGTCGAGGAGGCCGGTGGGAAGATCCTCGCCCGCGTGGCGGACGTGCGCGACAGCGCGGCGTTGAAAGCCGTCGTCGACGAGGGTGTCGCCCAGTTCGGACGGCTCGACGTGGTCGTCGCCAACGCCGGCATCTGCACCTGGAACCGCTTCTGGGAGATGCCCGACGACCAGTTCGAAGAACTGATCGACATCAACCTGACGGGTGTGTTCAAAACCCTCAAGGCCGCCACCCCCGCCATGATCGAGGCCGGCAACGGCGGATCGATCATCGTCATCAGTTCGGTCTCCGGTCTCAAGGCGATGCCCGGCCAGATCAACTACGCGGCAGCCAAGTTCGGCCTCGTCGGCGTCACCCAGGCGGCGGCCAAGGAACTCGGCCCGTACCGCATCCGGGTCAACTCCATCCATCCCTACGGCGTGAACACCCCGATGGGCACCGACGTCAGCGTCCTGAAACTGTTCGAGAAGAATCCCTCGTGGGGCCCGAACTTCGTTCCGATCCTCGAGGGCAAGCCGACGGCCGATCCCGACGACATCTCCGAAGCCGTCCTGTTCCTCGCGAGCGATCGCGCCTCCACGATCACCGGCAGCCAGATGGCCGTGGACCAGGGCAACTCGAAGGTCTGACGGTGTCGCGCACGGGGGCCGGAACCGTTCCGCACGCGTCGTTGCGGATCGGTCCGGTCACCCTGCGCAATCGCATCGTCTTCCCTGCGCACCTGACCAACTTCTCGGTCGACGGCACCGTCACCGACCGGCACATCGCGTACTACGAGGCCAGAGCACGCGGCGGCGCGTCGATGATCGTCACCGAGGAGCACACCGTGCACCCCTCGGATCGTCCCTACGAGAAGCTGATCCGCGGCTGGGATCCGGATGTCGTCACCGGTTACCGCCGTCTCACCGACGCCGTGCACCGGCACGGCACGCGGATCCTCGCGCAGCTCAACCACAACGGCGCGCAGGGCACCTCGATGTACACCGGGCAACCGTTGTGGGCTCCGAGCCCCGAACCCGACCCACTCTTCCGCGAGGTCCCGCGCCCGATGACGAGATCCGACATCGCCGACCTTGTCGCGGGCTACGCCGACGTCGCCCGCCGCTGTGCCGAGACCGGCTTCGACGGCGTCGAGATCCAGTGTTCCCAGGCATCCGTCCTGCGTGCCTTCCTCGCACCCGCGACGAACCGTCGCGCCGACCGCTACGGCGGGGATCTCGCCGGGCGGGCACGTCTGCTGCTCGAGGTCGTCTCCGCCGTGAGACGGGCAGTCGGGCGCGACCGTGTCGTGGGCGTGCGACTGACGGGTCACGACGGCACCGACGGCGGTGTCGGTATCGACGACGCCGTGCAGGTCGCGCGGATGCTCGAGGCGAGTGGCGACGTCGACTACCTCAACACGTCCGTGGGCGTCGCGACCGAGACGTTGCATCTGATCGAAGCCCCGATGTCCACCCCTCACGGCTACTCGCTGTTCGTCCCCGACGCCATCCGGGCAGCGGTGTCGCTGCCGGTCGTCGGGGTCGGGCGCTTCACCCGCCCCGACCAGGTCGGCGCCGCGCTCGCCGACGGAGTGTGCGATCTCGTCGGCGCGGTGCGCGCACAGATCGCCGACCCGGACTTCGCGAACAAGACGCTCTCCGGACGCGACGACGAGATACGGCCGTGCATCGGCTGCAATCAGGACTGCATCGGACGGGTCGGGCTCAACCGTCCCATCGCGTGCGCGGTCAATGCTCACGCCGGGTACGAATCCGACGGTTCCGCCGCGCCCGCCGTACCGCAACGGGTCGTCGTGGTCGGCGGCGGACCCGCGGGATTGCAGGCAGCGGCGACTGCTGCTGCACAAGGGCATTCGGTGGTCCTGTTCGAGCGGGGCCGGCGCACCGGCGGCCAGGTCCGCGAGGCCGCCGCCGCGCCGCACCGCGCCGAACTGCTGGGTGCGGTGACCCACCTCGACGCCGAGTGCCGCCGCAGGGGAGTGGACATCCGCACCGGCGCGACCGCCGATGCCACGACACTGCACGCGCTGGCACCCGACGTCGTGATCGTCGCGACGGGAGCGCGCCCCCGCAGGCCCGACCGGGCGGGCGCGTCGGCACGGGTGAGCGACGTGCGCGACGTGCTCACCGGTCGTGCCGCACCCTCCGGACGCGTCCTCGTCGTCGACGATCTCGGCTTCCACCAGGCCACCTCGGTCGCCGAGTTGCTGGCCGACAGGGGATGTGCGGTGACGGTATGCACGCCGGGGATGGTCGTGGGCCAGGATCTCGGTCCGACGCTCGAGCTCGACGGCTGGTTGCGCCGCGCCCGGGAGAAGCGGATCGAACGACTCACCGGCGTCGCCCTCGGCGGTGTCGTGGACCTGCCGGACGGCGCCGAGGTCACCCTGGTCCACCACGCGACCGGCGAGCAGACGAGGCTCACGGTGGACGCGGTCGTCGTCGCCACCCATCAGGATCCCGTCGACGAGCTGTGGCACGAGCTCTCGGAATGCGGCGCGAGGGTGATCCGCGTGGGCGACGCGGTGACGCCACGCCGCCTGCACGCCGCGATCGTCGAGGGGGACCGGGTCGCCAGGGGGCTCTAGGCCCTGTTTCATAAGCAAGCGCTCCGCAACCACATATTGATCGCAGCGATACGCACCACCGCTGTGTAACGGA
>NZ_SDMJ01000004.1:402661-710925 GCF_004153645.1 Rhodococcus sp. Q1 | reverse complement strand
GGAAGCTAAGCCTGTCTGCGCCGATGGTACTGCACTCGACAGGGTGTGGGAGAGTAGGACACCGCCGAACACCCGTTACCGAAGACCCCCGACATTGTTGGGGGTCTTCGGCTTTGATGAGGGGACCCGCTTTCGCGGGTCCCCTTTTCTCGTAGGGGCTGTTTCCCGCGGCATACGATTCGGTACATGGGTCGAAACGAGCCGGCGCGAAGTGTCTTCGGCGATTTCGAGCTGACCATGAACGAGCTGCGGGTGGTGACGCAGTACGTGGCGGAGAGTGCGCAGGACGTGCTTCCGGTCTTCGAAGAAGCCGTTCCCCAGGACCGACGTCCTCGCGCTGCTCTCGATGCGGCCTGGGAATTCGTCGGCGGTGCGAGACGGACGAGACTCCAGCGCGTCACCGCACTGGACGCACACCGGGCTGCGAAGGACGCACCCACCGAAGTGGCTGGCCTGGCTGCACGATGCGCCGGCGACGCTGCTGCGGCCGCCTACCTGCACCCGATCGCGAGAGCCACCCAGGTCGGGCACATTCTCCGTGCGGCTGCGAGTGCTGCACGCATAGCCGAGCTCCGAGCAGATGGCGACCCGGCAGTCGGGAGCGCGATGATCGAGCAGGCACGCCGACGCGCGACCCCGGTACTTGTCGACGTACTCTCGCGCTACCCGCTCGCGTCGACGTCGAGGACTCGCGTCGGGCACCTCATGAGGACTCTGGATCTCTCGTTGCGCAACGGGGGACCACAGCAGCCGTAACTGGGCCCTCCGCAATCCAGGTTGTAGTCGTGGCCTGAAGCCGCCGGTTTCCGGCGGGGATCTGGTGATGTAGGCGGTGAGGTTGCGGAATCCGAGAGCGGAACCGCGGAGGTGTTCGAGCTGTCCGTTGATCGTGGCTTGTGAGGCGGTCGGCCCCAGGACATTCAGCGGCTGATGTCGTCCAGCTCGGTCAGGTCCTCATGAGAGAGGGAGAGTCTCGCGCCGGCGATGTTCTGGCGCAGGTGTGCCGTCGATGACGTGCCGGGGATGAGCAGGATGTTCGGTGATCGGTGCAGCAGCCAGGCCAGAGCGACGGACATCTGTGTCGCCTCCAGTCGAGCGGCGACCGCCGAGAGCGCCGAGGACTGAAGCGGTGTGAAGCCCCCGAGGGGGAAGAAGGGCACATATGCGACGCCGTCGGTGGCGAGCCGGTCGATGAGCTTGTCGTCGTGGCGGTGGGCGAGGTTGTACATGTTCTGCACGCACACGATCGGCGCGATGCTCTGTGCTTCGGCGACCTGCTCCTCGGTGGCGTTGCTGATCCCGAGGTGGCGGATCAGGCCCTGCTGCTGGAGTTCGACGAGCGTCTCGAACGCCTCGGCGAGCGAGCCGGGTCGGGGACCTTCGGCGTTGCCGAGTCGGAGGTCGACCAGGTCGAGTACGTCGAGGCGGAGGGACTCGAGGTTGTCGTGGACCTGGCGGCGCAGATCTTCGGGTCGGCGGGCTGTAGGCCATCCGCCCTGTTCGTCGCGGGTCGCGCCCACCTTGGTCACGATGTGCAGCGACTCGGGATAGGGGTGCAGCGCCTCGCGGATCAACTCGTTGGTGACGCGCGGCCCGTAGGCGTCGCTGGTGTCGATGTGTGTGATGCCGAGGGCGACCGCTTCACGCAGCACGGCCAGGGCGCCCTCGCGATCGGCGGGCGGTCCCATGACCCCGGGCCCGGCCAGTTGCATGGCGCCGTAGCCGAACCGGGTGACGGTCAGGTCACCCAGAGTCCAGGTGCCGCCGGGAAGAGAGGGGGAGGGTGTGCTCATCTTGTTGCCTTTCGTCGTGCACTCGGGGGTGGCGTCTGCTGCCTCCCTGTATCAGGATTGGGGAGAAACTTCCTGTCGGGAAGTAGGCACTCGGGAGTGCGTAACCCATCCATCGGTGAGAGGTGCGATCAGTGACGACGATGAAGGCGGCCCAGAAGAGGGCTCAGGCCAGGATGGAGTACAACGCGTTCCTGGCAGGGTGCCCCAGCCGGCAACTGCTCGACCGAATCTCGGACAAGTGGGTCGTCCTGATCCTGTGTGCGCTGGGCGGCGACAACAGCCCCGGCCGGCCCGGTGCAGCACACGAAGACGCTCCGAAGGCGATGCGTTACTCCGAGATCTCTCGTCTTCTGGCCGGGGTCAGCCAGAAGATGCTGACCCAGACGCTACGCTCGCTGGAGCACGATGGTCTGCTCACCCGTACCGTGACGCCAACCGTCCCTGTCACCGTCTCCTACGAACTGACCGACCTCGGCCTCTCGCTCCACCACATGACCCGCGGGCTCAGAAACTGGGCGCAGACACACATGGCCGAGGTCCTCGCAAACCGCGAGAACTACGACGCTCGCACCCCCTGACGGCTCACATCCAACCGTCCGACAGCTCTACATTCTCGGCCCTACGCCCGCAACTGCACAGAGCCCGTAACGGTCCGGCGAGCCGACCTATCCGGGTGAGGGGGCCGGTGGAAGCGATGTCGTGCTCAACCAGGCCTCCCACAGCGACCGGAGCGAGGTCTCCGAGAAACGCGCGGCGAGATCCTTGAACTGTGCCGTCGTCACATTGCCGTGTCGGTGTTCCGCGGTCCACGTCCGCAGGAGATCGAAGAAATGTTCGTCGCCGAGGTGCACCCGCAGGGCGTGCAAGGTGAGGGCTCCGCGCTTGTAGATGCGGTCGTCGAACATGTCCTTCGGGCCCGGATCCTCGAGGAGGATGTCCTGAGGTTTGCGGGCCAGCCCTCTATGGGCGTCGAGAGCATGCGCGTGCGCGGACCTGCCGCCGGAGTTCTCCGACCACAACCATTCCGCGTAGCAGGCGAATCCCTCGTGGAGCCAGATGTCGCACCAGCGGTACAGGGTGAGACTGTTGCCGAACCACTGGTGCGCCAATTCGTGTGCGACGAGCCGCTCTTCGCGGCCCGTGCCGTCGCAGAAGTTTGCGCCGAAGGTCGACAGTCCCTGAGCCTCGATGGGGATCTCGAGGTCGTCGTCGGTGACCAGTGCGGTGTAGTGCGCGAACGGATACGGGCCGAACAGGCGCGTGAAGACCTCGAGCATCTCGGTCTGGCGCGCGAAATCACGGTCGAACGACGCGCGCAGGCGAGGGGGATGGATCCCGTACTGCGGCACCGGATCCGACGCCAGTGTGCGTACCTCGTAATGGCCGGTCTGCACCGTGGCCAGATAGGTCGCCATCGGTTCGGGTTGCTCGTAGACCCAGGTGGTGCGACTGGCCTTGGTGGTCTTGTGCACGAGCGTTCCGTTCGCGACCGCGACGAACGGAGCATCGGTGGTGACGGAGATGCGGTAGGTGGCCTTCGAACCGGGATGGTCGTCGCAGGGGAACCAGGTGGGCGCACCGTTCGGCTGGCTCGCGACGAGCGACCCCTCGTCGAGTTCCTCCCAGCCGACCTCGCCCCACATGGTCCGCAACGGGGCGGGGGTACCCGAGTACTGCACACCGAAGACGAGCACGGACCCGGCGGGGAGTTTCTCGGCCGGGGTGACGGTGAGCTTGCCGTCGCGGTGGACGAACTTGGCGGGTCGTCGCCCGTTGACGGTCACCTTGGCGACGCGCATCGTCTGCGCAAGATCGAGCGAGTACTTGGCGCGCACATCCGTCGTCGTGGCGATGATCTTCGCCCGGCCGTCCAACCTGTTGGACACGACCTTGTAGGTCAGCTCCAGCTCGTAGCGCGAGACGCGGAAACCGCGGTTCCCACTCTCGGGCAGGTAGGGATCGAGGGGACGATCGGCGGCGACGGGCGCGACGGGCTTGGCTGCCTTGATGGGTTTCACCGCGGTGCCCAGCTGTTCGGTGTGGTCCACGGCGCGATGGGGTTGCCCTGCCAGCGGGTGGACTGCGGGACGACGTCGCCGCGCATCACCAGCGAGGCCGGTCCGACGGTGGCACCGTCGCCGATGCCGGAGGCAGGCAACGCGACGCATTGGGGGCCGAGCGTGGCGCCGGCGCCGAGGGTCACGGTGTCCATGGACATGATCCGATCATGGAACAGGTGGGTCTGTACAACGCAACCGCGTTCGACGGTCGCGCCGTCGCCCAGGGACACCAGGTCGGCCTCGGGCAACCAGTAGCTCTCGCACCACACCCCGCGGCCGATCTTCGATCCCAGTGCCCGCAGCCACAGGTTCATCACGGCGGTGCCGGTCGCGGCCCGTGCGAACCACGGTGCCGCGACGGTCTCGACGAAGGTGTCGGAGACCTCGTTGCGCCACACGAACGAACTCCACAACGGATGCTCCACACGCCCGATCCGTCCCACCACGAGCCATTTCGCGGCGACCGTCACCAGGCACGCCACGGCACCGGCGCTCATGAGCACGATGCCACCGAGCAGTGCCGCGACGGCGTATCCCCAGTGCACGGCGAGAGTGTTCAGGGCGAACAGCACACCGAGGCCGATGCCGTAGGTGACGATCATGGGCACGAGCCGGAAGGTCTCCACGGCGCCGCGCGCGACCTTCAGTTTCAGCGGGGGTTCGAAGGTGCGGCTCGCGTCGCTGTCACCGCTCGCGCGCCGCAGCCGAACCGGGGGACTGCCCAGCCACGACGATCCGGACTTCGCCTTCTGCGGAGCCGCGGAGAGCACCGCGACGAGTCCGTGCTTCGGTACCCGCCGTCCCGGTGCCGCCATGCCCGAGTTGCCGAGGAAGGCGCGCTTCCCGACCTTCGCGTGCGAGATGTACAGCCAGCCGCCGCCGAGTTCGTAGGAGGCGACCATCGTGTCGTCGGCGAGGAACGCACCGTCGGCGACCTTGGTGAACTTGGGAACCATCAGCACGGTCGACGCCTCGACGTCCTTGCCGATGTCGGCGCCGAGCAGCCGGAGCCAGATCGGGGTGAGCATCGACGCGTAGAGCGGGAAGAGGAAGGTGCGCGACGAATCCATGAGGCGCTCGGTGAACCACACCTGCCAGCCCACGCGGCTGCGCACCGGATGCCAGCCTTCCGTCATGCCGATCGCGAGCAGGCGCACCGAGAGCAGGGTGAGCAGGGCGAAGACGAACATCGTCAGCAGTGCCGCGACGGGGAGCATCGCCAGGGAATGCACCACGGCGTCGGAGACGGTGGGGGTGTCGTGCACCCACCACACGAGCAGCGCGACGCCCGCGGCGATCGACACGATGGGCAGGCCGCCGAGCAGGATCGACGACAGGGCGTAGACCGGAACCCATCTGTTACCCCGCGGCGGTGCCCCGGCGGGCCAGGGCCGGTCGGCCTTGCCGACCTTGCGCGCAGGCGATCCTGCCCAGCTCTGTCCGGCCTTCACTCGGCCGAACACGGCCGATCCTGCTTCCACCTCGGCGTTCTTGCCGATACGCGCACCCGGGGCGAGGAACGACCGGGCGCCGACAGTGGCACCGGCACCGATCCTGATACTCCCGATGTGGACGGCGTCGCCGTCCACCCAGTAGCCGCCGAGATCCACTTCCGGCTCGACGGAACATCCGTCGCCGAGCTCGAGGAGACCGGTGACCGGAGGAAGGCTGTGCAGGTCGACACCACGTCCGACCTTCGCTCCCAGAGCACGCGCGTACTGCCGCATCCAGGGAGCGCTGGAGATGTTCGTCGCGTTCACGGCCTCGGACAACCGCAGGGCCGTCCACAGCCTGAGGTGGACACCGCCTCCGCGGGGGTAGCTCCCCGCCTTCACACCGCGCAGCAGCAGACGTGAACCGGCGACGGAGATCGCCATACGCCCGATGGGAGAAAGGAACAGCAGGACACCGAGCGCGACCCACCACCACGACAGGGTGACGGTCCACGGCACGTCGACGACGAGCGCGATGACGTTGTTCAGTATCGCCAGCCAGGTCACCCACTGCAGTCCGGTGAGGGTGGTGAGGACGCCGGTCGCCGCGATCTGGGCGAACTGGGCGAGGCGGGGCACCGGGGCGACCTCTCGTGGTGCCGCAGCTTCCGTCGGTGCGAGTTCGTCGAGATGGACCGCGAGCGATCCGAGCCGGGGATGGTCGTACAGCTCCGCGACCGTCATCTCCGGATACCTGCTGCGCAGCGCCGTCACGAGCTGTGCCGCGGCGAGGGAGCCACCGCCGAGTTCGAAGAAGTCGTCGTCGACGCCCTCGATTCGGACACCGAGGATGTCGGTCCACAATTCGGCGACCCATTCGGCGGTGGGATCGAGTCCGAGCGCCTCCACCGAGTCGGCGTCGGCGCCCGGCAGCGGCCACGGCAGGGCGTTGCGGTCGACCTTGCCGGATGTGCGGGTGGGGAGTTCGTCGACGAGCGCGAGTCGCGGAACGAGCGCGGCGGGGAGTTGCTCGGACAGCAGGTCGTGGGCGGACGCGATGTCGAAGTCCGGATCGGTGGAGGCGATGTACCCCACGAGGATCGGGTGTCCCGCAGCGGTCCTGCGCACCGCGCACGCACCACCGGCCACACCGGGCAGGTTCTGCAGCGCGTTGTCGACCTCGCCGAGTTCGATGCGGCGTCCACCGATCTTGACCTGGTCGTCGGCGCGTCCCTGGAACAGCAGTCCCTCGCGGTCGAGGGTGACGAGATCGCCGCTGCGATAGGCGCGCTCCCAGCCGAGCGTGGGCATCGGAGCGTACTTCTCGGCATCCTTCGCCGGATCGAGATAGCGCGCGAGGCCGACACCGCCGATGACGAGTTCGCCGGTCGCGCCCTCCTCGACGGGGTTGCCGTCGGCGTCCACCACGGCGAGATCCCAGCCGTCGAGCGGCAGCCCGATGCGGACCGGCCCGGTGCCGTCCATCAGCGAGGCGCAGGCCACGACCGTGGCCTCGGTAGGGCCGTAGGTGTTCCACACCTCCCGTCCCGGAACGGCGAGACGCTCCACGAGATCGGGTGGGCAGGCCTCACCGCCGAAGATGAGCAGGCGCACCGCCTCGAGTGCTTCGGCCGGCCACATCGCCGCGAGCGTGGGCACGGTGGAGACGACGGTGATGTTGCGCGAGACGAGCCACGGTCCGAGATCCATGCCGGAGCGGACGAGCGCGCGGGGTGCCGGAACCAGGCAGGCGCCGTGCCGCCAGGCGAGCCACATCTCCTCGCACGACGCGTCGAAAGCCACCGACAGGCCGGCCAGGACCCGGTCGCCGGGGCCGAGTGGCGCTGCCCGGCAGAACATCCGTGCCTCCGCGTCGACGAAGGCCGCCGCATTGCGGTGGGTGACGGCGACACCCTTCGGTGTCCCGGTCGAACCCGAGGTGAAGATGATCCACGCGTCGTCGTCGAGGTTCGGCCCCCGCACGGCCGGGCTGCCCGGCGGGACGGCCGTACCCGGCCCGATGCCCTCGTCGGTGACGATGGCGGTGACCTGTGCTTCCGAGAACACGAGTTCGGCGCGCTCGTCGGGGTCGTCAGCGTCGACGGGCACGTATGCGGCGCCCGCGGCGAGAATCGAGAGAATCGTCACATACAGATCGGTGCGCCCGGACGTCATGCGCACGCCGACCCTGTCGCCGGCACCGACACCCGCGTCGTTCAACGCGTAGGCGCCGGCGATCACCGCCTCGACGAGTTCGGCGTATTCGAGGACCGTGGTGCCGTCGTCGAGGGCAGGGGCGTCCGGATGTGCCTCGGCGGTGCTCCGCAGCAGGTCGACGAGGGTGCGTGCAGGCGGAGCGTGCGACGCGCGGAGGAATTCGTCCGGAATGGGGGACGGGCCGACGGGGGTCGAGGATATGGCTGGCAACTCCGCGGGTCCTTCTGCTCGATGGATCCTCCGGTTATCTCACGTCCGGGTGGACAACAGGTGAACGTTCGGTGCGCGGAACGTGTGTCGGCATCGTGCGATACGGGTTGACACGGCTCGATCGTCCTGTCATTGTCTTCGCCAGGTCATGAGTACCAGCGTCAAGCCCCGGCTCGCTGGTCGGCAACCCTCCAACCGCGGTGGGGTGCTCCGGGTGACGACCGGGCCGTGAATCCACCACCGGACACGGCAAGCGCGGACTCCGCCGGCGACGAGAACTCTCCGTCGTAGGCGTCACCGGCGGGTCCCTGAGTACACGAGGGATTTGTCATGACTGTTGTAGCCTCCACCACCTGCATTGCTCCGTTCGCCACCGTGTCCGGCTGTGACTCGCAGGTTCCGCTTGTCCAGGGTGGCACCTGCACCTACGCGAACTTCGACTACGCGGCGAGCGCACCGGCACTGTCCGCCGTCACCGACCGCCTCACGGAACTGCTGCCCTTCTACGCGAGCGTGCACCGCGGTGCCGGATACGCCTCGCGGATCAGCACCACCGCCTACGAGGACGCTCGCACCTCCGTGTCGCGCTTCGTCGGCGCGGACGACGACCAGGTCGTCGTCTTCACGCGCAACACCACCGATTCGCTGAACCTGCTTGCGAGTGCCGTGCCCGGCGATGTCGTCGTGCTCGACATCGAACATCACGCGAATCTGCTGCCGTGGAAGAACTCCCGCATCGTCGAGGCGGCAGATACCGTCTCGGAGACGGTGTGGCGCCTCGCAGTCGAACTCCAGCGCGCCCCCGCGGCCCTGCTCGCCGTCACCGGTGCCTCCAACGTCACCGGCGAGGTGCTGCCCATCGCCGAGCTCGCCGAACTCGCCCACGCCTCCGGCGCGCGGATCCTCGTCGACGGCGCGCAGCTCGTGCCCCACCGCCGCGTCGATCTCGCGTCGCTCGGTGTGGACTACCTCGCGTTCTCCGGTCACAAGCTGTACGCGCCGTTCGGTGCGGGAGCGCTCGTCGGCCGACGCGACTGGCTCGACGCCGCCGAGCCGTACCTCGCCGGAGGCGGTGCGGTGCGCGAGGTACGCCTCGACCACACCGAATGGGCCTGCGCCCCTGCGCGTCACGAGGCCGGCACCCCCAACGTGCTCGGTGCCGCCACCCTCGCCGCCGCATGCGATGCGCTTGCCGGTTTCGACTCCGACGCGGTCACCCGTCACGAGGAGGCCCTGTGCTCCCTGCTCGTCGACGGCCTGGACGCCATCGACGGCGTGGAAGTGCTTCGGCTGTGGAACGATTCGGCCGACAGCGTCGGAATCGTCACTTTCACGATCGAGGGCTACGAGCCCGGTCACGTCGCGTCCTATCTGTCCGCCGAGCACGGCATCGGTGTCCGTGACGGACGATTCTGCGCCCACCCGCTGCTCGCGCGGGTCGGTCGCGCCGGCGGTGCCGTCCGGGCGTCGCTCGGACTCGGCAGCTCGTCCGACGACGTCGAACGGCTCCTCGGAGCGCTGCGTTCGCTGGTCGAGAACGGGCCGTCGTGGGTGCACGCGAAGACCGACGGCGTGTGGAACCCCTCGCCGGAGACGCGCCCCGGTCTCGGGGCGACCGACGGCGACGCATCTCCGTGCGTCTAGCGGTCGACAATTCCCCACAGGGTCAGTAGGGTAATTCACATGGAACGGATGAGGGCGATCGCCGCGGCACGCTGGTGCTGTCGCCATGTCGACCTCTGCCGTACGGCATCGGGAATCTGTTCGGACTGAAGGTCTTCTCCCTCGAAGTCTTCCGGCTCACAGGCCGATTTCTCCGTGCCGCTCCGCGGCCCGTACCGAGAGGCATCCCATGCCCGTCGCATCCACCGTCACCCCTGTATCCGCAGATCCGGCCACCGCAGACCCGGCCGTCGTCGAGTCCGCCGCCATCCGGGCGTTGCGTATCGCCGTCGAACTCGCCGGTCACTCCGGACCCGACTACTGGGCCGACCTGACCCTGGGGCGTGCCGGCGATCCGCCGCTCGACCTCAGCGCCGATGCACCCAACGTCGTGCGGGTGCGTGCCGCCGACCTGCGTGAGGCCGGAAAGCTGCGCGACCGCATCCGTGCGGAGGCCGCCGAGGAGGGCCGCGAGCCCGATTCGGTCACCGTGCTCGTCGACGTCGAGGTCGTCCTCGCGTCCGATGCCCGCACCGCCCGTACCCGACGCACCCGTCCGGAAGCCACCCGCGGGGAGGCCGACACGTTGTCGTACGTCGGAACGCCGCACGGTCTCGCCGGGCTGATCGCCGACATCCACGCCGTGCAGGTCGCCGACGGCGTCACGTTGATCCCGCTCGCCGCGCCGTTCACCGTCGAGCATCTCGTCGACGGAACGCTGCCGTGGTTGGCGTCGCGCGGCCTCATCGAGGTCTCGCCGACCGTCGTCGAGGTCCTGCGCCGGTTCGGCGAGGGCGCCCAGGAATCCGTGCGCGCTTCCTGACTCGAGTTCGTATCGCGAAGGAGGGGCAGGGGTTTCGACTCCTGCCCCTCCTTCGCGTGCGTTCACGCAGTGCGGCGATCGAGCGCTTCGACCACGTGCACGCGCGGATCGGGATCGAACCGGTAACCGGACCCGCGGACAGTCGTGATGATGGTGCCGAAACGTCCCAGCTTGGAACGGATCCGGGAGACATGGACGTCGACACTGCGGTTGCCCCGGTCGGTGTCGAAGTCGTCGTTCTCGGAGTATCCGGCGCCGAGTGGCCGTAGCGCCGCGCGGGGCACCGCGACGCGGGGCCGGCGAACCAGATGAGCCAGGATCTCGAATTCGCTGTGGCTCAACTCGACTCGCTGATTGTCGAGCACCAGCCCGCGGGCCGGCAGGTCGATCACCAGTGGGGTCGGGCCGGGACTGAGGAGGGTGTGGGTGCGCGCCCCCGGGAGCAGATCGAGGGCGGTCTCCCGTAGTGCGTCGGCGAGAGCTGCGAGATCACCCGCCGATCCGGCGTTCGTGTCCGAGATCTGCACGATGAGAACGAGTTCAGGTGAATCGACCGAGCCGTCGGCCGGGTTCTCGATGGAGGACGTGGTCATGGAAGGGCTCCGCTGGTCGGAAGGTGAACGGTGCCGGGCGGGCAGTGGCCCGCAGCTGCGCGGCACCGGAAAGAGAAGGGATGGTGCGGATCTCAGGCCGCACAGAGGCACGAGCGGGTACGGCACAGGTCGACATGCCTGCGGCTCCACGCTCGGACTGTCACGACGGAGAGTGTACCCGGGTGGAGGTGCCGACGGTACCGCTGGGTGGACGGTCTCAGTCGACGTCGACGTCGATCGCCGCGGTGATGCGCATGAGCTCCGCATAGACGGTCCGGAACAGTGTGTTCGGGCATCCACCCGACGCCCACAGATCCGGGTGGAGCTGCAGCGCTCGGTCGATGTAGGTGGGCAGGTTCGTGGGGTGGCCGAGCGGCGCGACACCACCGATCGGCTGGCCGGTGACCTCCGTGACCAGGTCGGGGGAGGCCGGCACGAGCTCGCCGCCGAGCCGCTCGCCGGTCCGCTCGACCGACACGCGATGCGCCCCGGACACCAGCAGCAGGATCGGGTCGTCGTCGAGCAGGAAGACGAGCGACTTCACGATCGCGCCCACCTCCACGCCCACCGCGGCGGCGGCCTGCTCGGCGGTGTGCACGGTCTCCGGCTGCTGGACGATCAGACCGTGATGGCCGCGGGCGATGAGCGTGTCCGAGACGCGGTGGGCATTCGGATGCAGCGACCTGGTCATGGATCAAGAGTAGGAAAATCGGCGCCCGGTGGGCACGGTTCGGAGGATGCGTCGTCGTCGCGTCGTGAAGTGGGGGACGGTGCATTCCGAGGGCGCAGAAGTTACCGTTGGGTAATGACCGATCACTCTCCCTGGAAAGCGTTCACCGTCGAGTGCGAGGACCACGTCGCACGGGTCACGCTCATCGGCCCCGGCAAGGGCAACGCCATGGGCCCCGACTTCTGGGCGGAACTGCCCGTCCTTTTCGGTGAGCTCGATGCCGACCCCGACGTCCGCGCCGTCGTCCTCGCCGGTTCCGGCCGGAACTTCTCCTACGGGCTCGACCTCGTCGCCATGGGCGGCAGTCTCGGCGCCGTCGTCTCCGGCAAGGCGCTCGCGAAGCCGCGCACGGACTTCCACGCGATGATCAAGAACATGCAGGCGGCCGTCACGGCCGTCGCCGACTGCCGCAAGCCGGTCGTCGCCGCGGTCCAGGGCTGGTGCATCGGCGGAGCTGTCGACCTCATCTCCGCCGCCGACATCCGCTACGCGAGCGCCGACGCGAAGTTCAGCGTCCGCGAGGTCAAGGTCGGAATGGTCGCCGACGTCGGCACCCTCGCCCGGCTCCCGCTCATCATCGGCGACGGTCACGTCCGCGAACTCGCGCTGACCGGCAAGGACATCGACGCCGCCCGCGCCGAGAAGATCGGACTCGTCAACGACGTCTACGACGACGCGGACGCCGTGCTCGCCGCGGCTCACGCGACCGCCGCGGAAATCGCCGCGAACCCGCCGCTCGTGGTTCAGGGCATCAAGAACGTCCTCGACCACACCCGCTCGCCGCAGGTCGACGACAGCCTCCGCTACGTCGCGGCGTGGAACGCGGCGTTCCTGCCGTCGGAGGACCTCACCGAGGCGATCACCGCCGTCTTCGAGAAGCGACCGCCGCAGTTCACGGGGGAGTAGGCCCCTCCTACGACAGATCCCCCGGACGATCCGATCGTCCGGGGGATCTGCGTTGCAGGCTCGGTGTCAGTGCCCGCCGTTGTTCTTCAGACGCTCGACCGACGCGGTCACCTCGGCCTCGGCCTCGGCGCGACCGACCCAGTCGGCGGCCTCGACGTGCTTGCCCGGCTCGAGGTCCTTGTAGTGGACGAAGAAGTGCTTGATCGCGTCGAGCTCGAACTGCGAGACGTCGCTGATGTCCTGGACGTGATCCCAGCGCGGGTCGCCGGCCGGGACGGCCAGGATCTTGTCGTCGCCCCCGGCCTCGTCGACCATCTTGAACATGCCGATCGGGCGGGCGTCGACCAGAACGCCGGGGAACACCGACTCGGGCAGCAGCACCATGCAGTCGAGCGGATCGCCGTCCTCACCGAGGGTGTTCTCGATGTAGCCGTAGTCGGCGGGGTAGCCGAACGAGGTGTACAGGTAACGATCGAGCTTGACGCGTCCGGTCTCGTGATCGACCTCGTACTTGTTCCGCTGTCCCTTGGGGATCTCGATGGTGACCTCGAACTCCACGCCTTGCCTCACTTCGTCGGTATTTTCCGGCGGATACGACATCCGTATCTGCGGTGATGGTCCGCAGAGAGGATAACGGTCGCGGCGCTAGGCTGGAGGTGCAGGTACCGGGGCCCCGAGTGCGTCACAACAGTGTGCGGCCGGCAGCGGGAAGTGCGGGTAGCTGGTCGACCAGTGTGTGCAGGATGCAGCGGAGGCGTGTTGACGGGGCAGGGCGGCAACAAGAAGCAGGGTTCACTGGCAACCAGGCGACGGCGGAACATGAAGATCCTGTTCGGGATCTGGGGAGCGGGTTTCCTCGCTCTGGTCGTCGGTGGAGCCTTCGCGATCTACGACGTGCGGACGTCCGCCGGCGCGGTCGTACTTCCCGCACCGGCACCGGTGGTCGCGACCCCCGCGGTCGCCGCGGTCTCACCCGACGCTCCGACGCCCGACCCGACTTCGCTGGCGTCGGCACTCGACCGGGCCGTGAACGACCCGGGGCTCGGTGATTTCGCCGGATCGATCAGCGACCCCACGACCGGCACGGTGCTGTGGTCGAAGGATCCCGACCGCGCCTTGATCCCGGCCTCCACGACGAAGATTCTCACCGCTGCGGCTGCCATGCTCGTGCTGCCGTCCGATCATCGGATCACCACGCGCGTCGTCGAAGGTTCGAAGCCGGGAGAGATCGTCCTGATCGCCGGGGGCGACCCCACCCTGTCGGCACTGCCGCCCGGCGAGGAGAGCTTCTATCCGGGTGGTCCTCGCATCGCCGACCTCGCCGAACAGATCCGCCGCGGCGGCACGACCGTCGAGACCGTCCTCGTCGACACGAGCCTGTACAGCGGGGATCCGCTCGCGCCGGGCTGGTTTCCCCAGGACGTCGGCGACGGTTACGTCGCACCCATCGAACCGGTGATGCTCGACGGCGGCCGGTTGCGCCCGCTCGAAGACGAATCGTCTCGCAGCGCTACGCCCGCCCTGGACGCCGGTCGTGCACTGGCGACGGCGCTCGGTGCCGACCCCGCGCGGGTAGCGCTCGGATCCGCCTCACCCGGTGCGGCGCCCATGGCGTCGGTCCAGTCGGCGCCACTCACTGTGCGTCTCGGTCAGATGCTGCGCCGATCCGACAACGTCCTCGCGGAGACCATCGGACGGGAGGTCGCCGTCGCGACGGGCAACGAGCACTCGTTCGAGGGCACCACGAAGGCGGTGACCGGTACCCTGCAGCAAGCGGGTCTGGACGTCACCGGTGTGACGTTGCGCGACGTCAGCGGACTCTCGGTCGAGAACCGGATCCCCGCTCGTACGCTCGATCGCGTGATCTCCGAGGCGGCCGGACCGAACAGGACGGAGCTGCGGCCCATGCTCGACTATCTTCCCGTCGCCGGAGCGACCGGCACGCTCGCCGACCGCTACGGCACCACGACCCGTGCCGGGGCCGGCTGGGTGCGGGCGAAGACCGGCACTCTGACCGAGGTCAACGGACTCACCGGGTACGTCGTCGACTCCGACGGTCGTGTGCTGTCGTTCGCTCTGCTCTCCAACGGCAGGTCGCCGGGCGAGGCCCGGCCCGCCCTCGACGCCGTGGCGTCGGTGCTTCGCGAGTGCGGCTGCCGATGACCGGCAAGGAGCGGGCTCTCGGCGACGCGATCGACTGGTCGTTCGCGGCCGGGGTCGGCGTGCGCCTCACCCGCTCCGAACCTGCCATGTCGCAGTACACGCGCGACGCGGTGCAGGACGAACTGTTCTCGGCTGCCGCACGCGCCGAGGGCCCCGTGCGCGAGCACACGCGACTCGACGACGGAACCGAGCCGCCGCCGGCGCGGGTCGTCGACCGGCCCGGATGGGTGCGCGCGGCCGCGGCGTCCATGGCCGACCTCACTGCGGCGCCGGGTGCGGATCCGGGTGGCAGCCGACGCTGGGTGGGCAAACCGGCGGGCGCGCAGGCGGGCGCCATGCTGGCGTACCTGTCCTCGGCGGTGCTCGGACAATACGATCCGTTCTCCCGCTCGTTGCTGCTCGTCGCGCCCAATGTCGTCGCGGTCGAACGTGTCCTGAAGGTGCCGCCCACCGATTTCCGGCTGTGGGTGTGCCTGCACGAGGTGACCCACCGCGTGCAGTTCTCGCAGGCACCGTGGATGGCGGAACTGATGCGTGATGCTGCCGCCGATCTCGCCACCGCCGTCGAGGAACCGATGGGCGACGTCGCGACCCGCGTGGTGTCGGCGGTGAAGGATCTGCGCACTCCGGGCGAGAAGCCCATGTCGGAGCGGGGGATGCTCGGCGTCGTGCGTGCTCTGCAGGCACAATCGCAACGCGAATCGTTCGATCGGATCCTCGCGCTGGGAACTCTCCTCGAAGGTCACGCCGACCATGTGATGGACGGTGTCGGCCCGGCCGTGGTCCCGTCGGTCGCGCGGATCCGGCGGGCGTTCGACAACCGCCGGCACCGCAACAGCAGCCCCGTCCATCGCCTGATCCGGCTCGTCCTCGGCATGGACGCCAAGATGGCGCAGTACGTGCACGGCAAGAAGTTCGTCGACGCCGTCGTCGCGAAGGTCGGCATGGACGACTTCAACGCGGTGTGGTCCGGACCGGATGCCCTGCCCACCCTGGCGGAGATCGACCACCCCGACGCGTGGATCGCGCGGGTGCTGGGCTGATCGTGGCATCCCCGTCGGCCGATCGCCCGCTGCTGCCCGAGACCCCGGCGATCCACGAAGTGCGACTCGCAGTGCGGGCCTGGCTGGGCGCGCACCCCGTCGGCGAGGTGACCGTCGCGCTGTCCGGCGGAGCCGATTCCGCAGCCCTGACCGCCGCCGCCGTGGCGGAAGCGGACGCGGTGCACGCCGTCGTCGTCGACCATCGCCTGCAGTCCGGCTCCGAGGTCGCCGCTGCCCGCGCCGCGGCGTTCGCCCGGGCCCGCGGCTGCGCGACCGTCACGGTGGCCGCCGTGGACGTCACCGGCGGGGGAGGACTCGAGGCCGCCGCGCGTGCGGCCCGTTACCGGGCGCTCGACGAGCACCGCGACGAACGGCCGGTGCTGCTCGGGCACACCCTCGACGACCAGGCCGAGACGGTGTTGCTCGGCCTCGGCCGCGGCTCGGGACTGCGTTCGATCCGGGGCATGGCGTCCTACGAGCCGCCGTGGGGCAGACCGCTGCTCGGCGTGCGCCGCAGCACGACCCGCCGGGCGTGCGACGAACTCGGCTACCGCCCGTACGAGGATCCGCACAACACGGACGACCGGTTCACGCGCGTGCGATTGCGCCGCGAGGTCCTGCCGCTGCTCGAGGACGTGCTCGGTGGGGGCGTCGCCGAAGCTCTCGCGCGCACGGCCGGGCAACTGCAGGACGACGGCCACGCCCTCGATGTCCGGGCGGTGGAACTGCTCACGGCGGCGCGCCACGACGACGACCTGCTCGACACCGCTGTGCTCGCCGCGGCTCCCGCCGCAGTACGGCGGCGCGCACTCCGGTCGTGGCTGATCGATCACACCGCCACACCGAACGAGACGATGCTGCGGGCGGTCGACGACCTGGTAGTGGCGTGGCGTGGGCAGGGGCCGGTGGCGGTCGGGCGGGGCCCGCAGCCGGGGACGAGGTTGGTGGTGTCGCGTCGGCGTGGCACGCTTGCCGTGGAGTACGTCGACCGGGCGAAGCCCCGGGCGACCGGCAGCAGAAGGTAGGGAAGGACCCCGGTGTACGAGAACGACATAGCGTCGGTGCTGATCTCCGAGGAACAGATCAAGGAGCGGACCGCAGAACTGGCGCAGTCGATCGCCGAGCGTTACCCCGTGGGTGCGCCCGAAGGTGATCTGCTGCTCATCGGGGTGCTCAAGGGCGCCATCTTCTTCATGACCGACTTCGCGCGCGCTCTGCCGATCCCGACGCAGATGGAGTTCATGGCCGTCAGCTCGTACGGGTCGTCGACGTCGTCCTCGGGTGTGGTGCGCATTCTCAAGGACCTCGACAAGGACATCGCCGGTCGCCACGTTCTCATCGTGGAGGACATCATCGACTCGGGCCTGACGCTGTCGTGGCTGCTCAAGAACCTGTCGTCGCGCAACCCCGCGTCGCTCGAGGTCGTCACGCTGCTGCGCAAGCCGGAAGCCGTCAAGATCGACGTCGAGGTCAAGGACGTCGGATTCGACATCCCGGACGAGTTCGTCGTCGGCTACGGCCTCGACTACGACGAGCGCTACCGCGACCTGCCCTACATCGGCACGCTGGATCCCAAGGTCTACAGCAGCTGACCTCCGGTCGAGCCGGGGCGTGAGGTCCCCGGCCCGGGGAACTCCGGTTCCGTCCCGATCGTTGTCGAGTACGACGTCTTCCCGGTATCGGCTCCGGTCGGTGCCGGGGCGACTGCTCGTTGCAACGCGGTAACCTTGCGTTGCCTGGTCAGTGACCGTCGCGGCGCATGGCGGCCACACCGGGCGCGAAGCGCCGCGACTGCGAGACCCCGACGAACTCGATCGAAAGGACCGGCCGCTCGGGCCGAACCTGTATGAACCGCAAGACAGTGTTCCGTAATCTGGCGATCGTCGCCGGCATCCTGCTGGTGATCTACGCCTTCAGTTACTTCGGCGACGACACGCGCGGTTTCACTCGGGTGGACACGTCCGTCGCGGTGGCGCAACTCCAATCGCAGAACGTCGGTGAAGCACGCATCGACGACCGCGAGCAGCAGGTGCGGTTGTGGCTCGAGAGCGGCAACGACGCGACCGAGGGCAGCACCGAGATCATCGCGAAGTACCCCGCGTCGGCGTCCGAGCAGATCTTCGACCTGGTCTCCGCGTCGGGCGCGCAGAAGTACGACACGAACGTCACCCAGGAGAGCTGGTTGACGTCGATCCTTCTGTTCGTCCTGCCGATGATCATCCTGCTCGGCGTGTTCTTCTTCGTGATGAGCCGCATGCAGGGTGGTGGTCGCGGCGGCATGATGGGCTTCGGCAAGTCGAAGGCCAAGCAGCTCACGAAGGACATGCCCAAGACGACCTTCGCCGATGTCGCCGGCGCCGACGAGGCCGTCGAGGAGCTCTACGAGATCAAGGACTTCCTGCAGAACCCGTCGCGCTACCAGGCGCTCGGCGCGAAGATCCCGAAGGGCGTGCTGCTCTACGGCCCTCCCGGCACCGGTAAGACCCTCCTCGCCCGCGCGGTCGCCGGTGAGGCGGGCGTCCCGTTCTTCACGATCTCCGGTTCGGACTTCGTCGAGATGTTCGTCGGTGTCGGTGCCTCGCGTGTGCGCGACCTGTTCGAGCAGGCCAAGCAGAACGCTCCGTGCATCATCTTCGTCGACGAGATCGACGCCGTGGGCCGTCAGCGCGGCGCCGGCCTCGGCGGCGGTCACGACGAGCGCGAGCAGACCCTCAACCAGCTCCTCGTCGAGATGGACGGCTTCGGCGACCGCTCCGGCATCATCGTGATGGCCGCGACGAACCGACCCGACATCCTCGACCCGGCGCTGCTGCGTCCCGGCCGCTTCGACCGTCAGATCCCGGTCACGAATCCCGACCTCGCCGGTCGCCGGGCGATCCTCGCCGTGCACTCGAAGGGCAAGCCGATCGATCCCCACGCGGATCTCGGGGCGCTCGCCAAGCGCACGGTGGGTATGTCCGGTGCCGACCTCGCGAACGTCGTCAACGAGGCCGCGCTGCTCACTGCCCGCGAGAACGGCACGGTGATCACCGAGGCGCTCCTCGAGGAGTCGGTCGATCGCGTCATCGGCGGTCCCCGCCGCAAGAGCCGCATCATCAGCGAGCACGAGAAGAAGATCACGGCCTACCACGAGGGCGGCCACACCCTCGCCGCCTGGGCGATGCCCGACATCGAGCCCGTCTACAAGGTCACCATCCTCGCCCGCGGTCGCACCGGCGGGCACGCGATGACGGTGCCCGAGGACGACAAGGGCCTGATGACGCGTTCGGAGATGATCGCGCGCCTGGTCATGGCCATGGGTGGTCGTGCGGCCGAGGAACTCGTCTTCCGCGAGCCCACCACCGGTGCCTCGTCCGATATCGACCAGGCCACGAAGATCGCGCGGGCGATGGTCACCGAATACGGCATGAGCGCGAAGCTCGGCGCGGTCCGCTACGGCCAGGAGCAGGGCGATCCCTTCCTCGGCCGGTCGATGGGCGTGCAGTCCGACTACTCGCACGAGGTGGCACGCGAGATCGACGAGGAGGTCCGCAACCTCATCGAGGCCGCCCACACCGAGGCGTGGGCGATCCTCAACGAGTACCGCGACGCTCTCGACCTGCTGGCGGGCGAACTGCTCGAGCACGAGACGCTGACGCGTAAGGATCTCGATCGGATCCTGGCCGACGTGAAGAAGCGTCCGCGGATCACGACCTTCAACGATTTCGGGGATCGGGTCCCGTCCGACAAGCCGCCGATCAAGACGCCTGCCGAACTCGCGGCCGAGCGTGGCGAGCCGTGGCCGCCGGAACCGCCGTCGCTGACGAAGCCGGCGCATGCGCATCCGCAGTATCCCGGTCAGGGTGAGGTGCCCGCCGCCGGTGGCTACCAGCCGGGCGGGCAGCCGCAGTACCAGCCGACGCAGCCCGTGCAGCAGGCGAACGGGTACCCCCGACCGCAGCCGGTCCCGGCCTCCGAACCGCTTCCCGGTTTCCAGCCGCCCGCTCCGTACCCGGGTGGTCCGCGGCATGCGACCCGGCCCGATTACGGTGCCCCCGCCGGATGGTCGGCCCCCGGCTGGCCGCCGCGTGAGCAGGCCCAGCAGGAACCGCAGGGTCTCGGGCATCCGCAGGAGCCGCAGGGTTACGGACAGCCGCAGGAGCCGCAGGGTTACGGACAGCCGCAGGAATCCCAGGGTTACGGGCGTCCGCAGGAGCCGCAGGATCCCGAGCGCCGGTCCGAATCCGCCGACAACGGTGCGGGAGATCCGCACCGTGGTGAGAGCCACGTGGGAGACTCGCAACCGCGCGATGGTTACGGCACTCCCGAGCCTCCTCCCACCCAGCGGTGGGAAGGCCCGGCCGGCCGGCACTGATCCGTGCCGGTGAGCCGGTACCGGGCGTGCATCGGGCCGGTCGGGTCCGATGGAGACGAGTGAGTGAAGAGTGGAGGGCGAGCGGGTGTCGGTGAACCACCTGAAGTCGGATACGGGTTCCGACCCGGAGGATGTGACGACTCACGCGTTGAGCGTGGACGCGGGACGCACATTCGACCAGGCCCGAGCCGAAGCGGCCGTGCGCGAACTGCTGATCGCAGTGGGTGAGGATCCGGATCGTGAGGGTCTGCGCGACACCCCCGCCCGTGTGGCCCGCGCCTACCGGGAGGTGTTCGGAGGACTGTTCACGGATCCGGACGAGGTCCTCGACACGACCTTCGACGAAGGTCATCAGGAACTCGTCCTCGTGCGCGACATCCCGATGTACTCGACGTGCGAGCACCACCTCGTGTCGTTCCACGGGGTCGCCCACGTGGGGTACATCCCGGGTCCGACGGGCCGCGTGACGGGGTTGTCGAAGCTGGCGCGTGTCGTGGACCTCTACGCCAAGCGGCCGCAGGTCCAGGAACGCCTGACCAGTCAGGTCGCCGATGCGATGATGCGCAAGTTGCAGCCGCGCGGCGTGATCGTCGTGGTCGAGGCCGAGCATCTGTGCATGGCCATGCGCGGCATCCGCAAGCCCGGGGCGAGCACCACCACCTCCGCTGTGCGCGGCTTGTTCCAGACCAGTTCGGCGTCGCGTGCCGAGGCCCTGGACCTGATTCTGCGCCGGTGACCGTCTTCCCTGCCGAACAGTGGCCCGTCGTGATGGGCGTACTGAACGTCACCAGTGATTCCTTCTCCGACGGAGGTCGTTACCTGGATCGCGAGACCGCGATAGCCCATGGTTTCGAGCTGCGCGAACTCGGTGTCGACATCGTCGATGTGGGTGGCGAGTCCACCCGGCCCGGTGCGGTGCGTGTCGACCCCGAGGTCGAGGCGTCCCGCGTGGCGCCGGTGATCGCGGCCCTGTCGGAAGCAGGCATCCCCACGAGCGTCGACACGATGCGTGCCTCGGTCGCCGAGGCTGCCATCGAGGCCGGGGTGACGATGATCAACGACGTCTCGGGTGGGCGTGCCGACGCCGACATGGCCAGGGTGGTCGCCGAGTCCGGAATTCCGTGGATCCTCATGCACTGGCGTCCTCTCGGCGAGTTCGTCCATGCCGGTGGCTCGACGCAGTACGACGACGTCGTCCGCGAAGTCCGCGACGAGCTGCTCACGCAGGTCGACATCGCGGTGGCCGCCGGAGTCGACTCCGACAGGATCGTGCTCGATCCGGGTCTGGGGTTCGTGAAGGAACCCGACCACAACTGGCAATTGCTCCACCGTCTGCCCGAGCTCACCGAGCTGGGATTCCCGGTGCTGATCGGGGCGTCCCGGAAGCGTTTCCTCGGATCGTTGCTCGCAGCGCCCGACGGCACGATCCGGCCCCCCGCGGGCCGCGAGGTCGCCACGGCAGTCGTCTCCGCGCTCGCCGCGACCCACGGCGCGTGGGGTGTACGCGTCCACGACGTGCAGGCCTCCCGCGACGCGCTCGCGGTGGTGCGTGCCTGGCAGCGCGGAAGCGCGGAGGGAGTGCACGCGTGAGCGACCGCATCGAACTACGGGGACTGACCGTCCGCGGCAACCACGGCGTCTTCGAACACGAGAAGCGGGACGGCCAGGACTTCGTCGTCGACATCGTCGTGTGGCTCGATCTCGCGCCGGCCGCGGCGTCCGACGATCTCACCGACACGTTGCACTACGGCGAGCTCGCCGAGCGTGCCGCGGCGATCATCGCGGGTCCGGGACGCGATCTCATCGAGACGGTCGCGGGCGAGATCGCCGGCGCGGTCCTCACCGACCCGCGTGTCACCCGGGTCGAGGTCACGCTCCACAAGCCGTCGGCGCCGATCCCGTTGACCTTCGGCGATGTCGCCGTCGTGATCGACCGCTCCCGAGGTGACGGGGCCGGGGGCGCGTCGTGAGTCGTGCCGTGCTGTCCATCGGGTCGAACGTCGGCGACCGGCTCGCACACCTGCGGTCGGTCGTCGACGCGCTCGGTGAGCGCCTCGTCGCCGTTTCGGCGGTGTACTCGACGGCACCGTGGGGCGGTGTCGAGCAGGAGGACTTCCTCAACGCGGTCGTCGTCGCGGAGGACGCCGGGTTCGGTCCGCACGACTGGCTGCGGTTCGGCCGCGAACTCGAAGAAGCCGCCGAACGCGTGCGGGTGCAGCGTTGGGGGCCGCGCAGCCTCGACGTCGACGTCGTGAGCTGCGACAACGGCGACGGTGAGGTGCGCAGCGACGATCCGGACCTGATCCTGCCTCACCCGCGCGCGCACCAGCGGGCGTTCGTGCTCGTCCCGTGGCTCGACGTCGAACCCGAGGCCGTGCTCACCGCCGACGGCCGACGGGCGGGCATCGGCGAGTGGCTGGGCGAACTCGACGACGCCGAACGAGAAGGCGTGCATCGCACCGATCTGTCGCTGACCGGGCCGACGACCCAGGGACGCAGCGAGTGCTGAAACAGACCAGGATCCGCGACCTGCTGGCGCTGGCCGCGCTGGCGGCGGTCGCCGCGTGGTTGCTCGTCCGCACGATGTACGGCTCGTTACCGCCCATCCCGGTCTACGCGGGAGCCTCGCTGTATCCGGTCGCGGTGATCGAAGTGATCCTGGCGTTCATGATCCGTTCGCGGGTGGGCAAGCACGAGATCGGTGAGGGACCGGGTCGGTTGCATCCCATCACCGCGGCCCGCGCGGTCGCGCTCGCCAAGGCGTCCGCGCTGGTGGGTGCCGCGAGTGCCGGGGTATGGATCGGGTTCCTGCTGTATCTCGTGCCGCAGCGCGGTGTCGTGCAGGCGGCCACCGACGACACGTCGGGTGTGCTGGTCGGAGCCGTCGCCGGCGTCGCGCTGGCGGCCGCCGCACTGTGGCTCGAATACTGTTGCCGGACACCGGAAGACCCCGACGAGCCGAACGAACCGGCTGTCTGACCTCGGGTTTCGCGGTGGGGCAGGGCGTGTCGTCCGGCTCCGATCGGTGGACCCGGCCAAGTACCCTGATGGTCATGGCAACCTCGGCGCGAGCAGACAGAAATCGCCGTCCGTGGCGCAGCACCGGCTCGATGATCGTGGCCGGTCTGCTCGCTCTGGCGATGATCGCCTCGCTGCTGCTGATCTTCACAGAGAGTGTGCAGTTGCTGCGCGTCGCGGTGGTCGTCGCCCTGTGGGCCGCCACCGTCGGCGCCATCGCCATGAACAAGTATCGCCGGGAATCGGCACTCGACCGGGCGAAGGCCGACGACCTGAAGACGGTGTACGAACTGCAGTTGCAACGGGAGATCGCGGCGCGGCGCGAATACGAGCTGACCGTCGAGGAGAAGGTCCGCGCCGATCTGAAGCTCGACGCCGGCGAGATGGCGGCCCTGCGCACCGAACTGGCCACCCTGCGTCGCACCCTCGAGATGTTGTTCGACGGCCGGTTGCCCGACGATGTCGTCGCCCTCGAAGGCCAGGCGGAGAAGCTGCGCGAACTGAGCGAGGCCGCGCGGGTGTCCGCGCCTCGTCCGTCCGGGCCGGCCTTCGCGTCTCCCGACGACGAACCGCTGACCGCGGAGACCGAATCGGTCGAGGCGGCCCTGCGCGACGCGGTGAAGACGTCCGGGAAGGCGCCGGAGAAGAGCGACGCCGGCACGCCTGCGACCGGGGAACCGGCTGCCAGGAGGAAGGACGAAGGTCCGGCGAGCGAGAAGTCGGTGAGCGAGAAAGCAGACACCGACGAACAGCGCGAGGCCCAGAAGCCGGCCGAGCAGAAGCCGGGGAAGCACGAGTCCGAGAAAGCCGGAGCGGAGAGCAACGATGCCGCGGAGCGCAAGGACCCGTCGGAGCAGAAGGACCCCGCGGATCAGAAGGACACCACCGCGCAGGACGGAGCAGCGGACACAGCCGACGACGATGACGACTCCGACGACGAATCGTCGGGACGTCGTTCCCGACGCCGCCGGGGCGACAGCGCCCACGGCGAGGGCCGGACGGTCGCGGAAATCCTCGCGTCGTTGTCGAGCGAACGCTGATCCTCGGACGGCTCGTCCGTCACGCCGTACCCGCCGACCTCGTTCGATGAGGCGCAGATCACTCGACCCGACCGTGGCGGGCCCCGGAAAGCGCGCGCTATTGTCGATCGGAACGTCCGGTACCCGCTGAGCGGGACTGGAACGAACGAGAGGACTCCCGTGAATTCCTTCGGGATCACCAACGCACCTGCGCCTGCGCGCCTGTCGGTAGGAATTGTGTCCGCCGGCCGGGTCGGTACCGCATTCGGCGCGGCGTTCGAACGGGTCGGTCATGTCGTCGTGGCCTGCTCGGCGGTCTCCGACATCTCCAGGCACCGCGCCGCCACCCGTCTGCCCGAGTCGCAGATCCTGCCGGTCGACGAGGTCGCCGGTCGCTGCAACCTCCTCCTTCTCGCCGTTCCCGACACCGAACTCTCGTCGCTGGTCGGGGGCCTGGCGGCCACCGGTTCGGTCGCTGCCGGCACGATCGTGGCCCACGTCTCGGGCGCTCATGGCACCGCGATCCTCGAGCCGCTGACCGAGCAGGGCGCCGTACCCCTCGCGATCCATCCCGCGATGACCTTCACCGGTCACGACGAGGACATCGACCGGCTCTCGTCCGCGTGCTTCGGCATCACGGCCGCCGACGAGGTCGGCTACGCCATCGCCCAGTCCCTGGTCCTCGAGATCGGCGGCGAGCCGGTGCGCGTCCCCGAATCCATGCGGACGACCTACCACGCGGCCCTCGCGCACGGCAGCAACCACCTGGTCACGCTGGTCGCCGACGCCGTCGAGGCACTGCGCAGCGCCCTGCAGGGTGAGGAGCTGCTCGGCCAGCAACTCGTCGACGATGCTCCCGGTGGAGTCGCCGAACGGGTCCTGCAGCCGTTGCTCTCGGCGGCGCTCGACAACGTGCTGCGGCGCGGACCCTCGGCTCTCACCGGACCGGTCGCGCGTGGTGACGCCGACGCCGTCGCCGCACATCTGCGCGCGCTCGAGGCCGTCGATCCGCAGATCGCAGCGGGTTATCGGGCGATGTCGTTGCGGTCGGCGCAACGGACCGGCTCGAAGCCGGAACTCATGGCAATTCTCGAAGGAGCTGAATACGGTGAGTGAAGCAGGACAGCGTGGATACGTGCGAGGTGAACTGAGCGTTCACCACGATCCCGCGGGCCTGACCAAGGTCACCCGGGCTCTGCGCGGCGTCGGCCGCACCGTCGCACTCGTACCGACGATGGGTGCACTGCACACCGGTCACCTCGAACTCGTGCGCCAGGCCAAGCTCACCGGCGCCGTCGTGGTGGTGTCGATCTTCGTCAACCCGCTGCAGTTCGGGAAGGGGGAGGACCTCGATGCCTACCCCCGCACCCTCGACGCCGACCTCGAGTTGCTCCGCGAAGCCGGGGTCGAACTCGCGTTCGTCCCGTCGGCCTCCGCGATGTACCCGCACGGCCCGCGCACCACGATCCATCCCGGTCCGCTCGGATCGGAACTCGAAGGTGTTTCGCGCCCCGGCCATTTCGCCGGGATGCTGACGGTCGTCGCGAAGCTGTTCAACATCGTCGGCCCCAACGCCGCGTATTTCGGCGAGAAGGACTATCAGCAGCTCACCTTGATCCGTCAGATGGTCGACGACCTCGATCTCGACATCCGCATCGTCGGTGTTCCCACCGTGCGCGAGCAGGACGGACTCGCACTGTCCTCGCGCAACCGCTATCTCGACGCCGAACAGCGCGAGATCGCGACCACGCTGTCGGCGGCCCTCGTCGCCGGCGCGCACGCCGCGGCGGGTGGAGCCGAGGCGATCCTGTCCACGGCGCGCGAGGTGCTCTCACAGAGCCCGCAGATCGAGGTGGATTATCTCGAGGTGCGCGGTGCCGATCTCGGGCCCGCGCCCGAACGAGGCGACGGCCGGCTGCTCGTCGCCGCGCGACTCGGCACCACCCGCCTCATCGACAACGTCGGGGTCGCCGTCGGTACCGGTTTCCTCGAGCGCGCCACCGGCCCGGTGGATCCCGAGGCCGAAGACAACCTGACGACCCGCTGACCCACCGATCGAATTCGGAAACGAGAAAGAAACCGAGGACGAGCATGTTCCGCACCATGATGAAGTCGAAGATCCACCGCGCCACGGTCACCCACGCGGATCTGCACTATGTCGGTTCGGTGACCGTCGACCAGGATCTGATGGACGCCGCGGATCTGCTCGAAGGTGAGCAGGTCTGCATCGTCGATATCGACAACGGGGCCCGGCTCGAGACGTACGTCATCGCCGGTGAGCGTGGTTCGGGCATCATCGGGATCAACGGGGCCGCAGCGCGTCTCGTGAGCCCCGGCGATCTCGTCATCCTCATCGCCTACGGGGTGATGAACGAGCAGGAGTGCAAGGACTACAGCCCGCGCGTGGTGTTCGTCGACGCCGACAACCGTCAGGTCGAGCTCGGCAACGACCCCGCCCACGCTCCCGAGGGCTCGGGTCTGATCACGCCTCGGATGCTGTCGACTCTCGACTCCCCGTCCCTGGTCTAGAGGTGCTCCTCACCGTCGACGTCCGCAACACCAATGTCGTCCTGGGGGTGTTCGCGGGCAGCGGGTCGAACGCGCGCCTGCTGCGCGACTGGCGCGTCCGTACCGATCCCAGGATGACCGCGGACGAGATCGCCCTGCTGTTCCGCGGTCTGCTCGGGGAATCCGCCGAGCAGGTCACCGGGGTCGCGGCGCTGTCGACCGTGCCGTCGGTGTTGCGCGAGCTGCGCGTCATGCTCGACCGCTACTGGTCGTCGGTGCCACACGTCGTGGTGGAGCCGGGTGTGCGGACGGGAGTGCCTCTGCTGGTGGACAATCCGAAGGAGGTCGGCGCCGACCGCATCGTCAACAGCCTGGCGGCCTACCACTTCTACGGATCTCCGTGCATCGTCGTGGATTTCGGAACCTCCACGTGCGTCGACGTCGTGTCGGGCAAGGGTGAGTTCCTCGGCGGCTCCATCGCTCCGGGTGTGGAGATCTCGATGGATGCGCTGGCGTCCCGGTCTGCGGCGCTGCGCAAGGTCGAATTGCTCCGTCCCCGAGGCGTTCTGGGTAAGAACACCGTCGAGTGCATGCAGTCCGGGGCCGTCTTCGGGTTCGCCGGCATGGTCGACGGCATCGTACGGCGGATCTGCGCCGAGGTTCCCGGTTTCGACGGCGACGACGTGGCCGTGATCTGCACCGGCGACAGTGCGCCGCTGATCATGCCGGAGTCACGCACTCTCGAGCACCACGAACCGGATCTGACCCTCGAAGGGTTGCGTCTGGTGTACGAACGGAACCAGGTGAGACGAGCGGTACGCGGAACTGCGGGTTCCGCCGAGCGTCATTCTGTGTAAAGATGGTTTCCGTGATCCGTTGCATGAGCACCCAGGAGTGTTGTCGAGGCTGACCGCCACCTCGACCGATAACACATTCCTGGGAGTTTTCTCATGCGCGTTGCGCTTCTTTCCGCCTCTTCTGTTTCCACCGCTGCTCCGGTCGCCTTCCACCGACTGGCCGTCGAGCGCACGTACCCCACCGAACTGGCCGCGGCGGTCGCTCGCGGCGCCGTCGTCGTCGACATCCGCTCGCACGCCGAACGTGCCGCTCAGGGAACACTTCCCGGCGCGCTGGCCATCTCCGCCGATCTCGTCGCCGAGCGGCTCGATCCGAGTGGGTCGGGCCGGCTCGCACTCGCCGTCGATCGCGACGTCGAATGGATCCTCGTCTCGTCCGACGGTGCGAGTTCGCACGGCGTGGTCGCCGGGCTGCACGCGCAGGGGCTGAGGCGGGTCACTCATCTCGTCGGTGGCTACGACGCCATCCGCGCCGCCCGCCTGGTCGGGGCGGTGGCAGAGGCCCAGCACGTCGCTCAGGACGTGGCACGGGTCACCGCGCACTGAAAGCGCGCATCTGCAGGAAGAGCGACCCCGGGTGTCCGATAGTCTGGTTACCCGTGAGTGATGCCACCGTTCAGCAGCCCGACGACACCCCCGAGCAGATGCGGGTCCGCCGCGAGAAGCGCGAACGGCTCCTGGCACAGGGTTCCGAGGCCTATCCCGTAACGATCGCGCGCACCCATACGCTCGCGGAGATCCGCGCCGAATATCCCGACCTCGAACCCGACACCGCCACCGGCACCGTCGTCGGCGTCGCCGGACGCGTGATGTTCTCGCGCAACACCGGCAAACTGTGCTTCGCGACGCTCCAGGAGGGCGACGGCACCCAGCTGCAGGTCATGCTGAGTCTCGCGGGTGTCGGCGAGGACGCGCTCGCCGGCTGGAAGTCCGATGTGGACCTCGGCGACATCGTGTTCGTGCACGGTGAGGTCATCAGCTCCCGTCGCGGCGAGCTCAGCGTCATGGCCGACTCGTGGACGATGGCGTCGAAGGCGCTGCGTCCGCTGCCGGTCGCGCACAAGGAGATGAACGAAGAGGCACGGGTGCGTCAGCGCTACGTCGACCTCATCGTGCGTCCCGAGGCGCGCCGCAACGCGCGCATGCGTGTCGCGGTGGTGCGCGAACTGCGCAACGCGCTCGAGCGTCGCGGATTTCTCGAAGTCGAGACTCCCATGCTGCAGACCCTGCACGGCGGTGCTGCGGCGCGCCCCTTCGTGACGCACTCGAACGCGCTCGACATCGACCTGTTCCTGCGCATCGCCCCGGAACTGTTCCTCAAGCGGTGTGTGGTCGGCGGTATCGAGAAGGTCTTCGAGATCAACCGCAATTTCCGCAACGAAGGTGCCGACTCGACGCACTCGCCGGAATTCTCGATGCTCGAGACGTACGAGGCCTACGGCACCTACGACGATTCGGCGCGGATGATCCGCGAAATCATCCAGGAGGTCGCGTTCGCGGTCTTCGGGAGCCACGTCGTGATGCTCGCCGACGGCACCGAATACGACCTCGGGGGTGAATGGAAAACCCTCGAAATGTATCCCTCGCTGTCCGAGGCGATCGGTTCGGACGTGACCCCCGACACCACCGTCGAGGAATTGACCGCGCTCGCAGGTCGCGTGGGTCTCGAGATTCCCGAGGGCAAGGGCTGGGGTCACGGCAAGCTCGTCGAGGAACTGTGGGAGCACATGTGCGGCGACCAGCTGCACGAGCCGACATTCGTGCGTGATTTCCCCGTGGAGACCTCGCCGTTGACGCGCGATCACCGCGACGTGCGCGGCGTCACCGAGAAATGGGATCTGTACGTCCGCGGTTTCGAACTCGCCACGGGTTACTCGGAACTCGTCGATCCGGTGATTCAGCGCGAGCGTTTCGTCGATCAGGCGCGCCTGGCCTCGGAAGGGGACGACGAGGCGATGGTGCTCGACGAGGATTTCCTCGCCGCGATGGAACAGGGAATGCCGCCGACCACCGGTACCGGAATGGGAATCGATCGCCTCCTCATGGCACTTACCGGTCTGGGAATCCGTGAAACAATCCTCTTCCCGATTGTCCGACCGAACACCCGCTGATCGGATTTCGCCACTCCATATTGCGATGCGTTAATCGGCGGGTAGTGTGGTGCCCGTCCCGCGGGGGGAATCGCATGCGAGAGGATTTACACCACATGGCGAAGAAAGTCACTGTCACCCTGATCGACGATGTGGATCAGGAATCGGCGGCGGACGAATCGGTTGAGTTCGGACTCGACGGAGTGACGTACGAGATCGACCTTTCCGAGGACAATGCGGCACGGTTGCGCGAGCAGTTGGAATTCTGGATCGAACACGCTCGTAAGGTCGGCGGCCGCAAGCGGAGCAAAGTTGCGGTCGGTGCTGCTCCGGCCGCACGCAAGAGCGCATCCGGAAGTGCGGGTCGCGAGCAGACGGCTGCGATCCGGGAATGGGCACGGAACAACGATCTGCCGGTCTCCGCGCGTGGCCGTATCTCGGCGGAGATCGTCGAGGCGTACAACAAGGCACACTGACGACATCGTCGTCCGTGGGGCGTCGTCCATCCGTGGACGGCGCCCCACAGTCGTCTGGAAGGTGGGTTCGCTTGTGGCTCAGTGGCCTCCGCCACACCGATTCCCCATGGAGCCCGCTGGGACGATACGGTCGGGGAGTAGCATCCGCTCATGGCCGAGACCGTGCTCGAACCGGGTTCCACCTGCTGGCGAATCGCGCGAGCGGAGAGGCTGACCTGTATCGTCGACGCAGCCGACTATTTCCGTCACGCCAAGTCGGCGATGCTCGGAGCGAAAAAGCGCATCATGCTGATCGGATGGGATTTCGACACCCGAATCAAGTTCGAACCGGACGGTCCGACTCTCGAGGGACCGAACAAACTCGGTGAATTCCTCGAATGGCTCCCCGGACGGCGGCCCGATCTCGATATTTATCTGCTCAAGTGGAACATCGGCGCGTTCAGCGCCCTGGCGCGGGGAATGACTCCGGTGTTCGTGCTCGACTGGCTCACCGACCCGCGGTTGCACTTCGAAATAGACGGAGCGCATCCCGTGGGCGCCGCCCATCATCAGAAAATTCTCGTGGTCGACGACAGTATCGCTTTCTGCGGTGGTATCGATATGACCGTCGACCGCTGGGACACCCCTGATCACCCGGACCGCAGCAAATACCGGCGGGAGCCGAGCGGAAAACGTTACGGGCCCTGGCACGACGTGACCACCGCCGTCGACGGTGGGGCCGCACGGGCTCTCGGCGACCAGGCCCGCGCCCGGTGGAAGGCGGCCACGGGGGAGGAACTCGATCCGGTGCCGGACCCGGAACCGATCTGGCCCGACGACCTCGAACCGACCCTGCGGGGCGTCGACGTGGGCATCGCCCGCACGCTGCCCACCTACGGCGGGAAGGAAGGCGTCCACGAGATCGAATCGCTGTACCTGTCGGTGATCGAGAAGACCCGGCACACCCTCTACCTCGAGAGTCAGTATCTGGCCTCGCGCAGGATCGCGGACGCGCTCGCGGAGCGACTGCAGGAACCGGACGGGCCCGAGATCGTGGCGGTGATCCCGCGCAACGCCGAGGGCTGGCTCGAACGCAAGGCGATGGACGGTGCCCGCCGTGCCCTGCTGCACATGCTGTGGGAGGCCGACGTGCACGGCCGCTTCGCCGCCTACTATCCCGTCACGGCCGGCGGGGAGCCGATCTACGTCCACGCGAAGGTCGTCGTGATGGACGAGAGGCTGCTGCGGATCGGGTCGTCGAATCTGAACAACCGTTCGATGGGATTCGACACCGAATGCGACCTGGCGATCGAGTCCGCCGAACCCGGGGACGCGGTCGGCCGCGCCGCCGTCGAGCTGCGCAACATCCTGGTGGCGGAGCATCTGAACGTCGACCCGAAGGTGATCGCCGAGGCCACGGAGGAGGGTGGATCGTTCATCTCCACCATCGAACGGTTGCGGGGGCCGGGACGTTCGCTGCGGCCGTTCGAACCGGGTACGGTGTCGGACGAGGACAGTGTCCTCGCCGAAAGTGCTCTGGCCGATCCCGAACGTGCCTCGGGGAGCCTCGGACGCAGGATCGAGCGATTCTTCGCCCGTTGATCCCCCACTGCCGCTGTTCGCTTGTGGCGTACAGCTTGCGGAAACGTATCCGCCACGTGCAGCGTTGACTTCTGAAACCGGGTTTTCTCGCCGCCTTCCGAAGGGTAGAGGGAAAGCGAGTCGATACCACGACCACTAGAGTGTGGAGTGGGAGCTTGGAACCTCGAAACGGTTCCGACGAACGACTCGAGTGCCGGAGCTAAGAGCGGCAGCAGGGTGCGGGACGATCGGCGTACCGGACCGGCGGCCGGAGAGTGTGAGGGAGTGCGATGTTCGAAAGGTTCACCGATCGCGCGCGGCGCGTCGTTGTCCTGGCTCAGGAAGAGGCCAGGATGCTCAACCACAACTACATCGGCACGGAGCACATCCTCCTCGGCCTCATCCACGAAGGTGAGGGTGTGGCGGCGAAGTCGCTCGAGTCGTTGGGTATCTCCCTCGAAGGTGTTCGCAGCCAGGTCGAAGAGATCATCGGCCAGGGGCAGCAGGCGCCCTCGGGGCACATTCCCTTCACTCCTCGTGCCAAGAAGGTCCTCGAGCTGAGCCTGCGCGAAGCGCTCCAGCTCGGACACAACTACATCGGCACGGAGCACATCCTGCTCGGCCTCATCCGCGAGGGTGAGGGTGTGGCGGCGCAGGTGCTCGTCAAGCTCGGCGCCGATCTCAACCGGGTGCGTCAGCAGGTCATCCAGCTGCTGTCCGGCTACCAGGGTAAGGAGCCCGCAGAATCCGGCACGAGCCGTGGCGAGACCGGCACTCCGTCCACCTCGCTCGTCCTGGATCAGTTCGGCCGTAACCTCACGCAGGCAGCTCTCGAGGGCAAGCTCGATCCGGTCATCGGCCGGGCGAAGGAAATCGAGCGCGTCATGCAGGTGCTGTCGCGTCGTACGAAGAACAACCCGGTGCTCATCGGCGAGCCGGGTGTCGGTAAGACCGCCGTCGTCGAGGGTCTCGCGCAGGCCATCGTCAACGGTGAGGTCCCCGAGACCCTCAAGGACAAGCAGCTCTACACGCTCGACCTGGGTTCGCTCGTCGCCGGCAGCCGTTACCGCGGCGACTTCGAGGAACGCCTGAAGAAGGTCCTCAAGGAGATCAACAGCCGCGGCGACATCATCCTGTTCATCGACGAGCTGCACACGCTGGTCGGTGCGGGTGCCGCCGAGGGTGCGATCGACGCCGCATCGATCCTCAAGCCGAAGCTCGCCCGCGGTGAGTTGCAGACCATCGGTGCGACGACCCTCGACGAGTACCGCAAGTACATCGAGAAGGACGCCGCTCTCGAGCGCCGCTTCCAGCCGGTGCAGGTCGGGGAGCCGACGGTGGAGCACACCATCGAGATCCTCAAGGGTCTGCGCGATCGCTACGAGGCGCATCACCGTGTCTCGATCACCGACAAGGCGCTCGTCGCGTCGGCCACTCTCGCCGACCGCTACATCAACGACCGCTTCCTGCCCGACAAGGCGATCGACCTCATCGACGAGGCCGGTGCCCGCATGCGCATCCGCCGCATGACCGCGCCGCCGGATCTGCGCGAGTTCGACGACAAGATCGCCGATGCCCGTCGCGAGAAGGAATCGGCGATCGACGCGCAGGACTTCGAGAAGGCCGCGAGCCTGCGCGACAAGGAGAAGCAGCTCGTCGCGCAGCGTGCCGAGCGCGAGAAGCAGTGGCGTGCGGGCGATCTCGACGTCATCGCCGAGGTCGACGAGGAGCAGATCGCCGAGGTCCTCGCCAACTGGACCGGTATCCCGGTGTTCAAGCTCACCGAGGAGGAGACCACGCGTCTGCTCCGCATGGAGGACGAGCTGCACAAGCGGATCATCGGCCAGGAGGACGCCGTCAAGGCCGTCGCCAAGGCGATCCGTCGTACACGTGCCGGCCTGAAGGACCCGAAGCGTCCGTCCGGTTCGTTCATCTTCGCCGGTCCGTCCGGTGTGGGTAAGACGGAGCTGTCCAAGGCGCTCGCGAACTTCCTGTTCGGTGAGGACGACGCCCTCATCCAGATCGACATGGGCGAGTTCCACGACCGCTTCACCGCATCGCGTCTGTTCGGTGCTCCTCCCGGCTACGTCGGATACGAGGAGGGCGGCCAGCTCACCGAGAAGGTGCGCCGCAAGCCGTTCTCCGTGGTTCTGTTCGACGAGATCGAGAAGGCCCACCAGGAGATCTACAACACCCTCCTGCAGGTCCTCGAGGACGGTCGCCTCACCGACGGTCAGGGACGCACGGTCGACTTCAAGAACACCGTGCTGATCTTCACGTCGAACCTCGGCACCGCCGACATCTCGAAGGCCGTCGGGCTCGGCTTCTCCGCCGGAACGGGCGAGGCGTCGAACTACGAGCGGATGAAGAACAAGGTCCACGACGAGCTGAAGAAGCACTTCCGGCCCGAGTTCCTCAACCGTATCGACGACATCATCGTCTTCCATCAGCTCACGCAGGAGCAGATCATCCAGATGGTCGACCTCATGGTCGGACGTGTGGAGACGCAGCTGAAGAACAAGGACATGGGTATCGAGCTCACCGAGAAGGCGAAGTCGTTGCTCGCCAAGCGCGGTTTCGACCCGGTGCTCGGCGCACGTCCGCTGCGTCGCACGATCCAGCGCGAGATCGAGGATCAGCTCTCCGAGAAGATCCTGTTCGGCGAGATCGGCGCAGGCCAGATCGTCCTCGTCGACGTCGAGGGCTGGGACGGCGAGGGTGCGGGCGAGAACGCGAAGTTCACGTTCACGCCGAGCGAGAAGCCGGCCGAGGTCCCGGACACCCCGGCGGTCGCGCTGGCGAAGTCCAGCGAGGGTGAGTCCGAAGCCGGATAACCGCTCGACGCGTGTGAATACAGGCACGTGTTGCAGCCTGTGAATGCAGGCACCTGCTGTACCGAGAGGGGCGGCACCCGAGAGGGTGTCGCCCCTCTCGTCGTCCGACGCACTTGACCTCCAGTCGGCTCGAGGTTGCACGGTGGGGTGGTGAACGGACGACGACCAGGAGGTATCGCGATGCGGCAAATACTGCCCGATCTGTGGGAGACGCAGGAGGACAACCCCTTCCCGGGGCTGAGGACGCACGCCTATCTGTGGACCGGGAAGAACAACGTGCTCTTCTACTCGGTTGCCGGTGAGGCCGATTTCGACGCACTGGACCGCCTCGGTGGGATCACCGACCAGTACCTGTCCCACCAGGACGAGGCCGGCCCGATGCTGGGCAGGATCGCCGAGCGCTTCGGGTCGAGACTCCACGCGGCGGCGGCGGAGGCCGACGTGGTCGGCCGGCACGCCCGCATCGACGTCCCGCTGACGGAACGTCAGGTGGACGACAACGGGTTGGAGATCGTCCCGACGCCCGGGCACACGGTGGGCAGCATCTGCTATGTGGTGCCCGGCGCGGACGGGACCCGCTACCTGTTCACCGGCGACACGCTGTACCGCGGTGCTTCGGGGAAGTGGCAGGCCGGTTACATCGAGGGGATGAGCGACGCCCGTGCGCTCGCCGACAGTCTGCGCCTGCTGGCGACGACGGAACCCGATGTGGTGATCTCGAGTGCGTTCGCGGGGGAGTCGGGCGTGCACCGGATCGACCCCCGGGAGTGGCCCGCCCACATCGACCAGGCTCTGACGGGGTTGTCTGCCGCGGTGCGGGGCTGAGCAGAGATCTTCTTTCCGGACGATCTGCCCGGCCGGCTCATCTGCCGATGGCCGGCATGTGCGCGGCGAGTGTCGACAGGGTGCCGGCGACGATCTCGGTGAGTTCGTCGGGCCGGATGTCGAGGCCACCGTCGAGCCATTCGCGAACGAGTTCGACGGCGCCGGCCACGACGACCACCGCGCACAGTTCGGCTCGACGGGAGCCGAGGCGCGTTCCCACCGCGTCGCTCTGCTCGATGAGTTCGTCGGCGGCAGCGCGGATGAACGCACTCTTCCGTTCGGCGAGCGGGGGCGCGTCCGAAATGAGGAAACGGCCCTGCTGGGGATCGAGTTCGACGGCACCGACGATCGCCCCGACCGCGGCGCGTGCCTTGGCGTGCAGGTCGTCGGGGGCCGACGCGATCGCGTCGACGGCACCTTCGAGGAGGGCGGCACCGAGTTCGTCGTAGGCGGTGGTGGCGAGGTCGTTCATGTCGGTGAAGCTCTCGTAGAAGAAGCGCGGACCGACTCCGGCGGTGGCCGCGACCTTCCGTACCGTCGCCGCCGACCATCCTTCGTCGGCGACCACGTCGATCACCGCCTTCCGGAGGCGTGCGCGGCGTTCGGCGCGTCGATCGGCCGGGGCGACGCCACGATATGCGCGGGCGGCTTCGGGCTCGGACACATCGTCGAGTGTGGCACAACCACGACGACCCGAAGCCGATCCTGAAGGAGGGCGGCCCTCGTCTGGCGATCGGCCTGATCCGGACATCGGGAACGCTCTGTCGCGAACGACCCTCGCCGTCCCGGCGATTCTGCAAGTGTGGTTTCCGGAGTGCTGCCCCACACGAAGAAGGAGAAGTCATGCCCACACGTACCGCACGGACCGCGTGGAACGGAGATCTGCAGAAGGGCTCCGGACAGGTGGAGCTCACCAGTTCGGGCCGCGGCACGTTCGACGTGTCCTTCCCGAAACGCTCGGCCGAGAACGCGGACGGCACCACCAGCCCCGAGGAACTCATCGCCGCTGCGCACTCGTCGTGCTACGCGATGCAGTTGTCCGCGCTGATCGCGGAAGCGGGCGGCACACCGCAGAGCCTCGAGGTCACCGCCGACGTCTCACTGGGACCGGACCCGGCAGGCGGGTTCCGTCTCACCGGGATCACGCTGAAGGTGCGGGGCGAGGTCGACGGCCTCGACGCCGACGGCTTCGCCAAGGCCGCAGAGGGTGCCAAGGCCGGGTGCCCTGTGAGCAAGGCACTCACAGGCGTCGACATCTCCCTCGACGCTGCTCTCGAAGGCTGACGGGGCGGAGGAACGGAGCACGGTCGGCCCGGCCCGGGAACAGCGCATGTCAGGGCCGGGTTGTACCCGGATATGAGCATGCCCGAGGTACTTCTTCCCTCCGCCCATATCGAGATCTGGTCCGACATCGCCTGCCCCTGGTGTTATATCGGCAAGCGGCGCTTCGCGGAGGCGCTCGAGTCGTTCGACGACCGCGACCGGATCGAGGTCACCTGGAGGTCGTACCAGCTCTCGCCCGACACACCGGTCGGGCGACGGGTCCCCGAGGTCGAGGCGCTCGTCGCGATGAAGGGGATGCCTGCCGAGCAGGTCCGGCAGATGTTCGCCCAAGTCTCGGACACCGCTGCCGACGTGGGACTCGAGATCGACTTCGACAACGTCGTCGCTGCCAACACCTTCGATGCGCACCGGCTCGCGCATCTGGCCGGCGACAAGCGTGACGAGGTCCTCGAGGCGTTGTTCCGTGCGCATTTCGTCGACGGCGAGGTGGTCGACGATGTGGATGTCCTCGTGAAGGTCGCCACCGAGGTCGGGCTCGATCCGGAGTCGACGCGCGCGGCCCTCGACGGCGACGATCCCGCCGGTGAGGCCGCGGCCGACGCCGTGACCGCCGATCTCTTCGACGCGCGACGGATCGGCGTGCAAGGGGTGCCGTTCTTCGTGGCCAACCGCGCCGTCGCGGTGTCGGGTGCGCAGCCGGTGGACGTCTTCCGTCAGTTCCTGCGCAAGGCCGTCGACGATGTGACGGTCACGCTGTGAGTGCCGCGAGATAACGGCGCGCGATGCGCCGCTGGAGCATGTGCCCGACCGGCCCGGCCAGGCGGGTGTACCAGCGGGCGGGGCGGGAGAAGGCGATCACCGTGCCCCTGACCCGTCCGTCGGCGGTGCGCTCGACGACGAAGGTCTCCTCGCCGCTCTCCGGGTGCCCGTCGAGCGTGCCGTAGGTGAAGCCTCGTTGCCGGCCCGTGTCGAACACTTCGATCACACGGCACGGCGCGGTTGCCCGTACCGGTCCGAGGCCGAACCCGAGCCGCACGTCGAGTCCGGCTGCTGCGGCGGGGGTGTCCGCCGGCACGTGAATTCCGGCGCCGCGGTGCATGTCCCATGAGAGCAACCGGGCAGCAGCGACCTCGAACACGGTGTCGCCGCTGCCCGGTTCGCTCTCGACTCTCAGATGCCGATAACCGGAGGGAAGCGGCGCCTCACCTCGGAAGGCCCGCAGGCTCGCCCCCACCTCCGGATAGGTGAGCTCGCGCCCGAACTCGCCGGACGCGGACATCTCAGGACTTCTTGACGTCGAGGACGACTTCGAACTCGAGCAGCGACGCGCCGCTCGCGACGGGGTTCCTCGCCTCACCGGCGTGAGCGGCACGTGCGCCGCCGTCCCGCCACGCAGCGAAGTCCTCTTCGGTCTCCCACTGCGTCACGACGAAGTACCGGTTCTCGCCGGCGGTGGGGCGGAGCAGCTGGAAACCCAGGAATCCGGGGGAGTTGTCGACGGTGTGCGCGCGATTGGCGAACCGCTTCTCCAGTTCGGGGCCTGCGCCTTCGGGAACCTCGATTGCGTTGATCTTCACGACTGCCATGCGCGAGAGCCTACTCCGCTAACTTGGTCGATTGTGTTGCACGACGAGGGCGGAACCGGACGACCCATCCTGCTGTTGCACGGCCTGATGGGCAGCGCGCGGACGTGGCGTCGCCACGTGCCGTGGCTGCGCGAACACGGGCACGTCCACACCTTCGACGCTGCCGGCCACGGGCGCTCCGCTCCCGACGACCTCACCACCGAGGCATTCGTCGCCGATCTCGACGCCCATCTGCACGGGATCACCGAACCGCTCGTCGTGATCGGGCACTCGATGGGCGCCCTGCACGCGTGGTGCTTCGCCGCTGCTCGTCCCGAACGTGTGACCGCGCTGGTGCTCGAGGACATGGCCCCCGACTTCCGGGGCCGCACCGCCGCGAACTGGGCGGCGATGGTCGAACAGTGGCCGCAACCGTTCCCCACGGAGGAGGCGGTGCTCGACCGTTTCGGTCCCGTCGCGGGGCGTTATTTCCTCGATTCGTTCGTCCGGCGCGAGGACGGCTGGTATCTGCACGGCGACGTCGCGACCTTCCGTGACATCTCGGAGGAATGGGGGTCGCGGCACTTCTGGGACGAGTGGAACTCGATCCGGGTGCCCGCGCTGCTGCTCGAGGGCGAGTTCACCATCACCCCGGAGGGGCAGATGCGGCAGATGGCGACGCGCCCCGGCACCGAGTACGTCCTCGTCGAGGGCGCGGGGCACCTCGTGCACGACGACCGGCCCGGCGAGTTCCGTGCCGCCGTGGAGCGCTTCCTGACGACGCAGTCGCTGTCGGGCAGTCGACTCTAGGACACCGACCCCTCGCCGGCGAGCGCGAACCGGCCGTCGTCGGTCTGCTCGACGAGACCGTCCACCAGCAACGAATGCAGGGCGCGGTCGCGCTGACCCGGATCCGAGGTCCACACGCTGTCGAGGACGGGACGCTCCACCGGGACGCTGCTCTCGCGCAGCACCGCCATCAACCGGCCGCGCACCTGCCGATCCGTGCCGGCGAACTTCTGCGCCTTCCGGGGCGGCCCGTCGTGCGCGGGTCGCCCGGCCTGCACCCAGGCGCAGTCGGGCAGCGGGCAGCGCCCGCAGTCGGGGGTGCGGGCGGTGCACACGGTCGCGCCGAGTTCCATCAGCGCCGCGGAGAAGGTCGCCGCACGAGCACGCTGACTCGGGAGGAGCACCTCGACGTCGGCGAGATCCCGTGTGGTCGACGGGTTCCCCGGCTCTGCCCGACCGTGGACGGCCCGGGCGACGACACGCCGCACGTTCGTGTCCACCACCGGCACACGCTGCCCGTACGCGAAGCATGCCACCGCCCGCGCGGTGTAGGCGCCGACGCCGGGCAGGCTCAGCAGGACATCGACGTCCTCGGGAACCCGATCGTCGTGTTCGGCGGCGAGCACGCCGGCGCACTCGTGCAGACGCAGCGCGCGGCGCGGATAGCCGAGTGTGCCCCACGCCCGCAGGACCTCCGCCTGGCTCGAGGCGGCCATCGACGACGGCACGGGCCAGCGTCGCACCCACTCCTCCCAGATCGGTGCCACCCGGGCCACCGGCGTCTGTTGCAGCATCACCTCGGACATGAGGATCTGCCAGCCCGTCACCCCGTCGCGGCGCCACGGAAGGTCGCGGGCCCCGGCGGCATACCAGCGCAGCAACAACGATGCATCCACGGACATCTCGGGTCTCCTCCGATCACAAGGTGGGGGTGGGGATCCGCAACGGAGATGTCGGACGAAATCGGACATGCGCGCAGGTGAATAATGTACGCATGCCGAATTCCAATCCCATCTCAGCCTGGAAAGCCCTGACCGAGGGTAATCATCGCTTCGTCAGTGGCACCCCGCTGCACCCGAGCCAGGGGATCGACCGTCGCGCCGAACTCGTCAACGGTCAGCATCCCACCGCCGTGCTGTTCGGTTGCGGAGACTCCCGCGTAGCAGCAGAGATCATCTTCGACCAGGGACTCGGTGACATGTTCGTGGTCCGCACCGCGGGCCACGTCATCGACAGCTCCGTGCTCGGTTCCATCGAGTACGCCGTCGACATCCTGAACGTTCCGCTCATCGTCATCCTCGGGCACGACAGCTGCGGTGCCGTCGCAGCGACCATCGATGCTCTCGACAAGGGCACGGTCCCCGGCGGCCACATCCGCAGCCTCGTCGAGCGCGTCGCCCCGTCGATCCTCATGGGCCGGGCCGAGGGCCTGGACAGCGTCGACGAACTCGAAGGCCGGCACGTCGTCGAGACGGGCAAGTTGCTCACGGATCGTTCGCGGATCATCGCCGAGCGCGTCGAGGACGGCCGCTGCGCCATCGTCGGCGTCACCTACAAGCTCGACGACGGTCGCGTGAGCCTGCGGGGACATATCGGCGACATCGGCGAGGTCTCCGACAACTGAGACGGCGCGGACCCGCCGGCGGCAGCGATGTGACCGCAGGTCACAGCGACACGCCGACGGTGGTGTAGCCGAGCGCCCCCCACGGCACATACCGTGGGGGGCGTGCTTGAACCGACCGGTCCTCTGCCCCCCGAGATCTACTGGCGACGACGTGTTCTCGCGATCGGTGTCTCGGTGGTCGTGCTGGCCCTGGTCATCTGGCTCGTAGTGGCGTTGACCGGCGGCGACGATCCCGATCCGAATCCCGAGCCCGTGGCGGCGGAAGTGACGACCTCCGCCACGACCACGGCGGCCGACGCGTCCGCCGAGGCGGCGTCCGCGAGCACCACGCGAAGTGGTGGAGGATCGGGTTCGTCCGGCTCGCGCGGCCCCGAGAGTTCGGCCGCGGCGAACACGGGCGAGCGTGATTCGTCCACGACCACCTCCGCCGCACCGGTTCCGTCGGGGCAGTGCTCCGATCAGTCGCTCGCCGTGCGGGTGACGGCCGACGAGCCGAACTACCGGGTCGGCTCCGAGCCCGACTTCACGATCGTCATCACCAACATCGGGACCTCGCAGTGCGAACGCGACCTCGGTGCCGGTCTGCAGCAGGTGCTCGTCTACAGCCTCGACGGTAACGAGCGGCTCTGGGCGAACACCGACTGCTTCCCCGAATCGACCGCCGACATCCGGTCGCTCGCCCCGGGCGACCAGGCGGCCTATTCCGTCAAGTGGTCGGCGACGACCTCCGAACCCGGCTGTACGGCACCGCGCGAACCGGTCGGTCCCGGTGCCTACACCGTGGTGGGGCAGCTCGGCGGCCTGCGTAGCGCGCCCGAACCGTTCAACATCACGCCCTGAGCAGACGAGTGCCGTTCAGTCGTAGTGGTTGATGGCGGCTTCGGCCAGCCGCGACAGTCCTTCCCGGATGTACCGCGCCCAGAGGGCGCCGACACCGTCGACCGCCTGGAGATCGGCAGCGGTGGCGGCGAGCAGCCCCTGCAGGGTGCCGAATGCCCCCACGAGGCGGTTGATCTGCCCGGTCTGCAGGCGCGGCACCCGATGGAGCACGCGATAACCGCGAGGACTCATCGAGGTGTCGAGGGCCTCGATGGTGCCCGAATATCCGAAGGCGCGGGCAAGGGTCGTCAGATCGAGCAGGTCGACGTCGGTCAGGCGCGCGAGACGCTCGAGCGCCTGATCGACCTCCTGCGGAGAAGGAACATGATCGCCGGCCAGGTAGTCGCGCACGATGAGCTGACGGGCGAGCTGGTTGTCGCCGACGAGTTCTTCGAGTTGGAGGGCCAGCTGGCGACCGTCGGTACCGAGTTCGAGCACGTCCTGCTCGATCTCCACGGACAGACGGTGCATCATTTCGAGTCGTTGTGCCACGGTGAGCGCGTCGCGCAGCGTGACGATGTCCTCGATCTCGACCACGGACAACTGCCGGGTCACCTCGTCGAGGCGGGCCTTGTAGCGCTCGAGTGTCGCGACGGCTTGGTTGGCCCGGGACAGGATGGTCGCGGAGTCGTTGATGACGTGGCGACGACCGTCGATGTACACGCTGACGATGCTCATCGACTGGCTGACCGAGACCACCGGATAGCCGGTCTGGATCGCGGTGCGTTCGGCGGCGCGATGCCGGGTGCCGGACTCCACGGTGGGGATACTCGGATCGGGCACGAGCTGGACGTTGGCGCGCACGATGCGCGAGCCGTCGGTGGACACGACCACCGCCCCGTCCATCTTCGACAATTCCCGCAGCCGGGTGGGGGCGAATTCGACGTCGAGCTCGAATCCGCCGTCGCACAGCTCGGCGACCTTCTCGTCGAAACCGAGGACGATCAGTCCGCCCGTCCGACCACGGAGGATCCGTTCGAGACCGTCGCGTAGCGCAGTGCCGGGCGCCAGGCGAGCGATGGTGTCGCTCAGCGTCGAGGCCGGCGCCGACTCGGTCATCTGGACATCCCTTCCGTGTGCGGTCTGCGGTCGTCGTCACACTGCGCGGACTCCCGGATCGGCGCTCCCGACCGCGCAACTACATTACTTGCTTATGCGCAGCACCTGGACTTTGCCCGACGATCTCGTCGTTCCCGAGTTACCGGAAGATCATCCCGGCCCTGGGGTCTCCGTACCGCAGCACTGGAGTAAATGCTTCGGTTGCGGCGACGACCAGCCGTCGGGTCTCGCGATGGACTTCACTCTCGGTGAGGGCCTCGACGTGCTCGGCCGGCTCGACGTCGCCACGCGTTATCAGGGCGGACCGGGGTTCATCCACGGCGGCATCCTGATGACGGCCTTCGACGAGGTGCAGGGAATGGCGTGCAACGCCGCCCTGCGGACCGCCGTCGTCACCGGGCATTTCGAGACGGATTTCGCCCGCCCGATCCCGTTGGGTTCGGTCCTCGAGTTCCGTGCCCGCGTCGACGGCACGGTGCGGCGCAAGGTCTACACCAGCGCGGAGGCACGCATCGTCGACGGACCGCTGGCCGACCCGGATGTCGTGGTGGCGTCGTCGGTCGGGCTGTTCGTCGTCGTCGGTCACGAGCATTTCGCGAAGGGGCGTGACTACGCCGACGGCATCCCGCAGAGCGAGCACGACATCTCGGCGGTCTAGGAGGCCGGTTCGCCGGGGCCGTCGGGAAGCAACGGAACCCCGGGACGGTGATCGCGCCCGAGCAGAGTGGCCGAGGTGACCGCGCCGGCACCGTAGCGAGAGTGCAGGTCGTCGAGGACGGCATCGAGCGCGTGCCGGTCGACGGCACGATGGGTCCGCGCATCGCCGGTACCGGTCTCCGCGTCGATCGGCTCGTCGAACAGTAGCTCGAGCTGTTCGACGCCCTCGCCGGCGAGATTCGTCACCGCGATACCGATCAGGGTGAGACCGCGCTCGGCGATGAGCGGCCGGGTCCGGTCGAGCAGGTCGCGTGCTGTGGCCGACAGGATGTCGGTGCGGGCGGTGGCCCCGGGAAGGGTGTGAGAGCGCGTCGCGCGGGTGTAGTCGGCGAACCGCATCCGTAGGACGACCGTGCGCCCGAGACGTCCGGATCGGCGCATCCGCCGGCATACCCGGTCGACGAGCAACTGCAGCGTCTCCTCCACCGACTCCATGCTGTGCGGTCCGCGACCCAGCGCGTGCTGCGCGCCCATCGAACTGCGCCGCCGGTGACGGACCGGACGCGGATCGTGACCGGTCGCGAGGGCGTGCAGGTGGCGACCCGCCGCGCGTCCGAGCAGCGAAACCAGATCGGACTCGGAACGGGAGGCGACGTCGGCCACGGTCCTCAGTCCGTGCGCGTGCAGCTTCGCCGCGGTGACCTTGCCGACGCCCCACAACCGCTCCACCGGCAACGGGTGGAGGAACTCCGGTTCGGCATGCGGAGGGACGAGGAGCAGGCCGTCGGGTTTGGCCACTCCGCTCGCGACCTTCGCGAGGAACTTGGTGCGTGCGACACCGACGGTGATCGGCAGGCCCACCTCCTCGGCGACCGTGCGGCGCAGGCGCGCGGCGATGTCGACGGGGCTGCCCGCGATGCGCCCCAGGCCGGAGACGTCGAGGAACGCCTCGTCGATCGAGATTCCCTCCACGAGGGGCGTCGTGCGGTCGAAGATCGTGAACACGTCGCGGGAGGCCTGCGCATAGGCCTCCATGCGGGGAGGCACCGAGATCACTCCCGGACACAGCGCGCGAGCGGCCCGGCCGGACATCGCGGTGACGATGCCGTGGGCCTTGGCCTCGTAGCTTGCCGCGAGCACGACGCCCCCGCCCACGACGATCGGTTTGCCGCGAAGCCACGGATCGTCGCGCTGCTCCACCGACGCGTAGAACGCGTCGAGGTCGGCGTGCAGCACCGTCGCGTCGGACACGAACACATGTTCGCACCGGTCGCCGACACGGCAGCGGAAACGTGAGTCAGCGCGTGAGCGTCGACAGCGCCTGCGCCACGTTCGACACCTCGAACTTCTTCATGCCCTTCGGTACACCTTCGACATCGCGCGGAACGACTCCGCGGTCGAAGCCGAGCCGGTTCGCCTCCGCGAGACGACGGCCCGCGCCTGCCACACGACGGACCTCGCCGGCGAGACCGACTTCGCCGAGCAGCACGGTGCCGGCGGGTACGGGCTGGTCGCGCACGGCCGAGGCGACGGCGAGCGCGAGCGCGAGGTCGGCGGACGGATCGGTGATCCGCATGCCACCGACGGTGGAGGCGTAGACATCGCAGTTGCCGAGGCGGCCGAGACCGCAGCGACGCTCGAGCACCGCGAGCACCATCGCGACCCGCGCGGAGTCGAGGCCGCTCACGGCACGTCGCGGAGACGGATTGTGGGTGGGCACCACGAGAGCCTGGACCTCACCGAGGAGGGGGCGCTTGCCGTCCATCGTCACCGTGACCGCCGTGCCGGGCACGGCCTCGTCGCGGTGCTGCAGGAACAATCCGGACGGGTCGCTCACGCCGACGATCCCGTCCTCGGCGAGTTCGAAGCACCCCACTTCGTCGGCGGCCCCGAAGCGGTTCTTCACCCCGCGCACCATGCGCAGCGTGGAGTGCTTGTCGCCCTCGAAGTGCAGCACCACGTCGACGAGGTGCTCGAGGGAACGCGGACCGGCCACCGCGCCGTCCTTGGTGACGTGACCGATGAGCAGCACCGGGATGCCGCTGGACTTCGCGAGGGAGGTCAAGGCGCTGGTGACCGCGCGTACCTGTGTGACACCGCCGGTGACGCCGTCGACGTCGGCGGCGAGCATCGTCTGTACGGAGTCGACCACGAGCAGCGTGGGCCCGACCTGCTCGACGTGCCCGAAGATCGTCGCGAGGTCGTTCTCGGCGGCGAGATAGACCCGGTCGTGCACGGCACCGGTGCGGTCGGCGCGCAACCGCACCTGACCGGCCGATTCCTCGCCGGTGACGTAGAGAGCCCGATCGGACTCGCCGCGCAGCGCCCACCGGTGTACCACCTCGAGGAGCAACGTGGACTTGCCGACGCCGGGTTCGCCGGCGAGGAGGACGACGGAACCGGGGACGACGCCGCCGCCGAGGACGCGGTCGAGCTCCGGGATACCCGTGGATTTCGCGTGCGTCGCCTTGCCGTCGATCTGTGACAGGGGAGTGGCCGGAGTGCTCGGCAACACGGCGGCGGCACCGGCGCGGGCGAGCGAGGTTCCGGCTCGTGCGGCGACCGCGACGGGCTGGACGGGTGCTTCGTCCATCGACCCCCACGTGCCGCATTCGGGGCAGCGTCCGACCCACTTCGCGACGGTGTGCGAGCAGTCGGAACAGCGGTAGAGGGTCTTGGTCTTTGCCACGGCCGGAGAATAGACGGTCGGACCGACATCGGGCGGATACGGAAGGGCCCGGCCGAGCTGTGCTCGACCGGGCCCTCTCGTAAGGAATTCCTAGTGTGCTTCGCCCACGATCGGCGAGAGTTCCGACTCGTCGCGGGGAAGCTCCGGTCCGGCGTCGACCGGCACGGACAGGGTCACGTCGCCGGCCTCGGCGAAGGTGAAGGTGACGGGGATCGTCAGGCCCGGACGGACACCCTCGGAGAGGTTCACGAGCTCGACGCTGTTGACGACGCCGGCCGGAGCGGGGGAGGGGGTCTCCTCGGTGCTGTTCGGACGCGGCGACTCGTCGACCTCCTCGACGAGGGCGGCGTTCGCCTCGGAGACACCGGCGACCACGGAGGACTGCGGAGGGACCTCGATGGGAGTGCCCGTGACCGAAGCCGCGAAATCGGTGGAGATACCGGTGAGGTTGTCGCCCACGTACGGGTCGAGGTTGACGATCGTGAAGCCGAGCTGGGCGGTGCCGCCGGCCTCGATGCTGTACTCCTCGGAGTTCGGGTAGATCACGTGCACGTTGCGCAGCGCGAGGCTGCCGGCGTCCACGTTGGAACCGTTGATGGCCGCGACCTGCGTCGAGGTCTGGGTGATCTGACCGGCGCTGCACGCGGACATCGTGAGCGCCGCTCCCGCGGCAAGGGCGAGAGCGGTCACGACTCGACGAGTCGGCGCTTTGAGAGCAGTCACGGGTTCCTCCACTCGAGTAAGGCTCGCAATCCACTAGGCAGAGTAGTAGTTCCCGTGTGCGCTGTGTACGTCGGGGCCGGATCTCGTGCGGATTCCCGTCCGGGCGGCGATATCGACCGGCGCCGATCGGAGGGTGTGTCGGACGTCACCCGATACACGGAACAGACTGCCTGTCAAGCCCTGCGCTCAACGCTCGATGCCCCTGACCTGCACCGTTGACGCGAGGGCGATGTGGTCACGTGTTAAACTGGGAGAATCGAAAGGGGCACGGGACACATGATTTTCAAGGTCGGAGACACCGTCGTATACCCCCATCACGGTGCGGCGCTGATCGAAGCAATCGAAACACGCACCATCAAGGGTGAGCAGAAGGAATATCTGGTTCTGAAAGTCGCGCAGGGCGACCTGACGGTCCGGGTACCTGCAGAGAACGCGGAGTACGTCGGAGTTCGCGACGTCGTCGGGCAGGAAGGCCTCGACAAGGTTTTCCAGGTGCTGCGCGCACCCCACACCGAAGAACCCACCAACTGGTCACGGCGGTACAAGGCCAACCTCGAGAAGCTGGCCTCCGGTGATGTCAACAAGGTCGCAGAAGTGGTGCGCGATCTGTGGCGCCGGGAGCAGGACCGCGGCCTGTCCGCAGGTGAGAAGCGGATGCTCGCCAAGGCTCGTCAGATCCTCGTCGGTGAGCTCGCGCTCGCCGAAGGCACCGACGACGTCAAGGCGGAAACCATGCTCGACGAGGTTCTCGCCGCCGCTTCCTGATCGGCGCGAGACATCGGCAAACTGCACATGAACGATCGCAACGGGCCGGTCGTCGGAATCCTTCCGGCGGCCGGCCGTGGTGTTCGCCTGGGTGAACCACTGCCCAAGGCGTTCGTGGAACTCGACGGCCGCACCATGCTCGACCGCTCGGTCGAGGCGATGTTCGCCTCGGCGGTGGTCGATCGTGTCGTGATCGTCGCGCCACCCGAACTGGCCGCGACGCCCGCGGCCCGGCTGGTCGGTGAGGCGTTCGCCGACCGGGTGAGCGTGGTGGCGGGTGGTGCCGAACGCGCCGACTCGGTGCGTGCCGGTCTCTCGGCGGCATCGGGAGCACGGTTCGTCCTCGTCCACGATGCCGCGCGTGCGCTCACCCCGGCCGATCTGTTCGTCCGGGTCGTGGACGCGCTGCGGGCGGGCAGCGACGCGGTGATCCCCGTCCTGCCCGTCGTCGACACCGTCAAGAGTGTGGACGCCGAGGGCGCTGTCACCGGCACCCCCGACCGCTCGACCCTCCGCGCGGTACAGACCCCGCAGGGATTCGACGTCGCGCTGCTCGAGCGGGCGAACCGCGACGCTGCCGACGCCACGGACGACGCGGGACTCGTCGAGCGGTCGGGCCAACGCGTCACCACTGTCGCGGGCGATCCGCTCGCTTTCAAGATCACCACCCCGCTGGACCTGGTGCTGGCACGTGCCGTGCTCGCGTCCGGCGTCCGCACCGAGAAGGAGATGTGAGCATCGTGCGTGTCGGTATCGGAACGGACGTGCATCCCGTGGAGCCCGGGCGGCCCTGCCGGTTGGCCGGTCTGCTGTTCGAGGACGCCGACGGCTGCGTGGGCCACTCGGACGGTGACGTCGCCGCGCACGCCCTGTGCGATGCCGTGCTCTCGGCCGCCGGTCTCGGCGACCTCGGAGCCGTCTTCGGTACGGGGCGACCCGAGATGGCCGGTGCCTCCGGCGTCGCCATGCTCGAGGAGGTGCGACGTCTGCTCGCCGACGCCGGCTGGGTGGTGGGCAACGCCGCCGTTCAGGTGATCGGGAACCGCCCGAAGGTCGGGCCGCGACGCGAGGAGGCGCAGGCGGTGCTGTCCGCGGCGCTCGGCGGTCCGGTCTCCGTGTCGGCAACCACGACGGACGGACTCGGCCTCACCGGCCGGGGGGAAGGTGTGGCCGCGGTTGCGACCGCACTGGTCCTGGCGCAGCAGGACGAGCGGTAGGATCGACGGTCGTGACCTTGCGCTTATACGACACCGAATCGCGGGCCGTGCGGGATTTCGAACCGCTGACCCCCGGCCAGGCCTCGGTGTACCTGTGTGGGGCCACCGTCCAAGGCGAACCCCATATCGGGCACGTACGCAGCGGCGTTGCGTTCGACGTGCTCCGCCGATGGCTCGGAGCCAAGGGCCTCGATGTCTTGTTTGTGAGAAATGTCACAGACATCGAAGACAAGATTCTTCGCAAGGCAGCAGAAGCGGGCCGGCCGTGGTGGGAATGGGCCTCGACCTACGAGCGGGCCTTCAACCGCGCCTACGACGCGCTCGGTGTACTTCCCCCCTCGGTGGAACCCCGCGCGACCGGCCACATCACACAGATGATCGAACTCATCCAGCGTCTCATCGACGCCGGGCACGCCTACGCCGCCGACGGCGACGTCTATTTCGACGTGCTGAGCTATCCGGAATACGGAGCCCTTTCCGGTCACCGCATCGAGGACGTCCATCAGGGTGAGAGCGCCGGACTCGGCAAGCGCGACCCGCGAGACTTCACGCTGTGGAAGGCCGAGAAGCCCGGGGAGCCGTCGTGGCCCACCCCGTGGGGGCGCGGTCGTCCCGGTTGGCATCTCGAGTGCTCCGCGATGGCGGGCTTCTATCTCGGGGGCACCTTCGACATCCACTGCGGAGGCATGGACCTCGTCTTCCCGCACCACGAGAACGAGATGGCCCAGTCCCGCGCCGTAGGCGACGGCTTCGCCCGCTACTGGCTGCACAACGGCTGGGTGACGATGGGCGGCGAGAAGATGTCGAAGTCGCTCGGCAACGTGCTGTCCATCCCCAACGTGCTCGCCCGGGTCCGCCCGCAGGAACTGCGGTACTACCTCGGCAGCGCCCACTACCGTTCGATGCTCGAGTATTCCGACGACGCGCTCGCCGAAGCGGCGGCGGCCTACCGGGGGCTCGAGTCGTTCGTGCTCAAGACCCGCGACCGGGCCGGAGAGGTACCCGTGGGTGCCTGGACGGACGCCTTCGCCGAAGCACTCGACGACGACCTCGGTGTGCCCAAGGCGCTCGCCGAGATCCACCGCAAGCGCAGCGAAGGCAACAAGGCGCTCGACAACGGTGATCTCGACGCGGCCGTGCAGATCGCGTCGCAGATCCGGAGCATGCTCGGCATCCTCGGTGTCGACCCGCTCGACGAGCACTGGTGCTCCACCGACGATTCCGGATCGGCCGCGCTCGCGGCCCTCGACGTCCTGGTCGGCGCGGATCTCGAACGCCGCACGACCGCCCGGGCCGAGAAGAACTGGGCGGTGGCCGACGAGGTGCGGGATCGTCTCGCAGCTGCGGGGGTCGAAGTGACCGATACGCCCAACGGACCCGAGTGGTCTCTGAAAGCAGGACAGTGATGGCAGGCAATTCCCAGCGTCGCGGCGCTATTCGTAAGGGCGGCACGAAGAAGGGCCAGGTCGTCGGGTCCGGCGGGCAGCGGCGTCGCGGCCTCGAAGCGCGCGGTGCCACCCCGAAGGCCGAGGACCGGCCCTACCACCCCGCCGCGCGGCGTGCCCGGGCCGCGGCCAAGGCCGCAGATCCTCGCGGCGGCGGTCGTCGCCCCGCAGCAGGTCGCAAGGCCGAGGACGGCCCGGAGATGGTGCTGGGCCGCAACCCGGTCGTCGAGTGCCTGCGTGCCGGTGTCCCCGCGACCGCTCTGTACGTCGCCCTCGGCGCGGAGTCCGACGAGCGGCTCAAGGAAGCCGTGCAACGCTCGGCCGAGATGGGCATCTCGATCCTCGAGGTCTCGCGTTCCGAACTCGACCGCCTGTCGGCCAACGGGATGCATCAGGGCATCGGTCTCCAGGTGCCGCCGTACCGCTACGCGCATCCCGACGACCTGCTCGCCCGCGCCGCGGAGAATCACGAGCGGCCGCTGCTCGTGGCCCTCGACAACATCTCCGATCCGCGCAATCTCGGTGCCGTGATCCGGTCGGTCGCGGCCTTCGGCGGGCACGGTGTGGTGATCCCGCAGCGCCGCTCGGCGTCGGTGACCGCGGTGGCGTGGCGCACGAGTGCCGGAGCCGCAGCGCGGCTGCCCGTCGCGCGTGCCACCAACCTCACGCGCACTCTCAAGGACTGGCAGTCCCGGGGTGTCCGCGTCGTCGGTCTCGATGCGGGTGGCGACACCAACCTCGACGATTTCGACGGCACCGATCCCGTGGTCGTGGTCGTGGGTTCCGAAGGCAAGGGACTCTCGCGCCTGGTGCGCGAGACCTGCGACGCGGTGCTGTCGATCCCGATGGCCGGCGACGTCGAGTCGCTCAACGCCTCCGTCGCCGCGGGTGTGGTGCTCGCCGACATCGCGCGGCAGCGCCGGGCCTGACCGACTACGCGGCAGCGCCGGGCCTGACCGACTACGCGGCAGCGCCGGGCCTGGCCGAGTCGGCCGGCTCTACCGCCACGAGGGCCTAGTCTGTCCTCGTGGCCGCCTCTCTGCCGTTCCGCACGACGGTGTTCGCGTTCCTCGAACGCTTCACCGGCAAGTCCATCGCCGACGCCCGCGTCGACGAGATTCCCGCACGCCGTGCTGCGCGCGCGAAACTGCTGGCGTCTCCGGTCGGCCGGTTGATCTCGGGCCGGCCGCATCCCGGCGTGCGGATCGAGGACAGGTGGGTCGATCTCGAGCACGACGCGATCGACGACCTCGAAGCCGAGGACTCGCCGGTCCGGACTCGTCTGAGGATCTATCGACCCTCCGCACGTGTGAGCGGCCCGCTGCCGGTCGTTCTGCTGTTCCACGGTGGGGGGTGGGTGCTCGGCAATCCGGAGCAGAACGAATGGTGGGCGAGTCACACGGCCGCGCGGACCCCGTGCGTGGTGGTGTCGGTGGATTACCGGCTCGCCCCCGAACATCCGTATCCCGCGGCGGTACTGGACTGCTGGGCCGCGTTCCGGTGGGTCGTCGCGCACGCTGCGGAGTTCGACGGTGATCCGTCCCGCGTCGTGGTCGCGGGCGACAGCGCCGGCGGCAATCTCGCCGCCGTCGTCGCCGATGTGGCCGGGCGGTCGGACGGTCCGCTGCCGGTCGGTCAGGTGCTGATCTATCCGGCGACGGAGATGGAGGAGGAGTTCCCGTCGGAGCGGCAGTTCGCGAACGCTCCGGTGCTCACCTCCCGCGGCATGCGGGCGTTCGTGCGTCTCTATCTCGCCGGAGCCGACCCGTATGCGCCGACCGCGGCACCGCTACGCGGCACGCTCGCCGGTGCCGCCGTGCCCGCCCTCGTACAAGTGGCAGGACACGACCCGTTGCGCGACAACGCCGTTCGATATGCGTCGGCGTTGCGGGACAAGGGTGGTGACGTGACGGAGACCGACTACCCCCGCACGGTGCACGGCTATCTCAGCCTGCCGGGTATCTCGCCGCCGGCGGAACACGCACTCGACGAGGCGATCACCTTCGTGCGACGGGTGACGACCGCCGACCCGACGGACGAGGTCGATCCGTCCGTCCGGTCCCGGATCTGACGCTCGCAGGACCGGCCGATCACCGGACCGGTACGAACCGCACCCGCTGCCCGGGACGCAGTTGCGCCGCGACGGGCAGGTCGGCGGCGATCGCCACTGCGGCGACCGGATAGCCGCCCGTGACGGGATGGTCGGCGAGGAACAGCACCGGGTGCCCGTCCGGCGGTATCTGCAGCGACCCCGGAACCATGCCCTCACTGGGCATCTCCTCGTGCCGTGCCCGGTGCAGGCGGCCGGGGCCATGGAACCTGATGCCCACCCGGTCGAGTTGTGGTGTCACCGTCCAGGTCTCGTGGAACAGGGCACGCAGTGATCCGGGGGTGAACCAGTCGTCGCGCGGCCCGGGCCGCACCCGGATCTCCACGGGATCGCCCATCGGTGGAGGCGGTGGGAACTGTTCCTCGTCGGGCAGGCCGGCCGACATCGCGCCGACGAGCAGCCGGTCGCCGGTGCGTACCGGTGACGGTCCGGTGTTCGACAAGGTGTCGGTGGATCTGCTGCCGAGCACCTCCGGGACATCGATGCCGCCGCGTACGGCGAGGTAGATCCGCAGGCCGTCGTTCGGCAGGCCGATCCGCAGTACGTCGTCGTTCCGCAGGGTGATGCGCGCCCAGTCGCCGACCGGACGATTGCACACGGTCACGTCGGCGCGGGCGCCTGTCACCGCCACGGTCGTCTCGCCGACGCTGCGGACGACGAGACCGCCGCCGGTCACCTCGAGTGTCGCGGCGTCCGGCCGGTTGCCCACGAGACGATTCGCCGCGTCGTGCGCGCGCCGGTCGGCGGCACCGGACCGGGTGAGCCCCGAGGAGCCGTAACCGGGACGTCCGCGATCCTGCACCGTCGTGAGCATTCCACCGGAGATCACCTCGAACCACGCCACGACGTTCATTCTCACCCACCGCGTTCGCTTGCCCGGCCGAACTTCTACCGAAAGGACGGGATAGGTTGAAGATGATGAGGACGGAGGTGCCGGGCATGGAGGAAGCGGACGTCCGTGCGACGACGAGACTCGTCGAGAAGGCCCTCGAGGCCGACGATCTTCCGGCAGCGCACGGCGCCGTCGCGGAACTGAAGGTCGACCAGGTCGTCGACGTGCTCGAACGGCTCGGCCGGACCGACCGTGCGGTGCTCTACCGGCTTCTGGCCAAGGACCGTGCGATCGAGGTCTTCGAACATCTCGATCCGAGCATGCGGAGCGAACTGGTCCGCGGTCTACGCGACGATCAGGTGGCCGCGATCTTCGCCGGCCTCGAACCGGACGACCGGGTGGAACTGCTCGACGAGCTCCCCGCCACGGTCGCCTCGTCGCTGCTGCACGGGCTGCCGCCGGACGAGCGGGAGATGACCTCCACGATTCTCGGCTATCCGCAGCGTGCGATCGGCCGGCGGATGAGTCCGGCCTTCGTGTCGTTGCGTCAGGACATGACCGCCGAGGAGGCGATGGACGTCGTACGTCGTCGCCTCGACGACGCGGAAACGGTGTACACCCTGCCGGTGGTGGACGACGGGCGCGTGCTCGTAGGTGTGATCGGCCTGCGCGCGCTGATGAGGGCGTCGCCGGGAACGGTGATCGCCGACATCATGAACGAACCGTACTGGGCCCGCGTCACCGACGATGCAGAGGAATCCGCGCGCCGATGTGCCGAACTCGAGCTGTTGGCGTTGATCGTCGTCGACAGCGAGACCAGACTGGTGGGCATCCTCACCGTGGACGACGCCCTTCGGATCCTCGAGGTCGCCGACAGCGAGGATCAGGCCCGGATCGGTGGTACCGAGCCGCTGCGCCGGCCGTATCTCGCGACACCGGTCGGGCAGTTGGTGCGCTCACGGGTGGTGTGGTTGCTCGTCCTGGCGCTCGGCGCGACACTCACGGTCCAGGTCCTCGAGGTCTTCGAGTCGACCCTCGACCAGGTGGTCACTCTCGCGCTGTTCGTGCCGTTGATCATCGGCACCGGCGGGAACACCGGAAATCAGGCCGCCACCACCGTCACCCGCGCGCTGGCACTCGACGACGTGACACCGCACGACATCGGTGGGGTGATCGCCCGCGAGTTCCGGGTGGGTCTGTCCCTCGGAGTTCTGTTGGGAACGGTCGCGTTCGTCCTGACGTCCCTGGTCTACGACTCGTCGGTGGGTGCGGTGATCGGGTTGACGCTGGTGAGCACCTGCACTCTCGCAGCCACGGTCGGTGGTGCGATGCCGTTGGTGGCCAAATCGATTCGCGCCGATCCTGCGGTGTTCTCCAACCCGTTCATCACGACTTTCGTCGACGCGACCGGCCTGGTGATCTACTTCCTCATCGCGAAGACCGTGCTGGGTATTTGAGGGCAACGGCGCAGTGGGACCGAGCGCAACGGCGCAGTGGGACCGAGCGCAACGGCGCAGCGGGACCGAGCGCAACAGCGCAGTGGAACCGAGGTCGAGCGAGCGGATCAGAGTGCTACGAAGCGCACCGTGTGTCCCGGCCGCAACAGTGCCGCAGGGGTTCGATCCGGTTGCCACAGCGGGGCGTCGGTGGTTCCGATCAGCTGCCACCCGCCCGGCGACTGCCGTGGGTAGACGCCCGAGAACTCGCCTGCGAGCCCCACTGCGCCGGACGGCACGGTGGTGCGCGGCGAACTGCGGCGCGGCACGTGCAACCGCGGGTCCCCACCGGTGAGATAGGCGAAGCCGGGCGCGAATCCGCCGAAGGCGACCGTCCAGAGGCTGCCGGTGTGGGCGGCAACCACGCCGTCGGCGCCCAGGCCGGTCGACTCACCGACCTCTTCGAGATCGGCTCCGTCGTACCGGACTTCGAGCGTCACCTCCTCGATGGTGGTGGCTCCCTCGGACAACGGTGGGGTGGTGGCGATCCACCGGTGCACGACCTGCACGTTCGTCTCGGTCGGATCGAAGCTCACCAGCAGCGTCCGAGCCGCCGGAACGAGATCGACGACGCCTCCGGGCCGCTCCCGGTCCAGCGCCCGGAAGTGGCCGAGAACCTGGTCGAGGGACTCGAACTCGGCGAGCAGTGCGCTGTCCCCGGCGCGGATGATCCTCATCGGTGTACCTCGCGGCGTCCCGGGAGTCACACGAACGCCCGGATGTCGATGTTCTCGGCGTCGAGGCGGCGCCGGACGGCGACGGCCACCGCCGTGGCGTCGGGGGAGTCGCCGTGGATGCACACCGACTGCGCTCCCACACGGATGTCGCTCCCGTCGATCGCGGTGACCACTCCCTCGGTGACCATGCGCAGGACCCGCTCGGCGATCTCGTCCGGATCGTGCAGTACCGCACCGGGTTCGCGCCGGGAGACCAGCGTCCCGGCGGGGGTGTAGGCGCGGTCGGCGAACGCCTCGGTGACGACCCTCAGACCGGCCCGTTCGGCTTCCTCGAGGAAGACGGAGTCGGGCAGCCCGAGGACGGGCAGTGAGGCGTCGTAGGCGCGCACCGCGTCCACCACGGCCCGGGCCTGCTCGCGATGATGGACGATCGCGTTGTACAGCGCGCCGTGGGGTTTGACGTAGCCGACCGACGAGCCCGCCGCTCGCGCGAGCCCGTCCAGTGCACCGATCTGGTAGATGATCTCGGCGGTGAGATCCGCGGACGGCACCTCGATGAAGCGACGACCGAAGCCGGCGAGGTCGTTGTATCCGACCTGGGCGCCGATCCGCACCGCGCGCTTCGCGGCGCCGTAGCAGGTGCTCAGCAGGGTCGCCGGGTCGCCGGCGTGGAATCCGCACGCCACGTTGGCGCTGGTGACGATGTCGAGCATGGTCTCGTCGTCGCCCAGACGCCACCGGCCGTAACTCTCGCCGAGGTCGCTGTTGAGATCGATGCGGGTCACGCCCCGAGTCTAGGCGCCGTCGAGCACGTACAACCCGCGCCGGCCGAGCACCCGGCCTCGGGATCGCACACCGTGCCCGGGCTCGCACCACCGAGCGAATGCCAGGGCCACGGGACGATCGCGTTCGCGTCGGTCAGACAGCTGCGGCGACCCGTCCGGAACCCCGCCGGCTGCGGGCGGTGCCGATCACGCGGCACACCATGTAGATGACGAACGCGATCGTCGTGATGAACGCCGAGACCGGCACGCCGGGCGCCAGTGCGAGCAGGATGCCGCCGACCGCCGAGATCTCTGCGAAGACCACCGACAGCACGGTGGCGGCGAGCGGTCCGCTGACCACGCGTGCCGCCGCGGCGGCCGGGGTGATGAGCAGCGCCATCACCAGCAGCGCCCCGACGATCTGCACGCCGAGGGCGGCGGTGACACCGACGAGTACCGCGAACACGATCGACAACGCGCGGACCGGGACGCCGCGGGCGGCCGCGACCTCCGGGTCGGTGCTGGCGAACAGCAGCGGACGGTAGATCACCAGCAGCGTGAGGATCACGACGGCAGCGCACGCGGCGAGCAGGGCGATGCCGGTGCCACCGGGTGCCACGATCTGACCGGTGAGCAACGAGAAGGCGGCACCGGTGCGCCCGTCGTAGGCCCACAGCAGCAGGACGGCCAGGCCGAGACCGAAGGCCATCACCACACCGATGACGGAGTCCCGTTCGCGCGCACGTGTTCCCAGGACCCCGAAGAGGATCGCGGCGATCACGGCACCCACGACGGCGCCGAGCCCCACCGAGACCCCGACGATGAGCGCCGCGGCGGCGCCGGTGAGCGACAGCTCGGAGGTGCCGTGCACGGAGAACGCCATCTGACGGCTGATGATCAACGGGCCGATCACGCCGGCGAGCAGCCCGAGGATCGCACCGGCGACCAGCGCCTGCTGCACGAAGTCGTACTGCAGGAGTTCGACGGTGGTCTCCACGTCGAACATCCGGCCCAGGGCGTCGGTGAACTTGCTGCTCATTCGTGGTCCTCGTGATCGTGGTGGACGCCTTCCCCGGGGCGCAGTCCGCCGGCGCTGCCGAGCGCGTCGATGGCGTCGCCGGTGCCGACCACCACCAGACGTCCGCGCATCTCGAGCACCTCGACGTCGGTGCGGTACAGCTCGGAGAGCACCTGCGAGGTCATCACCTCGGTGGGAGTGCCGATGCGGAACTGGCCGTCGACGAGGTACAGCACGCGATCCACCAGCGGCAGGATCGGGTTGATCTCGTGGGTGACGAACAGTACGGAGGTGTCGTGGTCGCGGCGGCGGCGGTCGATGAGCGACGACACCAGGTGCTGGTTGGCGAGATCGAGACTCAGCAACGGTTCGTCGCACAGGAGCACCCGCGGATCGCCCACGAGGGCCTGCGCGATACGCAGCCGCTGCTGCTCACCGCCGGAGAGTGTGCCGATCGGGGCGCCGGCATAGGACTCGGCGCCCACCTGGGCGATCGCGTCGTCGACCGCGACGCGGCGGCGCCGGCGGGTCCGCAGGCCGGTGCCCCACAGGTGTCCGTCCATACCGAGGCCGACGAGGTCGCGTCCCCGGAGCGGTACGCCCTCGTCGAGTGACTTCTGCTGCGGTACGTAGCCGACGTGGGAGTTCCCGGTTCGGACGGGCTGCCCGGCGATCGTCGCCGTTCCCGAGGTGAGCGGGAGCTGGCCGAGCAGCACCTTGAGCAGCGACGTCTTGCCGGCACCGTTGGGTCCGAGCACCGCCAGGAACTCGCCGGGCTCGACGACGAGGTCGAGACCTTCCCAGAGGACGCGATCTCCGAATGCCAGCCGGGCATCGCGGAGTTCGACGGTGGGTGTGCGGTCGGATGGAGGAGGTGTCACCGAAGTCCGTGTTCTCGATCGGATGGTCAGGAAGCGGTCTCGAGCGCGGCGGCGAGGGTCTCGGCGGTCCGGGCCTGCCACTGAATGTAGTCGACACCGTCGGGCAGGGTTTCGAAAACCTCGACCACCGCGACGCCCGACGACTCTGCTGCCGTGCGCATCTCGCGACTGATCCGGTCCTCGGTCTGCGGGTTGTAGATCAGGACGCGAACCTGCTTGTCGACCAGCAGTTGCCGCGTCGCCGCGATCGCCGCCGGGGACGGGTCGGTGCCGTTCTCGATGGCATTGGTGAAGTCCGGGGGAGTGACGTCGTCGAGTGCCGCGGCCGAGACGAGGTAGTGACCGATGGTCTCGGTCTGAGCGACGGGAGCGTTGCCGTGCGTGTCGGCGATCCTGTCGACGACATCCGCCACGGAGTGCAGATTCTCGTGGAATGCTGCCGCGTTGGTCTCGTAGACGGCGGCACCCTCGGGATCGAGTTCGGCGAGCCGGTCGGCGACCGCGTGCGCGACGGCGTCGGCGGTCGCGAGGTCGTACCAGACGTGCTCGTTGATGCCGCCGTGGTCGTGGCCCTCGTGCGAGTGGCCGTCTCCGGTCTCGTGCGAATGATCATCGGAAATGGTTGTGTCCGAATCATTCTCGGGCGAATCCTCGTTGCCGTGGTCGTGCCCGGCGTGCAGATCCGAGTACGCGCCGGACTCGAACAGGGCGAAGGCCTCGACGACGGCCGGCTTCTCGCCACTCACGTCGAGGATGTCGTCGACGAAGTGGTCGTAGCCGCCCCCGTTGTAGACCACGAGCGAGGCGTCGCTGATCGCCGCGGCGTCGAGGGGGCTGGCCTCGTAGGAGTGCGGGTCGGCGTTCGGTTCGGTGATGAGCGAGCGGACTTCGATGCGGTCTCCGGCGACGGCCTGCGCGATCGACCCCCACACGTTCGTGGAGGCGACGACGCTGATGGCGTCGTCGTCGGCGCCGGAGGTATCGGTGCCGCACGCGGCGAGTGCGGTCGCGCAGGCTACGGCAGCGGCTGCGAGGGCCGTGCGGGAGGACAGTCGCACAGTTCTTCTCCTGAGGATCGGCGGTCTTCGGCGAACGGGGTCCGGAACGACCGAGCGACCGACCCAAACGTTATTGGTAACCGTTACCGTTCCACTTTAGCGGACGGCGCGAAACCCTCCCACCATCCCTGAGTGGTCGTGAGCACGGACACAGGACTACGGTCCTCTCATGTCCAGGTCTCGTCAGCCGCGCCGACAGGCGACCCTGGCGTCGATAGCCGCCGAGTTGAAGATCTCCCGCACCACGGTCTCGAACGCGTACAACCGTCCCGATCAGTTGTCCGCCGAACTGCGTGAGCGTGTCCTCGAAGTTGCCAAGCGACGCGGATATGCCGGACCGGATCCGATGGCGCGGTCGCTGCGTACCCGCAAGGCCGGAGCGGTCGGGGTCCTGCTCACCGAAGCGTTGAGCTACTCCTTCCGGGATCCCGCCGCCATGAGCTTCCTGTCGGGACTGTCCGAGGCGTGCGAGGCGGCGGGGCAGGGGCTGTTGCTCATCCCCGCCGGACCCGGACGCACCGACGACGAGGCCGCACAGGTCGTGCACCGGTCGTCCGTCGACGGTTTCGTCGTGTACTCGGTCCCTGCCGAGGATCCCTATCTGGCGGCCGTACTCGAACGGCACCTCCCGGTCGTGGCGTGCGACCAGCCGCGCGGACTCGAGCACACCCCGGTGGTGGGCATCGACGACCGGCGGGCGATGCGCGATCTCGCGGCCCATCTCGTCGAGCTCGGCCACCGTGAGATCGGCATGTTGTCGATGCGCCTCGGCCGGGAACGACACGACGGGGTCGTCGATCTGTCGACCCTCGGGACCGGCGGTTTCCACGTACAGCGAGAACGCATCCGCGGCGTCCAGGACGCCATGAGCGCTGCGGGCCTGGCCCCCGACTCGCTCACCGTCGTCGAGCGCTACACCCACACGGCGGAGGACGGCATGTCCGCCGCAGCGCAGATCATGCGGGTCAACCCGAGGATCACCGCGCTCGTGTGCACCACCGACGTACTCGCGCTCGGCGCGCTCGCATGGGCCAACCAGATGGGTCTCGACGTGCCCGGGCACCTGTCGATCACCGGATTCGACGGCATCGACGAAGCGATGCGCGAGGGTCTCACGACCGTGCGGCAACCGCAGAAGGACAAGGGGCGGCGCGCCGGCGAACTGCTCCTCGCCGCCCCGTCGCATTCCGGTGTACCCGCACTCGAGACCCTGGGCACCCAACTGTGGTTCGGCGCCACCTCGGGCCGGGTCGAGAGCGAGTGGTACGCGGAATAGGGCAGTGTCGCCGGCCGCAGGGTGTCAGCGAATCCGCTCGCCCATCGGCTTCGCCCCCGACAGCAGCTGGGCGCAGCGCAGCAGACCGATGTGGCTGTACGCCTGTGGGTGGTTGCCCAGCGAACGCTCCGCGACCGGGTCGTACTCCTCACTGAGCAGACCGGTCGGTCCGGCTGCGGCGACGAGCTGCGCGAACAGTGCTTCGGCGTCGTTGCGCTGCCCGATCAGCAGGTAGGCCGCCACGAGCCACGCCGCGCACAGGTGGAAGCCGCCTTCGCTACCGGGCAGGCCGTCGTCGCTGTGATAGCGATAGACGGTCGCGCCGCTGCGCAACTCCCGCTCGGTGGCCGCCACGGTCGCCCGGAACCGCTCGTCCTCCGGGTCGACGAGTCCGGTGAGGCCGATGAACAGGGTGGCCGCGTCGAGATCGGTGCCGTCGTAGGCCGAGGTGAACGACTGGACGTCGTCGTTCCAGCCCTTCTCGATGACCTCGTCGGCGATCTCGTCGCGCAGCGCCGCCCAACCCTCACCGGCGGTCCGGCCGAACTTCTCGGCGAGCGTCAGCGCCCGGTCGACGGTCAGCCACCCCATGACCTTCGAGTACACGTGGTGACGAGGTGCGTGGCGGATCTCCCAGATGCCGTGATCCGGCTCGAACCAGCGCCGTTCCACCGCGGTGACCATCGAGCAGACGAGCTCCCAGTCGCGGTCGGTGAGGGCCTGATCGTGGGGCGCGCCGCCTTCCTCGCGGCTGTGCGCGAGGTCGGCGATCAGGTCGACGATCGGACCGAACACGTCGAGCTGCACCTGCTGGTTCGCGGCGTTGCCGATACGCACGGGCCGCGAACCGGCGTAACCGGGAAGCGAGTCGAGCACGGCCTCGGGCGGAAGCGGTCCGCCGGCGAGCGTGTACAGCGGGTGCAGGCGTTCGGGGCCGGGGACGGTCTCGAGGACACGGTGGACCCAGTCGAGGTAGTTCTCGGCCTCCTCGAGCGATCCGACCCGCACGAGCGCCTGCGCCGTGAGCGCGGCGTCGCGCAGCCAGCAGTAGCGGTAGTCCCAGTTTCGGACCCCACCGATCTCCTCGGGGAGCGAGGTGGTCGCCGCGGCGAGGATCGAACCCGTCGGCCCGTGGACCAGCCCGCGCAGGGTGAGCGCCGAACGCTTCATGAGGTCGGGCTTGAGCGGCGGGAGTTCGAGGCGCGACGCCCACGTGTGCCAGTAGGCCTCGGACTGCGCCCGGCGTTCGACCTCCGGAACCGGGTGTTCGTCGAGATCATCGGTGCCGCAACGAAATTCGAGGATGATGTCGTTCTCGCTGGGGTCGACCACGGCATGGGCCGTCTGATGCACCCCATCGGTCGTGATGTCCCACCGCACACCGGGAGAGCGCAGCACATAGGGCTCGTTGAAGCCCATCACGCGGATGCCGTCGTCCTCGACCTCGAGGGTCACCTGGCCCTGGCCGAACTCCGGTCGCGGCGCGAAGGTCACCACCGCGCTCGCGCGCCCGGTGATCACGCGGGTCAGATCCGTGCGGCCGGTCTCGACGTCGTGCGGGAGATAGTCGATCACCGCGAGCGACGCCCACCGGGTCACCACCGTCATCGTCGAGTCGACGTAACGCTGGCTGAGCGGCAGCGCCTGGCGGGTCGGGCCGATGGAGAAGTGACCGGCGGCGTCGCCACCGAGCAGGTGGGCGAAGACCGCGGCGGAATCGGGATCGGGGTGGCACAGCCAGGTGATCGTGCCGTCGGGGGTCACGAGCGCCTTCGAACGGGGACTCGCGAGCATCGTCAGACGTTCGATCGGGGCGACGTGGGCACCCGACAGCCACGTACGACGTTCCTCGAGCAGGAACGCCAGCGCCGCGATGACCTCTTCGCTGGTGCGGACGCGGTACTCGGCGGCGGTGTCACCGTCGCCGATCTTCACTCCGACATCCGGACCCTGCAGGGAACGGAAGGCCTTCTCGTCGGTCACGTCGTCGCCGAAGAACACCGCCGCGGTGGCGGCCTCCTGATGCCGGATGACGCCGAGGGCCTTGCCCTTGTCGGTGGGCACCACGGACAGCTCGATCACGGCTTTGCCCTCTGTCACCTGCACACCCGGGCGGAGAGCGAGATCGTTCCGCACGAGGTCGAGGGCCTGTTCGGCGTCGCCAGGGGTGGCGTTGCGCACGTGGAGCGCGGCGCTCGCAGGCTTGACCTCCACCCGCACGCCGGCGAACCGGGACGCCACGCCGTCCAGTCCTTCGACGATCGTGGCGAGCAGGTCCCTGGCCTCGGGATCGACCTCGTGGACGAATCCGATGTCGAACTCGGAACCGTGGCTGCCGACGAGCTTGACCTCGACCGGCAACCGCGACAGGGCGGCGAGATCCTTGAGGGCGCGACCCGAGATGACCGCCGCCGACGTCGACGGAAGAGCTGCGAGGCCCCGCAGCGCCCGCACCGCATCGTCGTGCGGGTAGGCCTTCTCCGGGTCGCTCACGATGGGGGAGATGGTGCCGTCGTAGTCGGTCGCCACGAGCAGACGGGGCGTCCGCGCGACAGCCACCAGAGCACGTCGAAGGTCAATCGGAAGATCGTGGGCACTCACCTGAACCACGTTAGGTCAGAGTCGGGCGGGAGTCGGACCCCGTCGGCCTTCCGAGTGCGTGTTTCCGGTTACAGAAGACCGGGAAGCAACTCTCGTACTCCCGAGTCTCATACTCCCGAGGCGACCGTCTTCGGGGCGCGGGAGCCGTCTCCGAGCAGGAGATCCACGGTCAGTTCGAGCCGGCGGGCGACATCGGTGGCCGACGAACGGCGCGTGAGCCAGGCGACGAGATTCGACAGCCACACGTCGCTGATGACACGCGCGATGGCGAGTTCCTCCTCGGTGGGCTCGCCGTCGTTCATGGCCCGCGCGAACAGCCGGTCCATGAGGGTGCCGACCTGATCGACCTCGGCGGCGGCCGAGGCGTCGGCGAACATGAACGCCCGCGTCATGGCTTCGGTGAGCAGCGGATCGCGCTGCATCGCCTTGGTGATCAGACTCAGGACCAGGTGCATACGCTCGAGCGGGCTGTGGCCGGGTGGGATGCGGCCCTTGCCCTCGATACGGGCGAATTCACGGCCGAGGGCGGAGACCAGCAGGTGCACCTTGGACGGGAAGTACCGGTAGAGGGTGCCGACAGCGACGTCCGCTCGTTCGGCCACTGCCCGCATCTGCACGGCCTCGTATCCACCCTTGGACGCGAGCGCCAGGGTGGCGTCGAGAATCCGCTTACGCCGTTCCTTCTGGGCATTGGAACTGAGATCGTCCTCGGTGAGGGCGGTCAGAGTTCCGTGTCCATTGGCACGGGAGCGGGACGGGGTGGCCATAAATTCGTTTCCTCACGCCTTGACTCCGAATCGGTGTCATATTAGAACACGTTCTAGCAATGATGTCATTCGGAAGGGCGGAAACCGCTGTGAGTATCGCCACGACCGAGGAGCAGCGAGCCGTCCAGGCATCCGTGCAGGCCTGGTCACGCACCGTCGACCCCATCTCGACGATACGTCGCTCAGGCGACGCGACGTGGCGCGACGGCTGGTCGTCCCTCGCAGAACTCGGACTTTTCGGTGTCGCCGTCCCCGAGGACGCGGGCGGCCTCGGAGCGACTGCCGTGGACCTGGCCGTCATGCTCGAACAGGCCGCCCGCGAACTCGCGCCCGGCCCCGTCCTGACGACCGCCGTGGCGGCTCTCGTGTTCGGCCGCGCCGGGGAGGCTGTCGCCAAGACGACGGCGCGACTCGCCGAGGGCGAGGTCCCCACCGCGCTCGCGCTCGACTCGGCCGTGGCCGCCGAACCGGCAGGGGACGGATTCGTGCTGCGGGGCGAGGCCGGGCCGGCCGTGGGCGCCGAGGCCGGGATCGCTGTGCTCGTGCGTCTCGGGGGTGATGGTGATCCGGCCGTCGAATCCGCCGGTGGAGCCCCGGACATCGAACCCGCCGGCGGAGCCCCGGACATCGAACGCTGGGCGCTCGTCGAGGCCGACGATCCGGGTCTGCAGGTCGAGCCGCTCGACACCATCGACGCCTCCCGCGCGGTGGCCCGTGTCCGGTTCGACGGCGCGACCGTGCCGGCAGGGCGTGTCGCGACCGTCCCGGCCGGCTTCGTGCGCGACCTCACCGCCGGTCTCGCCGCCGCGGAACTGGCCGGCCTCGCCGGCTGGGCGCTGACCACCGCCGTCGACTACGCGAAGATCCGTGAGCAGTTCGGCAAACCGATCGGCGCGTTCCAGGCGGTCAAGCACATCTGTGCCGAAATGCTCTGCCGGACCGAGAAGATCCGGGCCGTGGCATGGGACGCAGCGGTCACTGTCGATTCGCAGCCCGACGAACTGCCGATCGCGGCGGCCGCTGCTGCGGCGATCGCGCTCGACGCCGCGGTCCGGACGGCCGAGGATGCGATCCAGGTGCTCGGCGGCATCGGCTTCACGTGGGAGCACGACGCGCACTTCTATCTTCGCCGCGCGGTCGCCACCCGGCAGGTACTCGGCGGCTCCACCGTGTGGCGGTCACGGCTCACCACCCTGGTCCGCGACGGCGCGCGTCGTCATCTCGGGATCGACCTGTCCGGACACGAGGAGGAGCGGGCACGGATCCGCGCCGAGATCGAGAGCATCGCCGCCGCGCCCGAGTCCGAGCAGCGTGTCGCTCTCGCCGAGTCGGGTCTGCTCGCACCGCACTGGCCGGCACCCTACGGTCGGGGAGCCGGCGCCGCCGAACAGCTCGTCGTCCAGGAGGAACTCGCCGCTGCCGGTATCGAACGCCCCGATCTCGTGATCGGCTGGTGGGCGGTGCCGACCGTCCTCCAGCACGGCACGCCCGAGCAGATCGAACGGTTCGTGATGCCCACCCTGCGCGGCGACGTGGTGTGGTGCCAGCTGTTCTCGGAACCCGGAGCGGGTTCGGATCTCGCGGCACTGCGCACGAGTGCCGAGAAGGTCGACGGGGGATGGGTGCTGCGCGGGCAGAAGGTGTGGACCTCGCTCGCTCAGCAGGCCGACTGGGCGATCTGCCTCGCCCGCACCGACCGCGATGTCCCCAAGCACAAGGGCATCACGTACTTCCTCGTCGACATGAAGTCCGCGGGTATCACGATCTCGCCGCTGCGGGAGATCACCGGCGACGCGCTGTTCAACGAGGTCTTCCTCGATTCGGTCTTCGTGCCGGACGAGTGCGTGGTCGGGAAACTCGGCGACGGCTGGAAGCTCGCCCGCACGACCCTCGCCAACGAGCGCGTCGCGATGGGCGGCAAGTCGTCGCTGGGCCCGCACATCGAAGAGCTGCTCGCTCTGTCGGCGCCGGACGATCCTGTGGCCGAGGACCGCATCGCGACGCAGATCGGTGAGGCGACGGTCGGTTCGCTCCTGGATCTGCGTGCCACCCTCGCGCAACTCGAGGGACAGGATCCCGGCGCCGCGTCGAGCGTCCGTAAACTCATCGGCGTGCGGCAGCGGCAGGACACCGCCGAACTCGCCATGGATCTCGCGGGCGAGGCCGGGTGGGTGGAAGGACCGCTCACCCGGGAGTTCCTCAACACCCGGTGCCTGACGATCGCCGGTGGAACCGAGCAGATTCTGCTGACCGTGGCGGCCGAGCGGCTCCTGGGGCTGCCGCGCGACTGAGGAGTCCTTCCGCCGGACGCCCGGGAATGCTACAACTGGAACACGTTCTATATCGAAGGTGGGTGACGGTGGACTTCGCACGTGACGAGACACAGGAGGAGATCGCCGGTGTGGCGGCCGGTCTCCTGAAACGCGGCCTCGCCGACGAAGCGCTGTGGGCCGCGCTGGCCGACGCCGACCTGCTGTCGCTCGCCCTGCCCGAACGGCTCGGCGGATCGGGGCTCGGGCTCGGTGAAGTGGCCACCGTCCTCACCGAGGTCGGACGCGGAGCGGCGCAGACGCCGGCCCTGGCCACCCTCGGCCTGGGCGTCCTGCCGATCCTCGCGCTCGCCTCCGAGCAGCAGCAGGACGAACTGCTCGCCGGCGTCGCGGAGGGAGCCGTCCTGACGGCCGCACTCGGTGAACCCGGCCGCGCCTTCCCGGAACAGCCGGCCGCCACCGCCGTCCGAACCGACGGGGGTCACGCGGTCACCGGGTCGTTCGTCGCCGTGCCCTACGCCGATCGGGCGCGCCTGGTGCTCCTGCCCACCGATGCCGGTGTGGTCGCGGTGGCTCCCGACGCCACCGGCGTGACCCTGCGTCCGAGCCCCACCTCGACCGGCTCCCCGGAGTTCTCGCTGCGCGCCGACGGCGCCGTCGGTGTCCTGCTCGCGGAGTCCGGTGCCGACGCCGTGGCGACCCTCCACCGGATCGCGCTCGCCGCTGTGGCGGCCTTCGCGGACGGACTGCTCTCCGGGGCGACCGAGCTCACCGCGAAGCACGTCAGCGAACGGCACCAGTTCGGCAAACCGCTCGCGACCTTCCAGGCCGTCGCGCAGCAGATCGCCGATGTCTACGTCACCGCGCGCACCCTGCACGTCGCGGCGTTGTCGTCGGTGTGGCGCCTGTCCGAAGGTCTCGACGCGGCAGACGATCTCGATGTCACCGCGTACTGGATCGCGGCCGAACTGCCTCCGGCCGTGCGTGTGCTGCACCATCTGCACGGCGGGGTGGGTGTCGACGAGACCTATCCACTGCACAAGTATTCGTCGGCCGCCAAAGACCTCGCCCGGTTGCTCGGCGGCGCCTCGTACCGACTCGACCTCGTGGGGGCCCGGTGTTCATCGATCTGACAGACGAGCAGCGCGCGCTGCAGGCCGAGCTGCGCCGCTATTTCGGCAATCTGGTCTCCCCGGAGGAGGCTGCGATCATGCGTACCGAACGGCACGGGCCCACCTACCGCGAGGTCGTCCGTCGAATGGGCAAGGACGGATGGCTCGGCGTCGGCTGGCCGGTGGAGTTCGGCGGCCACGGTTTCGGCGACGTCGAACAGCAGATCTTCGCCAACGAGGCCGTCCGGGCCGACGTCCCGTTGCCGAGCGTCACGCTGCAGACCGTCGGCCCGACGCTGCAGGTCTACGGCACCGACGAGCAGAAACGGAAGTTCCTGCCCGCCATCCTCGCCGGCGAGGTGCACTTCGCGATCGGGTACTCCGAGCCGGAGGCCGGCACCGACCTCGCCGCACTGCGCACCACCGCGGTGCGCGACGGCGACCACTACATCGTCAACGGACAGAAGATCTTCACCACCGGTGGGCACGACGCCGACTACATCTGGCTCGCGGTCCGTACCGGCCCCGCCGACTCGCGCCACCGGGGCATCTCCGTGCTCATCGTCGACACGAAGGACCCGGGCTTCAGCTGGACGCCGATCATCACCTGCGACGGCGCCCATCACGTCAACGCCACCTACTACAGCGACGTGCGTGTTCCGGCCGAGATGCTCGTCGGCGAGGAGAACAAGGGCTGGAAGCTCATCACCACCCAGCTCAACCACGAACGCGTCATGCTCGGACCGGCCGGTCGTGTGGCGGGCATCTACGACCGGCTCGTCGAGTGGGTCCGCGCGCACGAACTCCAGGACCGTCCCGAGGTGCGACGCGCACTCGGGGAGATCCACGCGACCTGGCGGCTCAACGAACTGCTCAACTGGCAGGTCGCGGCGAGCAGCAACGACGCCGTCGACATCGCCGACGCCTCGGCCACCAAGGTGTTCGCCACCGAGCGGATCCAGCGGGTCGGGCGTCTGGCCGAGGAGATCGTCGGTGCTTTCGGCGACCCCGCCGACGACGACACCGCCGAGCTGCTCCGCTGGCTCGACATGATGGCCAAACGCAACGTGGTCATCACCTTCGGTGGCGGCGTCAACGAGGTCATGCGCGAACTGATCGCGACGGCCGGACTGGGCATGCCGCGGGTGCCGCGGTGACGCAGGAGAATTCGGTGACACGTGACGTTCCGGGAAGCACCCCGGAGGAGATCCTGCGGGCGGCCGAACAGGTGCGGAGCGACGGCTCGTCCGCACCCCGGCCCGGCCGCGATCCGGTGAATCTGCCGATGATCCGTAACTGGCTCGAGGCGATCGGCGACGGCAATCCGATCTACACCGACGAATCCGCGGCGATCGCCGCCGGTCACGGCGGTCTCGTGGCCCCGCCCGCCATGGCGCAGGTGTGGACGATGCGCGGTCTCGGCGCCGAACGGGAGAAGGACGATCCGCTCGGCCGGATGACGCAGATCCTCGACGACGCCGGATACACGTCGGTGGTCGCCACCAACTGCGACCAGATCTACCACCGCTACCTGCGTCACGGCGAACAGGTGACGATCGAGTCCACCCTCGAGGACGTCGTCGGCCCGAAGAAGACCGGCCTGGGGGAGGGCTGGTTCTTCACCACCCGCAACCTGTGGAGGGTCGGCGACGAGGTCGTCGCCGAAATGCTGTTCCGCATACTGAAGTTCGCCCCGCCGACCAAGGTGGAGGAGGCGTCGTCCTCCGACGGCCGGGCACCGTCGGTTCCCGACGATCTCGACCCCGCACGGCTGCTCCGCCCGTCCGTCTCCCGCGACACGCAGTTCTTCTGGGAGGGCGTCTCGGCCCACGAACTGCGCATCCAGCGACGCCCCGACGGCACGCTGCAGCACCCACCCGTCCCGGCGCTCTGGCTCGACAAGTCCGAGACCACCGACTACGTCGTGTCCTCCGGACGCGGAACGGTGTTCAGCTTCGTCGTCCACCACGCCCCGAAGGTGCCGGGACGGCAGCTGCCCTTCGTCGTCGCACTCGTCGAACTCGACGAAGGGGTGCGGATGCTCGGTGAACTCCGCGGCGTCGATCCCGGGCAGGTGCGGATCGGAATGCCGGTGGAAGCCACCTATCTCGATTTCCCCGGCGATGACGAGACCGGGGGAGAAGCGTGGACGCTGTACGCCTGGAAGCCTCTCGAGGAGGACGTGTGAGCGCCCCGACCGTCACGATCGGCGAGAACCTGCCCACTTCGACGATCCACGCGGATCCGACCTTCGTCGTGTCGACGGCCCTGGCCACCCGCGATTTCCAGGACGTGCACCACGACCGCGACAAGGCACAGCAACGCGGATCGAAGGACATCTTCGTCAACATCCTCACCGACACCGGGCTCGTGCAGCGCTACGTCACCGAGTGGGCAGGACCCCGAGCGGTGATCAGGTCGATCTCGTTGAGGCTGGGTGTGCCCTGGTACGCCTACGACACCCTGACCCTTTCCGGCACCGTTGCCTCCGTCGAGGGCGGACTGGTCACCGTCGACGTCACCGGCACCAACAGTCTGGGAAAACACATCACGGCCACAGCCACTTTCGTGATCGGAGGCACCGCATGAGCGGCCTGTCGGGTGCAGCGGCGATCGTCGGCATCGGTGCCACCGACTTCTCGAAGGACTCCGGTCGCAGCGAACTCCGCCTCGCCGCCGAAGCAGTACGCGCCGCCCTCGACGACGCGGGACTCACCCCGGACGACGTCGACGGCCTGGTCTCGTTCACGATGGACACCAACACCGAAGTGGCCGTGGCCCGTTCGGTGGGTATCCCTCACCTGAAGTTCTTCTCCCGCATCCACTACGGCGGCGGTGCGGCGTGCGCGACGGTGCAGCAGGCGGCGATGGCCGTCGCGACCGGCGTGGCCGACGTGGTGGTCGCCTACCGGGCATTCAACGAACGATCCGGGGCGCGTTACGGTCAGGTCAATACCGCACTTGCCGCGCAGGTGAATTCGTCGGGTACCGACAACGCGTTCTCCTACCCGCACGGGCTGAGCACCCCGGCCTCGTTCGTCGCGATGGTCGCGCAACGCTACATGCACGTCTCCGGTGCGACGAGTGCCGACTTCGGTGCCGTGGCCGTTGCGGACCGCGCTCATGCGGCAACCAATCCCGAGGCGTTCTTCCACGGGAAACCGATCACGCTCGAGGACCACCAGAACTCGCGGTGGATCGCCGAGCCGCTGCACCTGCTCGACTGCTGCCAGGAGTCCGACGGCGGCGTGGCGCTCGTCGTGACGAGCGCCGAGCGGGCGAAGGACCTGAAGCAGACTCCCGCGGTGATCGCCGCCGCGGCACAGGGAAGCGGTCCCGACCAGTACATCATGACCAGTTACTACCGGGACGGGCTCGCAGGACTGCCCGAGATGGGCATCGTCGGCGACCAGTTGTGGAAACAGGCCGGCATCGGACCGCAGGACGTCGCGACGGCCGTCCTCTACGACCATTTCACCCCGTACGTGCTCATGCAGCTCGAAGAACTCGGATTCTGCGGACGCGGTGAGGCCAAGGACTTCGTCGCCGACGGCATCCAGCTCGGCGGGCGGCTGCCGATCAACACTCACGGCGGTCAGCTGGGTGAGGCCTACATCCACGGTATGAACGGCATCGCCGAGGGCGTCCGGCAGATCCGCGGCACGGCGGTCAACCAGGTCGACGACGTCGACCACGTCCTGGTCACGGCAGGAACGGGAGTTCCGACCTCGGGACTGGTGCTGTCGCGGTCCTGACGCCGTTTCGCTCCCACGGGGACGCGGGCCTGCCTACGATGTAGGCCCACGCTCCGGCGAGATCCCTGTGGGAGGACCCGTGTCGGTCACGGACGGACATGTCGTGCATCCGACCCGCGAACAGCGGGTCCGGAACGGCCTCGCCGCTCGGAGGGTCACTCCCGTCGAGTCGCTGGCCGATCTCGGGGAGTCGTCCCGGGATCCGATCGCGCTGCTCGAGAGCCAGGCGCAGTCCCGCGTCCCCCAGCTCGTCCCGGTGCGATACGGCCGCATGGCGACATCGGCGTTCGCGTTCTTCCGCGGTGCCGCGCTGGTGATGGCCGACGATCTGTCGCGCACGCCCGACAGCGGTCTGCACACACAGTTGTGCGGCGACGCCCACGCGAGCAATTTCGGCCTGTTCGCGACTCCGGAACGAAAGACGGCCTTCGACGTCAACGACTTCGACGAAACGTATCCGGGGCCGTTCGAATGGGACGTCAAGCGCCTGGTCGCAAGCCTCGAGATCGCGGGTCGCGACAACGGGTTCACCACGAAGGAATGCCGGAAGATCACCCGGGCGTGTGCGGCCGAGTATCGCGAGACCATGTGCAGGCAGGCGCAACTCGGAAATCTGGCGGTGCGGTATTCCCATCTCGATCCCACGGTCGAGATAGCGGAGTCGGGCGGCGTGCTGGATGCGAGGATGGAGAAACGCACCCGGAAAGCGCTCGACAAGGCCTCGCGGCGCGACAGCCTCCAGGCACTGGAGAAGCTGACCACCATCATCGACGGTCACCGGCGGATCATCAGCGATCCGCCGCTCATCGTGCCCGTCGAAGAGGTCTTCGCCGATCTCGATGCCGAGGCGATCTACGACGAACTGTACGGTCGCGTCCGGTCGTACCGGGCGACGCTGCAGTGGGACCGCCGGGTCCTCCTCGAACAGTTCGAACTGGTCCAGGCGGCGCGGAAGGTCGTCGGAGTGGGAAGCGTCGGCACGCGGGCGTGGATCCTCCTGTTGCGGGGTGTGGACGACGACGATCCGCTGTTCCTGCAGGCGAAGGAAGCCCAGCGTTCGGTGTTGTCGTACTACGTGGACGGGCCGTCCTTCCGCAACGAGGGCGAACGCGTCGTGAACGGTCAGCGCCTGATGCAGTCCGCGAGCGACATCTTCCTCGGCTGGCAGCGGGGTACGGGCGCCGACGGGGTGGGCCGGGACTTCTACATCCGTCAGCTCCGCGACGGTAAGGGCTCGGCGGTGATCGAGGAGATGGTGCCCAAGGGCCTGAAGCTCTACGGGCGGTTGTGCGCGCGGGTCCTCGCCTACGCCCACGCCCGGGCGGGCGACCGGATCGCGCTGGCGGCCTATCTCGGCACGGACGACCAGTTCGACGAGGCGCTCGCGTCCTTCGCGGTGGCCTATGCGGACCGGACCGAGCGCGACCTGCAGGCACTGCACGACGCAGTGGACCAGGGCCGGGTGAAGGCCCGGTCCGGACTCTGATCCCCGTCTTCGCCTCGACGGTCCCGGACCCTTCCGGTGTCCGGGACCGCGAGTTCGTCCTCGGCGATCGGCAGGGTACAAGTGACGCAACCACGCGCCGACGGAAGGACGTCATGATGGGTTTCGAGGGCAGGGTCGCATTCGTCACGGGAGCAGCGCGAGGACAGGGTCGCTCGCATGCCGTCGCATTCGCCGAGGCCGGAGCGGATCTGGTGATCTGCGATCGGTGCACCGATTCACCGATGGTGGGCTACCCACTGGCGACGGAGGAGGATCTGGCCGAGACGGTGCGCCTCGTCGAAGCCACCGGCCGCCGGGTCGTCTCGGCGACACTCGACACCGCCGATCGTCCGGCGATGGATGCGCTGGTAGCCCGCGCCCACGACGAATTGGGGCGGATCGACATCGCGGTCGCCAACGCCGGGGTGTCGGTGGCGGCACCGGTGCACCGCATGCCGCAGGCGATGTGGGACGAAGCGATCTCGTCGAATCTCACCGGGGTGTTCAACACCGTCGCCGCGGTGGCACCCGGGATGATCGAGCGCAATTACGGACGCATCGTGACGGTGTCGTCCATGCTCGGCCGGGCCGGCAATACCAACATGGTCGCCTATGCGGCGTCGAAGTGGGGCGTGATCGGCCTGACGAAGAGCGCGGCCCTGGACCTCGCGCAGAACGGCATCACCGTCAACGCGGTAGCTCCGGGCAACATCTCCACGCCGATGATCCACAACGACACGCTCTACGGGATGCTGCGGCCCGACCTCGAGCACCCGACCGCCGACGATGTCGCACCGGTGTTCACCTCGCTGCACGCGCAACCGGTCCCGTGGCTCGAACCTGCCGAGATCACCCGCGCAGTTCTCTTCTTCGCCGACGAGGCGTCCGCACACATCTCCGGTACCGTGCTGCCGATCGACGCGGGCAATGCCGCGCGGGTGACCGGCTGAGCATCTGTCGATGCGATGAGAAAACCTGTCGAATCGTGTCGGTCTCTTCGTGCACACTGTGCTAGCCACCACAGTCAGGGAGACACTCATGGCCGACGCCATAGTTGCAGAAGGACTGATCAAGACATACGGACAGGTCAGAGCGCTCGACGGTGTGGATCTGCGGGTGCCGGAAGGAACGGTCACCGCGCTGCTCGGCCCCAACGGGGCCGGTAAGACCACCACGGTGCGCGTCCTGACGACACTGCTCGTTCCCGATGCCGGTCGCGCCGAGGTAGCAGGATTCGACGTCTTCACCGAGGGGCGCGCACTCCGGTCCCGGATCGGCGCGTCGGGGCAGTACGCCGCGGTCGACGAATATCTCACGGGCTTCGAGAACCTCGAGATGGTCGGTCGTCTCTACCACCTCGGCACCAAACGAAGTCGGCTCCGGGCACGAGAACTGCTCGAGCAGTTCGACCTCGAGGAGGCGGGCGATCGCCCGGTCAAGGGTTATTCGGGCGGTATGCGGCGTCGCCTCGACCTCGCCGGTGCTCTCGTCGCCGATCCCCCGGTGCTCTTCCTCGACGAACCGACCACCGGGCTCGATCCGCGTGCCCGTCTCGGGTTGTGGGAGGTCATCGACACGCTGGTGCAACGCGGCACCACGTTGCTGCTGACCACTCAATACATGGACGAAGCCGAACGCCTCGCCGACGACATCGCCGTGATCGATCGCGGGAAGGTCATCGCTCGTGGCACCGCCGACGAACTCAAGAGCCGCGTCGGTGGCGAGCGCATCGAACTCGGCGTGGCCGAGGTCGAGCAGCGTGAGCGGGCGGTCCGCGAACTCGAATCGGTCGCGTCCGGCGAGATCAGGGTCGAGCGCAGCACCGGCCGTATCACCGTTCCGGTGAGCGCGGATTCCGGTGGCGGAACCGACGGTCTCGTGACCGCACTGGGGAAACTGTCGGCCGCAGGTATCCGGGTCTCCGACGTCGCGCTCCGCAAACCCACGCTCGACGACGTGTTCCTCACGCTCACCGGGCACGGGACGGACGACAAGATCGAGGAGGCGGTGTCGTGAACACGCTCGAAACGATCGCCACCGACGGCCTGACCATCGCCAAGCGCAACATGATCAAGATCAAGCGTGTACCGGATCTCCTGGTGTTCACCACGCTCTCCCCGATCATGTTCGTGTTGCTGTTCGCCTATGTCTTCGGCAGCGCGATCGAGGTGCCCGGCATGTCGTACCGGGAGTTCCTCATCGCAGGCATCTTCACCCAGACGGTGATCTTCGGATCCACGTGGACGGGCCTCGGGATGGTCGAGGATCTCCAGAAGGGCATCATCGACCGGTTCCGGTCGCTGCCGATGGCGCCGTCCGCGGTGCTCATCGGACGAACCACCACCGACGTGCTGATCAATGTGCTCAGCCTTGTCGTGATGTCGTTGACCGGCCTCCTCGTAGGCTGGCGGATCAACACTTCTCTGGGAGAGGCCCTCGCCGGCTACCTGTTGCTGCTGTTGTTCGCCTACGCCCTCTCGTGGGTGATGGCCGTGATCGGCATGTGGATCCGCACACCCGAGGTCTTCAACAACGCCAGCTTCATGGTGATCTTCCCGCTGTCGTTCATCGCCAACACGTTCGTCGATCCGTCGACGATGCCACCGGTGCTGCGGACCATCGCCGAGTGGAATCCCATCTCGGCGCTGACGCAGGCGGTGCGCGAGTTGTTCGGCAACACCAACCCCATGGTGCCGCCACCGGACGTGTGGCCCCTGCAGAATCCGATCCTCGCATCGCTGATGTGGACGGCTCTGATGCTGATCGTGTTCGTGCCGTTCGCGATTCGGAGGTACCAGAAGGCCGTCAGTCGCTGACGGCCGAACTCACCTCCCCGTGGGACCGGTGGGACTCACTCGGGGTAGGGCGAGTACTGCCGCTGACGCAACAACGTGGCCAGGTGCACGGCGTTCCGGGCGACGGATTCGGTGGTCGAGCGCACCGCTTCGGGGATCTCGTCGAGATCCTTGAAGTCGGTGCCCGACATCGCTTCGCCGTTCCAGTAGGTCGACCCCTGGGCGGGAATGGAGAATCCGATGTCGTTGAGGCTCTGGAACAGGTCGGCGACGATCTTGTGCGCACCGTCCTCGTTGCCGACTACTGCGGCGATCCCGACCTTGCCCACCATGCGTGGCCGGTTCTCGTCGTCGGTGTTCGACAGTTCGGCATCGAGCCGCTCGAGGACACGCTGAGCGACACTCGACATGTGTCCCACCCAGGTCGGTGTGGCGATGAGCAGGATGTCGGCCGAGCCGATGCGCTCGACGATCTCCGGCCACTGATCCCCGTCGCCCATGTCGGCTTCCACGCCCGGCGCGACGTCGAAATCGACGACCCGGACCGTTTCGACGCTGACGTCGTGCTTCGACAGTGCGTCGAACACGTGCGCCACCATCTTGTCGGTGCTGGACTCGGCGGGAGACGGCTTGAGGGTGCAATTCAGTGCCACGGCGTGAAGTGCTGTCATGTGCCGTGGATACCCGCACACCGGGACGACAATCCCGTGTCCCCGATCGTGCGTCGCACGCTCAGCGTGCTCGTTCGGCCCAACGGTCGACGGCCGCCGAGAATTCCGACGACACGGGCAGAAGCGCGATCAGATCCGCCGGCCCCGGCTGCAGGGGGCCGAGTTCCTCGAGTCCGTGATTCGCGGTGGCGAAATGCTCGAACTGCAGGTCGGTGTGTGCGAGTGCAGCCCGCAGCGGTTCGACCTGCGCACAACTGATGTTCAGATCCTTGTCGGAGCAGGTGAGCAGCACAGGGGTGTCGGCCGCCAACCGGGCGGCGAGTTCGACCGGATCGAGCTCGTCGGCCTCGGAGAGGAACTTGGCGTTCGCGGCATTCAGGCCGAGCTGCGCGACGACCGGGTGCTGGTCGGCCGGCACGGTGCCGGTCGACCGCAACGATGCGACGGTGCGCGGCAGCTCGGCTCGCACGGCGTCGGCGTCGGCGCCGAGCTGCCCGGAATCGGCGAGCGCGGTGAGCTGGGCGGACAACAGATCCAGATAGCGCATCGGTAGCGGCGCCAACAGCGCGAAGCCGCTCCCGATGCCGCGATCGGCCAGTGTGAGTGCGGTCAGGCCGCCCTCGCTGTGTCCGAGGACGAGGATGTCCTCGGCGGCGACGCCGGTGCGTTCGCTGAGCAACCGCACGGCGGCCTCCGCATGATCGACCTGCTCGGTGAAGCCGTACTCGCCGACGGTCTCGGGGGTGTAGGTCCCGAGACCTGTCCGGCCGGCCCCGATCTTGTCGAACCGCAGGCTCGCGATGCCGTGGGCGGCGAGTGCGTCCGCGGAGCGCACCAGGGTGTCGGCCGCAGCGCCGGGCTGATTGCCGTTGCGATCGGTGGGGCCGCTGCCCGGAAGCAGCAGCGCGGCGGCGACCGTCGCACCGTCCGGACTGCGCAGACTGCCGTGGAAGGTGGTGCCGGCGGCCTCGAAGGTCACCGGGCTGTCGCTGCCGGTCGACACGGTGACCGAACCCGTATCGGGAAGAGCCGCGGCCGTTCCGGCGAGTGTCACACCTCCCGCGAGAACCAGCACGGGCACAGCAGCAGCACCGATCCACCTTCGCACGTTCCGCATGGGGCGAACCCTAGCAAAGGACCGCGCTGTGCCCGTGCCGAGCGAGCTGTGCCCGTGCGCAGTTCAGGGGAGGAGGGTGTCGATGAAAGTGTTGCTGAACACCCGATGCGGATCGAGTCGGTTGTACACCGCACGAGCCGAATCCCAGTTCTCGTCGGACGGTACGCCTTCCCGATAGGTCTCGGGTAGGCCCTGCGTCAGGATCTGCTCGTCCGTGTACGGCAGGTCGGGACCGAACGCCCAGCCCTTCGACCATTCGGGCCGGAAGGTCGAGTCGCTTCCGTTGTACCGCTGCCGCATCCACTGCTCCATCTCCCGGTAGAAGGCGAACATCCCGGGAGTGCCCGGAACACCGAGGACGTTGAGCCAGATGGCCGTGTCCCATTCCGGGTGGTCGGGCCGCGGACGGGTCGAGGCGATCGTCGGAGGCCCTGCAGACGGGACGAGGACGTCCTCAGGACGATCCAGTCCGCAACAACGGATTTCGACCGGGCCGTTGAGGGGGAACTGCCCCAGGCCGCGATAGTGCTCGATGCGTTCGGCGAACCAGTGGGTGAAGTCGTGGATCACGTTGGCGATGTTGGCCCGGTTCGTGAGCACCGCGCCGCCGCCCTCGGTGAGACGCAGAGTGGTCGCCTTGATGTAGAACTGCAGATCCTTCGACCAGCCCCAGATGTCGGACGATCCCGTCGCCGCGAGACCGGCCACCGTCACGCCGTAGTAGGTCTGCCCGAAAGCCGGTGCGATCGACGTGTTCCCGGCCGTGATCTGACCCAGCAGGTCGGTGATCGGTTCGGGCACGTTGTCGGAGAACGGATAGTTGTACGGTCCGGTCACTTCCCGCGAGGTGGCCGGCTTCTCCGGCGCGAGCGACCACACCTTCATCCACGGTTTGTCCGTGAACGGATACCAGATCGCCTCGGCGCGACCCGCAGAGGCGACGAACGATTCGAAGGTCCGACCCGACGCTCCGGCCGGCGCGAACAGTTCCTGCCAGGAGACGTCGGTGAAGGACCGGCACCGCATCCGGTAGTTCGGTCCGGCCTGCAGGGTGACGGACGTGATGAACGTGCGGCCGAGGTGGGTGAGCAGGGGAGTGATCTCGGGGTCGGCGCGGGTGAACGTGCGCAACGCGTAGGCGCTGCCGTCCCATACGACGGCAGTCAGCTCGGTGACGAGGTTGCTCATCGACCCGAAAGTGTGTCCGGGAAGGGTGGATTCACCGTCCGCGGGCAGGGCGGCGCCGTGGGCGTTGACGGCGAGTGCCCCTGCGATCGACAACACCCCGGGCGCAGGCAGATTCGCGAGTCCGAGACCGTGGTCCTGCAGTGCCGCGGTGATCGCGTCGAGTGTCGCGCCGGGATCGGCGGTGACGGTCGCGGGTGAGCCGCCGGGGTTCACCCGCACCCGGTTGAGGTGGAGCATGGTGTCGGCGAGGATCACCCGGTCGACGGGCGCACCGTTGACGATCGTCAGCGGTGTCCAGCCGTGCATCGCTCCGCGCGGACGGATGGTGTATCCGCTCCGGTGTGCCCAGTTCACGAGACGCACGATGTCGTCGGGAGTGCGCGGCGCACAGGTCTGGATCGCGTCCAGCATGATCTCTTTCGACCAGTTCTGGTATGCCTGCTGATAGAGCTCGATGCCCTCGGGGAAACCCGGTGGGGTGGGGAGTGTCGCCCCTGCCGATCCGGAAGGAACCGCGTGGACCGGAGTCCAGCCGCCGATCGCGGTGACGGCCAGCGCGCCCGCACCGGCCGCAAGGAATCCGCGCCGCGACAGGCGCGGCGACGAATCACGAAGTGTCATGTCGTATGTCGCTCTTTCGGGGGGCGTGGCGCTCAGGCCACGGTGAGTACCACGTCGGTCAGGGCGGGGGCGAGGTCGCGTTCGACCACGGATGCGGTGACGAGCTTGCGTTCGCCGTCGTTCCAGACGCGCACCCGGAGTGTCTCGCCGGGGAAGACCACGCCGGCGAAACGGGCACGGAATCCTTTCACGCGGGACGCGTCCGCATCCAGCAGGTTGTCGGTCACGGCCCTGCACACGATGCCGTAGGTGCACAGCCCGTGCAGGATGGGTGCGGGAAATCCTGCCGCGGAAGCGAACTCCGGATCGGAATGGAGCGGGTTGCGGTCGCCGCACAGCCGGTACAGCAACGCTTGCTGAGGCAGGGTGGGCACGTCGAACTCGGCATCCGGCGCGCGATCGGGGTACTCCACCGACTCCGACGGTCCACGTTCACCGCCGAAACCGCCCTCGCCGCGAGCGAAGATCGACGACCGTGCGGTCCACAGGGGGGTGCCGTCGAGATCCTCGGTCCTCGATTCCTGGACGACGACAGCGGCCTTGCCCTTGTCCCATACCTCGGCGATGCGGGTGATCGTGCGTCCCTTGCCCGAAGCCGGGACGGGTGCGTGCACGGTCACCTCCTGACTGCCGTGGACGACTCGGGCGAGATCGATCTCGATTCCGGGGAACGACACCTTCGGCGGCTCGACCTGGTGGAAGGTCGCGGCGACGGTCGCGAAGGTGGGGAGCACCTGGGGCTCCTTGTCGTGGAGGTATCGGAGTTCGCCTGCGTCGGTCGGGCGGGAACCGGCACCGATGCCGAGGTTGTAGAGCTGGACATCGGTACTGTTCCACTCGAATTCCTGGGCGGGCAGTTCGGCTCCGACGGCAACCGAGGGATCGATGGGCACAGGCGCTTCCTTTCTACGGCTCGAACTCGGGTCGGTCGGGTCACACGGTGTCGGCGGATGCTCGCATTTCTCCGGTGTGGTCGTCACGTGTGCGGTCGAGGATGTCGAGTGCCGCGAGGTAGCCGAAGGTCATCGCCGGTCCGATGGTGGCGCCGGGGCCGGCATAGGTGTGGCCCATGACCGGCGAGCTGACGTTGCCGGTCGCGTAGAGGCCGTCGATCACGGTGCCGTCCTCGCGCAGGACCCGGCCGTGGACGTCGGTGACGAGGCCACCCTTGGTGCCGAGATCACCGGGGACCACCGCGAACGCGTAGAACGGGGCCTTGTCGACCACGCCGAGGCTCGGGTTCGGCTTGTTGCGCGGGTCCCCGTAGTAGTGGTCGTAGTGGGATTCGCCGCGGCCGAAGTCCTCGTCCTTCCCGGCGCGTGCGAACCCGTTGAACCGCTGCACGGTCTCGGTGAGGGCGTCGGCCGGCACCCCGATCCTCTCGGCGAGTTCGGCGATGGAACCGGCCTTGACGAGTACGCCGGCCTCGAACCACCGGCGGGGGAAGGGGGTGCGGGGCGTGATGCCGGCGAAGGTGTAGCGGTCGCGGTAACGCTGATCGAGGATCAGCCAGCTGGGGGTGTTCTCTCCCGGACCGTCGCCGCGTCCGTGCTTGCCGCCGTACATCGCATGGGTCGCCTCGACGTAGGGCGCCGACTCGTTGACGAAGCGCTTGCCCGCTGTATTGACCATGAGGCAACCGGGGAGACTGCGTTCCGACAGTGCGAACCACGGGCCGCCGGTGAGCGTGAAGGACGGCCCCCACCAGGCGTCGTCCATGAAGTCGACTGCGGCGCCGAGCTTCTGTCCGGCGAGGATGCCGTCGCCGGTGTTGGCCTTCGCCCCCACGGTCCACTCGGTGCCGATCGGCTGACGCTGGTACTGCGCCCGCATCTCGGCGTTGTGCTCGAAACCGCCGCTGGCGAGGATGACGCCCTTGCGGGCGCGGATGATGCGCTTCTCACCGTTCGCGACGACCTCGACACCGCGCACGGTGCCGTCCTCGACGACGAGGTCGGTGAGCGCGGTCTCCAGGAGGAGGGGGACGCCGGCGTCGCGCAGGCCGATTCGCAGACCGGCCATGAGCGCCTGGCCCCGGACGAGCAGGTGCTTCCTGGTGAGATTCGCCCAGACGAAACGCGCCCCGACACGCACGGCGCGCACCGGTCCGCGCGGATTGCGCATGAGCAGGTTCAGCCACTTGTAGTCGGCCTGGGTGATGACGAAATTCTTGGGAGCGCGGGCGTAATCGGGTTCGAGGAGTGGGAGATCCTCGCCGAGGCGCCGCCCGTCGAAAGGTGCCGGTTCCACCGAACGGCCCCCGGGACGTCCGCCGGGCGCCTCGGGGTAGTAGTCGGAATAGCCCGGTACCCACTGCAGTTCGAGCGCGCTGTTCTTCAGGACGAAGGAGAGCATCTCCGGTCCGCGATCGATATAGGTGTCGATCTTCTCGGCGGGCACGTCGTCGCCGATGATGCTGTGGAGGTACTTCCGGGCTTCCTCGGGGGTGTCGTCCACTCCGGCGGCCTTCAGTGCCTCGTTGTTCGGGATCCACACACCTCCACCCGATCGGGCGCTCGACCCGCCGTAGCGCGGCGCCTTCTCGATCAGGACCACGTCGGCACCCTTGCGGGCGGCGGTGACGGCGGCGGTCATCCCGCCGGCACCGCTGCCGACGACAACGATGTCGTATTCCTGCTTCGTCATGTAGAACACGTTATAGAAATGGCGGTGCCGAGTCCATCCCCGAAAACGAAGAGTCCTGGGCGTGAACCGAAGACGGCGTGATGTCGGCAGTGGAACCGGATATCACCGAGGAAAGGGAACGCGACAGCACCGTCGGTGGGACGGTGCTGTCGCGTGGTGGACCGGTGACCGGGTCGGTCAGGTGGGGGATCCGTCGGGCACGGGAAGGGTGCCGTCGAGCACGGCCCGGTCGATGCTCGCCCCGAGTTGCGGACACCCTTCGCGCGGCGTGATGGACGAACCTCGCGTCGAGGTGCTTCCTCGGAAGGTCGGGCACACGGTGTCCGGATCCTCCTGCCACTGCACGCTCGTGTGCGAGAGGCTGCTCTTGCGGACGAGGACGCACGTGCCGCACTCGCGGCACCGTACCTCGTGCTGGCCGGACTCCAGGTAGTTGATCTTGTCGATGGCGGTCTGAGCGGCGACGGCCTCGGCCCGGCCGGGCCACTCGGAGAAGTCCGGGGACTTCGCCCACCTGCTCTGTCGGGCCGAGGCGCTCATCGTCAGACCTCCGCTTCCTGCTGGCCCTGTTCTTCCTCGCGCTTCGTGCGTTCGAGGTTCTCGGCGACTTCCTTCTCCCAGGCCTCGTTCGCCTTGGCGGTGTCGACTTCGAACTCGAAGCGGCCCGTCATCTTCTCCGTCACGTCGGCGACGTCGACGTAGAACTGCTCGTACCAGCGCCGGAGCTGGTAGACCGGACCGTCCTCGTCGCACAGCAGCGGATTCTCGATCTTGGTCTTGTTCTTCCAGATCTCGACGTCCTGCAGGAAGCCCTCACCGACACCTTCGGTGAGCTTGGCGGCCAGTGCATCCGACTGCTCCGCCGACATGCCCGTGGGCTTCTTGACGATGACGCCGTACTGGAGCATGAACGAATCGTGCGTGATCGGGTAATGGCAGTTGATCAACACGGATTCGGTCCGGTACCCGCCGTAGTTGTTCTCGAGCGGATTGATCATGTAGGACGGGCCGTAATAGGCCGCATACGACCGGAGTGTCGACTCCATGCCGTACTGCGTCGCCATGCCCTTGTCCGGCCGCCCCCGGGTGTTGAGGTACTGCTCGGCGATATGCCCCTCGAAGACGTTCTTGAAGAACGTGGGGAAGGCGTAGTGGATGTAGAAGAAGTGCGCCATGTCGACGACGTTGTCGATGATCTCCCGGCAGTTGGAACCTTCGATGAGGATCTGGTTCCAGGTCCAGTCCGTCCATTCGTCGCTGCCGTACTGCTCGATCTCGGGGATCGTGACGTCCGCCGGCGGCTCGTTGCCCTCGGGGTCGTTCCAGACGAACAGCTGTCCGTGGCGCTCCATCGTCGTCCACGCCCGGGTCCGCGCGAGCGGTGGGACGCGACGCGCATAGGGGATGTCGGTGCACTTGCCGTTGCCGCCCCACCGCCAGTCGTGGAACGGGCAGGCGACCGAGTCGCCCTTGATCTTCCCTTGCGACAGGTCGCCGCCCATGTGGCGGCAGTACGCGTCGAGCACCTTCAGATCGCCGTTGCTGTCGGCCCACACCACGAGTTTCGTGCCGAAGGCCTCGACGGCGTGGGGCTTGCCGTCCCTGAACGTGCGACCGAGGCCGAGGCAGTGCCAGCCTCGCGCGAAACGCGTCCGGACCTCTCCGACGTCGATCTCGCGAATCTGTGCCATGTCCGCTCACTTCCTTCCGGAAATCATCTCTAGAACACGTTATAGAACTCGCGTGCGGAGGGGAAGGGTTCGGGGACTTTGGTCCCTCTATAGGGATCGCCTACCTGCGGTCCGCCTGCACCTCGACACGAATAAGAACATGTTCTAGTCTCGGTACAAGCGATCATTTCCTGAACAGACGGGAGCGTCCAGTGGGCGACCACGACAGCCACGAGGTACTGCAGCGGATCGACGCTCTGCTGCCCACGCTGCGCGAACGGGCGCAGGAGGCCGAGAATCTGCGCCGGGTACCCGACGACTCGATCAAGGAACTCCAGGAAGCCGGTTTCTTCAAACTTCTGCAACCGGCGCAGTGGGGCGGATACGAGGCCGATCCCGTCACCTTCTACACCGCGGTACGCGATATCGCGAGCGCGTGCGGATCGACCGGATGGGTCTCCGGCATCATCGGCGTCCACAACTGGCATCTCGCGCTCTTCGGGCAGCAGGCGCAGGAAGAGGTCTGGGGCGACGACACCGACGTGCGGATCTCCTCGTCCTACGCGCCGATGGGCGCCGGTGAGGTCGTCGACGGCGGATACAAGGTCAACGGTGCCTGGGCCTGGTCGTCGGGATGCGACCACGCGAGCTGGGTGGTCGTCGGTGGCCCCGTCATCAAGGACGGCCGGCCCGTGGACTTCGGCAGCTTCCTGATCCCGCGTTCCGAATACGAGATCGACGACGTGTGGCACGTGGTCGGCCTGCGGGGCACCGGATCCAACACGGTGAAGGTGAAGGACGTCTTCGTCCCCACCCACCGGTTCCTCAGCTTCAAGAGCATGAACGATCTCACCTCGCCCGGGCTCGAGCGCAACACCGCACCCGTCTACAAGATGCCGTGGGGCACCATCCATCCCACGACCATCTCGACACCCATCGTCGGTATGGCCTACGGCGCGTACGCGGCGCACGTCGAGCATCAGGGCAAACGGGTCCGCGCCGCCTACGCCGGCGAGAAGGCCAAGGACGATCCGTTCGCCAAGATCCGCATCGCCGAGGCGTCCAGCGACATCGACGCCGCATGGCGCCAGCTGTCGGGCAATGTCGCCGACGAATACGCCCATCTGGTCGCCGGACGGGAGGTTCCGATGGAACTGCGTCTGCGGGCACGTCGCGACCAGGTCCGCGCGACCGGCCGTGCCATCGCGTCGATCGACCGTCTCTTCGAGAACTCGGGTGCCACCGCACTCGCGGACGGCACACCGATCCAGCGTTTCTGGCGCGACGCACACGCCGGTCGCGTGCACGCCGCCAACGATGCCGAACGCGCCTACGTGATGTTCGGTGCCGCCGAGTTCGGCCTGCCGATCACCGACACGATGGTCTAGGGGTGGATGTGACCGCACTCGACGAGATCACCTACGAATCGACCTCCCGTTTCGCGCAGGTCCGCGACGACCTCCGCCTGCACTACCACGAGGCCGGCGTCGGCAACGACACCACGATCGTGCTGCTCCACGGCGGTGGGCCGGGCGCGTCGTCGTGGTCGAACTTCGCCAGGAACATCCCGGTGCTGGCACAACGGTTCCACGTGCTCGCCGTCGATCAGCCGGGTTACGGCAGATCCGACAAGCCCACCGAGCACCCGCAGTACTTCGTCCACAGTTCGTCGGCGCTGAAGGATCTGCTCGACACCCTCGGCATCACCGATCGCGTCCATCTCCTCGGCAACTCGCTGGGCGGTGGCGCGGCTGTGCGGTTCGCCCTCGACCACCCCGAGCGCGCCGGACGGCTCGTCCTGATGGGCCCGGGTGGGCTGAGCGTCAACCTGTTCGCGCCCGATCCCACCGAGGGCGTCAAGAATCTCGGCCGGTTCTCGTACGAGCCCACCCGCGAGAATCTCGAGGCGTTCCTGCGGATCATGGTCTTCGACCAGTCGCTGATCACTCCCGAGCTCGTCGAGGAGCGGTTCGCGTCGGCGAGCACCCCCGAGTCGCTCGCTGCGGCGAAGGCGATGGGAAAGTCGTTCTCCAGCGCCGAATTCGAGAAGGGCATGCTCTGGCGCGACGCCTACAAGCTCCGCCAGCGGGTCCTGCTGATCTGGGGCCGCGAGGACCGCGTGAACCCGCTCGACGGTGCTCTCGTCGCCCTCAAGATGATCCCCCGTGCCCAACTGCATGTGTTCGGTGGATGCGGCCACTGGGCACAGCTCGAGAAGTTCGACGAATTCAACCGCCTGACAGTGGATTTCCTCACGGATGGAGTCGAATAGATGAGTATCCGGTCGCTGGCATATCTGCGGATCGGCGCTACCGACGTACCGGCCTGGCGCGAGTACGGTCTGAAGGTCCTCGGCATGATCGAGGGCAAGGGCGTCCACTCCGATGCGCTGTACCTGCGGATGGACGACTTCCCGGCCCGCCTCGTGATCGAGCCGCACGAGTCCGACACGCTGCTCGTCTCGGGGTGGGAAACCGCGAACGCCGCCGATCTCCAGTCCGTTCGCGACAGCCTCTCGGCGGCGGGCGTGCCGTTCAAGGAAGGCACCGCCGAGCAGCTCGCCGATCGTCGCGTCGACGAACTGATCGTCTTCCAGGATCCGTCGGGCAACACGCTCGAGGCGTTCCACGGTGCCGCGCTCGAACATCGCCGCGTGGTCAGCCCGTACGGGCACAAGTTCGTCACCGGTGAACAGGGTCTCGGGCACGTGGTGCTCTCGACCCGCGACGACGAGGAATCGCTGCGTTTCTACCGCGACGTGCTCGGTTTCCGTCTGCGCGACTCCATGCGGATGCCCCCGCAGATGGTCGGCCGGCCCGCCGACGGAAAACCCGCCTGGCTGAGGTTCTTCGGATGCAACCCGCGCCACCACAGTCTGGCCTTCCTGCCCATGCCCACCCCGTCGGGCATCGTGCACCTCATGATCGAGGTGGAGAACTCCGACGACGTCGGTCTCGCCCTCGACCGCGCGCTGCGGAAGAAGGTCAGGATGTCCGCGACGCTGGGGCGCCACGTGAACGACAAGATGCTGTCCTTCTACATGAAGACCCCGGGGGGATTCGACGTGGAATTCGGTTGCGAGGGGCTGCAGGTCGAGGACGCCGACTGGATCGCCCGTGAATCCACGGCCGTGAGCCTGTGGGGGCACGACTTCTCGGTGGGAATGCAGTGATGACCGCGCCGGAGGCCGGACGGGACGGTGCGATCGACCCTCGGGCGTTCCGCACCGTGCTCGGGCAATTCTGCACCGGCGTCACCGTCATCACCACCACCGAGGACGACGGGACGCCGGTGGGATTCGCGTGCCAGTCGTTCGCCGCGTTGTCGCTCGACCCGCCGTTGGTGCTGTTCTGTCCCACGAAGCAGTCGCGGTCGTGGGCGGCGATCGAACGAGCCGGCCGGTTCTGCGTCAACGTTCTCGCCGAGGAGCAGCAGCAGACCTGCGCGCGGTTCGGCTCCCGCGAACCCGACAAGTTCGCCGGCCTCGATTGGACGTCCTCACCGCTGGGCTCACCCGTCCTCACCGGATCGCTCGCGCACATCGACTGCACGGTCGAGACGGTGCACGACGGGGGAGACCACTGGGTGGTGTTCGGGCGTGTGTCGTCGCTGAGCGAAGTGCGCGACGACAAGGAGCGCCCGCTGCTCTTCTACCGGGGGCAGTACACCGGGATCGAACCGGACAAGACCACTCCGGCGCCCTGGCGCGACGACCTCGAAGCGTTCCTCACCTCGGTCACGGAGGACACCTGGTTGTAGACCGCACGACGAAGCCGGGACGGCCACATGCGATGTGGCCGTCCCGGCTTCGTATGTGGATCAGGAACGGTCGGTGTCGGTCGCGTCGTCCGGCGATTCCTCGTAGTACTCCGTGGTCACGACGCGGCGCACCAGGCGCGGCTTGCGCGGTCGATCGTCGTCCGCGCTGGCTGTCGCGGCCGTGTCCGTCTTCGCGTCGGTCGTGCCCGTGTCGGTGCCGGCCGGCTGCGGCGGCGTGAAGTGCGCCGGCCCCGTCGGCCCCGGACCGACGATCTCCTGCTCACCGCCGGTGCCGCCGGGCGCCGCGTGGCGGGCGGTGTCCGCCGCCGAGTGTGCGGTGCCGGACGGGTGCGCGGTGCCGGACGGGGCGGCCGGTGTCGACGCGGTATGCCCGGGCATCGAGTGCTCGAGCGATTCGTCCCTCTGGCCCTCGCTCGGCCGGTAGTTGCCGGCGATCTCCTCACGAGCGACATCGGGCGGCGTCGGCGAATGCCCGGTGCTCGCGGTGGGCGCATGCCCGGTCCCCGCAGTGGGCGACTGTGCGGTCCCCGCAGTGGGCGACTGTGCGGTCCCCGCAGTGGGCGACTGTCCTGTTCCCGCCGGCGCTGCGGTGCCGTACGACTCGCCGGTGTGCGGCGCACCGGTACTGCCCGGTCCGCCGGCTGCACCACCGACGAGACCGCCACCACCGGCCGTGTTCCGGTCGTCGAGGCCCCTCCGGTCGTCGGTGAACCCAGCCCGCTCGTCCGTGAATCCGCCCCGGTCGCCGGTGGATCCACCCTCTGCATGGGTGTCCCCGAACCGGCGGTAGTAGCGGTACAGTTCGTCCTCTTCGAGCGGCGTCAGCTCACCGTTCTCGTCGATGTTCGGGGCGCCGGTGATCGTGTCCTTGTCGAAGGGCAGGCGCACTCCGCTGCTGTCGAGTTCGGCTTCGTCGATGGGGGCGAAGTGCCGGCGTGTGCCGAACAGTCCCGTGACGACGGTGATCCATGCGGGTCGGCCCGTGTCGTTGTCCAGGTACACCTCTCCGACGCGTCCGAGCTTGTCACCGTCGGGCCCGTACGCGGTGGCGCGAGCGAGGGTGTCGATGTCGTCGTTGCTGATCATGATGTCCTCATCCGTGGGCGATGCGGCTTACTGCAGTGCGGATGCCCTCCGGTGAGAGTGACGAAACGCCGTTGTCACACCGCTCGCCGTTGCGCGACCCCTCTCCGCGTGTTATCCATATTGTCAACAATCCGACAACAAGCATGAGGGTTCGCTCCCTCGGCTGTTCGGAGGGATCGTCATGACCCGACTGTCACCCCGCCTGCTGCAGGCGACGTCCGTCACCGTCGACCATGCCGAGGGGTGTTACGTCCACGGCACCGACGGACGCCGCTACCTCGACTTCACCGCCGGTATCGGCGTGACGAGTACCGGGCATTGTCATCCGCACGTCGTCGAAGCCGCGCGCCGGCAGATCGGCTCGCTCATCCACGGGCAGTACACGACGGTGATGCACCGGCCCCTGCTCGAACTCACCGAACGACTGGGCACGGTACTGCCCGGAGGGCTCGACTCGTTGTTCTTCGCCAATTCGGGTAGCGAGGCCGTCGAAGCGGCGTTGCGGCTGGCCCGGCAGGCGACGGGACGCCCCGGAATCGTCGTCTTCCACGGCGGTTTCCACGGCCGGACCGTCGCCGCTGCGACGATGACGACCTCGGGAACCCGCTTCTCCGCTGGATTCTCACCGCTCATGGGTGGTGTACACGTCGCTCCGTTCCCCACCGCCTATCGATACGGCTGGTCGGAGGAGGAGGCGACCGACTTCGCGCTGCAGGAACTGGACTACCTGTTCGCGACCCTGGTGGCACCGGACGAGATCGCGGCCTTCGTCGTCGAACCGGTCCTGGGCGAGGGCGGCTACGTACCGGGGAACACGCGGTTCTTCCGCGGATTGCGGCAACGGGCCGACGAGCACGGCATCCTGCTCGTCTTCGACGAGATCCAGACCGGTTTCGGCCGCACCGGAAAGTTCTTCGGCCACCAGCACTTCGGAGTGCGACCCGACGTCATCACCATCGCCAAGGGGCTCGCGAGCGGTTTCCCGTTGTCGGGTATCGCCGCCTCCGAGGAGCTCATGGAGCGCGCCCGCCCGGGATCGCAGGGCGGGACGTACGGGGCGAATGCCGTCTCGTGCGCGGCGGCCGTGGCCACTCTCGACGTGATCGAGAAGGAAGGGCTCGTCGACAACGCGGCCACGCGTGGACGCGAACTGCTCTCCGGTGCGCGGGAGCGCGCGACCGGCGATATCGGCGACGTGCGGGGGCTCGGTCTCATGGTGGGCCTCGAATTCACCACCGAGGGGTCTCCCGATCGGGACCGCGCAACCGCCGCACAACAACTCGCATCCCGAAAGGGATTGCTGCTGTTGACCTGTGGTGCCCACATGAATGTGGTGCGTATGATCCCACCCCTGATCGTCACCGCGCAGCAGATCGATGATGCGCTCGGCATCTGGTCCGAAGTCCTCGCAGAGGTCCGATAATCCGTCGAACGAGGGAGTCCGCGTGGCCCGATACATCACGATCGCTCTCGACAAGCGCGACATCACGTGCAGAGCACGACTTCTCGACGACGAAGCGCCGCTCACCTGCGCGGCGGTGTGGGATGCGTTGCCGCAGAGCGGTGCCGCCTTCCATGCCAAGTACGCTCGCAACGAGTTGTACACCCTGGTGCCGAGGATCGCCGGGGCACCGCACCGGGAGAATCCGACGGTGACGCCGATCCCCGGCGACGTGTGCCTGTTCGATTTCGAACCGTGGGAGATCGGCAATCCCGCCTATGGCTACGAACCCGGCTCGCAGGCCCATGCCTCGCAGGGGGCGACCGATCTCGCGTTGTTCTACGGACGGAACAATCTGCTGCTCAACGGCGACGTGGGCTGGGTGCCGGGCAATGTCTTCGCGAGCATCGAGGACGGCCTGCCCGAACTCGCCGTCGCGTGCAACGACCTGTGGATCGGGGGTGTCGTAGGGGAGACGCTGAGCTTCGCCCGCGCGTAGACGGGCGCCGAACCGAACGGTACCGCGCGATGTGCGGTGCCGTTCGGTGGGTCAGCTCAGTGCGTGCTCGGCGAATCTCGCCACCGCGAGCAGCAGGTCGTCCGAGTGCCGCGGCCCGACGATCTGCAGACCCACGGGCAGGCCCGCCGAGGTCGTCCCGACGGGCAGGCTGATGGCGGGCTGCTGCGTGAGATTGAAGGGATAGGTGAACGGGGTCCACTGCGGCCACGAGGTCAGCGACGACCCCGGCGGCACGTCGTGGCCGGCCTCGAATGCGGGGATCGGCATCGTCGGGGTGAGCAGAACGTTGAACTTCTGGTGGAACATCCCCATCGTGATGCCGACCGCCGCCGCGACCGCGCGGGCTTCGAGATAGTCCACGGCACCGAGTTGTTCGCCGTGCGACCAGACGCGTCCGAGTCCGGGGTCCACCTTGTCCCGCGTGCCCTCGGGGAAGGTCTTCAGCATCGTGGCTGCGCCTGCCGCCCAGAGGTTCTCGAAAGCCTCGAGCGGGTCGGTGAAACCGGGATCGGCGGCGGTCACCCGTAGTCCTGCCTCGTCGAGCATGCGGACCGCCCGGTCGACGATCTCACCCACCTCGGGATCGACGTGGACGTATCCGAGGGTCTTCGAGTAGGCGACGTCCATCCCCACCACCTCACGATGGAGGCCACCCCGGAAGGTCGTGAGGGGCGGTGCCAGCGCTGTCGGATCCCGGGGATCGGGGAGGGAGAGAATGTCGGTGAGCAGCGCCGCGTCCTCGACCGTCCGGGTGATCGGCCCGGCATGCGCGAGCGGCCCGAACGGGCTGGCGGGGAAGATCGGGATCCGCCCGTGGGTGGGCTTGAATCCGACGACGCCGCAGAACGACGCGGGGATGCGGATGCTGCCCCCACCGTCGGTGCCGACGGAGCACGGACCGAATCCGGCCGCGACCGCCGCCGCGCTGCCCCCGGACGAGCCACCGGCGGTCTTCGTCGTGTCGGCGGGATTCGTGGTCACCCCGTAGAGTGCCGAATCGGTCACCGCCTTCCATGCGATCTCCGGAGTGGTGGTCTTGCCCACCAACACCATCCCGTCCTCCCGCAGCCGGGCCGCGACCGGGCTGTCGACGTTCCAGTCCTGGTTCTCGTCGACGGCCTGCGAACCTCGCAGGGTCGGCCATCCGTCGGTGAGGAAGACGTCTTTGATCGAGATGGGGACCCCGTCGAGCAGACCTTTCGAATAACCGGTCCGCCACCGCTCCTCGGACCTACGGGCCTGGTCGAGTGCCTTCTCCTCGTCGACGAGGCAGAACGAGTTGATCTCGCGGTCGTGGGATGCGATCCGATCGAGCACGGCTCGCGTCACCTCGACGGGAGACAACTTGCCCGAGGAGAAGGCCGACACGAGTTCGACGGCGGTCATCTCTGTGGGCTCCATCGTGCCTCCTTCTCGTCGGACGATGCCGACTCTCACGCGCCGGGCACGTAACCCAACTTCTTGTCCACCACGTTCCGAAGAGGTTCGCCACTGCGGTGACGGTGGAAGTTGTCGACGAAGACGTCCACCAGCGCGTCGCGCCAGCCGACGAAGTCTCCCGAATTGTGCGGGGTGATCGAGACATTCGGCATGTCCCAGAGCGGATGGTCGTCGGGGAGCGGTTCGACGTCGAACACGTCGAGTGCGGCGCCGGAGATCGTGCCGGCCCGCAGTGCCTCGACCAGGTCGCCGGTGCGCACGAGTTCGCCCCGCCCGACGTTGACGAACCGGGCCTGCGGCTTCATCGCGGCGAACATCCGGGCGTCGAACAGGTGCCGGGTCTGCTCCGTGAGCGGCGCGGCCACGACGACGAAATCGGCGTCGGCCAGGGCGGCCGGAAGATCGGCGGTCGCGGTGACGCTGCCGAAATCGGGGTCGTGGTGGCGAGGCCGTCGGCCGGAGCCGCGGACCGTCATCCCCACGGCGGAGAGCAGCCGCGCGATCGCGCGACCGATCGGACCGGTGCCGACGACGAGCACGGAGCGCCCGGCGATGCGTTCGGATTCGCGGTGCTTCCAGATGTGCCCGTGCTGGAGCCGCAGCGATTCGGGGATGTCCTTGGCGAAGGAGAGTATCTGGGCGAGCACGTATTCGGCGATCGCCCCGTCGAAGACTCCGCGGGAGTTGGTGACGACCACGTCGCTGTCGCGCAGCTCGGGGAACATGAGGGCGTCGACCCCGGCCGCGGCGACGTGGATCCATCGCAGGGACGTCGCGGCATGCCAGGCCGCAGGCAGGGCATCGGTGAGGAAGTCGTACGCAAACAGGATGTCGGCACCGTCGAGCGCATCGACCAGACCGGCGGCGTCGGTACAGCGCACCGCGGCACGTTCGGCCACCGGGGTCATCCGCGCGCGGTCCGGCACGGCTTCGGCATGAAGCACTGCAACGACCGGCTCGGCATCCACGTTGACACCGTAGGAGCGCCTCGTATTATTGTCAACAATCCTCGAGGCTGAGGGAACTCTCGACGAAGCCGAGGGACCGTATGGAACTGAACATTCCCGAATTCGAAGGTCCTCTGGCTCAGCGGGGCATCGGTGTGATCGCACCCTTCGATCTCGCTCTGGAACGAGAATTGTGGCGATGGGCGCCGCTCGAGGTCAGCCTGCACCTCGCTCGGACCCCCTACGAACCGGTGCCGGTGAGCCGTGCCATGGCCGAACTGGTCTCCGACCGCCGGCACCTGATGGTCGCGACCCGCGACGTCCTGTCGGTGGAACCGGAAGTCGTTGCGTATCTGTGTACCTCGGGAAGTTTCGTCAACGGGGTGACCTACGAGAAGGCCCTGTGCGACGCGATCTGCGAGGCGGGCGCCTCGTGCGCGGTGACGACCTCCGGCGCACTCCTCGAAGCGCTCCGGAAGCTCGACCTCACCCGCATCTCGGTGATCACTCCCTACGACCGGGAACTCACCGACCTGCTGCGCGACTTCCTGGACGAAGCCGGGACCGAGGTCGTCCGATCGTCGCATCTCGGTCTGGGCGGCGGCATCTGGAAGGTCAACTACCGCACCATCGCCGAACACATCATCGGGGCCGACACACCCGATGCGCAGGCGATCTTCGTCAGTTGCACCAACCTGCCGACCTACGACCTGATCGCACCGCTCGAACGGGAACTCGGCAAGCCGGTCCTCACGGCCAACCAGCTCACCATCTGGGCGTGCCTCGGCCGGATGAAACTGCCCATGACCGGGCCCGGGAAATGGTTGAGAGGAGTCTTCTGAATGCATCGTGCCCGCCCGACCGTCGGGATCGTCTATCCGGATCATGCCGCCGAGGACGACTATCCGTTCGCCGCAGAACTCCTGGGGGTGAACCTGCCCGTCGCCCACATCTACGGCACCGACCTGCATGCCGTTCCCGAACTCCTCGACCTGGGGAGCCCCGCCAGGCTCGCCGGAGGGGCGGCACAGTTCGCGGGTGAGCGCCTCGACGCCCTCGTGTGGGCGTGCACGTCGGGCAGCTTCGTCTACGGGCCCGAGGGGGCACGCACTCAGATCGAGCGGCTCTCCCGGGCTGCCGGGGGTGTGCCCACGACGAGCACCGGCATCGCGTTCGTCGCCGCGATCCGGTCGCTCGGGATCACCCGGACGGCCGTGGCGGCGAGTTATCCGCGCGATGTCGCCGACCTGTTCGTCGCCTTCCTCGCGGACGCCGGCATCGACATCGTGTCGCTCGCGGATGCCGGCATCGACACCGCCGCCGAGGTCGGCGCCCTGACCGGGGAGGCGGTGCTCGACTTCGTGCGAACCAACGATCACCCCGACGCCCAGGCGGTGCTGGTGCCCGACACCGCGATGCACACGCTGCGGATCGTGCGGGAGCTCGAGAAGGAGACCGGCAAACCGGTCCTCACCGCCAACCAGGTCACCGTATGGCACGGCCTGGAACTCGCCGGATATACAGTGGGATGCCCGGAGCTGGGCTCGCTGTTCGAGGAGGATGCCGATCATGGTGCTCGGTGATCTGGGAGATCTACGTCCTGTCACCCGTCCGTCCACGGCCGAGCTCATCGCCGAGCAGATCAGGTCGGCCATCGTCCGGGGCGTGCTCGCCCCCGGCGCGCAGCTGGGCGAAGCCGAACTCGCGGCGCACTTCCAGGTCTCCCGTGGGCCGCTGCGGGAAGCCATGCAGCGGTTGCTGTCCGAAGGACTGCTCTACAGCATCCGCAATCGCGGGATCTTCGTCACTCAGCTCACCTTCGACGACGTCGTCGACATCTACCGCAGTCGCCGGGTCATCGAGGGCGGCGCCCTCGACCTGGTGCTGAACGGCCGTCGCGAGCAGACGTGGAAGGCTCTCGAACCCGCGATCGACGAGATGCGCACCGCCGCCGAGCGCGAGGACGCCACCGGTGTCTCGGACGGCGACCGTCGTTTCCACGAGATCCTCGTGTCGAGCGCGGAGAGTCCGCGGCTCGTGCGGGCCGCCCGTACCCTGCTCGTCGAGACACGAATGTGCCTCGGCGCGTTGCAGACCACCTATCCCGACCTGCACGTGCAGGTGGACGAGCACGTCGTGCTCCAGGAGGCGATCCGTACCGCCGACCGGGACGATGTGCGGCGACTGCTCGACGAGCACCTGCACGACACGGTCACCCGGCTCCGCGACCGTCAGGACGTCGACGGCGTGATCGCCTCGAGCTGATGCCGGTCAGTCGGGTGGGGTGAACGACGACAGGGCCGTCGCGGCGATGTAGTCCGCGGCGTCCTTCGTCGACAGTCGTCCGGCGGCGACTTCGACTGCGGCGCAATGGACCAGGCTGTGCAGAGCGGATGCCAACCAGGGTGACGGCAGGTCGGTGCGGAAGACCCCCTCGGCTCGACCGCGATCGATGAGGGCGGTCGCGCGGGCGAGCAGGCCGTCGTGGGCGGCACGGACCTCCTCGGCGGGCAGCGCTTGTCCGGCGGCGGCGAGCAGTGCCCCTGCGTCCGCGGTCAGCGACCACGAACCGGTGATCAGGCGGCGCAGGGCGTCGCGTGGGTCGCCGGTGAGGTCGATCCGGTCCACGGTCTCCTCCGCCTCGGCGAGCGCGCGGTGCACCACCGCCGTGACGAGTTCTGCGCGAGTGGGGAAGTGGCCGTAGAGCGTGACGCGACCGACGCCGGCGGTCTCGGCGATCTCCCCGATGCTCGCGTCGGGGTTGCGGCTCAGAGAGATCCGTGCGGCCTCGAGAATCGATTCGATGTTCCGTTCGGCGTCCGCGCGTTTCCTGACGCGGGGGGAGCCCGGTCGGACGGCTTCGGATCGGGGGGATGTCTTACCGGTGGCCACGGATCCTCCTCTTGTCGAACACCGGGGTTCAGGTTACGCTGATCGACAAATCGAACATCACTGTTCAACTTAGGCGGATCGCCATGACGAGTTCCGGCATCACCACTGTCCCCGTGGATCGACCTGCGGCGGGCGCCGGCCCGAAGGTGCTGCTACGAGGGGTGTTGCGTCGGTGGCCGAGCCTCGTCGCGGTCGCCCTCGCCGCCTTCGTCCTCGCGGACGGGGGAACCGACTTCCCGGCGATCCTGACCGGCGCGGCGCTCGTCTATCTCGGTGCGGCCGTACTGGGCCGCCGCAGTACGGCCTGGCCGTTGTTCCTCGGCGCCGTCGTGCTGATCGGGATCGGCAAGGTCGCCGTCGTCGCCTTCGGCATACCGGTGCCGGTCACCGGGGTGATGGTCGCTCTCGGTGCCGCCGGCGCCGTCTACGGGCTCGCGCGCACCCCGGCCGGCCGGACGATGCTCGTCGGGCCGTCGGCCGTGGCCATGCTCGGATTCGGGGCCGTCGCGGTGGCTGCGCTGATGCTCGCTCCCGTCCCGGCCGGAGTGGTCGTCGGACTCGGACTGCTCGGCCACGCTGCGTGGGACTGTCTCCACTTCCGGCGGAACACCGTGGTCGCTCGCTCGCTGGCGGAGTTCTGCGGCGTACTCGACACCCTCCTGGGTGTCGCGGTGATCGTTCTCGCCGTGACGGGCGCGCTCTCCTGAGCGCGGTGGTCGTCGTCGGACGACGGTCGCGTCGCCGAAGGTCATCCGCAGGTCGGGTATCGACGACGAGGCGAGTGCGCGGCGGGGCAGGCCGAGCGAACGCAGTTCGTCGGCGATCGGATGCGTACCCAACCGCAGGGTCGCGCCGCCGAACCGGGTGCGCACCCCGCTCGGGTTCATCTCCCAGACCGTGCGCCGGGTGATGCCGTCGATGTGCGAATACGCGGCGAGCGACGCGGCGAGACCTTTGCCGGGGACGGGAATTCCTGGCACTACCGTCAATTCGGCGATCAGCGCTCCGTCCGCGGAGACCGAACCGCGTCTGGTACTGCTGTCGTGGTCGACGTCGAAGTCGGCGAGGGTCTTGGGGAAGCCCCAGATGCCGCGTCCGGCCGCGAGGGTGAAGTCCCCGTCGACGGGCAGGTGGTGGATGAGTGCCCCGGCGCGCCCGCCGAGGAGGCTCCGCCAGTCTCCGATGATGCCGTCTCCGCGGTCGGGATGATCGCGGACGAGGAAGCACACCCCGAACTCGTTGTACGGACCGAGATCCCCGTCGACGTAGTCCACGAAGACGAGAGTGCAGATCCCGTGACCCGGCCGGTACTGCAGGATCTCGAGCCCGGTGTGGGCGACGAGTTCCTGCGCGGGGTGCACGGGAACGGAGAACATCCCCATGAACGCCGTGGCGGTCCGGACCTGCACGGGCATCGTGACCGGTCTGCCCAACACGAGATGCGTCGTCGTCTCGCTCATCGCTGCCTTCCGGAAGTCGGACGTGCGCACTCCAGTAATGAGAACACGTTCCAATTATGGAGGGAAGGGATCAGGCTGGTGCGCCGATGTTCATCTCGTCGGGATGCGCGCCCACCCGGGTGCCGTCGTCGAGGGTGTCGAGTTCGCTGAGGTCGAGTTCGTCGAGTTCGAAGTCGAAGACGTCGATGTTCTGGGAGATGCGCTGCTCGTGTACCGACTTCGGGATGACGATCAGACCGTTCTGCAGGTGCCAGCGGATGAGCACCTGCGCGGCCGACTTGCTGTGACGATCGGCGATACGGGTGACGATCGGATCGACGAGCAGGGTGTTCGGCTTCGAGTTCGGACCCCACCCCGAGTTGCTCGTGCCCCCGAGCGGGCTCCACGACTCCACGGCGATGCCGTGTTCGGACGCGAACCGGCGGATCCCCTGCTGCGGCAGATGCGGATGCAACTCCACCTGATCCACCGCCGGCAACAGTCCGCCGCGATCGACCAGCACCTGCAGATGGTGCGGTTCGAAATTGCACACCCCGACCGCCTTCGCGCGACCCGACTCGGCGATCTTCTCGAGCGCGTCCCAGGTACGCAGGATCCGCTCACGGTCCTGCAGCGGCCAATGGATGAGGTACAGGTCGACGTACTCGGTGCCCAGCTTCTTCAGGCTCGTGTCGAAGGCCTTCAGCGCCGGTTCGTAACCCTGATCCGAATTCCACAGCTTCGTGGTGACGAAGATGTCCTCGCGCGGCACCGGCGATGCGGCGAGCGCGCGACCGACGCCCTCCTCGTTGCCGTAGGCCGCGGCCGTATCGATGTGCCGGTAGCCGGCCTCGTCGATCGCGTATCGGACCGCGCGTTCGGTCTCGTCGTTTGTGGCCTGCCAGACACCCAGGCCCAGCTGCGGGATCGTCGTTCCGGAATTCAGCGTGATCGTGGGAGGTGTCATCTCTCCGACGTTAGCGAGCCACCGCGGCGGGCGCGAGCAATCCCGGATGATCAGGGGTTCCGGACCGCGGATACCGGGGAATCGAGGAGGCTCGTCACCGAAGGGTCGGGTCGGTGACGCGGTCGCCGCTCCCGGCGGTGCGGAAGACCGTGTCGGCGGCATCGGCGAGCGGATCGGCGGGCCGGACGTCGACGATGCGGTCGTAGACGATGCCTCCGTCGGGACACCACACCAGGACCCGCCGGGGACCGGGGTCGACGAAGTGCGCGATCATCGTCCCCGACGGTTCCACCGGCAGGCTCCGGGTGTTCCCGTTCGCGTCGGGGTCGACCCGGCAACTCTCCGGATGGACCGGCACACCGTGCACGGTCACCATGATCCGGGTGCGTCCCGGGACGACCTCCGCGGTCGCTGCGGCCCCGGCCACGCCCGGCGTGGCCAGGGTGATCGCAGCGGCGGACAGGACGGCGGCGGCACTCGCGTATCGGACTCTCATGTATCTCCTTCCGCAGGGATCGCCGCCGACGATATTGCTCAGGCCGAGATTGCGCCCAGGTATTCGCGAGGTTGCCCGAACAGCTGGGCGCTGCCGTGCGCCCGTTTGAAGAACAACTGTGCGTCGTGCTCCCAGGTGATCGCGATCCCGCCGTGAAGCTGCACGGCCTCGGCGGCGACCTGCTGGAGAGCTTCCGAGCAGTAGATCTTCGCGGCGTACGCGTCCTGCGGATCCTGCGACAGTGCCGCCGCGTAGGACATCGAACGTGCGGTCTCCACCAGTGCGTACATGTCGGCCATGCGGTGCTTGAGCGCCTGGAAGGAGCCGATGACGCGTCCGAACTGCTTGCGGTTCTTCGTGTACTCGACGGTCAGGTCGAGTACCGCCTGCGCGGCGCCGACCTGCTCGGCGGACAGGGCGATCGCGGCGGCCACCCGCAGCCGGTCGACGAGATCGTCGGACGACGACAGGCGACGACCGGTCACCGCGGAGAACGACACCTCCGCGAGGGCACGCGTGGGATCCATCGTGGGCACGCGGCGTCGCATCACCCCGTCGGCATCCGGATCGACCTCGAAGAGGGCCACCGAGTCGCCGTCGGCCGCGAGAACGAGCAGGACGGACGCGGTGTCACCTCCGAGCACGTAGTGCGCGGTACCGGTCAGCACGTCCCCGTCGGTGCTCACTCCGGGACGCTGCCATCCGGCGGCCGACGCCCAGCACACCGCCACGACCTCGCCGGCCGCGATGCCGGGAAGCAGGCGCGCCGCCGCGTCGGTATCACCGGACGACAGCACGGTCTGCGCCGCGAGCACCGCCGAACCCAGGAAGGGGGAGGGCGTGAGCGTGCGGCCGAGTTCCTCGAGCACCACGTGGGTTTCGACCCACGACGCACCCACACCGTCGTATTCCTCCGGGACGGCGAGGGCCGCGACACCGATCTGCTCGACGAGCATCGTCCACAGGTCGCCGTCGTAACCGTCGGCGGTGGTGATCGCGCGCCGGACGGCAGCCGAATCGGAATGCTTGGAGAGCAGAGTGCGCACCGATTCCCTCAGTGCGGCACGCTCTTCCGTTTCGAACGTCACGACGCCTCGCTCTCGAGTGCCGCGACCACGCGTGCCCGGTGCTCGTCGGGGGTGCCCCATGCGGTGACGAGCGCGCGGACCTTCGTGATCCACAGCGACAGATCGTATTCCTGGGTGTAACCGATGGCGCCGTGCACCTGCAGGGCCGTGCGCGCCGCGAGGTACGCGGCATCGCCGCACGCGACCTTGGCGGCCGAGACGTCGCGGGCCGCGGTGGGCAGACCGTCGCGGACGGCGAGCGCGGCGCCGTGCAGCAACGGACGCGCCATCTCGAGTGCGACCGCCACCTCGGCGAGGTGATGCTTGACCGCCTGGAAGGAACCGATGGCCCGCCCGAACTGCTTGCGCTGCTGAGCGTATTCGACCGTGGTGTCGAGCAGCGTCCGGCCGAGACCCTGCAATTGGGCGGCCGCGGCGAGCACACCGATGTCGAAGGCCGCGGCGGTGTCACAGGAGCCGAGGGACTCGGTCGGAGTGAGCGAGGCGAGCGTCCGGGACCGGTCGACCGACCTGCGTGTTTCTCCGGCGGTGCCCACCGAGACGGTGCCGTCGGCAACGTGCAGCGCGAGATCGGTGACGTGCGCGTCCACCGCATAGGGAACGTGCGGGAGCATCGCGACCGTGGCGAGGGAACCCGCCGCGAGCAGCGCGAGCCGTTCCGGTGCCACCGATGCGAGCAGGGCCGGGGCCACCGCGACGGTCTCCACCACCGGGCCCGGCACGGCGTGGCGGCCGAGCTGTTCGACGGCGACGACGAGATCGACCGCGTCGGCGCCGAGTCCGTCGTGTTCCTCGGCCACGAGCAGGCCGTTGACGCCCGTCTCGGCGAGTCGCTGCCACACCTGCAGACCGGGAGCCGTGTCGCTGTCGTTCCAGGCGCGGATCACGGCGGGCATGTCCGATTTGGTGAGCAGGGCATCGATACTGGACGCGAAGTCCTCATGGGACTCGTCGAGTGCGAATCTCATCGGTCACCCCTCGGGAGGCCGAGCAGCCGCTCGGCGATGACGTTCTTCTGGATTTCGTTGGTGCCGGCGTAGATCGGTCCCGACAGGGAGAACAGGTAACCGTCGGTCCAGCCATCGGCAAGTTCCGCGTCGGGACCCTGCAGGTCGAGCGCGGTCTCGTGAGTGGCGATGTCCCAGTCGGACCAGAACACCTTGTTGATCGACGATTCGGCGCCGAGCTGCCCACCGGCCTGCAGCCGGGTCACGGTGGCCCAGGTCGACAGCTCGTAGGCACGAGCACCGATCCAGGCGTCGGCGACGCGGTTACGGAGGGCGGGATCGCCGTGCAGGGCGGAGTCGCGGTAGGAGCGCAGCAACCGGTCGGTGGCGGCGAGGAAGCGACCCGGCGAACGCAGCGACAGCCCGCGTTCGTTGGACGCCGTGCTCATCGCGACACGCCAGCCCTCGTTCACCCCACCGATGACGCCGGACTCACCGGGCTTCTCGGGGTCGTCGGGCACGAAGACGTCCTCGAGGAAGATCTCGGCGAAACCGGGTTCGCCGTCGAGCTGCGGGATGGGTCGGACCGTGACCCCTTCGGCCCGCAGGTCGAACATGAAGTAGGTGATTCCCTTGTGGCGCTGAGCTTCCGGATCGGACCGGAACAGGCCGAAGCCCATGTCGGCGTAGGAGGCGCGCGAGCTCCACGTCTTCTGGCCGTTGAGCAGCCAGCCGCCGTCGACCTTCGTGGCCGTCGAACGCAGCGACGCGAGGTCCGAACCCGATTCCGGCTCCGACCAGGCCTGCGCCCAGATGTCGTCGGCGCGGGCCATGCGGGGCATGATGCGTGCGAGCTGCTCGGGGTGCGCGTGCTCGAACAGAGTGGGGGCGAGCAGGAAGATGCCGTTCTGGCTCACACGTCCGGGTGCGCCCGAACGGTAGTACTCCTCCTCGAAGACCACCCACTGTTCGAGCGTCGCATCGCGGCCACCGAGTTCCTCGGGCCACGAGACGACCGCCAGTCGTGCGTCGGCGAGCCGCCGTTCCCACTCACGGTGCTGTTCGAAGCCTTCCGCGGTGTCCATCGACTTCAGCGGTGTGCTGGGAACGTTCGCCTCGAGGAAGGCGCGCACCTCGTCGCGGAACGCGACGGTGGCATCGTCGAGTTCGAGATTCACTACTTGGACCCTTCCTGGACCGGGCGCGCGCTCGCGGCCATCGACTTGGCGTTCATGCCGCCGAGAGAGTCGGTGCCGACCTCGGCGTTGTACGAATGAGCGAAGTGGTGCAGACCGAAGACCGAGTCCATGCCGTTGCGCATGCCCATCTGGTCCTCGCACTGGTTGACGGCACGCTTGGTGAGCGCGAGACCGAAACGGGGCATCTCCGCGATGCGGGCGGCGAGGGCGAGGGTCTCGGACTCGAGCTGCTCACGCGGGACGACACGGTTGACCATGCCGACCTCGTACGCGCGCTGCGCCGAGAAACGATCGCCGGTGTAGAGGATCTCCTTCGCGAAACGCGTCCCGAGGACCCACGGGTGGGCGAAGTACTCGACACCCGGGATACCCATGCGCACGACCGGGTCGGAGAAGAAGGCGTCGTCGGACGCGACGATGAGATCGCACACCCAGGCCAGCATCAGGCCGCCGGCGATGCACGCACCCTGCACCGAGGCGATGGTGGGCTTGGGGATCTCGCGCCAGCGGCGGCACATCCCCAGGTACACCTCCATCTCACGCGCGTAGCGCTGGTCGCCGCCCTCCTTGTCGACGTGGTCCCACCACATGACGGCCTTGTTCTCGTAGTGGACGTGATGGTCGCGGCCCGGGGTGCCCAGATCGTGACCGGCGGAGAAGTGCTTGCCGTTGCCGGCCAGCACGATCACCTTCACCTCGTCGTCCTCGACGGCCTTCTCGAAGGCCGCGTCGAGGGCGTAGGTCATGACCGAGTTCTGGGCGTTGCGATAGTCGGGTCGGTTGAGAGTGACGATCGCGATGCCGTCGCGCACCTCGTAGGTGACGACATCGGGTTCGTACGGGACGGTCATGACTTCTCCTCACGCAGAACGTTCTTCAGTACCTTGCCGGACGGGTTTCGGGGCAGCGCATCGACGAACCGTACCGAGCGCGGTGCCTTGAAGTTGGCGAGTTTCTCTCTGGCATACGCGATCACGTCGTCCTCGGTGAGGGGATACCCGTCCAGCGGGACGACGAAGGCGCGTCCCACCTCGCCCATGCGCCCGTCGGGGACACCGATCACGGCGACCTCGTGTACACCCGGCAGGCGCAGGAGAGCCGCCTCGACCTCGGCGGGATACACGTTGAATCCGCCGCTGATGTACATGTCCTTGAGCCGGTCGGTGATGTCGAGATAACCGCGGTCGTCGAGGACACCCACATCACCGGTGTGGAGCCAGCCGTCCTCGTCGATCGTCTTCGCGGTGGCTTCGGGGTCGTCGAGATAGCCCAACATCACATTGGGGCCGCGCAGAAGGATCTCACCCTTGTCGCCGATGCGTACCTCGAAGTCGGCGGTGGCGCGGCCCGACGAGGTCGACACGGTCACGGGATCGTCGTCGATACGGCACATCGTGGCCACCACGGCTTCGGTCTGCCCGTAGGCGGTGAGCACCGCGTCGAAGCTCAGCTCGGTCTGCATACGTTCGACGAGGGAGACGGGCACGGGTGCGGCGCCGGTGACGGCGATGCGCAGGTTGCTCAGGTCGTAGTCGCCGCGACGCGGGTGGTCGAGGATGCTCTGGTAGATCGTCGGTGCGCCGGGCAGCACACTGATGTTCTCCTGCGCGACGATGGCCATGACCTTCTCGGTGTCGAAGACGGCCATCGGCACGACGGTGGAGCCGGCGAGCAGCGCTGCGACGAAACCCGCCTTGTAGCCGAAGCTGTGGAAGAACGGGTTGATGATCAGGTAGTTGTCGTCGGGGGTCAGCGCGGCGCATTCGGCCCAGGCCTGTGCGACACCGATCAACTGACGGTGTGCGCTCAGGACGCCTTTGCTGCGACCTGTCGTACCGGATGTGAAGAGGATGTCGCACACGTCGTCGGGCCGTACCGATCGCGCGCGCTCGTCCGCCAGCTCGAGCAATCGCTCCGTGGCAAGACCGAGGAAGTCCTCCCACTCGAAGACATCGCCGCGCGGGGTGTCGTTGCCACCCAGTGGGATTCGTATCACCGTGGGAACGGTGAGGTCGGGCGCGGCCTCGCGCAGGGCGCCGAATCGGTCGGAGCCGAGGAAGTCGCCCGCGACGACGAGAGCGGCGGCCCGCACACGTTCGACGATGTCGGCTGCCTCGCTGCCGGTGTACCGGGTGTTGACGGGGACGACGACCCCACCCGCCCAGTGCACGCCCAGTGCGGCGACCTCCCAGTGGAAGGTGTTCGGGGACCAGATCGCGACCCGCTCACCGGGTTGCAGACCCCGCGCCACGAGCGCGGCAGCGAAAGCCCGGACGTGTTCGTGCAGTCGAGCGAAACTCAATCGGATGTCGCCGTCGACGAGGGCGCACCGGTCGGCGTGGTCGCGGACGGCACGGTTGAGGGCGGCCGGCGTGGTTCCGGGTGTTGTGTTCACGTAGCTCCCTACCTAGCAATTGCTTGGTAGGTTATCGTACAGACGTGCACGAGAGCGAGAGCCAGGACAATGCGGAGTTCGCAGCCACCGTACGACAGTGGCTCGAAGACAACCTGACCGGCGAGTTCGCCGAGCTCAGGGGGAAGGGTGGGCCCGGAAGCGAACACGAATTCTTCGATCAGCGACTCGCGTGGGACCGCCACCTGGCGGCCGCCGGATGGACCTGCATCGGGTGGCCCACCGAGTACGGCGGTCGCGGTGCGAGCATGGATCAACGAGTGATCTTCCACGAGGAGTACGCGAAGGCGAACGCGCCCGCACGCGTCAACCACCTCGGTGAGGAACTGCTCGGCCCCACCCTCATCGCCTTCGGGACCGAGGAGCAGAAGAAGCGCTTCCTGCCCGGGATCCGCAACGTCACCGAACTGTGGGCGCAGGGCTACTCCGAGCCGGGCGCCGGCTCCGACCTCGCCAACGTCTCCACCACCGCGCGCCTCGAAGGCGACAAGTGGGTGATCAACGGCCAGAAGGTCTGGACGTCGCTCGCCCACGTCGCGCAATGGGCGTTCGTCGTCGCCCGGACCGAACCCGGCTCGACCCGCCACCACGGTCTGAGCTTCCTGCTCGTCCCGCTCGATCAGCCCGGCGTGACGGTGCGGCCCATCCAGCAGCTCACCGGTACCTCCGAGTTCAACGAGGTCTTCTTCGACGACGCCGTCACCGACGCCGACCTCGTCGTCGGTGCCCCCGGCGACGGGTGGAAGGTCGCGATGGGTCTGCTGACCTTCGAACGCGGCGTCTCGACGCTCGGTCAGCAGATCGGCTTCGCCCGCGAGCTCGACGGCGTCGTCGAGATCGCCCGCGGTAACGGGGCGTTCGACGATCCGCACATCCGCGAACGGATCGCACGCGCACGAATCGGGTTGCGTGTCATGCGCGCTCACGCGCTACGTACACTCGGCGACGCCGACCCCGGACAAGCCTCGGTCGCGAAGTTGCTGTGGGCCGGCTGGCACCGTGACCTCGGGGAGCTGGCGATGGACGTGCAGGGCGCGTCGTCGCTCGTCGGACCGGACCACGACCATGCCGGGACTCCTTCCGACATCACCGACCCCGAGCATCTCGAACTCGCGGAGTGGCAGCGCCTGTTCCTGTTCACCCGCGCCGACACCATCTACGGCGGATCCAACGAGGTCCAGCGCAACATCATCGCCGAGCGTGTGCTCGGCCTTCCCCGGGAGGCACGTCCGTGACCGTTTCACCCCACACCACCTCGCCCCTCGCGACCCCGCCCGCCGAGACCCCCGGTCACGGCCTCCTCGCCGGTAAGAAGGTCGTCGTCACCGCCGCGGCCGGCACCGGGATCGGATTCTCGTCCGCACGGCGGGCGCTGCTCGAGGGTGCCGATGTGCTGATCTCCGACTTCCACGAGCGTCGTCTCGGGGAGGCCGCGGACAAGCTGGCCGCGGAATTCCCGGAACAGCAGGTCGCGTCGATCGTGTGCGACGTCTCGTCCACCGAACAGGTCGACGCCCTGATCAGCGGTGCGGCCGAGACTCTCGGGCGTATCGACGTGCTGATCAACAATGCCGGTCTCGGCGGTGAGACCCCGGTCGTGGACATGACCGACGAGCAATGGGATCGCGTCCTCGACATCACCCTCACCAGCACCTTCCGCGCGACGCGCGCGGCACTGCGGTACTTCCGCTCGGTCGATCACGGCGGTGTGCTGGTCAACAACGCGTCGGTGCTCGGCTGGCGCGCGCAGCACTCGCAGGCGCACTACGCGGCGGCGAAGGCCGGCGTCATGGCACTCACCAGGTGCTCCGCGATCGAGGCCGCCGAATACGGTGTGCGCATCAACGCCGTCGCCCCGTCCATCGCCCGGCATCCCTTCCTCGCGAAGGTCACCAGCGAGGAACTGCTCGACAATCTGGCCGCCGGTGAGGCGTTCGGACGGGCTGCGGAGGTCTGGGAGGTCGCGGCGACGATCGCGATGCTCGCCAGCGACTACACGACCTATCTGACCGGCGAGGTCGTGTCGATCTCCTCGCAGCGCGCGTGACCGCGTCCGTGCGCGGTTCCCGTCACGCCTGCGCTCGGGAACCGCGCACGGCAGCTTGAAAGGATGTCTCCATGACTCCATCCCGCGACGACACCAACGGCAAGTCCGGACGCCGTGCCGAACTGCTCGACATCGCCGCCGATCTGTTCGCCTCCCGCGGTGTCAGAGCAACCACCGTGCGCGACATCGCCGACGCGGCGGGAATCCTCTCCGGCAGCCTCTACCACCACTTCGACTCCAAGGAGTCCATGGTGGACGAGATCCTGCGCGCGTTCCTCGACGACCTGTTCGACCGGTACCGCAAGATCGTCGCGTCCGGTCTTTCTTCCCGCGACACCCTCGCGGCACTCGTGACGACCTCCTACGACGCGATCGACAAGTCGCATCCCGCAGTGGCCATCTATCAGGGCGAGGCCAAGCATCTCGAAGGGGAGCGTTTCGCGTACATCGCCGAACTCCACATCGAGTTCCGAGAGCTGTGGGTGGGGGTGATCGAACGCGGTGTCGCAGACGGCTCGTTCCGGCCGGACGTCGACGTCGAACTCGTCTTCCGGTTCCTGCGCGACACGGTCTGGGTCGCGGTCCGCTGGTACCGGCCGGGGGGGCCGCTCAGTATCGAACAGGTTGCCCAGCAGTATCTCTCCATCGTTCTCGACGGACTGTCGAACCAGAATTCCAGTTAAGGAGCAGCAATGACCGAGGTCTACATCGTCGACGCGGTACGCACCCCGATCGGCAAGAAGAACGGCGGTCTGTCCGGCGTGCATCCGGCCGATCTCGGCGCGCACGTCATCAAGGCCGTCGTCGAACGCACGGGTATCGACCCGGCCGACGTCGACGACGTGGTCTTCGGCTGCGTCGACGCCATCGGTGGGCAGGCCGGCAATATCGCCCGTACCTCGTGGCTCGCCGCCGGTTACCCGCAGCACGTGCCGGGCGTGACCGTCGACCGTCAGTGCGGGTCGAGCCAGCAGGCGCTGCACTTCGGAGCCCAGGCGATCCTCAGCAACACCGCCGACCTCATCATCGCCGGCGGCGTGCAGAACATGTCGCAGATCCCGATCTCCGCGGCCATGATCGTCGGCCAGCAGTACGGTTTCGACACCCCCTTCGGCGGGTCGACCGGCTGGACCGAGCGTTACGGCAGCGACGAGGTCTCCCAGTTCAAGGGCGCCGAGATGATCGCCGAGAAGTGGGACCTCAGCCGTGAGGAACTCGAGAAGTGGGCGTTGCAGAGCCACGAGCGCGCCAAGGCGGCCATCGCCGAGGGTCGCTTCGAGAACGAGATCGTGCCTCTCGGCGACGCCGCCGTCGACGAAGGACCGCGCGAGACCAGCCTCGAGAAGATGGCCTCGCTGCAGACCCTCGTCGAAGGGGGCCGTCTGACCGCGGCGGTCGCGAGCCAGATCTCCGACGGTGCGTCCGCGGTGCTGCTCGCCTCGGACGAGGCCGTGAAGAAGTACGGCCTGAAGCCGCGCGCCCGCATCCACCATCTCAGCGCCCGCGGCGACGACCCGATCTTCATGCTCACCGCTCCGATCCCGGCGACGCAGTACGCGCTCGAGAAGACGGGTCTGACGATCGACGACATCGATCTGATCGAGATCAACGAGGCCTTCGCGCCCGTCGTCCTGGCGTGGATCAAGGAGATCGGCGCCGACCCGTCGAAGGTCAACGTCAACGGTGGTGCGATCGCCCTCGGCCACCCGCTCGGCGCGACCGGCACCAAGCTCATGGGGACGCTGCTCAACGAACTCGAGCGCACCGGTGGCCGCTACGGCCTGCTCACCATCTGCGAGGGTGGCGGCACCGCCAATGTGACCATCATCGAACGCGTCTGATCTGCTCCTTCACCTCCGCGCGCCCGTTCGTCATCCGCTACAGCGATTGCTGTAGCGGATGGACAGCGGGCGCGCGGATGTATGGTCCGGCACTCGGGTGGCGTCTACCCTCGAAGCATGTGCCGGAACATCACGGAGCTGCGCGGGCTCGAGCCGGCTGCGACCGCCGAGGAGATCGAAGCGGCCGCACGGCAGTACGTCCGTAAGGTCAGCGGAATCACCACACTCTCCGATGCCACGCGTGAACCCTTCGAACAGGCCGTCGCCGAGGTCACCGCGACGACCACTCGGCTGCTCGGGGCGCTTCCCGCGCGGCGGCAACCGCCGCCGACGGTTCCGCCGCTTCGGCGACCCGAGGTACGCGCGAGGATCGCCGCACGCGGCTGACCCGCGACCGGGTCGTCGAGTCGTGGTACAGCGGGTGGCGCCGGTCCGGAACGGTACGGAACTCGAACGTCGGCCCGCTCGGCGGTGATCACCTCGCATACCCGCGACCGGCGCATGTGCTGCGCTCGGAGACGGCGTATCGAGACATGCAAGTCCCGTCGGCGAACCGGCCGGGTCGGGTAGCGTCACGTTGGTCAGCAGCGTGCACGTTGTCGAGGACCGTAACGGGCGGTATACGGAGTCGCGACGGTCCTGGTGAGGAGCCGATATGGCCGTCGATCCGGCGTCGAGAACGAGCGAAGTCGAGTACCTCCGGACCGATCCCGATCTTCCACCGGTCGGTGTCGTCGACCGGACACCGATCTCGCCCACCGCGCGCATCGTCTTCCTCGTGCTCGCGATTCTCGGTGCGGTCGCGTGGTCGATCATCGCGCTGGTGCGCGGTGAGGAGATCAACGCGGTCTGGTTCGTCATCGCCGCCGTGTGCACCTATCTCGTCGCCTACCGCTTCTACGCGAAGTTCATCGAACGCAGGATCGTGCAGCCACGCGACGATCGTGCGACACCCGCAGAAGAACTGGAGAACGGCAAGGACTACATGCCGACGGACCGTCGGGTGTTGTTCGGCCACCACTTCGCCGCCATCGCCGGCGCCGGCCCGCTCGTCGGCCCGGTTCTCGCCGCCCAGATGGGCTATCTGCCCGGCACGATCTGGATCATCGTCGGTGTCGTCTTCGCCGGTGCGGTCCAGGACTTCCTCGTCCTGTGGATCTCGTCGCGCCGCCGCGGCCGCAGCCTCGGTCAGATGGCCCGCGAGGAACTCGGACCGATCGGTGGCGTCGCGGCCCTGATCGCGGTCTTCGTCATCATGATCATCCTCATCGCGGTGCTCGCGCTGGTGGTCGTGAATGCGCTCGCCGACAGCCCGTGGGGACTGTTCTCGATCGCGATGACCATCCCCATCGCGTTGTTCATGGGGGTCTATCTCCGGTACCTGCGACCCGGCAAGGTCGCGGAAGTGTCGCTGATCGGCGTCGTCCTGTTGCTCGTCGCGATCATCGCGGGCGGCTGGGTCGCCGAGACCGACTGGGGGACGAACTGGTTCACCCTGTCCCCGGTGACGATCTCGTGGTTGATGATCGCCTACGGATTCGCGGCGTCGGTGTTGCCGGTCTGGCTGCTGCTCGCCCCGCGCGACTACCTCTCGACCTTCATGAAGGTGGGCACGATCGTCCTGCTCGCGATCGGGATCCTCGTCGCACGACCGAACCTGGAGATGCCCGACGTCACGTCGTTCGCGATCGACGGTGATGGTCCGGCGTTCGCGGGATCGTTGTTCCCGTTCCTGTTCATCACCATCGCCTGCGGTGCACTCTCGGGCTTCCACGCCCTGATCTCGTCGGGCACCACACCGAAGCTGATCGAGAAGGAGAAGCAGATCCGGCTCATCGGCTACGGCGGCATGCTCACCGAGTCGTTCGTCGCGATCATGGCACTGGTCACCGCCTGCATCATCGACCAGCACCTGTACTTCACGCTCAACGCCCCTGCGGCCCTGACCGGCGGCACCCCCGAAACCGCAGCGGCCTACGTCAACGGTCTCGGGCTGGGTGCGCCCGACATCACGCCCGAACAGATCTCCGCCGCTGCCGAATCGGTCGGCGAGGAATCGATCATCTCCCGCACCGGCGGCGCACCGACGCTCGCCTTCGGCATGTCGCAGGTGCTCAGCGACCTGTTCGGAGGCGACAGCCTCAAATCGTTCTGGTACCACTTCGCGATCATGTTCGAGGCGCTGTTCATCCTCACCACCGTCGACGCGGGAACGCGTGTCGCGCGGTTCATGCTGTCGGACTCGCTCGGCAACTTCGGCGGTCCGGCCCGCCGCTTCAAGGATCCGTCCTGGCGCCCCGGTGCGTGGCTGTGCTCCGCGGTGGTCGTCGGCCTGTGGGGTGCGATCCTGCTGATGGGCGTCACCGACCCCCTGGGCGGTATCAACACTCTGTTCCCGCTGTTCGGCATCGCCAACCAGTTGCTCGCCGCCATCGCCCTGACGGTCGTGCTCACCATCGTCGTGAAGAAGGGGCTGGTGAAGTGGGCGTGGATCCCCGGTGTGCCGTTGGTGTGGGATCTGATCGTGACCATGACGGCGTCGTGGCAGAAGATCTTCTCCGGCGACCGCGCGGTCGGTTACTGGGCGCAGCACCGGGCCTTCGTCGACGCCAAGAACTCCGGCGCGACCACTTTCGGTTCGGCGAAGACGGCCGACGAGATCGACGCCGTCATCCGCAACACGTTCATCCAGGGCACCCTGTCGATCGTGTTCGCGGGTCTCGTACTGATCGTCGTCACAGCCGGTGTGGTGGTGTGCATCAGATCGGTCCGGGCCGGAGGTATGCCCACCACCGAGACACCCGACGTGCCGTCGAAGATATTCGCGCCCGCGGGTTTCGTGCCGACCGCGGCCGAGCGGGAACTGCAGAAGGAGTGGGACGAGCTGATCGCATCGGGCAGGGTCCGCGCCCCGGGCGCCGCACACACCCACGCCTCGCGGCATCGCGACGGGGACGGAGGTGGGTCGTGATCACGGCACTGCGTCGCGCGTGGTGGTGGGTCGGGGCGGTCATGGGCGACCACGACTACGCGAGGTACGTCGAACTGCACCGCCGCCTGCATCCCGATCGGCCGCCGCCGAGCGAACGCGACTACTGGCGTGAGCGGCATGCCGCAGCGGATGCGAACCCGGCAAGTCGATGCTGTTGAGCGGGGGAGGACGGGTATGACGCCGTACGAATCGATCGGCGTCGAGACGCGCGATCGGGTGACGACCGTGATCATGGACCGCCCCGAGCGCCGGAACGCGGTCGACGGTCCGATGGCCGCCGAGCTGGCCCACGCGTTCAGGACATTCGACGCAGACGCTGCCGCCGATGTGGCGGTCCTCTACGGGGACGGCGGAAACTTCTGTGCAGGAGCGGATCTCGAAGCGATCGGTACCGACCGGCAGAACGTTCTCGGCGCGGACAGCGACGGTCCGATGGGACCGACGCGTCTGGTGCTCTCCAAGCCGGTGATCGCGGCGGTGGAAGGCTACGCGGTTGCCGGTGGACTCGAACTGGCGATCTGGTGCGATCTGCGCGTCGTCTCCGCCGACGCGGTGTTCGGTGTCTTCTGCCGCCGGTGGGGAGTGCCGTTGATCGACGGCGGCACCGTTCGGCTGCCCCGCCTGATCGGCACGAGCCGGGCCATGGACATGATCCTGACGGGTCGACCCGTCGGAGCGGCGGAAGCGCGCGAATTCGGTCTGGCCAACCGTGTGGTCGAACCCGGAACCACACGCGACGCCGGCGAACACCTGGCGCGGGAGATCGCCGGATTCCCGCAGACCTGCATGCGCAACGATCGTCGGTCGGTCCACGAACAGTTCGGCCGCTCCGAATCCGAGGCGCTCGGATTCGAATTCGCCATCGGCCTGGAGTCCGTCGGAAGCGACACCGTCGCTGGGGCCGCGCGGTTCGCCTCCGGCGAGGGCCGCCACGGTTCGTTCTCCTGATCCGGTCCTGGCCACGGATCAGGCGATCAGGCCCCGTTCGCGTGCGGCCACCACCGCGGCGGTGCGGTTGTCCACATCCAGTTTGGTGAAGGCATGCACCAGATGAGATTTCACGGTTGCCTCGCTGACGAAGAGCTGTTTCGCGATTGCGCGATTCGACAACCCTTCGGCCACGAGCGAGAGCACCTCGATCTCACGGGCGCTGAGGTCGGCGCGGGGCTGCTGCATGCGGCGGTAGAGGCGCCGGGCCACGTCCGGATCCAGGACCGTCTCCCCACGGGCCGCCGCGAACACCGATTCGATCAGCACTTTCGGGTCGGTGTCCTTGAGGAGATAACCTGCCGCACCGGCCTCCACCGCACGCAGAATATCCGCGTCGGTGTCGTAGGTGGTGAGCACGACGACCCTCGGCGGATCGGCCGCCGCCACGATCCGGGCGGTCGCCTGCGCCCCGTCGATCCCCGATCCCAGACGCAGATCCATCAACACCACATCCGGTTTCGCGGCAGCCGCCGACGCCACGGCCTCCTCACCCGACGATGCCTCCGCCACCACCACGACGTCGTCGTGCGACGCCAGCAACGCGCGCAGTCCCGCCCGCACCACCGGGTGATCGTCGACGAGCAGTACACGCACCGCGCTCATGCGACCCGCCCGACCGGAAGGGTTGCGGCAACCGCGGTTCCGTCTCCGGGCGCCGATTCCACGACGAGTGTGCCGCCCAGTTCGGCCAGTCGTTCCCGCATCGACCGCAAGCCGAATCCACCATCCTGACGTTGATCGAATCCGATACCGTCGTCGACGATATCGAGCCGCACTTCGTCGGTGGCGTAGCTCAATGTCACCCGCACCCGACGGGCCCGCGAATGCAGCCGCACGTTCGCGAGGGCGCTCTGGGCGACACGCAGCAAGGCGACGTCGAAGTCCATCACGAGCGAGACCGGCTCGCCGTCGGTGAGCAGCTCACCGCTGATCCCGGTCTGCTGCTCGAGTTGCTCGAGCAGGCGCCGCAGTGCGGATTCGAGCGGCGCGGACTCGAGTGCAACCGGTGCGAGCGCGTCGACCACTCGGCGGGCCTCGACCAGATTCTGCTGCGCGGTGTCCGCTATCTGCACGAAGATCGCGGCGGGGTCGTCGGACGCGCGCTGCCCGGCACGAGAGAGCAGCAGGATGGACGAGAATCCCTGCGCCAGTGTGTCGTGGATGTCGCGCGCGAGGCGGGAACGTTCGGTCAGTGCGCCCGCTTCCCGTTGCAGCGCCACCAATTCGTCCTGCGCGCCGAGCAGTTCGCGGTGCGCCTCGGTGAGCTCGTCCACCAACTGTTGTCGCTGCGCGGACTGCCGCACCAGCTGCTGATAGACGACGGCCATGCCGGCAGCGGCTGCCGCTCCGAACACCGGACCGAGAATCGAGGCAACCGTGTTCGTGGTGCCGTGCCACAGGGTCGCCGCGATCGCCGCCGCGGTCAGTGCGCTCGTCACCGTCAACGCGACCGGAGTGGAGAACAAGGGGAAGCACAAGAAGAACAACGCGAACGCCAGCCAGACGAAGTTGACCTCCGCCACCACGAGTGCCAGCCATCCCAGTGCAAGCGCCGCGAACCAGATCTGTCCCCATCGGCGCTGTACCGGCTCCCCGTTCTCGAAGCCCTTACGTCGCGCGAACAAGATTCCGAAGACGTACCATCCCGCCACCACGACAGCGAGCGCGATGATCGGAACGGGATGAGCACTGTCGGCAACCGTGCGTACGACACCCACCGCGAGAAGCAGGAAGAACAGGAGATGGGCGCCGAGCTGCATGGCGCGCAGCACCGGCAGGGCCCCGCCCGCGTGGGACACATCGGAACTCCGCATCTCGCCACTCTAGTCCCGCCGTCCGCCACCGTGCCGTACCGATCCTGGGTCTCCGACTTTCGATGGATGAGCGAACTCGACCCGTGCGCGGCGCCCGGGATACCCCTTCGGCGACGCTGGATGCATGTTCCTCGGTCCCCGAGATCTCCGTTGCGCCGAAGGCCGATTCACCTCGACGACCTCGGCGCTGTCGGGGCTTTCGCTCGTTACCTGCTCCGGGATGCACTCGGTCGGAGCACGATCGTGCTCGTACTCGGATCCGGACCGGGAAACCTGACTGCCATCGGTCTGGAAGCGATTGCGTCACAGTCCGTTCCCACTGGCGATCTCCATCACCGCCGTTTCGTTTCTCGCTGTCGTCGTGACAGGCCTGATCGGTGCGGCAGCTCCGGTCCGCTTCCGAACACAGTTCCCTGAAATTGTGGGGAACTGCTGTGACGCGGTCTCGGGAATCCTCCTGACCGGGCCATGGGCCGGGCTTCGGCGGAGTAGGGTCGATTCCCGGACCGCGGGAGGCATCGTGAACGACCCAGCACCTGTTTCCGGCGAGGCGTGGCCGAGCCTGCGCACGGCGGAATGGACCGACACCCGGGACACGCTCCACATGTGGTTGCAGATCGTCGGCAAGATCCGCATGGCCCATTCACCGATGGTCAACCACTGGTGGCAGACGACGCTGTACGTCACGCCACGAGGGCTGGGCACCTCGTCGATTCCGTACGAGCACTCCGTCTTCGACATGGAGTTCGATTTCTTCGAACACCGCCTGCACATCCGGGCGAGCGACGGCCGCAGTCGTTCCGTCCCTCTGGTCGCGCAACCGGTCGCGGACTTCTACAGCCGCACTTTCACGGCTCTGGACGAGCTGGGTATCGCGACCCGGATCCAGGCTACGCCCAACGAGGTGGACCCGGCGATCCCGTTCGCCCAGGACCGTGAGCACGATTCGTACGACGCCGAGGCAGCCCATCTCTTCTGGCGGCAACTCGTGCAGGCGCATCGTGTCCTGCTCCGGTTCCGAGCAGAATTCCTCGGCAAGGTCAGTCCGGTGCACTTCTTCTGGGGTGCGATGGACCTCGCATGCACCCGATTCTCCGGGCGCCCTGCTCCGCCCCATCCCGGGGGAATCCCGAACTGTCCCGACGCAGTGATGAGGGAGGCCTACTCCCACGAGCTCAGCAGCTGTGGATTCTGGCCCGGAGGTGGGGACGAAGGCGCGTTCTATTCGTACGTCTACCCTGCACTGGAGGGATTCGCCCAGTACCCGGTGCGCCCCGACGCCGCTCACTACGCTGCCGAACTGGGGGAGTTCGTGCTGCCCTACGAGGCGGTGCGGACCGCGGCCGACCCCGACGCGGAACTGTTGCGGTTCCTGCGCAGCACCTACGACGCGGCCGCCGAGCTCGGCGGCTGGGATCGTGGCAACCTGAGCGCGCTCGCCGCCGAGTAGCGGTCGCTGGAAACGAACGAGACCGGCGTCGTTGTCGATTTCTCGCGGATATTCGACAACGACGCCGGTCTCGACGTGCTCGGGATCGGAATCAGGCGACGGGACGTCCCTGATCGCGCAGGCCGGCAAGGGCGTCGATGCGCTCGACGGCCTCGGCGACGATGCGGTCGATCAGTTCCTGGCAGCTCGGCAGGTCGTCGAGCATGCCCACGACCTGACCGGAAGCCAGTACACCGGCTTCGGTGTTGCCTTCCACCAGGCCGGCCTTGAGGAGCATCGGGGTGTTCGCGGCCATGATGATCTGCTGCCAGGTGCGGTCGCTCGCCTTCTTCATGGCGAGGCCGTCCTTGACGAGGGTCGACCACTTCATACCCGTCATGGCCTTGAACTTCGTCGCGTTCCGTGCGGCTGCGACCAGTCCCTTGGCGTAGCTCGACTTCTCGAGGCTGTTCACCAGTTCGGTGTTGAGCACGCGGTGCGGCATGCCGTCGACCTTGAGCGAGACGGTGGTGTCCTGCAGACCCCGCGCGAGGTACTGCTGCTTCACCGAATCGGGCACCGCGCTGTCGCTCGTGAGCAGGAAGCGCGTGCCCATCGCGACGCCCGCGGCACCGTACGACAGCGCAGCTGCGAGTCCCCGACCGTCGAAGAAACCACCGGCGGCGATCACCGGGATGTCGACGGCGTCGAGCACGCTCGGCAGCAGCAGCGTCGTCGCGACCGGTCCGGTGTGACCACCACCCTCACCGCCCTGCACGATCACAGCATCCGCGCCCCAGGATGCGACCTTCACGGCGTGCTTCGCCGCACCGATCGACGGCACCACGACGATGCCGTGGTCCTTGAGCTTGGCGATCAGCTCCTTCTTCGGGGCGAGCGCGAACGACGCGACCTTGACCTTCTCGCGGATCAGCAGGTCGATGCGCTCGCCGGCGTCCGAAGCGTCGGCGCGCATGTTGACGCCGAACGGCTTGTCGGTGAGCGACTTGGTCTTCGCGACCGCCGCTTCGAGTTCGGGATAGGTCATCGTCGCCGACGCGAGGATGCCGAGACCACCGGCGTTCGAGGTCGCGGCGGTCAGGCGCGGGCCGGACACCCAGCCCATGCCCGTCTGGACGATGGGATGCTCGATGCCCACGAGCTCCGTCAGGGCTGTGCGCAGGGTGCTCACAGCGCGACCTCACGATCGCGGAATCCCTTGGGGTCGATCACCTCTCGGATGATGCGCAGTTCCTCGGCGGTGGGTTCACGGGTCACACCGGCCTCGTCGAGACCGGCGACCTCGAAGGAGGTGTTCTCGGCGACGGTCGCGGCCTCGACACCCGGGTGCAGGGTCAATGCCCGGAAGGTGTGGCCGGGGCCACCGAAGTCGAAGACACCGAGGTTGGTGACGACCCGCGGGATGTCCAGGAAGCGGAACGCCGGGTTCTCGGGATCGACCTTGTCGTATCCGACACCGGACACGATGTCGACGGTGTCGACGAACACGCGCGAGGAGTGCTTGCCGACCCAGTAGCTGGTCGCGTGGTTGATGGTGTTGCCGGGAGCACCACGCACACCGAACATCTGACGCGTCGGCTGCTGGAGCGGGCCGAAGGCCGACAGGTTCTGGTTGCCGTAGCGGTCGATCTGGTTGGCGCCCATCACCACGTGGCGGCGACCCGACGCGACGACGTCGAACACCTTGCGGAACGGCATCCATCCTTCGACCGGTGCCTTCGCTCCGAGAGCCGGGACGTCGGCGAGGATGAGTGCTTCACCGTCGGTGATGAGCAGGTCGGGCTCGGTGGTGAGCTTGGCCAGCCGCGCCCCGATCTGGGGCAGCGTCGCCATCGGGCTCGCCATGATCTCGCCGGCACCGGAGAAGATGTCGGCGCAGGCGATCGCGCAGTACTCGGCGCGGGTCACGGTCTCGGTGGTGGTCATGACTGCTCCTGTGCGAACTTCTGAACTGCGGCCTGATAGTCGTCCTCGCTGCCCGAAAGGAAGCGGTCGACGAATGCCTTCCACGACTCGGGGTCCTTGGCGGACTCGGCGTAGTGGCGCTGGAACTTCTCGTCGCGACCGTAGCTGTCGCCGGCGAGGGTGAAGTGCGCCCCGTTCGGCGCTTCGACGATCCCGTCGACCATCATGCGGTTGAGCAGGAGCTGCTGCAGCGGAACCTCTTTCACGAGCTGCTCGGTCTCGACGATCTTCTCGACGGAGACGTAGCGACGTTCTGCGGCCATGCAGTAGAGGTCGTCGAAGTAGGGGTCCACGCCCTGGTAACCGGCGTTGCCGTGCTTGTCGCCGATGTTGAGGTGCACGAACGACGCGTCGAGGTTCAGCGCCGGCATGGCGATGAGGGTCTCGGTGCCGTCCGGTCCGGGATACGGCGAGGTGACGGTCTTCAGTTCGCCCTCCCAGAAGTCGACCACGGCCGAACCCAGGCCCGCGCGGAGGGGCAGGAACGGCAGGCGCGCGGCGGCGGCTTCCAGGCCGCACTTGACCATGCCCTCGTCCATCTCACGGGCGATGATCTCGCCGCCCGTGCGGGCCTTGGAGAACCACGGGTCGTAGAACGGTGCCGAGTCGAGCGACACGAATCCGTAGTACGCCTTCTTCACCTTGCCCGCCGAACACAGCAGACCCAGATCGGGACCGCCGTAGGTGACGACGGTCAGATCCTTCACGTCCGAACGGAGGATGGCCCGGACGAGGGCCATGGGCTTGCGGCGCGATCCCCAGCCGCCGAGGCCGATGGTCATTCCGCTGCGCAGCTCGCCGACCACGTCGTCGAGCGACATTCTCTTGTCACGCATGGTGTTCCGAACTCCTGGTGGTATGGGCGTCAGCTGTTGCTGCGCGGCTTTCCGGTTGCGACGAACTCGTCGCGGTGCTCGTCGGCGACGCCGGCGAGATTCAGCTCGAAGGTGAAACCCTGCTCGAGGCGGTAGCTCGTCTTGACGTCGACGGGGTCGATGCGGTTGATGGCTTCCTTCGCGCGGCGGATGACGCGGGTGTCCTTCGCGGCGATCATCTCGGCGACCTCGCGTGCGGCAGCGTCGAGTTCGCTGCGCGGCACGACCTTGTACACCGAGCCGAAGTGCTCGAGTTGCTGCGCGGTCACGTTCTGTGCCGTGTAGTACAGGGTTCGCATCATGTGCTGGGGGACGAGGCGCGCGAGATGAGTCGCGGCTCCGAGCGCACCACGGTCGACTTCGGGCAGACCGAAGATCGCATCGTCGGAGGCGACGATGACGTCCGCGTTGCCGACGAGGCCGATGCCGCCTCCGACGCAGAAGCCGTTGACGGCGACGATCACCGGTACTTCGCAGTCGTAGACGGCGGCGAATGCGGCAGCACAACCGTGGTTGGCGGCGATCAGGGCGTCGAACCCTTCGGTGGCCTGCATTTCCTTGATGTCCACACCTGCGTTGAAGCCCCTGCCCTCGGCACGGAGGATCACCACATGGGTGTCGAGACTGCGCCCGGCCGTGGTGACGGCCTCGGCCAGGTCGAACCAGGCCTGTGAGGGGAGAGCGTTCACGGGCGGGAAGTCGACGGTGACCGTGGTGATACCGGCGCTGTCGGAGGTCGAGGTGATGCCCATGGCATGTTCCTAACGTCTGTACCGAACCAAGCGATTGCTTGGTAAGTTAGCACAGGATAGCCGCTTGACCCAGAGGGTCGTAAGGTCGCAGTACGACCGGAACACCGAGGAGAGAAGATGCCCGAAGCAGTAATCGTGTCCGCAGTACGGTCGCCGATCGGACGAGCACGCAAGGGCTCGCTTGCGTCGATCCGCCCGGACGACCTGGCGACGCAGATGGTCGCGGCGGCGCTGGCGAAGGTTCCCGACCTCGACCCCGCCGAGATCGACGACCTGATGCTCGGCTGCGGTCAGCCCGCCGGCCAGTCCGGCTTCAACATCGCCCGCGTCGTCGCCGTCCAGCTCGGCTACGACTTCCTGCCCGGTGTCACGGTCAACCGCTACTGCTCGTCGTCGCTGCAGACCACCCGCATGGCGCTGCACGCCATCAAGGCCGGCGAGGGCGAGGTGTTCGTCTCGGCCGGCGTCGAGTCGGTGTCGAGCTTCGTCACCGGCAACGCCGACGGTCTGCCGAACACGAAGAACCCGCTGTTCGACGATGCACAGGCCCGCAGTGCCACGCTCGCCGAAGGCGGCGTGAAGTGGACCGACCCGCGCAGCGAGGGACTCCTGCCGGATGTCTACCTCGGCATGGGGCAGACCGCGGAGAACGTCGCGTCGTTCACCGGGATCTCCCGCGAGGACCAGGACCGCTGGGGCGTGCGCTCGCACAACCGCGCCGAGGAAGCGATCGCGAGCGGCTTCTTCGAGCGGGAGATCACCCCGGTGACCCTCGCCGACGGCACGGTCGTGTCCACCGACGACGGCCCGCGTCCGGGCACCACCTACGAGGCGGTCAGCCAGCTCAAGCCGGTCTTCCGTCCGGACGGCACCGTGACCGCCGGCAACGCGTGCCCGCTCAACGACGGTGCGGCCGCCCTGGTGATCATGTCCGACGTCAAGGCGAAGGAACTCGGGCTGACCCCGCTCGCCCGGATCGTCTCCACGGGTGTCTCGGGCCTGTCGCCGGAGATCATGGGCCTCGGGCCGATCGACGCCACCCGCAAGGCCCTCGCGAATGCGAACATGGGCATCGGCGACATCGACCTGTTCGAGATCAACGAGGCCTTCGCCGTGCAGGTGCTCGGTTCGGCACGTGAGCTGGGTATCGACGAGGACAAGCTCAACGTCGCCGGTGGGGCGATCGCACTGGGTCACCCCTTCGGTATGACCGGTGCCCGGATCACCACGACGCTCATCAACAATCTGCGCACTCACGACAAGCAGTTCGGTGTCGAGACGATGTGCGTCGGCGGCGGCCAGGGCATGGCGATGGTGCTCGAGCGCCTGAGCTGACGGAATGTCTCGCGGGTGGGCCGGGTCCGGTCTCGGCCCACCCGCAGCGGCAGTCAGGATTCGTAGGGGGTCACCAGGGTCCGTGGGTGTCCCGCCAGCGCTTGCGGATGATCTTTCCGGTGGCGTTGCGCGGCAGCAGACTGCGGGTCAGTGTCCACTGCGTCGGGACCTTGAAGTAGGCGAGATGCTCGGAAGCGAAGGTCGTCAGTTCCTCGGAGGTGACCGAGGAGCCCTCGACGAGCGCGACCACCGCGGCGACCTCCTGCCCCCATTCGGGGTGGGGCACGCCGGTCACCAGGCACTCGCGGACGGCCGGGTGCTGGGCCAGCACGCGTTCGACCTCCGAGGGATAGACGTTCTCGCCGTTCTGATGGATCAGATCCGCCCGCCGGCCCACCAGGCGCAACCGGCCGTCCTCCACGAAACCGAAATCCCCTGTGCGCAACCAGCGGTCGGGGGTGATGGCCTCCGCCGTCGCTGCTTCGTCGTCCCAGTAGCCCAACATCACGAAGGGGCTGCGGACACACACCTCACCCACATGCCCGTCGGGCAGCCACGCGCCCGTCTGATCCCGGATCTCGAGGCTCACGGTGATGATCGGTGCGCCCACCGTGCCCGGATACTGCTCGAGTTCCGCGGCGGAGGCCACCGCGATCGAGGTACTGCATTCGGTGATGGTGTAGCTGTCGACCATCGCTTGCCGGCCGAACGGAAGCCGTTCGCGCAGCTGCTGTTTGAACTCGGGTGTCAGCGGCTCCGACGACAGGGTGAACCGCGTGAGGGAGGTGAGGTCGTATCCGTCGAGGTCCTCGTCCTCGAGCATTCGCGCCGCCATCGACGGCACGGCCATCCAGTGCGTGACCTGCTCGGACTCGATGAGTTCGAGGACGGGGCGTACTCCGAACCACCCCTGGTTCATCACCACGGTGCTGCCGGTGGCCAGGCGGGGCACGATCGTGTTGTGCAGGCTCGTGATGTGGAACAGCGAGGATGTCAGCAGATACCGGGCATCCGACGGCGTGGCCCGGGTGTAGGTGCCGCCGGTCCAGATCGTCGTGATCGCGTCGAGGTACCGGTGGTAGTCGACCACCGCCAGCAGATTGCGCTGGGAGTGCAGCGCACCCTTCGGATCACCACTCGTGCCGGAGGTGTACAGGAGGACGGCCGGATCGTCCTCGGCGACCCGCGGGGGAGGCGGTTGCGCGCCGTCGAATTCGGCGATGAGGCGCGGCAGGTCCTCCTCGATCGACAGCACCACGGTCCGTGCGCGGTCGATGCCGGCCACGGCGGCAGCGCGGGGACCGTCGACGAAGAGCACCCGGGGCCGGGAGTGGTGGATACCGAACTCGAGTTCCGGCTGCACCCACCAGGCGTTCAGGCCCACCGAGATCGCGCCGAGAGCCTGCGTCGCCCAGAACGCGGTGATCCATTCGATCCGGTTCGCCGACAGGATCGCCACGCGGTCGCCCGTCCGCACCCCGTATCGCTCGTGCAGTGCGGCCGCGAGGGCGTAGGACATGCGCGCATTCTCGGCGAACGTGATGCGCCGATCGGACGTGACCAGGTACTCGCGGTCTCCCCAGACGAGGGACTGGGAGAGCAGATCCGCGACGGCGAGATCGCGCTTGCGCATGACGGGCATCTCGGTACCCAGGACGTCCTGTACCGCGATTTCGAACTCGCCGCCCGGACCGGTCAGTCGCGACACGAGCTGATCGACGTAGTGGGAGGGATCGGAGGGGATGGTCATCGCTCGAATCCCATCTGTTCCCCTGCACGCTTCACGAACGTCCCCTCCTCCATCCAGTGCGTACCGCCAGAATCTCACGGCCGGTCACCCCGGCTTCGAATGTACCGGTGAGTGGGACGGGCGGTGACGGGCACCACCTGTCTCTTTAGCCTGTGACCTGGGCGTCTGTGGGAAGCGAGGTCCTGTCTCGGTCGGGCCGCCGCCCGGCGCCCTCTGTGAGAAAGGACTTCCATCCGCATGACCGCAACGACCGCGTCGTCGCCCGCGCAGTGGCGCGGCCACGATCTGGGCACCCGCACGATCGGTTACGACGAACGGGACGCGATCCTGTACGCGCTTGCCGTGGGGGCCGGCGCGACCGACCTCGACCTCGTGTTCGAGGACCGGTTGCGGGTACTGCCGACCTTCGCGCTGACCCTCGCCCAGTGGGCGCCGGATGCGCTCGGTGCGCTCGGCGCATTCGACACGAGCACCGCGCTCCACGGTTCCCAGAGTCTCGAGGTTCGCGCGCCGTTGCCGCGATCAGGGCAGATCACGATGTCCGCGCGCGTGGGGGAGGTCTGGGACAAGGGCCGGGCGGCCGTCTTCGAGGTCGTCGTGGAGAGCGATTTCTTCGTCGCGACGTGGTCGTTGTTCGCGCCCGGAGCGGGCGGCTTCGGCGGCGAACGCGGGCCGTCGGCACCGGCGGCGCCGGAGGGTGACGCCGACCTCGTCGGCACCCTCGTGACCAGCCCGGATCAGGCCGTTCTCTATCGGCTGACCGGTGACCGGCACCACATCCACATCGATCCCGACGCCGCGGCGCGGATCGGGCAGCCCCGCCCCATCCTGCACGGACTGTGCACGCTGGCCGCCGCGACGTTGCCGCTCGCACGCATGCTCGGGGTCCACCCCGCCGACCTCACGACGTTGTTCGGCCGGTTCGCGGCCCCCGTCTTCCCCGGCGACACCGCGCAGGTGCGCGCCTGGGGTGATGCCGCGGACGCCCGGTTCGACGTCGTCACGGAGACCGGTTCCGTCCTGTCCGGCGGTCGCGCCGTATTCGCTTGATTGCCACAACCGTCTGGAGGAAAGACTTGGACACGTTCGCAGAAGTAGTGCGCGCTCGTCACGGTGACCCGAAGGTGGGGTTGCGTTTCGAGGACCGGCAGTGGACCTGGGACGAGGTGGTGCAGGAGAGCTCGGATCGTGCCGCCGCGCTCATCGCGACCGTGCCTGCTCCCGCGGATCGGCAGCGCCACATCGGGGTGCTGCTCGAGAACGTCCCCGACTTCGTCTTCTGGATCGGCGCCGGCGCGATGGCCGGGGCGGCAGTCGTGGGCATCAACGCCAGCCGTAGCGGCCCGGAGATCGCCCGGGACATCCGGCACGCGGATATCGACCTGGTGATCACCGAATCCCGGCTCTCGCACCTGCTCGAGGGCGTCGATCACGGTCTCGCCGACGACAGGATCTACGACATCGACGACGCGCGGTACGGGCAGTTCCTCGAGCCGTTCCGCGGTGCAGACCTGCCGGAGACGATCCCGTCCGCCGACGACATCGCGCTGCTGCTGTTCAGTTCCGGGTCCACCGGTGCGCCGAAGGCCGTCATCGTCGGGCAGGGACGATTGGCCCGCCTTCTCGGGCCGCTCACCGAGCGTGTGCGCATGCGCGAGGATTCGGTCGCCTATCTGTGCATGCCGCTCTTCCACGGCAACGCGGTCATGCTCAACCTCGGCACGGCCATGCGGGCCGGCGCGACCGTCTGCCTCATCCGGAAGTTCTCCGCAAGCCGGTTCTCCGACGACATCCACCGCTACGGCGCCACCTTCGTCAACTATGTGGGACGGGCACTGTCGTATGTCCTGAGCCGTCCCGAAGACCCCCGCGACCGCACGAGCACCCTGGAATTGGCGTTCGGCACCGAGGCGTCCGAGGCCGACGTGGCCCGCTTCTCCGAACGTTTCGGGTGCACGGTCGTCGAAGGCTACGGCATGAGCGAGGGGGTCTTCCGCATCAACCGCACCCCGGACACCCCGGCCGGTTCGCTCGGAGTCGCCGTCGGTGACGTCGACGTCCGCATTCTCGACGAGGCCACGGGCAAGGAATGTCCCCGCGCACGCTTCGACGAGTCGGGTCGTCTCCTCAACAGTGAGGCTGTCGGCCAGATCGTCGCCTGCGACACCGCACACACCTTCGAGGGCTACTACAAGAACCCCGAGGCGATGGCCGACCGGATCAAGGGGAACGACTTCTGGTCGGGAGACCTCGGATACCGCGACGAGAACGACTTCTTCTACTTCGCGGGCAGATCCTCCGACTGGCTCCGTGTCGACAGCGAGAACTTCTCCGCCGCCCCCGTCGAACGAATCGTTCTCCGGGTTCCGGGCATCCTGTCCGCCCCGGTCTTCGCCGTGCCCGATCCGACCACCGGGGATCAGGTCATGTGCGCCGTCGAACTCGATCCCGGCGCGGAGTTCGATCCGGCGGTGTTCGGGGCCGTCCTCGCCGAGCAGCCCGACATGGGTGACAAGTGGTGGCCGCGGTTCGTGCGCGTCACCGCACAGATCCCGCTGACGGGGAGCAACAAGGTGAACAAGGCACCGCTGCGGGCGGTGGCGTGGAACACCACCGATCCGGTCTACGTGCGTGTCGGACGGACGCCGGAGTACGTTCTGCTCGACGACGAGGCGCGAGCGCGCATCGAGCAGGAGTTCGTCGCCAACGGCCGGGCGGCCCTGTTGCCGACCGCGGAGCCCGCTACGGTCGCGTGATCGCAGGGGGCCTCCGTTTCCGGCACCGGCGGAGGTCTCGACCAGTGAGATGCCCTCATCAGGGGTGATTCCGATCACCTAGCGTGCAGGTCGTATAGCGACGGAACGCTTCATCGGACTCCGTCGCCTGAACCCCAACGCTTCCCTTCCTCCCGAAAGGACGGATGACCGTGAGCCTCGGCACTTCCGAACAATCCGAGATCCGTGAGATCGTCGCCGGGTCGACTCCCGCCCGCTTCGCCCGGGGCTGGCACTGCCTGGGTCTGTCGAAGGACTTCAAGGACGGCAAGCCCCACTCGGTCGAGGCCTTCGGCACCAAGCTCGTGGTGTGGGCCGACAGCAACGACGAGATCAAGATCCTCGACGCGTACTGCCGGCACATGGGCGGGGACCTCAGCCGGGGCACCGTCAAGGGCGACGAGATCGCGTGTCCCTTCCACGATTGGCGCTGGGGCGGCAACGGTCGCTGCAAGAACATCCCGTATGCGCGGCGAGTTCCTCCGATCGCGAAGACCCGCGCATGGCACACCCTCGACCAGGACGGCATGCTCTTCGTGTGGCACGACCCGCAGGGGAACCCGCCGCCGGCCGACGTGACCATCCCGCGCATCGAAGGTGCGACGAGCGACGAGTGGACCGACTGGGTCTGGTACACCACCGAGGTCGACACGAACTGCCGTGAGATCATCGACAACATCGTCGACATGGCGCACTTCTTCTATGTGCACTACTCCTTCCCGACGTACTTCAAGAACGTCTTCGAAGGACAGGTGGCGAGCCAGTTCATGCGCGGTCAGGCCCGGGAAGATGCCCGTCCGCATGCGGCCGGACAGCCGAAGATGCTGGGCAGCCGCTCGGATGCGAGCTATTTCGGACCGTCCTTCATGATCGACGACCTCGTCTACCAGTACGTGGGGTACGACGTCGAGTCGGTTCTGATCAACTGCCACTATCCGGTCTCCCAGGACAAGTTCGTGCTGATGTACGGCATGATCGTCAAGAAGTCCGACCGTCTCGAAGGCGAGCAGGCCTTGCAGACCGCTCAGCAGTTCGGGACCTTCATCGCCAAGGGCTTCGAGCAGGACATCGAGATCTGGCGGAACAAGACGCGCATCGACAACCCGCTCCTGTGCGAGGAGGACGGCCCCGTCTACCAGTTGCGTCGCTGGTACGAGCAGTTCTATGTGGACGTCGAGGACGTCAAGCCGGAAATGACCGACCGCTTCGAATTCGAGATGGACACCACCCGTCCGGTGGCGGCCTGGATGAAGGAGGTCGAGGAGAACATCGCTCGCAAGACCGCCCTCGACGGAGCCGGCGCTGCCGAACAGGCCGGCGCGCAGCAGTCCACCACCGCGGACTAGGAGCGGAGAACATGCAGAACCGGATGGAGCCGTTGCGGTGCGGCGAATGCGCCGCGCAGGTGCTGGTCCAGAAGAACAGCTGGGAGCACACGTCCATCCAGTGGAACGCCGACGCGCGCCGTCGTTGTCCTGTCGTTCAGGACCACGACGGTCGCGACGGCCGCCCCGGCGCGCCCCGGATGTCGTGTCCGCATCTGGATGCGGCGATCACCCGGGCGGCCACCGCGGGCGTCATCGAGGTGTTCGACGACACCCCGATCAAACCTCCCATCGTGCACTGACGTCCACGCACCGAACTCTCGTTTTCCGACTACTTCCCGTAAGGACCCGATCATGACCGAACGTCTCGACCTCGATCGCTCGCACTACGGCCCGTGGGCCGTCATCGCCGGCGGATCCGAAGGTGTCGGTGCGGCGTTCGCCGACGAACTGAGCCGCGCGGGATTCGATCTCGTGCTCATCGCCCGTAAGCCGGGACCTCTCGAGGAGACGGCGGACAAGGCGCGCAGCAACGGCGTGCAGGTGCGCACTCTCGCGCTGGACCTCCTCGACGACGACGCGGTGGACCAGATCCGCCGGGCGACCGAGGACATCGAGGTCGGGCTGTTCATCTTCAACGCCGGCGCCAACAGCTACGGCCACGAGTTCGTCACCGGTGACATCGACGGATTCCGCGGTGTGATCGAACTCAACGTCCACCGTCAGGTCGAGTTGTCGCATCTGTTCGGTGGACCGATGAAGGAACGCGGTCGCGGTGGCATCATGCTGCTCGGATCGCTCTCCGGGTACATGGGAGCCGAGCATCAGAGCATCTACGCGGCATCGAAGGCGTTCAGTCGCGTCTTCGCCGAGAGCCTGTGGCTCGAACTCGCGCCGCACGGTGTGCACGTCGTCGAACTCGTCCTCGGTGTGACCCGTACGCCCGCGATGGTGCGCGCGGGTCTGAACTTCGACATTCCCGGGATGCTCGTTGCCGAGCCGGAGGATGTCGCGCGCGAGGGTCTCGAACACCTCCAGGACGGTCCCGTATGGGTCGCGGGCGGCAACTACGAGGCCGCGGTCAAGCGCAGCGGGTTCCCTCGCGACAAGCTCGTCCACGGTGCCGCGGCAGCGATGCGGGCACTGCTCAATCGCTGATCCACCACATACGGATCGTCCCCGGGTGCCTCACGGCATCCGGGGACGATCTCGTTGTGGGGGACTCAGAAGTCGATGCGCACGTTCTTGCTCTTCGGCCGGGCCTGGCACGCGAGGACGTAACCGTTGGCGATGTCCTCCTCGTCGAGAATCGCGGAGGGCGGGGTGTCCACCTCTCCTTCGACGACGGTGCACGCGCACGATCCGCACTCGCCCTCACGGCACGAATACGGCACGTCCAGTCCCTTGGACAGCATGATGTCCACCAGAGTGGCGCTGCGCGGCCACACGAGCTCGTGCTCCTCGCCGTCGAGTTGCACTGTCGCAGAGGTCGCGTCGGCATCCGACTCGTCGATCTCGACGAGGGGGACGTCGGCGAACGGATCGCCGGACAGCGAGGTGAAGACCTCGGCGTGGATCCGGTCCTTGGGGACACCTGCCAGGAGCAGGCTGTTGCGGACGGTGTCCATGAACGGGCCGGGCCCGCACATGTACGCGCGGTGATCGGCGAAGGAGGAGATCAAGGTCGCGAGCTGCTGCGGGGACGGCAGGCCCTGCACGCTCTCGAGCCAGTGGACGACGGTGAGGGCGTCGGAGTGTCGTGCGGCGAGCTCACGGAGTTCTTCGGCGAAGATGACCGACTTCTCGTCACGATTGCCGTAGATCACCACCACATTACGGTTTCCGCTGTGCAGTGCCGACTTGAGGATCGACATGACGGGGGTGATCCCGCTTCCGCCGGCGAACAGTACGAGCTTCTCGGTGAGGTCGACCGGGGTGAAGACTCCTGCGGGAGGCAGCACCTCGATGCTCTGGCCGGCGGTGATGTTGTCGCACAGCCAGTTCGAGCCGTATCCGTCGGCGGTGCGCTTGACCGTGACCTTGAGCGGTTCGTCGGCGTGCGGTGAGCTCGCCAGGGAGTAGCACCGAGCCACGGAACCCGTCACCTCGCTGGGGATGCGCAAGGTCAGGAACTGGCCGGGCTTGTAGGTGAAGTCCGCGCGGCGATCCTGTGGTACGTCGAACACCAGTGAACACGCGTCTGCGGTCTCCTGGACGACTGCACTGACGGTCAGCACAGCGGAACGTGAACTGACCGGTGCCTGGACGGCTGTCATCGCAGCGGGTTCCCTTCGATACAACAATTTTCGATCGGACCACGGTAGAACGCCGCCCGATACACACGCGCGTCTCCTCCCGGTAATCGGGACACCGGGAGGAGACAGGCTGTTCGGGATCAGGCGGCGCGTGCGGTGCGGGGGATCAGCACGGTGATCCCGATCGTGACCACGGACAGGACGATGAGCATGACACCGACCATGTTGATTCCGGCGAGTGGGGTCGCCGCGAAGGCGAGCAGCATGGTGGCGATCGACGTACCGACGCCCTGGCCCGCGGTGCGCAGCACGGCGTTCGTGCCGGTCGTCTCGCTCGTGTTGTGCTCGGGCACTGCCTCGACGATCAGATTGGGAATTGCCGTGTAGGCGAAGGCGGTGGCGACGGAGACCACCACGACCATCGCGGTCATGGCGACCACGGAGTGGTGTGCCGTGAGCATGACGACGGTTCCGACGACGAAGAGGCCGGTACCGAGCAGCATCGACACCCGTGAACCCACTGCGGCGGAGATCCGTCCGCTCAGCGGGGTGCACACGAAGCCGAACAGGGAGCCGATGAACGACAGCCAGCCTGCGTGCGTCGCGCTGAGACCGAGGCCGAAGCCGCCGGTCGAGGGCGTCTGCATGATGATCGGGATGATCATGGTGATCACACCCAGTGGTCCTGCCGCGATCGCCACGGTGGCCAGCATCGTGAGGGAGAACTTGCGATCGGTGAACAGGCGCACGTTGATGATGGGGGAGGGGATCCGGAGTTCCCACCGCACGAACAGGACCAGTGCGACGGTGCCACCGAGGATGAGGCCCAGGGTGCGCGCATCGGACCAACCCCACGCCTGGGACTTGTTGACACCGAGCAGGATCGCGGCGACAGCACCGGCGAAGCCCACCGCTCCGAGGTAGTCGATCTTCTCGGAGGTCCCGGTGGGGCGGCGCCAGGGAAGGACGAACCAGACGAGCAGCAGCGCGAAGAGCGCATAGACGGCCGCCACGACGAAGATCATGTGCCAGCTGGCGTTGTCGATCAGCAGGCCGGCGACGAGCAGCGACGCCGAACCCGCGGCGACGGCGGAACCGGAGATCAGTGCCACCGCGACGGGAACGCGCTCGGCCGGAAGGTGTTCGCGTGCCAGGCCGATGCACAGCGGCAGAATCGCACCGGCCACACCCTGGATCGCGCGACCGACGATGATGCTGGTGAGGCTGTCACCGACAGCGCTGACCGTCGAACCCACCGCCGCGACGGCGAGAAGGATCATCAGGATCCGTTCCCGGCCGTACATGTCGCCGAGCCGCCCGCACACCGCGGCGGATGCCGCGGACACGAGCAGGAAGGCCGTCACAGCCCACCCGACCGTCGATGCGTCGCTACCGAATTCGGTGATGAGCGTCGGAATCGCGGCGAACATCATGGATGTTTCGAACGCACTGATGATCTCGACGGCGATCAGGACCGACACGATCACCCACACCGGTTGCCGCCGGTCGAATCGGCCCCGACCTGTGCGGGCCACGGATTCCGAGTGGGAGAGTTCGTTGGCGTAGGACGTCACAGCACATTCCATACTCTCGGCGACCCGATCTCGGGCCGCGGTTCCCGACCCACGAATGGGAGTGTCTCGGATCACTTTCTAGAGCAGGTGAGAGTCGTCCCGCTCTGTGATCCCGATGAGCGGGACCGCGTGCCGGAGATCAGATGAGTGCGGCCTCGTGCACCGTGCGATCGAACTCGGGCAGCTCGGCACCGGTGCGCAGGGTCGTTGCGAGCGCCGGGTCGGCCAGATGCAGACGTCCGATGGCGATCAGGTCGAATTCGTCTTCGCCCAAACGTCGTTCGAGTTCGGGGACGTTGTTGCGCACGGGCGCACTGCCCTGCAGGCGGCTCTCGCGCAAGGAGGTCGCGATTCCCACGCTGCCCACCGCCATCGAGAGTGCTCCGGTGACCTTCTTCGCCCAGCCCGCGAGCGTGAGGTCGCTGCCTTCGAATGCCGGCATGTCGAAACGTCGGATGCTCGCGTCGAACACGTCGACACCTGCTTCGGCCAACGGCGTGAGGACGGCTTTCAGCTCGTCCGGCGTGTGGGCGATCCGCGCTTCGTAGTTCTGCTGCTTGTGCTGTGAGAACCGGTAGAAGATCGGCAGGTCGTCGCCGATGCGCGAGCGGATCGCGGCGACAACCGCAGCAGGGAAGCGGGTGCGGCGCGTGAGGTCTCCGCCCCATTCGTCGTCACGGAGATTCGTTCCCTCCCAGAGGAACGAGTCGAGCAGGTAACCGTGCCCTCCGTGCAGGGCGATGCCGTCGAAGCCGACCCGGGCCGCCGCGGCGGCGGCGTCGGCGTAGGCGGCGACGACCTGCTCGATGTCCTCGAGGGTCATGGCCCGTGTGGGGGCGGATGCCCGTTCGACGTAGCTCTTCCCGTAGGACGTGACGCCGAGCTCGCCCCAGATACCGGACGGCCGCATGGGGGTGAGAGCGGGATCGACATCGGCGGTCATCGCCCCCCAGAGGGGGCCGACATGCCAGAGCTGAGGAACGATACGTCCACCTTCGGCGTGGACGGCATCGACGACGCGGCGCCAGCCTTCGAGGGCTGCTTCGCCGTACATGTGCGGCACCCGCGAGTTGTCGACCGCCGTCGGGTGGTCGATGGCGACACCCTCGGTGACGATCAGGGCGGTACCGCCCGCGGCCCGGCGTCGGTAGTACTCGACGACGTCCGCACCGGGCACGCCACCCGGCGAGTAGGAGCGGGTCATCGGGGACATCACGATGCGGTTGCGGAGCTCGAGAGAGCGCACCGTCAGGGGGCGGAAGAGGGGGGACTCGGTTTCTGGCATCGCGGTCTCGGCTCTTTCGACTCGTAGGATGACGGCTGCAGGGCGGATTCGGCCCGCGCCTCGGTTGTACCCACAGTCCGAGCCGCGAGGCCGAGTATCTCCTGCTCAGTGAGACGCGCGGAGGGAGCGGCGAGGCCGTCCGGCCCGCGGGGTGTCCGCTCAACGGGAATTGTGCAACAGGTCACCATCGAGTACTCTGGAGAGCGCCCACAAGAATCAATTTCAGTTTCGTCGCTGTGGTGGGTGACCAGGTTCGGAGAAAGGGTGGCGATGTCCGACTCGCAACATGCGCAGGTCTCCCAGGCATCGAAGCGCGAACTGCCCGCGTCGATGGTCGAACGTATGACCCTCATTCTCGACGCGTTCGACGACATGTCCTCCAGGCTCACCCTCGAGGAAGTCGCGTGCCGCACTCACCTGCCGCGCTCGACGGTCCACCGCATCCTCGACCAGATGGTACGGCTCGACTGGATCGACCACGCATCCTTCGGGTACTGCCTCGGTCGCCGCGCCAAGACCATGGGTGAGGGCGACGGCGGGCACATCCGCATCCGCGAGGCGGCGGCGCCCCTGCTCCACGAACTGCACATGACGACGGGCATGGTCGCGCACCTGTCCGTGCTCGACGGTCGCGACTGCGTCTACCTCGACAAGATCGGTGGTCAGCTCGCCGCAGCGCTGCCCTCCCGTGTCGGGGGACGCGCACCCGCCTATGCCACCGCCGGCGGTAAGGCACTGCTCGCAGGTCTCGAACCCGAGCAGGTCGATGCTCTCTACGTGGGTCCGCAACTGCCCCCGCGCACGGAGCGGACCATCACCGACCTGTCGACCCTGCACCTCGAACTCAACCGGATCCGCCGCCGTCACGGCCTGGCCTTCGAAACCGGCGAGGCCACCGCCGGTATGTCCTGCGTGGGCGCCGCGATCCGCAGCCCTGCGTCGCCCGTCGCCGCGATCTCCCTGTGCGGGCCCACCCGCCCCGGACACCTCGAACGCATTGCACCGCTGGTCGCCAACGCCGTCCGGGACATCTCCCGCACGCTGTACCCCGAACTGAGCACCCCCCGCCGCAATCGTGCCGCTCGGGCGGCGGATGCGTCGTGGTCACCGCAGGTCATGGAACGCATGCTCGCAACGCAGTCCGACGGCTGGATGTAACACTCATACGCCCGCACCCCCGGTCCCTGCTCGGGGCATCCCGGTGATCGGGAGCGTACGCGCGACGTGAGTGGGATCACTGGAAACCTCGTCGGTATGACGACGCAATTGAGTTTCGAGACCACGGCGAGGGAACTCGCGACCGACCGCGGCACCCTCCGGTATCACGAAGCGGGCCAGGGTGAACCGCTCCTGCTGCTCCACGGATCCGGGCCGGGTGTCACCGGTTGGCGGAACTACCGAGGGGTGCTCGCCGATCTCGCGGAGCACTTCCGCTGCCTGGTCCTGGAATTTCCGGGCTTCGGAGTGAGCGATCCGTGCGAGGGCCACCCGATGGCGATGGCGTCGGTGGCCGTGACGGACTTCCTCGACGGACTCGGCCTCGACCGGGTCTCCGTCATCGGTAACTCGATGGGCGGAATCGTCGGAACGCAATTCGCCATCGCCCAGCCCGATCGGGTGAAGAAACTGGTCACCATCGGAGGGGCGGGACGGTCGGTCTTCGCTCCGTCCCCCGGCGAGGGCATCCGGTTGCTCATGGAGTTCACCGACGATCCGACCCGGGAGAAGCTCGTCCGCTGGCTGCGTTCCATGGTGTACGACCCGGCGATCATCACCGAGGAACTCATCGAGGAGCGGTGGGCACTCGCCACCGAACCGAAGACCCTCGAGATCGCGCGGCGTATGTACAGCACTGCTGCTTTCGCCGCGTCCGCGAAGGCCGCGGCCGCCTCCGACGCCACCCCGTACTGGGCTCAGCTGCACAAGATCACCGCGCCGACCCTGCTCACCTGGGGCCGGGACGACCGTGTCAGTCCCGTGGACATGGGAATGCTCCCGATGCGCGAGCTGCGCCGGGGTGAACTGCACGTGTTCCCCAATTGCGGGCACTGGACGATGATCGAAGCACGCGAGGCATGGCTGTCGACCGTGCTCGCGTTCCTCACCCGAGAAGACTCCTAGGCACCGGTCGCCGAGGGTGCCCGCCGGGTACCCTCGGCGCCGGCCGAGCGGTTCCCGCTCAGTGGAAAATCCACGATACGAGAACCGTTCTCCTGGGACCGTAAGCGCCAACGGAACCGACGCTCACCATGCCGTACCGGGGGCGTCACCCTCACAGAGCTGGAGAGATCATGGGACAGGTGCTCGACTCCGTTTCGGAGTTCGCAGACGAAATCCGCGCAGACGGCGCCGAAGGCGACACCCTCATGCGTCTGACCGACCGCAGCGCAAAAAGACTCCGTGACGCCGGTGTCATCCGGCTCCTGCAGCCGAAGGAATTCGGCGGTCTCGAAGCGCACCCGCGGGAATTCGCGGAGACGGCCATGGCCATCGGTGCGATGGACGGCGCGACCGGCTGGGTCAGCGGCATCGTCGGTGTCCACCCGTGGGAGATGGCCTTCTTCGACCCGAAGGCACAGGAAGAGGTGTGGGGCGAGAATCCCGACACCTGGATCGCCTCCCCGTACGCGCCGATGGGTGTCGCGACCCCCGTCGACGGCGGGTACATCCTCAACGGCCGCTGGTCGTTCTCCTCGGGCACCGATCACTGCGACTGGGTGATGATCGGCGCGGCCGTGGGCGACAAGGACGGCAACCGGCTCAACCCGCCACAGAGCCTGCACGTGCTCCTGCCGCGGTCCGACTACACCATCGACCACGAGAGCTGGAACGTGGTCGGTCTGCGTGGCACCGGATCCAAGGACCTCATCGTCAAGGATGCCTTCCTCCCCGAGTACCGCACCCTGCGCGCGGAGCGCGTCATGGGCGGTGTGGCATGGCAGGACGCCGGCCGGGACGAAACGCTCTACAAGTTCCCGTTCTCGTGCATCTTCCCGCTCGGTATCACCTCGTCGCTCATCGGTATCGCCGAGGGCGCTCTGAACTGCTACATCGAGTCGCAGCGTGAGCGGGTCACGGTGTCCGGCACGGCCATCAAGCAGGATCCCTACGTCTTGTCGTCCCTCGGCAACGCTGCCGCGGAGATCGCCGCGTCCCGGGCCGCCATCCTCGAGACCGTCGATCGTTTCTGGGATCTGACGGAGAAGGGCGTGGAGGTCACCTTCGAACAGCGCGCCATCGGCCGGCGCACGCAGACGGCCGCCGCTTGGCGGGCCGTGGCAGCGGTCGACGAGATCTTCGGCCGTGCCGGCGGTGGCGCACTGCAGTTGAGCAATCCGCTGCAGCGCTTCTGGCGCGACGCCCACGCGGGTCTGAGCCACGCCATCCACGTGCCCGGATCCATCTTCCATGCCGCGACGCTCTGCCAGCTCGGCGAGGAGCCGCAGGGCATGATGCGGTCGATGATCTGACATCACACCACTGACGGCGAAGGAATATTCGGATATGACGGACATCCGGGGCCTGGGTTATCTCAGGATCCAGACCACAGACATCACTCGGTGGCGAGAACTCGTCGTCGACGGGCTCGGCATGGCGGTCGGTACCGGGCCCGAGGCCGACGGTCTCTACCTGCGTATCGACGAGCGCCGTGCACGTCTGATCGTGCTTCCCGGCGAGGTCGACAAGGCGCTCGCCGTGGGCTGGGAGGTGCGCGACGAGTTCGCTCTCCGCCGCGTGCGCGAGGCGGTCGAGAAGGCCGGTATCGAGGTGGAGGTGCTCTCGGAGGAAGAGTCCACCTACCGCGACGCCGAGCAGGTCATCGCTTTCGACGACCCGGGCGGAACTCGCACCGAGGTCTTCTTCGGGCCGGTGCTCGACCACAGCCCGATCGTGACGCCTTTCGGTGGCACCTTCCACACCGGTGAGGAAGGGCTCGGACATGTCGTCCTGCCCACCGCAGCCTTCGCCGAGTCCTACGAGTTCTACACCGAGGTGCTCGGTTTCCTCCCGCGCGGAGCGACCCGGCTCGGCGGACTCTCGGCCCCCCCGCCGGTCCGGCGAGTGCGTTTCCTCGGCGTCAACCGCCGTCATCACAGCCTCGCGCTGTGCCCGGCCCCGCCCGGGAGTGCGCCCGGTCTCGTGCATCTGATGCTCGAGGTCGACACCCTCGACGCGGTCGGTCAGGCCCTGGATCGGGTGAACAAGCTCGGTTTCTCGATTTCGTCGACGCTGGGCCGCCACACCAACGACAAGATGGTCTCGTTCTATGTCCGGGCTCCGGGCGGATGGGACCTCGAGTTCGGCACGGAGGGGATGCTCGTCGACGAGACCTTCTACACCGCAGAGGAAATCACCGCGGACAGTTACTGGGGCCACGACTGGTCGGGTTCCGAACCGCTCGCGGCGTTCTCGCCTCCGGTGGGCTGATCGAGTTCGTCCACCCGGATACCTTCCGACGATGCCACGGCGTACGACGCCGTGGCATCGTCGCGTCGGTGGCCCTGTCCGATCGCCCCGGTGCACCGGGGAGGGCGGCTCCCGGTGAGCGGGACCGGAAGGCGGTGCATCACAGTCTTCGGCGAGAGTGATGTGGATTACAGCTCGTGCCGGATCCTCACGCATCTCGACGCGGGCCGTCCCTACGCATGCCCGAGGTGCTCCTGTGACGTCACTGCTGACCGAACGAATCGCCGACTTCGCCGCCGCGCGCAATGCCCGCGCGCTGCCGCCGGAAGTCGCCGACTACACCGGACTCATCGTCTTCGACACCCTCGTGTGCGGCCTCGCCGCAGCACACATGGAACGTACTCGCATGGCACACAAGGTGATCGATCGCCTCGGTGGGCCCGAGGAAGCCACGGTGTTCGGCCGTTCGACCAAAGCGCCTGCCGCCGTCGCCGCTGCGTTCAACTCCGAGATCACCTACGCGCTCGACGCGGACGACACGCTCTTCAACTCGGCGCACTTCGCGACGATCGTGGTCTCCTCGGCCCTCGCCGAGGCCGAACGCGTCGGTGCGTCCGGCGACAACCTGCTCCGTGCCGTCGCTGTCGGCTACGACATGACCGCGCGGCTCAACCTCGCATGCTCGTTCATGGAGGTCGTCGACGGAAAGATGAAGTGGTCGGAACTCTTCGGGAGCGGATACGGCACTCTCGGCACGGTCGTCTCCGCCGGCCTGGTGTCGGGTGTGTCCCGCGACCGGATGATCCACGCGCTCGCGCTCGCTGCGGCGACAGCCCCGACGGCCCGGAACACCCACAACACCGAACGCACGGAACTGGCCACCTACAAGTACTGCCCGAACATGCATGTGGTGCAGGCAGGAATGACGGCATTGATTCTTGCCGAGGCCGGCTATCTGGGGGAACCGGACCTACTCGACCTCGAACCGGGATTCTTCGAGGCCCAGGGATTCCGTTCGGTGCGGCGCGAGGCGATCACCGAGGACATCGGAGACCACTGGTGGATACTCGACAGTGCCGTGAAGTACTACCCGGCCTGCCGCTACACGGGTGCCCCCATCGATGCGTTGCGCGCGCTCGTCCGTGAACACGGCTGGGGGCCGGACGATATCGAACACATCGAGGTTCGGCTCAACCCCGGCGCCTACAGCCAGCGGGTGTTCCACACGCCGGCAACGAGTATCGAACCCGACCATCGTGCCGCGATCCACGGAGCCTTCAACATCCCCTATCTGCTCGCACTGGCCGTCCTGCAGATCACACCCGGACCCGCGTGGTTCGATCCGATCCACACCCAGGATCCGAAGGTGTGGGACATCGCGTCCAGAATCGTGACGGCACCCGATCCCGAACTCGACCGCGACTGGGGAGATGCCGTGGCCGATTCGACGATCGGCCGCCCCCGCCGAACCCGTGCCTCGATGACGGTGCGCGCCCGCGGCCGGGAGTACGCGGTGGACACGGAGTTCACTCGGGGAGACCCCTGGACCCCGGAGACCCGTGCGGACTGGGACAGCGTGATGAGCAAAGCGGTGGACTTCTGCGGTGATCTCGTCTCCGTGGAACGACTCGAGCGGCTCGCCCGGACGGTTCGCGATCTCGGCTCCGTGCAGAACGTGGCGACCGAACTCGCACCGCTCCTGCGCGTCGAGTGACCTCGGGACGCGGCGGCGGAAGTATCCACCCGGAACTCCGACACGGCCGGTCGCTGCCGTAGCCGCACGCGGGTGCACAAGGGGCGGCGCGTGGAACCCGGATATGCTGCGGGGGAAGCGCACACACGACACGAGGAGTCCGATGACCGCCGACGACGTTCTGGACGCGGTCCGGGAATCGACCCCGGGGATCGCCGATCGGGCCGCACGTGTCGACCAGTTCGGCCGCATTCCCGACGAGACCATCCGCGATCTCGTCTCGGCCGGGGTGTTCCGCATGTTGCAGCCCCGCCGGTACGGCGGATCGGAGACCGAACCCGCGCGGTTCTACGAAGTGGTGCGGACGATTTCGGAGGTCTGCGGCTCGACGGGATGGATCGCCTCCATCGTCGGTGTCCATCCCTGGCATCTCGCTCTGTTCGACGACCGGGCGCAACGCGACGTGTGGGGTGAGGACGATTCCGTGCTCATCTCCTCGGCGTACGCCCCGGTCGGAAGACTCGTCCCCGTCGACGGTGGTGGTTACCGCCTGTCCGGAACGTGGATGTTCTCCTCCGGCTGCGGGTTCGCGTCGTGGGCGCTGCTCGGTGCGGTGATCGTCGGGTCGGAAGGGCAGCCCGTCGATGTCGTCACCGTTCTCGTTCCGAAGTGCGACTACGTGATTCGCGACGTGTGGAACGTCGTGGGACTGCGAGGGACGAGCAGCAACGAGATCGTCGTCGACGACGTGTTCGTCCCCGGCTACCGGGTGAAGAGCAACTACGAGACCTCGCAGCTGCGAGGGCCGGGCCAGAAGGTCAACACCGGTCCGCTCTATCGGCTTCCGTTCGCCGCCATGTTCACCACCACCGTCGCCGTGCCCATCGTGGGAGTGGTCGCCGGATGTTACGACGAGTATCTGTCGGCGATGCGCGAGCGGGTGCGGCTGAGTCTGGGTGGGGGACGTTTCGTGGACGATCCGTTCGCGCAGGTCGCCGTGGGACGGGCAGCATCGGATATCGACGCGGCGACGCTCCAGCTCGACCGTAATATGCGTGAGCTGTGGACGCTGGCGCGGGCGGGCGCGGAGATCCCGCTGCAACTGCGCTTGCGTACCCGGCGGGATCAGGTGCGGGCCACCGAGCGAGCGGTCGAGGCGATCGACCTGTTGTTCAAGACGGCCGGGGGGACGTCGTTGTTCCTCGGCGGTGTCATCGAACGTGCCTGGCGCGACGCACATGCCGGAAGCGTCCACGTCGCGAACGAACCCGAGCGGGCCTATGCCTTGTACGGACGGGACGCATTCGGGTTGCCGGTCGAGGACAACCTCATCTGATATCTGATCTCCGCGCTCGCGGTGGGGACGCCGCGAGTGTTTCTGCCCGTTCTCCCGGCCACCGGGAATTCTTCACCGCCGAGGGGGAACGGCCTCTACGGTCCGAGGGGATCACTCCACCCTCTGCGGGATCGTGTGCCGCTCTCCGTTTTCGGAAGGACCTTCCATGAGCACTTCTCCGGTTCGCCCTGTCCCCGCCGGCGAGATCGAACGCTGGGATCTCGAAGCCGACGTCGTGGTCGCCGGTTTCGGTATCGCCGGTGTCTCCGCGGCGATCGGTGCGGCCGAGAGTGGCGCCGACGTACTGGTGCTCGAACGTACCGGTGGCGGTGGGGGAGCGGCGGCGCTGTCGGGCGGTATCGTCTACCTCGGCGGTGGCACGCGACTGCAGAAGGCGTGCGGATTCGACGACACCCCCGAGCAGATGAAGACCTTTCTCGCCGCGGCCCTCGGCCCGGGTGTGGACGAGGACAAACTCGACGTCTACTGCGAGGGCAGCGTCGACCACTTCGAGTGGCTCGAAGCGTGCGGCGTGCCCTACAAGGAGAGCTTCTGGTCGCAGCCCGGGTGGGAGTGCCCCGTGGACGACTCGCTCATGTACAGCGGTGGTGAGAACGCCGCGCCGTTCACCGCACTCGTCGACCCCGCTCCTCGTGGGCATCTCGCTCAGGTGCCGATGCCGCGCAACGGTGATCAGGCTGCCGGTCACGTGCTCATGACGACCCTGATCGCGAAGGCCGCCGATCTCGGCGTGCGTGTCGAATCCGATGTCCGGGTCCAGCGTCTCGTCGTCGACGAGACCGGACGCGTCGTAGGGATCGTCGCCACGAGGTTCGGCGCTCCGCTCACGGTACGTGCGCGCGGCGGTGTCGTACTCGCCACCGGGTCGTTCGCCTACAACGACGAGATGATGCAGGCGCACGCCCCGCGGTTGTACAAGCGGCCTGCCGCGACCGTGGAGGAGCACGACGGTCGTGGAATCGCGATGGCTCAGGCACTCGGAGCGCGACTGGCGCATATGGATGCCTGTGAGGTCGCGTTCTTCTGCGACCCGCAACTGATCGCGCGAGGCATCCTGGTCAACGGCCGGGGGCAGCGCTACGTCACCGAGGACACCTATCCCGGGCGGATCGGCCAGCTCACCATGTACCAGAACGACAATCAGGCGTTCCTGGTCATCGACGAACAGGCCTACGAGGAAGGAATGGCCACACCGACGTCGAGTCCGCAACTCCGTCACCAGCCGACCTGGGTGTGTGGGACGGTGTCGGAACTCGAGTCCGAAATGGGTCTTCCCGCAGGAACTCTCGTCTCGACGGTGGAGCTCTACAATCGGCACGCCGAATCGGGGGCGGATCCGGTCCTCGGAAAGAAGGCGGAGTGGGTGCGGCCCCTCCGATCGCCGATCGCCGCGATCGATCTGCGCGGCATGACCGGAGGTTTCACCCTGGGGGGACTGCAGACCTCGGTGGACTCGGAAGTTCTTCATGTGGACGGAGATCCGATTCCCGGTCTGTATGCGGCGGGCCGTTGTACATCCGGCCTCTCGGCGTGGGGCTACTGCAGCGGCATCTCCCTCGGTGACGGTAGCTTCTTCGGCCGGCGCGCGGGAATGCGTGCGGCGGCGAAGTGAGTGGCACCGGAATGTCCCCTCGGACGCGATGAGCGGGGCATTCCGGATCCGGGTCCGGGAGGGCTCCGCATCTCGTGTCGTGCGAGCGTGCCGCGGGGCGATGCCGGGTTCGCGACCCCTGCCGTGCGCCGGCTCTGCAATTCGCGCCGGCGGCCGGCGACCGGACCTCGGTGCCGGGTGCGCGGCCTGATCGGGTATTCGAACACGCGAGGAGCGTTGTCGCCGTACACGGAAAGGGCGGACCTCCTCACCGTCCTCTGCACGCATTGTGTATGTTCGACGCCGCGAACAGGGGGGGCATCGATGAACGAACGCAGGACTGGGCACGGTTGTCGGGGGCCGGCCCTCGGGCGAGGCCGACCGGCACGGAATTCGTCTCCGTGCCCGGGACGAAATATGTACCCGAACGAGGATTTGGTGTAGAACATTTCGGAAAGATGTAACTTATGTCCGAAAAGCACGTTCTCTTCATCGTGAAAGGGAGATCCGAGAAGTGGATCCGAGCCGAATACGTGCCCTGCAGATCGGCCGCTGGCGTCTCAAATACAGACTCGCGGCCGTGCTGTCGATTCCCCTCGTCGTCGCTGTCGCTCTCGGTGCCGTACGCGTCACGACTCAGCTCGACGAAGCGCAGCGGTCGGCCGCATTGTCCGAACAGACCGTTGTCGCCCCGGCACTGCTCGACTTCTCCACCGCTCTGATCAGCGTCGCTACCGCCACGAGCCTCGGATTCACCCCCAAGAACGCAACCTCGGACGATGTGACGCAGTCCATGGCCACTCTCAGGGAACTCGCCGCAGGAGCCGATCTCAACTCCGATGTCGCCGTAGAACTCGATGCGCTGCTCGCCGACGGCGACCAGCTCTACGCCGCGGTCATGAACTCCTCCCTCGGCGTCGACGAGCTCGGTCGCCGGACCACCGACTTCCTGGTGCGGTGCAAGAATCTCTTCCGGGACCTGTTCGACCTGTTCGAGAACCACGACGCTCTCGTCGACGCCACGAACCTGCTCCTGATGTGGGACGCGCAGCTCAACCTCCTCGACCAGATGGAGTCCTTCCGGCTGCTGTCCACCAACCCCGAGGCCGCCCGGCTCCTGGCGACCAACGCCATGAACATCGAAGAGTCGACGCTGCGACTCCTTCGAGGATCGGGGCTCGATACCGGGCAGATCGACGGGATGCTCGGCGATATCGAAGCGCGCCGTAGGCTGATCGAGAACTTCACGCCGAGCAGGCAATTCGGGGAAGACCTCCGCAACGCCATGATTTCGGCGTCCCAGCCTTATGCGGAGGGGATCGACAGCGCCAGCGCGCGCATCATCGGGACGCTCGAAGAACTGGCGGACGAGACACGTACCGCGGCCACCCGCGACGCGCTCCTCGTCACGGCAGCACTCGTACTCGCCCTGCTCCTCGCGATAGCAGTCATCCGTTCCCTGTCGGTGCCCCTGGGACGTCTGCGAGACAACACTCTCGCAGCGGCGAACACCGAGCTTCCCGCCGCCATCGCGGCGGTCAAGGACGGGGCCGACATCGACACCGTCCGTCTCGCTCCCGTCGGCACCGATACGGACGAGGAGATCGGCGAACTCTCCCGAGCGGTGGATTCGATGAACACGCAGGCGCTGCGTCTCGCCGGCGAGCAGGCCCACCTGAGGAAACAGGTGAACGTGATGCTCGAGACGCTGGCACGCCGCAACAAGACCCTCGTCGAACAGCAACTCTCGCTGATCGAATCTCTCGAATACGAGGAGAAGGATCCCGCCCGGTTGCAGAGCATGTTCGCTCTCGATCATCTGGCGACGCGCATGCGGCGTACCGGCGAATCCCTGTTGGTTCTCGCAGGCACGCGCCCGCGTACTCGCAGCGGGCCCGCACCGCTCGGCGACGTGCTCCGCGGTGCGGTGTCCCAGGTGGAGAACTACCAGCGGGTGCAGATCGGGAACACCCCGCACGGATATCTCGTCGGTAAGGCGGTGAACGACGTGGTGCATCTGGTGGCCGAACTCGTCGACAACGCGCTGCGGGCTTCCCCGCCCACCACTCCCGTCAGGTTCGAGTTCTCCTCCGCCGTGGAGGGTGGCCTGCTTCTCGATATCGCCGATCGCGGAATCGGTATTCCCCGAGATGCCATGGAGGAGATCAATATCCGTCTCGCGGCGGGTGAGAATGCCGATGTCGACGCCCCGCGTCAACTGGGATTGTTCGTGATCGGGCGCCTGGCGGCCCGCAACGGCATGAGCGTGCGTCTGAGGCCGACCTTCGACACCGAGACGAACGCCGGTGTCACGGCGTCGGTCTACTTCCCGGCCACCCTCCTCAGCGAGGTGCACACGGTCCAGCCCACCGTGATGACGGAACGCCCCCGCCGGCTCAGGACCGAGGAACTTCCGTCCTTGGTGCCGTCGACGACGCCCGCCGGAGGTATCGCCCACGGAAAGCATCGTGGTTGACGTGTGACCGGAAGTGATGCCACCGGCGTCTCGACGGCGGTGGCATCACTCGTACCGCAGGTGTTCCGGTCTGCCGGTGGTCTCGGCCGGCCACCGAACCGTGCTCGCGCGGTACCCCCGGCTCACATCCCCCCGACGGACCCGTCGGGAAGATGCACTGCGGACCCGGTGGGCCGCGGCCACGGATGCCCTGTCAAGCGTTCGATGTCGTTGTTGAAGCGTTCGAGCCACCGTGCGAAGGTGGCGACCTCGTCCTCGGACCAGTCGGTCAGCACGCGCTCGAGCGCGGCGACTCCGTGGGCGCGCTCGGCGGCGAGCTTTTCCTCGCCCGAGGAGGTGATCCGGAATTTGCGGGCCATCCCGCCGTCCGGGTCGGGGATACGTTCGACCAGCCCGGCGGCGGTCATCGCCGAGGTCTGCCGGTTGAGTGTCGAACTGTCCAGATCGAGTGCGTCGCTGAGTTGGCCGATCGACATCGGGCCCTGCATGCTGATGCGGCTGAGAACCGTATAGGCGCTGCGGTCGAGCGAATGCCTGCCGCGTTTGCGGCTGTTGATGTTCGCCAGGTGCCGGCCGAGCAGCATCGCTTCGAACTCGATCAAGTGGGTCGGCTTGGTCATCGAAAGTCTTTCGTGAAGAACGTCACCCGAGTAGGTCGCCACGTTGCGGCGTCATCAGTATGTACTGTACACATCGAATGCATGATGCGTCGAATATGCATCATGCATATTTCTTTCCTTTCAGGAGTTCTATGACAGACATATCCGAAAATACCCCGGTCCGTTCCGGGGCTCTCGTCGGTGTCCTCGCCTTCACCGGCATCATCGCGGCGCTCATGCAGACCCTGGTCGTGCCCTTGATCGTGGACTTGCCGACCATGGTGAACACCTCTGCCGCGAACGCGTCATGGGTGATCACCGTGACCTTGCTCGCCGGTGCCGTGGCGACTCCGGTCACCGGACGACTGGGCGACATGTACGGCAAACGCCGCATGATGCTCGTCTGCCTCGTGCCGGTGATCGCCGGTTCGATCGTGTGTGCGCTCTCGTCCACACTCGTGCCGATGGTGATCGGTCGCGGTCTGCAGGGAATCGGCGTAGGTCTGATCCCGTTGGGAATCAGCCTCCTTCGGGACGTACTGCCGTACGACCGTCTGCATTCGGCCGTGGCACTGATGAGTGCGTCCATGGGCGTCGGCGGCGCTCTCGGACTGCCTGCATCTGCCGCCGTTGCACAGTACGTGCATTGGCGGTTCCTGTTCTGGGGCGTGGCGGTGCTCGGTGCGGTGGCGCTGGGTGCGTTGTGGTGGGTTCTCCGCGATGTTCCCGTCCTGCAGTCCGGCGGACGCTTCGACGCGGTGGGAGCGGTCGGTCTGAGTGCGGCCCTCGTCTGTCTGTTGCTGGCGATCTCCAAGGGCGCCGACTGGGGCTGGTCGAGCACCCTCACGATCGGTTTCCTCGCCGCTGCCGTCCTGCTGCTCGTGGTGTGGGGATGGTGGGAGCTGCGGGTCCGCGATCCGTTGGTGGATCTGCGCGTCACCGCCCGCCGGCCCGTGCTGCTCACCAACAGTGCTTCGATCGTGGTGGGTTTCGCGATGTACGCCCAGTCGCTGATTCTCCCGCAGATCCTGCAGCTGCCGGAAGAGACCGGTCACGGACTGGGCCAGTCCATGATCATGATGGGTCTGTGCATGGCACCGGGTGGTCTGATGATGATGGCGGTCTCTCCCATCGGAGGAAAGCTCTCGGCTCACCGCGGTCCGAAGACCACGCTGCTGGTGGGCTGCCTGATCATCGCTCTGGGGTACACGGCGGGGCTGCTGTTGATGGGATCGGTCCTGGGCCTGGCGGTCGTCGCCGCGATCTGCAGCACGGGAGTCGGGTTCGCATACGGTGCGATGCCCGCCCTGATCATGGGGGAGGTCCCTGCCACGGAGACGGCATCCGCCAACAGCGTGAACAGTCTCATGCGGTCGGTCGGCACGTCCTCCGCTTCCGCCGTCATCGGTGTCGTCCTCGCGCAGATGAGCGTGCCGTTCGCCGGTCATACCATTCCCACGGAGTCCGGCTTCCGGGTCGTCCTGCTGACGGGCGCAGGCGTCGCGCTTCTCGCGGCCGTCCTCACCGTCGCCGTTCCGCAGTCGCGCCGGGCCCGTCTCGCGAAGGTCGACGCCGACGCGACGCCCTCCGTGAGGGTGTGACGACGACTTCCTCCGCCCGCCGGTAGCGGCGGACGGAGGAAGTATCGGCGGAGTTACCGCGCGTCGAGCCCGAACGCCCCGCGGTAGAACACCATCGGACTCTGGTCGCCGACGCACTCCAGTTCGGCGACACGTCCGATGACGACATCGTGGTCACCTGCCACGTGCACATCCTCGACCGAGGCGTGCACCCGCATGAGAACGCCGGGCAGCGACGGAGTGCCCCAGCGGGACAGACCCCAGTCGAGACCGTCGAACTTGAGGCCGCGGCCGGACCCGAAGCGAGCGCACAGATCGGTCTGGTTCTCGCCGAGGACGTTGACGGTGAACCAGCCGGTACGGCGCAACCGCGGCCATGCACGCCCACGGTGGTCGGCGCAGAACAGCACGAGGGGCGGCTCGAGCGAGACCGACGCGAACGACTGGCACGCGAAACCGGTGGGGCCGTCCTCGTCGAGACCGGTCACGACGGTGACTCCGCTGGCGAAACGTCCCATGGCACGTCGCATCTCGTCCGGGCCGGGAACGCCGAGTTCGAACGTCGCGTCCTGGGTCTGAATTCCGGTCTGCATGTGCCTCACTCCGATTCGCTCTGGTCGCGGCCTCCGGCGACGTCCTACGAATCGAGCGTATGGGTGACGCGCGACACCCCGGAACGGCTTCTCGCTGAGTGGACATCCGGTCGCCGCGCCGTGTGCACGGGACGTCTGGGCCCTTCCATCCCACCGTTCGGGACCGCGAAAGATCCGCAATGCGACAATCTGGCCGGTGATGCGGTGCGGAAACGACGGGCCGTGATCGTGGAGAGGGGAACCGGTGCCCAGAATCGGCAAGGCGCGCGACGGGGCGGAGCCGACCTCCGCCGAGCAGCGGCGACGGCAGGTGCGGATCCTGGAGGCCGCGGCACGGCTGGGCTCCGAGCACGAACTCGCTCGCGTCCAGATGACGGAGATCGCACGGAACGCCGGGGTGGCGATCGGCACGCTGTACAGGTATTTCCCATCGAAGACGCATCTGTTCGTGGCGTTGCTCCTCGATCGCCTCGAACTCGGCGCGGATCGGCTTCCCGCGCGGAAACCGGGGATGAACGCCCGGGATGCGATCACCGAGGTGCTGATCGAGATGACCCGGCGGTTCGTCGACCGGCCTCGCCTGGCGTCCGCGATGCTGTTGTCCAACAGCACCGCGCCGGCGAACGTGGTGCCCGACTCCGTGGAAGTGCGGCGGACGTTCCTCCGGATCCTGTTCGACAAGGCGGGACTCGACGACCCCACCGACGAGGATCGCAACACGCTGCGACTGTTGTCGATGTTGTGGTCCGGGCTGCTGGTGACATATCTCAACGGCGGAGCGACTCTCGCGGAGACCGAGGCGGATGTGCGAAGCAGTTGCGAGCTGCTGCTCGCCCATCTGGGGGATTAGGGAAGGGCTCCGGAAACGACACGAGTCCCGTTCCACCGTCGTGCGGGGAACGGGACTCGCGTGATCACGACCGGCCGGTTACCCGGCCGCCCCGATCGGGGGTGCGGTGTCGAGGGCGTCCCCGAGGGCCGCTGCGGTAGCTTCCGCTCCGCCGAAGGTGAACGCCAACTGCCGTCCCCACAGGAAGTAGCGGTGGATGGGGTAGTCGATGTCGGCGCCGATACCGCCGTGCAGGTGCTGGCCGGTCAGGCCGACTCGCACACCACCGCGCGATGCCCACCACTTGGCGACGAGCGCCGCGGACTCGGCTTCGTCCTCGCGCCCGACGTCGAGCAGCCATGCGGCCCGGCGCATGGTGAGCCGGATCGCTTCGGTGTCGAGGTAGGCATCGGCCGCGCGCAACGCAACGGCCTGATTCGTCGACAACGGCCGGCCGAACTGCACGCGCTCCGAGGTGTACACCGCCGTGGCCCGAAGCGTTTCCTCGCATACCCCCAGCTGAACGGCAGCCAGAGCGATGCGGATGCGGCGCCGCGTCCAGGCCGCGATCTCCGCACCGTCGCCGGGCAGGACATCCTCGGCTCCGATGTGTACGTCCGTGAACTGCACGGCTGCCTCGGCGCCGCGGCCGGTCACGGCCGCCGGGACGGCCTCGACGCCGGGCGCATCCACCGGTGCGATCACCACGGCGACCGAATCGTCGTCGCACCGAACGGGTACGACGACGCCGGCGATGATGGGTGCCCACGGAACCGACGGGATCTGTCCGCTGATGACGAGGTCGTCACCCTTGCGGATCGCGGTCACGGTGGGGCTCGCCCCGGGAGTGTCGTCGAAGGCGCCGGTCAGTACGACGGAACCGTCGACGAGTCCCGGAAGGTAACGCCCCACCTGCGTTTCCGTGCCGAACTGCGCGAGCGGAAGAGCCGCGCCCGCCACGGTGGACCACACGGGGACGGGGGCGACGCGCCGGCCCTGCTGCTGCAGGATCGTCGTCAGTCCGAGCATGCCCATGCCGGCGCCACCCGAGGATTCGGGAAGAGCCAGTCCCAGAAGCCCGGAGTCGGCGAGTGCCTGCCACAGGGGAGCGTCGAAGCCGCCCTCCTTGCGCTCCACCTCGACCACACGCTCGACCTTGGCCAGGGAACCGAAGACCTGCGATGCCAGGTCCTCGACCGCGATCAGGTCGTCATCGAGCTCGAATTCCATGTCAGCTCCTCGTCTCGGCCGGCGTCTTCACGTCCGCCTGGGCCGTCCTGTCGGATTGCGAGCGGGTGGCCGCTGCATCGGGACGCCTGCGCGCGCCCAGGGTCATTCCGAGGTTCTTCGCGGCCACGATCTCGCGCATCACCTCGTTGCTGCCGCCGCCGAAGGTGTTGTTCTGGGCGCGTCGGCCCAGAGCTTCGACCCGGCCCTCGATCACCGCACCGGGGCTGCCGGGGCGCAGCAGTCCGCGGGCTCCGAGCACTTCCTGCAACATGCCGTAGGCCGCGACGACACCTTCGGTGCCGAAGACCTTCGCGGCAGCGGAATCACCACCGCTGAGGGTGTTGGCGGCGATGTCGGACACCAGGCGCAGGTTGACGAGATCGGTCGCCGACAGCAGTGCGTAGACCTCGGCGAGGGTCGAGCGGACCCACGGCACGTCGAACAGCACACCGGGACCGAAAGGCTCCTGCTTGGCCCACGCGAGGACCTCGTCGTACATCTCGTTGGCGATGCCGCCGCGGGCGGCGAGTGCCACACGCTCGTGGTTGAGCTGACTGGTGATCAGGGTCCAGCCTTGATTCAGCTCACCGACCACATTGCTCAGCGGGACGCGGATGTTCTCGTAGTAGGTCACCGCCGTGCTGATACCACCGACGGTCTGGATCTCGGTGGCCGAGAAGCCCGGCGAGGAGGTCGGCACGAGCACGACCGAAATGCCCTTGTGGCGGGGAGCGTCCGGATCGGTACGCACGGCCAGCCAGACCCAGTCGGCGAAGATCGCGGAACTCGTGTACAGCTTGTTGCCGTCGATGACGAGTTCGTCGCCCTCGACGCGCGCCCGCGTCTGGAGTGCGGCGAGGTCGGTGCCGGCGCCGGGCTCGGTGTAGCCGATCGCGAACTTCAGTTCACCGGTCAGGATCTTGGGGAGGAAGAAATCCTTCTGTTCCTGGGTGCCGTACTTCATCAGTGCGGGGGCGACGGTGTTGAGCGTCACCAGCGATACCGGTGCGCCGGCGCGGATCGTCTCGTCGTAGAAGACGTAGAGCGCTTCGGGGTCCTCGCCGCGTCCGCCGTACTCTTCCGGCCATCCCAGGCCGAGCCAGCCGTCGGCGCCCATCTGCCGATAGATCTTGTCGAAGACCGGCCCGCCCTCGGTCTGGTCGACCAGGGCACGCCGATCCTCATCGTCGATGATGCGGGCGAAGTACTCTCGCAGTTCGGTGCGCAGCCGCCGTGACTTGTCGGACAGCTCGGGATGCATATGGTCTCCTGAGAAGTGTTCGGGGCCCGGGGTTACGGGCTTAACGGTCGGCCGAGAGGACGAGCGCGCTGTGCGGCACCGGCGATCCGCCCGTGACCAGCACGTTGTCGAGAGTCTTGGTGGGCTGGTTCACGGAGGTGCCGCGGATGAGCCGGACACCCTCGGCGATGCCGTTCACGCCGTGGATGTAGCCTTCGCCGAGCTGCCCGCCATGGGTGTTGATCGGCAGGCGGCCGTCGACCTCGAGGTTGCCTTCGGCGATGAAGTCCTTGGCCTCGCCGCGGCCGCAGAAGCCGTACTCCTCGAGTTGGAGCAGCACCATCGGGGTGAAGGCGTCGTACAGGATCGCGGCGTCGATACCTTCGGGACCGAAGCCGGCCTGTGCCCACATCTGCCGGGCGACGAGTTCGACCTCGGGCATCGCGTCGATGTCCTCGCGGTAGTAGCTGCTCATCGAGATCTGCTGAGGACCGACGCCCTGCGCCGCGGCGTTGATGATCGCCGGAGGATGCGGAAGATCTCGGGCGCGTTCGGCGCTCACGATGACCAGTGCCTGGCCGCCGTCGCTCTCCTGGCAGCAGTCCAGCAGACGCAACGGGTCGGCGAGCATCCGGGAGTTCTGGTGATCGTCGAGGGTGATGGGCCGCTCGTAGAACCAGGCCTTGGGGTTGTTCGCCGCGTGCTTGCGTGAGAGCACCGAGATCTGCCCGAAGTCCGCACTGGTCGCCCCGTACTTGTGCATGTAGGTGCGTGCCAGGAAGGCTTCCTGCTGAGCGGGAGTGAGCAGACCGTACGGGTTGATCCAGTTCCGGTATTCCTGGTCGGTGTTCGAGTTGTACGCGAACGGCGGCGGACCGGCACCGAAACGGTGGCCCGAGCGCTCGTTGAACGCGCGATAGACGACCACGACATCGGCCACACCACTGGAAACGGCGAGTGCAGCCTGCTGCACGGGTGCGCAGGCGCCGCCACCGCCGTGCGGGATGCGGCTGAAGAACTTGAGTTCGGGGATGCCGAGCGCGCGGGCGACGGCGATCTCCGGGTTGGTCTCCATGGTGAACAGCGCGAAGCCGTCGACCTCTTCGACACCGATCTGTGCGTCCTCGAGAGCGGCGAGGACCGACTCGCACGCGAGTTGCCATTCACTGCGGCCGGAATTCTTGGAGAACTCCGTGGCTCCGATGCCGGCGATAGCAGCGGCTCCGGAGAAGCCCTTGACGGTCATCGTGTCTTCCTCTCGTAGGGCTCCACCACGACCTCGGCGGTGACGTGGACGCCTCTGCTGTTGCGGCCCTGCACCTTCAGGGTGACGGTCGCGCCCTCGACGGCGGTCACCTCACCGTTCATGTGCATGGGGTCGCCGGGGAAACAGGGCACGCCCAGACGCAGCGACGCGCGGCGTACGCGCGCCGACGGTCCGGTCCAGTCGGTGACGTACCGGTCGACGAATCCGTTGGTGGCGTTGATGCTCATGAACACGTCCGGGGTACCGCGTCCGAGTGCGGCATCCGGATCGTGGTGCACGTCCTCGAAATCCTGTGATGCGATCGCGGTGGCCACGATGGTCGTGCGATCGATCGGCAGGACGAGTTCGGGAAGTTCCTGTCCGACAGTGCATTCGACGAGGTTCATGCTTGTCCTCCGGGCTTGCGCAGCTGGGGCAGGATCTCACCGTGCGCGTGCTCGGAGAATCCCACCTCGAGTTCCATGCCGATCTCGAGCGTGTCGTGGTCGACACCGGCGATGTCGGCGACGATGCGGATGCCTTCCTCGAGGTCGATCAGTCCGACGGCGAGCGGGTACTCGAAGGCCGGATCCTGGGGGTGGTGGATGACGGTCCAGCTGTGGAGCGTTCCGCGACGCGAGGATTCGACCGTCTTCCATTCGAACGAACGGCAGGCGGGGCAGGCCGGGCCCGGCGGGTGGCGCAGAGTGTCGCACTCGTTGCACTGCTGGATCTCGAGTCGGCCCTCACGGACGGCGTCGAACCAGAACTGGTTGTCCTGGGTGATGGTGAGCCGGGGGACGGCGGTCATCGCGTCTCCTTGTCGGTGTTCGGGTTGAACCGGAGCATCCGGAATCGTTCCTCGGCGACGAGTTCGCCGTTCTGATCCTCGTAGCGCTTGTACAGGGTGAAGAATCGCCCGTCGCCGAGACCCGTTCGCTTGACTCCGGATACGGATTCGATCGTGTAGTGGGCGGTGATGTGGTCGCCCGGGACGATTTCGCGGTGGTAGTCCTGCTCGACGTTCGTCGCGACGACCGAGGTGAAACCCTCGCGGTCCAGGTCGGCGAGCATCCGGGAGTACGCGAAGTCCTCCACGACGCCCTCGGTGCGCTTGCGCTGGACCTCGCGCCAGCGACGGTAGCCGGCCATGATCCAGGTCGAGATCATCGCGGGCGGGCAGACGATCGACTCGCGCCCGGTCTCACGGGCGGCCTCGGCGTCGACGTAGATCGGATTGAAGTCGTCGTGGGCCTCGACCCAGTTCCGGATCATGGCGTCGTTGACGACGTATCGGGCCACACGGGGCGGTTCGGCCACCTGCCCGACGTATTTCTCGTAGTCCTGCTCGACGGTCTGCATGGCCCACTCACTCCTCTTCGGCACGCGCGTTCGTCGTCACGCTAAGGCGGGCAGACAAGCGGGATCCCCCGATTCCCACTGAGCAGGAGCGTGACGGCGGACACCGGAAGCCGGTACCGAACCAAGCGATTGCTTGGTAAGTTGTGGGCGTGGAACCCGCGCATCCTGCGGGGTGAACGACGTGGAGGCAGTGAATGGATCTGGGACTCGACGGCGCAGTCGTGCTCGTCACCGGAGGCATACGGGGAGTCGGCGCAGGTATCACCAAGGTGTTCCTCCGCGCCGGAGCGACCGTCGTGACATGTGCACGCAACGAACCCGAACACCCCGTCGAAACGGACGGGCGGACCGCGGAATTCCTGCCGTGCGACGTCCGGGACGCCGATCAGGTGAAAGCCTTGATCGACAGCATCATCGACCGCCACGGCCGGCTCGACGCAGTGGTGAACAATGCCGGCGGCTCGCCCTATGCGCTGGCGGCCGACGCGAGTCCGAAGTTCCACGCCAAGATCGTGGAGCTGAACCTGCTGTCTCCGCTGCTGGTCGCGCAGGCCGCCAACGCGGTGATGCAGAAGCAGGACACGGGCGGATCGATCGTCAACATCTCGAGCGTGAGCGGGTCGCGGCCGTCGCCCGGCACCGCGGCCTACGGCGCCGCCAAGGCGGGCGTCGACAGCCTCGGGCAGTCGCTCGCCGTCGAATGGGCCCCCAAGGTGCGGGTGAACTCGGTGGTCGTGGGCATGGTCGAAACCGAGCAGTCGCACCTGTTCTACGGAGACGACGAAGGCATCGCGGCGGTCGGCGCGACCGTCCCGCTGGGACGGTTGGCTCAGCCCGAGGACGTCGGCCACTGCGCCGCATTCCTGGCTTCCCCGCTGTCGGCCTACGTCAGCGGATCCACACTGACCGTCCACGGCGGCGGCGAAAGCCCTGCCTACCTGGCAGCGGCCCGAACGAAGGAGACGAAGTGAGTGGACTGATGGACGGGCGCGTCGTCATTGTGACCGGCGCCGGACGTGGCCTGGGTCGCGCCCACGCCCTCGCCTTCGCGGCAGAGGGCGCGAAGGTCGTGGTCAACGACATCGGTGTCGGGGGCGACGGATCGGCCACGGGGGAGAGCCCCGGTGAACTGGTCGTCGAGGAGATCCGCGCGGCCGGTGGCGAGGCCGTCGTCAACGGCGACGACGTCGCCGACTGGGCGGGCGCCGAGAACCTCGTGAAGACGGCCCTGGACAATTTCGGCCGCCTCGACGTGCTCGTCAACAATGCCGGCTTCCTGCGCGACCGCATGCTCGCCAACATGAGCGAAGAAGAATGGGACGCGGTCATCCGCGTGCACCTCAAGGGCCACTTCGCACCGATGCGTCACGCGATGACCTACTGGCGTGCCGAATCCAAGGCCGGCAATCCCGTCGACGCCCGCATCATCAACACCAGTTCGGGCGCCGGTCTGATGGGCAGCATCGGTCAGGGCAACTACGCCGCAGCCAAGGCGGGCATCGCGACGCTCACGGTTCAGGCCGCGGCCGAATTCGGCCGTTACGGGGTGACCGTCAACGCGATCGCTCCGTCGGCGCGTACCCGGATGACCGTCGGCGCCGGTGGTGCGATGGCCGAGATGATGGCCGCGCCCGAGGAGGGTTTCGACGCGATGGCACCCGAGAACGTCTCGCCGCTCGTCGTGTGGCTCGGCAGCGCCGAATCGAAGGACGTGACGGGCCGGGTGTTCGAGGCCGAAGGGGGCAAGGTGTCGCTGGCCGACGGCTGGCGCCACGGTGAGGCGATCGACAAGGGCGATCGTTGGGATCCGAAGGAACTCGGACCCGTCGTCGAGAAGCTGATCGCATCGTCGCAGCCGCCGACGCCGGTCTACGGGGCCTGACGGTCCCCGTGCGCGTTTCCGGTAGCACGTGCTACCGGAAACGCGCACGAGTGGCGCAGCCGCCTACGCCGGTGTGCGGACGATGAGGGTGGAGCCGGGGAAGTAGGCGGCGAGTTCGGATCGCGCCTGCTTGAGCGTGGCGGTGCCGTAGCCCTGCTTGCGGAACTCCGGATGCACCCAGATCCGTACGTCGACCTCGTTTCCGGTCAGCTCGCCGAACGCGAACCCGACGGATTTCGGCTCGTCGCCCGAAAGATCCTCGGCCACAAGCCACATCGCGGACTCGTCGTCCATCAACTCGGCGCCGCGCTGTCGCTCGGACTCGACCCGCTCGTCGCTGTCGTCACCCAGCTGGTCGGCGCAGCGCGCCGTGAACAATGCGGTATCGGCCGCACTGTGGGAGATGGGACGCAGCCGGAAATGCGCGCCGGTCGCGTACGGACGCGCCGCCGTCGTCCATTGCAGTACCGCATCGAGATCGTCGAGTTCCTCACGGATCTTCTTCCGCTCCGCCTGCGTCAGGCGGCGGAACGGAAGATTGAGCACGGCCTCCGCGCAGAACTCGCCGGTGTCGAGCAGTGATGCGAGCTTCGCGACCGCGTCGCCCCGATCCTTGCTCTCGACGATCACGTCGAGCACCTCGTGGCGTCGTTCGAGCGCCCGGAGCAGCGCGGCTGCGATCTCGCGCCGGTCGAGCACCTTGTCGTGATCGGTGGTTGCCATCGTGCGACATCCCTTCGTCGAAGAACTGGGCGTACGGGATTCAGTATTCCCGCACGTTCCGCTCGCGGCGACCGCGTGATCCGGCTCACTCGCACACGACGACGGGAATGACGCGGTCGGTCCACGACTGGTACTTGTCGAAATCCGGATACATCGCGGTGAGGCGCGGCCAGTACGCCGCGCGCTCCGCATCGCTCGCCACGCGAGCGCGCATCGTCCGGATCCGTGACCTGATCTGCACGGTGACCTCGGGGTTCGCCTGGATGTTGCGGAACCACAAGGGATGCTTGGGAAGTCCTCCCTGGGAGGCGACCAGGATCACCTTGTCGCCGTCTTCGAGGAACAGCAGAGGAGCGGTGCGCGGCCGGCCGCTCTTCCGTCCGATCGTGGTCACCAGACATACGGGGACGCCCCGGGGGAATGCACCGCCGACCCGCCACCTGCCGCCGATGCGACCACCCGTGGCCCGGTACACGGCGACGTTCACGCGCGATCCCCACTTGATGATCGACGTCGTGGCCCCGGATCCCAGTCCTTTCGGGGCCTCCCCGGTACCCACCTCAGATCCGTTCGATGATGGTGCCCGTCGCGAGAGCGCCACCGGCGCACATCGAGATCAGTGCGGTCGACGCGTCGCGTCGCTCGAGTTCGTGCAGTGCGGTGGTGATGAGCCGGGAACCGGTGGAGCCGACCGGGTGGCCGAGCGCGATGGCGCCGCCGTTGACGTTGACCTTGTCCATGTCGGGTCCGTGCACCTGGGCCCAGGACAGCAGCACCGACGCGAACGCCTCGTTGACCTCGAACAGGTCGAGATCGCCGATGCTCATGCCTGCCTTCTCGAGAACCTTCGCCGTGGCCTGCACGGGGCCGTCGAGGTGGAACTCGGGTTCGGCGCCGACGAGAGCCTGCGCGACGATCCGCGCGCGCGGCTTCAGCCCGAGCGCCTTCGCCCGGTCGGAGTCCATGAGCAGGACGGCCGCCGCGCCGTCGGAGATCTGCGACGAGGTGCCGGCCGTGTGGATGCCGCCCTCGAGCACCGGCTTCAGCTTGGCCAGCGACTCGGTCGACGTCTCGCGCAGACCCTGGTCGCGGGTGACGGTCGCCTTCTCGCCGGTGCGGTTGCCCTCCTTGTCGACGACAGGGGCCACGACCGGCAGGACCTCGCGGTCGAACCGGCCCTCGTCCCAGGCCTGCTGGGCGAGTTGCTGCGACCGCACTCCGAGCGCGTCGACGTCCTCGCGGGTGATGCCGCGGCGCCGCGCGATACGTTCGGCGGCCTCGAACTGGTTGGGCATGTCGATGTTCCAGGACTCGGGGCGACGGGGGCCGGCCTGATCACCGACGTTGGCACCGAGGGGGACCTGGGTCATTGCCTCGATGCCGCACGCGATGCCCACGTCGATGGCGCCGGTGGCGATGAGCCCGGCGATCAGGTGGTTGGCCTGCTGGGCCGATCCGCACTGGGCGTCGATGGTGGTGGCACCGGCCTGCCAGGGAAGCCCCGCGTTGAGCCACGCGGTGCGGGTGATGTTGTTGGACTGGGCGCCCGCCTGGGTGACGCAGCCACCGATGACCTGTTCGACGAGCTCGGCGTCGATGCCGGCGCGTTCGACGAGCCCGGCCTGGACGGCGCCCAGGATCTCGGCGGCGTGCAGGCCCGCGAGCCATCCGCCCCGCTTGCCGATCGGGGTCCGTGCGGCCTCGACGATGACTGGTGTGCCCACGGCGGGCTCCTTTCTCCTACGCTCTTCGCAAAATAGAACACGTTTTTCCGGCTGGCAACAGGACCGGCTTTTCCCAGTGGACGTGCAGATCCCTTGGTCGGAAGGCGCGTCTGTGTTTGAATGGTTTTAGAACGTGTTACATATCACGCGAGCGGTACCCGCCAGGGCAGGAGAGATATCAGTGGCGCAGCCGAACATCCCCGAAGACATCGACTTCACCGATCCCGATCTGTACGCAGACCGTATGCCTTTCGCAGAGTTCGCGGAACTGCGGAAGACCGCGCCGGTGTGGTGGAACAAGAAGTCTCCCGACGTCGGTGGGTTCCACGACGACGGATTCTGGGTTGTCTCCCGGCACGAGGAGGTCCGTGAGGTCTCCCGCCGGAGCGACGTGTTCTCCAACTGGGAGAACACAGCGATTCCGCGGTTCAACGACGACATTCCGCGCGAAGCCATCGAATTGCAGCGCCACGTCCTGCTCAACAAGGACGCACCCGAGCACACCAAGCTGCGCAAACTCGTCGCCCGCGGTTTCACCCCCCGTGCGATCAACGGCCTGCGTGACGAGCTCGATCGTCGCGCGAGAGCCATCGTGGGAGAGGCGTGCCAGGCCGGTCGTGGCGACTTCGTCACTCAGGTCGCGGCCGAGCTGCCGCTGCAGGCCATCGCCGACCTCATCGGTGTGCCTCAGGAGGATCGCGCCAAGCTCTTCGAGTGGTCCAACCAGATGACGGGCTACGACGATCCGGACAACACCGCCGATCCGGCGGCAGCGTCCATGGAAGTCCTCGGGTACGCCTACCAGATGGCCGCGGCCCGCAAGGAGAACCCGGCCGACGACATCGTCACCACCCTCATCGAGGCCGACATCGACGGCGACGAACTCGCTCCCGAGGAGTTCGGCTTCTTCTTCATCGTGCTCGCGGTGGCCGGCAACGAGACCACCCGCAACGCGATCACCCACGGCATGGCGGCGTTCCTCGACAATCCGGAGCAGTGGGAGATCTTCAAGCGCGACCGGCCGAAGACCGCCGCCGACGAGATCATCCGCTGGGCCACCCCGGTCACGTCGTTCCAGCGCACCGCCCTCGAGGACACCGAACTCGGCGGGCAGACGATCAAGAAGGGCGATCGCGTCGTCATGCTGTACGCGTCGGCCAACAACGACGAAGAAGTGTTCGACAACCCCCGCGAGTTCGACATCCTTCGTGATCCCAACCCGCACCTGGCATTCGGTGGAACGGGCGCGCACTACTGCCTGGGCGCGAACCTCGCACGTATGGAGATCGACCTGATCTTCAACGCGATCGCCGACCACATCCCGGACATCACGAAGATCGGCGACCCGCACCGTCTGCGGTCGGGCTGGCTCAACGGCATCAAGGAATTCCAGGTCGACTACAAGACCTCAGGTGGGTGCCCGGTCCAGCACTGACCGAACCGAACACCGACCGAACCGAACATCGAGGTCCCCGGCCGCCCCTGCGCGCCCGGGGACCTCGCACATCCCGTGTCGTCTACAGGACCTCGGACCTGCGGCCGATCCACCACATCGCGGCCCCCGCCGCGAGCACACCGGCTACCGATACACCGGTCGTGAGAACCGTCCACGAGTCCGGCGTCCACCCGGACGGAGAATCGGTGAGAGGCGTGTAGGCGGTCCATCCGAATCGGGTGAGCAGAGGCAACGCCATCACGGCGGGCAGCGAGAAGGACGCGGCGGTGACCGCGCTCGTCGACGGTAGTGCCGCGCTGATCGTGTACGCGGCTGCCACCGGAAGAACGAAGAAGGTCGCCAGGAGGTGGACGTTGTCCCAGGGCGCACGAGTGAAGATCGCCGTGATCGTGACGAACGCGAGCACGCCCACTCCGGCCATCGGCTTCGGCGCGCGACGGCCCAGCCACGCGCCGACGGCGGCGAGCACGACCATCACGGCCGGCAGAAACCATCCGCCGGGAATCCACGAGGGAGCGGTACCCGCGGCGACGGCCACCGCGAAGGCGGCGAGCAGGACCGCTCCGCTTCTCTCGCGCAGCCACAGGGCAGCACCGATCACGAGTGGGACAGCGACGATGCCCCACAGCCATCGCCCGTTCCCACCGGGACTCGCATCCGGAGACCACACGGCACTGTGAAGAGACCGATACAGCACGACGGCGACGAGCGGTAGGCCGATACCGACCACCGTTTCCCGTACATCCCATCGTCGTTCGTCGACCGAATCGGGAGCACCGGCACGCATCACGAGAACCGCTGTTGCCACCGCGATGACAGTCACCGAGAGAACCGTCCACACCGTGTTGGCGGGCTGCGCCGACACCTCCCGGTACACGGCGCTTCCGGACGAGGACGCCGCGAACTCCCGGTATTCCGCGATGGGTTCTGCGGTGAGCAGCGCGGCAACGACGCCACCGGTCATCACCGCGGGGAGCCGGGTGCCCGCAGTTCGGGCGCAGCAGACGACGAGGGCACCGAGCACCAGGCCTGCACCGACCGCCGAGACGTACATGTCGAACCGCCACGCACCCGGCAGGGCGACGACCGCCACGAGTGCGGCTCCGGCCACGACGGCGCCGAGCGCGCCCACCCGGTGGCGTAACCACAGCGCGATCGACGCGGCGACGAGCGCTCCCGTGGCAGACGCGGTGATACCCGAAGTCTCCACGGCACCGAAACCGAACCCGGTATCGAGTGGATAGGTGTCGACGCTCGGCGCGGCGAGGACGGTTCCGGCGGTGAAACTGCCGACGGCTGCGAGTGCGTAGAGAATCCAGGAGGGCACCCCCTACCTTCTCCGAGCGGTCACCGGGACGCGGCGCCGACACGCCGGGCGACGATGCGATCAGGTCAGGCGGCGAAGATCCTCGGAGGTGTCGACGTCTCCGGGGTCGGCGAGCCCGGTGCAGTCGAGACGCCGCACGCGTTCACGATTGCGGGCGAGGAAGGACCGCGCGCCCTCGTCGCCGGTGGCGTCGGCGGCGGCGCCCAGCGCGTCGGCGATGTCGAAGACCACCGGATGACCGGGGTGATCTCCGAAGACGGGGAGCGTCACCGTCCCCGTGTGGTGCGCATCCAGGAGATGGCGGACCAATTCGGCTGTGATGCCGGGAAAATCGACGACGGTGAGCGCAACCCTGTGGTGGGCTCGTGCCGCGTCGACCCCGCGGCGCAGGGATGTCGACATGCCGACGGCCCAGTCGGGGTTGTAGACCGCTATTGCTCCGGTAGGGCACGCGGCGGCCACATCGTCGCCGAATGCGCCCACGACCACGATCACGTCGTCACAACCACCTTCGAGCAGTGCCTCGACGACGGTATGCAGCAGGGGACGGCCGCGGTGGGGGAGCAGCGCTTTCGCGCGTCCGCCCAGCCGCGAGCCGTCCCCTGCCGCAAGAACGATCCCGGCTGTGCCCATGGCCCGACTCTACGAGACGGGGCGCACGGTTTTCATCGCGCGGTCCACTTCCCAGAACGCACGCAACGAGACGATCCTCCCGTCGTCGTCCACGCGGTAGACGAACACGCCCTCCGCATCGATCAGATTGCCTGCCATCGTCGTACGGATGGTGCCGATGTTGACGCATTCGTCGCCGCAGACCAGCACGTCGTCGACGAGGAATTCGAGCTTGTCGGTGTTCGCGATGGTCATGTCGTAGAACTTCGCGATCGCCTCGGCACCGTGATGCCCCTTGCCCTCCGGATCGAAGCCGGACGGACCCACCGGATCCTCGACGCACGCGTTCTCCGCGAACAGCGCGAGCCACTCGTCCTTGCGTTTCCCGCTCGCCGCCGCCTGCGACGCCTTCGCTGCGATACGCGCCGGGTGTTCCTCGCTCATGCGGCATCCCTTCCGGGAATGTACTTGTCGGCGAACTTCCGCAGCGATTCCTGTTTGGCCTCGAGCGGGGAGTCGAAACCGTGGCCGTCGAAGATCCACGGCACCACGATGATGTCGGTGACCCCGGCGTCGGCCAGTTCGGCGTAACCGGAACCACCGAACCTGTCGACACACACCGTCTGGATCTCGAACGGCAGGTTGCTGCGGCCGTACTCGGCCCGCAATTCGCGCAGTCGGGTGATGACCCCGACCAGATCGTCGAACCCGATCATCGCCGACGTCCAGCCGTCACCGACCCGGGCCGCACGACGCAGTGCCACCTCGGTGTGCCCACCGACGTAGAGCGGTACCGGTGCGGTGGGCGCGGGACTCATCTGCAGCCGGTCGAAGTCGTAGAACTCGCCGTGATGTTCGACCATGCCGCCGTCGAGGATCAGCTTCAGGACGTCGATCATCTCGTCGACGCGCTTGCCGCGCTTCGCGTAGGGCACACCGCACCACTCGAATTCTTCCGGCGCCCAGCCGATTCCGACACCCAGTCCGAACCGGTTCCCGGTGAGGTTCGCAACGGATCCGACCTGCCGCGCCAGCAGCACCGGATTGCGGGAGCCGAGCTTGAGCACCTGGGTGTAGAACCGGATCGTCGACGTGCTCGCCGCCATCGACGCCGCGGCGATGAGCGGATCCACCCAGGGGGTGTCGGGCGTCCACATCCGCGAACCGTCGGGGGTGTACGGATAGTCGACCGTCTGCTTCTCCATGTAGAACAGGGAGTCGGGCAGTGCGATCGAGGTGTATCCGCACTCCTCGGCGGTCTGCGCGATGCCGGTGAGCTGGTCGAGTGGGGTCATCGCGACCCCGACGGTGAACGAGACCATGATGCCTCCTAATTCGTGGGCCGGTCGGAGCCCACCACCCACATGGAGAAGTACTGGGATCCACCGCCGTAGGCATGTCCGAGTGCCTTGCGGGCGCCGTCGACCTGGTGATCTCCCGCCGTGCCCATCACCTGGATCGCGGCTTCGGCGAACCGGATCATGCCCGATGCCCCGATGGGGTTGGAGCAGAGCACGCCGCCGGACATGTTGACCGGAAGCCGACCGCCGATCGCCGTCTCGCCGGCCTCGGTGAGTTTCCACCCCGACCCCTCGGACGCGAAACCGAGGTTCTCGAGCCACATCGGCTCGAACCACGAGAACGGCACGTAGATCTCGGCGCAGTCGATCTCGCCGAGCGGATCGGTGATACCGGCCTGCTTCCACAGTGCTGCGGCAGCGACCCGTCCGGCCTCCGGATTCACCTGATCGCGCCCGGCGTAGGTGGTGGGTTCGGTGCGCATCGCCGTGGCATGGATCCACGCCACCCGGCGGCCGGCCTGCTCGGCGGCCTTCGCGGTGTCCTCGTCGCCGAGCACGACCGCGCACGCACCGTCGGACGACGGGCACGTCTCGTCGTACCGGATCGGATCCCACAGCATCTGCGAGGCCTGCACCTTCTCGAGGGTGATCTCGGGCTGCTTCAGATGCGCGTACGGATTCTTCGCGCCGTTGAGGCGGTCCTTGACCGCGACCATCGCCCCGATGTGCTCGGGCGCACCGGACCGGCGGATGTACGAACGGACGTGCGGCGCGAAGTAGCCGCCCGCGCCGGCACCGACCGGCATGGTGAACGGGACCGGTGTGGACAGCGCCCACATCGCGTTCGACTCGGACTGCTTCTCCCAGGCCACCGCGAGTACCCGGCGGTGCACGCCGGCCTGGACGAGGCTTGCCGCGACGTTCGCCGTCGAGCCCCCGACGGACCCGGCGGTGTGCACGCGCAGCATCGGCTTGCCCGTGGCGCCGATGGCGTCGACCATCGACAGTTCGGGCATCATGACGCCCTCGAACAGGTCGGGGGCCTTGCCGATCACCACGGCGTCGATGTCGTCCCAGCCCACCTGGGCGTCCGTCATGGCGCGGTCGATCGCCTCGCGGACGAGGCCGGACATCGACACGTCGTGCCGCTTGGCGACGTAATGGGTCTGCCCGGTTCCGAGGACAGCTGCGGGTTGCTTCGCCATCAGTTGCGTCCCTCCAGAACGGCTACCAGATTCTGTTGCAGCACAGCACCGCTCGTCGCGTGCGCGAGTGCACGTCCGGCCGTGCCGTCCATGATCGCCTGCGCTGCGTAACCGATGCGCTCGAGACCGCCGGAGAACATCGGGTTGCCCGTCAGCGGCCCACCGGACGGGTTGATCGTCGTCGACTCGCCCAGGCCGATCGCCTCGCGCAGGATGAGTTCCTGGTGCGTGAACGGTGCATGCAACTCGGCGACGTCGAAGGCGGTGTCCCCGCCGGTGACGGCCTGCGCTGCGGCCCGGGTCGAGGGTGAGACGGTCAGATCGAGTGCGCCGAAGTTCGGTGAATCGGTGCGATGCTCGATCCCGGTGATCCACGCCGGGTTCTCGCACAGCTCGCGCGCCCGGTCGCCGGTCGCGAGGACGATCGCGGCCGCGCCGTCGGTGACGGGGGCGCAGTCGTGCTTACGCAACGGGTCGGCGATGTACGGCTGGGCGAGCAGTTCGTCGATGTCGAAGTCGCCGGAGAGTTGCGCCTTGGGATTGTCCTTGGCGGCGGCGCGGCTACGGACCGCGACCTCCGCCATCTCGCGGTCGGTCCACTTACCGGATTCGAGACCCAGGCGGGCCTGCAGGCCCGCGAGCGAGACGGAGTCGACGCCCAGAGGGGCCACGAGGTACGGATCGAGCTGCAGGGACAGGGTTCGGCGCAGAGTGCCGGCCGAGGACTTGCCGAAGCCGTACACGAGGGCGGTGTCGACCTCACCGGTGATGAGCTTGACCCACGCCTCGTAGAGCGCCCAGGCCGCATCCATCTCGACGTGCGATTCGTTGATGGGCGGGACGGCGCCGATCGCATCGATCGCCGAGATGAACGAGAATGCTCGTCCGGCAAGGTAATCGGAGGAACCCGAACACCAGAAACCGATGTCGGACTTGGCGATGCCGAGCTTGCCGTACAGCTCCTGGAAACACGGGACGAGCATCTCGACGCCGTTGGTGGTGCCGAACGTCTCGCGCACGTGCGGGGCGTGCGCGAAGCCGACGACTGCAATGTCTGTCATGTGTCCGCCGCTCTCAGAGGTGGTGTTCGAAGGTGTCGTAGTCGGCGTCGGGTTCGCCGGTGGGACGGAAGTACTCGATGTTGCGCAGCGTGTGATCCCACTCCTCGCGAGGACGCCATTTCGCTTCGACACGCATGCCCATCCGCACCTCGGACGCATCGCATTCGAGGATCAGGTGCAGGAACGGGATGTCGGCACCGTCGAGCAGTACGTAGGCGGCGACATAGGGCGGCTCGATCTGCTGGCCGAGGAACGGCACGTTCACGATGCAGAAGGTGGTGACGATGCCCTTGTCGGACACTTCCACGGGTTCCTTCGTCGGTACACCGTCGGTGGGGCTCGCACCGCGCGGGGGTACGTAGACCTTCCCGCCCGGGCCGGTGCGGCCACCGATGATCCTGCCGTCCTTCAACCCTCGCAGGTACCAGGATTCCTCGGGGGAGGCGGAGTGCCGGTAGTCCAGGTCGACGGGAGTGGTGATCATCGTGACCGGCTCGCCCTCGGTCGCTGCGACGGTGATCGTCGCCTCGCCGGGTTCGAACGCCTCGATGTCGTGGATGTCGCCGGTGCGTTCGGCGGCCCACCGCACACGTACCCGCAGACCCGTCTCGATGTCGTCCGGGGAGGCGACGTCGACGGCGTGCAGGAGTGCGGTGTCGGCGCCGTCGAGGCGGATCAGTGCCCAGGCGAAGGGCCGGTCGAAGGGCTGTCCGGGCAGCGGTTCGGCGTTCCACGTCCAGCTCATCACGGTGCCGGTCTGTCCGACCTCGACGACATCGGTGAGCGGTTCATGGGTGACCGCGTCGTATTCGGGGGGTGGGACGAGGACCCGTCCGTCGGATCCGCGGGCGCCGAGAATGCGGCCGTCGCGCAATCCGGTGACGAAGGCTCCGACGGTCGGCCCGGTGGATCGTGTGTAGTCGAACTTCAGATTCAGCGGTGCGCTCAGCGGTGGCTCGGCAACCGCGCTCTTTCCCAGGCTCACAATTTCGAGTAGAACAGGTTCTAGTGGTGCTGGCAAGAGCCGCGCGCGAACTGCATCTCTCCACGATTCGCCCGACAGGAAAGGCGTCCAATGAAACTGGGACTGCAACTCGGCTACTGGGGTGCTCAGCCGCCCTCGAACGCACCGGAACTCGTTGCTGCGGCCGAGGCCGAAGGATTCGACGCCGTCTTCGCCGCCGAATCGTGGGGATCGGACGCGTTCACGCCGCTGGCCTGGTGGGGCTCGTCCACGGAACGGGTGCGGCTCGGCACGTCCGTCGTGCAGATCTCCGCGCGTACTCCGACGAGTTGCGCGATGCACGCGCTGACGCTCGATCACCTCTCGAAGGGCCGGCACATCCTCGGTCTCGGCGTCTCGGGGCCGCAGGTGGTGGAGGGCTGGTACGGCCAGCCGTTCGCCAAGCCCCTCGCACGGACCCGCGAGTATGTCGACGTGATCCGCAAGGTGCTCGCGCGCGAAGCGCCGGTGACCGGCGACGGACCGCACTTCCCGCTGCCCTACGCGGGCGCCGGATCAACCGGGCTCGGTAAACCGCTCAAGCCCATCACGCATCCGCTGCGGTCGGACATCCCGATCTGGATCGGTGCCGAAGGTCCGAAGAACGTCGCGCTCACCGCCGAGATCGCCGACGGCTGGCTCGCGATCTACTACACCCCGCGCCTGGCGTCGATGTACGACGAATGGCTCGACGAGGGGTTCGCCCGGCCGGGCGCCCGACGCACCCGTGAGGACTTCGAGATCGCGGCGACCTGCCAGGTGGTGATCACGGACGATCGCGCAGGGACGATCGCGGCGATGAAACCGGTGACCGCGCTGTATGTCGGCGGAATGGGTGCGCCGGAGTTGAACTTCCACGCGCAGGTCTACCGGCGGATGGGATACGAGGCCGTGGTCGACGAGGTGACCGCGCTGTTCCGTGCCGGCCGTAAGGACGAGGCGGCGGCAGTGATCCCGGACGAGATGGTCACCGAGACGATGATCGTCGGCAATGCCGACGAGGTGCGCGAGGGTGTGAAGCGCTGGGAGGCGGCCGGCGTGACGATGCTGCTGGTCGGTTGTCGCGATGTCGACCAGGTGCGCACGATCGCCGAGGTGGTGCTGCGCTAGATGCCGCACCGGGCGGAAACCGGTCCGTGAGCACGGTTTCCGCCCGCCGCGGGCGGGCGTCAGGAGGCGTAGGCCGCCTTCAGCTTGCCCTTCACCAGCTTGCCCGTGGGGGTGCGGGGCAGTTCGTCGACGAAGTCCACCGATCGCGGCACCTTGAAGTGCGCGACCCGCTCGCGGACGTACGAGATCAATTCGTCGGCGAGGTCGGGGGATCCGGCGGATCCGCCCGCCGGTTGCACGACGGCCTTGACCTCCTCGCCCATCTCCGGATGGGGCACGCCGATCACGGCGACGTCCTCGACGGCCGGGTGCAGGGCGAGCACGTTCTCGATCTCCTGCGGATAGATGTTCACACCGCCGGAGATGATCGTGAACGACTTGCGGTCGGTCAGATACAGATAGCCGTCGTCGTCGAGACAGCCGAGGTCGCCGACCGTGGTCCAGGTGGGGTGCTCGGGATGCTGCGACGCCGCGGTCTTCTCGGGATCGTTGTGGTACGAGAACGGAACCTTCTCGTATTCGAGGTAGATCGTTCCCACCTCGCCGGCCGGGAGTTCCCGCCCCTCCTCGTCGCAGATGTGCGCGGGCCCGAGCACACTCTTGCCCACCGAGCCCGGGTGTTCGAGCCATTCCTGACTGTTGATGAACGTGATCCCGTTGGCCTCGGTGGAGCTGTAGTACTCGTAGATCACCGGTCCGAGCCAGTCGATCATCGCTCGCTTGACCTCCGGCGGGCACGGAGCTGCGGCGTGGACGAGGACGCGCAGACTCGACAGGTCGTATCGGTCGCGGATTTCGTCGTCGAGCTTGAGCATGCGGACGAACATCGTCGGCACCATCTGCCCCGCGGTGATCCCGTGCTCCTCGACGTGCCGGAGCGCGGTCTCGGCGTCGAACTTCTCGGCAAGGACCACCGTGCCGCCGAGCGCGTGGATCGCCCCACCCCAGCGCAGAGGCGCCGCGTGATAGATGGGGGCGGGGGAGTAGTAGACGTCGGAGTCGGTGAGGCCGAAGAGGAACTGCGCCACCGTCACCAGCGGCTCACCGGGTTCGTCGACGCGACGTTCCGGGAGATCCGGCTGGATTCCCTTGGGAAAGCCCGTCGTTCCGGACGAGTACAGCATGATGGCGCCGCACGGTTCCTCCTCGAGTCGCGGGCCGGCCGCGGCGAGGGCGTCCTCGTACGACTCGAAACCGCGCACGGTGCCGCCGAACGCGAGCCTCACCGAACCGATCGCGACCTTCTCGCCGACCTGTTCGGGGAGTTCGTCGAGTGTCGCCGACGCGATCAGGGCCTTCGCACCGCTGTCCTCGAGGATATAGGCCACCTCCCCGGCGGTGAGGTGACTGTTGACCGCCGTGATGTACAGGCCGGACCGGAGGGCGGCCCAGAAGACCTCGAAGGCCTCGGGCTGATTGTCGGTGAGCAGGGCGACGACGTCACCGGTGCGCAGACCCGCGTCGTGCAGGACGCGGGCCAGCGCTGCCGACCGGTCGTCGAGTTCGCGGTAGGTCAGACTCCGGTCACTGTCGGCGAGGACGACCGCAAGTTTGTCCGGGGTGGTCCGGGCGTGCACTCCTGGATACATGGGGGCTCCTCATTGCCTCGACATCGCCTCGACGAACACTGTGATCTTGTGGTCTGGATCACAGCCAACAATGTAGCAGAGCTAAGGAGATGGTTGTGACCGCGCTCTCACGGGTGGGAGTGCGGTCCACAGTGGCGCAGGTCAGGAACCCGAGAACTTCGGGGCACGCTTCTCCGCGAACGCCCGCGGCCCCTCCTTGGCGTCGGCGCTCTTGAAGACCGCGGCGCCCAGTTCGGCGTCGATCCGGAACGCGTCCTCTTCGTGCAGTCCTTCCGAATCGCGGATCGTCCGGAGGATGGCCTGCACGGCAACCGGGCCGTTGTTCGCGATGGTCTCGGCGATCTCGAGGGCCTTGTCGAGCGCGGTGCCGTCCGGAACGACGTAACCGATGAGTCCGATCTCCTTGGCTTCGGCGGCCCCGAGGTGGCGTCCGGTGAGCAGGATGTCGGCGGCGATCGTGTACGGGATCTGGCGGACGAGACGCACCGCGGACCCACCGAGCGGGAACAGTCCCCACTTCGCCTCGGAAACACCGAATTTCGCGCTCTCGCCGGCCACTCGGACATCGGTTCCCTGCAGGATCTCGGTGCCACCGGCGATGGCGGCACCCTCCACGGCCGCGATGAGCGGCTTGGTCAGACGGCGACCCTTGAGCAACGCCGGCAGCCGTGTGAGGTCCCAGCCGCCACCGTTGCCTTTCCCGTCGCTTCGCTCGCCCTGCTCGAATGCGTCTCCGGGCGGTGCCGCGTTCATCGCCTTGAGATCGGCTCCCGCGCAGAACGCTCCACCGGCACCGGTGAGGATCGCGACGCGGATCTCGGGATCGTTGTCGACGCGATCCCAGGCCTCGTTCATGATCGCCATCATTTCGCCGGACAGCGCATTTCGTGCCTCGGGGCGGTTGAGCGTGACGATCAGAACGTGGCCGCGTTGCTCGACGAGGCAATGCGGTTCGCGGGACGAGATGTCCGAATCGGCTGTGCCGGGGGCTTCGGTAGCGGACACTGGCGGGACTCCTCGCAGGATTGTGAACTGGATCATATTCGGGTCTTGTCAGAAACGGTAACACGTTCTACTTTTGTCAGCGTGGCCCTAAACATCGCAGACCTCGTCGAACACGCAATCGACCTCGTTCCCGAGCGCGTCGCGCTGGCTTCGGACGGACGTGAGGTCACCTACGCACAGCTGGAGGACCGAGCCAACCGACTTGCTCATTACCTGCGCGAACAAGGTGTGAAGCCGGGCGACAAGGTCGGCATCTACTCGCGCAACACCATCGAGGCCGTCGAGGCGATGATCGCGGTCTTCAAGATCCGCGCCATCATGATCAACGTCAACTACCGCTATGTCGAGAACGAGTTGCAGTACATCTTCGACAACTCCGACATGGTCGCGCTCGTCCACGAACGTCGCTACTCCGACAAGGTCGCGAACGTCCTGCCGAACACTCCGCTGGTGAAGACCGTGATCGTCGTGGAGGACGGCACCGACGCCGACTTCTCGTCCTATGCCGGCATCGAATACGAAGCGGCGCTGGCGCAGAGCAACCCGGAACGCGACTTCGAAGCACGCAGCGCCGACGACATCTACATGCTCTACACCGGCGGCACCACCGGTCACCCCAAGGGCGTGATGTGGCGTCACGAGGACGTGTGGCGCGTCCTCGGCGGCGGTATCAACTTCATGACCGGGGAATGGGTCAAGGACGAGTGGCAGCTGGCGAAGGAGGGCGCCGAGAATCCCGGTCTCGTGCGCTATCCCATCCCGCCGATGATCCACGGCGGCGCCCAGTGGGCGCTGTTCCAGTCGTTGTTCAGCGGCGGCAAGGTCGTCATGCACCCCGAGTTCTCGGGCCACGAGGTGTGGCGCATCATCGACGACCACAAGGTCAACGTCATCTTCATCACCGGCGACGCCATGGCCCGCCCCATGCTCGACGCACTGGAGGAGGGCAACCCGGCAACCGGTGAGCCCTACGACCTCTCGACCCTGTTCGCCATGGCATCGAGTGCGGCCCTGTTCTCCCCGTCCATCAAGGACCGTTTCCTCGACCTGCTGCCCGGCAAGATCATCACCGACTCCATCGGCTCGTCCGAGACCGGCTTCGGTGGCATCGGCATCGCCGAGAAGGGCAAGACCCTCGGCGGCGGCCCCACGGTGAAGATCGACGAGTCCACCACCGTCCTCGACGACGACGGCAATCCGATCGAACCGGGTTCCGAGAAGGTCGGCATGGTCGCGCGCACCGGCAACATCCCGCTCGGCTACTACAAGGACGAGGCCAAGACCAAGGCCACCTTCCGCGAGTACAACGGGATCCGCTACTCGATCCCCGGCGACTACGCGCGGGTCGAGGCCGACGGCACCGTCACGATGCTCGGCCGCGGATCGGTCTCGATCAACAGCGGCGGTGAGAAGGTCTACCCCGAGGAGGTCGAGGGTGCACTCAAGCAGCACCCGGCCGTCTTCGACGCACTGGTCGTGGGTGTTCCCGACGAGCGGTTCGGCGAACGGGTCTCCGCCGTCGTCGCGCGACGCGAGGACGCGCAGGTCACGCTCGAAGAACTCACGGCGACGGCACGATCACAGATCGCGGGGTACAAGGTGCCGCGCGCAGTGTGGTTCGTCGACGAGATCAAGCGATCGCCGGCCGGCAAACCCGACTACCGGTGGGCCAAGGACCAGACGGAACTGCGCCCGGCCGACGAGGTCTACGACAACGGCGACGGCAACGGCGCCGCGGCGGCGGGGTAGAGGGACACATGCAGACCGGCCTCGGCAAGAAGTTCGGCATCGAGTATCCGATCTTCGGCTTCACACCCTCCGAACACGTCGCGGCGGCGATCAGCCGCGCGGGCGGACTCGGTGTTCTCGGGTGCGTGCGGTTCAACGACCCCGACGAACTCGACACCGTCCTGACATGGATGGACGAGAACACCGACGGAAAACCGTACGGCGTCGACATCGTGATGCCCGCCGCGGTGCCCACCGAAGGCACCGCGGTGGACCTCGACAGGTTGATCCCGGCCGAGCACCGCGCCTTCGTGAACCGCACGCTCGACGAACTCGGTGTTCCGCCCCTGTCCGACGACGTCGGTGAGGCGAGCGGTGTTCTGGGCTGGCTGCATTCGGTCGCACGCTCGCACGTGGACGTCGCCCTCGCCCACCGGCCGGCGCTGATCGCGAACGCCCTCGGGTCACCGCCGAAGGACGTCATCGACCTCGCCCACGACAAGGGTGTGCCGGTCGCAGCGCTCGCGGGTGCGGTCGAACACGCGAAGCGGCACGTCGAGAACGGTGTCGACATCGTGATCGCGCAGGGCTACGAGGCCGGGGGCCACACCGGCGAGATCGCGTCGATGGTGCTGTGGCCCGAGATCGTCGACGCACTCGGTGATTCGGCGGCCGTGCTCGCGGCCGGCGGTGTGGGATCGGGACGGCAGGTCGCGGCGGCACTGGCCCTCGGTGCCTCCGGTGTGTGGATGGGCTCGTACTGGCTCACCACCTCGGAGTACAAGCTCGGGGCGGCCGCGCACGGCCCGTCGTCGATCCAGCGCGCGTTGCTCGGCGCGAGTTCGTCCGACACGGTGCGGTCGCGGATCTACTCGGGCAAGCCGGCGCGGCTGCTCAAGACCAAGTGGACGGAGGCGTGGTCGAAACCCGATGCGCCCGAGCCATTGCCGATGCCCCTGCAGAACATCCTCGTGAGCGAGGCGCATCAGCGTATGTCGGCGGCCGACGATCCCGAGGCCGTCGCCATGCCGGTCGGGCAGGTGGTGGGACGGATGAACGAGATCCGTCCCGTCGCGGAGATCATGGCCGACCTCGTGCGGGGCTACGACGAGGCCGTCGATCGGCTGAACGAGGCGCGATAGGACCACAGCGGTGGGGTGGCAGGTGCCCGGGGTGGAGTGATCCGCCCCGGGCATCGTCCCGTTCCGGGATCTGCGTCGGCCGGGGCGTCGCCGGACAGGGAGCAGCGGCGGTCGCGGGTGGGGGTCGACGGCCGAGGTGTGCCCGATCCGGCACTACCCTGGGGTGGACGTGACGCGAGCGGTACCGGGCGTGAACCGCACCGCAGCGGACTCGAAGCGTTCACCGAGGAGGAGGCCGTTCACCTCGGTTACCGAGCAGAGGACGGAAGGCGCAGTGACACAGGCCGAGTCGCAGGCAACCGGAGCACTCGCGGACATCAGGGTGCTCGAACTGGGCACCCTGATCGCCGGGCCGTACGCAGGACGCCTGCTCGGCGACATGGGTGCCGACGTCATCAAGATCGAGGACCCGAAGCGGCCCGACCCGCTCCGCACCTGGGGGCAGGGCGAACGGGACGGGCACCGCTTCTTCTGGACGGTGCACGCCCGCAACAAGCGGTGCATCACCCTCGATCTCCGGGCGCCCGACGGACAGGAACTCTTCCGGCGTCTCGTCGCCGAATCGGATGTCATCGTCGAGAATTTCCGTCCCGGAACGCTCGAGAAGTGGGGTCTCGGCTACGACGTGCTCTCCGAGATCAATCCGGGCATCGTCCTGGCCCGGGTCTCCGGCTACGGGCAGACCGGCCCGAAGGCCGGCCGCGCGGGATACGCCTCGGTGGCCGAGGGTGAGAGCGGACTACGGCATCTCAACGGTTATCCGGGACAAGCGCCTCCGCGACTCGCGTTGTCGCTCGGCGACACTCTCGGCGGCATGTTCGCGGTGCAAGGGGTACTGGCCGCTCTCCTGAGCCGCGAACGTACCGGTCGCGGCCAGGTCGTCGACGTCGCACTCACCGAGGCGTGCCTCGCGGTGCAGGAATCGGTGATTCCGGACTACGACGCGGCCGGTGTGGTGCGCGGCCCGTCGGGTACGCGTCTCGAGGGTATCGCGCCGTCGAATCTGTATCGCACGTCCGACGACATGTGGATCATCATCGCCGCGAACCAGGACACGGTCTTCCGTCGTCTGTGCACGGCGATGGATCGTCCCGAACTCGCCGACGACCCGCGTTTCGCCGATCACCTCGCGCGCGGCCTGAACCAGGACGAACTCGACGTACTCATCGGTGACTGGGCGGCGACGTCGACGCTCGAGGATCTGCTCGCGCATCTGTCGGAGGCCGGTGTGGTGGCCGGTCCGGTGAACACCGTGGCCGAGGTGGTCGCCGATCCGCAGTTCCGGGCACGCGACATGATCGTGCCCCACCACGACGAGCGCACCGACACCGATGTGCTCGGCCCCGGTGTGGTGCCGGTGCTCGGTGAGACGCCCGGTTCGGTGCGCCGCGCCGGTCCGCCCGTCGCGGGATACGACAACGCCGTGGTCTACGGCGAGGTGCTCGGACTGAGCGAGGTCGAGCAGAAGGAGCTGCGCGAGCGCGGCATCATCTGAGGCACACAACGCGGGGCGAAGGCTCGCAACATCGGCAGTCACTGCCGGTGTTGCGAGCCTTCGTTCGTTGTTGCGTGCTTCCCCGCAGGCGTACATGCCACTAAGGTGGAACTCGTTTCAGTATTTCGAACTTCTATGAGGAGTGCCGAATGCACACGCCCATCTGCGACGAACTCGGCATCGAGTTCCCGATCTTCGCGTTCACCCACTGCCGCGACGTCGTCGTCGCCGTCGCCAAGGCTGGAGGCTTCGGTGTCCTCGGCGCCGTCGGGTTCACCCCGGAGGAGCTCGAAATCGAGCTGAACTGGATCGACGAGCATATCGGCGACCGCCCGTACGGGGTCGACATCGTCATTCCGAACAAGTACGAGGGCATGGACGCGAACCTCTCCGCGGAGGAACTCACGAAGATGCTGCAATCGATGGTGCCGCAGGAGACCCTCGAATTCGGCCGCAAGATCCTCACCGACCACGGGGTTCCGCTGCCCGAAGGTGACGATAACGCGTTGCAGCTCCTCGGCTGGACGGAAGCCACCGCGACCCCGCAGGTGGAGGTGGCGCTGCAGCATCCGAAGGTCACCCTCATCGCCAATGCGCTCGGTACCCCACCCGCCGACATGATCGAGCACATCCACAACGCCGGTCGTAAGGTCGCGGCGCTGTGCGGTTCTCCGAAGCAGGCCCGCAAGCACGCCGACGCCGGCGTGGACATCATCATCGCGCAGGGCGGCGAAGGTGGCGGGCATTGCGGGGAGGTCGGCTCGATCGTGCTGTGGCCGCAGGTCGTCAAGGAGGTCGCACCCGTTCCGGTGCTGGCCGCCGGTGGGATCGGCAGCGGTCAGCAGATCGCGGCCGCGCTCGCGCTCGGCGCCCAGGGCGCGTGGACCGGTTCGCAGTGGCTCATGGTCGAGGAAGCCGAGAACACCCCGGTGCAACAGGAGGCCTACATCAAGGCGACCAGCCGTGACACCGTGCGCAGTCGTTCGTTCACCGGCAAGCCCTGCCGCATGCTCCGCAACGACTGGACCGAGGCCTGGGAGGAGGAGGGCAACCCGAAGCCCCTCGGAATGCCGTTGCAGTACATGGTGTCCGGCATGGCGGTCGCGGCCACTCACAAATACCCGGACGAGTCCGTCGACGTCGCGTTCAACCCGGTCGGTCAGGTCGTCGGGCAGTTCACGAAGGTCGACAAGACCTCTGCGGTCATCGAACGCTGGGTGCAGGAGTACCTCGAAGCGACCGGAACCCTGGAGAAGTTGAACGAGGCCGCGAGCGCCTGATCCACACCGTTCGACTCACAGGGAGGGCCGTGGTTGCCCGAGGTCCGGTCCGGGTGCGATCCGGATCGGACCTCGGGCCGTCTCCACGTCCACCGGCTCACCCTTCTGCGTGATCACGACGTGGCCGCTGCGTTCGAGATCGGCGGCCACCGAGCGTGCGGCGTCCATGAGGTCGCGCCACGAGTCGCCACCCGCGACCCGCGCGGCGTCGCTGGGACAGATGGTGGACGGGTTCCGTTCCCGGAGCAGCGCGCAGATCGTGGCCGCCAGCCGTTCACGATCCGCATGCTCGTCGCGTGGTTCCCACCACGGATGCCCGCGTTCACCGAGCGCGACCTTCGCGTCCTGGACGCGGTGCCGTGCGGAGTCGCCGTCGCTCTTCACGAGACGCCGAGCGCGCATCAACTCCGCCACGAGTCGCTTCTGCAACGGTTCAGGAATCGTGGGATCGGTGGCACGCCAGCGCCGCCCGTTCACCACCACATATCTGCCGTCGGGCGTGCGCTCCGCCCCTCCGGATGACCCGTCGGTATCCATCGGTCCCGCCCGTCACTCGACTCGGCGGCGACGGAAGTCCTTCCGGACTTGTCGCCGAACAACCACCGTCGCGGCACAACTGTACGCGTGGGGGCGCGTCGGCCGAGGGGCGACGACGCTATCGCGCAGGAGTGCCGAGGGAGGCCGGTTCCAGAAGCTGCGCCAGTTCGTCCGACAACGACCGGAATTCGGAATCGCCACGTTCCCGAATCCAGACCGGATCGGTGCAGTACCAGCGTTCGGCGGCCAGAGAACGGGACAGGACCTTGAAAGTCGCGGTGCGGGGGAATTCGCGGCAGACACGGATCAGAGTGGGCATCTGCTTGGGACCGAGATCGGTCTGTGCATCGAGGAAACGCGCGAAGGCGGCGGGATCGAAGTCGGAATCCGCGGCGGGAATCACGGCGGCCATCACGCGGTCGCCGACCTGCCGGTCGGGCACCCCGTACACCGCGACCTGAGCGAAGCCCTCGTACCGCATCAGGATGCGCTCGATGGGCGCCGCACCGAGATTCTCCCCGTCCACCCGCAACCAGCCCGAGCTGCGTCCGGCGAAGTACACGAAACCGTTCTCGTCCCGGTAGGCGAGGTCGCCGCTGTGATAGCGCCCGTCGCGGAGGCGCTCGGCGTCGGCCTCGGGGTTGTTGTAGTAGCCGTCGAACAAGCCGGGGCCGCGCACGTTGACGAGTTCGCCCGTCGCGGCGTCGGCGTTGGTGATCCTGCCGTTCGCGTCGAACACCGCTGCCGGGCAGCGTTGCCCCGTCTCGGGATCGAGGATCTCGATGCCCTCGGGCAGTCTGCCGAGGGATCCGGCCGGGGCGTCGGGAGCCGAGGCGATCGCGATGCCGCCCTCGGTCGAGCCGAAGCCGTCGACCACCCGCGCGCCGAAACGGCGGGTGAACTCGGCGACGGCGGTGGCAGACGCCTCGTTGCCGTACATGATGCGCAGCGGGTTGTGGTGGTCGTCGGGGTGCTCGGGTGTCGCCACGATGTACGACAGGGGTTTGCCGACGTAGTTCGCGAAGGTCACCCCGAACCGGCGCACGTCGGGAAGGAAACCCGACGCCGAGAACCGGCGCCGCAGAGCGACGCTCCCGCGCGCGGCCAGTCCGATCGACCAACCCGCGATCATCGCGTTGGAGTGGAACAGCGGCATCGCCACGTACACGGTGTCGCCGGGTCCGAGCCCGAATCGCGTGGCGAGCATCGTCGCCGGCTCCGTGAACTTCCGGTGCGTACACCGCACGGCCTTCGGATCGCCGCTCGTACCGGATGTGAAGATCAGCATGAACAGGTCGTCGGGGGAGGGCGCGGCGGTCTCCACGACGGTGTCGGCGAACGGCGCGAGCATGGTCGCCCAGTCGGGGGAGTCGACGTCGATCACCCGCACCTCGCCGAGATCCACGCCGTCGAGCAGGGAGGCGTGCGCGGCCTCGGTGAACACGACCCGGCACTCGGCGAGCGTGATGTCGCGCGCGAGCGCCGCGCCCCGCCGGGTCGTGTTCAGGCCCACCACCACGGAACCGGAGAGGGCCGCGGCGCCGAGCAGCAACGAGAACTCCGGGATGTTGTCCATGAGGATCCCGATGTGCTTCGGCGCCGGACCGCCGAGCATGCCCTGCAGCAGGGCGGCCCGTTGTCGGGACAGTGCGACGTGCTCGCGCCACGACAGTTCGGTTTCCTCGAAACGCAACCCTCGGTCGTCGACGTCGGTGAGTCGCTCGAGCAGTTCGGTGACGGTGGGAGCAGCCATGTGATCAGACCGGGACGTCGGCGAGTTCGCGCCCGAGCGCACGCAACTGATCGGTGGCCGAGCCGAGCAGGAACTCGTGGTGCTTGGCCGCCAGGAAGTAGCGGTGCACCGGATGGTCCTCGTCGAGTCCGACGCCGCCGTGCACGTGCACGGTCGTGTGTGCCACACGGTGTCCCGCGTCGGCGGCCCAGAAGGCCGCGGTGCGCAGGGCGTCGTCGTGGGACTCTCCCGATGCCATGCGGAAAGCGGCCTGCCACAACGTCAGTCGCACTGCCTTGACGTCGATGTAGGCGTCGGCGAGTCGTTGGGAGACGGCCTGGAAACTGCCGATGGGACGGTCGAACTGGACGCGTTCGCGTGCGTACTGCGCGGTGAGTTCGAGTGCCTGTTCGAGGACACCGCACTGGTAGGCGGCCGAGCCGAGCAGGCTGCGGTCGCGCAACCACGCCGCCACGGCGAGGCCGTCGGTGCCGAGAACGCGATCGGCGGCAAGAGCGACCTGCTCGAGGGTGAGGATGCCGCGGCTGCCGAAGTCCGTGGTCTGCTGCCGGGTTACCGAGACACCCGGATCGTCGCGGCGCACGAGGAAGACCGCCACCGAGTCGCCGGTGGTGGCCGGGACGAGGAAACCGTCGGCGATCGGTGCCGCATCGACGACGGTCTTGACCCCGTCGAGCACGTGGCCGTCTCCCGATGCCTGTGCCCGGGTGGCCGGTGCCGTGGGATCCGGGTTCAGATCCTCTGCGAGTGCGGCGGAGAGGATCTGCTCGCCGGTCGCGGCGGGGCGGCCCCATCCGGCCTGCTGCTCGGCGGTGCCGAACTCCGCAATCGCCGACGCGCACGCGGCGACCGACGTGAGATACGGGACGGCTGCGACGCCGCGGCCGAGTTCGCGCAGGATGCTCGCCTGCTCGAGCGGGCCGTATCCGTCGCCGCCCACGGACTCGGGAAGAGCGGCACCGAGCACACCCGACGACGCGAGCGTGTCCCACAGGGTGCGGTCGAGACGGTCCTCGGCGGCGTCGAGGGTGCGCAGGTGTTCGTTGGTGACGATGTCCGCGACGATGCTGCGGGTCAGTTCGGCGAGATCGTTCTGGGCCTCGGTGAGGGTGAAGTCCACGGTGCGCGTCCTTGTCTAACGCTTGGCGGGCGGCTGGCCGAGGGCAGTCATCGCGATGATGTCGCGCTGGACCTCGTTGGTGCCGCCGCCGAAGGTGAGGATGAGGGAACTGCGGTGCATGCGTTCGATCCGGCCGCGCAGCAGCGCGCCGGCCGAGTTCTGCCGTACCGTCGCCGCCGGTCCGAGGACCTCCATGAGCAACCGGTAGGCCTCGGTCGCGAATTCGGTTCCGAAGACCTTGTTCGCCGAGGCGGCCTCCGGACCGAGGGGGGTCGTGCCGGCGCTCGAAGCGATGTCCCAGTTCATCAGCTGCAGGTATTCGGCCTTCGCGTGGACGCGTGCCAGATTCACCTGCACCCATTCCTGGTCGATCACCCGCCGCCCGTTCGGCAGATGCGTCTCCTGCGCCCAGCGCCGGACCTCCGTCAGGGCCGTGCGCACGGGACCGGCGGAGGTGAGCGCGACCCGTTCGTGGTTGAGCTGGTTGGTGATGAGGGCCCAACCGCCGTCGACCTCGCCGACGAGCGCGGACGCCGGGACGCGTACGTCCTGGTAGTAGGTGGCGCTGGTGTCCGGACCGGCCATGGTGTGCACAGGGGTGTACGAGAATCCGGGAGTGTCGGTCGGCACGATGAAGACGCTGATCCCCTTGTGCTTCCGGACATCCGGGTTGGTTCGGGCGGCGAGCCACACATAGTCGGCGTAGGCGATCAGGCTCGTCCACATCTTCTGACCGTTGATGACCCACTCACTGCCGTCGCGCACCGCGGTGGTGCGCAGGGAAGCGAGGTCGGTGCCGGCGCCCGGCTCGGAGTAGCCGATCGAGAAGTGCAGTTCGCCTGCGGAGATGCGGGGGAGGAAGAACTCCTTCTGCTCGTCCGTGCCGTAATGCATGATCGTCGGCGCGACGGAATCGATGGTGAGGAACGGGACGGGCGCGCCGGCGATGGCCGCCTCGTCGGTGAAGATCAGTTGGTCCATCGCGGAACGGTTCTGGCCGCCGTACTCCTCGGGCCAGCCGAGGGTGAGCCATCCGTCCTTGCCCATCTGCTGCACGACCTCGCGGTACACATTGCCGACGCCGTACTCGCCGGTCGTGGCGGCGAGCGCCTCGCGGCGTTCGGGTGTCATGATCTGGGCGAAATAGGCCCGCAATTCCTCGCGGAGGGCTCGTTGCCCGGGGGTGTAGGAGATGTCCACGAACGCTCCGTTCCGTCGCTGCGGGTCCCTGTGAATCGTCTCGGCGGGATCCCCGCGAATCATTGCACAAAATTGGAACGCGTTCTAGTCTGAATGCAATCGGTCGGCGCGAATGTGAAGCGAGGTCCTCGGATGGATGTCAAGGTCGACTTCGACCGCTGCGAAGCCAACGGCGTGTGCGTCGGGCTGGCTCCCGACGTGTTCGATCTCAACGACGACGACGAATTGATCGTCACGCGGCCCGTTCCCGAAGGGAGTGAAGGCGCCGTTCGCGAGGCCGTCGCCCAGTGCCCGCGTGCGGCGCTCGCCGAGGCCTGAGCCACGCGCGGTGGCCGGCACCGGCCACCGCCGAGGGAAGTAACAAGTTCTACATCTTCGGTACCTCCAGGTCCTGATCGGGAGAGTACCCGCGTGCGGCCGGAAATCGGCCCGAATCTCGAGGAGTACGTGGATGAGTGCGGACGCCGGCGGTGGCGTGGAGAACGACGGTCGGGTGTCTCTCGAAGGGCGGGTCGCCGTCGTCACCGGAGCCGGAGCGGGTCTCGGCCGTGCCGAGGCGCTTGCGCTGGCGCGTGCCGGAGCATCGGTGGTCGTCAACGATCTGGCGGAGAACGACGCGGTGGAGGACACCCTCACGCGTATCCGCGATCTCGGGGTCGACGCGGAATTCGTGCCGGGCAGTGTGGCCGAGCGTGAGACGGCCGACGCGATGCTCGCTGCCGCCCAGGGCAAGCTCGGCGGCCTCGACATCGTCGTCAACAACGCGGGCATCACGCGGGATCGGATGCTGCCCAACATGTCCGACGACGAATGGGATTCCGTGGTGGCCGTGCACCTGCGTGGTCACTTCCTGTTGTCCCGCAATGCCGCGGCCTATTGGCGCGACCGGTCGAAGCAGGAGGGTGGCCCCGTCTACGGGCGTCTGGTCAACACCTCGTCGGAGGCCGGTCTGCTCGGGCCGCCCGGGCAACCCAACTACGGTGCCGCCAAAGCCGGCATCACCGCGCTCACCCTCTCGGCCGCCCGTGGTCTCGAGCGGTACGGTGTCCGCGCCAACGTGATCTGCCCGCGAGCGCGGACGTCGATGACCGAGTCGGTCTTCGGTGATGCGCCGGACGACGGCATCGATCCGCTCTCGCCCGACCACGTCGCGAATCTGGTCGCCTATCTCGCCTCCCCGGCGGCCGGGCGCGTCAACGGGCAGGTCTTCATCGTCTACGGCCCGATGGTGGCGTTGATGGCGGCACCGGTGGTCGAGCAACGCTTCGACGCCGACGGGCAGTGGACCTCCGAGGCGCTCGCCATCGAGCTCGGCGGATACTTCGCCGACCGCGATCCGGGCCGGACGTTCTCGGCGTCGTCGGCCCTCGATCTCTAGTCTCCCGGCTGCCCCGCCGTCGCCCGTCCGGGAACGGCGGGGACGCCACGTCTTCGTCCCGGACCGGGATTCTGCAAGCGTGACGGGCACCGGGGAATTCCGGTAGCCTCACGCCCACTCGGGTCGTTTCTCCGGCTCTCGTGGGTCCCCGCTGCCAGTCCTGATACGTGTTCTAGTTCTCTTCGTGCTCCGATGCCTCGGACCGATACCGACGGCGTCCCGTGCCGGTGTGATCGAGCCCGAGCTCCGCGTCGGAAATCCCGCCGAAATTCCAGCGTAAAACCTCTTTCGAGCGCGTCGACGCGCGCCCGTCGGTGCTTGTATGTCCGTTCGGACGGAAATGGATCGAGATGTCCCAGGACGGATCTTTGACAGGTGAACACGTTCTAGTTAATATGACCCGGGTCACAGCACATGCCATCGATCGGCCGCGCGCCGACGACGTGAGGATCGAAGGGGGCGCACGATGGTAGACCTCCTCGAGGTTCCCTTACGGGCGGTGGGCGGACTGTTCGCCATGACCGGCGAGACCGCCCGGGCGGCCTTCCGCCGTCCCTTCCAGCGCCGCGAATTCGTCGATCAGGCATGGTTCGTCGCCCGCGTCTCGCTGATGCCCACCGTTCTGGTGGCGGTGCCGTTCACGGTCCTGGTGAGCTTCACCCTCAACATCCTGCTCCGGGAGATCGGTGCCGCCGACCTCAGTGGCGCGGGTGCGGCCCTCGGCGCGGTGACGCAGGTGGGGCCCATGGTCACCGTGCTCATCGTCGCCGGTGCCGGCGCCACCGCGATCTGCGCCGATCTCGCCGCCCGCACCATCCGCGAGGAGATCGACGCGATGCGAGTGCTCGGCATCGATCCGATCCAGCGTCTCGTCGTCCCCCGGGTGCTCGCGTCCACCATCGTCGCGCTGCTGCTCAACGGTCTCGTGTGCACGATCGGCATCCTCGGCGGATTCGCCTTCTCGGTCTTCCTCCAGGACGTCAATCCCGGCGCGTTCATCAACGGCATCACCCTGCTCACCGGTTTCGGGGAACTGATGATCTCCCAGGTGAAGGCGGGCTTGTTCGGCATGATCGCGGGCCTGGTCGCGTCCTACCTCGGCCTCAATGTCAAAGGTGGAGCGAAGAGTGTCGGCGACGCCGTCAACCAGACGGTCGTGTTCGCGTTCATGGCACTGTTCGTGGTCAACCTCCTCGTCACGGCCGTCGGCATCAAGCTGACCGCGGGATGAGGGGAGCGGAGAATTCATGGCAGTGATCTCTCGGCGCTTTCCCCGTGCGGTTCGGCGCGCGACACGAGTGTCGTCCACAGTGGACCGGGTGGGGGAGCAGGCGCTGTTCTTCGCGCGCGCTCTCGCGACCGTGCCCCGGGCGTTGATGCACTACCCCAAGGAGACGGTGCGGCTCGTCGCCGAGATCAGCATGGGCACCGGCGCACTCGCCGTCATCGGCGGCACCGTCGTGATCGTCGGCTTCCTCACGCTGTTCACCGGCGGCATCATCGCCGTGCAGGGATTCAGCTCCCTCGGCAACATCGGCGTCGAAGCGCTCACCGGCTTCTTCGCGGCCTTCATCAACGTGCGCATCGCCGCCCCGACGATCGCCGGGATCGGGCTGGCGGCCACCATCGGTGCCGGCTCCACCGCCCAGCTCGGCGCCATGCGTGTCTCGGAGGAGATCGACGCGCTCGAGACCATGGCGATCCCGTCCATCCCGTATCTGGTGTCCACACGCGTGCTCGCCGGGATGATCGCGATCGTTCCGCTGTACTCGCTCGCCGTGATCGCCTCGTTCGTCGCGAGCCGTTTCGCGACGGTGGTGCTCTACGGCCAGTCGGCGGGTGTGTACGACCACTACTTCACGACCTTCCTGATACCCACCGACATCCTGTGGTCGTTCGTCCAGGCCATCGTGATGGCGATCGCCGTGATGCTCATCCACACCTACTACGGCTTCACCGCGGGCGGCGGCCCCGTCGGTGTCGGCGTCGCGGTGGGCAACGCGGTGCGGGCCTCGCTCGTCGCGGTTGTCACCGTCACCCTGCTCATCTCGCTCGCCGTCTACGGCGCGACCGGCAACTTCAACCTGTCGGGATAGGGCGCGCGACATGGAAACTCCTTCGTGGAAGAAGAAGCTCGCCGCCTTCGGTCTTCTGGGCGGACTCGCCGCGATCGTCGCGGTGGCACTGACGATGTTCACGGGCGGTTTCACCTCGACGGTCCCGCTCACCGTCACCTCACCGCGGTCCGGTCTGGTGATGGAACCCGACGCCAAGGTGAAGATGCGCGGCGTCGAGGTGGGGCGGGTGGCCTCGATCGAGCACACACCCGCCGGCGCGGTCCTGCAGCTCGACATGCAGCCCGGGCAGATGCAGCTCATCCCGTCGAACGCGCGGGTGGCGATCGAATCCACCACGGTCTTCGGCGCCAAGTTCGTCGACATCGTCGTCCCCGACGATCCGTCGTCCGTGCCGATGCAGGAAGGCGCCGTGATCGCGGCCGACAACGTCACCGTCGAGTTCAACACCGTCTTCGAGCACCTGTCCGACGTGCTCGCCCAGATCCAGCCCGAGAAGCTCAACGCCACCCTCGGTGCGCTGTCGGAAGCGCTCAACGGACGCGGCGATGCCCTCGGTGCGGCTCTGGTCGAGGCCGATGCGTATCTCGCCGAGATGAATCCGTCGCTCCCGCAGCTGCAGGCCGATCTCGTCTCGGCCGCACAGGTCACCGATGTCTACGCCGATACGGCGCCCGACCTCATGACCACGATCGGCAATGCCACCGATGTCGGCAACACCGTCGTCGACGAACAACAGCAACTCGATCTGCTGCTGATGAACCTCACCGGTCTCGCGAACACCGGACGGGACGTCCTGGGGGAGAACGAAGCACAGTTGACCACCGCACTCGACAGCCTGAGCCGCACCACAGGTCTGCTCGGTGAGTACTCGCCGCAATTGACCTGCTTCATCATCGGTCTCAACGACGCCCGGGTGGCGTTCGAGCCGATGGCCGGCACCGGGGAGTACGCCGCGCTGATGCTGAGCACCAGCTTCATGGGTGGCGCGACGCCGTACAACGACGCCCAGGATCTGCCGGTGGTCGGCGCGACCGGCGGACCGAGCTGCCGGGGCCTGCCGAACTTCGATCCGCGACGCGACGGTAACGCGCCGTTCGTCGTGTCGAACACCGGCGAGACGCCGTACAAGCCCGCCACGGAGGCCTGGATCCGGTACCCGACGATCTTCCAGTACCTGTTCGGCGATCAGCTCGCGGGTGGGCGGTGACCATGAGAGCGACCACCGTCAAATTCCTGATCTTCGCGGTCACGATGGCGTTGATCTTCGCCGGGCTGGCCGTCGTGTTCAGCCAGGCCCGGTTCACGGGTACCGACAACTACCGGGCGACGTTCACCGATGTGTCCGGACTCGGCACCGGCGACAAGGTCCGCATCGCCGGCGTGCAGGTCGGATCGGTACAGAAGGTCGACATCGGCCGCGACAACACCGCCGAGATCGAGTTCGACGTGGATGCGAAGCACACGCTGTTCACCGGCACCCGCGCGACCGTGCGGTACGAGAACCTCGTCGGCGACCGGTATCTCGAACTGCTCGAAGGCGCCGGCAGCGTCGACGTCCTGCCTGCCGGTGGGCACATCCCGATCGAACAGACCGAACCGGCCCTCGACCTCGATCTGCTCCTCGGCGGATTCAAGCCGCTGCTGCAAGGACTCGACGCGCAGCAGGTCAACGATCTCTCCGGTGCACTGCTGCAGGTCTTCCAGGGCCAGGGCGACACACTGGTGTCGTTACTGGGCAACACCAACTCGTTCACCAACTCCCTCGCCGACCGCGACCGGCTGATCGGCGACGTCATCGACAACCTCAACGCCGTCCTCGGCACGATCGACGACCACGACCGTGAGTTCGAGAACACGATCGAGCAACTGAGCACGCTGGTCGGCGGATTGGCCGCCGACCGCGACCCGATCGGCGCCTCGATCCCGCAGATCGCCTCCGGCACCGCCGATCTGGCCGCGTTGCTGCAGAACAATCGGCCCGATCTGCAGTCCGTCATCGCCGAGACGAACCGCACCATGACCCAACTCGATCTCGGCAAGGACGACATCAACCGCACACTCGAACGACTGCCGTCCGACTACAAGAAACTCATCCGCGTGGGTGCATACGGTAACTTCTTCCAATTCTTCCTCTGCGCCAATACTTTCAAGTTCTCCGGTCCGGACGGCACCACCATCCGGTACACCTCGGCGAACCACGACACGGGAAGGTGTGCGAAGGTCGAATGAGTGCACCCCGTGACCCCAACTACATCCGGACCGGGATCATCGGTCTGGCAGTGTCCGCGGCGATCGTGCTGGCCGGTCTGCAGTACGACCAGCTGCACTTCCTCTCCGGCGGCCTGAGCTACTCGGCGCGCTTCCAGGACGCCGGCGGTCTGGTGCCCGGCGACGACGTCATGCTCGCCGGGGTGAACGTCGGCGACGTCACCGACGTGCGCCTCGACGGTCAGGCCGTGCTGGTGAGCTTCCGCATCCGGGACGGTATCGGGCTCGGCGACACCACCGGCGCCGACATCAAGACCAACACCGTGCTCGGCCGGAAGTCGCTGGCGCTGCGCCCCGGTGGCGACGGTGTGATGCGCCCGAACTCGATCATCGGTATCGAGCACACCAATTCGCCGTACTCACTGACCGACGCTCTCGGCGACCTCACGACGACCGTCTCCGAACTCGACACCGATCGCATCAACGACTCGCTCGACGCGCTGTCGCAGACCCTCGAGAACACCCCGCCCGAGATCCAGGGCGCCCTGGAGGGCATGACCCGCCTGTCGCAGTCGATCAACGCCCGCGACGAGTCGTTGCACCAACTGCTCGAGCGTGCCGAGAGCGTGACAGGCATCCTGGCCGAGCGCAGCGACCAGGTCAACGCGCTCATCGTCGACGCGAACGCGCTGTTCGGCGAACTGAGCCTGCGCCGCGACGCCATCACCGAACTGATCGCGAACATCTCCTCCGTCTCGCGTCAGCTCACCGGGCTCGTGCAGGACAACCAGGCGCAGATGGCACCGACACTCGAGAAGCTCAACCTCGTGACGGCGAATCTGCAGGCGAACAAGGAGAACATCGCCGGGGCGCTCGACGGCCTGGGCCCGTACATCAGCGCGCTCGGGGAATCCGTCGCCAGCGGACCGTTCTTCAACGCCTACGTGTCCAACATCCTGCCGGCGCCGTGGTGGAAGGCCATCGTGGACAGCCAGGTCGCGCCCGATCTTCTCCCCGAGGATCTCCAGGACGTGATCCCGGACGGGCCCCCGACGATCAAGAGGGACGGCGAATGAGTACCGATACCGCCCCGACGACCGCCCGCCGTCGCCCGCCCCTGCTGGTGCCGGTGATCATCGGTGCCGTCGTCGTGCTCGTGCTCGGCGCCCTCGCCGTGTTCGTCCTGCCGGACCTCGGCAAACGCACGATCCACGCCGAGTTCGCGTCCACCAGCGGCCTGTACGAGGGCGACGACGTGCGGGTGCTCGGCGTCTCGGTGGGGCGCATCAGCGACATCGAACCCCGCGACGACCTCGTACAGGTGACGATGAAGGTCGACGACGGCGTCGAGATCCCGTCCGACGCGAGTGCCGTCGTCATCGCGCAGAGTCTCGTCTCGGCGCGCTTCGTCCAGCTCACCCCTGTGTACTCGGGTGGCCCGACGATCGAGGACGGCGCGACGATCCCGATGCAGCGCACGGCCTCTCCCGTGGAGTGGGACCAGATCAAGACCGAACTGATGCGATTGTCCGAAGCGCTCGGTCCCGAAGAACTCGATCCGCAGGGATCCCTCGGCCGGTTCATCGACACCGCGGCCGAGAATCTCGAGGGTAACGGGCAGACCGTGCGCGAGGCCCTTCGGGAGTTGTCGGACACGATGCGCACGCTCTCGGAGGGGCGCACCGATCTGTTCTCGACGATCCGCAACCTGCAGACCTTCGTGTCGGTCCTCTCGTCGAGCAACGAACAGATCGTGCAGTTCGGCGGTCGTCTCGCGTCGGTCTCGGACGTGCTCGCACAGAGCTCCGACCAGCTCGGTGTCTCCTTGTCCGAGTTGAACATCGCCGTCGGCGACGTACAGCGGTTCGTGCAGGACAACCGGGCCGGGCTCACCGAATCGGTGGAGCGGCTGGCCGATGCGACCGAGGTGCTGGCCCGCAAACGTCCCGAGATCGAGCGGGTGCTGCACTCCGGCCCGACCTCCCTCGCGAACTTCTACAACATCTACAAGCCGGCGCAGGGGTCGCTCACGGGCGCGCTCGCGATCAACAACCTCGCCAACCCCGTCGAGTGGATGTGCGGGTCGGTTGCGGCCGCCGCGAACGCGACCTCCGAGCGCAGCGAGGAACTGTGCCGCCAGCAACTCGGCCCGGTGCTGTCGTCCATCAACGCCAACTACCTGCCGCTGCTGGTCAATCCGCTCGCCGGTGTGCAGGCCTTCCCCGGCGACATCGTCTACACCGAACCCTGGCTCGAGGAGGCGTCGGCAGGTCGTGGCACCGCGCCCGAGCCGTCGTCCTCGGAGACCGCCTCGCCGGTCGACGGGATCCTCGGTGGCCTGCCGTCGCTGCAGGTCCCGCAGGATCTGGGTTCTCTGCTGCAGCCGGGAGGAGGGCGATGACCGGCCGCTCGATGTTCCGCCGTCTCGGCGTCGCGGCCACCGCGGTCGCGGTGAGCACGACACTCACCGCCTGCGAGTGGGACGGACTCAACTCGATTCCCATGCCCGGCAGCGCCGGACGCGGGGAGGGTGCCTACGAGGTGCAGATCCAGATGCCCAACGTGACCACCCTGACCCAGAATTCACCCGTGCGCATGGACGACGTCACCGTCGGTTCGATCTCGGGAATCGAACTCGAGGGCTGGCATGCGCTCGTGACGATCTCCCTCGACGAGGACGTGGTGGTTCCGGCCAACTCGCTCGCGCGGATCGGTCAGACGAGCCTGCTCGGATCCCAGCATCTCGAACTCGTCCCGCCCGTCGGCGAACCCCCGCAGGGCAGGCTCGAGGACGGCGATCTCATCCCGCTCGAACGCGCCGGTGCGTATCCGACCACCGAGCAGACGCTGTCGTCGCTGTCGGTGGTGCTCAACGGTGGTGGGCTCGCGCAGATCAACGACATCACCACCGAACTGAACGCGGCGCTCGTGGGCCGGGAGGACTCGATCCGGAACCTGCTGCCGCGCCTGGACGAACTGGTCTCCACTCTCGACACACAGCGCGGCGACATCATCGCGGCGTTGGAGGGCATGGACCGGCTGGCCGCGACCGTCGACGACCAGAACGCGACACTCGTCCGCGCCCTCGAGGAGTTGCCGCCCGCGCTGGAGGTGCTCTCGGATCAGCGTTCGAACCTCACCGCCGCGATGAGTTCGCTCGGTGACCTGAGCACCGTGGCGAGCCGGATCGTCGAGACCTCGAACGACGATCTGAAGGCGAACCTCGAAGGCCTCGCACCGACCTTGAAGGCCCTGGCCGACTCGGGCAGTGCCCTGACCGAGGTGCTCGGTGTGCTGCTCACCTATCCCTTCCCGCAGGCGGGTATCAACAACATCATCCGCGGCGACTACGCGAACCTCGCGATGACGATCGACCTCACCCTCGACCGCCTCGACCTGAACTTCCTGTCCGGGACGCCGCTCGCGGGACGCCTCGCCGGCCCGGAAGGAATCCTCGGCCGCGACGCGGGACTCGCCGCACAGGCGACGGACCCGTTCCGCGCACCGCTCGAACCACCCCCGCCGCCGCCTCCCGGTCCCGAAGGGAAGCTGACGATTCCCGGTATCGGGGAGATCACCATTCCCGGCCTGCCTCTGGGGGTGCCCACGCCATGATGCTCACGCGGTTCGTCCGCATCCAGCTCACGATCTTCGCGATCCTCACGGTCGTCGGACTCGTCGTGATGTCGCTGATGTACGTGAAGTTGCCGGCGCTGTTCGGGATCGGACGGTACGAGATCGTCGTCGAACTGCAGTCGACCGGCGGTCTGTATCCGCACTCGAACGTCACCTATCGCGGAAACACCGTCGGCACCGTGCGGAGCGTCGCCCTGTCGCCGACAGGGGTCGAGGCGTTGCTGTCCATCGACAGCGACGCGAAGATTCCCGCCGACGTGGACGCGGCGGTGCGCAGCGTCTCGGCCGTCGGCGAACAGTACGTCGATCTCGTTCCCCGAGCCGAAGGTGCGGATGGTGAGCGTCTCGCCGACGGCGACGTGATCCCGGCCGACCGCACGAGCGTGCCGCAGGAGGTCGGTGCCCTGCTCGACCAGGCCGACGTGTTGCTCGCCTCGATCAGCGACACCCGGCTGCAGACCGTGGTGGACGAGGCGTTCGCCGCGTTCAACGGTTCCGGACCCGAACTGCAGGAACTGATCGACTCGACACGCCTGTTCGTCCAGGAGGCCTCGGCGAACAGCGCCGAGACACGACAGCTGATCGATCAGATCGGTCCGTTGCTCGACACGCAGGTGGTCACGAGCGATGCGATCCGGTCGTGGACGCGTGACATGGTCACCTTCACCGACCGCCTGCGCGAGAGCGACCCCGACCTGCGAGCCCTGCTCGACGTCGGACCGGGTGCCGCCGCCGAAACCGAATCCCTGTTGCAGGAACTGAAACCGACCCTGCCGTTGCTGCTCGCGAATCTGGTGAGTGTCGGCGAGGTGGGCGTGGTCTACAACGCCGGCATCGAGCAGATCCTGGTGCTGTACCCGCCGATGACGACGGCTCTGATCACGGCCGCCGGTGCCGGCCCGCCCGAGGACGGCGCCGTGGTGGACTTCCACCTGCAGGTCAACGATCCGCCGCCGTGCCTGGCAGGTTTCGTGCCGCCGGAGCAGTGGCGCAGTCCGGCCGATACCTCCGTGGTCGACACACCCGGCGACATCTTCTGTCAACTGCCGCAGGATTATCCGAACGCGGTCCGCGGCGCCCGGAACGTGCCGTGCATGGAATATCCGGGTCGTCGGGCACCGACACCGGAGATGTGCCGCACCGGATACAGCCCTACCTATTCGGACAATCCGTGGACCGGACCGCCGACACCGGTGGCCTCGGAGAACGTCGCACCCACACCCGCTTCCTACGGTGAGCGCGGCGACACGGCTCCCGCCGGGGTCGCGGCGCGACGGATCGATCCGGAGACCGGGACGTACATTGGTCCCGACGGCACCGTGTACACACATGCCGACCTCGGTGGAGATCGGAGCTTGGAGAGTTACATGAAGGCGCAGCAGGGCTGATGACGGACGAGATCGACAAGAAGACGAAGCCGGCATGGGCGAAGCCGGTCGCGGTGATCGCGTCCGTACTGGTCGTCGCGCTCGTCGCGGCCGGTGCCTGGCTCATCGTCGACAGGCAGTCCGCGAACGAACGCGACGAGAAGCGGGAGGCGTACCTGCAGGCCGCGCGGCAGACGGTGCTCAACCTGACCACGATCAGCGCCGATTCCGCCGACGCCGACGTCGCACGTCTGCTCGAAGGCGCGACGGGCGACTTCGCGGCCGAGTTCGAGGGCCGCGAAGGGCCTTTCGTGGAGGTCGTGCAGCAGGCCGGGGTCGACACCACCGGTGAGGTCCTCGAAGCGGGAATCCAGAACGAGGACGGCACGTGCGCGTCGTCGCTCGTCGCTTCCCGTGCGATGGTGAGCAACGCCGATCAGGCCGAACCCGAAGCACGCGATTTCCGTCTGCGGGTGACGATCTGCGACGAGAACGGGAAATTGCTGGCATCGAAGGTGGAGTTCGTGCCGTGACCGACGAGAAGGACGATCGCGTGACGCTCGACAAGACGGCCGACGAAGCCGTGTCGGGTCAGGCTGTGGACACGGGCGGCGGATCCACCACCGCGGAGACTCCCACCCCCGACGCCCCTGCCTCGGACCCCATATCGGATTCGCAGACCTCGTACCTTCCGCACATCGCGATCGGATTGTCGATCGTGGCGCTGGTTTTCGCGGTCCTGGTGGGTTGGCTCGCCTACGGCGCCGTCCAGCAGTCCGCCGCCGAGGCGGCGCGGACCGAGGCGCGGGTCGCGGCGGAGGAACAGGCGGTCGCGATGCTCGCCTACACCCACGACCAGGTGGACGCGCAGATCGAAGCCGCCACGGAAGGCCTCACCGGCGACTTCCGCGACGAGTACACGAATCTGATGAAGAACATCATCGCGCCGGGCGCCAAGGAGAAAGCGATCAGCGTCCAGGTGAGCGTGCAGGCGTCCTCGGTGGTCTCCGCAGACGCCGACAACGCCGTGACCCTGCTGTTCCTCAACCAGATCACGACGAGTTCGGAGAACCCCGAAGCGGTGAGCAGTGGCAGCCGGGTGCGCGTCGAACTCGAAAAGCAGGACGGACGCTGGCTCGTGGGCCGGCTGACTCCGATCTAGGAGCAGAGAGCCGTCAGGACGGGTCGGGTTCGCCGACCTCGTCGGGCGCGATCAGGGCGCGCCCGGCAGCGCCGGTGTTGGCGAGAGTGTCGAGGAACGAACGGGCCCAACGATTCACGTCGTGGGTGAGTACCTGACGGCGCAGGGCTCGCATCCTCTTACGACCGTCCTCGCGCGGCACCTCGATCGCCGCCTGGATCTTGTCCTTGACGTCGTCGAGGTCGTGCGGGTTGCACAGGAGGGCCTGGCGCAGTTCTGCTGCGGCACCGGTGAATTCGCTGAGCACCAGCGCACCGCCGAGATCGCTGCGACATGCGATGTACTCCTTGGCGACGAGATTCATGCCGTCGCGCAGCGGGGTCACCAACATGACGTCGGCAGCGACGAAGAACGCGATGAGCTCGTCGCGGGGGACGGGGCGGTGGATGTAGTGCACCACCGGGCGTCCCACCTCGGCGTACTCGCCGTTGATGCGACTGACCGTCCGCTCGATCTCGCCGCGCATGTGGACATAGGAATCGACGCGTTCCCGGCTCGGGGTGGCGAGCTGCACCATCACGGTGTCCTTCGGGTCCATGCGGCCCTCGGCAAGAAGTTCGTGCACCGCATCGAGCCGCACGTCGATGCCCTTCGTGTAGTCGAGCCGGTCGACACCGAGCAGGATCTTCTTCGGATTGCCGAGTTCCTTGCGCAACGCCTTGGCGCGGTCGCGGATCGCCTTGCTCCGCGACTGCTGGTCGAGCCGGCCCGACTCGATGGAGATGGGGAAGGCGCCCACGCGCACCGACCGGAAGCCGACCTGGACCACGCCGAGCTTCGACCGGATGCCGATGTTGCCGCGCGAGGTCTGCGCTCCCGCCAGGCGTCGTGCGAGGTACAGGAAGTTCTGTGCACCGCCGGGGAGGTGGAAGCCGATGAGATCGGCGCCGAGGAGCCCCTCGACGATCTCGGTGCGCCACGGCAACTGCATGAACAGTTCGATCGGCGGGAACGGGATGTGCAGGAAGAACCCGATCGTCAGGTCGGGGCGAAGCATCCGCAGCATCTTCGGCACCAGCTGCAGCTGGTAGTCCTGGATCCAGACGGTCGCGCCCTCCGCGGCGGCCTCGGCGGTCTCCTCGGCGAAACGCCGGTTGATCTCGACGTAGGAGTTCCACCATTCGCGCCGGTACTCCGGCCGCACGATCACGTCGTGGTAGAGCGGCCACAGGGTGGCGTTGGAGAACCCCTCGTAGTAGTCGGCGATGTCTTCGGTGCTCAACCTCACCGAATGCAGGGTGAGGCCGTCCTCGACGATGATGCCGGACTCGGCGTCGGCCACGCCGGCCCAGCCGACCCAGGCACCGTTGTTCGACCGCAGGATCGGCTCGAGCGCGGTGACGAGCCCACCGGGGCTGCGCTTCCAGCGGGTGGTGCCGTCGGGAACCCGTTCGAGATCGACCGGCAGGCGATTGGCGACGACCACGAAGTCCGACCCGGCATGCGAGTCATGGTTCCCCGCTGCGTCCGCTTCGCCTGCTGTCACGTTCTGGTCCTCTTTCGGCCGGGTGGTGTGGTGCTCGTCAGTGCTTGTCGCTGGGGCCGATGCCGAGCATCGCCAGCAGCATGCGGCATTCGTCCGCGTTCTCTGCGTAGGCGGCGACGACTCGCTGCGCCTGTCGTGCGGTTTCGTCGGCGACGGGTTCGAGATCCTCGTCGGCGATGTCGTTCGCGGTCGTCGGGTCCGCGGCCATGATGTCCTCCCGGGGTCGCTGCTCTGTGCGAGCACGCATCGTCCTTCGACTCTAGGAGAATCGGACAGCTCGCCGCCACCCGCCTTCCGTGGACCGTCCTGGCGCGGTCCTGCAGTTCTCCGTCGCGGTACCGTAGGACGGTCGTGTGTGAGCGCAGCGCCCCGTGTACGTGCGGCGTGTACTCGCAGGACACGACGTCACGGCGCCGACCCGCGGCGCACCACCGCGCTTTCGTCGAGGAAGGTATTCATGCCCATCGCCACCGTGAACGGCATCCCGCTGAACTACCAGGTCAAGGGGACGGGTGATCTCGTCGTCCTCATCATGGGCACGGGCAGTCCGGGACGCGTGTGGGACCTGCACCAGGTGCCCGCGCTCGTGAAGGCCGGCTACCGGGTCGCCACCTTCGACAACCGCGGCATCGCGCCGTCGGGCGAGAGCCTCGGCGGGATGACCATCGACGACCTGGTGAAGGATACGGCCGGGTTGATCGAACTGCTCGGCGGTCCGGCCTATGTGATCGGCACGTCGATGGGTGCGCGTGTAGCGCAGGAGCTGGCGCTCGCCCGCCCGGACCTGGTCCGCAAGGCCGCCTTCCTCGCCGGGCACGCCCGCATGGACCAGTTCCAGCTGACGCTCACCGAGGGGGAGCGGCAGCTCTACGACAGCGGTGTCGAGTTGCCGCCGAAGTATCAGGCCGCCGTGACGGCCGTGATGAATCTGTCGCCGGCGTCGCTGGCCGATGAGCACACCGCTCGCGACTGGCTGGACGTCTTCGAATTCAGCGGCGGAAAGGTGTCGGCGGGTGTGCGCGCGCAGCTCGGCATGGACCGCGACTTCGACCGGCGCGCGGCCTACCGGGACATCACGGTGCCGTGCCTGGCGGTCGGGTTCGCCGACGACCGGATGATCCCGGCCTACCTGTCGCGCGAGGTGGCGGACGCCATCCCGGGTGCGCGTTACGAGGAGATCCCGGACGCGGGGCACTACGGCTATCTCGAGCGGCCCGAGGCGGTCAACAAGATCCTGGTGGACTTCCTGGGTTCGTGAGGAAGCTCCGCAGGGGGAATCCGTAAGCGGGCGCGGTGGAATCGGCGACGATCCACCGCGCCCGTCGTCTGTGGACTGCGACGAGGATCCTTGCGATCGGGGAGATCGGGACGTCCCTGCGGACCGTCGGGCACTGGTACGCTCACCGAACAAAGGTTAGCCTGGGCTACCTTCGAGTCTCGTACGAACCGATCACGGGCCGATCCGGCCCCCCTAGTACGAAAGTTGAGTGATGACCGACCGTTCCAGCCTTGTCGCCGATGACGCGGGGAGGTCGGAGGGCAACTCGCAAGGAGACGTCTTCGACCTCGTCGGTATCGGTTTCGGCCCCTCGAACCTGGCGCTCGCGATCGCCGTCGAGGAGCACAACACCGACAATCCCTCCGCGGCGATCCGGTCACGCTTCTTCGAACGGCAGTCGGCCTTCGCCTGGCACCCGGGCATGTTGCTCGAGGGCGCCACGATGCAGATCGCGTTCCCCAAGGATCTGGTCACCTTCCGCAACCCCACGAGCTCGTACAGTTTCTTCTCCTACCTGCACGATCGTGGCCGTCTCGTGGACTTCGTCAATCACCAGACGTTCTTCCCCACGCGCCACGAGTTCCAGGACTACCTGCAGTGGGCGGCCGCGCGTGTCGACGCCGACGTCCGCTACGGAACCGAGGTGGTCTCGGTCGAGACCGTCCACAACCACAACGGGGTCGCCGACCTCGTCGCCGTGCGGACCGCCGATGGAAACGTCGTGTACGCGCACAGCATCGTGGTCGGGGTCGGGTTGCGCGCCCGCCTCCCGAAGTGGGCGACCGCGTCGGCCCGCTGCTTCCACAACCACCACTTCCTCGTCCACATCGAAGACATGCCGGAGCCGCACCACCAGCGCTTCGTGGTGGTCGGTGCCGGACAGAGCGCCGCCGAGGTCGTGCAGTACCTGCACACGCACTACCCGCACGCCGAGGTCCACAACATCTTCAACCGCTTCGGATACAGCCCCGCCGACGACAGCCCGTACGCGAACCGCATCTTCGACCCGCAGGTCGTGGACGAACTGCATGCGGCCCCGCTGTCGGAGCGAGAGCGTCTGCTCGCCCTGCACCGCAGCACCAACTACTCGGTCGTGTCCCCGGAACTCATCGAGGCCCTGTACGCGACCGAGTACCGCGAGCGGGTCAGCGGCCGCCGCCGCCTGTTCCTGCGTCGTGCCTCGGAGGTCGTGGCGGCGATCGAGTACGACGGAGGGGTCACCGTCGAGGTCCGCAACAATCTCGAAGGTGACATCGAGACGCTCGAGTGCGACGCGGTGGTCCTCGCGACCGGCTTCGAACCGACATCCCTGCAGCCGCTGCTCGGCGATCTCGCGCCCGAATCTCCCGTCCTGTCCGTCGCCCGCGACTACCGTCTGCCGCTGCTCGAGGGCATCACGGCCGACATCTACCTGCAGGGCGGCACCGAGAAGACACACGGTCCGACCGCGTCGCTGCTGTCCAACGCAGCAATCCGCGCGGGGGAGATCCTGACCTCGATCGTCGAACGCCGGGAGCTTCGCCTGCCCGGAGCCGGGGGCGGAATCGACGAGCTTGGTAGGATATCGGACCATCACACCTACGCAACAAGTGAGGCGAGATGAGCACGAATCCATTTGACGACGAAGATGGCCGCTTCTACGTCCTCATCAACGATGAGGAGCAGTACTCGCTGTGGCCGACCTTCGCCGAGGTTCCGCAGGGGTGGCGGGTGGTATTCGGCGAAGAGTCGCGCGCCGCTTGCGTCGAGTACGTCGAGCAGAATTGGACCGACATGCGTCCGAAGAGCCTTCGCGACGCAATGGAAGCCGACGAGAAGGCCCGCCAGGGCAGCTGAACGCTTCCGTCAGATCCGCCGAGAGTCACGCCCGCGCCGAAAGCGCAGCGTGGCTCTCGTCGTTTGTACGGACGATGCGACCTCCCGGCCCGACGACCCCTGCGAAGTGACGGGGATCGGACCCGTCGCCAGCGGACCCGACCCGATCGGGCCGGTGGGTATGGGTCCTGTCGCGATCGGACCCGTCGCGATCGGGCCTGTTGCGATCGGTCCTGTTGCGATCGGTCCGGTTCCGGGAGCGGTGGGTATCGGTCCGGTATGCAGCGACCTCACCGGGATCGGACCCGTGGCGGGCCCCGGCGCCGGCCGCCACACCGGGCGGTTCTTGTCGAGTCGGATCCGGGGGATCCGCCGCAGTTGCGGGCGGCGCAGCGCGCCGACCCGGAGGAGACCCCGGGGGTTCCGGGTGCGGCGGGCGAGCCATTCACCGAGCGTGACACCGGCAGCGAGCGCACAACCGATCCCGAACGCCGAGAACAGCGCCGTCATGCCGGTGGACATCTGGTTGCGGAGCATGGCGTAGAGGCCGCGGTACAGGGCGAGACCGGGCAGCAGCGGCGTGATGCCGGCGACCGCGACGACCAGCGGCGGCGTGAGCGCGCGGCGGGCCATCAGACCACCTGCGAAACCGATGGTGGTCGCGGCGAGGGCCGACGAGATGATGGGGCCGAGCGACAGTCCGAGCGCGAGCTGGTAGCCCAGGCTGCCGGTGGCGCCGGCAAGCGCGGCGACCGTGAGGGCCCGACGCTCGGCGTAGCAGGCGAGGGCGTAGAACAGCGCAGCCGCGGCGCCGGCGAGGATCTTCGTCGGCAGCTGCGTGAGGTCGGGTAGGGCTTCGTAGCTGATGAGGGGAAGTTCGGCGCCGAACACCGAGGCGATCCGCAGGGTCGTCGCGACGCCCGCGATGATCCCGCCCGTCATCATCAGCACCTCGAAGAAGCGCGCCGACGCCGTGATCGGGGCACCGGTGATGGCGTCCTGCACCGACCCGACGAGCGACAGCCCGGACAGCAGCACCGTCACCCCGGCCGCGATGATCAGTCCGGGGGAGACTTCGACGCCGATGGTCTCCCGTATGCCGTACAGCGTGATCGCGGGGGCCGTGGCGATGATGCCGCCCACCAGGTGCTGGAAGAAGAACGGCAGGCCGGCCGCGTTGAGTTTGCGGTTGACGCGGTCGATGACGAAGGTCGAGCCGAAGGCGACGAGAGCGACCAGCGCGTCGCCGCCGAGGAGCACGGCGATCGACGCGGCCATGGCCGACCACGCGATCGTCGCCACCCAGCGGTTGTACGGATGCGCCTTGGTGGTGATGGCGAGCAGTTCCTCGTGCGCCTGTGCGGGGGAGATCGCGTCGCGGCGGATGCGGCGGGTCAGGCGGTCGACAGCCGCGAGTCGCGTGAAGTCCATCGAGCGGTAGTGCACCACCCGCATCGTGCTCGACGGCGGCATCGTCGGTCCGCGATAGGCCGACAGCACGATCGAGTTGTAGGTGACATCGACGTCGCACTGCGCCAGACCGTAGGTGGCGGCGACGAACCGCACCTGCTCGGCGGTGTCGATCGCACCCGTGCCCGAGGCGAGAAGAACCTCACCGACGCGCACGGCCACGTCGAGTGCCTCGGCGACCACCGCATCGTCGGTCAGATCGATCGGCTGCAGTGGGGCCGGTGCTTCGGTGACCGCGTCGATGGTCGCGCGGCGGGTACCGAGAACCCGATCGAGGAAGTCGTCGAAGCGGATCACCGTCCGCGGCCTCCGGTACGGCTGGGGGAAACGGAGAAGGCGGGCATGGAATCCACCGTAACGAAGGCGGGTGGGTGCGCGCCGAGAGTGTGACGCGCTATATGATGGCGTCGCTCACGGGTCGTCCGCGGCCTTCGAGTTCAGTGCCTCCTTAGCTCAGTGGTAGAGCACTCGCCTTGTAAGCGAGCGGTCGTCAGTTCAATCCTGACAGGGGGCTCCACCGAGGTCTCCTCGTGCTCGGCACGGAAGGCCTGTCGCGTACAGCGCGCGGGCCTGTCTCATGCGGTGGTGCTGTGAACCGCTGCGAAGATCACGAAGACGGCGAACAGTGCCGCGGCACCCAGACAAGCACCGACCAGAGCCTCACGAGGATTCGTCGCCGTGCCCTTGTCGACACGTTCGAGACCGACCCACCCGCACACCACGGCGACCAGCCCGACAGGGATCGCGACGAAGTCCCCGATGACGGGGACGAACGCGAAGACGAGGGCGACGATCCCTGCGATCAGTGCCGCAGTCCCGGCACCGTTGCGCGGAGGAGGGGGAACGGGCGGAGCCGGGGGAACGGGTAGATCTTCGTGCATGGGGCCTCCGCTCGCAGGTCGGTACTCGGCTGTCGTCCCGGGGTTGTCAGGCCTCGAACAGCGAACGACCCCAATAGTCTTCACCCTCCGTTCCGGGTGGGCATGCGAAGACGGCCGACCCGACGTGCTGGATGTACTCGTTCAGTCCGTCGTGCCGTGCGAGTTCGAGTTGCATCGGCACGAACTGTTCGAGCGGGTTGCGGCAGAAGGCGACGAAGAACAGCCCGGCGTCGAGGTGGCCGAGTCCGTCGGATCCGTCGGTGAAGTTGTAGCCGCGTCGCAGGATCCGGATGCCCCCGAGATGCTGAGCGGACGCGAGCCGCACGTGGGCGGTGGCGGGAACGAACGGACCGTCCGGGCCGCTCGACTCGAGGTCGAGTTCGTCGAACTCGTTCGTCCGGCCGAGCGGTGCACCTTCCCGCTTGTCGCGTCCGATGACCGCTTCCTGCTCGCCCAGCACGGCCCGGTCCCACTGTTCGATGAACATCCGGATGCGCCGCGCCACCAGATAGGTTCCGCCCGCCAGCCATGCCTGGTCGTCGTCCGGCGCCACCCACACCGATTCGGTGAGGGCCTGCGGATCCTCGGCCTTGAGGTTGTTCGTGCCGTCCTTGAAACCGAACAGGTTCCGGGGCGTGGTCTGGGACGTCGAGGTGGAGGAGGTACGGCCGAATCCCAGCTGCGACCATCGCACCGAGGCCGTGCCGAAGGCGACCCGCGCGAGATTGCGGATGGCGTGGACCGCGACCTGCGGATCGTCCGAACACGCCTGGATCGCGATGTCACCGCCACTGCGGGCCGGATCCAGGTTGTCGGCGGGAAAATGTGGAAGATCCACCAGCGCGGCGGGTTTCAGGTGGGCGAGGCCGAAGCGATCGTCGAACAACGACGGTCCGAAGCCGATGGTGAGAGTCAGCCGGGAGGCCGCCAGGTCCAGAGCCTCACCGGTATCGCTCGGCGGGTGATGGATACCCTCGCCGGTCGCACCGTCCTCGGTGGCCTCGAGCCCCGAGGTCATCCGTTCGGCCATCGCGGTCCACGTCTTCAGCAAGGCGATCAGTTCGTCACGGTCGCGTGTGGTCACGTCGAAGGCGACGAAGTGCATGCGGTCCTGGGCGGGAGTGACGATTCCGGCCTGGTGCTCGCCCCGGAACGGGACCACACCATCGGCGGCCACGTTCTCCGGTGAGGGAGCGGTGACGCGGCCGACCACCGCACCGGTTCCGGCGAGCACGGCACCGGCACCTGCCGCGCCGAGCAACCGGCGGCGCGAGACGAGGGGGGAGGAGCCGGAGCCGGTCACAGGCCCGCCGCTTCCGCCACGACCCCTTGCACCCTGCTCACCTCGGCGGACAGCGCATCGATCAGTCGTGACAGTTCCTGACGCTGCGGTTCGGTGACCGTGTCGTACGAGACGAAACCGTCACCCACCCGGTATCGGGCCAGTGCTGCATCGAGATCCGCGAACCGGGCGTCGATGGCGGTGCCGAGTGCCGTGTCGTGTTCGTCGATGATCGGTCGCACTGCGGCGACGGCGGCCTGCGAGCCGTCGACGTTCGCCTGGAAGTCGTACAGGTCGGTGTGCGAGAAGATGTCCTCCTCGCCGGTGATCTTCGACGTGGAGATCTCGTCGAGCAGACCCTGCGCGTCGCCTGCGATCCGGGTGGGATCGACGACGTAGTCCTCCGCGTTCACCAGGGCGGCCAGCTCTGCGACGTCGGCAGCGAGCCGGTCGGCGATCGTGCCGGTGTCGGGTTGCGGACCGGTCACCCACAGGTCTTTCTCGAGACGGTGGAAGCCCGTCCACTCCTGCCCCGGCTCGAGGTCGGCTTCGCGCAGGTCCAGACGCGGATCGAGATCGCCGAAGCTCTCCGCCTCGGGCTCGATCCGTTCGAAGTGGGTACGGGTGAGCGGAAACAGCCGCTTCGCCTCGCCGACGTCGTTCGCGTGGACCGCTGCGACGAACCCGCCGGTGGCGGTGACCAGCGCGTCGGCCTCGCTCCGGATGTAGCGGCGATACCCGTCGGCCGCCTCCGTGAGCGTGTCCTCGGCGCCCGTCGCGGCCTGCGAATCGCCCGTCACGGTGAACGGTTGCCGGATGCCCTCGCCCGCCATGTCCGGCCGGCAGGACAGTTCGTAGTCGCCGGGCTCGGGGATGTTCACGATGAGCTGCCGGGTCAGTCCCGGACCGATGTTCTCGACCTCGCCCACCGCACGATCCCCGGCCGCGAATACGTAGAACTCGGTGATCTTCGAGCCGTTGTTGGTGACGGTGAACGTCGAATGCCCTGTGACACCCTCGGTGGCGGACACCTCACAGGACGAATCCGTCGCGGTCACCGAGACGGCTCCCGGATCGGATGTCGCTTTCTCGGTGCACCCGGCGAGGATGAGCGGGAGGACAGCGGTCGACGCGAGGAAGCAGGTGGTGCGGCGCATCTACGAGAGCCTTTCGGGACGAGCGTGTGAGGTCGCGGCAAGAACGGGACGATCGCAGCCACCCCGGCGGCTGCGCCGCCGCGGCCGGACCGCACCCGCTGTGAGGCTCGAGGCGGCGCATCGACGGCGAACGGCATCATGAAGCGTTCCTGCTTAGGTGAGGCGAACCTTTGATATCGGAACGTCAACATACACCCGGGCGACACTGCTGCGGGAGGGGCTCCGGTCCACGAATGCAGGGAAGTCGTCGCTCGACGGCCGGCGGACGGCGCTTCGGCCGATGTCCGGACGGAGCGGCGACCGGCGTGAGCATGCGGTCGTGCCGTTCGACGTCAGGTCCGCAGACCGACGCGGGCGTGCAGGAGCGTCGGCGCATCCGTCTCTTCTTCCGTCCCACACGCGACAGCGCCGCTGTCGAGCGATGCGAAAGATGTGAACGGGTCGGATGTCAGGGCTGCACCGGAGGCCGGGGCTGCGCCGGGTGTCAGGATTTCGAGGACTCGAATGCGTCCATGTCGACGAATATCAGCCGTCCGTCCTCGAGGGCCACGGCCCAGCGGCGCACCGGAGCCCAGTCGCGGCCCAGCTGGTCGCCCACCGCTTCCTGGGCCGGACCGAAGTCTTCGACGATCGTGCCGCGGCAGGCATCGTCGCCCGCGACACCCGCGCGTACGACGACCTTCGCGCCCACAGCAGGTTTCGGGGGAGTGTTCGAGGATCCGGCCATAACTCGAATCATGCCATCGGGAGAAGGGAACGACCGGAGAACAGGGATCATTCGCGCCGATATCACACGATGGCCGGGTGAAATATCCGATTTGCTTGTTTCGGTCGTCCCGATACCACTTCGTCCACGCCGGGCGACGTGGACGAAGTGGACGAAGTGGAGGAGCCGGCGATCAGCGCAACGCGAGCTTCGCGCGCGCCTGGTCGGCGAACTCGGAATCGACCATGAGGTCGTAGCGGGTGGCCTCGATGCTCTTCCGCGAGACGAAGTCGCGGCGCCCTCCGGTGCTCCAGTGGGTGACGAAGCCGAGTGATCCTCCCCATACGGCACCGACGGCGACGGCGGCGAGGATCACGGCGGCCATACCGGTGGCCGGGAGGAACAATGCCAGGAGCAGGCCGAAGAGCAGGCCGGTCCAGATGCCTGCGGCGGTACCGCGGAGCGCGGCCCTGCCGGTGGTCATCCGGCCTTCGATGTGTTCGACGGTGGTGACCCCCTGCCCGACGACGCGCAGGTATTCGACCGGGAAGCCTTCGTCGGACAGGTGGTCGATGGCCCGCTCGACCGCGGCGTAGGTGCGGTAGCTCTCGAGGAGGGTTTCGGATTCGGCGTCGTGCACGGGTGCAGGCGCGTAGATATCTGTCATGCGTTCCCCTATCGTCGACAATTGGAACGATACGCTCATCGTAGCGTATCGTTTCGTAGTGTTTGATTCGGGGTCTTCTTTTCGGGAGACTCGGGAATCCTGCGGGTGTACGCCTGCGCGAGGAGGATGTGGACATGGTGGGCGAGGCCGAGGCGCAGTCCGTGGCAGTGACATCGCGACGTCCCGTCAAGGAGCGCGCCGGGACGGACGCACGCATCGTGAAGGCTGCGCTCGAGATCCTTCGTCTGCACGGCCCCAACCGCGTCACCGTCGAAGCGGTCGCGGCGCTGTCGGGGGTCGCGAAGACGACGATCTACCGGCGCTATGCGAATCGCGAGGAGATTCTCGACGCGGCACTGCATTCGCAGGTGGCCTCGCCGTGCGTTCCCGACGGGCTGTGCGTCTACGACCGCGTCAAGTGGACCCTCGAGCTGATCCGTCGTGGGCTGTCGAACGAGGTGGGCATGGGGAGCGTCAGCGCACTGCTCACCGACCAGGAACCGGGTGTCACGGAATCGATCCGCGAGATCATCAACGCCCGGAGCGAGGTCGTCGCAGACGTGCTCCGCACCGCGATCGACTCGGGCGCGCTGCGCAAGGACATCGACGTCGACACTGCCGTCTCGATGCTCGTCGGGGCGTACCTCGGTGCGTACCTGCGTCACGGCGAGGTGGGAGAGTCCTGGGCGGACGAAGTCGTCCACATCGTCTGTCCCGAACTCGAACCGGACACCGAGGTGCATCGGCCGTAGGCTCGACGACGTGACCGGGTCGAGTCGATGCGTCGTGGCGGTCGTGGGATCGCTCAACCTCGACCTGACGGTCGTCGTGGCGCGTGCTCCCGAAGAAGGTGAGACGGTGCTCGGCCGGCACCTGAGTACCTATCCGGGCGGCAAGGGTGCGAACCAGGCCGTCGGCGCGGCACGACTCGCTCCCACCGCCATCGTCGGTGCCGTCGGCAGCGATCACGCCGCCGACGTGCTGCGGGGCGTGCAGCAGAAGGCCGGGGTCGACACCTCCCACCTCCGCACCATGCCGGGACCGACCGGCCGGGCCGTTATCGTCGTCTCCGACGACGGGCAGAACCGGATCGTCGTCGTTCCGGAGGCCAACTCGCTGCTGAAGGCCGAGGACGTCACCACCGCCCTCGACGCCCTCGATCCCGCCGTGGTGCTCACCCAACTCGAGCTTCTTCCTGCGGTGACCTGGGCCGCCGCCCGATGGGCGCACGATCACGACCGCCGGTTCGTGCTCAATCCGAGCCCGGCCGTCGACCTGGACGACCATGTCCTCGCCGGCGCCGACCCGCTCGTGCTCAACGAGCAGGAGGCCCTGCACTACGCGAACCTTCCCGCAGGCACCCCTTTCGACGACGTCGTCACCCACCTGCTCGGGCTGGTGCGAACCGTGGTGATCACCCGTGGCGGGGAGGACGTGGTCGTCGAAACCGAGGACGCGATCGAACACCTCCGGGTCCCGCAGGTCGACGTCGTCGATACGACGGGTGCCGGCGACCATTTCGCCGGCACCCTCGCCGCCCTGCTCGGCAACGGGGAGGACCTGTTCGCGGCAGCGCGCCGGGCGTCGGCCGACGCTGCACGGCTGGTCGCATCCCGGCGTGCCGACCGCTGAAGCAGCGGAGCACCACGTCAGGGTGGCGGAAGCAGTTCGCCCTTTCCGCTGCGGAGCCAGCGCCCGGGGAGCCGGCCCGCGAGATCGCCGAGCGGACCGACGGCCCCGCGCAGCAGCTCGACCGTTTCCTGCAGCATGTCGATGCTCGCGTTCATCTGCGAGATACCGGGCGCGAGGTGAGAGAGTGTCTCCGAGAGCGAGACGATCTGATCGAGCGGCCCGCCTTCGGCGAGCAGTCGTTCCAGGGCTCCCTGTTCGGAGAGCAGGACGTCGAGCACGCCGCCCTGGGCGAGGGCGCGCTCGACGACCCCGCCGGGCCGGATCGCCACGTCGACGATGCCGCCCGGTGCGGTGAGCCGTTCGACGGCACCGTCCTGGGCGAGCAGCCGTTCGAGCGGACCGTCGTGTGCCGTGAGGCGATCGAGTAGGCCGCCTTCGGAGACGAGACGGTCGAGGGCGCCGTCGTCGGCGAGGATCCGGTCGAGCGGACCACCGGGTGCGGTGAGCCGGTCGACGGGTCCGCCCGGTGCGAGCAACCGGTCGAGCAGTCCGCCCGGTTCGGTGAGCCGATCCACGGTTCCGCCCGGTGCGAGCAGGCGGTCGAGCGGACCACCGGGACGCAGGGCGTGGCCGAGTCCGCGGTCCTCGGAGGTGAGCTTCGAGATCTGCTGTAGCAGCCCCACCGAACTGCGGGTGTCGGGCAGGCCGACCGCACCGAGCGCCGAGTAGGTGGCGGGAGACACCGCGACCCGCACGGTGCCGACGACCGTCTCGGCGACGCTCAGGGCGGTCTCGGCCGCGGTCAGACCCACACGCACCGGCAACACGAGTACGGACCCGAGGTTCATGGGACCGACTGTAACGGTCGGTACCCGAGAACGTCGGTGCCCGAGAACGTCAGTGCCCGAGAACGTCAGTGCACGAGAACGTCAGTGCACGAGTTTGAGTCCGACGACGCACAGCACGATGCCCGCGATCAGAGCGATCTTCAGCAGTGATGCGGTCTCGGTGCCGGTGACCATCGCGTAGCCGACCGTGAGCGCGGCACCGATACCCACCCAGATCGCGTAGGCCGTACCGACCGGCAGGGTGCGCAAGGCATACGCGAGTCCGGCCATGCTCAGGACGAGGGCGACGACGAACACCAGCGTCGGAGTGAGCCGGCTGAAGCCGGCGGATCTGCCGAGGGCGGTGGCCCATACGGCTTCGAGCACACCCGACAGGACGAGAACGATCCAGGCCATGACGTACAACGCTCCTGCACCGTCTTGTCGCTGGCCGGGTACGGTGCGCTCGTCCGGGAGGCCGACTACGGCCACCTTCATCCAGGTTAGGAATTACGGGCGAGGATTGGCAAATTGCTCAGGACACATGCAACAGCTGTGATTCCTGCGCAACGACTGTGCACGAGCATCCGCCGTCCAGTTCGGTGCATTCGAGAACGAGAGTGTGCCGCACGATCTCGAGATCGACGCAGTCGGGATCGGTGCAGTCCACCTGCGTGCCGGCGTGGATCACGAGGGTGCCGTGGCAGTGGTCGAGATCGTGGTTGCACTGTGAGCACGTCATGACCCCTTGATAGCACTGCGGCCGGAGAGTGTGGTGAGGATGGGGCGTCGCGCTGTCCGGTTCGTCCGGTGAGCGGGCCTCGACGTCCCACGACTATCGTGAGCACGCACAACGAACGGATGCGACGACTCGGGGAGCAACCACATATGGGGATCGCGGACGTGGTCGGGAAGGCCGCGCGGAACGCGTGGTCGCTGTTCGCCGCCGACGGCATCGCGCCTCCCCACCGCACTCCCTCGGTGATCGTCGGGAAGGGCCACCACCGGACACTGCGACGTTTCGTACCGGAGAACGCCGGTCCTCCCGTACTGCTCGTGACCCCGCTCGCCGCGTCGCCCACCTGCTTCGACCTGATGCCGGGGCAGAGCCTCGTCGAGCACCTGCTCGCTCTCGGACACAGCGTCTTCCTCGTCGAGTACGGCGAGATGACCCCCGACGACCGCGACCTCGGGCTCGAATTCTGGATCGACGACGTGATCCCCGAAGCGATCGCCCGCACGTCCGAACTGTGCGGGAACCGCGAGGTGGACGTGGTGGCGTGGAGTATCGGGGGCACGCTGGCGATGCTCACCGCGGCGGCACATCCCGGCCTGCCGATACGGTCGCTCACGGCCTTCGGCAGTCCGCTCGACTACTCCGCGATCCCGGTGATGGCGCTGCCTCGGCTCCTCGGCCGGTTCGTCGCCGAACCCGCACTCGGTCTGCTCGACGCGGTCTTCGGCGGGGTACCCGCACCCCTCGTGCGCACGGCCTACCGCCTCACCGCGATCGAACGCGAGATCCACCGCCCGTGGTTCGTGGCGACACATCTCACCGATGCCGAGACGCTCGCGCGGATGGAACGCGTCGACCGGTTCCAGGACGAGATCCACGGCTACGCCGGACGGGTGTTCCGCCAGCTCGCGACGAGCGTGACCATCGACAACGAGCTCGCCACCGGGCGTCTGCGGCTCGGCGACCGGGTCGTCGACCTCGCCGACGTCGCGGTGCCGGTGCTCGCGCTCGGCGGCGAGGACGACGTGCTCGCCCCGATCCCGGCCGTGGAGCCCGTCACGAGACTGCTCAGCGGCACGCAGGTGCGGTTCGTCCGCGTCCCGGGAACGCACCTCGGCATGCTCACCGGCAGCGCCGCACGCGACACCTCATGGATCGAACTGGACGTCTTCCTGCGCGAATCCCCCACGAACAGCAACGCGCCGGCCGCCACGCTTCCCGTCGAACAGGAAGTCGGGACGACCGGCGTGTGAGGCGTTGCGTCGCCCGGCCTGTCAATGCGTTCCGGCGACCTCGGGGGCCGACGTCTCCACCTCGTCCGGCCCGGGCTCCGCGGCCCGCCGGACGAACAGCGATCCGACGACGGCGATCACGGCGATCACCGCGCCCCATGTGAACGCTCCGTGGACACCGTCCGCGAGCGCGCCTGCGGGATCGTCGGCGCTCTCGGCGCCCGCGACCGTCGTGCGGGTCAGCACCGTGATGAACAGCGCCGTGCCGGCTGCGCCGGCGACCTGCTGCATCGTGCTCACGATCGCACTGCCGTGGGAGTACAGCCGCCGCGGCAGCGCCCCGAGCGCCGAGGTCAGCAGCGGCGAGAACATCAGCGCGAGACCGATGTTGAGCAGCACGTGCCAGGCGATGACCGTGCCGGTCGCGGTGGCCGCGTCGAAGGTCGTCATGCCCCACATCGCGACGCAGGCGATCAGCGCGCCCGGTGCGACCAGCGGCCGCGGACCGAACCGGTCGAACAACCGTCCGACGATGTAGCCGAGCAGACCCATCGCCAGGCCGCCGGGCAGCAACATCAGGCCGGTGGCCAGCGTCGACTGTCCCAGCACGTTCTGCAGGTAGATCGGCAGCAGGATGAGCGTGCCGAACAGCGACATCATGCTCACCGACACGAGCGCCACCGCGAGCGAGAACGCCGGCGTGCGGAACGCGCGCAGGTCGAGCAGGGCGTCGTCGCCGAGGCGGAGCTGACGCAGAACGAAGAGCGCGAGCGAGGCGAGTCCGACGACCAGTGGCAACCACGGCGGCAGCAGCGGATCGCCCTCGGCGGCCTCACCGAGACTGCTCAGACCGAAGACCAGACCGCTGAAACCGAGGGCGGACAGCGCCACCGACGGGGCGTCGAGCGGCACCGGAACCGGTTCGGTGACGTTGCGGATCCAGCTCAGGCCGAGCGTCGTCGCGACGACCGCGATCGGCAGCACCAGCAAGAACATCCACCGCCAGCTCAGCTGGTCGAGCACGACGCCACCGATGGTCGGGCCGATCGCAGGTGCGACGGCGATGACGATCGAGATCACGCCCATCGTGCGCCCGCGACGCTCGGCGGGTACCAGATTGAGTACCGTCGTGAACAGCAACGGAAGCATCACCGCGGTGCCCACGGCCTGGACGACACGGCCCAGCACGAGGACCGGGAAGATCGGCGCGATCGCGGCGATCAGGGTGCCGATCAGGAAGCTGCCCATCGCGATCGCGAAGACCGTGCGCAGCGACAAGCGGGTGAGCAGATAACCCGTGATGGGAATGACGACGGCCATGGTCAGCATGAACGCCGTGGTGAGCCATTGGGCGGTGGCCGCGCCGACGTCGAACTCGACCATCAGTTTCGGCAGCGCGACGCTCATGATCGTCTCGTTGAGGATGACCACGAACGCGGCCCCGACGAGGACGGCGATCAGCAGACCGGCTCGCGGTGCGGGAGGACTCGGTGGAGTAGAGGACACGAGGACCTCAACGGGATACCGGTCGGAATTGTTCCACCGGCATCCCGTGAACGGGAGATCAGTCCGGGACGTGCTCGCCGTGACCCTGTTCGCGGAGGGCGTCCTTGATCTTCTGCTGCGCGCGGTCGAGCGATTCGGGCGACGGATCCTTGTCGGCCGTCGCGAAGTCGAAGTCGCCGAGGGAGTAGGCGGGGAAGACGTGCAGATGCAGGTGGGGGACTTCCAGACCCGCGATCATCAGACCGGCGCGCGGCGCGTCGAAGGCGGCGGTGACGGCGCGACCCAGGATGCGGGCGACGTCGTTCACCTTCGCCCACAGGTCGTCGTCCACGTTCTGCCAGTGGTCGACCTCCTGCCGCGGCACCACCAGCACGTGCCCTTCGGTGAAGGGGTTGATGGTCAGGAACGAGACGACGTCGTCGTCCTGCCAGACGAAGCGGCCCGGCAGTTCACCGGCGATGATCTTGCTGAACACGGAAGCCATACCCGGAGGATAAAGGACACGGTGTCCACCGGAGGTGTTCCGTGACATCGGCTGCCGCGACGGTGAGGAGGGCAGCGATGTGGGCGTGTCGGGAGGTCGCGACGGCTCCTGTGCGGTGAGCGGTCGTATCGTCGGGCGCATGGGAGGAGAGGAGAACGTCCGGGAGGCGCCGCTGCGCGTACTCGTGGACGAACTCGTCACGCACGTCCTCGTGGGACTTCCCGTGGACCGGCGCACGGTCGTCGGGTTGTGCGGGCCACCGGGTGCCGGGAAGAGCCGTGCTGCGGCCCTGCTCGTCTACGCGCTGCGGTGCGCGGGGGTGTCCACCGGTCAGGTGCCGATGGACGGCTACCACCTGTCCAACCGCCAGCTCGACACTTTCGGTGCGCGCGACCGGAAGGGAGCACCCGACACCTTCGACGTCGCGGGTTTCCGCGACATGCTGAGCCGGGTGCGGCAGTGCCGCGACGAGACGATCTATGCTCCCGACTTCTCCCGGGCCCTCGACGAACCGATCGCGGCGGTGCACGCCGTCCCATCCGATGCGCGGGTGATCGTCACCGAGGGCAACTACCTGATGTTCGAGACCGGGGGATGGGAACACATCCACCCGCTGCTCGACCTCGTCATCTATATCGACGCGCCCCGCCGCACGCTCACGCGACGTCTCGTCCGGAGGCACCGCCACCACGGACGGGACGACGACGGGGCGCGCGAATGGGTGCGCACGGTCGATCTGCCGAATGCGGAAGCCGTCCAGCGCACCCGCTCCCGCGCCGATCTCGTGTGGAGACCGGTCCCGTAGTCTGTCCTGCGTGCGCGTACTCGTTATCGGCTCCGGTGCCCGTGAACATGCTCTGGCTCTCGCTCTGTCCCGCGACCCCGGCGTGACCGCCGTGCTGGCGGCGCCCGGCAATCCCGGTATCGCGAACGTCGCCGAGCTGTTCCCGGTCGACGCCGCCTCCGCCGACAGTGTCGTCGCCCTCGCGACCGAGCAGAAGGCCGACCTCGTGGTGATCGGCCCCGAGGTTCCGCTCGTCCTCGGTGTGGCCGACGCCGTCCGCGCCGCGGGTATCCCCTGCTTCGGTCCGTCCGCCGCCGCCGCCCGCATCGAGGGGTCGAAGGCGTTCGCGAAGGACGTCATGGCCGCCGCCGGCGTGCGCACCGCCCACAGTGAGGTCGTCGACAGCCCCGCGACCATCGACGAGGCACTCGACCGCTTCGGACCGACCTGGGTGGTCAAGGACGACGGTCTCGCCGCAGGCAAGGGTGTCGTCGTCACCACCGACCGCGATGCCGCCCGCGATCATGCTGTCGAGATCCTCGAGAACGGGCACCCCGTTCTGCTGGAGTCCTTCCTCGACGGTCCCGAGGTCTCGTTGTTCTGCCTGGTCGACGGTGAGACGGTCGTGCCGTTGCTCCCGGCGCAGGATCACAAGCGCGTGGGGGAGGGCGACACCGGCCCCAATACCGGCGGAATGGGTGCCTACACCCCGTTGCCGTGGCTGCCCGAGGGCAGCGTCGAGCAGATCGTCTCCGAGGTCGTCGAACCGGTCGCGGCCGAGATGGTGCGGCGCGGATGCGGCTTCTCCGGACTGCTCTACGCGGGTCTGGCGATGGGCGCCGAAGGTCCGGCCGTGGTCGAGTTCAACTGCCGCTTCGGCGATCCCGAGACCCAGGCCGTGCTCGCGCTGCTCGAGTCGCCGCTGGGTGAGGTCCTGAACGCGGTGGCCACCGGTACCCTCGCCGATCGCCCGCCGCTTCGCTGGAAGGGCGGCGCCGCGGTGACCGTGGTGCTCGCCGCCGAGCACTACCCGTCCACCCCGCGTACCGGCGACGTGATCACCGGTGCCGAGGGCGAGACGGTGCTGCATGCCGGCACCAGGCGTCGCGACGACGGTGCGCTGGTCTCCGCCGGTGGGCGCGTGCTCAACGTGATCGGCGTGGGCGCCGATCTCGCGGCCGCGCGCGAAGCCGCTTATGATCGGCTCGCCACCGTGAAGCTGCCGGGCGGTCACTTCCGCCGCGACATCGGTATGGCGGCCGTCGAGGGCCGGATCTCGGTCTAGCCTTTCATCCTCGTTCTCCACCTTGCACCTACCGGTTGTATGTTGCACACTCGGTGCATCTTGATGCCAGCAGGGGTGACAGCATGGTTTTTCGAGGACGAACGCCGACGCCGGACCCGACACCGCTACGGCACCACAACGTCGTCGTGAACGAGCTGCCGGACGATGTCGTCGTCGAGCGCGACGTGCCCGTCCGCACTGCGGACGGCACCGTCCTGCGAGCCGACATCTACCGCCCCGCGAGTGCCGGTGAACAGGACCGGTGCCCCGTACTGGTGGCAGTCACCCCCTACGGCAAGAACGCCGGCGTCGACCGGTATCCCGTCGACTTCGACGAGCTCGCCGAATCCGGCAACCACATCGGCGACCTCGAACTCAGCGACTGCACCTCCTTCGAGGCACCCGATCCCGCCTACTGGGTTCCTCGCGGCTACGTCCTCGTCGTCGCCGACATGCGCGGCCACCACGCCAGCGGCGGCCGGCCGCGCATGCTGCTCGGCCGGGCCGCGCTCGACTGCGCGGCCGTCGTGGAATGGGCCGGCAGCCAGGAGTGGAGCAACGGCCGGGTCGGTCTCGCCGGCGCCGACTATCTCGCGACCCTGCAGTGGTACACCGCGGCACTGAACCCGCCCTACCTCGCGGCCATCGCCCCCTGGGAGGGCGTGAGCGATCCCTGCCGCGACATCCTCACCCAGGGTGGCATCCCCGAGACCCGTTACAGCGAGTTCTGGTACAGCGCGATGAACACCGGGGTGCGCTGCGGCGCCGTGTCCCTCCGGCGGTTCACCCCGTGGCTGTTGCGCCGGTTCCCCGACTTCTTCCGTCACGTCGCCCCGCCTCCCCGGCTCGAGGACGTCACCGTGCCCGCGCTGGTGGGAGTCTCCTGGTCGGATCAGGGCCCCCGCGCCCGCGGAGCGGTCGAGGGTTACCGCCGCATCGGGTCGGAGCACAAGTGGCTCTACACCCACGGGCGGAAGATGTGGCAGACCTTCTACGGCAACGAAGCGCTCGACTACCAGCGACGTTTCTTCGACCACTACCTCAAGGACGAGGACAACGGCTTCGCCGACACCCCGCGCGTGCGCCTCGAGACCCGCCACGACCTCCGGACCTATTCCGAACGCCTCGAGTCCGAATGGCCCGTGCCCGGCACCCGCTACGTCTCACTCCACCTCGACCACGCGAACGCCGCTCTGAGCACCACGCCGTGCGAGAGCCGCCAGTTCCGGCGCACCTTCCCCGTCGCGGGCGACGAACTCGTCTTCACCCACACCTTCGCCGAGGACACCGAGATCACCGGGCACGCAGCGCTGCGTCTGTGGGTGCAGGCGAAGGATGCCGACGACATGGACCTGTTCGTCGGCCTGGCCAAGCGCGACGAATACGGCCGCGACGTGTGGTTCGAAGGCCACGGCGGATACGAGAAGGGATTCGTCGCCCACGGCTGGATGCGGGTCTCCCGCCGGGCACTGGACCCGGAAGCCTCCACCGCCTACCGCCCCGTCCACGACCAGAAGAAGTACTGGCCGCTGCTGCCGGACCAGATCGTGCCGGTCGACATCGAGATCATGCCGCACAGCACCTTCTTCGAGGCCGGTTCCAGCCTCGTTCTCGTCATCGCCGGCCACGATCTCGACGAGAATCCGCGCGTCGGCCACGACCGCACGATCAACAAGGGCTTCCACATCGTGCATGCGGGCGGACAGTTCGACTCGCATCTGCTGTTGCCGGTCGTGCCGCAGCCGGCGCCGGAACCCGAGGAGACGGCCACCGGCGCGGAGGCCGCGCCTGCGCAGGTCGTCGATCGTCCGGACTATCCGATCGCGTGGGGTGCCCTCGCCCGGCTTCAGCGCGTCCGGCTCTGAGGAACGACGCGCGCGTACTACCGTCGTCGACGTGCGCCCCGAATCCCAACGCTCTGCTATCGAGACGTTCCACGTCATGGATGTGTGGAAGGCGGCCGCCGAGCGGCAGCGCTCCCACGGCGACGTCCTGAGTCTCGCCGCCGGACAACCGTCGACCCCCGCACCCGCCCCCGTGCTCCGCGCCGCGAACCTCGCGATCGACGCGGAACTGCTGGGCTACACGGAAACCTTCGGCATCCTGCCGTTGCGCGAGGAGATCGCGGCGTACCACCGCCACAAGTACGGCATCGACGTCGATCCGGACGACGTCGTCGTCACCACCGGCTCCTCCGGTGCCTTCACCCTGGTGTTCCTCGCGGCTTTCGACGTCGGCGACACCGTCGTCGTCGCCCGGCCCGGTTACCCGGCCTACCGCAACACCCTCGCCGCGCTCGGCTGCCGCGTCGTCGAACTCGACTGCGGCCCGCAGACCCGCTACCAGCCGACCGTCGCGATGCTCGAGGAACTCGACACTCCGCCCGCGGGTGTCGTCGTCGCCAGTCCCGCGAACCCCACCGGCACGATGATCGAACCGGACGAGCTCGCGGCGCTCGCGCGCTGGTGCGACGAGCACGGCAGCCTCCTCGTCTCCGACGAGATCTACCACGGCATCGAATTCGGTACTCCCGGCTCACCCGCGACCTCCACCGCCTGGGCGACCTCCCGCGAATCCGTGGTGATCGGCTCGGTGTCGAAGTACTTCTCGATGACCGGCTGGCGACTCGGCTGGATGCTCGCGCCGGAGAGGATGCGGCCGGCGCTGCAGCGACTCGCGTCGAACATGACGGTGTGCCCGCCGTCGATCTCCCAGTTCGCGGCGATCGAGGCGTTCGGGACCGAGGCCCGCACCGAACTCGACGGGCACGTCTCCCGGTACGCCGTGAACCGGGAACTGCTGCTCGAAGGACTGCCGGATCTCGGCATCACGAAACTCGCACCGGCCGACGGCGCCTTCTACGTCTACGCCGACATCGGGCATCTGCTCGACGGCGAGAACTCGACGGCGTGGTGCGCGCGACTGCTCCACGACACCGGTCTCGCGCTCGCACCGGGTGTCGACTTCGACACCGTGCGCGGCGACGGCACCGTGCGACTGTCGTTCGCGGGATCGACCGCCGACGTCACCGCGGCGCTCGACCGGCTGGCGGGGTGGCTGCCCGTCTCGTGATCACCGGCCCCGGCCGCCGAGGGCGGGTCACCGCCCGTCGGCGATGATCCGCGCGATGTTCCGTTCGGCCAGCGCGGCGATGGTCAGCGAGGGGTTGGCGGTGCCGGTGCTGCCCGGGATCAGTGCGCCGTCGACGACGTAGAGACCGGGATGGCCGTGGACGCGGCCGTAACCGTCGGTCGCGTCGCCGAGCACCGCACCACCGAGCGGGTGCGCGGTGAACGTCGCATTGACGTCCTCGGCCATCGGTGATGCGCCCGGAATCGTGCCGCCGGCCTGTGCCATCGCGTTGTGCACGGCCCGCAGTGCGTCGACGCTCTCGCGCTCACCGCCCGCCGGCCAGTTCAGGACGGCACGGTCGGCGCCCGCGTCGTAGGTGAAGTCGGCGCGAGTCGGATCGAGGGTCATGCCGAGCGAGGCGAGCATCCCGACGTCTTTCGCGGTGCCCGCGACGAACCAGTTCTCGAGGCTCAGGGGCAGGCCCGACTCGTCGACGATCCGCGACGCCGACGGCGCTCCCTGGTCGCCGCCGAAACCGTCGGTGAGAGCGAACGACCGCACGAGCACGGCGTCGCCGTTGGTGCCCCAGCCCCGCCCGACGCGCTCGTCGAGGTTCGGCAACGAACCGGTGTGCCGGGCCTTGACGAGCAGTTCGGTGGTGCCGACCGATCCGGCCCCGAGGACGAGGCGATCGCACGTGATCGTGGTGGTGCGCAGCACCGCACCCGTCGGGTCGACGGCCTGCACGTCGAGCCGGTAACGGCCGTTGCCGTCCTGGCCGACGGCGAGCACCCGGTGGCCGTGGCACACCAGCGTGCGACCGGTCGCCTCGGCTGCCGGGATGTAGTTCCGGGTGAGATCGAACTTCGCGCCGTTCGAATTGCCGAGATTGCTCTCGCCCGCGACGGCCGACCGGCGCACCGAACCGGCGAGTTCGGCACGCACGACGTCCCAGTCCCAGATCCCGTCGATGCGGTGCGGACTGTAGCCGGCGGCGCGTGCGTCGTCGTCCCAGCGCCGCGAATGCGTGAACTCCCCGGCGTTGTAGATGTCGTCGGGCATCGGATCGAGGCGCAGCATCGAGCGCACCTTCGGGTACCAGGTGGACGTCATCTCGTCGTAGGAGAGGCGGTCGCCGAAGACGTGCTCGAAGAAGTGCCGTTCGGGGGCGATCATCACGCCGGTGAAGACGATCGATCCGCCGCCCACCGCGGCACCGCGCCACACCGACATGTTCGGGTAGTCGACCACGTCGAGGACGCCGGCGAAGTCGTCGCACACCACCGGGATGCCGGTCGGACCGGTGAACCGGGTGCGGTGGTGGTAGCCGCGACCGTCGGCGAGCAGGTCGGTCGTGAAGATCTCCCGGTGCGGGTCGCGGGGCCAGCGCATACCGCGCTCGAGCATCGTGACCCGGTTCCCGGCCTCGGCCAGGCGCAGGGCGGCGACACTCGCGCCGAAACCGGAACCCACCACGACGACCTCGGAGTGCTCCGGCGGGGTGGGCGGCGGCACGAACAGTTCGGGCACGAGACGGCGGTACTCCTCGAGCCCGACGGGCAATGCGTTCGCCCGGGGGAGCCCGAGGCCGGAGATGGCGGACAGGCCGGAGCCGACGGCACCGGTACCGGCCAGCGCAGCCCCGAGAACGGATGCCTGCAGAAAGCGTCGACGTCTCATCCGGTACGGCTCCGATCGTTCGATGACCTGTGCACGGGAAGCACCCGCCGAGACTCGACACGCGCGGGCGGGCGTAATGGTACCGGTTGGTCTCGAATTCCGTTTTCCCCTGGTGAGACCCCCGAGCTGTCACCATGAGAGTGTGTCGATTGCTGCAACCCCGAAGGGCGAACGGCGCCGTCAGGCGCTGGTCGAAGCAGCAGCCGACCTCATTCTCGAGGGCGGTATCGACGCCGTACGCCACCGCGCCGTCGCCACCCGCGCGGGTCTTCCACTCGCGTCGACGACCTACTATTTCGCATCGCTCGACGATCTCGTCGCGTGCGCGGTGGACTACAACAGCGAACGGGAACTGGATGCGATGCGGGCGCGGGTCCGCGATATCCAGCAGCTTCCGCGCAGCCTCGAAGGCACGGCCGATCTCATCGTCGACCTGCTGATAGGGCCCCGGGAGGACGACGGCGGAATCGACCGCGAACGCCTGATCTCGCGATACGAACGGTGCGTCGCCACGGCCCGCTATCCGGAACTGCACGACGTGCAGGTACGGATGCGCGAACAGATCGACGACCTGCTCACCGACCTGCTCGAACGCTGCTGCCGATCGGTGCGGCCGAGGGAGGTGCGCCGGCTCGTGGCGGTGGTGGACGGTGCGGTCCTCGGCGGGCTGGGTGAGTTCGATCCCGACCCGCGCTCGCTCGCGCGCGGCATCCTGCTCGACGTCGTGGAGACCGTCGCGCCCCCGGCCGAGGAGTGAGGTCGGGGAATACCTGGGCAGGACCGGACCGTAAACTCACTTCTGTGAGCCACATCCCCAACGTCCTCGCCACTCGCTACGCCAGTCCCGAACTCAGGGATCTGTGGTCGCCCGAGTACAAGATCGTGCTCGAGAGGCAGCTGTGGCTCGCGGTGCTGCGGGCGCAGGCCGAACTCGGGATCGACGTTCCGGCCGAGGCGATCGCCGATTACGAACGCGTCGTCGAGCAGGTCGATCTCGACTCCATCGCGGCGCGGGAGCGTGTCACCCGCCACGACGTCAAGGCTCGCATCGAGGAGTTCAACGCGCTCGCCGGGCACGAGCACGTCCACAAGGGCATGACCAGCCGCGACCTCACGGAGAACGTCGAACAACTGCAGATCCTGAGGTCGCTCGAACACGTCCACTCCCACGGTGTCGCCGTGGCCGCGCGGCTCGCCGAGCGCGCGACCGAGTACGCCTCGCTGGTCATGGCAGGTCGCTCGCACAACGTCGCGGCGCAGGCCACCACCCTCGGCAAGCGTTTCGCCTCCGCGGCCGACGAGCTGCTCATCGCTCTGCAGCGTGTCCGGGAGCTGATCGCCCGGTACCCCCTGCGGGGGATCAAGGGCCCCATGGGCACCGCCCAGGACATGCTCGACCTGCTCGGCGGCGATGCCGCGAAGCTCGCGCAGCTCGAGCAGAAGGTCGCGCAGCATCTCGGCTTCGCGAACGTCGTCACCAGCGTAGGCCAGGTCTACCCGCGCTCGCTCGACCACGACGTGCTCTCCGCGCTCGTGCAGGTCGGTGCCGGCCCCGCGTCGTTCGCCCACACCATCCGGCTCATGGCCGGTCACGAACTCGTCACCGAAGGATTCCAGCCCGGCCAGGTGGGTTCGTCCGCGATGCCGCACAAGATGAACACCCGTTCGTGCGAGCGCGTCGACGGTCTGCAGGTCGTCCTGCGCGGATACGCCTCCATGGCCGCCGAACTCGCCGGTGCGCAGTGGAACGAGGGCGACGTCTTCTGCTCCGTCGTCCGGCGGGTCGCCCTTCCCGACGCCTTCTTCGCGATCGACGGACAGATGGAGACCTTCCTGACGGTCCTCGCCGAGTTCGGCGCCTACCCGGCGGTGATCGAGAAGGAACTCGTGCGGTACCTGCCGTTCCTGGCGACCACCAAGGTGCTCATGGCCGCCGTGCGGGCCGGGGTGGGTCGCGAGACCGCTCACGAGGCCATCAAGGAACACGCCGTGTCCGTTGCGCTCGCGATGCGCGAGCAGGGCCGCGAACCCGATCTGCTCGACCGTCTCGCGGCCGACGACCGGCTCCCGCTCGATCGCGCCGCGCTCGATGCGGCACTGGCCGACCGGGAGGTCTTCGCCGGAGCCGCGGTGGCACAGGTCGACGCGGTCGTCGCGGCGGTGCAGGATCTCGTCGCGCAGTATCCGGAAGCGGCGAAGTACACGCCGGCACCGATTCTGTAGGAAGCGGGTTCGGGAAGAACAAGAGACCGACTACCGGGGGGAGTGTCCGATGGGGGTGGCGGTATCAGCAGGGGAGAACGAAATGTCGGTGAAACAGGGAAATACGGGTCGGGTGCGTGATGCAGCGCGGACACGCACCGCACTGCTCGACGCAGCGCTCGAAGTGTTCCTGCGCGACGGGTACGCAGCGGCGGCCACGGAGGAGATCGTCTCGGTGGCGGGGGTGACGCGCGGTGCGCTGTACCACCACTTCGCCGACAAGCGGGATCTGTTCCGCGGTGTCATCGAGCGTATCCAGAAGGAAACAGAAGGCTCCCTGGCTCCCGCCGAGCCGATCGAGGACGCCTGGGAAGGCTTCACCTCGGCCGTGCTCGCGTCGCTCGACGCGGTCTACGACCAGGCGACGCGCCGGTTGTTGCTGATCGAAGCTCCCGCCGTCCTCGGCTGGACCGAAGTGCGGGAGACGCATCGGCATTCGTCCCTGAAGTCGATCGAGCGCACGCTCGTCACCGTCGACCCCGACGTCTACGAGATGTCGTCCACGCGGACGTCGGTACTCGCCCACCTGCTCATCGCGGCCGTCGAGGAAGCGATGCTGTGCCTCGCGCACAGCGACGATCCGGTGCGCGACCGGCCCGCGGTGGAGGGCGAACTGCTGCGTCTCCTCGAAGCGGCCCGGGGCCCGGCGCACGCGGAGGAGTCCACGCCCCGGTGACGGACTGCATCTTCTGCGCCATCGTGGCCGGGCAGTCGCCGGCCAGTGTCGTACTCGACGAACCCGACGTGCTCGCGTTCATGGACATCCGTCCGTTCACCCCGGGACACCTTCTCGTGATTCCGAAACGGCACGCGTCCGGACTGGCACAGCTCGATCCGGAGGACGGAGCGAAGGTGTTCGCCGCCGGACAACGGATCGCCACGGCGATGCGCGCGTCCGAACTGCCCATCGAGGGCGTGAACATGTTCCTCGCCGACGGTGTGGCCGCCGGCCAAGAGATCTTCCACGTGCACCTGCACCTCGTGCCGCGCACGGCCGGTGACGGCTTCGGGATCCGCGCCCACTGGCAGACACCGAACCGGACCGTGCTCGACGGCACCGCCGCCACGATCCGCACCGCGGTGGAGTCGCACCGGTCGTGATCCGGTGACAGACGCATACATCCAGCCGATCGCACCGGTCGGCGGTTCCCTCGCATGGTCCGCGCTGGTCGCCGTGCTCCCGCTGCTCACCATGCTCGTCCTGCTCGCCGTCTTCCGATTGCGGTCGCATTCCGCGGCGGGAATCGCAGTGGTGGTTGCGCTCGTGGTGGGCACCGCCGTCTACGGCATGCCGATCGGGTCGGCGGTCAGCGCCGGGATCGAAGGCGCCGTCTTCGGGCTCTTCCCGATCATGTGGACGGTGGTCAACGCCGTCTGGGTGTACCGGCTCACCGTCGAATCCGGGCACTTCGACGTCCTCACCCGCGCATTCGGGCGGATCTCCCCGGATCCGCGCATCCTCACGATCGTCATCGCCTTCCTGTTCGGTGCGCTGCTCGAGGCGGTCGCCGGCTTCGGCACGCCCATCGTCGTCGCGACCGTCGTGCTCATCGGTGCCGGACTGCCGCCGGTGCGTGCGGCCGCTGCGGCCCTGCTCGCCAACTCGGTCGTCACACCGCTCGGCGTCATGGGCACCCCGATCCTGACGATGTCGCGCGTCTCGGAGATCCCCATCGACGAGATCGGCCCGGTCGTCGCGCGGCAGGTCTGCCTGCTCGCGGTCTTCGTCCCGCTCGTGCTGGTCGCGGTGATCGGCGGATGGCGCGGCGTCCGGGAGACGTGGCCGGTCGCGCTCGCCGTCGGACTCGCCTTCGCCGCCGCCCAGTTCGTATGCGCGAGCTACCTCACGGTGGGGCTGAGCAACATCGCGGCTGCCGCGGCGGGTCTGCTCGTGCTGCTGGTCGCGGTGAAGGTGCAGCCCACCCAGCGTCGGGCCCGCCGGGCCGCGCCCGAACGGATCCACGATTCGCGCCGCCGCGTCGTCGAGGCCTTCGCGCCCTACGCGTTGATCGTGATCGTCTTCCTCGTCAGCCGGTTCGGGCCGGTCGCGTCGCTGCTGTCGAACGCGAGCCTGTCGTTCCCGTGGCCCGGTGTGGACGTGACCACCGCCGACGGGGACGTTCCCACCGCGGAGACCTTCACCATCGATCTGCTCACCGCTCCGGGCAGTCTCGTCTTCGTCGCCGCGCTGCTGTCGATGCCGGTGCTGAAGGTCGCGGTGCCGGATGCGGCGCGCTGTTTCGTCGCCGCGGTCGTGCAGTTGCGGTGGTCGTTCGCGACGGTCACGGCGGTTCTCGCCCTGGCGTACGTGATGAACCTGTCCGGGCAGACCGCCACGATCGGTGGATTCCTCGCCGGCGCCGGAGCGGCTTTCGCGCTGTTGTCGCCGGTCCTCGGCTGGCTCGGTGTGGTGGTCACCGGATCGAACACCGCCTCGAACGCGATGTTCGGCAGCCTGCAGGTCGCCGCGGCCCAACAATCGGGTCTCGACCCGACCGTGCTGGTCGCGGGGAACATGGCCGGCGGCACCACCGGTACCCCGATCGCGTTGCAGAACCTCGCCCTCGTGTCGTCGGTGAAGGGACTGTCCGGCAAGGACGGGCTCCTCCTGCGCCGGATCTGGCCGCTGAGCATCGCCGGGGTCGTGGTGCTCGCCGTCCTCGTGTGGCTGCAGTCCACCTCGGTGCTGGGCTGGATGGTGCCCTGACCCTTGCCGGGACCGCTTCTCGAGAACCCGAAGCGGGTGGGGAAGCCGGGGGATCCGCCGCGCGCGCCGACTACAGCTGCCACGGCTTCGCGATCACGGCCGTCCGGGTTCCGTCAGAGCGATCCGGCCTTCAGCGCCGCCGCGTTGACGCGGACGAGCGTGGCGTGCAGGTCCTGGAGTTCGTCGACTCCGACACCGAGGGCGTCGACGACCTGTCCCGGTACCGACTCGGCCTCGGCGCGCAGGGCTCGTCCGGCCTCGGTGAGCTCGAGGACGAGTTGCCGTTCGTCGGTCACGCTGCGCCGACGGGTGATCAGACCCAGCGACTCGAGCCGCTTGAGCAGCGGCGAGAGGGTGGGGGAGTCGAGCTGGAGCAACTGCCCGACCTGCTTGCTCGTCGCCGGCGAGTCCTCCCACAGGGCGAGCATCACCAGATACTGCGGGTGGGTCAGGCCGAGCCTGTCGAGGATCGGCCGGTAGACCGCGAGCACGGCGCGGTTCGCCACGGCGAGCGCGAAACACACCTGCCGCTCCAGCGCGAGAGGATCATCGCCGGAAGCAGGAAGATGGGTGGCCGGGGACTCGACGCTCATGAATCGACGATACCCAACCGGTTCGCCCACCCCGCTCCTCACGGTTGATAGTCGGGGTAGGTGGTGTGCAGCTTCAGGTAGCCGGTGACGTTCTCGAGCAACCATCCCTCGCTCTCCTCCGGGGTCACGCCGTCGCAGACCGCGTCGCCCTCGATGCAGACCCGTTCGACGGCGATCGTGCCGAAATCGTCGCGGCCGCCGCCGAGCGTGATACCCGGTGCGACCTCACCGGGAAACAGGGTCTCCACACCTCGGGTGTCACGCGGATCCGAATACAGCACACCGCTGATGCGATCCGGCGGCACCGAGTCGTCGGACGCGATCTCGGCGAGGACGTCGCCGGCGATCGAGGCGCCCTGCGAGTAGCCGAGGACGACGAGTTCACTGTCGGGGCACGAGCCGTGCCGGACGGTGATCGTCTCGCGCAGTCGCTGATGGCCGATCCTCTTGGATTCGTCGTAGGCGAGACGTCCGGAGCCCTCGCTCGAACCGGATTCGGGCACCGGCACCACGACGGCGGGATAGCGGATGTGCTCGATCACGGTGCCGGGTGCCGCATAGCGCGCCGAGATCTTCGCGAGGGGTGAATCGGGATCGATCGAATCGGGAGAATCGATGTTGCGGGTTCCGTCGACCGCGAGGACGAACCGTTCGGGGCACGGGCGGAAGGTCTCTGCACCGGCAGTGGCGGCAGCGACGGCAGGGCCTGCCACTCCGAGTGCGAGTCCGGCGACGATCGCCGGGAGGCGACGTGAACAACCGAAGCGGGACATGACAGTCTCCTGTGATCGACCCCGACACCGATGGTTGCCGAACGAGAGAATTGTCCGATTCGACGCTTTTCTCGCCGGAAACTCGCTACGTCGAGTGTAGTCGGTTACAAAGTCACAGACCGACCGTTCGGAATTATGGATGCACCGTCACTCGAGTCCCGTGCTCCGCAGGGTGATGTTGAGGCGTCCGGTGGCGAGTCCGCAGCGGGCGCTTCCGGTGTCGGGGTACACGACGGGCACCCCGTGATAGGCGAACCGCGATGGCCCTCCGAACACGAACAGGTCGCCCGATTCGAGACGCACATCGGTGTACGGCCGGCCGCGCGACTCGCTGGTTCCGAACCGGAACAGGCACGCGTCCCCGAAACTGAGCGACACGATCGGCGCGCTGACCCGTTCGTCCTTGTCCTGATGCATGCCCATCCGGGCGTCGCGGTCGTAGAAATTGATCAGGGCGGTATCGGGTTCGTACTCGTTCCCGGCCGCCGGATCGTCGTAGGCATCGGCAACGGCACGCCGTCCGAGTTCGACGAGTCGGTCGGGAAGCGGCGGTACGGCAGCGTCGTCGACGTCGACCGCGGTGCGGGTGTAGCGGTACGGCGACCAGTGCCATCCGAGGCACACCGTGCTCACCGACATCCGTCCGCCGCCCGGTAGCAGCGTGTGCCGCATCGGCGCCGGCGGGCGCGCCCACTCACGACACGACTCGACGAGTTCGCGCTGTTCGTCCGGGTCGAGCCAGTCGGGCACGTGGACGGCGCCCGGCGCAATCTCGCGCCGCGGCCGGGAGACGGAGAACAATTCGTCCATCCCGGGTGTTCGACCTCCGTGCGTGTGGGCGGTACGTGTAGACAGGTTCCGTACCAACTGTGCCGCACGGAGCGGCACTGCGACTCGACGGGGAGGTAGCAGCCGGTGAAGGTCGAAGGAAAAGTGGCCGTCGTGACCGGAGGGGGCGGCGGAATCGGCGGCGCCATTGCTGCCGGACTCGTCGGGCGGGGCGCGAGAGTGGTGGTCGCCGACCTCGACGAACATGCCGCGCAGCGCGTCGTCGCGAAGCTCGAGGAGGTGACGCCGGGCAGCGCGGTCGCGGTGGCGGCGGACGTCTCCGACGAGGAACACATCCGCGGGCTCGTCGAGCGGGCCGAATCGGAGTTCGGTCCCGTGGACCTGTACTTCGCGAACGCGGGTGTCACCGGTGTGCCCGGTCTGGAGATCGAGGACTCGGTGTGGGAGCAGTCCTTCGACGTCAACCTGCGCGCGCACATCCGGGCGGCGCGGCTCCTGGTCCCCCGATGGGTCGAACGCGGCGAAGGCTATTTCGTCAGCACGGCCTCGGCGGCCGGCCTGCTCACGCAGATCGGCTCGGCCACCTACTCGGTCACCAAGCACGCGGCCGTCGGATTCGCCGAATGGCTGTCGGTGACCTACGGCGACAAAGGCGTACGGGTGAGCTGTCTGTGCCCGATGGGGGTGAACACGCCCCTGTTGTATTCGGGGGACGCATCCGGGCACGCACTCGGCGAACTCGCCACCCGGGCCGTCACGACTGCCGGTGCGGTTCTCGAACCCGCGGACGTCGCGGAGACGGTGTTCGCCGCGATGGAGGAGGAGCACTTCCTGATCCTCCCGCACCCGGAGGTCCTCGAGATGTACCGGAACAAGGGCACCGACTACGACCGGTGGCTGCGCGGCATGCGCCGTTACCGGCAAGCGCTCGAAGAGTCGGCTCCCACCGATTCGTGAAATCGGTGCCCCGCCGCGGACGGTGCCGGGGCGTGACCGAGGAGCAGATCGCCACGATGCCCGTGGACGATCCGCCGCGGTTCTTCGAACGTTGACGGGGTAGGTCGCGTCGGGCAGCACCGAGGATGCTCAGGCCGCGTCGTGCAACACCAGGCCGAGTGTGCGACGCAGGCCCGAGCGGACAGTGCTCACGCCGTGCCGGACCGGCGCCCGCGACCATCCGCGCGCAGAGCGGATCGGCCGGTCGCGGGTGGTGAAGATCAGGGCGTGGCCTTGCTCGAGCACGGTGACGGTGCCTCGCGACTGCGCGCGGGGCCGTTGTTCGACCAGCAGGAATTCGCCGCCGGTGTAATCGATGCCCGCTCGGTCGAGCCCGATCACGACCTGCAGTGGGAACACGAGGTCGCCGTAGAGATCGCGATGCAGAGCGTTCCAGTCGCCGGCGGTGTAGCGCAGCATCAGTGGGGTGGGGTCGGTCTGGCCGGCCGCGTGGCACATGCCGAGCCAGTCGTCGAAGTCGTCGGGCCAGGGTGCGGGATCGCCGAGGCGTTCGGCCCACGAGCGCGCGACGCCGAGCAGCCGACGGTAGAACGCCGAACGCAGGCATGCGATGGTGTCGGGGACGGGTGGGCCGAAGTACTTGTAGGTGCCGTGCCCGTATCGGTAGCGGCTCATGTCGACCGTGGTGCGGAAGCGGGCGTCGTCGTCCCACAGGGCGGCGAGTTCGGCGCATTCGTCGTCGCTCAGCAGCGGCCCGGTGAGGACGCAGCCGTTCTCGTCGAGCTCTTGCGCCAGTTCCGGCCACGCGAACGCGTCGACACGAGACTGCAGGCTGTCCATGGTCTCCACGGGCTCTCCTCGATCGGCGCGGGCGCACGGGCACGGACATACTCGTAGAGAAGACGTCGTCGCCGACGGAAATGTGAGTGCCCGGATCGGAGAGAATTCAGTGCGGCCGGTCGTCGACGAGTTTGTGCAGTAGCTCGGACAGTCGCGCGCGCTCCTCGGCGTCGAGCCGGTCGAGCATCGCGACGGCGTCGGCATCGCGGGCGGAGGCCAGCTCGGCCCGGACCTTGCGGCCCTCGTCCGTCAGCCGCACGCAGACCGCGCGCCGGTCGGCGGGATCGGGGAGCCGCTCGGTGAGGCCGCGCGACTCGAGGCGATCGACCACCTCGGTGGCCGAGCGGGGGACGATGCGCAGTTCCTTGGCCACGACGCCGAGGCGGATGGGGTCGTCGGCGCGTCCGATGACGTCGAGCGCCCGGTACTCGTGGGGTGACAATCCCCACGGCCGGAGGAGGTCGTGCCAGCGTCGGCGCAGCGTACGCGTGGTGGTGAGGAGAAGATCGCGCAGCGCGACGGGTGAATCCGACATAGTGGCCACAGTACCTCACTTGACGGTTCCCACTCAATGAGGCAACCTCAACAAGTACGAGTCACGAACCACGAATCGAGGTGGCGCACATGATGCAGCCCCCACCCACGCTCGGCGGCAGACCCGGCCGCCGGGGCAAGCTCGACAAGAAGGACCTCGACCAGCTCCGCGAATCCCCGGTGAGCCTGCGCCGCATCGGCGCCCTGTTCGCGCCCCACCGGTGGAAGATCACCCTCGTCGTCGCGCTCATCGTCGCGTCGTCGGTGATCTCCCTCGCGACGCCCTTCCTCGTCCGCGCCGTCATCGACGACGCCATCCCGCACCAGAACGTGAGCCTGCTGCTGTGGGCGGTCGGAGGCATGCTGGCCGTCACCGTCGCGAGTTCGCTCCTGTCCGTCGTCCAGACCTGGATCTCCACGACCGTCGGCCAGAACGTCATGCACGGTCTGCGCACCCGGGTCTTCTCCCACCTGCAGCGACAGTCGCTGAACTTCTTCACCCGCACCCGTGGCGGCGAGATCCAGTCGCGGCTGACCAACGACATCGGCGGCATGCAGTCCGTGGTCACCAACACCGCGACCTCGCTGGCCTCCAACGTCACCACCGTCGTCGGCACCGCGATCGCGATGGCCGTCCTCAGCTGGCGACTGGCGTTGCTCTCGCTGATCGTGCTCCCGCCGGCCATCTGGCTCACCCGCCGGGTCGCGCTCATGCGCCGCGCCGTCACCGCCCGTCAGCAGCGCCGCCTCGCCGACATGCAGTCCCAGATCGACGAAGGACTGTCGGTCAGCGGCGTCCTGCTCGTCAAGACCCTGGGCACCGGCCCGGCACTGTCCGAAAAGTTCGCCCGCACCTCGGAGGAACTGGCCGATCTCGAGGTGCACGCGCAGTTGTCCGGTCGCTGGCGCATGGCCACGATGAACATCGTCTTCGCGGCGATCCCCGCCGTTCTCTACCTGGTGGCGGGCCTGCCGGCCACCTCGGGTGGCATGACGATCGGCACCCTGGTGGCGTTCACCGGCCTGCAGGGCGCGTTGTTCCGGCCGCTGATGGGCCTGCTCGACGTCGGCGTCTCCGTCACCAGTTCGCTCGCGCTGTTCAGCCGCATCTTCGAATACCTCGACCTTCCCGTCGACATCGACGACCCGCACGACCCGGTGCCCGTCGACCCGGCGGCCGTCGCGGGCCACGTGCGGTTCGAGAACGTGAGCTTCCGCTACGAAGGCGCCCACCGCGACGCGCTCGACCGGATCGACCTCGACGTCCCGGCCGGGGCTCAGGTCGCGCTCGTCGGCGAGACCGGCTCGGGCAAGACCACTCTCGGCTCGCTCGTCGCACGACTGTACGACCCGACCGAGGGACGTGTGAGCATCGACGGTGTCGACCTGCGCGACATGCGGCTCGCCGATCTCGCCGCACTGGTCGGCGTGGTCTCGCAGGAGACCTACCTCCTCCACGCGACCGTCCGGGAGAACCTGCGCTACGCGAAGCCCGACGCGACCGACGACGAGATCGAGACCGCAGCCCGCGCCGCCCACATCCACGATCTGATCGTCTCGCTGCCCGACGGCTACGACACCGTCGTCGGTGCCCGGGGACACCGCTTCTCGGGTGGGGAGAAGCAGCGCCTGGCGATCGCACGCACCCTTCTGCGCGACCCGCGTGTCCTCGTGCTCGACGAGGCGACCAGCGCCCTCGACAACGACACCGAGCACGCCGTGCAGCAGGCGCTCGACGCCGCGCGCAGCGGACGCACGACCATCACCATCGCGCACCGACTCTCGACCGTGCGGAACGCCGACGAGATCGTGGTCCTCGACCGGGGCCGCATCGTCGAACGCGGAACGCACGACGAACTCGTCGCCCGCGGTGGCCGCTACGCAACCCTCGCCGCTCGTGCCGAGCGGGGTGACGCCGACGCTTCGGCGACGAGCGGGATCAGTTCTTCAGCGTGGCCGCGAGAGCGCGCCGCAGTTCGTTCCGGCTGATCTTGCCCACTCCCGTGACCGGGAAGGCGTCGACGAACTGCACCTTGTCGGGAATCTTGTACTCGGCCATCCCCCGCTTCCTCAGGAATTCCTTGAGCGCGAGGGTTTTCGGTGCTTCGCCCTCGGCGACGACGAAGGCGCAGGTGCGTTCGCCGAGATACTCGTCGGGCATCGACACCACCGCCGCGTCGAGCACTGCCGGGTGCGCGATCAGATGGTTCTCGACCTCCTCGGCCGCGATCTTCTCGCCGCCCCGATTGATCTGGTCCTTCGCGCGTCCCTCGACGACGAGGTAGCCGTGCCCGGTGAGCCGGACGATGTCGCCGGTTCGGTAGAAGCCGTCCGGGGTGAACGCCGTCGAATTGTGTTCGGGCGCATCGTAGTAGCCCCGGATCGTGTACGGGCCGCGGGTGAGCAGGTGTCCGGCGGTGCCCACGGGCACGGGATCGCCCGCGTCGTCGACGATCCGGATTTCGTCGTCGGGGCTGATCGGCCGGCCCTGCGTGGTGACGATGGTGTCCTCGTCGTCGTCGAGCCTGGTGTAGTCGACGAGGCCCTCGGCCATACCGAAGACCTGCTGCAGCGTGCATCCGAGTTCGGGCCGAACACGTTTGGCGGCTTCGGCCGGGAACTTCGCGCCTCCGACCTGCAGCACCTCGAGCGACGACAGGTCGCGTCCGGTGCGGGCCCGCGCCGACAACCACGCCTGCGCGAGGGGTGGGACGAGCGACGCCATCGTCACTCGCTCGCTCTCGATCAGGGCGAACGCGGTGTCCGGGCTCGGATCCGGAGCGAGGACGACGGTGCCGCCGGCGTGCAGCACACCGAGGATGCCCGGCGAACTCATCGGGAAGTTGTGTGCCGCCGGCAGCGCGACCAGCATGCGGGTGTTCTCGTCCACGCCGCAGATCGCTGCGGACTCGCGCACGGAGTACAGATAGTCGGCGTGGGTGCGGGGGATGAGCTTCGATGTGCCGGTGGTTCCGCCCGACAACTGCAGGAAGGCGACGCTTTCGGAGTCGCTCTCCGCGATCGGGGCCGGTTCGCGGTCGCGCAGCGACCCGAGTGCGGTGAACTCCTCGGCCTCACCGGCGACCACGACTGCCGGCGGATTCTCCGTCTCGGAGGTGATCTGCCGGGCGAGCACGCGGTAGTCGAACCCGCCGTGTTCGTCGGCGATCACGTACGCGGCGGCGTCGCTGAACCGGCAGAAGTAGCCGATCTCCGAGGCACGGTGCGCGGGCAGGGCGAAGACCGGGAGCGCGCCGAGGCGGAACACCGCGAACAGGACCTCGGTGTACTCGACGATGTTCGGCAACTGCAGGACGACGCGGTCGCCCGTGCGGACCCCGAGGTCGGCGAGACCGGAGGCGATGCGGGCCGAGATGTCGTCGAGTTCGCGGTAGGTGATGCGCCGCCAGGATCCCGTGGTGTCGTGTCCGACGACGGCGGTGTGGCCGGTGAACCGGGCGGCGCGGGCCGGGAGGAACTCGCCGAAGGTCTCGCTCGTCCAGTAACCGGCTGCGCGATACCGCTCGGCGAACTCCTCGGGGTAGCGGGCGGTGTCGACGAGCGGTGTGCGCTCGAAACCGGTTGTCACGGAGCGGTTCCTTTCGGGAGGTGGGACGGGTCGGGTCTGTCAGGCGCGCAGTGTTGCGCCGCCGTCGACGTAGAGCGCCTGCATGGTGATGTGACGCGCGCGGTCGGACAGCAGGAATTCGATGGCCTCGGCGATGTCGGTGGGTTCGGCGATACGGCCGAGGGGGATGCCGACCTTGAACTGCGACAGATCGCCTTCGATGGCTCCGCGGGCACCGGTGTCGTCGTTCGGGTCCGCCCACAGCGAGCGTTGCATGGCCGTGTCGGTGGAGCCGGGCGCGACGATGTTGGCGCGGATCCCGTACGGCCCCAGCTCGAGTCCGAGTATCCGCACGATCATGGTGGCGGCGGCCTTGGACGATCCGTAGGCGCCCATGCCCATGCGGGGCACGCCCGCGGAGTTCGACCCGACGACGACGATCGAACCCGACTGCCGCTCCCGCATGGCCCGTCCGACCGAACGCAGGACCGACAGCAGTCCGGTGACGTTGACGTCGAACATGTGCTGCCAGTCCTCGGGGTCGGAGTCGAGCACCGATCCGGTGGTGAAGACACCGGCGACGTGCGCGAGATGCTCGATCGGTCCGTGCTCGGATTCGATGCTGTCGACGGCGTAGGCGACGGCGTCGTGGTCGCGGATGTCGACGGCGTAGGTGGGGACGGAATCGCCCAGCAGCGCAGCGGTCCTACCCAGTCCTTCCGCGTTGCGATCCACGAGCACGAGACGGTGCCCGGCGCGCGCGAGGGTCTCCGCGGTCGCGCGGCCGATGCCCTGTGCGGCTCCGACGACGAGTGTGACGGGGTCCCGGGGTGCGGGGGACTGGGGTGCGGGGGTCTCGGTCACCGGAGTACTCCCAGTGCATCGAGAACGGTGCCGAACTTGACGGTCGTCTCGGCCAGTTCGTCGGCGGGGTCGGAGTCGGCGACGATACCGCCCCCGGCGTAGGCGGTGAGCCCGACCCCGTCGGGTTCGAGGACGGCGCAGCGGATGGTCACCATCCATTCGCCGTCGCCGCGACCGTCGCACCATCCGACGGCCCCGGCGTAGAAACCCCGATCGCCCTCGGTGGCGAGGATCAGGTCACGGGCGGCGGCGGTCGGCGTGCCGCAGATCGCGGGGGTGGGATGCACGGCGAGTGCGAGATCGAGTGCCGTGACATCCGGGTCGCGCAGCCGGCCCTCGACGGGCGTGCCGAGATGCCACAGTTGCCGCGTGCTGGTCACCGACGGCCGATCGGGGATGTCGAGGTCGGCGCACAACGGTTCGAGCGCGGTGCGGATCGCATCGATCACGTGCGCGTGTTCGGCGAGGTTCTTCGCGGAACCGGCGAGTGTCTCGGCGGTCGCGCGATCGATCTCGGGATCGCGGTGGCGCGGTGCGGAACCGGCGAGGGGGTGGGCGGTGACCCGATCGCCGCGACGGCACACGAGCACCTCCGGGCTCGACCCCACCAGATGACGGCCCGTCCACGGGTCGCCGGCCGCGGTGAGATCGACGAGGAAGCCGTTGTGCAGCGGGTCGTTTCGTACGAGGGCGGCGAGCAGTTCGTGTGGGCCGACGGGCCGGCCGGCGCGCAGGACGAGTGCGCGCGCCAGGACGACCTTGAGCAGTTCGCTCTCGTCCGAGCGGAGCAATCGCAGTGCGGTCTCGACCCGGTCGATGTGCTCGCCTTCGGAGGGCAACGCACCCGTGATCGCGATGGGGGGCAGGTTGCCGGCGGGTGCGGCGTAGGGGGCGGGGGAATGGTGGAGTAGGTGCGGGGCGGTCAGCGCGGCGGGACGACCGACCTCGAACGGCAACGCACCGACGAGTGCGGTGATCCGGCCGGCGCGGAGGGCCTCGGCGGCGGCGGACGGGTGGTCGAAGCGCTCACTCACGCCTTCGGCGACGACGGTGCCGTGTGGACGGGACAGGACGAACGGATGCGCGACGGGCCGCTCGGCCCGGTCGGTAGCGGTTGCGCCGAGGACCGGCACTTGCATTCTCGTACCTTCCGGTTGAGGAGGTCTGCTGGCAGGACCGCGCCACGAGGCACACGATCACAGAGCAACATATACGGTAAGCCTAACCTTTGGTACTGTCCCCTCCGGCGCCGCAGCGCGCCCATCAGCGGATTCCGTTCTCAGTCATTCGTTTCGACCGAAGGAAAGAGGATCTCCAGTGCCCCTTGCCGGCCCGGACGCCTCACGGCTCGCCCTGTCGCGCGCACAGTCGGGTGTATGGTTCGCCCAGCAACTGAACCCCGACAACCCGCTGTTCAACACTTCGGAGTGCATCGAACTGCGAGGTGCGAGCGACGAGGAAAAGCTGGTCGCGGCCGTTTCCGGGGCGGCGTCCGAGGCCGAGGCGCTGGTCGTGGGGTTCGAGACCCTCGCCGACGGTACGGTCGTCCGGATCCCCGGTGCGCGCCCGCTCGATCTCGCCCCGGCCGTCGACCTCACCTCCGCGGCGAACCCCTGGGAGGCGGCCCACGAGTGGATGGCACGCGACCTCGAACGGGCCGTCGACCTGTCGGTGGATCCGTGCGTCCGGGCAGCGGTCCTGCGACTCGCCGACGATCACGTCCTGCTCTACCTCCGCGCCCACCACATCGTCCTCGACGCCTTCGGCTTCTCGCTGTTCAACCGGCGTATCGCCGAGCGGTACACCGCCGCGGTCGCCGGTGCGGAAGTTGCTGCCGCACGGTTCGATCCGGTCGAAGCGGTGATCCGGGAAGAATCGGTCTATCGCGACTCGGCCGACTTCGATGCCGACCGTGCCTTCTGGAGCGAGTACCTCGACGGCGTGGACGAAGCGGTCGCCCTGCGACCCGGCCCGGGTGGCATCGCGCGACGCTCCCGCGGCGCGCGTTTCACCCTCGACGCCGAACAGCAGCGCGGTCTGGTGGCCCTCGGCAAGGAGGTCGGCGCGAGTTGGGGCGATGCGGTGACCGCCCTCGTCGCCGTCTATCTGCGTGGCGCGACCGGTCGCGAGGACCTCACACTCGGTTTCCCCGTCATGAACCGCCTGGGCACCGCTGCACTGCGGGTGCCGATCACTGCCGTCAATGTCGTTCCGCTGCGCCTGAATCCCACCGCCTCGGTCACGCTCGTCGATCTCGTCGCCCAGGTACGCGATGGAGTTGCGCTGTGCCGCAACCACTATCGCTACCGGACCGAGGACATCCAGCGCGACCTGCGGCTGCCCACCGGATCCCGCGGTGTCATCGGGCCGTCGGTCAACGTCAAGCCGTTCGGCGACTCCCTCCGGTTCGGCGACATGCGCGCGGCCGTGCACTCGGTGGCCCGAGGGCCCCTGCAGGATTTCATGGTCACCGTGCGGCCACTCGACGGCAGTGCCGGACTCGAGGTGTTCGTCGACGTGGACGCCGACGTCTACAGCGAGGCGGATCTGACGCTCCACACCGAGCGCTTGGAGATGCTGTTCGGTTCGGTTGCCGAGCGGGATCTGCACACCCCGCTCGCGCAGGTGTCCGTCCTGACCGCCGCCGAGCGACGGACGATCCTCGACGACTGGAGCCACAGCCCGGACATCCCGTTCGACCCGGAGCTGACGCTCGTCGATCTGCTGCGGCAGAGGATCGAGGCGGCCCCCGACGCACCGGCCGTGGCCGACGCCCGTGTGACGCTCACCTACGCGCAGTTCGGCGCGCGGGTGCACCGCCTGGCCCGGTATCTGGCCTCCCGGTTCGATCTCGACCGGCCGCACGCGCGGGTCGCGCTCGCGCTGCCCCGTACCGTCGACGCGCTGGTCGCCATCCACGCCGTCCTCGAGACCGGCGCCGCCTACGTCCCGCTCGACGTCGCCCAGCCCCTCGACCGCCTCGCCCACATCCTCGGCTCCACCGATCCCGTCTGCGTCCTCACCGCCCGCGTGACCGACGACCGGGTCGGTGAGGTCGCGGGCGCACCCCACCGCGTCGTGCTCGAGGATCTCGACCTCGACGCCGTGTCCGACGCTCCGCTCGACGACTCGGAGCGCCGTCCGCCGACACCCGAGACGATCGCCTACGTCATCCATACGTCCGGCTCCACGGGCAGACCGAAGGGTGTCGTCGTACCCCACCGCGGGCTGGTCAACCTCTTCCACAGCCACCGCGCCCAGGTGTTCACCCGTGCCGCCCGCGAGGCCGGCCGCGAATCCGTCCGCCTCGGCCTGGCCTGGTCGCTCGCGTTCGACGCGTCGTGGCAGCCGCTGCTGTGGATGCTCGCCGGGCACACCGTCGACATCGTCGACGAGGCGACCCGGCGCGACCCGGCGGCGCTCGCACGCCGCGCCCTCGACGAGGGATGGGATTTCGTCGAGTTCTCACCGAGTCAACTCGAGCAGTTCGTCGACGACGGCCTGTTCCCGGACGGCACCGTGCCCACCCTCGGTTTCGGCGGAGACGCCGTCTCCGAGCGGTTGTGGAACCGCCTGCGCGAACGCCGGGGCGCGGCCTTCAACTTCTACGGCCCCACCGAGTGCAGCGTCGACGTCCTCGTCGCGGAGGTCGCCGACGCCGAGACACCGGTGGTCGGCCGGCCCGTCGCCAACCTGCGCGTCCACGTCCTCGACGCGGGACTCGCACCCGTGCCGGCCGGAACCGAGGGCGAGCTGTACGTGGCCGGGCCGGGTGTGGTCCGGGGATATCTCGACGCGCCTGCACTCACCGCGAGCAGATTCGTCGCGAATCCGTACTCGGAGGACTCCTCGGGTCCGTACGCCCGCCTGTACCGCACCGGCGACCTCGTGCAGTGGACCGAGGACGGCCGCATCGTCTACCGCGGCCGAGTCGACAACCAGGTCAAGGTCCGCGGATTCCGCATCGAACTCGGTGAGGTCGACGCCGCCCTGCTGCGCATCCCCGGTGTGTCCCGTGCGGCGACGGTGGTGCGCACCGATCCCTCCGGTGCTACGCAGCTCGTCGGCTATCTCGTGGGGCAGGACGTGCCCGAACCGGTCGAGGCGCGCCGCCTCGTCGCCGAGTTCCTGCCCGGGTACATGGTTCCCGCCGCGCTCGTCGTCCTCGACGAACTGCCGTTGACCTCCAACGGCAAGCTCGACCGCACGGCGCTGCCCGAACCGGACTTCTCCTCGATGGTCTCGTCCCGCACCGCGGAGACCGAGACCGAGCGGGCGCTGTGCCGGATCTACGCCGACATCCTGGGTCTCGACACGGTGGGCGCGGACGACGACTTCTTCGCGCTCGGCGGCCACTCGCTCAGCGCCGCGACACTGCTCGCCCGCATCCGTGACGAGCTCGGTGTGGAGTTGCCGATCCGGACGGTCTTCGATCATCCGCAGGTCGTCGCGCTCGCCGCGCACTGTGGAGACCACCCGACCGCCGCTCCGGCCGGACCGGCGCTCGTCCCGCGCGGTGAGAGCGATCCGGCGGCCCTGTCCCTTGCACCACTGTCGTATGCGCAGCAGCGGCTGTGGTTCATGTACCGCATGGAAGGGCCCAGTCCGACCTACAACGTCCCCATCACGGTGGACCTGCACGGACCGGTCGACCCGGATGCGTTGCGGCAGGCGGTCTCCGACGTGCTCGCGCGCCACGAGAGTCTGCGCACCGTTCTCGTCGAGCGTGACGGCACGGGGATGCAGCAGGTGCGCGGAGTGGAAGAAGTTGCCGGGGTTGCCGTTCCCTTCGCGGTCGAGACCGTCGACCGCGACGCGCTCACCGGGCGCCTGCATTCCGAGGCCCGGCACGCGTTCGATCTCGAACGCGAGATCCCGTTGCGGATCCGGTTGTTCACGATGGCGCCCGACGAGCACGTGATGCTCGTGCTCGCCCACCACATCGCGAGCGACGAATTGTCCACACCCCTGCTGCTGCGCGATCTCGGCACCTTCTACTCCGCGCACGTCCGCGGCGACTCCCGCGAGCCTGCACCGTTGCCCGTGCAGTACGCCGACTACGCGATCTGGCAACGCGAACTGCTCGGCGACCAGAACGACGAGAACTCGCTCTCCGCACGGCAACTCGCGTTCTGGCGCGAGGAGCTCGACGGTCTCCCTGCCGAACTCGGCCTTCCCGCCGACCGCCCGCGTCCGGCCGTGGCGTCCTATGCGGGCGGCGGTGTCGAACACAGGATCCCGGCCGATCGTGCGGCGGGGATCCGGGAGGCCGCACGCGCGACCGGCACCACGATGTTCATGATGGTGCACGCGGCGGTCGCGCTCGCGCTCTCGCACAGCGGTGCGGGCGAGGACATCCCGCTCGGATCGCCCACCGCGGGACGGCCCGCCCCGGAACTCGACGACCTCGTCGGCTTCTTCGTCAACATGGTGGTGCTGCGCACCGACCTCTCGGGCGACCCCACCGTGCGGGAGCTGCTCGCCCGGATCAAGGACACCGACGTCGCGGCGTACTCGCACCAGGACGTCCCGTTCGACCGCGTCGTGGAAACCCTCAACCCCGAGCGCAGCGCGGCCCGGCACCCCCTGTTCCAGGTGATGGTGCAGTACCAGAGCCCGCCGGCGATCACGGGATTCGACGGCCTGACGCCTACACCCTCGTTCGTCGCGAACGACACCGCGATGTTCGACCTCACCTTCGGCGTCATCGAGGAATCCGACGGTGGTTTGTGCGTACGCGTCGAGTACGCCCGCGACCTGTTCGACGAGTCGTCCGCCGAGGCCTTCGCCGCGCGGGTCGAGCGGGCCTTCGCCGCGGTGTGCGCCGATCCGGACGCGAGGCTCTCGCAGCTCGCTCTGCTCACCGCCTCCGAGCGTGAGGTGTTGCGCGCCGGTGATGCGACCGCGCTCCCGGATCGGTCCGGACCGCGGAGCCTGCCCGCACTGTTCGCTCGCACCGTGGAGCGCTACGGCGAGGAGACCGCGCTGGTCACGCCGTCGAGCCGTCTGACCTTCCGCGACCTGGATGCGTGGTCCGACCGGATCGCCCGTCACCTCGTCGCGAACGGGATCGGTCCCGAAGACGTCGTGGGACTGAGTCTTCCGCGCGAATCCGTGCTGGTCGCGGCGATCCTCGGCGTGTGGAAGTCGGGAGCGGCCTATCTGGTGCTCGACCCGGAGCAACCGGCCGACCGGAACGAGTTCATGCTCCGCGACGCGGGTGTGGGCGTCGTGCTCGACGTCGACGCGGCCGGATCGATCACCGGCCCCGGCCCGGACGTGCACCTGCCGGTCGTGCACCCGGACACCACCGCCTATCTCGTGTACACCTCCGGTTCGACCGGCACCCCGAAGGGTGTGGTGGTGCCGCATCGCGGTGTCGTGAACCTGTGGGAGACGGTGCGCACCCGCACCGTCGGCGATCCCGCGATGCGCCGCCGCGCCGTGCTGCTGAGCTACACCTTCGCGTTCGACTCGTCCGTCGAACCCCTCCTCGCGATGCTGGGCGGCCACACCGTGCACGTACTCGCCGAGGACCTCATGGCCGATGCCGAGGGGATCGTCCGGTACGTCCGGAGGCACCGCATCGACGCACTCGACTGCGGTCCGGTGCTCGCCGGTCGCCTGCTCACCGAGGGACTCCTCGACCCTGCCGCGCCGCACCGTCCCGAGTCGATGGTACTCGGCGGCGAGGCCGTCCCGGGTGAGCTGTGGTCGCAGCTCGCCGCGGAAACCGATGTGCGCGTGAGCAACATGTACGGTCCGACGGAATGCACCGTCGACGCGACCGGCGTCGTACTCACCCCGGGCAGCACCCCGAACATCGGAACGCCGATCCACGGCGGCCGGGTGTACGTCCTCGACGCCTATCTGCGGCAGGTGCCCCCGGGCGTCGCCGGTGAACTGTACGTCGGCGGCCCGCACGTCACCCGCGGCTATCTCGGCCGAAGCGCGCAGACGGCCGGACGGTTCGTGGCCGACCCCTTCGGCACCGGCGGCGAGCGTCTGTACCGCACCGGCGATCTGGTGCGCTGGAAGATCTCCGGCACCGACGGCCCGGTGCTCGACTACCTCGGCCGCACCGACGACCAGGTGAAGATCCGTGGCTTCCGCATCGAACTCGGCGAGATCGAGACCGTGCTCGGCGGCCACCCCGCAGTGAGTGCCGCGGCGGTCGTGGTCCGCGAGGACGAACCGGGTCGCAAGCGACTCGTCGCCTATGCGGCCGGGACCACCGACCCCGACACCCTGCGGGTGTACGTCGCCGACCGGCTGCCCGACCACATGGTTCCCGCCGTCACGGTCGTGCTCGACGAATTGCCGGTCACCCGCAACGGAAAGATCGACCGCAGAGCACTTCCCGAGCCGGTCTTCACTCCGGCCGCCGAGAGCCGGCTGCCGGCGGACGAACTCGAACAGCGTCTGTGCGAACTGACGGCGGGTGTACTCGGACTCGACGCCGTGGGTCCCGACGACGACTTCTTCGCTCTCGGTGGCGATTCGATCGTGTCCATCCAGCTGGTGTCCGCGGCGCGCGCCTCCGGGATCCGGTTCACCGCGCGGCACGTCTTCGAGCACCGCAGCCCCGCGGGTCTCGCCCGGGTCGCCGAGATCGAGGACGGCCCGGGGACGGTCGACGTCGAGGCGGCACTCGGCGAAATCCCGGCGACACCGATCGTCCACGACATGCTCGACCGTGGTGGACCCTACGCCCGCTACGCGCAGTCGCGGCTGCTCCTCGCGCCTACGGGGCTCACCGTCGAGCGGCTGACCGGCGGCGTCCAGGCCCTGCTCGACACGCACGACGCCCTGCGGGCCGTCTTCGACCCGCAGGCACGGGTGCTCGACGTCCGCCCGGTCGGTTCCGTCGGCGCGGCGGATGTCGTGACCCGCGTGGATATCTCGGGCTCGTCCGACCTGCAGGAGACGATCGTCGCCGCGACCGGGGCCGCCTACGCGGAACTCGATCCCGCCGCGGGCGCGCTCGTGCGCGTGATCTTCTTCGACGCGGGTCCCGATGCGCCGGGGCGGGTGTTCGTCGCAGTGCATCACCTCGTCGTCGACGGCGTATCGTGGCGCATCCTGGTGCCCGATCTCGCCGGCGCGGTCGACGGTGTCGTGCCGGTGCGCGCGGGCACGTCGCTGCGCCGCTGGGCACGGGGACTGCTCGACGGGGTGCCGGCGCGCAGATCCGAACTGTCGTTGTGGCGGCGGATCCTCGCGCCGACGGGACGCGTGCGTCTGGCGTCCGGGGATCCGGATCCTGTGCGGCACACCATGGCGGAGACCGCGAAGGTACAGGTCGAGGTTCCGTCCGAGCTCACCGACGCGCTGCTCACCACCGTTCCCGAGCGGTTCCGTGCCGGCGTCGAGGACGTCCTGCTCACAGCATTGGCGCTGGCGTCCGCGCGGGTGTGCGGCGACGGGGCGATCGCGGTCGACCTCGAAGGGCACGGCCGTGAGGAACAGGCCGTCCCGGGGGCGGATCTGTCGCGCACGGTGGGCTGGTTCACCACGCTCTATCCGGTGCGCCTGGACGTCGGCGGGCTCGATGTGGCCGACGCGTACGCCGGGGGAACGAGTGCGGGGGACGCGTTGAAACGGGTGAAGGAACAGCTGCGAGAGATTCCCGACAGCGGAATCGGATTCGGGATGCTGCGGCACCTCGATCCCGTGGGCGGTCCGGAACTCGCGAGCGCCGGTGCCGTGGACATCGGATTCAACTATCTCGGCCGGTTCACGCTGGGGGAGACCGAGGGGCAGGCGTGGGCCGGCGCCCCGGAGAGTTCGGTGCTCGGTGGGGCCACCGAAGCCGACATGCCCGTCGCGCACGCCGTCGAGATCGGCGTGCTCACCGACGATTCCGGTACCGAGCCGGTGTTGCGCGGAATGTTCGGGTACAGCCCCGATCTCGTTCCGGCGGCGACGGTCGCCGCGCTCGCCGACGAGTGGATCGCGGCGTTGCGTGCGCTCGCAGGGCATTCGGCGGACGAGGACGCAGGAGGGTTCACGCCGTCCGACCTCACGCTCGACGACCTGGACCAAGCGGAGATCGACGATTTCGCGCTCGAATTCGGCTGACACGAAGCGCTTGGCGGGACGGTCTCTTTCGGTTAGCCTAACCAACCATGACCGGGGCGACGCGCCCCGGCGAGAGACTCTTGGGAGATCAACGATGCGCGTTCTGGAACGCAAGCGCGCGCGGGGCGCCGCGGCGCTCGGCGCGGCAGCTCTGCTGGCCGTCGGACTGGTGGGATGTTCGAGCGACAGCGAGAACGGCGCGGAGAGCGGCACCGACTCCGCGGCGACGCGTACCTTCGAGGCGCAGAACGGCAGCATCGAGATTCCGGCCGACCCGCAGCGCATCGTGTCCTGCGGTTACGCGACCCTCCCGCTCATCCAGGCCGGCGCGAACCTCGCCGCCGTGTGCGAGTGGAGCCGCGAGCTCGACAACATGGACGAGGAGACCCTGGCCGCCTACGAGGCGCTGCCGAAGGTCGCCCCCGACGGCGCTGTCTCGGAGCTCAACTACGAGGCCGTCACCGCCGCCGATCCCGACCTCATCATCATGGGCGTCCCGGCCCGCGTGAAGGAACAGGTCGACGTGGCCAAGCTCGAGGCGCTCGCCCCGGTGGTCTTCGTCGGACTCACGGTCCCGGGCGAATGGCGCGAACTCGGTGAGCAGTACGCCGATGCCGCGAACGTCAGCGACTCCTACGGGGAGTTCAAGGAGGAGTACGAGGCTCGCGCCGCCGAGATCGCCGACAAGTACGCCGGCTCGCTCGGGGACCTGAAGTTCGCCGGTGTCTGCGGTGTGTGCGGCACCCAACCCGGTGAATTCTCCCGTGAGTACGCCTCGTCGTACACCACCAACCTGTTCGACGATCTCGGGCTCGACTTCTTCGGGGAGCCGACCGATCCCGAGTCCGTCCATGCCGAGTACCTGTCGGTCGAGCAGTTGCCCGAGAACCTCGGCGATGCCGACGTGATCGTCTACGGTGTCGAGGCCGACGGTTCGCTCCCGCCGGAGCTGGAGGAACTGTTCGCCTCCCCGCTGTGGCAGGATCTGCCCGCCGTGAAGGCCGGCAACCTCGTCGCCGTCAAGCATTCCAGTGCGGCGACCTACGAAACTGCCCTTCTGGCGCTCGATTCCATCGACGTCGAGTTGGAGAAGCTTCCTGCCAACCGGAACCGGGAGTAATTGCTGCTGCGGGCTCGCCCCGCGCCCTCGGCCGAACGGCCCCCGACGTCCCGACGCGGGGGTCGTTCGTCGTTCGTGCCCGAATCGACCGTCATATACCGAAAGCGACAGATGACCCGTTCCACCGCGCTCGAAGACATCGTCCCGCTCTCACCGCTGCAGCAAGGGCTGCTCTACCTGAGTACCGTTTCAGCGCAGTCCGGCTCGACCTCCGACGACACCGATGCGACCGACCCCGACGCCTACACGGTGCAATCGGTGGTGCGCCTGTCGGGCACGGTCGACGAGGCGCGGATGGCCGCCTCCGCCCAGGCACTGCTCGACCGCCACTCGGCGCTGCGTACCTGCTTCCGCCCGCGCAAGGACGGCCGCACGGCGGGTCTCGTCGTGTCGGGAGTGGAGAATCCCTGGCGCAGCGAGGATCTGTCGGGTCTCGAACGCGCCGAGGCGGAAGACCGGCTCGAGAGGATCGTCGAGGACGACCTGCACGAATGGTTCGATCCGACGCAACCGCCGCTCGTGCGCTGGACCTTCGTCCGCTTCGGCCCCGACGAGGTGCGACTGCTGTTCACCGCTCATCACATCGTCGTCGACGGATGGTCGTCCCCGATCCTGGTGCGCGAACTCCTCGAGATCTACGCCGCCGGTGGATCGGCATCGGGACTGCCGTCCGTGCGCCCCTACCGCGACTACCTCGCGTGGCTCGGGCAACAGGACCGCGAGGCAGCCCGAACGCTGTGGCGCGAGGCGCTCGACGGCGTCGGCGAACCGTCGCTCGTGGCCCCGCCGGGCGCGACCCGCTCGTCGGAACGCTGCGACGAACTCGACGTGGCGGTCCCGGAGGAACTCGGCGCGACGCTGTCGGAACTCACCCGCACCATCGGGGTCACCCTCAACACGGTGCTGCAGACCGCGTGGGCGATGCTCCTGTCCGGTCTGCTCGGCCGCGACGACATCGTCTTCGGTGCGACGGTCTCGGGTCGCCCGCCGGAGCTCGTCGGCGTGGAATCGATGGTCGGGCTGTTCATCAACACCGTGCCGGTGCGGGTGCGGCTCGATCCCGCCGCGACCGTCGCCGAGTTGCTGCGCCGCGTGCAGCTCGAGCAGTCGCGCACCGTCGATCACCAGTATCTCGGCCTGTCCGACGTGCAGCGCGCGGTGGGGATCGGTGAACTGTTCGACACCCTCACCGTGTTCGAGAGCTATCCCGTCGACCGCGACGCCCTCGAACGGGCGCAGCGCGCCGGAGGAGTGACGATCACCGGCGTCGACGGACGCGACGCCACCAACTATCCGCTGGTCCTCACGGCCGGCATGTCGGACCGGCTCGTCGTCAAGCTCGATCACCGCCCGTCGCTGATCGACGCGGACGAGGCGACTGCACTGGGCGCCCGCCTCGTCGCGATCCTCGGGGCGCTGTGCGCCCGGCCCGACGGCCGCGTCGCCGACCTCGACGTCCTGCCACCCGCGGAACGGGAACGCGTACTGGGCACCTGGGCCACCGCACCCGCGGCACCGTCGACCGGCACCGTCGCCGACCTGCTCGCGCAGCGGTTCACCGTCGACACCGACCGCCCCGCGGTGGTGTGCGGCGAGCAGGAATCGACGTTCGGTGAACTCGGCGCGGCTTCGGCGCGACTGGCGAGGTTGCTCGTCGACCGCGGGGTGCGACCCGACGACCGGGTCGGTCTCGCTCTGCCCCGGACCGGCGTCATGGTCGACGCGATCGCTGCCGTCCTCACCGCCGGAGGCGGCTACCTGCCGCTCGATCCGTCCTATCCCGCAGACCGTTTGCGGCACATGATCACCGACGCCGCACCGCGACTGGTGATCACCACTCGGGCCGTGCGCGCGAGTCTCGGGGACGTACTCGACGGCGCCGACGTGCTCACCCTCGACGACCCGGACGTCGAGTCCGCCCTCTCGGCATTGCCGGCCACCCCGCTCACGGATGCGGACCGGCGCGCTCCGCTCCGCCCCGGCCACCTGGCCTACGTCGTCCACACCTCCGGATCGACGGGGCTTCCGAAGGGTGTGGCCGTCACCCACGCCAACCTCGCCGACCTGCACGCCGCGCAACGCGTCGGCCCCATGCAGTGCGCAGGCCGCACACCACGTGACGGGCAGTGGCACGTCCTGCTCACCTACCCGTTCGCCTTCGACTCGGCGGTTGCCGCCCTCACCTGGCTCTTCGAAGGCCATGTGCTGCACGTGCTTCCCGACGAGTACCGCGCCGACGTCGACCACATCGTCGAGTACGTGCGCACCCGCGGCATCGACTACGTCGACACCGTGCCCGTCCTCATGAACCGGCTGCTCGACGCCGGACTCCTCGAACCCGGCGGGCACATCCCCGCGACCGTCACCGTGGGCGGTGAAGCGGTGAGCACCGCGCTGTGGCAGCGACTCGCCGCGAGCGGTGTGGCGGCGACGAACTGCTACGGACCCACCGAATGCACCGTCGACGCGACCTCCGCGCGCATCGCCGGGGACACCGTGACGATCGGGGGTCCCACCCCCGGCACGAGCGTGCGCGTACTGGACCACTGGTTGCGACCCGTTCCCGCCGGTGTGGCCGGTGAACTGTACGTCTCCGGAAACGGCCTGGCCCGAGGTTATCTCGGTCGGCACGACCTCACGGCGGGACGTTTCGTCGCCGACCCCTACGGACCCGCCGGGGCCCGCATGTACCGCACCGGTGACGTCGTGCGCTGGACGGAGGCGGGCACGCTCGACTACATCGGCCGCGACGACGACCAGGTCAAGATCCGCGGCTTCCGCGTGGAACTCGGCGAGATCGAAACTGCACTCACCGCGCATCCGTCCGTACGGAACGCCGTGGTCGTCGCGCACACCGACGACCGGGGAACGACCCGGCTCGTCGGCTATATCGTCGGCGGCGAAGCCGACACCGTCGCGGTACGGGCCGCGCTCGCCGAACGGCTGCCCGACTACATGGTGCCCGCCGTCGTCGTCGCACTTCCTGTCCTCCCGCTCACGGCCAACGGCAAGGTCGACCGGAAGGCACTGCCCGAACCGGATTTCTCGGCACTGGCCGGTGCCGGGGAACCGCGCACCGAGACCGAACGGACGCTGTGCACCACCATCGCCGACGTTCTCGGCCTCGACCGCGTCGGTGTCCACGACGACTTCTTCGCCCTCGGCGGCGATTCGATCGTCTCCATCCAGCTGGTGTCGCGGTTGCGCGGCGCAGGGGTGCGCGTGACGGCCCGTCAGGTCTTCGAACTGCGCACCGCGGCCGGGCTCGCCGCGGCGTGCGAGACACCCGCCGACGAACCCCGGCGACCTCGCACGGCGGCGACCGGCACGGTGCCCGTCACTCCGATCGTCCACGAATCCCTCGCGTCCGGCTCGTTCGACTCGCTCCGCCGGTTCACCCAGTCGCGAGTGCTCGTCGCCCCCGCCGGCCTGCGGGAGAACGATCTGGTCACCGGCGTACGGGCACTGCTCGCGGCCCACCCGATGCTGCGCTCGCGGTTCACCGTCGGCGACGCGGGACCGTCGGGGCGTACTCGTCGCGGTGCGACATGGACCGTGCCCGAGAGCATCCCGGAAGCCGCGACGCTCGTCCGGCGAGTGGATCTCTCGACCACGGAACAGATTTCGTGGAACGATCTCATCGCTGAGGTGTCGTCGGAGGCCGTCGACGCACTCGACCCCGAGACCGGGGTGATGCTCCGCGTGACCTTCCTCGACCCGGGACCGCAGCAGGCCGGGCGCATCGTCGTCGTCGCGCATCACCTCGTCGTCGACGGGGTGTCCTGGCGGATCCTGGTGCCCGACCTCGCCGATGCCGTCGAAGCGGCCGCCCGTGGAAAGACTCCCGCGCCGGAGGACACCGGTACGTCCTTCCGGGAGTGGGCGGAATCGCTGGTCGAGGCGGCCGCATCCGACCGGGTCGCCGGATCGTGGCCGGTCTGGGAATCCGCTGTCGCCGCCGGCGACACCCCCGCCGTGGGAACCCGTGCCCTGGACCCCCGGCGCGACACCGTGTCGACCTCGGCGTCGGTCGAGGTCGACGTGCCGGTCGAGGTCACCGAACGCATCCTCACCACCGTGCCGGCCGCCTTCGGTATCGGCACCGGCGACGTGCTGCTCGCTGCCCTCGCCCTCGCCGTCACCGACGTGTGCGGCGGATCCGCCCTGCGCGTGCACCTCGAGGGCCACGGCCGTGAGGAACAGATCGTGCCGGATGCGGACCTCTCGCGCACCGTCGGATGGTTCACCTCGTTGTATCCCGTGACCGTCGAACTGGGCGGTGCATACACCCTCGAGGGGCACGATCCGCTCCGGGCCGTCGCCCATGCGGCCGAGTCGCTGAAGCGGATACCCGACAACGGGATCGGGTTCGGTCTCCTGCGTTTCCTCGGGGACGGCCGCGAGCGGTTCGACGGCTACCGGGCCCCGGAGGTGATGTTCAACTATCTCGGCCGGATGACCCTCGGCGAGACCACCGACTCGGCGTGGTCGGCCGCACCCGAGGTGGCCGCGCTCGGCGGTTCCGTCGATCCGGCCATGCCCCTCGACCACGTCCTCGACGTCAACGCGATCACGGAGGACGGACCGGACGGACCCGCTCTCTCGGCGGTGTTCACCTACGCCACCGGTGCACTCGACGCCGACCGCGCCCGCCGGATCGGGCAACGCTGGCTCGCGGCGCTGCACCTCCTCACGGACACGGTGGCGAGCGGAACCGTCGGCGCCCCGGTGCCGTCGATGCTCACGGCGCCCGGTCTGTCCGTCGACGAGGTCCTCACACTGCACGGTGAGAACCCCGGCGGTATCGAGGACGTCGTTCCGCTGACCCCCCTGCAGCGCGGGATGTACTTCCTGGCCGGACTCGACGAACCGTCGGGCTCGGGCAACGACGTGAAGGCCGCCGAGGGCGTCGATGTGTACACGATGCAGACCGACCTGGCTCTCGACGGCCGCGTCGACGCGGAGACGATGCACCGTTCGGTGCGCGCGCTCGTCGACCGGCACGCCGTGCTGCGCACCGGATATCGACCCGGTACGGCAGGAGAACCGATCGGCGTCGTCCGCCGGAGCGCCGAACCCCAGTGGACCGTCGTCGATCTCGGGACCGTCGATCCGGACGAGCTCGACACGCGGGTGGCGGAACTTCTCGCTGCGGATCGCACACGCAGGTTCGACCTGGCAGTCGCACCCCTGGCGCGATTCACGCTGGTGCTCGCGGGACCTTCACGGGCGCGACTGCTGTTCACGATGCACCATCTCGTCTCCGACGGCTGGTCCACACCGTTGCTCGTGCAGGAACTCCTGCAGCTCTACGCCGCAGGCGGATCCACCGCCGGACTCCCGCCGGTGGCCCCGTTCTCGGACTACCTCACCTGGCTCGGTGCACAGGACGTCGCGGCCGGTGTCGAGGTGTGGCGCGAACTGCTCGACGGAGTGGACGAACCCACGCTGGTCGCGCCGTCCGGTACGGCGCTGCGACCGGAATTTCCGGCCGAACTGACGGTCGCGGTGCCCGACGGGCTGTCGCAGCGCCTCGTCGAGGCGAGCCGCAGGCACGGGGTCACCGTCAACGGACTCGTCCGGACCGCTTGGGGCCTTCTCGTCGGATCGCTCACCGGCAGAACCGATGTCGTCTTCGGCGCGATCGTCTCCGGGCGCGTCCCCGACGTGGCGGGTGTGGAATCGATGATCGGCCTGTTCATCAACACCGTTCCGGTGCGCGTCCGCGCGGAGGCGGGGGAGCCGATCACCGATCTCGTCACGCGGACCCACAGCACGCAGAACCGCGTGATGGACCATCAGTACGTGGGTCTCACCGACATCCAGCGCGCCGTCGGGATCGGCGAACTGTTCGACACTCTCCTCGTCTTCGAGAACTATCCCGTCGACCGCGACGCCCTCGACGCGGCGCAGCGGGAGGGCGGCGTGCGGGTCGGATCGGTCGGAGGTTCCGATGCCACGAACTTCCCCCTGGTGCTGGTCGCCGGGCTCGAGGACGAACTGCACCTCGGTCTCGAGTACCGGACCGATCTGTTCACCGATCACGACGCCGCCGCGCTGGGGGAGCGGCTCGTGCGCATCCTCGACCGACTCACTGCCGAGAACCCCGGAACCGTGGCACAACTCGACGTGCTCACCAGCACCGAGCGGGCCGGTCTGCGCAGCGAGTGGTCGACGACTCCCGCGGCGCCGTCCAGCGGAGCAGCAACCGTCGCCGACCTCCTGGCGCGGCAGATCGCGCGTACCCCGCACGCGCCCGCAGTGGTCGCGGACGGGACGACGCTCACCTTCGCGGAACTCGGACGACGATCTGCGCGACTCGCCCGGCTCCTCGTCGAGACGGGGGTCGGGCCCGAGACGGTCGTGGGACTCGCGCTACCCAGATCCGAGCACATGGTCGTCGCGATCGCGGCGGCGATCTCGTCGGGCGGCGTGTACGTGCCGATGGACCCGTCCTATCCGCAGGATCGGCTGGCGCACATGGTGGCCGACTCGCGACCACAGGTGATCGTCACGGTCGCCTCGGTTCTCGACGGCATCGCGCCGATTGCGGGGGACACGCGGATCGTGGTGCTCGACGATCCCGCCCTGCAGCGACAGCTCGACGAGTTGTCCACCGCTCCGCTGACGGACACCGACCGGCGCGGTGCGCTGCGCCCCCACAACGGCGTGTACGTCATCTACACCTCCGGTTCGACGGGACTGCCGAAGGGTGTCGCGGTCACGCACGCGAACCTGCTCAATCTGTTCGAGAGTCACCGCGCGGATCTCTACGTCCCCACCGTGGCGGCAGCCGGACGAGACTCGGTGGGGGTCGGACACGCGTGGTCGTTCGGTTTCGACGCGTCCTGGCAGCCGACCCTGTGGTTGCTCGACGGGCACACCGTGCACGTCTTCGACGAGGACACCATGCGTGATCCCGAACGGATGGTCGCGTACACGCTCGAGCACGAACTCGATTTCCTCGAGGTCACCCCGTCCTTCCTCGACCGCATGCTCGCGGCCGGACTGTACGAGAGCGGACACCGTCCGGCGTCCGTCGGATTCGGCGGTGAGGCCGTCAATCCGGCGTCGTGGCGGCGTCTGCGGGAGCTGACCGACGGGCGGGCGTTCAACCTCTACGGACCCACCGAGTGCACGGTGGACTCGCTCATCGGAGCGGTCACCGACGCCGACACACCGTGCCTCGGCCGAGCCGTGCACGGCGCCGGCGCATATGTCCTCGACGCGATGCTCCGCCCCGTCCCGATGGGTGTGGTCGGCGAACTGTACGTCTCCGGTGCCGGTGTCGCCCGCGGATATCTCGGCCGGCCCGACCTGACGACGGTCCGGTTCCTGCCGAACCCCTTCGAGGACGACGGTTCCCGCATGTACCGCACCGGCGACCTCGTCCGGCGGGTGCGCGGCAGTGACGGCCGGCCCGTGCTCGAATTCCTCGGCCGGGGCGACGACCAGGTCAAGATCCGGGGTTTCCGGGTCGAGCTCGGCGAGGTGGAGGCCGCACTGACCGCGGTGCGCGGCGTGCGGGACTCGGTGGTGAACGCGCACACCGACAGTCGCGGCGTGACACGCCTGGTCGGCTACGTGACCCCCGACGGCGACGTCGATCCCGCGGTGGTCCGTGCCGCGGTCGCCGAGCGCCTGCCCGACTACATGGTGCCCGCCGTGGTGCTGGTGCTCGACACCTTCCCCGTCACCGCCAACGGCAAGGTGGACCGCAAGGCCCTGCCCGAACCGGACTTCTCGTCGCTGGTGGGGGCGCGTGCGCCGCGCACCGGCACCGAGCGGGTCCTCGCCGATCTCGTCGCGGATGTGCTCGGGCTCGACCGGGTGGGGATCGACGACGACTTCTTCTCGCTCGGTGGCGATTCGATCGTCTCGATCCAGCTCGTGTCGAAGGTCCGGGCCGCCGGGCTGTGGATCACCACCCGCCAGGTGATCGAACTGCGCACCGTGGAAGCGCTCGCGGCCGCCGTGGACGACGACACGGGAGACACCCCCCCTGTTGCCGTCGGCGAGGCGACGGGGGAGGTGACCGTCACGCCGATCGTGTGGGACACCCTCGAGCAGTGGACGGGCCTGTCCCGGTTCTCGCAGGCACGCCTGCTCGTCGCGCCGGTCGGACTCACGCTCGGCGTTCTGCGGACCGCGGTCGAGGCGCTCGTGGCCGCCCACCCGATGCTGCGTTCGACCTTCCGCGTCGACGACGAAGGACGGCCGTCGTGGACCGTCCCCGAAGCCGTCCCGGACCTCACCGGCTCGGTGCGGCGAGTGGACGCCACCGGGCGGGACTGGGGCGAACTGTTCGACGAGTATCGCGAGAACGCCTACGCCGCACTCGATCCCGCCGGCGGACGCATGGTGCAGGTCGTGTGGTTCGATTTCGGACCGCACCAGGCCGGACGCGTCCTGATCGTCGTGAACCACCTCGTGGTGGACGGCGTGTCGTGGCGCATCCTCGTCCCCGACCTCGCCGACGCCGTCGAACAGGCCGAGCGCGGGGAGACGGTGACCCTGCCGTCGAGCGGCACACCGTTCCGGGTGTGGGCGGACGAACTCGCGAAGGCCGCACGCTCGGAACGGATCACCGCGTCGTGGTCGGCCTGGCAGCGCGCCGTCGACACCGACGAACCGATGCTCGGTTCGCGCCCGCTCGACCCGGCACGCGACACCGTCCGCTCGACCCGGTCGACTCGGGTGCAGCTGCCCGTCGACGTCACCGAACGGGTGCTGGCCGCGGACGTCGTCGACGACATCCTCCTCGCGGCCCTCGCCGTCGCGGTGACGTCGGTCCGGGGCGGCGACCTCGTCCGCATCGACCTCGAGGGACACGGCCGGGAGGAACAGGTGGTCCCGGGCGCCGACCTGTCGCGCACCGTCGGCTGGTTCACGTCGATGTATCCGGTGACGGTGGATCTGACGGAGGTCGACGTGGCCTCCGCGTCCCGGGACACCGAGGCGGCGGTCGCGGCACTGCGCGCGGTGGCCCGCGCGTCGCGGGCGCGACCCGACAACGGCATCGGCTTCGGGATGCTGCGGCGACTGAACCCGGACTTCGGCGACCGCTTCGCCCGGTACGTGCCGCCGGCCGTCGTCTTCAACTACCTCGGCCGGCTCACGCTCGGCGAGGGGTCCGGCAGTCCGTGGTCGGGCGCACCGGGCGCCGCCGCGATCGGCGGCTCGGTGGATCCGGACATGCCGCTCGACCATGTCCTCCAGGTGGACGCGATCACCGAGGACACCCCGGACGGCGCGGTTCTGGAATGCGAGTTCGCCGCCGCGGCGGACGTGGTCGACGCGGACACGCTCGCCGAGATCGCGCGGATCTGGCAGGAGACGGTGCAGGTCGTCGTCACCGCGAGAAAGCTCACGGGCACCGCAACGTAAGGCACCTCCGGCACCGCGATGTAAGGCACCTCCGGCACCGCGATGTAAGGCGCCTCCGACACCGCCCGACGGTGCAGCATCCTGCACCGTGCATATATCGAAAGAAGGAGAACTCCGTGCTCGATCGCACTACCGTCCTTGCCGACACCGCCAGGATCCTGGACATCGACGTCGACGAACTCGATCCGTCGGCGAGCCTCGTCGACCAGGGACTCGACTCGGTGCGGTTGATGGCCCTCGTGGAGCAGTGGCGCAGCGCCGGAGTCGAAGTCGATTTCGTGGATCTCGCCTCGGCTCCCGACCTCGAGCAGTGGATCGCGCTGCTCGCCCGCGGATGAGCGGGTGATCGTGGCCGTCTTCGAGAAGCTCTTCATCGACATCGACCCGCTGCGCACCAGCCGCGAATTCCGGTACCTGTTCACCGCACGCGTCGTCTCGCTGTTCGGTCTCGGTTTCCTCATCGTGGCGGTGCCCGTGCAGGTGTACCAGCTCACCGGCTCGACGGCGCAGGTCGCCGCGGTCTCCGCGGTGATCGGTGTCACCACCTTCGCGGCCACCTTCGCCGGCGGGGTGCTCGCCGACCGCTACGACCGGCGGAATGTCATCGCGATCGCACGCGGCACCGCGGGCGTCGCCTTCGCCCTGCTGGCGGTCAACGCGATCCTGCCGGTACCGCAGATGTGGGCGATCTACGTGCTCGCCGTCGTCGACGGCATCGCGGGCGGGATCTCGTCGACCGCGCTCATGGCGGTCACTCCCAGCCTGATCCCGCGCGACAAGCTCGCCGCGGCCGGTGCGCTCATGGCGCTCACGGCCGACCTCGGCGCCATGATCGGCCCGGCCCTCGGCGGTGTCGTCATCGCCGCCGGTGGCGTGGGCGTGGCCTACGCGCTGGCCGCGTTCACCACGGCGATCACCACCTTCTGCATCACCCGCCTGCCGTCGCTGCCCCCGACGCACGTCGCGGAGGAATCACCGCTGAGATCGGTGATGTCGGGCTTCCGGTACGCGGCACACAACCGTGTGGTGGGGCAGGTGCTGATCGTGGGGTTCCTCGCGATGTTGCTGTCCGGCTGGGCCGTGCTCATCCCCGAATTCGCCGACGAGGTGCTCGGCGTCGGCCCGTCGGTGGTGGGCCTGCTCTACACGGCGCCTGCCGTCGGGGCCGTGGTGGGGTCGCTGACCAGCGGCTGGACCGGGTCGATCCGCCGGTACGGGCTGGTGGTCTACCTGCTCATGGCGGTCTCGGCCGCGGGTCTGGTGGGTGCCGGTGCAACCGGCATCCTCGCCGTGGTGCTGTTCGGTCTCGCCGCACACGGATTCGGTGACTCGCTCGCGGACGTCGTGCGGTACGCCACCGTCCAGCGCAACACCTCCGACGAGTACCGCGGACGGATCGCGGCGGTGTGGGGTGCGCAGGTGACGGCCGGTACCTCCGTGGGCGCCGTCGCGGCCGGAGTCGTGGCCTCCCTGGTACCGATCTCCATGGCCCTGACCGTCTACGGCGTCGCCGGTGTGGCCGTCATCGCGGTGATGTTCGTCTCGACTCCGACACTGCGGCGTTTCCGGGACGCGGGCGATCTCGAAGCCGTCGCCTGACGGACGGTCCCCCAGGACGAGAGGAGGCGGGGCCGGATGGACACCCCGGCCCCGCATCGCGTCATGCTCGTCCGTCGCGCGCCCACGCCTCCACTGCCGAATACCCTTCGCTGACACCCTGGGTGTAGGCGACGAGTGCCCCGTACAACCGGGAACCTTCGGTGGCGAGCTCGATGGTGCCCACCCAGTCGGCAGCGCGCGCCATGACGTGCGCGGAGATGTCCTGCCGGTCGCGTGTCGCGGACGACACGATCCGGAACGCCTCGTCCGCGATCCGGAAGGTCTCGGCGACACCGCGCCAGAAGTACTCCGCGTCCATGGCCGAGCGCAGCGACTCGTAATCCGTCGTGTCCTGCATCGCCGTGGCGTGTGCCAGTCGCTGCAGAGCGTGTTCCGCAGCCCCGACGGGGAAGTACGTCACGTCGTCGATGGTGTCCTTGCCGCCGCTTGTCGTTCTCACCGCAGAGATGGTGCCCGATTCCGAGCGAATACGAAACAGCGCACAGGTAACGGTATAGGCACGCGGCGTGTCGCCTACCCGGCCGCTGCCGGACGATTCGGGATCGAACACACGCACGACACGAGCAGTCCGGCGCACACCAGAACGGCGACGAACACCGGCGCCACCGAGTCCGCCAACTGCGCCGCACCGGGAGTTCCGGTGACGGTCTCGTCCGCCGCTGCGCCCCCGAGGGCTGCATTGGCCAGCGCACCGAACACCGCCACGCCCACCGCGCTGCCGATCGCACGTGCGAAGGCGTTCGCGCCCGTGACGACGCCCCGCTCGGACCAGTCGACGCTGGACTGCGCCGCGATCAGCGCGGGACTGGCGATCAACCCCATCCCGAGTCCCACGAGCACGCAGCAGAGCGCCACCTCCCAGGGAGTCGAATCCACCCCGACCTGCGTCAACAGCGCCGCGCCGCACAACAGCGGCACCGCACCCACCAGACCGGTGTTGCGAAAACCGATCCGCAGATAGAGCCGGCCCGACTGCGCCGCCGCGATCGGCCAGCCGATCGTCATCGTCGCCAGCGTGAACCCCGCGACGAGCGCCGTGGTGCCCAGGGAACCCTGCACGAACGACGGCACGTACGAGGTCAGGCCCAGCACGACCGCACCCACCAGGCACGACACCGCGCTGGTGGTGACCAGCACACGTCGCGTGAACAGCCGGATCGGCAGGATCGGCTCGGCGGCGCGGGACTCGATCCACACGAACACCGCGATCAGGGCTGCACCGGCGGCGAAGATGCCGATCCCGGTCGCCGACGTCCACGCCCAGGACTGCCCGCCCTCGAGCAGGCCGAGGATCAGCAGGGCGGCGCCTACCGCGAGTGTCGCCGCGCCGGCCCAGTCCACGCGCGGTCGCGGTCCCGACGGCGTGTCCTCGCGGAAGTTGCGGACGAGCACCCACGCCGCGAGGGCACACAACGGCACGTTGATCCAGAAGATCCACCGCCACGACAGGAAGTCTGCGAAGACACCGCCCACGGCCGGGCCGATCACCGCCGACATTCCCCACACACTGGCGAGATAGCCCTGCGCCTTGGCGCGCTCGGCGACGGTGTAGATGTCCCCGGCGATGGTCTGGGCCATCGGCAGCACGGCGCCGGCGCCCAGGCCCTGCACCGCGCGGAACGCGATCAGCGCCGGCATGCTCCACGACAGCGCGCACAGCACCGAACCCACCGCGAACACCCCGATACCGAACAACAGGATCGGAGTGCGGCCGAAGACGTCGGAAAGTTTGCCGTACACCGGGACGAGCACCGCCTGCGTGAGCAGATAGGCGGAGAACAACCACGGGAACTGGGTGAAGCCACCGAGGTCGGCGACGATCGTCGGGATCGCGGTGGCCAGGATCGTGCTCTCGAGCGCCACGAGGGCGGTGGCGAGCATCAGGGCGACGAGGATCGGGCCCCGCTCGGACCCGAACCCGACGTCCACTCGCGACGATGCGGCCATGCCACTCCTGTTCCCACTCGTACGTTCGTTGTTCCACCCGGCTGTGAACGAGTGGGATATCCGCCACGGGGTGCGGTGCAGCCACTCGATGAGCACTAGGGTGTCAGCGTGCGTCCTTCACTCGAGTCCTACCAACACCTCGCCGGCGGCAAGGTGCGCGATCTGTACGTGATCGACGACGAGCACCTGCTCCTCGTCGCCAGTGACCGGATCTCGGCCTACGATCACGTGCTCGAGACCCCGATCCCCGACAAGGGGCGGGTCCTCACTGCGATGAGCGTGTTCTTCTTCAAGCTGCTCGACGCCACCAACAACCATCTCGCGGGAGAACCCGACGACGAGCGTATCCCCGAGGAGGTCCTCGGCCGCGCACTCGTGGTCAAGCGCCTCGAGATGGTGCCCGTCGAGTGCGTCGCGCGAGGCTTCCTCACCGGCTCCGGCCTGCTCGACTACCAGGCCACGGGCTCCGTCTGCGGTGTCACCCTGCCCCAGGGGCTCGTCGAGGCCAGCAGACTGCCCGAGCCGATCTTCACCCCGGCCAGCAAGGCTGCGCTCGGCGACCACGACGAGAACATCTCCTTCGACGACGTCGTCGAGAAGGTCGGTCTGAACCTGGCGATGAAGCTGCGCCAGGACACGCTCGACATCTACGACCGCGCCGCCATGTACGCGTCCGACCGCGGCATCCTGCTCGCCGACACCAAGTTCGAGTTCGGTCTCGACAAGGCCGGCAATCTGGTGCTCGCCGACGAGGTCCTCACCCCGGATTCGTCCCGCTACTGGGACGCGAACGAGTACGAGGAGGGCAAGGTTCAGCCCAGCTTCGACAAGCAGATCGTCCGGAACTGGCTCACCGGACCCGAATCGGGCTGGGACCGCGCCTCCGACACCCCGCCCCCGCCGCTGCCGCAGCACGTCGTCGACAAGACGCGAGCTCGCTACATCGAGGCGTACGAACGTATTTCGGGACTGTCCTTCGACGATTGGATCGGCTGACCGCATATGACCTCCTCGAAGATCACTCCGCCGGTCGCGAAGAAGGTGCCGCTCGCGCGCACCCATCACGGGCACACCTTCGTCGACGACTACGAATGGCTGCGCGACAAGAACGACCCCGAGGTCGTCGCGTATCTGGAAGCGGAGAACTCGTACACCGAGGCGCAGACGGAACATCTCGCTCCGCTGCGTGAAACGATCTTCGAGGAGATCAGGTCGCGCACTCAGGAGACCGACATGTCGGTCCCCACCCGGATGGGTGAGTGGTGGTACTACGCCCGCACGGTCGAGGGCAAGCAGTACGCGATCCAGTGCCGGTGCCCGATCGCCGACGCCGACGATTGGACACCGCCGAACGTGACCCCGGGCGTCGAACTCCCCGGCGAACAGGTGCTCCTCGACGGCAACGTCGAGGCCGAAGGGCACGAGTTCTTCTCGCTCGGGGCGTTCTCGATCAGCCACGACGGCACGCTGCTCGCGTACTCGACCGATGTCGTCGGCGACGAGCGGTACACGCTGCGATTCAAGAACCTGGCCACGGGCGCGTTGCTGGCCGACGAGATCCCCGGCACCGCACCGGGGGCGACGTGGGCGCTCGACCACAGCCACGTCTTCTATCAGACGGTCGACGAGTCGTGGCGGCCCGACACCGTCTGGCGGCACAAGCTCGGCACCGCCGTCGACGAGGACGTGAAGGTCTTCCACGAACCCGACGAGCGGTACTGGGTGTCGATCGGTTCGACGCGCAGCGAGAAGTACCTCATGATCTGGGTCGGGTCCAAGATCACCACCGAGGGATGGGTACTCGAATCCGCCGACCCCACAGGCGAATTCCGTGTGATCCTGCCGCGCCGCGAAGGTGTGGAGTACGGCGCGGAACACGCGGTGATCGCAGGTGAGGACCGATTCCTCGTCCTGCACAACGACGTCGACCCCGAGACGGGGGAGAAGGCCGAGAACTTCGTGCTCGCCGAAGCTCCCGTCGACGACCCGTCCGCCCTGCGCACCCTGATCGGACACCGGCACGACGTGCGCCTCGAGGACGTCGACGCGTTCGAAGGGCACCTCGTGCTCGGCTACCGTCGGGAGGCCCTCACCCGGCTCGCGGTGTGGCCGTTGACCGACGAGGGCTACGGCACGCTCACCGAACTCGAATTCGGCGAGGAACTCTTCGCCGTCGGACCGGGCGCGAATCCCGAATGGACCCAGCCCACCCTGCGTCTGGGCTACACCTCGTTCATCACCCCGAGCCGGGTCTACGACTACACCGTGAGCACGGGCGAGCTGACGCTGCTCAAGTCGCAGCCGGTGCTCGGCGACTTCGACCCGTCGCTCTACGAGCAGCGCCGCGACTGGGCGACCGCCGAGGACGGCACGACGATCCCGTTGTCGATCGTCGCGCGGAAGGGCACCCCGGAGAACGCGCCCACGCTGCTGTACGGCTACGGCTCGTACGAGGCCAGTATCGACCCGGCCTTCTCCGTCGCGCGGCTGTCGTTGCTCGACCGGGGCATGGTGTTCGCGGTCGCGCACGTGCGCGGCGGCGGCGAGATGGGCCGGCACTGGTACGAGAACGGCAAGTCGCTGACGAAGAAGAACACCTTCACCGACTTCGTGGCGTGCGCGCGGCACCTGATCGACACCGGTGTCACGAGCCCGGAGAAGCTCGTCGCCGACGGTGGTAGCGCCGGTGGCCTGCTCATGGGTGCGGTCGCGAACATCGCGCCCGAACTGTTCGCGGGCATCCTCGCGAACGTCCCGTTCGTCGACCCGCTCACGTCGATCCTCGATCCGTCGTTGCCGCTCACGGTGATCGAATGGGACGAGTGGGGCAACCCGCTCGCGAATCCCGAGGTGTACGAGTACATGCGCTCGTACAGCCCCTACGAGAACGTCGAGGCCAAGGATTACCCGGCGATCCTCGCGATCACCAGCATCAACGACACGCGCGTGCTCTACGTCGAACCCGCCAAGTGGGTCGCCAAGCTACGCGCGACGAAGACCGGCGATGCGCCGTTGCTGCTCAAGACGGAGATGAGCGCGGGACACGGCGGTGTGTCGGGCCGGTACGAGAAGTGGCGCGAGGTCGCGTTCGAGTTCGCGTGGGTGCTCGAGACGTCCGGTGCCTACCGCGCGGAGACCGCTGCGGGCTGAGCTCGGTATCCGCTCGCGTTCTCGCTATTCGCCGCAGCAATTGCCGACGCGAATGACGAACTGTGTAGCCGATAGCAAACTGCTCACCTGCGCAGTTCGTACCGGACCTGCGGTCGACCGGCGCGGCCGTATTCGGTGAGTCGGGTCGCGGCGCCGTCGTCGGCGAGCCGTTCGAGATAGCGCCACGCCGTCACGCGTGAGACCCCCACGGCCGATCCGACTTCCGCAGCGGTTCGCGGCCCGTCGGCGTGATGAAGGAAATCGGTGATCTTCGACAGCGTGTCGGGGGAGATGCCCTTGGGTGTGGACGGACGGGAACTGCTCGTGCGCAGAGCCGACATGGCGCGATCGATATCGTGCTGGCCCGCCGCGGTCTCGGCGTCGCGCAACGCCGAGCGGTAGGCCACGTACTGTTCGAGCTTGTCCTGCAGTGCCGCGAAGGTGAACGGCTTGAGCAGATACAGCACCACACCCCGCGCGACCGCCGTCCGCACGACCTCCAGATCGCGGTTCGACGTGACGGCGATGATGTCGGGACTCGGACGACCGGCGCTCAGGCGTGCAGCCACTTCGAGGCCGCTCGTGTCGGGGAGCCCGATGTCGAGCAGCACCAGATCCACCGGTGTGCCCACCCGCGCAGCCGACGCGACCGCCCGCACGGCGTCGCTACCCGTGTGCGCGACACCTACCACCTCGAATCCGTCCACCCTCCCGACGTATTCGCGGTGGGCCTCGGCGATGAGCGGTTCGTCCTCGACGACGAGCACCCGGATCACGACCGGCTCTCCAGGGGGATCACGGCGACGATCATCGAACCCAGCGACGGTTCGGTGCGCAGAGTTCCCCCGTGACGCGCCACGACCTGGGCGACGAGTGCGAGTCCGAGGCCGCGCTGCTCGGACTTGGTGGAGTAGCCGCGCTGCATGGCCCGGGCCAGCACCTCCGGCGACATCCCCGGCCCGCTGTCGGCGACCTCGACGATCATCGACGAATCGTCCCGACGCACAGTCACCTCCACCCATGGGTCGTCCGACGCATGGGAGGCGTCGATGGCGTTGTCGATGAGATTCCCGACGAGGGTGACGATATCGCGCGCCGGGATGGACGGAACCGGGCCCAGTTCCGTGTCGTCGGTGACGGTCAGTTCCACACCTCGCTCGGCGGCCTCGTCGATCTTGCCGAGCAGCAACGCCGACAGCGCCGGCTCGTGGACGGCACCGGTCAACCGGTCGATCAGGTGCTGGGAGACCGCCAGTTCCTGCGTCGCGAACGCGACCGCGTCCTCCGTCCGGCCGAGTTCGACCATCGTGACGATGGTGTGCAGACGGTTCGCCGACTCGTGGGCCTGCGCCCGCAGCGACTCGGCGAATCCGCGGACCGAGTCGAGTTCACCGAGGACACCGCGCAACTCGGTGTGGTCGCGGAGGGTGACGACGGTGCCGATGCGACGCTCGTTCCAGTTCACCGCGTCGCTGTTGACGACGAGGGTGCGGTCGCGCGTCAGGTGCACCTCGTCGCGTGCCTCGCCGGTGGTTGCGAGTTCGCGCAGTGTCTCGGGCAGGGCGTCGAAGGGGACCGGCCCGGTCGGGGGAAGGCCGAGCAGGCGGCGTGCCTCGTCGTTGACGACGTCGACCTGCGGTGAGGCGCCGGGTGCTCCACCGAACACCAGCAGCCCTTCGCCGATCGAGTGCAGGACGGCGTCGTGGTGTTCGTACATGCGCCGCAGCTGGTCGGGATCGAGCCCGAGGGTCTGACGGCGCAGGCGCCGCGCGATCAGGTATCCCCCCGCCGCGGTGACCACGAGCCCGGCCGCCACCAGCCCGACGATGCCCGGAAGGCTCCGCACGAAGTTCTCGGCGATCCTCTCCCGTGTCACCCCGACCGACACGAATCCGACGAGCGTGCCGTCGTCGTAGACCGGCGCGATGGTGCGGATCGACGATCCGAGGCTGCCCGTGTACGTCTCGCTGAACGGTTGCCCGGACCGGGCCTCGTCGATGTGGCCGGTGTACGGGAGTCCGATCCTCTCCGGGACCGGATGCGTCACGCGGAGCCCGTCCGGGTCCACGATCACGACGAAGTCCACTCCGGTCGCCTCACGGATCTGTTCGGCGCGCGGCTGGAGCGCGGCGGTCGGGTCGGGGGCGAGCAGCCCCTCGGCGATCTCCGGGAACACCGCGGTGGTCACTGCGATATCGGTCACGCCGCGACGGGTGGCGTCGTCGGCGTCCCGCCGTTCGTCGACGACGATGAGGGCACCCGCCACGATCGCTACCACCGTGAACACGACCGACTGGAGGATGAGCAGCTGGCCCGCCACGCTCATCGGCGGTCTCGCCTGGCGACGGTTCACCGTTCACCTCCCGTGAACACTATGTACACAAACTTCTCCCGCGGCGACCCGGCTACCACCATGTCCTTATGTGGACGTGATGCCGGTCACCACCCGGGCGCGGAGCGGCCCCTACCAGGGTCCCGTAGTACCCGACCGAACCACGGTCGATTCCCGAGTCCTCGCCGGTGCGTCACCGCATCCCGTTATCCGTGAACATCGCGCGACGAGCCCGCGCATGATCGAAGGGCACTCCATGAGCACCACAACCGTGCGGGGCGAGAAACGCCGCGACCGTACCCACTGGCTGTACATCGGCGTCATCGTCGCCGTCGTCGCCGGTATCGCCGTCGGATGGCTGGCCCCCGAGACGGGCAAGTCGCTCGGTGTCCTCGGCACCATGTTCGTCGACCTGATCAAGATGATGATCAGCCCGGTGATCTTCTGCACCATCGTGCTCGGCATCGGGTCGGTCCGGGCAGCGGCGAGCGTCGGCCGGATCGGTGGACTCGCGCTGATCTACTTCGTGGGCATGTCGACCGTGGCCCTCGCGATCGGCCTGGGTGTGGGCAACCTGCTCGACCCGGGCTCGGGGCTCACCCTCGATCCGGCCAACGCCGGATCGGGTGCCGAACTCGCCGAGAAGGCGCATGCCGCCGGCGGCACCGTCGACTTCATCGCGTCGATCATCCCCACCTCCCTGTTGTCCGCACTGACCGAGGGCAGCGTCCTGCAGACCCTGTTCGTGGCGCTGCTCGTCGGCTTCGCCATCCAGGGCATCGGCAAGTCGGGTGAACCGATCCTGCGGGGCATCGGCCACCTGCAGAAGCTGGTCTTCCGCATCCTGACGATGATCCTGTGGCTCGCCCCGATCGGTGCGTTCGGTGCCATCGCCAACGTCGTCGGCCAGACCGGTCTGAGCGCGGTCCTGCAGCTCGGTGTTCTGATGATCGCCTTCTACCTCACGTGCGTCGTGTTCGTCTTCGGTGTTCTCGGATCGTTGCTGCGAGCGGTCTCCGGTGTCTCGGTGTTCAAGCTCGTCAAGTACCTCGCCCGCGAGTACCTGCTCATCTTCGCGACGTCGTCGTCGGAGTCCGCGCTGCCGCGCCTGATCGCCAAGATGGAGCACCTCGGTGTCCAGCGCACCACGGTCGGCGTGGTCGTGCCCACCGGTTACTCGTTCAACCTGGACGGCACCGCGATCTACCTGACGATGGCCGCCCTGTTCGTGTCCGACGCGATGGGCAGTCCCCTGAACATGGGTGAGCAGCTCTCGCTCCTGCTGTTCATGATCGTCGCCTCGAAGGGTGCGGCCGGGGTCACCGGTGCCGGTCTGGCGACGCTGGCCGGCGGTCTGCAGAGCCACCGCCCCGACCTGCTCGACGGCGTCGGCCTGATCGTCGGTGTCGACCGGTTCATGTCCGAGGCGCGTGCCGTCACCAACTTCTCCGGCAACGCCATCGCGACCCTGCTCATCGGCACGTGGACCAAGTCGGTGGACCGCGAACGGGTCGACGAGGTGCTCAGCGGACGGTTGCCGTTCGACGAGAGCATGATGGTCGACGATCACGAGCCCGCTCCCGAGCGCGAACCGGCGAGCCTGGAGAAGGTCTCCGTCTGACCCGGTCCGTCCGCTACGACAACGGCTGTCCGCCACGAAAATTTTCGTGGCGGACAGCCGTTTCCGAAGCGGATCCGGGAGCATACTTCCGGGAGGAAGCACGCCTCGCTCTCCAGCCGCACAACTTCGGGGGTCGCTGTGAAGAACCGAGCTCGATTCGTCAACGTGCTCGGCGACCGGGAGACCGCGATGGTCGCCGCGGCCGGACGGTCTGCCTCGGCGAGTTCGACGCGGTGCCGGCGGGCGCACCGCCGTCGCAGACGACCGATTCGGAGACCGCATGGCGGCCGGTCTACGAGTCCTACATCGCAGAGGGGTTCCCGTCGGGTGCTCCCGTTCCCGGCGAGGGGGAGGGACGAGCAGTTCCGGAAGCGGGTCCGGCGGGCCCGGAGACTTCCCGGGAGAAGACGTAGCGCTGCTGTTGGGGAGAGTGATGGAGCACAAGCTAGTTTGGAACCATGACCACGCCTCTCCAGGACATCCCGATCGACACCCTCTCGGGTGAACCCACAAGTCTCGGTGCATACGAGGGCCACGCGGTTCTCGTCGTCAACGTCGCGTCCAAATGCGGGCTGACCCCGCAGTACACGGCGCTCGAGAAGCTCGCGCAGGAGTACCGCGACCGCGGACTGTTCGTGGTGGGAGTGCCGTGCAACCAGTTCATGGGGCAGGAACCCGGCACGCCGGAGGAGATCCAGGAGTTCTGCTCCACGACCTACGGGGTGACCTTCCCGTTGCTCGAGAAGATCGAGGTCAACGGCGAGAACCGCCATCCGCTCTATGCCGAGCTCACGAAGCACGCGGACGCCTCCGGGGAAGCCGGCGACATCCAGTGGAACTTCGAGAAGTTCCTCATCGCCCCCGACGGCACGGTCGCCGGGCGCTTCCGTCCCCGCACGGAACCCGATGCGCCGGAGATCCTCGACGCCCTCGAAGAGATCCTTCCGGCCTGATCGACGTGCTCGGGACCGAAGCGCGTGAGGCGCTCTACGACATCATCCGCATGCGCCGCGACGTGCGCGCAGAGTTCGCCGGTGAGCAGATCGCCGAGGACGTGCTCTGGCGTGTCCTGGCCGCGGCGCACCATGCACCCAGCGTCGGCAACACCCAGCCCTGGGACTTCGTCGTCGTCCAGGACGAACAGCGTCTGAAGGAGTTCGCCGGGCACGTCGCCGGTTGCCGGCAGGCGTTCGCCGACTCGCTTCCCGAGGACCGGAAGAGCACCTTCGACCCCATCAAGATCGAAGGCATCACCGAGTCCCGCACCGGCATCGTCGTGACCTACGACCCCGAACGCGGCGGCAAGCACATCCTCGGCCGGCACACCGTCGACGAGTCCGGTCTCTTCTCGGCCGTCCTGGCGATCCAGAATCTGTGGCTCGCCGCGACCGCCGAGGGCCTCGGCGTGGGCTGGGTGTCGTTCTACGAGGAGGAATTCCTCGCCGACTTCGTCGGAGTGAGCGCGCCCGCGCGTCCCATCGCGTGGCTGTGCGTCGGGCCGGTCACCCGGCTCCAGGAGGTGCCCGACCTCGAACGGTTCGGCTGGCGCAAGGGTCGCCCGCTCGAAGAGGCGGTGCACCGCGACAGGTTCGTGGGACCGGATAACCAGAAATCCTGACCCGACGGGCGACGGCCGGCTCGTGGGTGCACGAGCCGGCCGTCACCCGCTCTCACAGCTCGGTCGCGACCTTCCACGCACTGTGGACGGCGCCCTCGATGTAGTCGACCCGACCGGCGTCCCCGACGACCCGGACGTCGATGCCCGAGCCGGCCAGCTCCTCGGCGAGCGGTGCCGCCGCCGACACCCCGGACGCGACGACGACCATCCGGGCACGTACCGACTTCGTCTCGCCGCCGACGGTGAACTCCACCGTCTCCCGCGTGATGCGCTCGACAGTCGCGTTGCGGTGCACCTCGAGACCCACCTCACGCGCGTGCTTGACGGCGGTCCACCGGCGCGGCATCGCCATCGGCACCCCGAGCTGCTGCCCCTCGGCGAGCAGGGTCACCCGGCTGCCGCGTTCGGCCATGAACTCGGCCAGTTCGAGGCCGACGAGCGACCCGCCGATCACGACGACGTCCTTCGCCATCGGCAGGAAACGCAGGAACCGCCGGCTCAGATCACGGATCCTCCGGGGGCTCGTGGTGATACCCGCGAGCTTGCCCAATCGGCCCATCACCCGCAGCAGGGGCGACTGGCCGGAGACGTCGCCCGCGCCCGTCATGAGCGCGCGCATGCTGTCGCCTGTGTGCACGTGCGGCAGGTCCCCGCCCGGCACGGTGGGACGCTCCCGCACGGCGCCCGTCGCGACGACCACCACGTCCGGATTCAGGGCACGGATCGATGAGGCGGTGGCCTCGGTGCCGAGCCGCACGTCGATGCCGAGGCGGGCGACCTCGGCCGTCAGCCATTTCAGCAGCCGTTCGTTGTCGGGGGTGGTGAGGGTCGAGAACCACAGGGTCCCGCCGAGCCGGTCGGTCTTGTCGAGGACGGTGACGCGGTGTCCTCGCTCGGTGGCGACGCGCGCGGTCTCGAGGCCGCCGGGCCCGGCACCCACCACGACGACGTGCTTCGGCGTCGCGCTGCGGACGAACGGCACGAGCGTCTCGTTGCCGAGCGCCGGATTGACCGCGCAGATCGGCGTGGCGTCCCAGAAGTTCTCCTGCACGCACACATAGCAGTTGATGCACGGGCGGATCTGCTCGCTGCGTCCCTGCTTCAGCTTGGCGACGACAGCGGGATCGGCCAGCAGCTGACGGCCCATCGCGACGAAATCGGTGACGCCCTCGGCGATCATCTGCTCGCCGACCTCCGGCAGCATGCGGCCGACGGTGATGACCGGAACGGACACCGCACGTTTGACGACCGCCGCGTTGTGGGTGTAGTAGCCGACCTTGTCCGGCAGCGGACCATCGGTGAAGTTCGCGAACGCGTTCAGTGCGGTGCCCGTGATGTGGATGGCGTCGGCCCCGGCCTGTTCGAACAATGCGGCGGCAGCGGCGGATTCCTCGACGGTGAGACCGTCCGTCTCCCCGTATTCCTGCCCTGCGAGGCGCACGATGACGGCGAGACGATCGCCGACCGCTGCCTTGACCGCGCGGATCACCTCGCAGGTCAGCCGGGCCCGGTTCTCGAGCGACCCGCCGTACTCGTCGGTGCGCTGGTTCGTGTAGCGGCTGAGGAAGGCACCGAGGACGTAGTTGTGCGCGGCGTGGATCTCCACGGCGTCCGCTCCGGCGGCCGCGACCCGGCCGGCGGCCTCGGCGAACATCCGGATCAACCACTCGATGTCGCTCTCCGTGGCCTCGTTGTAGCGGGCCTGCTTGCCGCCCTGGATGGTGGCCATGCGCTGCAGCTCCTCAGGAGTGCAATCGGCCATGGCGCTCATGTCGCTCGGTGGCTTCGGGATGCTCGGCACGAGCTGCGGCCGGTCCTGCAGGGTGTCGATGCGCGCGACCTTGCCGTGGTGCACCATCTGCACGCACAGTTTGCTGCCGGCCTCGTGAACCGCATCGGCCAGAGCGCGGAGACCGGGGATGAAACGGTCCTCGGACAGGCCGGGTTCCTTGGTGCTGGCGCACCCGGCCGGATAGGCGACCGCGCAGCAGCCGGTGACGATCAGGCCGGTACCCCCGGCCGCGCGGGCGACGAAATGATCGATGTCGCCCTGCTCGATCTCACCGTCCTCGCAGAGGTTCATGTCCATGGCGGGCATCACCACCCGGTTGTCGAGGGTGATGGGTCCGATGGTGCCGGGCGAGAGGAGGCGGGTATAGGTCTGATTCGGGACTGCCACGCCCGGACGTTATGTCCGGTCGATTGTGTCCGTCGACACAGTCCCGATCAGCGGGATGGGAGCCGGTACGGCCGGGTTTTCACCGGGACTTCCCCGGAAGGCCGGGTGTCTGTTCACCTGCATGGAGCAGGCTCTGCGTCATGAACGGACGGATGATCGTGTCGGTCTCGGGGATCCGGGACGTCACACGCGATGTCGTGGACGGATTCGCCCGGGAGATGGACGCGCGTGGCGTGCCGTTGTCGCTGCTCGTCGCACCACGCCTGAAGGACCACTACCGTCTCGTCCGCGATCCGGCGACGCAGGAGTGGCTTCTCGAGCGGCGTGAGGGTGGTGACGCGATCGTGCTGCACGGATACGACCAGGCGGCGACGAAGCGTCGTCGCGCCGAGTTCGCCGCACTGCCCGAACACGAGGCGCGCTTGCGCCTGCTCGCGGCCGACCGCGCGCTCGAGGAGACGGGACTCCGCACGCGGCTGTTCGCACCTCCGCGCTGGCTCGCGTCGCCCGGAGCGGTGGCCGCACTTCCGCAGGTCGGATTCCGGGTGATGGCGGACATCGCGGGGATCCGTGATCTCGCGGCAGGCACCGTGACGAAGTCGCGGGTGTACGGCATCGGCGACGGTGCGAAGCCGGAGCCGTGGTGGTGCCGGGCAATGGTGATCGGCGCGTCGCGGGTGGCACGGCGGGGTGAGTTGCTCCGGTTGGCGATCGCGGCTCCTCGGCTCGCCGAGCCCGGACCCCGGCACGCGATCCTCGCCGCCGTGGACATCGCACTGCGTCACGGTGCGGAACCGGCCGTCTACAGCCGGCCGCGGCGTCCCACGGGGATCACCGCGGCGTGATCCCGGCCGCCTCGCGGGGCCTCCCGGTCGCCGCATTCGCTCGGTAGTGTTTGCGGCCATGGACGCTGACGTGATCGTGGTGGGGGCGGGACTCGCGGGACTCGTAGCGGTGGGCGAACTCGTCGACGCCGGCCGTACGGTTCTCCTGGTCGATCAGGAGAACTCGAACAATGTGGGCGGACAGGCCTTCTGGTCGTTCGGTGGTCTGTTCTTCGTCGACAGTCCCGAACAGCGGCGGCTCGGGATCAAGGATTCCTACGAGCTCGCCCTGCAGGACTGGATGGGCACGGCCGGCTTCGACCGCGAGGTCGAGGACCGGTGGCCGCGGCGGTGGGCCCAGGCCTACGTCGAATTCGCGGCCGGGGAGAAGCACGCCTGGCTGAAGCAGCGCGGCCTGAAGATCTTCCCGATGGTCAACTGGGCCGAACGCGGCGGGTACGACGCTGCGGGGCACGGCAACTCGGTCCCGCGGTTCCACATCACCTGGGGCACCGGTCCGGGTCTCGTCGAGATCTTCGAGCGCAAGCTCCGCGAAGGCGTCGAACGCGGACTCGTGACGCTGAAGCACCGGCACCGGGTCGACGAACTCGTCGTCACGGGCGGAGCTGCCACCGGCGTGCGCGGGGCGATCCTCGAGCCCACCGACGCGCCGCGCGGCGTGGCGTCCTCCCGCACCGTCGTCGGAGACTTCGAGTTCTCCGCCGGAGCCGTGATCGTCACCTCCGGTGGCATCGGCGGGAACTACGACCTCGTGAAGAAGAACTGGCCGAAGCGCATGGGGCAGCCGCCGAAGCACATGCTCAGCGGCGTGCCCGCGCACGTCGACGGCCGGATGCTCGAGATCACCGAGAAGGCCGGCGGCAACATCGTCAACCGCGACCGCATGTGGCACTACACCGAGGGCATCACCAACTACGACCCGGTGTGGCCCGGTCACGGCATCCGCATCCTCCCCGGTCCCTCCTCGCTGTGGCTCGACGCCACGGGCAAGCGGCTACCGGTGCCGTTGTTCCCGGGCTTCGACACGCTCGGCACCCTCGAGCACATCGTGAGCACCGGCCACGACCACACCTGGTTCGTGCTCGACCAGAAGATCATCGAGAAGGAATTCGGGCTCTCCGGCTCCGAGCAGAACCCCGACCTCACCGGACGCAGCATCCGGCTGCTGCTGCAGCGCGTCAAGGCGGGCGCACCCGGACCGGTCGAGGCCTTCAAGCAGCACGGCGTCGACTTCGTCGTCCGCGACACGCTCGCCGATCTCGTCGCGGGCATGAACGAACTCACCCCCGAGGCGCCGCTCGACTACGAGCAGGTGCGTTCGGTGGTCGAGGCCCGCGACCGCGAGATGGACAACAAGTACACGAAGGATCTGCAGGTCGCGGCGGTGCGCGCGGCACGGGCCTACGCACCCGACCGCGTCGTCCGCATCGCCGCACCGCATCGGATCCTCGACCCGAAGGCCGGGCCGCTCATCGCCGTCAGGCTGCACCTGCTCACCCGCAAGACGCTCGGCGGGCTCGAGACCGACCTGTCGTCGCGCGTCCTGCGGTCGGACGGATCGGTCTTCGAGGGGCTCTTCGCCGCCGGTGAGGTCGCCGGATTCGGTGGTGGCGGCGTGCACGGCTACCGGTCGCTCGAAGGCACCTTCCTCGGCGGATGCATCTTCTCGGGGCGGGCGGCGGGTCGCGCCGCCGCCCGCTGAACCTCCTCGTCGGACCAGAGCAGCGTCAGACCTCGACTCCGTCCTCGTGCGGCAGCACGCGGAACTCGGTGCCCTCCGGCGCCATCTCGCTGTACCGGCCGTAGAAGACGCCGCGACCGCTGTCGTTGACGATGCCCTGGTGGATCGGCACCGCGACCCGCGGATTCACGGCGCGCAGGTAGTCGATCGCCTCCCAGATCTTGAGCCACGGCGCGGTCGACGGCAGGGCCAGCACGTCCACGCGCTCGTGCGGGATGTACAGCGAGTCGCCGGGGTGCAGCAGCCGCGACGGATTCTCCTCGTCGCCGACGAGGAAGGCCGTGTTGTCGATGACGGGCAGGTCGGGGTGGATCACCGCGTGCCGTCCGCCGGTGCCGCGCACGGTGAGCGATCCGACGGAGAACGAATCGCCGGGACGCACCGCGGTCCAGTCGCCCTCGAGCAGGCTCGCGGACTGAGGGTCGGAGAACAGCTGCGCACCGGGATTGGCTTCGAGGAGCGCGGGCAGCCGGCCGGTATCGGCATGGTCGGGATGCTGGTGGGTCACGAGGATCGCGTCGAGGCCGGTGATGCCCTCGAACCCGTGGGAGAAATTTCCGGGGTCGAAGAGGAGCTTCGCGCCGAGGTGCTCGACGAGGATGCAGGAGTGGCCGAAATGGGTCAGGTGCATGTCGTCGAGTATGCCGCCGGAAGGAGCCCGACGACCGGCTACGGACAGGAACTCCGCTTCGGTAGCCTCCTCCCGCCCTCCGCCGCCCCGCGTGCGCGAACTCGTTGCTGCCGAGCGGCGTTGAACGGGTGTGACAGGTCTCGTACGAGGGGGACCTCGGCCGATGCCCGTCCCGGTGGCCGCGGCCGGTAAACTGCTGGATGTCCGGTGTCCGTCCCCGGGCGCCAGCACTACTACCGAGGAGCAGCACGTGGCGCGTGTCGTCGTCGAAGTCATGCCCAAAGCCGAGATTCTCGACCCCCAGGGTCAGGCCATCACCGGGGCGCTGTCGCGGCTGGGCTTCGCGGGCGTGACCGACGTCCGTCAGGGCAAGCGTTTCGAGCTCGAGGTCGACGGCAGCGTCGGCGACGAGGAGCTCGAGAAGATCGCCGAGTCGTTGCTCGCCAACACGGTGATCGAGGACTGGGCCATCCGGCGGATCGACGGTGACGCATGAGCGCACGCATCGGAGTCATCACCTTCCCGGGAACGCTCGACGACGTCGACGCCTCCCGTGCGGTGAATCTCGCCGGTGGTGAGGCCGTGAGCCTGTGGCACGGGGACGCCGATCTCAAGGGCGTCGACGCGGTGATCGTGCCCGGCGGTTTCTCCTACGGCGACTACCTGCGCTGCGGTGCCATCGCACGGTTCGCGCCGGTGATGGGCAAGGTCGTCGAGGCCGCGCAGAAGGGCATGCCCGTCCTCGGCATCTGCAACGGCTTCCAGGTGCTGTGCGAGGCGGGTCTGCTGCCGGGCGCGCTCACCCGCAACGCCGGTCTGCACTTCGTCTGCCGCGACGAGTGGCTGAAGGTCGAGTCGAACACCACCGCGTGGACCTCGCGCTACGAGGCCGGCGCCGAGATCCTCATCCCGCTCAAGTCGGGTGAAGGCCGCTACCAGGCACCGGAGAAGGTGCTCGACGAGCTCGAGGGTGAAGGTCGCGTGGTGTTCCGCTTCGCGGGCGACAACCCGAACGGTTCGCAGCGCGGCATCGCGGGCATCTCGTCGGCGAACGGCCGGGTCGTCGGTCTCATGCCGCACCCCGAGCACGCCACCGAGGCGCTCACCGGCCCCAGCGACGACGGACTCGGCATGTTCTACAGCGTGCTGGACGCGGTCGTCAACGCGTGATCGCCTGACCGGAGCTTCCGGCGCAGTCCCCATCGACCCTCCCGGGACGGTGGGGACTGCGCTCGTTCCAGGGGTTTCGAGTGGCCCTCCGAACCTGAAGTCCCGGAACCGGAGAGACGGAACGAGGGACCCCGCGACCGTCCCGATCGGCTGCGGAATCCCTCGTCCCTACAACCCCGGAGCTCGACCCCCCGATCAAGTCCCGGGCGCGATGTCGTCGTCATCCCCCATGCGCGACATCGCGGATCAGTTTGCCCGAGCCATGTCGGTATGTCCTGAGTAGGACTACCCAAATCGGTCCGTTCCTCGACGGATATCGCCTGTCGGTCCCCGGCGGTACCGTCGCGTCATGACAGCGACCATCGCAATGATCACCTTCGACACGTCCGATCCGGGTCCGCTCGCGAGATGGTGGGCCGAGCGCACGGACGGGCGTATCGAGGAGGAGAACGACGGCTGGTTCTTCATCGTCGCCCTGCCGCAAGGCATCAGGCTGGGCTTCCAGAAGGTGTCCGACCCGACACCGGGGAAGAACCGCGTGCACCTCGATCTCACGGCCCCCGACCTCGACGCCGAGGTCGAGCGCTTCGTGCAGGCCGGCGCGAAGGAGGTCCACCGCGAGGACCTAAGCGACGACTTCCGCTGGGTGACGCTCGCCGACCCGGAGGGCAACCTGTTCTGCGTCGCCGGAGGGCACTGAGCCTGTCCGTGATGCGAAGATGCAGTCATGTCTTCCACGCGTGCCGATGCTCGGGGTCTCTGTAATTTCGTCGACCTGTCGCCGTCGCCCTTCCACGTCTGCGCCACCGTCGCCGCGGCGCTGAGCGAGGCGGGATTCGTCGAACTGCACGAGCAGCAGGCCTGGCCCTCCGAACCGGGACGCTTCTTCCTGGTGCGGGGCGGGTCGCTGCTCGCGTGGAGCACCGAGGGTGTCGCCGACGATCCGGCCGCGCCCTTCCGCATCGTCGGCGGGCACACCGACAGCCCCAATCTGCGCGTCAAGCAGCATCCCGACCTCACGTCGGCGGGCTGGCGGCTCGTGGGTCTCGAACCGTACGGCGGTGCGTGGCTCAACTCGTGGCTCGACCGCGACCTCGGGATCTCCGGCCGCTTCACCGTGCGCTCGGGTGAGACCACCGAGGACGTTCTCGTCCGCGTCGACGCGCCGGTCCTGCGGGTTCCGCAGCTCGCCATCCACCTGTCCGAGGACCGCAAGGGCGTGCACCTCGACCCGCAGCGTCACGTCGACGGCGTCTGGGGAGTCGGCACCGAACCGCGCTCGTTCATCGCGTGGGTCGCCGAGCAGCACGGTATCGACCCGGGCGCGGTGCTGGGCTGGGAGCTGATGACCCACGACCTCGCTCCGAGCGCGGTCGTCGGACCGGGCCGCGATCTGGTCAGCGCACCGCGCCTCGACAACCAGGGCACCTGCTATGCCGGACTGCACGCGCTGCTCGACGCCGCAGACCACGTCGCCGCGCACGGCGGCCCGATGCCGCTCCTCGCTCTGTTCGACCACGAGGAGGTCGGCAGCATGTCCGACCGCGGCGCCTTCTCGGAACTGCTCAACACCGTCCTCGAGCGGATCGTCCTGCTCCGGGGCGGCGGCCGCGAGGAGTTCCTGCGTGCCCGCGCCGGCTCGATCGTCGCGTCGGGCGACATGGCGCACGCCACGCACCCCAACTATCCCGAGCGACACGAACCCGCCCACCGGATCGCGGTGAACGGCGGACCGGTCCTGAAGGTGAACCAGAACCTGCGCTACGCGAGCGACGCGACCGGCGCCGGCGCCTTCGCGCTGGCCTGCGAGCAGGCCGGGGTTCCGCTGCAGCGGTACGTGCACCGCGCCGACCTGCCGTGCGGTTCCACGATCGGCCCCATCACCGCGTCGCGGACCGGCATCACGACCGTCGACGTCGGCGCCCCGCAACTCGCCATGCACTCGGCGCGCGAGTTCATGGGCGCGGACGACGTGACGAGCTACGCGCAGGCCCTGACCGCTTTCCTGACCCCCGCGTCGTGACCGCGTTCGCCCACCCCGCCACGCCCACCGGTGACACACTGAAGACGGTCGTGTCCGATCGGCGAGAACGGGGGAATGCAATGAACGTCCCGTCCTATCCCGATCAGTTGCTGTCCCTCGACGAGTGGTCGGCCCTGCCCGAATCCGACGGGCACCACGTCGAGGTGTGCGAAGGCGTGCTGATCGCTGCGCCCCGGCCGGGAACAGCACACGATCACGCCGCGGTGACCCTGGCCTTGCTCCTCGACGAGAAGCTGCCCGACGAATGGTGTGCGATCGGAGGCGTCGAGGTGCTGGTCGCGGAGAACCCGCTGACGGTGCGGTGCCCCGATGTGATCGTCGTGGGACGGTCCCTCGTCGACGCCGACCCCGATCGGGCCCCGATCGCCGAGGTGAAGCTGGTCGTGGAGGTCACCGTCGACGGCACGGCCCGCACCGACCGGGTCACGAAGTTCTCCGAATATGCGGAGGCCGGAGTCCCGCAGTACTGGATCGTCGATCTCGGCGGGCCGCCCGTGCTCGCCACCTTCACCCTCGTCGACGGGTGGTACCGATTCGACGGCGAACACTCGGGCACCGTCACCCTCGATGCGCTGGGCACCGAGGTGACCGTCACACCCTCGGAGCTCGTGCCCGCACCGGTGAACCCCGTCGCCCCTGCACACCGATAGACTGGTCCGCGGCAGTTCCCGCCCGGCCTGCCGTTTTCGATCCCAGAGTGAAGGGACCCGACGCCCAGTGTCACCGCACGTGGATACCGTCTCCCACGCCGCCGAAACCCCCGACGCCGCTCAGCCCTATCGGGAGCTGGGTCTGAAGGAAGACGAGTACACCCGGATCAAGGAGATCCTGGGCCGGCGCCCCACCGACGCCGAGCTCGCCATGTACTCGGTGATGTGGTCCGAGCACTGCTCGTACAAGTCGTCGAAGGTGCACCTGCGCTACTTCGGCGAGACCACCACCGACGAGATGCGCGAGTCGATGCTCGCCGGTATCGGTGAGAACGCCGGTGTCGTCGACATCGGCGACGGCTGGGCCGTCACCTTCAAGGTCGAGTCGCACAACCACCCCTCGTACATCGAGCCGTATCAGGGCGCCGCGACCGGCGTGGGCGGCATCGTCCGCGACATCATGGCCATGGGTGCCCGCCCGATCGCCGTGATGGACCAGCTGCGCTTCGGTGCCGCCGATCACCCCGACACCCGTCGCGTCGTCGACGGTGTCGTACGCGGTGTCGGTGGCTACGGCAACTCGCTCGGCCTGCCCAACGTCGGTGGCGAGACCGTCTTCGACGCCTCCTATCAGGGCAACCCGCTCGTCAACGCGCTGTGCGCCGGAGCGATGCGCGTGGAGGACCTGCACCTGGCCCACGCCTCGGGTACCGGCAACAAGGTCATCCTGTTCGGTGCTCGCACCGGTCTCGACGGCATCGGCGGTGTCTCCGTCCTCGCATCCGAGACGTTCGACGACAGCGACGGCGGCCGACCCAAGAAGCTGCCGAGCGTGCAGGTGGGCGATCCCTTCACCGAGAAGGTGCTCATCGAGTGCTGCCTCGACCTCTACCGCGAGAAGCTCGTCGTCGGCATCCAGGATCTCGGCGGTGCCGGACTGTCCTGCGCGACCTCCGAGCTCGCCGCCGCCGGCGACGGCGGTATGCACATCAACCTCGAGCGTGTCCCGACGCGCGCGAAGGGCATGACCCCGGCCGAGGTGCTGTCCTCGGAGTCGCAGGAACGCATGTGCGCGGTCGTCACGCCCGACAACGTCGACGCCTTCATGGCCGTCTGCAAGAAGTGGGACGTCCTGGCGACCGTCATCGGTGAGGTCACCGACGGCGAGCGTCTCGTCATCGACTGGCACGGCGAGACCGTCGTCGACGTGCCGCCGCGCACGGTCGCCCACGAGGGCCCGGTCTACGAGCGTCCTATCGAACGCCCGTCCTGGCAGGACGCGCTGGTCGCGAACACCACGGCCGGCCTGAAGCGGCCCGAGACCGCCGACGAACTGCGCGAGACGCTGCTGAAGATGCTGGCGTCGCCGGCGCTGTGCAGCCGCAAGTGGATCACCGAGCAGTACGACCGTTACGTGCGCGGCAACACCGTGCTCGCCGAGAACGCCGACAGCGGTGTGGTCCGCATCGACGAGGAGACCGGACGCGGCATCGCCCTCGCCACCGACGCCTCGGGCCGCTACACCCAGCTCGATCCGTACGCGGGCGCCCAGCTCGCCCTCGCCGAGGCCTACCGCAACGTCGCCGTCACCGGCGCGACGCCGAAGGCCGTCTCGAACTGCCTGAACTTCGGTTCGCCCGAGGATCCGGGCGTGATGTGGCAGTTCCAGCAGGCCGTGCGCGGCCTCGCCGACGGCTGCGCGAAGCTCGGCATTCCCGTCACCGGCGGCAACGTCAGCTTCTACAACCAGACCGGCGCCACCGCGATCCTGCCGACGCCGGTCGTCGCGGTGCTCGGCGTGATCGACGATGTGCACCGCCGCATCCCCACCGGCATCGGCCTCGAACCGGGCGAGACGTTGATCCTGCTCGGTGAGACCCGCGACGAGTTCGACGGATCGATCTGGGCGCAGGTCGAGCACGACCACCTCGGTGGCGTTCCGCCGCAGGTCGACCTCGATCGTGAGCGGCTGTTGTCGGAGATCCTCACCGCCGGTTCGCGCGACGGCCTGATCTCGGCCGCGCACGATCTGTCCGAGGGTGGTCTCGCGCAGGCTGTCGTCGAGGCCGCGCTGGCGGGCGAGACCGGCTGCCGCGTGCTGCTTCCGGAGGGTGCCGATCCGTTCGTGACGCTGTTCTCCGAGTCGGCCGGTCGTGTGCTCGTGGCCGTGCCGCGCACCGAGGAGTCTCGCTTCACGGGCATGTGCACCGCGCGCAACATGCCGTGGGTGCGCATCGGTGTCGTCGACGAGGGATCCGACTCCGTCGAGGTCCAGGGCCTGTTCTCGATCCCCATGACCGAGCTGCGCGAGGTGTGGGAAGGGACCCTGCCTGCTCTGTTCGGATAGCCGTGCCGGCCACCCGGGTCGATCGGCTGGCGGCGTTCGAGGCCCGGCAGGGTCGGATCATCGCCGCGGTCACCGACTTCGGTGATCGCCACCCCCTCACCGCTCGGGTGTGGGGGTGGCTGGGCCTGGATTTCACCGGTATCGCGTTCGCCGCACTGTTCTTCTGCTGGTCGCTGACACCCTCGCTGCTTCCGCGCGACTGGCTCTTCCAGGGCCTCATCGGCGGCATCAACGCCGCGATCGGTTACGGCGTCGGGTGCGTCGTCGGCTGGGCCGTGGCGCGGTTCGTACTCTCCGGGCGGCGGTGGTGGCCGCCACCGCTCCCGGTGCTGCGCGCGATCAAGGTCGCGGTTCCGGTCGCCGCCGTCCTCGCGTCACTCGTCGCGCTCGTCCTGTCCGCCGGTGAGCAACGCCAGCTCGCCGCGTTGATGGGGGCAGAGGGCAGCACCACGAGCGGATATCTGCGTACCATCCTGTTGAGCCTGGCCGTCGCCGCTGCCCTCATCGCCCTGTGGCGGGGGCTACGCGACATCGGGCGCTGGATATCCGCCCAGCTGAGCCGTCGCACGGGGATGCCGCTCGGCCTCGCTCGCACACTGGGCGTGCTCGTCGTGGTGCTCGCCACCTTCATGCTCATCGACGGCGTACTCATCCGCGGCGCCTACGCCGTCGTCAACCAGGCTTTCGGTCTGCAGGACGACACCACCCGTCCCGGCGCCGTCCAGCCGGTCGAGCCCGCCAAGTCCGGCAGCCCCGAATCCCTCGCGCCCTGGGAGACCCTCGGATTCGAAGGCCGCAACTTCGTCGCGCGAGGCCTGGATGCCGAGGAACTGGCCGCGGTCAACGGCCGTCCCGCCCTGGAACCGATCCGGGTGTACGTCGGCCTCGACACCGCCCCCACGCCGGAAGAGCGCATCGATCTCGTCCTCGGCGAACTCGAGCGGACCGGCGCCTTCGAGCGGTCGACGCTCGTCCTGATCCCCACCACCGGCACCGGCTGGGTCAACCCCACGGCGGCCCGCGCGATGGAACTCGTCCACAACGGCGACCTGGCCATGGTGGCCTGGCAGTATTCGTACCTCCCGAGCTGGATCTCGTTCCTCGCCGACCGCGAGAAGGCGGCTGCCGCAGGCGAGATGCTGGTCGACCGGGTGTACGAACGCTGGTCGCAGCTGCCGGAGGACGATCGTCCCGACCTGTTCCTCTACGGCGAGAGTCTCGGGACGCAGTCCGGGGAGGGTGCCTTCGACAGTCTCGCCGAGATCCGTGCCCGGATGGACGGGGTGCTGTGGGTGGGCCCGCCCAACTCCAACCGCCTGTGGCGGCAGCTCGTCGAGCGCCGCGATCCCGGGTCGACCGAGGTGCAGCCGGTGTACGCGGACGGTCTCGTCGTGCGTTTCGCCGACAGCCGGGAGGCGATCCACGAGCCGGACACACCGTGGTTGTCGCCGCGCGTGCTCTACATCCAGCACGCCTCCGATCCTGTCGTCTGGTGGTCGCCCGACCTGTTGTTCTCCCGCCCCGACTGGCTGTCGGAGCCGCCCGGACCCGACCGGCTGCCGCAGATGCGGTGGTTCCCGTTCGTCACCTTCTGGCAGGTCTCCGCCGATCTCACCAACGCGGCCGGCGTGCCCGACGGGCACGGCCACAACTACGGGTCGGCGGTGCTCGAGGGATGGATCGCAGTCACCCGACCCGAGGGCTGGACCGAGAACGACACCGAACGGGTACGCATCGCCCTCGAGGCGTTCGCCGACCACGACGGGCCCGAGAAGTGAGCGCGCGGCCCGCTGGGGGATTCCTCGCTGCGGGATGCGCCGCCGTGCTGGTCGCGTGGAACAACCTCGTCCTTCCGGCGGTGGATCTCGGTCCCCGGGGGAGAGCCGCAGCGAACGCCGGGTTCGGACTCGCGCTCGCCGCGGCGACCCGCGCGGCCGGTGTCTCCGCAGCCGAGCTCGGCTGGCGCCGTACGGGCAGGGGAGTGCTGTGGGGGACGGCATCGGCGGTGGTGCCGGTCGCGGCCTACGCCGTGATGCTCGCCGTTCCGCCCGTGCGACGACGGATGGCGGCGGGAGCGCGTCGCGCCGACCACACCGAGTGGGTGTTCGTGCACATTCCCTTCGGAACGGTCCTGGCCGAGGAGTTGATGTTCCGTTCGGTGCTGTACGCGCTGGCGCGCCGGGCGTCGCGACGCCGGGACCGGGTGCTCACGGCCGTCGCCTTCGGGCTCTGGCACGTCGTGCCCGCCCGTCACGCCGGGGACTCCGTTCCCGGAACCGTCGTGCTCACCGCCCTGAGCGGCATCGTGTTCGACGAACTACGACGACGGACGGGCAGCGTCCTCGCCCCGATGCTCCTGCACCTGGCGATCAATGCCGGTGGCGCCGTCGCGGTGGGTGTCGCGACCCGTCCGGAGGCCTCCGAGCGCGACGCGGGTCGTTAGGCTGCGGCGATATGGCACCACGGAGACCCGTCGACCCCGCCGAGCTGCGCACCGCCCTCGAGCGGGTCGGTCCGTGGGTGGCGGGGGAGCGCGACGAGAAGCCGCCGCGCCCCGACCTTGCCGCCGCGGTGCGGCTCAGTGCCCGCACCCTCGAGCAACTCGCGCCCGGATCGAGCGTGGAGGTGCGGGTGCCGCCGTTCGTGGCCGTCCAGTGCATCGAAGGCCCCCGCCACACGCGGGGAACCCCGCCGAACGTCGTGGAGACCGATCCGCGCACGTGGCTGCGCCTGGTGGTCGGCAGCATCGATTTCGACGGGGCCGTGACCTCGGGGGCGGTGGAGGCATCGGGTGGGCGCGCCGCGGAGATCGGCCGGCTGCTCCCGATCGCCCGACTCTGACGTCCGGCGGGGTGCACACCGGGTGTGTGGGAAGGAGCACCTCCCGCGGGCCGTAGAATGGGGGGAGCCCCGCTTGTCCAGCCTCAGGGAGCACGTCCGTGACCAGTGCCGATCTGTCGGTCCACACACGTAATCTTCTCGCCTCCACCGAACCCGAGAACGAACCCCGCGAAGAGTGCGGAGTGTTCGGAGTGTGGGCTCCCGGCGAGGACGTGTCCAAGCTCACTTATTACGGTCTCTATGCGCTGCAGCACCGCGGACAGGAAGCCGCGGGCATCGCCGTGGCCGACGGTTCGCAGGTGCTCGTGTTCAAGGACCTCGGACTCGTCAGCCAGGTCTTCGACGAGCAGACGCTCGCCGCGATGACCGGGCACATCGCCATCGGTCACTGCCGCTACTCCACCACCGGGTCCACGACCTGGGAGAACGCGCAGCCGATCTTCCGCACCACCGCCTCCGGCTCGGGCGTCGCGCTCGGCCACAACGGCAACCTCGTCAACACCGCCGAACTCGCCGAACGCGGGCGCCGCCTCGGTGTGCTCGATCCCACGCGGCCCGGCGCGGCGAATTCGGACTCCGACACCGTCGGTGCGCTGCTCGCCCACGGCGCGAAGAACAGCACGATCGAAGAGGCCGCGATGGAGCTGCTCCCGCAGCTGCGCGGCGCGTTCTGCCTGACCTTCATGGACGAGCACACCCTCTACGCGGCCCGCGACCCGTGGGGCATCCGCCCGCTGTGCCTCGGACGGCTCGACCGCGGCTGGGTCGTCGCCAGCGAGACCGCCGCTCTCGACATCGTCGGCGCGTCCTTCGTCCGCGATATCGAACCCGGCGAGCTGCTCGCGATCGACGCGAACGGTGTGCGCTCGTCGCGCTTCGCCAACCCCGAGCCCAAGGGCTGTGTCTTCGAGTACGTCTACCTCGCGCGCCCCGACTCGACCATCGCCGGTCGCTCCGTGCACGCGACCCGCGTGGAGATCGGACGCCGGCTCGCGAAGGAACATCCGATCGACGCCGATCTGGTCATCCCGGTGCCCGAGTCGGGCACCCCGGCCGCCGTCGGGTACGCGCAGGGTTCGGGACTCCCGTACGGGCAGGGCCTGATGAAGAACGCCTACGTGGGACGCACCTTCATCCAGCCCAGCCAGACCATCCGGCAGCTCGGTATCCGGCTCAAGCTCAACCCGCTGCGCGAAGTGATCCGCGGTAAGCGGCTCGTCGTGGTCGACGACTCGATCGTGCGCGGCAACACGCAGCGCGCCCTGATCCGGATGCTGCGCGAGGCCGGTGCCCTCGAGATCCACGTGCGCATCGCGTCGCCGCCCGTCAAGTGGCCGTGTTTCTACGGCATCGACTTCGCGTCGCCGGCCGAGCTGATCGCCAACGGCGCAGGCACCCGCGACAGCGTCGAGGAGGGGCACGACTACGACGAGATGGTCGAGATGGTGCGCCGGTCGATCGGGTCCGATTCGCTCGGCTACATCTCGATCGACGGCATGATCGGTGCCACCGAGCAGCCCGCATCCCGTTTGTGCGCTGCATGTTTCGACGGTCACTACCCGATCGCGCTTCCCACCGAGCACCGGGCGGGCAAGGACGCCTTCGGCGTCGTCGACACCGATTCGGTCACTCCGACCGTGTTGGACAACGACAACGCGGACGTTCTCAGTCGGCCGTAGAAGCTGGTCGGGTACCGTAAGTGCCGCGGTCGGCCCGGTTCGGCGTGCGTTTCGCATGCCCGGACGCAGGTACCCGGCCCGCGCGTAGCCAGATTTTTCACGACAAGACACAACTCGAGGCTGGAGCCGACAACTCATGACCGAGGACGCAACCCCCGGAGCTTCCTACGCCGCGGCGGGCGTGGACATCGAGGCCGGTGACCGAGCCGTCGAACTGTTCGCCCCGCACGCGAAGAAGGCCACCCGCCCGGAGGTCATGGGCGGCCTGGGTGGGTTCGCCGGTCTGTTCGCCCTCAAGGGCGGATACAAGGAGCCGCTGCTCGCGGCGTCCACCGACGGCGTCGGCACCAAGCTTGCGGTGGCGCAGGCACTCGACAAGCACGACACGGTCGGTCTCGACCTCGTCGCGATGGTCGTCGACGACCTCGTGGTCTGCGGTGCCGAGCCGCTCTTCCTGCAGGACTACATCGCGGTCGGTCGCGTCGTGCCCGAGCGCGTCGCGGAGATCGTCGCGGGTATCGCCGAGGGATGCGTCCAGGCCGGATGCGCGCTGCTCGGTGGCGAGACCGCCGAGCACCCGGGCGTGATGGCCGCCGACGACTACGACCTGTCCGCGACCGGCGTGGGTGTCGTCGAGGCCGAGAAGCTCCTCGGACCCGACCGTGTGCGCCCCGGCGACGTCGTGATCGCGATGGGCGCTTCGGGTCTGCATTCGAACGGTTACTCGCTCGCCCGCAAGGTCCTGCTCGACATCGGCAAGATGAGCCTGACGGCGCACGTCGACGAGTTCGGTCGCACCCTCGGTGAGGAACTGCTCGAGCCCACCCGCATCTACGCCAAGGACTGCCTCGCGCTCGCCGCCGAGACCGAGGTGCGCACCTTCTGCCACGTCACCGGTGGCGGTCTCGCCGCGAACCTCGCGCGTGTGATGCCCAAGGGGCTCGTGGCCGAACTCGACCGCACCACCTGGAGCCCCGCTCCGGTCTTCGGCCTCATCGCGCAGCGCGGACGGGTCGAGCGGGCCGAGATGGAGAAGACCTTCAACATGGGCGTCGGCATGGTGGCCATCGTGGCCCCCGAGGATGTCGATCGCGCTCTGGCGGTGCTCACCGCCCGGCACATCGACTGCTGGACGCTGGGCACGGTCCGCAAGGCGCAGGACGGCGCCGACGAGCGCGCGGTGCTGCTCGGAGATCATCCGCGCTTCTGACAGGCGCACGCGTCGCCCCACGCGAACACGACGAAAGGCCGGTTCCCCCAGGAAAACTGGGAGACCGGCCTTTCGGTTACTGCCGTGTCGTGAACTCGGAAGTCACAGACTCGAAGGCCGAGGACGGAAACGAGCGCCGCCCGGCCTCGCGTCGAATGCCGACCACACCGACGGAGGGGGAGCCGAAAGATCGGCCTCCCCCTCCGTCGGAGAGTGATTCAGGTCAGCGACGCCAGTCGTCGTCGTAGTCGTCGTCCCATCCGGAACGTTGCTCGGCGAAGACTTCGTCCCGCTGCGAGTTGGTTGCTCCGCCAGACAGCTCTCGCTGGAGGCTCTCGAAGTCGGTGGACGGCGAGCTGTACTTGAGTTGCCGTGCAACCTTGGTCTGCTTTGCCTTAGCCCGGCCGCGGCCCATGGCCAACCCCCTCGCGCTTTGACGGGGCGGCCTGGGGAAAAGTGGCGGCCCCGGTGTGTTGAGTATTTTCCTGACGCCCACTTTAGCGTGGAAAGTTCGGTTGCGCCTCCACACACCCGGCTGGGCCGGTGTCCGTTACGCCTCATAACGACCCGACCTGCATGAATGCTGGTGAAATGTGATAAAGATGCCCTTCAGAACACCCCCGGGACGGCCCGGACGGTGCCGACTCGCACGCCGCCGCCGAACACCGGCGCGGACGAGAGCATGGCCAGCCGTTCGGAGTCGAAGGTCGCGGAGCCCGCGGCGGTTCCCGAACCGAGGCGGTGGAGCAGGGCCGCGGTGAGCGGGAGGCGTGCCCGCTCGTGCCCGTCGTCGATCTTGAAAGCGAAGGATGTGCCGTCCGGCAGTGCACCGGCGTGGATTCCGTCGGCGCCCGCCTTGCACAGCAGGCCGCGCACCGCACGCATGAGCTTCAGGTCGTCCTTACCGGTGCCGGAGATGAGGAACGGATGCTCGCGCACCGCGTCGGCCACGGCGCGTTCGGGTGTGCCGGCCTCCGCCGTCGCCAGCCGCGAGTAGGCGCGGGCCAGATTGAACAGCGGGACGGGCACGATCGGCAGTCCGCAGCCGTCGATCCCGAGGTCGGTGTCCTCGATGTCGCCGGTCAGCTCGAGGATCGTCTCGGTCACCCACTGCTGCAGCGGGTGACCGCTGTCGGTGTAGCCGTCGGTGTCCCAGCCGTTCGCCGTGCACGCCGCGAGCATGGCCGCGTGCTTGCCCGAGCAGTTCATGTAGATCGACCGCGGTGTGCCTCCGGCGGCGAGCACCTCGGCGCGGGCGAGTTCGTTGCCGGGCAGGTCCGTCGGGCAGCGGAGATCGTTCTCGGTGAAGCCCGCGCCGGTCAGGAGCCGGTCGACGGACTCCACGTGGTCGGCCTCACCTTCGTGCGAGGCCGTGGCGATCGCGAGTTCCGCCGAGTCGCGGGGAACGAAGCCGGCGCGCAGCAGCGCGACCGCCTGCAGGGGTTTGTTCGACGACCGCGGATAGATCGGCGTGTGTACCTCGCCCACCGAGACGAGCACTTCGCCGTCCGGGTCCAGGACGATCAGCGACCCGCGGTGGACGCATTCCCGGAAACCCGAACGCACCACCTCGACCAGTTCGACGCTCAACGGGCCTCTCCCTTCCGTGACCGACCCACGGAACCCTTCTGTGGTCGTCCCGCGAGGCGCCGGGCCTTGGCGACGACGCTCGGAGCGAGACCGGACTGCTGCTCGAGCATCGCGGCGACCCGCTCGTGGCCCCGCCCGGTGAACAGATCGCGCACCGTCGCTCCGTGGGAGGGGACGTGCTCGACGACGATCCGATCGCCCGCACCCACCGGTCCCTCGACGATCACCTTCAGGTACGCGCCGCAGTCGCCCCGGGCGGTGAACCGCGTGGCCCAGTCGCCCTCGTGCGAACGGATCGCGAAGGTGCGGCAGGGCGTGCGCGGCCCGGTCACCTCGAGGAGCAGACCGCCCTCACCGACACGCCACCGCTCACCGATGACGGCGTCGGTGGGGGAGAACCCGGCGACGTGCAGATTCTCGCCGAACCAGCCGATGGGCAGTTCGCGGTCGAGTTCGGTGCCCCAGCGCCGCGACTCGGCCTGCGAGAAGGCGTAGACGGCTTTGAAACGACCGCCGTGGTTGGCGGTGTCGCACTGGCGGTCGCCGGCCAGTCCGAGTTCGCCGACGTGCACCGGACCGTCCACGGGACGCTTGTCGATCGCGGTGACGGGATTGCGTCGCAGTCCGGTCTCGTGCAGCGTGTGCACGATGCAGGCCGCTGCGACGGTCCCCGAGGTGGCCGGCCGCATGCCGGCTGTATCGGCGGTCACCGGCCGCGCAATCGCTCGACCGCCGCCCTTCCTGCCTGGATGCCGTCGTCGGGCGGGATGGAGTCGGGGTCGATGGATGCCGCGCACGGCCCCGCGACGAGCGCCGTGTCGGGCGTGATGGTGCGCTTGACGAGCGCGAGCGCGATCGGCCCGAGTTCGTGGTGGTCGACGATCGTGCCGATCCGCCCGACCGTGCGGCCCCCCGCCGTGATGTCGTCGCCCGTCTCCGGTCGTCCGTCGGCCGAGCCGTCGAGATGGATCAGGACGAGGTGTCGCGGGGGCTTACCGAGATTGTGGACGCGCGCGACGGTCTCCTGGCCGCGGTAGCACCCCTTGTCGAGGTGGACGGCGCCGTACTGGTCGGGGCCACCGATCCAGCGGGCCTCGTGCGGGATGGTGCGTTCGTCGGTGTCGACACCGATGCGGGGACGGACCGCTTCGACGCGCAGAGCGTCGAAGGCCCAGCTGCCGGCGGGGCGTGCGCCTGCGTCTCGCAGCGCGGTGAAGGTCGCGGTGAGCGACTCACGCGGCACCAGAAGGTCGAAGGAGTGCTCGGTGGGCCACGGCATCCGGCGCACGAACCCGCCGGAGGGCAGAGCGACGGCCGCGTAGGGCTCGGTCGGCAACGAGTCGATGCCCAGCGCGGACAGCACGGCCGGGCTTCCGGACTCCGGCCCGAGCAGGCTCAGCATCGCGAGTTCGTTGCCGTCGCGGGGTTCGGCCTTCGCCCAGAACACCATCTTCTTCAGGAAGGCGAGCAGATCGGGTCCGCGGTCGGCTTCGGTGTCGATCCACGTCACGCCGTCGAGGTCGGTCTGCACGAAATGGTGTTCGACGCGGCCGTTCGCGTCGAGGCTGAGGTTCTCGGCGGAGGAACCCGCGGGGAGCGAGGCGATGTGCTGGCTGGTGATGGTGTGCAGCCAGCTCAGGCGTTCATCGCCGGGGACGGCGATGACGAAGCGGGTGGAACGATCGACCACCGCGGCTGCAGTGGACGCGGCACGCTGTTCGCCGAGCGGGTCGCCGTAATGCCAGGGAAGTCCGGCATCGGGCCCACCGGAGGGCGAGGCGACTGCGCCGGGAAGTGCGAGAAGGGCGCTTTCGGACACGATCGGAGACTCGGTCACGACACCAGTCTATGGGGAACCGGCCGGCAGGTCTGCCAGTGGCTAGGCTGAGCCCCATGGCTGAGCGGGTGCTGGTGACGCTGGACGGCGAGGTGAGGGATGCGGACGCACCCCTTCTGCACGCCGACGATTTCGGTGTTCTTCGTGGCGACGGGGTGTTCGAGACGTTGCTCGTGCGAGGCGGTCGGGCGTGTGCGCTCGAACTGCACCTTGCCCGCCTCGTGGCGTCCGCGGCCTCCGTGCAGCTGCCCGAGCCCGATCGCGACGACTGGCGGCTGGCCGTCGATGTGGCCCTCGAACAGTGGGGCGCGGAGCGGGAGGGTGTCCTGCGGCTGGTCTACACGCGTGGTCGCGAGGGCGGCGACACCCCGACGGCCTTCCTGCTCGTGACGCCGGTGGCCGAACGTGTCGCCACGGTCCGGCGCGACGGTGTGTCGGTGGTGACCCTGGAGCGGGGTTACTCGACAGACCTCGCGCAGAAGGCGCCGTGGCAACTTCTCGGCGCCAAGACGTTGTCGTACGCGACGAACATGGCGGCGCTGCGCCACGCCGAGGCGGTCGGGGCGGACGACGTGATCTTCGTCAGCGCCGAGGGTTCTGTGCTCGAAGGTCCGCGTTCGACCGTGCTCGTCGCGCGCGGACGGACGCTGGTCACACCGCCGCCGGAGCAGGGGATCCTCCCCGGTACCACGCAGCAGGCGCTGTTCGATCTGGCCGGTGAACAGGATTTCGCGGTCCGGTACGAGCCGTTGCGCCCGGCGGATCTCGTCGTCGCCGACGGGGTCTGGCTGATCTCGAGCGTGGCTCTCGCGGTGCGTGTGCACACTCTCAACGGGCACGCGCTGGTGTCACGTGTGCAGGAGGGCGAGATCGAGGGTCTCGTGAGCAAGGCGGTCGACGCCGCCAAGTGAACGAGGCGGTCGACGCCGCCGGGTGAGTGGCGGCGGGTGTCCGCTGCGCTGTTCCACCTCCGATGTGACGTGTGTCCGATGTGTCGGGCGACACGAACGTGTTCCACTGTCCGCAATCGCTACTACATTCGGTAGTAACAAGGCCGGGAGAAGTGCTACCGGCATGATTGTGCGAACGAGAACCGCAGCGTCGGCCCACGCTCGGATTCCCGTACCGACCCGGGCCTCACCTCGGAGTGGCAATGGACGTCTTGGATCTGTCCCGGTGGCAGTTCGGGATCACGACGGTGTATCACTTCATCCTCGTGCCGTTGACGATCGGCCTCGCGCCGCTCGTCGCGATCATGCAGACGATGTGGGTGGTCACCGGCAAGGACCACTGGTACCGCCTCACGAAGTTCTTCGGGAAGATGTTCCTGATCAACTTCGCGCTCGGTGTCGCGACCGGCATCGTGCAGGAATTCCAGTTCGGCATGAACTGGAGCGAGTACTCCCGCTTCGTCGGCGACGTCTTCGGCGCACCCCTCGCCCTCGAAGGCCTCGTCGCCTTCTTCATGGAGTCGACCTTCCTCGGCCTGTGGATCTTCGGCTGGACACGGCTGCCGAAACTCGTACACCTCGCGACCATCTGGCTCGTCGCGATCGGCGTGAACGCCTCCGCCTACTTCATCATCGCGGCGAACTCGTTCATGCAGCACCCGGTCGGGGCGGTCTACAACCCCGAGACCGGACGCGCCGAGCTGACGAGCATCTGGGAACTGCTCACCAACAACACCGCGCTCGCGGCCTTCCCCCACGCGGTCGCCGGCGGATTCCTCACCGCCGCAACCTTCGTCGCAGGCATCGGCGGCTGGTGGATGGTCCGCAACATGCGACGCGCCGCCGCGATCCGCGCCTCGGAACCCGAAGAGGCACAGAAGCTCGAGGACGACGCCCGCGGACTGTTCCGCCCCGCGACCCGCCTCGGGCTGATGGTGATGATCATCTCCGGCATCGGGCTGTTCGTCACCGGCGACGTCCAGGCCAAGCTCATGTTCGAGCAGCAACCGATGAAGATGGCCTCGGCCGAATCGCTGTGCCATACCGAGACCGATCCCAATTTCTCGATCCTCACCGTCGGCACGCACAACGACTGCGACGGCGTCGTCCACGTCCTCGACGTGCCGATCGTCCTCTCCTACCTCGCCCAGGGTGAATTCTCGGGCGTGACGCTGCAGGGCGTCGAGGATCTGCAGGCGCAGTACGAGGAGCAGTTCGGCCCCGGTAACTACAAGCCCAACCTGTTCGTCACCTACTGGTCGTTCCGCGCGATGATCGGCCTGGCCGCCGGTTCCGCGGCCCTGGCCCTGGCCGGGCTGTGGGTCACCCGCCGAGGCCGGGTACCCGATCAGAAATGGTTCTCGTGGCTGTCGCTGATCGCGATCCCCACCCCCTTCCTGGCGAACAGCGCGGGCTGGATCTTCACCGAGATGGGCCGGCAGCCCTGGGTGGTGCACCCCAACCCGACAGGCGTGGACATGATCCGGCTCACCGTCGACCAGGGCGTCTCCGATCACACCGCCGGCACGGTGCTCACCTCGCTGATCGCCTTCACCCTCGTCTACGCGGCACTCGGAGTCGTATGGTTCTGGCTCATCCGCAAGTACGCGATGGAGGGTCCGCAGGAACACGACGCCCAGCCGCCGGGTTCCGGCGACGACACAGACGACACGCAGCCGACACAGCTGTCCTTCGCGTACTAGGAGTGGGCGGACATGGGACTTCAGGAAATCTGGTTCATCCTCATCGCAGTGCTGTTCACCGGCTACTTCGTCCTCGAGGGGTTCGACTTCGGTGTCGGCATGCACTTCCCGGTGCTCGGGCGCGGCAGAACCGCCGAGGCCGACACCAGGCGCCGGGTGCTGCTCAACACGATCGGTCCGGTCTGGGACGGCAACGAGGTCTGGCTCATCACTGCGGGCGGTGCGCTGTTCGCGGCGTTCCCGGAGTGGTACGCGACCCTCTTCTCCGGTTTCTATCTCCCGCTGCTGCTGATCCTGCTCGCCCTGATCGTGCGGGTATGCGCCATCGAATGGCGCGGCAAGATCGACGACCCGGCCTGGCGTCGCCGCTGCGACTGGGGGATCATCTTCGGCTCGTGGGTCCCCGCAGTGCTGTGGGGCGTGGCGTTCGCGAACATCGTGCGCGGCGTGGCGATCGACGCCGACAAGCAGTACATCGGCGGCTTCTTCGACCTGCTGAATCCGTACGCCCTGCTCGGCGGGGCGACGACGGCGCTCGTCTTCGCCCTGCACGGTGCGGTCTTCATCGCGCTCAAGACCGAAGGTGAGGTCCGGACCGACGCCGTGGCGCTGTCGCGGAAGCTGGCCGTGCCCGCGGTCCTCGTGGCCGGCACGTTCGTGGTGTGGACACAGCTCGCCTACGGCAAGGGCTGGACGATCGCCCTCGTCGCCGTCGCGGCGGTCTCCCTGCTCGCGGTGGTCGCGCTGACCGTCGCCGAGCGTGAGGGCTGGGCGTTCGTGTTCACCACCGTGGCGATCGCCGCGACCGTGGTCCTGCTGTTCGCGTCGCTGTTCCCGAACGTGATGCCCTCGACGCTCGACCCGGCGTGGTCGCTCACGATCGAGAACGCTTCGTCGAGCCCGTACACACTGAAGGTCATGACGTGGGCCGCAGCGTTCATGACTCCGGTCGTCCTGGCCTACCAGGGCTGGACGTACTGGGTGTTCCGCCGGCGTCTGTCGACCGACCACATCCCGCACTCGATCGGATTGAAGATCGGCTCGAAGTGACGACGACGCACTCCTCCGTCCCCGCCGACGCCTCCGCGCGCCGGCGGGGACCGGTGGACCCGCGGTTGTGGCGCTACTCGGCCGCGGCTCGCGGATATCTCGTCCTGACGGTGGCCACCTCGGTGGTCGATGTCGTGATGGTCGTCGTCACCGCGCTCATGATCGGCCGGGTGCTCGCAGGTGTCATCACCACCGACGCCCGGTCGATCGCCGACTGGACGACCGAACTGGTGATCCTCTCCGCGGCGATCGTCGTGCGGGTCGCGGTGACGTGGTTGCAGTCGCGGTACGCGCACCGTTCCGCGACCCGCGTGGTCGCCGGACTCGAGCACGACGTCCTCGACGCCGCAGCGAATCTGCCTCCGCGAGCACTCGATCCGCGACGCGACGAGATCGCGGTGGTCCTCACCCGCGGTCTCGACGGACTGAAGGACTATCTCACCGGCTATCTGCCGGCCCTGGTGCTGGCGGTGATCCTCACGCCGGTGACGATCGTCGTGATCGCCCTGCACGACCTCACCTCGGCGATCATCGTCGTGGTCACTCTCCCCCTGATCCCGATCTTCATGATCCTCATCGGCCTGCTCACCAAGGGCAAGGCCGACCGCACCCTGCGCGCGATGACCACCCTCTCGTCGCAACTGCTCGACCTGCTCGCGGGACTCCCGACACTGCGCGCACTCGGGCGCGAGAAGGGGCCCGCCGATCGCGTGCGCGAACTCGGCGACGAGCACCGCGCGACCACGATGTCGGCTCTGCGCGTGGCTTTCCTGTCCGGAACGGTGCTGGAATTCCTTGCCACGCTGTCGGTCGCGCTGGTCGCCGTGAGTATCGGTATGCGGTTGGTCTACGGATCGATGCCCCTCGAAGCCGGCATCATCGCGTTGATCCTCGCGCCCGAGGCCTACCTCCCACTGCGGACCGTCGGCAACAAGTTCCACGCCGCCGAGGACGGGATGGCCGCGGCCGACAAGGCGTTCGCCGTGCTCGACTCGGCTCCGGGCGAGGTGCACCCGCGAGGAGAGTCCGCGAGAACGATCGGCACCGGCCGAGCGGAGATGTGCGAGATCGTCTTCGACGGCATGAGCGTCCCCGGACGCGGCGGGAACGCCCCGCACCGACTCGACGCAGTCTGCCGTCCCGGGAAGATCACCGCGCTCACCGGTGCCAACGGGGCGGGCAAGTCCACGGCCCTGCTGGCGCTGCTCGGTCTCGCCCAGCCGAGCGAAGGGGCCGTGACCGTCGACGGCCGGCCCGTCGTGGGCGACGAGGGCTGGTGGTCGCAGGTGGCGTGGCTCCCGCAACGACCGGTGCTGCTGCCGGGCACCCTCGCCGGCAATCTTCGGCTCACCGGTGTCGACCCGGACACCACCGACCTCGACGACGTCTGTGCGGCCACCGGTTTCGACAGCGTGCTCGCCGAACTCCCGGACGGCTGGGAGACCGTCGTCGGGGCGGGCGGCACAGGTCTGTCGCTCGGCCAACGGCAGCGGCTGGCGCTCACCCGCACCCTCGCCTCCTCGCGTCCGGTGCTGCTGCTCGACGAACCGACCGCCCACCTCGACGAAGACACCGAGGCCACCGTGCTCCACACACTGCGCGGTCTCGCCGCGGCCGGGCGGACGGTGGTGGTGGTCGCGCACCGCCCCACCCTGCTCGCCATCGCGGACGAGGTCGTCACCGTCCACGCGGCACCGACCACGGAGGTGACCCGATGAGGGCCGCGGAGGAATCTCGATGAAGGACCTGCGCCGCGCGATGGCCCTGCTCGAACTAGAACCGCGCCGGGTGCTGCTCGCCGTCCTCGCCGGTGTCGCGACCCTCGGCAGCGCGCTGCTGCTCGCCGGCCTGTCGGCGTGGCTGATCGTGCGCGCGTGGGAGATGCCCCCCGTCCTCGACCTGACCGTCGCGGTCGTCGCGGTACGGGCACTGGGCATCTCCCGCGGGTTGTTCCGCTACTTCGAACGTCTGGCGACGCACGAGACCGCTCTGCGCGGCACAACGTCGGCCCGGGCGAATCTCTACCGGCGACTCGCGGACGGCGACCCGGCCGCCGCCCTGGGTCTCGGTCGCGGCGACCTGCTCGCCCGCACCGGCGCCGACGTCGACGCCCTCGGTGACGTCGTGGTGCGCGCACTCGTGCCCATCGCCGTCGCGTCCGTGCTCTCCCTCGCGGCGGTCGCGACCGTCGCCGTCATCGCGCCCGCCGCCGGTGCAGTGCTCGCGGTGGCTCTGCTCGTCGCCGGGCTGCTCGCGCCGTGGCTGTCGGCACGCGCGGCCGCCCGCGCGGACGCCGATGCGAACGCGGCCCGCACCCGGTTCACCGAGGACGCGGTCACGGTGCTGGACCACGCGGCGGAACTGCGGGTCGCGGGACGGCTGGATCCGCTCACCCGGCGGGCCCGCGCCGCGAACGTCGCCTCCGTCCGCGCCACCGACCGGTCGGCGGTCCCCGCCGCGTTCGCCGACGCCGCCGCACCCCTCGCCGTGGGGGCGAGCGTGCTCGGTGCTCTCCTCGTCGGCATCACGGTCTTCGGCTCCGGTCCCGTGGCCATGAGCCCGACGACACTCGGCGTCCTCGTCCTGCTGCCCCTGTCGGCGTTCGAGGCCACCGCCGCACTGCCGGCCGCCGCGCAGACCCTCAACCGCGCACGCCTGGCAGCCCGTCGTATCACTGATCTGCTCGACCGCGCCGATCGGACGGTCCCGCACGGCACCGCACCGGCCCACGGCCCCGGCCGGCTGCGTGCGGAGGGGCTACGAGGTGGATGGCCCGGCGGACCGGCCACCGAACCGGTCGACCTCGACGTGCGGCCGGGTTGTCGCGTCGCGATCGTGGGCGGCAGCGGCAGCGGCAAGACCACCGTGCTCATGACACTCGCGGGGTTGCTCGACCCACGCCAGGGCACGGTGACCCTCGACGGTGTCGACCTCGCGGACATCGATCCCGGTGCGGTGCGCCGGCAGATCGGGTTCTTCGCGGAGGACGCCCACCTGTTCGACACGTCGATCCTCGAGAACCTGCGCGTGGCGCGGGGTGACGTGGACGAGACCGAGGCGTCGGCCGCCCTCGGGGCGGTGGGGCTGGGGGAGTGGGTGGACGGACTCCCGCAGGGCGTGCACACCGTTCTCGGAGCCGGGGCCCGCACGGTCTCCGGTGGGCAACGCCGTCGTATCCTGCTGGCTCGGGCCCTGCTGTCGCCCGCGCGGATCCTGTTGCTCGACGAACCCACGGAGCATCTCGACGACGAGAGCGCGGAGCGGCTGCAGCGGCTCCTCCTGGACCGGGATGCGTGTCTGGTCGGCCCCGAACGCAGCGTCGTGGTGGTCACCCACCGCCTACCCGCGGACACGGCCGCCGACCTGGTCGTTCGCGTCGAGAAAAATCCGTTGCACAGCTCCCCGGGCGAGGCGTAATTTCGCAGGTACACGAGGAAGGAGGTGGTCTGGAAGTGAGTGATATTCGGACGCGTGAGGTGGCTACCCGCTAGCTGCTTGCCGACGACGGAATTCACCGACCGCGTGCGGCTGGCGAATCCCAGGTAGTCACCCGGCCCCCGAGCTCCCGATCCGTCCGATCGGGACCGCCGACACACGGAGCGATCCGTCCGGCGGTGCGGCTCGGGGGCTGTTCGCGTATCGGACGAGGTGGGCATTTCGGGTGTGCAAGATGGTCCGTTGTGGGTACACCAGTTTGGTGCCGATACTTCAAAAAGCTCACGATTCGTTGAAATTACGCACGTCACCGGGGGTTTTCTTCTCGTCCGCGTTCATTGCGCTGCTCTTCGTCGTAGTAACGATCGTGTTCACCGACGGCGTCGATTCGATCTTCAGTACCGCGTCCAGCTGGATCATGACGAACCTCGGATGGTTCTACGTCCTCGGCGTCACGACCTTCCTGCTCTTCCTTGTCGGAATCGCCTTCACCCATTACGGCCGGGTCCGGCTCGGCGGCGACGACGAACGACCCGAGCACTCGACCCTGGCGTGGTTCGCCATGTTGTTCGCCGCCGGTATCGGCACGATCCTCATGTTCTGGGGCGTCGCCGAGCCGATCTCCCACTTCGCGAACCCGCCCATGCAGGACGTCGAGCCGCAGTCCGTGGAGGCCGCGGAAGAGGCCATGGGCTTCGCGCTCTACCACTTCGGACTGCACACCTGGACGATCTTCGCCCTGCCCGGCCTGGGCTTCGGTTACTTCATCTACAAACGGCACCTGCCGCCGCGCGTCAGCTCGATCTTCGCGCCCCTGCTCGGAGGCCGCATCTACGGCCCGATCGGCAAGACCATCGACGTCGTCGCGATCATCGGCACGGTCTTCGGTGTCGCGACCTCGGTCGGCCTGGGCACCCTGCAGATCAACGCCGGTCTCGCGCAGCTGTTCGACATCCAGGAATCCGGGATCGTCCAGATCGCCCTCATCGCGATCGTGACGGTGATGGCCGGCATCTCGGTCGCTCTCGGTCTCGACAAAGGCATCAAGCGCCTGTCGAACATCAACATCGGCATGGCCGTGATGCTGCTGATCTTCGTGGTCGTCACCGGCCCGAGCCTGTTCCTGCTCAAGGGCATGATCGAGTCGGCCGGGATCTACGCCGAGGCACTGCCGCGTCTGGCGTTCTGGAACGACACCTTCGCCGACTCCGGCTGGCAGAACACCTGGACCGTCTTCTACTGGGCGTGGACCATCACGTGGTCGCCCTTCGTCGGCATTTTCATCGCCCGCATCTCGCGAGGCCGCACCATCCGCGAGTTCGTCGGGGGTGTCCTCGGCCTGCCCGTGCTGTTCTCGGTGATCTGGTTCAGCATCTTCGGGATGGGTTCGTTCCACATCGAACTCGAGGGTGGGGGCGGTCTCGTCGAACGGGTCGTGGACGACGGCGACATCCCGGGTGCGCTGTTCGAGTTCCTCGGAAACTTCCCGCTCACCGGACTGGTCTCGGGGATCGCGATCATCCTGGTGGTGATCTTCTTCGTGACCTCGGTGGACTCCACGTCGATGGTGCTCGACATGATGGCCTCCGGGCACGAGGAGAAGGCGCCCATCCACCAGCGGCTGTTCTGGGCGGTGCTCATGGGCCTGGTCGCAGCGACCATGCTCGTCGCGACCGGTAAGGACGGGCTCGACGCCCTGCAACAGGTCATCACCGTGGTGGGTCTGCCGTTCTTCGTGATGGGCTTCATCATGATGTACAGCCTGGTGCGCGGTATCCGCGAGGACCTGGGCGAGCGGCCGGAGCCGATCACCCGTCAGTGGCCCGAGGTGCGGTCGGCCGAGGAACTCGAGGCTGCTCAGGAACTACCGGCACCCGAGGTCGTCATCCACACGCGGGCCATCCCGGACGAGTGCGAGGACGGCGAGAACGCAGCCGAGGACGCCGAGGACGCCGGAGTCCATCGGGTCCATGCCGGCGAACCCGAGGCGCTCGGTGTACGAGGCAACGGCGCGCGTGCCGAGAACAAGGGCTCCACCGGCACGACGGTCGTCGAAGAAGACTGAGAGAAAGCGGTCCGGGCCTGTTCCCTCACTGGGGAACAGGCCCGGACCGTTCGAGTCTCGGAAGGACGAGGCCCGGTCAGCCGATGTGGCGTGACAAGCGGGCGGACATCCGGGGCTTCAGCTCGCCGTCGGCGGTGACGCGCTCCTCGACGTAGGCGAGGTCGCCACCCTCGACGATGCCGTAGAGGCGCTTCGCTCCGCCGACGACCTCACCGGACTTGGTGCGGATCACCACGTCGGTCGCCAGCTCCCACGAGGACTGCGTGAGGGCGGTGCCGTAGAACAGCTCGACGACGCCGGAGCTGTGCGTCAGCAGCAGTTCGAGCGTCTCGGGATCGTCGCTGTCGGGTGCGCCCGTTCCGGACACACGCCAGAAGCCGCTCTCGCGCCGATCCTCGCCCGCGTAGGCACCCGATTCGTCGAGACGCCACGAACGCGCCTCCCACACGAGATACGGGCCGCCGTTGTGCGCGACGGTGATCTGCTGACCGAACGGGTAGTCGCCGGTCTCGGGATCGTTGGCTTCGCCCTCGCCGCGCCACACCCCGACCAGCGGCAGGACGGCGAGGAGGGCGGGGTTCAGGTCGGGGCCGAGCCGCAGGTTCGCGGTGTCCTCGGCGCCCGGGAGCCCGGACAGGACGGGGATGTTCAGCTCGGCGGTGACGCGAGCGCGTTCGGCGGCGCGGGCGATCGCCTCGTCGCCGCTACGCCGCGTACCGTCCGCTCCGCCGTTCGTCACGATCCGTCGGAGACGACACGGTAGATGGTGTAGAGCGCAAACCAGGTGATGAGCAGCGCTGCGGCGACCAGCAGGATTTCGAAGAAGATGACCACGCGGTCATTCTAGACGGCGGCTCTTCCGGTACGACGAAGGGCTCCGCTCCTGATGGAGCAGAGCCCTTCGTGAGTGTTCCGGTCGTGCTACTTCGCGACCGTCACATCGACGTTGTGCACGCCGGGAGCGGTGGGGCTCACGGTGGAGGTGCCGTTGCCGGAGCTCGACAGAGCGCGGATCTTCCAGTCGCCGGGAGCGGCGAAGAAACGGAAGTCGCCGGTCGCCGAAGCGACGACCTCGGCCGTGAACTCGTCGGTGCCGTCGAGCAGGCGCACGAACGCGCCGCCCACGGGCTCACCGTCGGCGTTCAGGACGCGGCCGGTGATGACCGTCTCCTTCTCGGTGTCCACGCCGGCGGGCAGGGTCTGGGTCTGGACGGGTGCTCCACACATGTTCAGTTGACCTCCAGTTCGATCGGGGCGCCGACGAGCGAGCCGTACTCGACCCAGCTGCCGTCGTAGTTCTTCACATTCTGCTTGCCGAGGATCTCCTGCAGCACGAACCAGGTGTGGCTCGAGCGCTCACCGATACGGCAGTAGGCGATGGTCTCCTTGCTGTCGTCGAAGCCCTTCTCGGCGTACAGCTTCTCGAGTTCCTCGTCGGACTTGAAGGTGCCGTCCTCGTTGGCGGTGGTGCTCCACGGGATGTTGATGGCACCGGGGACGTGGCCGCGCTGCTGCGCCTGCTCCTGCGGCAGGTGGGCCGGAGCGAGGATCTTGCCGGAGAACTCGTCGGGCGAACGCACGTCGACGATGTTCTTGGTGCCGATCGAATCGATGACCTCGTCGCGGAAGGCGCGGATGGAGTAGTCGGGCTCGGCGGCCTTGTATTCGGTGGCCGGACGGGTGACCTCGTCCTTCGACAGCGGACGGCCGTCGAGCTCCCACTTCTTGCGGCCGCCGTCGACGAGCTTGACGTCCTGGTGGCCGTACAGCGTGAAATACCAGTAGGCGTACGCCGCGAACCAGTTGTTGTTTCCGCCGTACAGCACGACCGTGTCGTCGTTCGCGATGCCCTTGCGCGAGAGGAGCTCGGAGAACTGCTCGCGGTTCAGGAAGTCGCGGCGGACGCCGTCCTGCAGGTCCTTGCGCCAGTCGAGCTTGACGGCACCTTCGATGTGGCCACCGTCGTAGGCGCTGGTGTCCTCGTCGACCTCGACGAAAACGGTCTTCGGCGCGTGGAGGTTCTGCTCTGCCCAGTCTGCGGAGACCAGGACATCGGAGCGAGCCATGGGTGTTCCTTTCGGTGAGGGAATCGGGAGGTTTGCGGGACCGGAACCCGGGCGGGCTCCGTGCCGGTGGAGGTGAGGGTGTCGAGTCCGGTGACCGCCGGTCAGGCGGGCACGCGACGCATCCGAGCGACCAGCGGGTGGATCCGGCAGCCGAGACACACGCCGAAGGCGGCGTTGAGCAGTGCCGCGAACAGCGCGAAGCCGGCCGCCACCGAGCCCACGACGGTCGCGCCGGCGAAGAACGCGACGGTTCCGAGGAGGGCGAAGACGAATCCGACGAGCTGCGCGAACCGCAGCGGCTCCACCGGCTCGGTCTCGATCGGAGCACCGAGGCGGGGAGCGACGAACCGCGCGAACAGTGCACCGTACGGGCTGCGTCGCGGGCCGAGTGCCGCTCCGAGAGCGAACACGATCGTCTGCAGGGCCAGGAGTACGGATGCGGCGACGGGAGAGAAGGCGGCGACGATCAGGACGACGACGAGGACGCCGGTCGTGATCCACGCCGCGAATCGGGGGCCGCGCACGTCGACCTGCCGTCCGGGCGTGCCGGAAGTGGATACGGACATGGAGAAGCTCCTGCTGGATTCTGATTCGCTGGGCGGAGGCGACGTACTACCGCGGGGCGACGTATCGGTGGAAGCGGCGTCAGCCGCAGCGTCGGGACGAACCCGCCGACACGTTCAGCAGGGACAACAACAGCCACCGAGGCGGCACAGATCGACTGCGCGGCGTCGGGTGAGCATCAGCTCGTGGCGGTTCTGCACGCGAGGGAGTTTAACCCACGTCACCGTGGTTGGGGGACCCCCGGGATCACAACGACGCGAGTGCTGTGCGCAGGTCGTCGGCCGTCGGAACGCCGGACGCGCGGAACCGCTCGCGCCCGTCGCCGTCGAAGACGAACGTGGTGGGCAGCGAGAGGACTCCGAGTTTCCGTGCCAGGGCGGGATTTTCGTCGAAATCGAGCTCGACCTCGCGGGCCGGGCCGCCGGCGCGGTCCAGAACCTGCACGACGACACGCCGCACCGCCGCACACGGTCCGCACCAGGGTGCGGAGAAGTGCAGGACCACCGGAACACCGTCCCCGATTCCTGCCGTGGCGAGCGCGGGATCGAGTTCGTGGGTCCCGGCCGGTGCGTCGACGCCGACGGCGCGGAGTCTGCCGGAACGGGTGCGCAGGGCCGTGCCCACCACCAGTGTGGCGACTGTCACGACCATGAGGACGATCACTGCGATCATGCCGGGCTCTGCACCTCCTGCAGATCGATGACGGCGTCGCGGGCCTCACCTTCGATGACGATCCGGGAGCCGCGCGCCTCGACGAAGGTGGGCCGGACTCCGAACGGCAGATTCTGCGGTTCGATCGTCGTCGTGAACAGTCCCAGCACCGCCGGCTTCAGGATGTCGGGCACCGAGAAATCGGCGCGTCCCTCGGGGCCGAAGTAGAGATCCGACGCGACGATGTGGACGCGGTCGCCGTCGAGCACCAGATCGGCCTGGACGCTGACCGTGGCCTCCACCGGTCCGACGGGCACCGTTCCGGTGAGGACGACCCCGCCGGCCGTCGTCGGCCCGGAGCCACCGGATCCGCCCGTGCCGTCGGACTTGTTCGCCGGCGGAGCGGAAACCTGCAGGTCGGGGATGCCGTAGAGCTGTCCTAGTTCGGTGGCGTCGAGCATGACCCGGCCGTACAGCAGGTCGACGGGCACGGTCCGGATCGACCCCTCGAGCAGTTCGCCGGCCTCGGCGTGCGCACCGATCAGATTGGCCTCGACGGTGATGTCCCCGAGCAGATCGGTGTGGACGTTGTCGGCCACGATCTCGACGTTCTCGTAGTGACCGTTGCGGGCCTGGAGGAGGAAGGGGAACCCGTGGATGGTCACCGCCGGATCGGATTCGAGAACGCCACCCTCCCGCAGCGCACGCGAGACGCGGTATTCCGACCACGCCGCCGCGCCGAAATCGGCGAGGACCGCGAGTCCGAGCAGGACTACGAGACCGAAGATCAGTTTGCGCACGCCCACCATTGTGTCGGATGCGCCGGAGGCCGGACCGGGCCCGTCCGCTCGGAGGCCGTTCACGGAATTGTCGTGCTTACATAGCGGTAACAATCGGGGCGTTACCCTGTTGCACGACGTTGACGACCCCTATCCGCGCTGGTCGCGCGAAGAACTGGAGGCCCGGTGGAGCTGCTCCTTCTGACCTCCGACCCGAATCCGGATGCGGTCCTGCCGTCCCTCACGCTGCTCCCGCATTCGGTCAGGCCGGCTCCCACAGAAGTATCGTCGCTGCTCGAAGCAGGTTCCGCGGACATCGCGATCGTCGATGCCCGCACCGATCTCGCGGCAGCGCGAGGGCTGTGCCGGTTGCTGGGCAGTACCGGCTCGGCCGTGCCGGTCGTCGCTGTGCTCACCGAGGGCGGACTCGTGGCCGTCAACCCCGAATGGGGACTCGACGACATCCTGCTGTCCACCACGGGACCGGCCGAGCTCGATGCACGCCTGCGGCTGCTGATCGGCCGCTCGGGAGTCGCGGTGGGGCCGGAGAACACGGGCAAGATCACCCTCGGCGAACTCACCATCGACGAGGGCACCTACACCGCCCGCCTGCGCGGACGTCCGCTCGACCTCACGTACAAGGAGTTCGAGCTCCTCAAGTACCTCGCCCAGCACGCGGGCCGGGTGTTCACCCGCGCCCAGTTGCTGCAGGAGGTCTGGGGGTACGACTTCTTCGGTGGCACCCGCACCGTCGACGTCCACGTCCGGCGCCTGCGCGCGAAGCTCGGCCCCGAGCACGAAGCGCTGATCGGAACCGTCCGCAACGTCGGCTACAAGGCGGTGCGTCCGTCCACCAGGGCCGGCAAGGGCGGCACTGTCACTCCCGACGTCGACGACGACGATGTGGACGGCACGCTTCTCGACGACCCGCGGATCCCGCATTCCGGCGCGGGGGACACCGGCGCAGGGGACTCCGGGGCACAATTCGTTCCGTGAGCACCGATACGGAATTCGTCGACCTCCCGTCCGCCGAGCAGGCCGAAGCCGTGCGCGCCGTGTTGTCCCGGGCAACACAGGCCGACGGCACCGCGCCGATCTCCGAACAGGCGGTACATTCCCTCGGCCGGGAAGGCTCGGCCCGGCATCTCGTCGCGCTCGCGGACGACGGTGCCGTGACCGGCTACGCGAACGTCGTGCCTGCCCAGGCCGGCCATCCCGCGATGGCGGAGATCGTCGTCGACCCGTCGCGGCGCGGCCGTGGACTGGGCCGCGAACTCGTCGGACGTGCACTCGCCGAAGGTGGCGACGGCACCCGTGTCTGGGCGCACGGCGATCTGCCTGCCGCGCAGGCGGTGGCGCGACATCTCGGTCTGACGGGAGTGCGCGAACTCCTCCAGTTGCGTCGCCCCCTCACCGAGGACGACCTTCCCGCCCTGGAGGTCCCCGAGTCGGTGCAGTTGCGCACCTACGGCGGCCCGGAAGACGACGCCGAACTGCTCCGTGTCAATGCCGCGGCGTTCGAATGGCATCCCGAACAGGGCCGCTGGACGGCCGCCGACGTGGACGAACGCCGACGCGAGTCGTGGTTCGATCCCGAAGGTCTGTTCCTCGCGTTCGACCCCGCCGAGCGCGATCGACTGCTCGGCTTCCACTGGACCAAGGTGCACCCGGCCACCGCATCCGACCCGGAGCTCGGCGAGGTCTACGTGGTGGGCATCGACCCGTCCGCCCAGGGCCGTGGGCTCGGCCGCCTGCTCACCCTCGCAGGTCTGCACTACCTCCGCGATCGCGGTCTGCCCGGAGTCCTGCTCTACGTCGAAGGCGACAACACCGCAGCGCTGAACACCTACGGCAAGCTCGGCTTCGAGCGGTTCCACGTGGATGTCGCCTACGCCCGGAAGTGAACACCTCCGTTCCCCACGAAGGTGAACACCGCCCACCCGACACACCGGATCCGGGTGAAGTTCGAGTGATGGTCGCAACACCATCGCCAGGTGTATCCGGCGTGTTCATCCCGCGTTAACCTACGGTCGTCCGAGTGTCCACCGATTCCTCCTACCTTCTCTAACGGGTCGAGTACTGCCGACCCGGCGCCGGCACGGCCCGCGCCACGATGCCGCCGCCGTTCGGCGCCGCGGTCGTGTGAAGTTACTTCCGGAGGAGAACAGGTGAACCTCAAGCGCAATGGCGCCCTGCTCGGTGTTGTGGCCGCGGGAGCCCTCACGCTCGCTGCGTGCGGTAGCGACAACAACGCCGGATCGGTAGACGTCGACGCGTCCGCGTCCGCCGCGGCCTGCGACGGCAAGTCCAACCTCTCGGGTGCGGGCTCGTCGGCGCAGAAGAACGCGATGGACCAGTTCGTCTCCACCTACATCGCCGTGTGCTCCGAGAAGGACGCGACCGTCAACATCGCGTACAACCCCACCGGTTCGGGTGACGGCCGCACGCAGTTCATCGCGAACCAGATCGACTTCGCCGGTTCGGACTCGGCCATCAAGGACGAGCAGGCAGCGCAGGCCGCCGAGCGTTGCGCCGGAAACCCGGCATGGAACCTGCCCCTGGTCTTCGGCCCGGTCGCGCTGGCCTACAACGTCGAGGGTGTCGACGATCTCGTGCTCGACGCCGAGACCGCCGCCAAGATCTTCAACGGCTCGATCACCAAGTGGAACGATCCGGCCATCGCTGCGCTCAACGAGGGTGCCGCGCTGCCGGACGCGAACATCACCCCGATCGTCCGCTCCGACTCGTCGGGCACGACGGACAACTTCCAGCAGTACCTGGAGACCGCCTCGAACGGTGCCTGGACCAGCGGGGCCGGTTCCGACTTCACCGGTGGTGTCGGTGAGGGCGCGAAGGGCTCGGCGGGTGTCGCGCAGGCCGTCTCCGGTTCGCCCAACTCGATCACCTACGTCGAGAAGTCCTTCGCGGACCAGAACAACCTGAGCATCGCGAAGATCGACAACGGCTCCGGCCCGGTCGACCTGAACGAGGAGACCGCCGGTAAGGCCATCGCGGGTGCCGAGTTCGTGCCGTCCTCCGAGGGTGACCTCACCCTCGACCTGTCGTCGATCTTCGGCAGCACCGAGGAAGGTGCGTACCCGCTCGTGCTGGCCACCTACGAGATCGTGTGCTCCGGCGGCTACGATGCCGACACCGCGGCCGCCGTCAAGTCGTTCCTGATCTCCGCTGCCAACGAGGGCCAGGAAGGTCTGTCCGAGCAGGGCTACGTCCCGCTGCCCGACGCCTTCAAGAGCCGCCTCACCGAGTCGATCGACGCCATCGCCGCCGGATGACCGAGAGACCGCCCGGTCCCGAGTGACCGAGCGATCATCGACCCGCCCGTTCCTGACGAATACGCTGAGAAGGATTGCGAGCGCACATGAGTGACGCGCACAACACGTCGGTTCCCATCGCGGCCGACGAACCGACCCGCTCAGGAACGGGCGGTGTCACCGGCATCACGGAGGACACGATCAGCACCCCATCCCCATCCCCGGACCAGGCACGCAAGACCGTCGTGCGGCCGGGAGACCGAATCTTCAGCTCACTGGCATCGGGCTCCGCCGTCCTGATCTCGGTGATCATCGGCGCGATCGCGGTCTTCCTGGTCTGGCGCGCCGTCCCGGCCCTGCAGCGCAACCAGGTCAACTTCCTCACCAGCCGCGAGTGGATCACGCAGGACATCGCCGACATGGCGTTCGGTGTCCTCGATCTGTTCCAGGTGACGGTGCTCGTCTCGTTCTTCGCGCTGTTCCTCGCCATGCCCGTTGCTCTGGGCATCGCGATCTTCCTCACCTCCTACTGCCCCGATCGGCTCCGGAAACCGCTGGCGTACGTCATCGATCTGCTCGCCGCGGTCCCCTCGATCGTCTACGGCCTGTGGGGGATGCTCGTCCTCGCCCCGTTCCTACGCCCCGTGGCGGAATGGCTCAACACCAATCTCGGCTGGTTTCCGCTGTTCGCCACAGGCAGCGGCTCCATCGTGGGCGGCGGAACGATCTTCACCGCCGGCATCGTCCTCGCCGTGATGATCCTGCCGACGATCGCCGCGGTCAGCCGCGAGGTGTTCGTCCAGACCCCGGTGGCCCACATCGAAGGCGCTCTCGCGCTCGGAGCGACCCGCTGGGAGGTCGTGCGGACGACCGTCATCCCGTTCGGCAAGTCCGGCTACATCAGCGGATCTATGCTCGGCCTCGGCCGCGCGCTCGGCGAGACGATGGCGCTGTACCTCATCCTGCGCACCACCTCGCAGGCGTTCTCCTGGTCGCTGTTCGACGGCGGCGCGACGATCGCATCCAAGATCGCGCTCGGCTACGCCGAATTCAACAACGACATCCAGGCGGGTGCGTACATCGCCGCCGGCCTCGTGCTCTTCGTGCTCACCTTCGTGGTCAACGCCGCCGCGCGCATGATCGTCGCAGGAAAGAAGGACTGATCCATGTCGACCACCACGCTCACCTCTCCGGTCAAGACCCCGGCCTTCCAGCGTGTCAGCGGACGTCGCCGCGCGAAGGACACCGCAGCCACGGTGCTCGTCACCCTCTCGGTCGTCGTCGCGCTGATCCCGCTCGCCTGGGTGCTGATCACGGTCGTCGCCAAGGGTCTTCCCGCGCTCGTGTCGCCGACCTGGTTCACGCACTCGCTGAGCGGACTGACGTCCTCGTCGATGGGCGGCGGCGTCTACCACGCTCTGGTCGGCACCCTCCTGCAGGGACTCGTGTGTGCGATCATCTCGATCCCACTCGGCGTCTTCGTGGCGATCTACCTCGTCGAGTACGCCGGCAAGTCCCGGCTCGGCCGGATCACGACGTTCATGGTCGACATCCTCAGCGGTGTCCCCTCGATCGTCGCGGCGCTGTTCATCTACGCCCTGTGGGTGTCGACCTTCGGCATGCCGAAGTCGGGTTTCGCGGTCTCGCTCTCGCTCGTGCTGCTCATGGTTCCGGTGGTCGTGCGCAGCACGGAGGAGATGCTCCGCATCGTCCCGCAGGATCTGCGCGAGGCGTCCTACGCCCTCGGTGTGCCCAAATGGAAGACCATCGCGCGCATCGTGCTCCCCACCTCGCTCGCCGGCATCATCACCGGCATCATGCTCGCCCTCGCCCGCGTCATGGGTGAGACGGCGCCGCTGCTGATCCTCGTCGGCTACGCGCCCTTCATCAACTTCGGACTGTTCGGCGGCGAGCAGGGCACCCTCCCGGGCGTCATGGTCGCCGAGATGAACAACCCCACCGCCGCCGGTTCGCAGCGCATCTGGGGTGCCGCACTCACCCTGATCCTGGTCATCGCGATCCTCAACATCGCCGCCAAGTTGATCAGCCGGTACTCGCAGGTCGGCAAGAAGTAGTCCGCAGACTTTTTCTCACATCGATACACCAGTAGGGAGCCGGTAATGGCCAAACGTCTGGACCTCAAGGACGTCAACATCTACTACGGCAAGTTCCACGCCGTGGCCGACGTGACCCTGTCCGTGCCGCCGCGGAGCGTGACCGCCTTCATCGGCCCGTCCGGTTGCGGCAAGTCCACCGTGCTGCGGTCGCTCAACCGCATGCACGAGGTGACCCCCGGCGCCTATGTCGAGGGCTCGGTCCTCCTCGACGGTGAGGACATCTACGATCCGAACGTCGACCCGGTCGGCGTCCGCAAGACGATCGGCATGGTCTTCCAGCGGCCCAACCCGTTCCCCACGATGTCGATCCGCGACAATGTCGTGGCCGGCCTCAAGCTGCAGGGTGTGCGCGACAAGAAGACGCTCGACGAGATCGCCGAGAAGTCGCTGCGCGGCGCCAACCTGTGGAACGAGGTCAAGGACCGCCTCGACAAGCCGGGCGGCGGCCTGTCCGGCGGTCAGCAGCAGCGTCTGTGCATCGCCCGCGCGATCGCGGTGCAGCCCGACGTGCTGCTCATGGACGAACCGTGCTCGGCGCTCGACCCGATCTCGACGCTGGCCATCGAAGACCTGATCGGTGAGCTGAAGAAGGACTTCACCATCGTCATCGTCACGCACAACATGCAGCAGGCTGCGCGCGTGAGCGACCAGACGGCGTTCTTCAACCTCGAGGCGACGGGCCGCCCCGGCGGTCTGGTGGAGATCGACGACACCGAGAAGATCTTCTCCAATCCCAGCAAGAAGGCCACCGAGGACTACATCTCGGGCCGTTTCGGCTGAGCCTGCCCCGACGTGCGAGACCCCGACCGGATTCGTCCGGTCGGGGTCTCGTCGGTTCGGAAGGTCGGTGACTCGAAGGTCAGTGACTCTCGGGGTAGACGGTCAGGCTGTCGACCTTCTCGACGAGCTGACGGATCTCCTCCTCGGTGGGGAGCTTGCCGGTCACGAGGAAGATCACCCGGCGACCCACCTCGACGGCGTGATCGGCGAAGCGCTCGTAGTAGCGGCCGAGCAGGGTGACGTCGACGGCCGCGGCGACGCCGTGCTCCCATTCGCGGTCCATGAGAACGGTGAACAGGTGACGATGCAGGTCGTCCATCGCCTCGTCCTCGTGGTGGAGGCGGGCGGCACGGGCGGGATCGCGGGTCTCGAGGATCTCGCGGGTCGCGGCACCGAGAGCCACCGCGATCCGTCCCATCTCGGCGAAGTACCCCTTCACCTCGTCCGGGAGCACATGATTGGGGTGACGCCGGCGGGTCGCCTTCGCGATGTGCAGTGCGAGCGCACCCATGCGATCGATGTCGGCCACGATCTGGATCCCGCTGACCACGGCACGCAGGTCACCGGCGACCGGACCCTGCAGCGCGAGAAGCTGGAACGCCTTCTCCTCGCAGATCGCGCCGAGTTCGGTGATCTTCTCGTGCTCGTCGATCACCTGCTCGGCGAGAGCGAGATCGGCTTCGAGAAGAGCTCTGGTGGACCGCTCCATCGCGGTTCCGGCGAGTCCGGCCATCTCCCCGAGGAGATCGCCGAGCTCGCCCATCTGTTCGTTGTAGACGACGCGCATAATGGCACAGCCTACGACCTCGACCGGTCCGAACGGCGAGCATCGTATGAACCGCAGGTGAACGGCATCGGCCGAACAGTGGCCTCTACGTGCACAGATCGTCGGCGGCGTTGGTGATCGCGAGATCCGCGGGAAGCTCCACCGACGACTCCGACCGGGTCTGGATCTTCATCGGGGCGAGCGGTGTGCCTGCCGGGGTCGGAGCGACGACGGTGCCGTCGAAGCTGGTGCCCAGGACGATCTCCACGATGCTGCCGAGCTGGGCGGACGGGGGAGCTTCCTGTAGGACCGCCCCGGGGAAGGCCGAGGCGACGGTCGCGGCATCGGCTTCCTGCCCCGCACCGAAGCGGATCACGGTCTGGGTGCTCGTGCCCGAGGCGTAGTTGCCGATCGAGTACACGGGGAAACCGTAGGCGGCGACGGTTTCCGCGGTCCGGTTCGCCAGGCCGGAGACACCGGAGGCATTCGAGACCTGCACCGACACCGACGAGGGATCGACGGCGAGCTGTGCCGGCAGAGGTTCGGCGGGTGCGGGTGCGGTCTCCTCCGGCACGTCCTCGCGTTTCTCACCCGGCAGGGGCAGGTCGTCGATGATGGCGGTGAAGATCGCCTCGATGTCGTCCGTCCGGGGAATCTCGTTGCCCCAGTCGTTGGTGCCGGCGGTGGGGATGGTGAGGAAGGACACCGCGCCGGCCTCGACGTTCTGCATCGAACGCCCGAGTTTGACGAGCGACTCGGTGTTGACGTTCTCGACGAAGGTCGCGCGGGTGAAGGCGCCGATGAACCCGTTGAGCTTCCCGGGATCGAGCAACACCTTGTTCGACAATGTCGAACGCAGCAGCGACGACAGGAACTTCTGCTGTCGGCTGATCCGGCCGTAGTCGCTGTTGCCCTCCGAATCGATCTTGCGGGCGCGGACGTAGTCGAGTGCGCGTTTCCCGTCGAGCGTATGGGTGCCGGGTGTCTCGATGAGGGGACCGAGCTCGTTGTCGATCAACGGTATGGGGGTACACACCTCGACCCCACCGATCTCGTCGACCATGGATTCGAAGCCGGCGAAGTCGATGCCCACGAAATGACCGATCTTCAACCCGGAGATCTTCTGGATCACCTTGACCAGACACTTCGGCCCGCCGAGCGCGTACGTCGCGTTGAGCTTGTCGCCTTCGGCGGCCGGATACAGTTCGGAATCGTAGTCGCCGGTCGCGCTGTCCCATCCGCGGCATACCGGGCGTTCCACGTCCAGATCGCGGGGGAACGACACCGCGACCACGCGGCTGCGATCCGCGGGGATGTTGACGAGGATGACGGTGTCGGCACGAGCGCCCTCGGCGTCGTCGACGGTTCCGGCTCCGATCGCACCGCTGGCGCCGGCGCGGGTGTCGGTGCCCACGATCAGGTAGGTCTCGTCGCCCGTCTGGCCGATCGGGTCGACGATGTCGTCCGATTCGGTGTCCAGTGCGGCGATCTGGGAGAAGCCGGCCTCCGTGGAACGGACGTATCCCCACACCGCACCGTTGCCCAGCAGCGCCAGGACCGAGACGAAGGCCACTGCCGCTCGCACTGCGAACCGGAGGCGTTTCCGCTTGCGTTGCTTGCTCTGAGCGAGACGGCCGAGGGTGCCACTACCCACCGGTCGGGGCAGCGCGGGGTTGTGTGCCTTCGCGTCGTCCTCGATGGGCGGACGGTCGTCCCCGGAAGGAACCGCGTCGATCTTGACGGTCGGCTGTTCGTCCACGACCGGCGGTTTCTGTCGAGGAGGTGGTGACTGCGACGCGCCGACGGGAGGTGCCGGTCGCGACTCCGCCTGAGGCACTGCCCGCGACTCCGCCTGAGGCACCGCTCGCGACTCCGCCTGAGGCACCGCTCGCGGTGGTGGCGCCGGGGCCGCGTGGGACGGAGGGCCGGTCATACGATCCGGTGCCTGGGCGCGCGGCGGGACGGGATTCTCCGGTGGCCGGGGACGGGACGGTCCCGGTGGCACTGGGGGCGGTGCCGGCGGTGCACCCGCTGCCGGCGGTGCCGGCGGTGCCGGCGGTGCGCCCGCGGTCGGCGGTGCCGAAGGGGCCGGCGGCATCGGAGGGTGGGGGTCGGGCCGTGCAGGAGGGCTCGTCGGTGTCGAGCGGGTCGGCGGCGTCACCGGGGGAGGCGTTCTTCGCGGGAGCACCGCCCGTCCGGATTCGTCCTCGGATGCCACGTACCGGGAAGGCTCGGGGCCGCGAGGATGTGCCGGAGGCAGCGACGATGTGGACGTGCTCGGCGGATCCGGCCGGGGAGGGGGATCGGATCGTCGCCCCACCTTGTCGAGCAGTTCGGCGACGGTGAGCTGTTCCGGGTCGTCCGAATCCGCGGCCCGGCGATTGCGTGCACCCTCGTGGCGACCGGAGTCGGGGTCGGGCTCGTCGGAGCGGTGCACCCCACCTGCGCGGCTGCGTCTGCCCGGACGGGCTTCGCGGTAGGTGCTGTCGGCTATCGGTCGTTCCCAGGGAGCGCGAGGATCCGGAGATCCTGTCTCGTGCTCCTCGTCCACCGATACCTGCTCCTTCTGCGGTCGCGCCGCATCGTCATCCGTCGTCGTCCACCCGATCGCTCAGCGGCGACCGTCGCGAGGACTCCGCAATGATACTGATCGCCGGTCGCATGTGACCGTGACGCGGGTGTGACGCACGACATCCGTGGGTCGATCCGCGAATCCGTCCAGGACAGTCCCCGAGGAAGGACTCATCCTCCCGAGTGCATCATGTCGGCGCCCTCGGGCACGCAGGTGTCCTCCGGGTCGTCGAGCCAGCCGTCGGGGAGCGCGACGCTGCTCGGGGAACCCTGACGTCCCCGCGGGCCTTCGGCATCGGCGGGGAACGGCACGTCGTGGTCGAGTTTGCCCAGCAGATCGTCGAGTTCGGCGAGCGTCGACACCCGGGCGAGCCCGTTACGGATCTCCGACCCGGCCGGGAATCCGCGCAGATACCAGGCGATGTGCTTGCGCATGTCGCGCAGGCCGCGGTCCTCACCGTGATGGTCGGCGAGCAGTTCGGCATGCCGGCGCATGATCTGCGTCACCTCACCGAGATTCGGTGGGGTGGGAATCGGGCGACCGCCGAGCGCGGCACTGAGTTCGGCGAACAGCCAGGGGCGCCCGAGGCAGCCGCGACCGACGACCACGCCGTCGCAACCGGTCTGGGCCATCATCTTCTCCGCATCGGAGGCGTCGAAGATGTCGCCGTTGCCGAGCACGGGTACGCCGGTGACGTGTTCCTTCAACCGCGCGATCTCGTCCCAGTCGGCCGCTCCCGAATACCGTTGCGCTGCGGTCCGGGCATGGAGGGCCACGGCTGCTGCTCCCTCGGCGGCCGCGATGCGACCGGCGTCGAGGTGAGTGTGGTGTTCGTCGTCGATCCCGATGCGGAACTTGACCGTGACCGGGACGTTCGTGCCCTCCGTGGCGCGGACGGCAGCCGCGACGATCTGCCCGAACAGCCTGCGCTTGTAGGGGAGGGCGGATCCTCCGCCCTTGCGGGTCACCTTGGGGACCGGGCACCCGAAGTTCATGTCGATGTGGTCGGCGAGGTTCTCGTCGACGATCATCTTCGCCGCGGCGTAGGTCGTGTCGGGGTCGACGGTGTACAGCTGCAGCGACCGCGGTGTCTCGGTGGGACCGAAGGTCGTCATGTGCATGGTGACCGGGTGCCGCTCGACGAGGGCGCGTGCGGTGACCATCTCGCACACGTACAGACCCGACGTGCTGCCGGCCCGTTCGAGTTCGAGTTCGCGGCACAGCGTACGGAATGCGACGTTCGTCACTCCCGCCATGGGCGCCAGCACGACCGGGCTGTTCAGTTCGATCGAGCCGATACGGAGGGAAGACATGGGTACCTCTGGAAACCGTTGTGTGACAAAGAAATAGCGTGCCCGTTCGTGGAGGACCGCGGAAGCGACTGTGCCCGGCTCCGAAATCGGCGCCGGGCACAGGATAACCTCCGTCGCGATCGGGCGTCGGCGCCCGTACGGGACTCAGGCGTTCGCGCCCACCTTCTCGCGCTTCGCGGCCTCCCGGGCGAGGGAGCGGTCGCGCATCTCCTCGAACCGGCCCGCCTGGCGTTCCAGCTCCTCGAGGAAGGTGCCGAGCTTGTCGAGATCGCGCTGTGCCTCGCTGCCGAGATCGCGCTCGAAGATCCTCCACTTGCGGAGTACCGGCATCACGACGTCGTCGAGGTGCTGACGCAGGTCGTAGATGCCGTGCTTGGCCATGAGCACGCCGTTGCGACGGAAATTCGGCATACCGGCGCCCGGCATCTGGAAGTTCTCGAGCACCTCGACGATCGCCGCCAGCGTCTGGGCCGGTGCGACGTCGATCGCCGCGTCGCAGATGTTCCGGTAGAAGATCATGTGCAGGTTCTCGTCGGCGGCGATGCGCTGGAGCATCTTGTCGGCGATCGAGTCGTCGCAGGCATGTCCGGTGTTGCGGTGCGACACACGGGTCGCGAGCTCCTGGAAGGTCACGTAGGCGACCGAGTGGAGCATGCCGGTGGAGTTGGGGGACGCGAAGCCGTTCGTCATGTGCTCCATGCGGGCGTTCTCGAGCGCGACGGGATCGACGCCACGCGTGACGACCAGATAGTCGCGCATGACGATGCCGTGGCGGTTCTCCTCCGCCGTCCACCGGCCGACCCAGGTGCCCCAGGCACCGTCGCGGGAGAAGCTTTCGGCGATCTCGCGATGGTAGGAGGGCAGGTTGTCCTCGGTGAGGAGGTTGGTGATCATGGCTGCCTTGGCGACCTCGCCGAGTTTCGACTGCTCGGGCTCCCAGTCGACACCGCCCATCGCGGCGAAGTTGCGGCCCTCGTCCCACGGGACGTAGTCGTGCGGATGCCAGTCCTTCGCCATCGAGAGGTGCCGGTTGAGGTTGGCTTCGGCTACAGGCTCCAGTTCGCGCAGCAACTCCAGTTGAGTCAGGACTCGCGTCATACTCTTCTACCCCTCACATCGTGTCCGTGTACTCCGCCGGCATACGGAGAAGGGGAGCCCGGCCGATCATCCGATCGTCGCCGCTGCATGCGGCCGCACCGTGCAGTGGCCCCCCACATCGCCCGGATCACGGTACAGGTCCGGAACGCTCGAGGACAGTACCGTCCCGCTCGTGCTGCATCACAGAGAAGAGCGGAACGTGTTGTTCCAGAGGCTCTCAGCGCTTGCCGCCGCCGAGAAGTCCACCGAGGAGTCCGCCGAGACCACCACCCGAATTGCCACCGAGCACACTGCCGAGGACGTCGCCGAGACCGCCGCCGGCCGGGGCCGAACCGCCGCCGGCGTTCTTCAGCAGACCTCCGAGGAGATCGGCGAGACCGCCACCCTGCGAGGTGCTCGCGGAGTTCGCTTCCGCACCACCGCCGATCTGCTTGGCGAGATAGGACAGCACGATGGGAGCGATGATCGGGAGTACCTTGGCGATCAGATCGTTCCCGCCCGCACCGTTCACGGAGCCGAGGGTCGAGATCACCTGCTCCTTGTTGTCGCCGAAGACGTTGGAGACGATCCTGTCGCCGTCCTCGGTGTCGATCCCGTCGACGTCGACGTCACCCTCGGCCAGGCTCGAGTCGGAGTGCTTGCCCAGCGCCGAGAGCAGCGACGCCGCCCCCGTCGCGTTCCGGGCGTTGGCGTCGAGACCGCCGACGAGGGTGGGGAGCGCCGCACGGACGGCTGTCTCCGCCGTCGCTGTGTCGACGCCGAGTCGCTGCGCCACCTGCGCGACCGGGATACGGGACATCAGTTCGTCGAGACTTGCCATCGTTCCTGCCTTGACTTGTGGGTGTCCCGAAGCGGTCACCCGGTGCGGAGAGCGTATCGGGACCGGCCCCGCCGCAGGGGGAGGCTCGGTCCGGGGAAGCTCAATCCAGGGAGGCGCGACTCGTCGAGGAGCGACGCAGTGCGACGAGGCAGCACAGGAGCGCGACGAGCGTGCCGCTGAACAGGAGGACGGTCCCGTTCTGATTGGTCAGCGTCGTGCTGCGGTTGAGTTCGACGTACTCACCGTGGGTCTGGAACAGACGAGTCCAGAACACCACCGCCGTGGCGACGCCGATCAGCGTCCCGGCCCACCCGACCGCCACCGAGTCGAACAGCGCGGCCGCGAGCAGGAGCGCTGCGGCCACCACGAGTGGGACCGCGAGGGACTCGTACAACGGCAGACCCGGGACCGCGACACTCGCGAGGTCGCCGGCGGGGAAGCCGTCGCGCAACGCCACCAGGGGAATCTCGGTGGGACGTATTCCGCCCACCACGGGTAACACCGATCCGATTCCCAGAGCGACAGCGGCCAGGAACAGGCCCAGATCCACGAAACTGCGCATGTCCCTCCCCGGACGGCGAACGTTCGATTACCCCTGCGGCTCACCGTATACAAAGTCGGGCAACCGTACCGGGTGAAATTCGCAGTGCGAAGGGACCTGCGGTGAAAGCGGTGGTCCGTAGGCTGACATGCGTACGGCAGGTACGCACGTACCGATCGGCGAGGAAGGTTCCGGATGACGAACAGCGATGTCGAGACCGTTTCGCGGAAGGGGTTGCCGCCGTGGGCCAGGAAGGTCATCACGGTGGTCGTGGCAGCGATCGTGCTCGTGATCGCTTATTACGCGTCGGCGGCGTTCGTTCCACGCTGGTGGGCGCAGCGGATCGCCGGGCTCGCGGACGGCGGATTCACACGGGGAGTGCTGTGGGGTCTGCTCTTCGGCATCCTCTGCACGGCGATCCCGATCTCGTTGCTCGCGTGGATCTGGCAGGTCCGTAACTGGAGATACCACCGCGGACTGCAGATCACTCTCGGCGTGCTCGCGCTGGTGGTCGCTCTGCCGAACCTCATGACCTTGGCGGTCGTGCTGGGCACCGGCAACGGCGCGCACGCCGGGGAGCGGATCCTCGACGTGGACGCTCCGGGTTTCCGCGGCGCCACGCTGATCGGGGCGATCCTCGGAGCGCTGGCCGCGATGGTGTTCGTCGTCGCGCTCACCCGCTACCGCAAGCGCGGACGCGACCTGAAGCAGGCCCGCACGGATCTCGAACAACGCCGGATCGAACAGGAGCGACTCGAAGCGCGCCGCGATGCGGGGAAGGAACTCGGACGGAGCGCCGACGACGTCCCGCCCGGATCGCACCGCGTGTAACGGGGAACCATCCCTCGGAACGACGAACGCCGGCGTCGCGTACGACGCCGGCGTTGCCGGTGCCCCCAGTAGGGCTCGAACCTACGACCTGCGGATTAAAAGTCCGTAGCTCTACCAACTGAGCTATAGGGGCATGGGCGCACAGTGTAACCACATTGCTCGTCCCCGTACCGCTCGGGAACCACACTGCATCCTCACTGCGCGGTCGATGATATCGGACATCGCGTGGTGTGGGTGCCGCCTGTGAAGGAACGACAACGGCTCGGGTGCTCACCCCCTGCTCCGCACCCGAGCCGGACAAAGCGTACCACCCGGTGTGTTCTCTGAAAACCCCGATCTCGCCGGTGTGAAGTTCCTCATTTCACTCGGTCGAACACGACCCGTGGGCGGGATCGCGGGGGCAGACTAGAGTTGTCTCGTGGGGGAACAGAGGAACGTGGAAGGCTGAATTTCCCCATGCCCCGTCAACAGGAGCGTGCTCGTCGTACGCGAGCTGCGATCGTCCGATCGGCAGCCACCGAATTTGCGCGGCGAGGCTTCGCTGCAGCATCGATCAACGCAATCCTCGAGCAGTCGAACGCGACCAAGGGTGCGATGTACTTCCACTTCGCCTCCAAGGAGGATCTGGCCCGGGCCGTCCTCGACGAGGGACTCGAGCGCTACCGCGCGATCGTCGCCGAGTGGATGGACGTACCCGGTCTCGATCCGTTCGAACGACTGCACGGACTCGTCGGCGATCTCGGTGCGGCCCTGCACGACGATGTGGTCATCGCTGCGGAGTTCCGTCTCGTCACCGAACCCGAGTTCGCGGAAGAGGTCAGGTTGCGGGGCAGTGTCGTGTGGGGACGGGCCGGCTACGAACTGGCACGCGAGGCGCAGGAGAAAGGCTTGTTCCGGCCCGATGTAGATCTTCGTCGTTTCGTCGCGGCGATCGCGTCGTCGCTCGCCGGTCAGCGCTATCTCGCCGACCTCACGGCACCGGACACCGACGTCCGTGCGCGCTTCGAGTCCTGTGTGGAGGTGCCGCTCGAGGCGATGGCCTCGGAGGAGTGGCTCGAGCGCTGGCGGGAGAAGGGGTGGCCGAGTAGGTCCGGCAACGACGAATAGGCCGGTTGACCTGCTGATTTGTGAATCAGGAATGCCGTGGCATAAGCTGTCCAAGCTCCCAACGGAACGCCAAACCCGTTGAGGGTGCGGTTCGGAGAAATCCGATCGGGCCCCCTTCGTCTAGCGGCCTAGGACGCCGCCCTTTCAAGGCGGTAGCGCGGGTTCGAATCCCGTAGGGGGTACGCTTCGACTTCGTCGAAGTGTGCAGTATCTTGGTGTGAGAAGTGAATATGTATGGCCCTGTGGCGCAGTTGGTTAGCGCGCCGCCCTGTCACGGCGGAGGTCGCGGGTTCGAGTCCCGTCAGGGTCGCTCCTAGATATACGATCGGCATTCGGTTCGGGTGCCATCCGGCCAGGTAGCTCAGTTGGTACGAGCGTCCGCCTGAAAAGCGGAAGGTCGCCGGTTCGATCCCGGCCCTGGCCACCACGGTTGTCCGGCAAACAACCATCAATTTCACAAGACCCGACCCACCGGATACGGTGGGTCATGCTATGGGAACCGAAGGTTCCTCATGGCCCTGTGGCGCAGTTGGTTAGCGCGCCGCCCTGTCACGGCGGAGGTCGCGGGTTCGAGTCCCGTCAGGGTCGCTCC